>NZ_CASCJC010000001.1:0-127500 GCF_949152225.1 Ligilactobacillus sp. Marseille-Q7487
ATCATTCTCCATCCTTTTCACTTGAAATTATTTTTTCTTAAAATACCAAATGCTCCCACCGATAACGACAATTACTGCAAGTGTTACACCTGTTGGTACTGCCCAACTACTGTTATTTTCTTTTTTAGTTGTGGTTGCTTTTGCAGTTACCTTTGCTTTTTTAGTCTTGTGGTTGCTTTTAGCTTCTTTTGTATCTTCAGAAGGTTGTTCTTCTTGCGAAACATCTTCTTTATTTTGTGTTGCTGATGCAGTTGCTTGTTTACTAGCTGCTTGCAGCGGCTTTGTTGCGACAACTTGATAAACATTATTTGTTGCTTGTGTATTTGTCTTGTTGTCTGTTCCTTTTGCAGGTTGTTTATTATCAATTGCTTGGTTGGAATTGTCTTGCGCTGCTTTTTTCACTAATTTTGCGATTGCATCTTGGATTAATGCTAATTGTTGCTTAATATCTTGTGCAGAACCATTTAGCAATAATTCTTTAGCCTTAGCAATTGCTGCTTGATATGCTTGATAAGATTGTGGCGTATACAAGTTAGCATCATATTTACCAAATTGCGCAATTGCATGTTGTAAGACACTAATATCAACCAAACCGTTATAACTAGTTTGTAATGCACTAATTAATTGATCGTAGCCTTGTGGTTGCATATCTTGAGCCGTAATGGCTTTTTGTAATGCTGCTAAGGCATTTTGATATGCTTGGTAAGAAGCTTGCGTATAGTTATCCTTGTTGATTTGCAAATCTGCTTGAACATCTAACAAGAGTTGTGCATCTTCTTTTAATAGACTTGAATACTTCAAGTTTGTCTTAGCTGTAGTCAAAGCGCTAATCAATGTTTGAGTTTGTGTGGCATCCAAGTTATCTTTATCTTGATATGCATTGTTTAAATCATCATAAGCATCTAAATAATCTTGATAAGAAGCTGCGGTATAATATCCCTTAGAATTATCAATCTTATTAGCTAACAACTCTGCAATCTCTTTTCCACTATATTTTTCAATATGTTGGTCGACTGCATTTTTTAAAGAATCATATGCTAAATCGATGGTTGCTTGTGAAGCATACTCATTAGCAACTACTTGTTTAGCCACACTTAACGCTGCGTTAAATGTACTTTGTGAATCTTTGGTCCATGAGCTCGTATCCGTTGTGCTTACTTGAGCTACATAAGCGCTTAATTTTTGATTATCTGGTTTTTGATAATCTTTGCCAGTGCTTATTTCTAAGATTTCTGGAATCGTGTCTTTCCATGAAACTTTAACTTGTTTTAACGTATAGTCTTCAGGTAAAACAAATTCCGTGATCGTTTGATTAAGCGTTCCTAAGTCAATTTCTTTAGTATCTTGGCTCTTAGCTTTTGTATAAACAACCGCACTCACTTGGGCGTTGCTGATTTGTCCCATCTGTACAATTCATAAGCTTCTTACTCCTGTTGGTTTAGACAGTGTATATACAAAGTTACTGTTAGTTGCAGAAGATTTATACGATGTCGTATAATCACCATCAATCATGTTTAATGGAATCTTGCTTGGTTCTTCAATATCTTTACTTTGAATATCTTGGTGACTTTCTGTAGATACGTATTCACCACCATTGATTTGAATTTCACCAAAGGTTACAAATCTAAAGTTGCAACTAGCGGTGAAGCGAACCCGTAAATAACGACCTTTAGCAGGCGTTGTAACACTACCTTCTTTGTACATATTGCCCGGATTCTTTTCATCATGTGTCAACTCACCATATTCTTTAGCAGTTGAATCATCCCAAGTATTCTTATCTTGACCATTACCAATTGTTAAGATTGGTGTCCATGTTTTGGCATCTGGACTATCTGCTACTTCAAAGACCGCATCACGAATGTAATTTTGATTGGTTTCATTGATGTAATATCTTAACTTATTGATAGTTCTTGTTTGCCCTAAATCAAATAAGATACAACTTCCCTTGGTTGGATATCCATTGATACTTGCCGTTGTAGTCAAATCACCATCAAAGGCAGCACCAGCATTATTCATGTTACGCATGTCACCACTAGCATAACTTGGATTAATTGCGATATCTGAATCTACTAAATCCGGACTGGTAATCTTTTCATAAGTTGCACTAAATTTATTTAGCGTTACTGTTGTCGCTTGTGAATTGGATATAATTCATATTTAGTTGTCTCTTTAGTTGCTTTGGCTTTTGCTTGAACTTGAGTTGGTCTACCTATCACAGAAGCCGTAGCTAGGATAGCGAACAAAATAAACATAGCCGTAAAAAACTTCTTAAACTCCATCAAATTTTCTCTCAATCTACATTTATTTTCTACAATACTCTCTTATTTTTGATAAACACTCTTACCATCCAAGTAAGTTTCATATAAGTTAACTTCATCATCGACAACCAAGAAATCAGCTGCATGTCCTGCAATGATTCCACCACAGCGATCGTCAATACCTACACTGACAGCTGGAACATAACTAGCCATCTTAAATGCATCATAAAGGCTAGCTTTACCCCATTTAATAATATTTTTAACCCCATCAATTAATTCCAAAATACTGCCGGCTAAACTACCTGAATCTTTCAAGCGAGCTGCACCATCTTTAACAACTACTGGGAACTCACCTAAGAAGTAATTATCACCTTCTGGCATTCCACCAGCCCGCATACAATCGGTAATCATGACGATTTTTTCCGATGATTTAGCTCTAATCAACGCATTTGCCGCTGCTGGTGCAACATGATGTCCATCACAAATTAACTCACCAAAAGTTTCTGGTGTATCCATCGCAGCTCCAACCATACCTGGTTCACGATGATTCAAACCACTCATTCCGTTATAGGTATGCACAAAGATGTCTGCTCCGGCAAAGACTACCTCACGTGCTTGATCATAAGTTGCAGAGCTATGTCCTAAAGCGACATGAACTCCTTCTTGTGTAACTTTTTGTGTAAATTCAACTGCACCATTTCTTTCTGGAGCAATCGCAATTTTCTTAATCAAGCCACCGGCTAATTTTTGCCAATTTTCAAAAGTATCATAGTTAGGATCGCCCATATAAATTGGGTTTTGTGCGCCTTTATGTTCTTCTGTAAAGAATGGACCTTCAAAGAAAATCCCTTGAATCTTAGCGCCTTTAACTTCTTGATAATGATCCCCAATCAATTTAGCCACATTGTTTAAAGATTCAGTACTTGATGTTAATGTTGTTGGTAAAAATGAAGTAACACCACAACTTAACAATCCTTGCGAAATAACTTTTAAGCCTTCCAAATCACAGTCCATCACATCATGATTTTTAAAACCATGAATATGTGTATCAACCAAACCAGGAGCAATCACTTTACCGCTGTAATCTAAGATTTCAACATCATCTGGTTTAGTCTTGGTATAACGTCCAAATTTACCATCGCAAACTTCTAAATAACCGCCATATTCGACACCAGACCGTAATAAAAATTTATCGGCATGAACATAATAATGCATTGTTTGTTCCTTCTTTCTGCTTTATGCCGGCAAAATTTCAACTCATTTTGTCGCAATTTTTGCTTAATCATCAAAAATAATAAAAAGCGGCTATAAATCAGCACTAACTGTTGAATTATAGCCGCTAAACTTGTTAACTTTTTTGACCGTCACTTTGTCGTTTTTGAGAAAATCTCAATTTTAGCAGCTAAAATCGTGAATGATAACCCCTTTAACAACACGGTTAACCGTTCCTGTTGGAGATGGTGTATCCGGTGTGTTGCCAATTTTAACCGCCGCTAGTAATGCGATTGTTTGGGCAAACATTACGTCTGCTAAAGCTAGATAGCCATCAGGTAACTTAGAGGCATCTTCACTAAAGAAGAATTTTTCACCACTAAAATCAGGCGTACCTGGTTGACCGATTGCTACAACATGTTTAGCTATTTGGTCACCCTTAATTTCTTCTAAAACATCAATATCGTATTGGCGGGTATATTCATCGTTGTTAACAAAATCAAAAACTAATGCCTTTTCATTGACAAAAGATTTTGGACCATGTCTAAAGCCCATTGATGAATCAAAGACCGTCGCAACTTTACCGGCAGTTAACTCTAAAACTTTAAGTTGTGCTTCACGTGTCAAGCCACCTAAACTGCCTGATCCTAGATAAATAATGCGTTCGAAATCATCGGCTACAAGCGTTTGAATTTCTGTTTCTCGTTCAATCACTTGTTGACCTAACTTGGCTGCTGTAGCAACATAACTTGCTTTTTGTTTAGCATCTGTACTATCAAAAATTAATAAAGCTGCTAAAGTCATGCATGAGAAACTACCAGTCATCGCAAAACCAGCATCATTAGAACGTGCAGGCATCAACAATACATAACTGTTTGCCTTATCCTTTTCGTTTTGTGCTAATTTTCCTTCTGGTGCACAGGTAATCACCAAGTGGTAGATGTTTTTAACCGCCTTGTTGGCAATCGCAATTGCCGCCACACTTTCAGGACTGTTACCACTACGCGCAAATGAAACAAGTAACGTTGGTTCATCTGGTTGTAAAAATTCTAATGGCCGTGAAACAATGTCGGTTGTTCCGAGACTTTCAAATTTATAGCGCTTAGAGTCACCATGAGCTCGCAAATAAGGTAAAATCGTATCTCCTACATATTGTGAGGTCCCTGCTCCAGTAAAGACTACACGTAATTTTTCATGTCCATCCAATTCAATTTTTGCCAAAAATTCAGCAATCTTTGTTTGATGTTGTTGCCAAATTTCCAAGGTTTCATGCCACAATTCAGGTTGTTGCTTGATTTCACGCGTTGTAATCTCAGCACCCATTTGTGTCAATTCTTCTTTTGTTAAACTAAACATCTTCTCATCCTCCAACTTAACGCTTCGTTTGACTATTCATCATCATCGTCATCGTCTTGATTCAACATGTCATTTACACATTGGATTCCTTTACGTCCACCGTCAATTAGGTTTGGTGTTGTGCCTAATAAACCTGAATTAAGATATTCGATGACCATTGCCATATTCATTCCAGCATAAAGTTCAAAATTTGCTTTACCTGCCACAAGTTGCTTAAACATCACATTGCAAGGTGTTCCACCATACAAATCTGCCAAGACCGTATAGTCAGCTAAATCTGCTACGGTTTCTTTGACCTTCGCTAAATATTCTTCTGGTCCTTCATTTGGTAACAAAGGTACAGCATAGATGTCATCTTGTGGTCCCATGATCATTTCGACACTTTTCTTTAGTTCTACACATAAGTTACCATGACTCACTAAAATCAACGGTTTCATTTAAACGACTCCTCTCGACTCACTCGATAAATTATTAGCCTTTAGCGATAACGCCTAATGCAGATAATACTACAGAAACAATTAATACGATGAAGATTGCCTTTGTAGATGTCATGTTCTTCTTACCTAACATCCAGTAAATTGCACCAACGATTGCTGCTGGAACTAGTTTTGGTAAGATCATGTCTAAACTGTTTTGGATACTTAAAGTAACTTCACCTAACTTAGGTACAAATGCGATATGAACACTAACCATGGTTGCTACTAAAGCCCCAACCATGAATGTACCCAATAAGGTAGCAGCATCTGTCAAAGCAGATAAGCGGTGTTGCATGGTTGTTACCAAGCTAACCCCTTCTTTGTAAGCCAATTCCAATTGACTCCAACGGAAGTACATAACAAAGATATTAGCTACAACCCAGATAAATACGCCGGCTGGGTTACCATTTGAAGCCATGTTTGCTGCCAAAGCCCCAAAGATTGTTGGTACTAAAGAACCAAAGATTGAGTCCCCGATTGCAGCGAAAGGTCCCATTAAACCTGTCTTCAAACCAGAAACAGTATCTTTGGAATCAACACCTTGTTCTTCTTCTAAGGCCAAATCAATCCCAGTAACGATGGTATTAAAGAAGTTAGAAGTATTGAAAAATTGTGTATGAACCTTCATCATTTCTTTTAATTCTGGTGTATCATCGCCATAAATCTTGCGTAATTGTGGCAAGATTGTGTATAAATAACCTGAAGCTTGCATTCTTTCATAGTTCCAACCTAATTGGAAACCAAATAAACTTCTACGGTTAATTTGTCTAAAATCTTCTTTGGTTAATTTATAATTAGAGTTCGTCATCGTCAACTTCCCCCTCATCATTGGATTGTGTTTGGTTATTTACTGGACCACGTGGTGCTTCGATTGTGCGCTTGTAGCTAATAACTGCAAAGCCTAAACCGATTAAAGCGATTGCAAGCATTGGTAATGAGTTAAATGTACCTGCAAAGTCTTTAGCCACACCTGCAACACCTGCACCTAATGTTTGGATATTTGTGAAGACAGTTGTCATCAAAGCTGTAATCACAAAACCTAAAATCAAGTATGGGAAATGTTTCTTGACTGGTAAGTAACGAAGTAAGATAGCAAAACCAACAGCAGGTAAAACTGCACCAGCAACTGTTAAGCCATCGCCCAACCATTTGAGCGGACCATTCAACCAATCAACAACCGTTGTTACGACACCGCTACCAAATGCAAGTGCTAAGAACACTGGAAGCATACGGGATAATGCCCAAGAAACGGAACCTAATAAGAAATGTCTTTCAATTGCTTTGTAGTTGAATTTTTCAATATCAGCATCGATACGATGCGCAAAGTAAGTGTTTGCAAAACGACCTAAAATATCTGTATAAATCATCAAAGCAGCTACAGGAACAGCGATGGCTGCGATAGCTTGTTCTGGATCCATACCAATAGCAACAGAAAAGGCAGTTGCTAAGATTGTCCCGGAGTTAGCATCGATACGAGAAGCTCCCCCGAAAGTACCAACACCTAAGATAGTTAACTGCATACTACCACCGATAATCAAACCAGCTTTCAAATCTCCCATGATTAAACCAGAGATAAAACCAGCGAAAACAGCGGAACCTGCACTAGAGTTGATTTGCAATTCATCTAAAATTTGATAACCTGAATACAATGTTAGTAGTAAAATTTGCCACCATGCGATATCCATGGAAAAAACCCCCTTTGGTTTATTTATTCAAAAGACTCATAAAGTCATCTGCTGTGTCACTTGGTGTCATTTGTGCGATTAAATGTACACCTTTAGCATTCAAAGCATTGAATTCTTCAACATCTTGGTCAACCACATTAATTGAGCGTGTGATTGAACGCGTTTGATCTGTTTGTGACATGTTTCCAACATTAATTTCTTTAATTGGAACACCAGCTTCAACTAATTTCAAAAGATAATGTGGTGTCTTAGCTACAATTAAAAGTCGTTGACTGTCATATTTACCAGCCAAAATATTAGCAGCCGCTTTTTCATAAGGTAATACACTTAATTTAACGCCTGCTGGTGTAGCAAGTTTCAAACCACTTTTTTCGATATCATTTTTGGAAACTTCATCATCAACAACCATAATACGTGAAATTTGCAACTTGGTTGTCCATAAGTTTGCAACTTGACCGTGGATTAAACGGCCATCAATTCTTACACCAATAATCATCTTCGTGCCTCCTATAATTACTCAATAACCTTGTGTCTAACTAAATTGATCTTGTCTTGATAAATTCCTTCTGTTTCAAAAATAATAATTTCATTTTCACCTAAATTAAATAATCCATGCGGAATATATAAAGACTTGATCGGCCCTTTGTTCCAAAAACGTCCAATATTAAACCCGTTTACAAATACAAGTCCTTTGCCAAAGCCACTTAAATCTAAGTTTGAATCTAAAGTTTCATTCAACTCGAATTTATATTTGTAAAAACCAGGTACACCCTCCTTCCATGCGTGATTAAATTCAATGGCTCCGATTCGTTCAAAATCAAGAGCATATTGACTCCAATTTAAAACAAAATGAATATCGCTCATCACACCGGTTCTAATCCCTTTTTCTTGTGTATCAGCTAAAAGTTTAGCCCCATAGTTTACACGACCCATGTTTTCCATTAAGATGGAAACTTCATTTGTTTCAAACGGTTGTTTAACCAAGATTTCCTCACCAATTTCTTCTTGATACTGCGTTGCTTGTAATTCTTGATTCAAGAAGAATTGTGCTCGGTCGCGACCGTCAATAATCCGATATTTTTCTTCGACGATATCGCGTTTAGTTGTCGTTTGATAAAGCATATAACCATAAGATTGTCCCGCTTTATCCATCGAAACAGGATATTTGAAAGTTTGCTTATCGGCGATTTGATCAATCACCTCAAATAAACTAACTTTATCGACTAACTCGATATCACTCACTTGCATGCTTTCTTTAATCCACGGTTGTTCTTGTTTGATTTCTGGGAATAAACGATGAATCATTGCTTGGATTTTGTAGTAGCCTTCAGTCGGATTTCCTTGCTCATCTAGTGGTGCTCCATAATCATATGAAGTAATCTGATGTAAATCATGCGTTCCTCGTGCAGAACAACCATTCATAAAACCAAAATTGGTACCGCCATGAAACATGTATAAGTTAACACTAGCTTGTTTAACAACTTCTTCTAGTGCTTCTACCATCTCATCTTGGTCCCGTGTCACTATCGGCTCACCCCAGCGGTTAAACCATCCATCCCAAAATTCCATACACATTAAAGGTTGACTAACACCCTTTTCTTTTTGGAATGCTAAGATGTTTTCAAAATTTTCAGTAGCTTTGGAACCAAAATTTCCGGTTTCAAGAATGCCTTCTTCAACTAAACTACCCGCTTCCAAAGTTGCATGCCATGCACCATCGGATGTAAAAAGCGCAACATCGACACCGTTGTCTTTCATCATCTTAGCTAATGCTTTTAGATAATCTTTATCTTCACCATATGATCCATATTCATTTTCGACTTGCATCATTAAAATCGGTCCGCCGTTAGTAATTTGTAGTGGACATAATAGTTTAAATAAATGCTGATAATAACGACTGACATATTCTAGATACCTAGGATCACTTGAACGAACCCGACAATCTTTTTGTAAAAGCCAAGCTGGAAGTCCACCTAATTCCCATTCCGCACAAATATAAGGGGAAGGTCTAACAATCACAAATAATCCTTCTTCTTGAGCTGTCTGGATGAACTTGACTACATCCAACCCTTCTCTAAAATTAAAATCGTTTTCAATTTTCTCGTGCATATTCCAGGGAATATAAGTTTCAACAGTATTGAATCCTAAAGCCTTAAGATTATGCAGTGAATGCCGCCAATCGGCTGGATGGATTCTGAAATAATGAACCGCTCCAGATAAGATTTTAAATGGCTTTTCATCCAAATAAAAATCCTTTTCTTTGACTGCAAAAGTGTGCATAATTTTTTGCTCCTTTCTTTTTTGCTTTTTACACTTATTATGTTAATATAATAACTGTTAGATGTCAACGTTTACAATACACTTTTTTGATTTTATTACACTCATTGTCTATACCAATATACTCTGTTTTGCTTTTTTGGTTGACTTTATTAAAGAAAATCGCTATCTTTTACTTTGTACGTCTTTTTACTTATAATATTTTTTTACTAGACCTATATGTAGAAAGGAGGAAAAAAATGAACCTACCTAAACATCAAATTGTCAAAAATGATTTGAAAAGTCGCATTACTTCGGGACAATTTTCAAGCGGTGACAAATTTTACAGTGAAGCCGAACTCGTTAAAATGTACAATGTTAGTTCTATTACTGTCATTCGGGCGGTGAAAGACTTAGTTAAAGAAGGATATTTAGTCCGTTATCAAGGTAAAGGGACGTTTGTTTCGCGTAAACGCGTCCAACGTCAAGTTAAATTTACCGATAAGGAAATTTTTTCTACTAGTGAGGATTTTGTTAAAGTTCTTTCTATTACTCGTGAAAATGATCCGCAGATTCTTAAAAAAATGCATCTCACAGAAGCTGATTTTTATTATGTAATTGTGCGGTTACGAACTGCTAAAGACGTTCCTTATATTTATCATCATTCCTATATTCCAGAACGCTTTATCAAGTATCCACAAAAACTAGACTACTACAATTCAATCTATCATCGCTTCCGTAGTGATTTTAATATCAATTTAAACGACGAACCTTCGCATGAAATAAATCGGATTGTCATGCCACCAAAGGATGTCGTTTCGGCTTTACAATTAGAACAAGGACAACCTGCTGTCTTCCAAGAAAAAACAACTTGGTTAGCCAATGATAATAGTGTTGCTGAATATATTATTACTTATAAGCGTTGGGAATTTTTCGAAATTGAAATTACCACAGATTAATCTTGACCTCACTTTATTTCAACGAATAAAGTGAGGTTTTTTAATTAAAAAAAGCCAGCAATCTTGATCATTCCACGCTTTTAGCAAATTATGGACGAGCAAGACAACTGCCTTTTCAAAAAAATAAACGCCCCTAACAAGTTAGGCGCGTTTATATACATTTTAATCTTCAGCAACGAATGGTAACAAGCCCATGATACGTGCACGCTTGATTGCAACAGTAATCTTACGTTGGTTCTTAGCACTTGTACCAGTTACACGACGAGGTAAAATCTTACCACGTTCGGAGATAAAACGTTTCAATAAATCTGTGTCTTTGTAATCGATGTATTCGATATGGTTAGCCGCGATAAAGTCAACTTTACGACGACGACGGCTACCTCTACGTTGTTGAGCCATGTAAATTCCCTCCTCGAATTAGAATGGTAAATCGTCATCTGAGATGTCGATTTTTTGCCCATTATCGGTAAATGGATCTGGCGTATTGCCCATAGCTGGACTTTCTGTACCAAAGTTTGGTGTGTCCACTGATCCTGCACCGTATGGATTTTGCATCTGTGCGTCAGGCATTGGATTTGCATTAAAGCCTGCGCTTGGAGCGGAAGGATGTTGTTGCCGATATTGTTCTGATTGTGAACGTGATTCAAGCAATGAGAAATTATCAACTACAATCTCGGTAACATATACACGTTGTCCTTGTTGATTATCATATGAGCGTGTTTGAATACGACCTTCGATTCCGACTAATGAACCTTTATGGGTAAAATTAGCGAAATTTTCTGCCGGCTTACGCCAAATCACACAATTAATGAAATCAGCCTCACGTTCACCTTGTTGATTCGTAAACTGACGGTTTACAGCTAGTGTAAAACTAGCCACTGCTGAACCTGATGAGGTGTAACGTAATTCGGGATCTCTTGTTAATCTACCGATCAAGATAGCTTTATTAATCATTTCCGCTCCTCCTTTGTTTTTTCTAAAAATTAAGCTTCACGTTTTACGATCATGTGACGCAAAATGCCGTCATTGATCTTTGCAAGACGATCAAATTCGTTGATTGCATCCGCGTTTGTAGCCTTAACGTTTACGATATGGTATACACCTTCTGTGAAACCACCGATTTCGTAAGCAAAACGACGCTTGGACCAATCCTTAGAATCTACAACTTCAGCACCATCATTTTTCAAAATGTTGTCGAAACGTTCTACTAATTCGTTTTTAGCAGCTTCGTCAAGAGCTGGGCTGATAATATAAGTAATTTCGTAGTTTGTCATGCTGTTTGCACCTCCTTATGGACTATTGGTTCCCCACCCCCATCGATGGGGAACAAGGATTACGTAAGTACCCACAGCTGGATACCCACAGATTAAAATTATATCACTTCATTTGGTAGATTGCAATAAGAAATCCCGCATTACGTTACGTTATTAAATACGTAATGTAGCGGGATTATTTTTTTATTTTATAATTTTATTCATTTTCTTCTTCAGGATCAACCTTAGCCATCGTTGAAACAAATGCATCTTCTTCAAGATTAATCAAATGAACACCTAGTGTTGCTCGACCCGTTTGCGAAACACCAGCAACATTGAAACGAATCAAGACACCCTTGTTGGTAATAACCATAATGTCTTCATCGCCATTAACCGTTGTTAAACCAGCTAATGCACCATTTTTCGCAGTAATATTAGAAGTTTTAACCCCTTTTCCACCACGACCTTTAATCGGATATTCACTAGCTAAAGTTTGCTTGCCATAACCTTTTTCAGAAATTACCAAGACTTTACTATCGGGTTCTAAAACATCGGCACCAACTACATAATCATCAGTCCGTAAGGTAATGCCTCGAACACCAGAGGCAGCACGTCCCATCGTTCTAACCGTTGTTTCGGCAAATGATACCGCATAGCCACCGTGTGTACCGATAATGATATTTTTATTTCCATCGGTGATAGAAACCTTAATCAATTCATCACCTTCACGTAAGGTCAAAGCTTTCAAGCCGTTTTTGCGAATATTGGCAAATTCCGCTACCGCAGTCCGTTTTACTACCCCGTTACGTGTTGTAAAGAAGAGATATTGTTCTTTATCCTTGGCATTATTGGTATTTAAGACCGTTGCAATCTTTTCACCTTGTTCAAGGTTCAATAAATTAATCACAGGAATTCCTTTAGCTGTGCGCCCATATTCAGGAATTTCATAGCCTTTCATACTAAAGACCTTACCAGTTGTAGTAAAGAACATTAATTCATCGTGTGTTGAAGTAGATAAAAGATGTTCGATAAAGTCATCATCATGAACACCCATACCTTGTACTCCGCGACCACCACGTTTTTGAGCTTTAAAATCACTAGTTGGTAATCGCTTAATGTAGCCATTATGTGTTAAAGCAACTACTACAGATTCTTCTTCAATCAAATCTTCGTCTTCAATATTAGTTACTTCTCCAACCATTAACTCTGTGCGGCGCTCATCACCATATTTTTCTTGAATTTCCAAGAGCTCTTGGTAAATAATTTCATGCACACGTTGTGGTTTAGCCAAAATATCTTCATAATCGGCAATCGCTTCAATTGTCTTTTGATATTCACTTTCGACTTTTTCGCGTTCCAATCCTGTCAAACGTACCAAACGCATATCTAAAATAGCTTGTGCTTGCTTATCGCTTAAGTGATATTCACTCATCAAACGATCTTTAGCCACATCACCACTTGGAGATTTACGAATGATTTCGATAATCGCTTCAATATGATCTAAAGCAATCCGTAAACCTTCTAAAATATGTGCACGTGCCTTAGCTTTACGCAATTCAAATTCGGTACGGCGTCTGATCACCGTTTCTTGGTGACTCAAATAATATTGCAAAATTTGTTTTAAGCTCAATACTTTTGGCGTACCATCGACAATTGCCAACATATTAAATCCAAACGAACTTTGCATTAATGTTAATTTATATAAATTATTCAAAACAACTGAAGCGCTGATATCACGTCTAATATCGATTGTAACGCGCATTCCTTCACGGTCTGATTCATCTTTAATATCAGTGATACCTTCAATCTTCTTTTCACGTGCTAATTCAGCAATTCGTTCAATCAAGCGTGCTTTATTAACCATGTATGGCAATTCATGAATTACAATTTGTTCACGTCCGCCCTTAGATTCTTCAATTTCAACCTTAGCACGTAGCGTCACTGTACCACGTCCAGTTTCATAAGCGCGTCTAATTCCTGATTTTCCCATCACGATTCCACCAGTTGGAAAATCAGGGCCAGGGATTGCTTCCATCAAATCTGCGGTCGTAGCATCTGGATTATTCATCAAAATATGCAATGCAGAAATAACTTCTGCCAAATTATGTGGCGGAATATTAGTTGTCATCCCAACCGCAATACCGGTTGCTCCGTTTACCAAAAGATTTGGGAAACGTGCCGGTAAAATCTTTGGTTCGCGTTCAGTACCATCATAGTTATCTTGAAAATCAATCGTATCTTTGTTGATGTCACGCAACATTTCAGTTGCAATCTTAGACATCCTAGCCTCGGTATAACGCATCGCAGCAGCACCGTCACCATCGACCGAGCCAAAGTTACCATGGCCATCAACTAACATGTAACGATAACTAAAATCTTGTGCCATACGGACCATCGATTCATAGATGGCTAAGTCCCCGTGTGGATGGAACTTACCCATGACTTCTCCGACAATACGAGCTGATTTTTTATATGGTTTGTCCGGTGTCACGCCTAATTCATTCATTCCATATAAAATACGGCGATGAACCGGCTTTAATCCGTCACGCACATCAGGTAAGGCCCGCGCAACGATGACACTCATCGCGTAGTCCAAAAATGATGTCTGCATGACTTTGGACAAGTCAACGTCTTTAATTCGATTAGGTAACTCTACCAAAATCTTTGCCTCCCCTATCTATTTTTACTCATACCGGTTATTTCCCGGGAAATACTATCAAACATCTAAATTATCAACAAATGTCGCGTTGTCTTCGATAAATTGACGTCGTGGTCCAACCTGGTCACCCATCAACATTTCAAAGATTTCGTTAGCTTCTTGTGCATCACGTAATTCAACCCGCAACAAACGTCTTCTTTCAGGATCCATCGTGGTTTCCCAAAGTTGTTCAGCATCCATTTCCCCTAAACCTTTATAGCGTTGAATAGCTGGTTTAGGTGTCGGCGCCAATTGACCTAAAAATTCATTAAGTTCTTCATCTGAATCGATATAACGAATCATCTTACCTTGACGCACTTGATATAAAGGCGGTTGGGCAATATAAACATATCCTGCATCAATCATTGGTCGCATGAAACGATAGAAAAGCGTCAACAATAAGGTACGAATATGCGCGCCATCGACATCGGCATCGGTCATGATGATTAATTTATGATAATTAGCTTTTGTAACATCAAATTCTTTACCAAAGCCTGTACCTAATGCAGTAAACAATGAACGAATTTCTTCGTTGGCCAAGATACGGTCAAGGCTAGCCTTTTCTACGTTTAAGATTTTACCGCGAATTGGTAAAATCGCTTGGGTTAAACGAGAACGCCCTTGTTTAGCAGAACCACCCGCAGAATCCCCTTCGACGATGAACAATTCTGAAATTGCTGGATCTTTGCTCGTATTATCCGCTAATTTTCCTGGTAAATTGGAGATTTCTAAACCATTTTTCTTACGTGTTACTTCACGTGCACGTTTAGCAGCAATACGTGCCTTAGCTGCAATCAAACCTTTTTCAACGATTTTTCTTGCAACCGTTGGATTTTCCAACATGAATTTAGTGAACGTTTCACTAAACATCTTATCGGTTACCGCTCTAGCATCAGAATTTCCTAATTTAGTCTTAGTTTGCCCTTCAAATTGCGGATTTGGATGTTTAATAGATACGACCGCTGTCAAGCCTTCGCGAACATCTTCTCCCGATAAGTTAGCTTCATTTTCCTTAAGCATCCCATTTTTACGTGCATAATCATTTATAACCCGGGTTAAGGCTGTCTTAAAACCTGATTCATGGGTCCCACCTTCATAAGTGTGAATATTGTTAGTAAAAGTTAATAAATTTGAATGGAAATCATTAGTATATTGTAATGCCACTTCTACTGCGATTCCTTTTTGTTCACCTTCAACATAAATCGGTTCATCGAAAATAACTTCTTTACCGCTGTTCAAATATTCAACATAATGCTTAATCCCACCTGCATAATGGAATTCTTCATAGGTTGGTTCTGCTTTGCGCTTATCGGTAATCGTAATTTTTAATCCTTTGTTTAAGAAAGCTAATTCACGAATTCGAGTAGTTAAAACACCGATATCAAAGACTGTAGTTTCCGTAAAGATATCTGGATCAGGAGTAAAATGTACTGTTGTTCCATGAGCATTTTCAGCAGCTTGACCTACAACATGCATTGGCGTTTTGACCTTACCTAAGACAAAGTCCATGCCATAAATGTTAGGATCACCATCACGAGTAACCTCAACATCTAAGCTCGTTGATAAAGCATTAACAACCGAAGCACCCACACCATGAAGTCCACCAGAAACTTTGTAACCGCCACCGCCAAATTTCCCACCGGCGTGTAAAACAGTAAAGACCGTTTCTAATGCAGGACGTCCTGTTTTTTCTTGAATATCAACAGGAATTCCTCGACCATTATCTTTAACCGTAATACTATTATCTGCTTGGACAGTTACATTTATCTCGTTAGCAAAACCGGCTAAGGCTTCGTCAATCCCATTATCGATGATTTCCCATACCAAATGGTGTAAACCTTGTGAACTTGTTGAACCAATATACATCCCAGGACGCTTTCTAACGGCTTCTAAGCCTTCAAGCACCTGAATTTGGCTAGCATTATATTCTTTGGCTTGTTGTGCCTTTGATTTTGCTTGTGTTTGCTCTTGCATCTCAGTCACGCTATATTTCCTCCTTAATCTCTTGTTGCGCGGTCGTTTTAGGTGTGATTTGACCGTTGTTTATCTTAAAAATCTTGGGTTCGTTAATCAGTTGCTTGGCAACATCATTTAATGCTGGTGTTGTCAAAAAAGTCTGGACCTTATCTTGAATTGCCTTTAACAGATGCGTTTGGCGATTTCCATCTAATTCCGATAAAACATCATCTAACAATAAAATTGGATATTCACCGGTTTTTTCATGCATAACCTCGATTTCAGCTAATTTGACAGATAAAGCAACCGTGCGTTGTTGACCTTGTGAACCATAGACTTGCACGTCTTTTTGATTGATAAAAAAACTGACATCGTCACGATGAGGTCCCACCAATGTTGTTCCTTGAAAAATTTCTTTAGCTTCTATTTGCGCATATTTTTCTTGCAATTGTTGACTGATTTGACTAGCATCCAGTTGTCCTATGTCTTTAAGCGTTGTTTGATAATGCAACGTTAATTTCTCTTTACCTTGCGTGATTTGTGCATGTAAATCTGTTGCATACTTTTCTAACTGGGCTAAAAACGCCATACGTTTTGCGATAATCTTTCCGCCATGTTGTGCTAGTTGTTCAGACAAAATTTGCAAATATAATTTGTCATTAGCTTGTTTGGTTTGAAGCTGTTTTAAATATAAATTACGCTGTTTTAAAACAGTACGATATTGACTCAATTCGTATAAGTAACTCGGTGCAATTTGACCGAACTCCATGTCAATAAAGCGACGTCTAACTGCCGGTGACCCTTTAACCAAGGCTAAATCTTCGGGCGCAAATAAAATCACGTTACACTTTCCGACATAATTTGATAAGCGACTTGAATCTAAATGATTCACGCGTCCTTTTTTGCCATTCTTTGTGATACTTAATTCTAACGGTAAATTCCCCGTCTTTTTTTGCAAGATCCCTTTAAGTTGCGCATGATCGCTTCCAAAACGTAATAATTCTTTATCATTGCTTGTACGGTGACTCCTAGTCAATGCCAAAACATAAATCGCTTCTAACAGATTTGTTTTTCCTTGAGCATTTTGTCCGAGTAAAACGTTAATTTTGGCAGAAAAATCCAGCAACGCATTTTCATAATTACGAAAATTATGCAGTTCTAATTTTTCAAGATACATCTTATTTTCCGGCTTTCATAATGAAAGTGCCAAATTCTTGAATTTCTACGACATCGTCTGGATAAAGTTTACGGCCACGCCGTTGATCTACTTGGCCATTTATCACAACTTGATAGTCCGCTAAAAAATATTTAGCCTGACCACCAGAAGAAATAATATCTGCGATTTTCAAGAGTTGACCTAACGTAATGTAAGGCGTAGTTAAATAAATCGTTTTTTCCAAAAGACTTTTTCCTTTCTCTAACCCAATATGATACCTCTTAATTATATCCTTTTTTCGAGACAAAAACAATTTTATTCGCGTTTTTAGCCTATTTAAGCGATGTTAGATTCTTTTAGACTTAATATACTTTTTAAAGCTTATTACGCTTAAATCAAAATCTATCGGTCAAAAATTCGATTTCATACTTTTACAAACAAAAAAACCCTGTTAAAAACAAGGCTTTTTGTTTTGGAATTAATTTTTAAATGTTACTAGCTATTTTAAGCCGTCCGTACTGGTGTAATCAATTGTAACATAGTGGTGTCACCTTCGCTAGGTAACACGACAAACGGACGAAGTGGTTGCGTCATTTCAAGCTTGATTTGGCTTTGACCAAATGAGCGCAAGGCATCTTTCATGTAATCTGGGTTAAATGAAATTTGGATTCCTTCACCAGTCAAACTATTGAAACTTAATCTTTCTTCAACATTTCCTACTTCAGGCGAATTTCCAGATAAGATCGCACTTTGATTTGCTGTATCTAATGTCAATTTAACGATATTGTTACGCCCTTCATGCGATAACAATGAGGCACGTTCAATCGCACGTAGGAATTCAGCTGAATTAAACTCAATTTGTGTTGAACTATTTTGTGGAATCAAGCGATCTGTTTCTGGATAATTTCCTTCCAACAAACGTGAGTAAAAGTATGTTTGCCCCAAGATGAAAAGTACTTGATTTTCAGAAATTTGGACATTAACTTGTCCTGGATAATCGCTTAACATTTTTGCTAATTCATTCATTGATTTTCCTGGGATTGTCAAATTATAATCAATTGCTTGATCAACTTGTAAGGCTAATTGCCGGCGACTTAAACGATGTGAGTCGGTGGCAACTGCTACTAGTTGATCGGATTTTAAAGTCAAATGAATTCCCGTTAAAATGGGACGATTTTCTTGATTTGAAACAGAAATAATTGTTTGTTCAATCACACGTTTTAAAATGTCTGCTTCTAAATTGATTTGTGTTTTAATTTCAATTTCTGGTAAATGTGGGTATTCGTTTGGATCAAGACCATTGATTGTAAAAGCTGCTTGTCCTGAAGTAATTGTTACTTGATATTTAGCATCAATGTTAATATTAACTTCATTTTCAGGCAAACGTTTGATGATATCAACAAACATTCTAGCTGGAACAACAATACTTCCTGTTTCTAAAACACTTAATCCAGCTTCTTCATCATTTTCAGCTAAGGTTGTTTCAATTGAAATATCACCATTGCTTGCTGTTAATTTCAATTCTTCATTTGTTAAATCTAATTTGATTCCGTTTAAAATATCTAAGGCAGTTTTGGCAGAGATTGCACGAGTAACTGTATTTAAATATTTAATAAATGGATTTCGTTGAATCGAAAATTTCATGTGAACCTCCAATATATTATTATTATTATTATTTTTTTAGTAATAGTAGTAGAACATGTGATTGTTGTGGATAACTAAAAAATAGCACAATTTTATTGGTTATAAACATGTGGATAAAGTTGTGTATTAAATTTTCAGTTTTCCACAACTAACCTTTGATTTCTGATTTGAGTATGGCGATTTCTGTTTGTAATTTTTGATCGCTCATCAAAGATTCTTCAATTTTTTCGCAAGCATGAATCACGGTGGTGTGATCTTTACCACCAAATTCTTGTCCGATTCGAGGTAAAGAAGCATCAGTAAGCTGACGTGATAAATACATTGCAATTTGCCGCGGCATTACGATAGACTTAACACGTTTTTTACCTTTCAGTTCGGAAACCGTTACTTGATAATATTTAGAAACTTTTGCTTGAATCAAAGGAATTGTAATTTCTGGTGTTCCATCATGAAGTTTGAGGTTTTTCAAGGCTTCAGCAACTAAATCAGTTGTGATAGGACGTCCATTTGTTGTAGCAAATGCCTGAACTCGCATTAAGGCTCCTTCCAATTCACGAATATTAGAATCGATTTGACCGGCGATATAGCTTAAGGCTTCATCTGGAATTGCGAGATGTTCGGTTTCAGCTTTATTACGTAAAATAGCAATTCTTGTTTCAAAATCAGGTGGGGTAATATCAACAGATAAGCCCCCTTTAAATCTAGAAACAAGGCGTTCTTCTAGTTTAGGAATTTCGTTAGGTAAACGATCAGATGATAGCACAATTTGTTTTTTTTCATTATGCAAAGCATTAAAAGTATGGAAAAACTCTTCTTGGGTACCGACTTTTTCTGCAAAAAATTGGATGTCATCAACTAAAAGCAAATCGACATTACGATATTCTTGGCGAAATTCTTCTTGGCGTTTGTTTTGAATAGAATTGATAAAATCGTTGGCAAAAGATTCGCTTGTAACATATTTGACTTTAGCATTGGGATTATTGGCTAACATCTGATGACCAATAGCATGCATCAAATGCGTTTTTCCAAGTCCAACACCACCATAAAAGAATAATGGATTATACCCACCAGATGGGCCGCCTGGTTCTTCGGCAACTGCTAAAGCGGCTGCGTGGGCCATTTGATTACCTTTACCAACAATAAATGTATCAAAAGTAAACTTTTCGTTGAGCTGCGAATTTTGCATGAAATTTTTTTGTGTTATTGCCGGAGCCGGCTTGGTTTCTGGTATCGCTAATGGATTAGCTTGTTCAGGCGTTTTTACCAAGACCGTAATGTCGGCATTTGATTCGGCCTTTAAAATTTCGCTAATTTTAGGTGCGATATTTTGAGTCCAGTAATCACGATGCAAAACTGAAGGCACCTCAATAACTAAGGTGTTGTCAGTAAATTGAATGGGTTTAGCGGTAGCAATCCAAGTCTTATAGGTGATTGTGGCGAAAGATTCTTCAAACTTATTGCAAAGAAATTGCCATAAAGTTGCAAGATCTAGCACTGGACTTCCCTCCTTTTATTAAAATATACCTTTTTAATTGTAGCATTTAATTAAATAGTTTTCCACAGATTTAAGAAAATAAAAAAAGAAAAACACAGCCTGTTAAAAACGTTATCCACATCCTGTTGATAAAACTGTGAAAAAGTCTGATTTCATCGCTTATCCACAAGCTGGATTTGAGATTTTTTCTTGGTTTAATGCATGTTTCACAAGTTTTCCACAAGAAGATAAACAAATGCACACTTGCTAATTAACAATATGTTAATTGTGAATTTATTTGCGCAAAAAGATGTGGAAATAAAAATTACCATCTACAAGGGTGTGCATAAAAAAAGCACGCTTGTGGATAAAATGCAAGGTTTTTTTGACAATAAGTCCTTTATTTTTAATGAAAGATATGATAGGATAAAAAAGTAAGTCTGAAGTTGACAATCATTTTACTTTCATAGTAATATGTTAAGTAACATTGCAAATAAGAGAGGGGTGCAAACGCCGATGAAGAGAACTTACCAACCAAAGAAACGCCATCGTCAACGCGTACATGGTTTCCGTAAACGTATGAGTACAAGTAACGGTCGTAATGTGTTAGCACGTAGACGCCGTAAAGGTAGAAAAGTATTGTCTGCATAGATCACTGGACCGTCAGTGGTCTTTTTTTGTTATGTAGCATGCAAAATTTTGGAGATGGATTATGAGAAAGTCATACCGCGTCAAAAAAGAAGCGGAATTCCAAAGAGTCTTTACCCAAGGCAAATCATGTGCTAACCGTCAGTTTGTGGTTTACATGATTGAAAAGCCCAACCAGCCCCATTTTCGTGTCGGCATTTCTGTCGGTAAAAAAATTGGTAATGCGGTTCAGCGCAATTGGGTCAAACGTCGAATTCGCCAAAGTTTGACTGAATTAAAACCACAATTAAAACAAGATTGCGATTTTATCGTAATCGCTCGTCCTAGTGTCACTGACATGGCGATGGCAGATATAAAAAAGCATTTATTGCATGTTTTAAAATTGGCACATGTTTTAGAGGAAGAAAATAATTAATATCAAAAAGTGAGGAAATAAGCATTGAAAAGAGGGAAACGTTTTGCCGCTCTTCTAGCTGCTGTATCCTTGATGTTAGTTCTAGCCGGTTGTAGCACGGCACCGATTGATGCCCAAAGTACAGGCTTTTGGGATCATTATATTGTTTGGAACTTTGTCAAGGCAATTCAAGCACTGAGCAACATCTTTGGCCATAATTATGGTTGGGGGATTGTCGTTTTCACGATTATTGTTCGAATCGTGATTTTACCATTAATGATTTATCAGATGAACACATCGCGCAAGACGATGGAGTTGCAACCACAAATCAAAGCGTTGCAACAAAAGTATTCTGCACGTGATACTGAAACAATGCGTAAATTACAAGCAGAAACACAAAAGCTTTATTCTAAAGCAGGTGTTCATCCGATGGCTTCGATGTTACCGTTAATTGTGCAAATGCCAATTATGATTGCCTTGTACCAAGCAATTTTCCGTTCAGAAACCTTGAAGGTCGGACAATTCTTCTGGATGCAATTAGGCGATAAGGATCCGTATTATGTGATGCCGATTTTGGCGGCTATCTTTACGTATTTAACTTCTAAGTTGAGTATGATGGCACAACCAGAATCAAATGCAATGATGACGGTGATGACATATGCCATGCCGGTATTTATCTTCTTTATCGGGTTAAACGTGCCTGCTGCGTTGTCTTTATACTGGATGATTACCAATGCCTTTTCTGTGGCTCAAACATGGTTTTTCAATAATCCATATAAGATTAACCGTGAGCGTGAAGAAAAGCAACGGGCTGAAAAACAAAAGCAACGTCAGCTTGAAAAAGCTAAGCGTAAAGCTTTGAAGAATAAGAAAAAATAATACAAACGAAAAGCTTACAGAGAATGTTTCTGTGTTATAGCAAATTATTTAAAAGCAGCAAAGCTAGTGTGATGAACTGGCAATGTTGCTTTTTTCTTTGTCAAATTAGGATGATAAAGTAGCTGCTAAAGATTAAATTTACTAACTTGGAGTTTGAAGCACTCTTTAGGAGAGGATTTTTGCCTTATTTTAGTAGAAAGTTTATTTAAATTTAAAAAAACAAATTTTAGTAAGTGTTTCAGAGCTACAGGCTATAAAATCAAAAAAATTGACTAACGAAACACTAAGAAAAGAATAAAAATTCTCTTAACCGTTTACATTTGCTAAAAAGTACTCTAATATGGAAGTGACCGTTTTCTTTTAGTATAGGAGTGAATTTTAAATGGAAAAAACAATTGTTATTAACTCAGGAAGCTCGAGTTTAAAATTTAAGTTATTTGCAATACCAGATGAAGAAGTTTTGGCTAGTGGTTTAATTGAACGAATCGGTATTGAAGGCTCAGCAATTACCATCAAGTATGGTGCAGGCGAAAAGTTTACTAGTCAGGAAGATGTCAGTGATCATAAGATTGCTGTTGATAGATTGTTGGCATTGTTAGAAGAATTAGGAATTGTAAATGATTTAAATGAAATCACAGCTGTTGGTCATCGTGTGGTAGCTGGGGGCGAATATTTCAAGACTTCCGCTGTTATTGACGATAAAGTCATTGAACAAATTGATGAAATTGCTGATTTTGCGCCATTGCATAACCCAGCTAATTTAATGGGAATTAAGGCCTTTAAAAAGGTCTTACCAGATGCGTTTAGTTTGGCAGCTTTTGATACTTCATTTCATCAAAGCATTCCTGAAGAAAACTTCTTGTATAGCATACCTTATGAATGGTATGAACAATATGGGGTACGCCGTTATGGTGCACATGGCACAAGTCATCGCTATGTTGCCCAAGAAGCTGCAAAATTCTTAGGAAAACCACTTGAAGAATTGAAATTAATTACTTGTCATTTAGGTGCAGGTTCTTCAATTTGTGCTGTTAAAGATGGCAAATCATTTGATACATCAATGGGCTTTACACCATTAACTGGGGTAACGATGGCGACACGTTCGGGTGATATCGATGTGGCATTGTTGAACTATGTGATGGATAAATTAGGCATCAAATCACTTGATGAAATGCTTTATATTTTAAATAACAAGTCTGGTTTGTTAGGAATTTCAGGTGTTTCACCAGATATGCGTGATATTTTAGCGGCTAAAAATGATAATAAACGTGCTAAATTAGCTTTAGATATCTTCGTGAAAAATGTTGTCAAATATATCGGTGAATACGTAGCTGAAATGGGTGGTGTTGATGGAATCATCTTTACAGCTGGTATTGGTGAAAATTCGGTGCCTGTAAGACAAATGGTAATGCAACGCCTAGCATATTTGGGTATTACCTGTGATGATGCGGCTAACGCAGCTAATGAAGATGGCTACATTGCAACCAAAGATTCTAAAGTTGCAGTCTTGAAGATATCAACTGATGAAGAATTGATGATTGCTAGAGATGTAGAAGCCTTTAGAAATAAATAAAATGAAATTAATCCTTCTTAACTAATAAAATAGTTTGGAAGGATTTTTTTATTGGTTGTTTTTTAACAAAAATTTCCCCCAAAAGTGGAACGTACCAATTTTTATAATGGTTGACATTTTTAAGATAGAGCGTTATCATGTGAGTGTAGAAAATAAAACGAACAAAGGAGTCTAGCTCACATGACAGTAGATTACTCATCCAAGCAATATTTAGATAAACTTGATGCATATTGGCGCGCTGCTAATTACGTTTCTGTAGGGCAACTTTATTTGAAAGATAATCCACTTTTACGTCGTCCACTACAAGCTAGTGATGTAAAGATTAAACCAATCGGCCATTGGGGCACAATTTCAGGGCAAAACTTTATTTATGCTCATTTAAACCGTGTCATCAACAAATATGACTTGAACATGTTTTATGTTGAAGGTCCAGGACATGGTGGCCAAGTGATGGTTTCAAACTCTTATCTTGACGGTAGTTATACTGAAATTTATCCAGAGATCACGCAAGATGAACAAGGGATGCAAAAATTATTCAAGCGTTTCTCATTCCCAGGTGGGGTGGCTTCACATGCGGCACCTGAAACACCAGGTTCGATTCATGAAGGTGGCGAATTAGGTTATTCCATCTCCCATGCTGTCGGGGCAATCTTAGATAATCCTGATTTGATTGTCGTACCAGTTGTTGGTGATGGGGAAGCAGAAACTGGTCCATTGGCAACTTCATGGCAATCTAACAAGTTCATCAACCCAATCAATGACGGGGCCATCTTGCCAATCTTAGATATCAACGGCTTTAAGATTTCTAACCCAACAATCATGTCACGTGAATCTGATGAAACTCTACAAAAATTCTTTGAAGGGATGGGTTGGCATCCAATCTTTGTCGAAGGTGACGATCCAGCAGTGATGCATCCAGCGATGGCTAAAGCATTAGATGAAGCAATCGAAGAAATCAAGACAATCCAAAAGCATGCGCGTGAAAATAACGATGCAAGCTTACCAACTTGGCCAATGATTGTCTTGCGGACACCAAAAGGTTGGACAGGTCCTAAATTCTGGGATAACAAGCCAATCGAAAACTCCTTTAGAGCACACCAAGTGCCACTTCCAGTTGATCAAAATCATATGGAACATGCCGATGCTTTGGAAGAATGGTTAAAGAGCTATCGCCCAGAAGAATTATTCGATGAAAATGGGGCTTTGAAAGCCGAGATCGCAGAAATTGCGCCAAAAGGTGACAAGCGCATGGCGGCTAACCCACATACTAACCCAGGTAAATTAATTCGTGATTTAAACAAACCTGATTTTCGCAAATTTGCTGTTGATACTACTACGCCAGGGCAAACCGTGGCGCAAGATATGAGTATCTTAGGTAAATATTTAGAAGCTGTTTTAGCTGAAAATGAGGCAAACAAGAACTTTAGAATTTTTGGACCAGACGAAACAATGTCCAATCGTTTGGCACCAATCTTTGAACAAACGAACCGTCAATGGTTACCAGCTATCAAAGAACCAAACGATGAATTCTTAGCACCAAGTGGTCGTGTAATTGATTCACAATTATCCGAACATCAAGCAGAAGGTTTCTTAGAAGGTTATGTCTTGACTGGTCGTCATGGTTTCTTTGCAAGTTATGAAGCATTCTTGCGTGTTGTTGATTCGATGTTAACGCAACACTTCAAATGGTTAAGAAAAGCTAAGGAACAACCTTGGAGAACTTCTGTGCCATCATTAAACGTTGTAGCTACTTCAACTGTGTTCCAACAAGATCACAACGGCTACACACACCAAGATCCAGGTTTATTAGCACATTTAGCCGACAAGAAACCTGAATTCATCCGTGAATACTTGCCAGCTGATGCAAATACTTTATTAGCAGTCTTTGATAAAGTTTTAAATGATCGTGATAAGATCAACTTGATTGTTTCATCCAAGCACCCACGTCAACAATTCTACTCGGCTGCCGAAGCTAAAGAATTAGTCGACAATGGGCTTAAGATTATTGATTGGGCTTCAACTGATCAAAATGCTGAACCTGATTTGGTAATTGCTGCAGCTGGGACCGAACCAAACTTGGAAGCTTTAGCTGCAATTTCAATCTTGCATGAAAAATTACCAGAATTGAAGATTCGTTTTATCAATGTGGTTGATTTATTGAAACTACGCAGTCCAAAAGTTGACCCACGTGGCTTAAGCGATGAAGAATTTGACTTCTATTTCACCAAAGATAAACCAGTTATCTTTGCTTTCCATGGTTATGAAGGTTTGATTCGTGACATCTTCTTTGATCGTCACAACCATAACTTATATATCCATGGTTACCGTGAAAACGGCGATATCACAACACCATTTGATATGCGTGTTGTTAACCAAATGGATCGCTTCGACTTGGTTAAAGATGCCTTGTTAAGCCAACCAAACGCACAACAATACGGACAAATCATTGCTGAAATGGATAGCATTATCGCTAAACACCATCAATATATCCGTGATGAAGGTACCGATTTACCAGAAGTTGAAAACTGGGAATGGAAACCATTAAAATAAGAGGCTGAAAAAACCACAGCTTCAATAAAAAAAGAAGGCTCACGTCAATTTTGAACGTGAGCCTTTTTGTTAATCCATCGTGCTACTTTGAATAAAGAAGCGAGAATTTTGATAATTATAGGTCGTAAACGAATAGTCAAACGGTAATCCGGAAGCAAGGTAATAGATTTCGTGGACTTCTAAGGTTGGAGCCTTGGGAGCTAAACTTAATAAAGTAGCTTCGGAGTCACTTAATTCACGGATACGCATGTACTTATCGGAAAAACTGATGTGATGGCCTAATTCGTGAATATAGGCAAACATCGAGCCTTGGGCGATTTGTT
Organism: Ligilactobacillus sp. Marseille-Q7487; assembly: GCF_949152225.1. Lineage (NCBI taxonomy): Bacteria > Bacillati > Bacillota > Bacilli > Lactobacillales > Lactobacillaceae > Ligilactobacillus > Ligilactobacillus sp. Marseille-Q7487. The sequence continues at coordinate 26,751 of NZ_CASCJC010000001.1, forward strand.
CGTTGACAAATGGCACAATGCTTTTTCTAAAATAAGATTCTTCAATACATAATGGTCGTCCATTGATGTAACGAATACGTTTAATATGATAAAAATCCTCAGCGCCACATTTAAAAGCACTTTGAATCTCTTTAGGAGCGGTGATGACCTCTAATTCGATGACCTTGGCAGCTGAAGTGTGCTTGGATAGATCGCTAGTAAAGCCGTTACTTTCCAAAAAGTTAACGTAACCATCGCGTTTCGGGCGACGAACAAATGTCCCGCTGCCTTGGACTTGATAGATTAGCCCCCGTTTTTGTAAAATTTCAAAGGCTTTGACGAGTGTGCTTTTACTGATTTGATATTTGGCTAAAAGTTCATTGAAAATAGGTAGTTTAGCGCCTTGTTCGAGCTCGTTATCGATGATATATTGCTCGAGTTTTTGGGCGATTTCGATATATTTAGGCAAAATTTTACCCTCCTTATTAAAATGTTGCTTCTAAATAATATTATAAACTAATGGAAGCGTTCTTGACAAATTGTGAATATTGTTTTAAAATTGTGAATGCAAAAAATAGGAATGAGGAAGTTTTGATTTACGTCAGTGTAGACACGGTCAAATTAAACGAAGCAACGTTCAAATATGTAGTTTCGGCCAAGCAAGACGTAAAATGCAGCCTCATATAAAGCACAAAATAAAAAAGTTGGCGGAAAAGACGTTATTTTAGAATTAAACTAGGAGGATAACGATGAAAAAAGATTTCTTATGGGGTGGCGCAGTTGCTGCTCATCAATTTGAAGGTGGTTGGAATGCTGATGGGAAAGGACCAAGCGTAATCGACGTGATGACGGCCGGAGCGCATGGTGTAGCACGTGAAATCACGCAAGAAATTGAACCAGATAAGTTTTATCCAAATCACGAAGCAATCGACTTTTATCATCGCTATAAAGAAGATATAGCGTTATTTGGTGAAATGGGACTCAAGTGTTTTAGAACTTCGATTGCGTGGACCCGTATTTTCCCTAAAGGTGATGAACAAGAACCAAATGAAGCAGGTTTGAAATTTTATGATGAGATGTTTGATGAATTGTTAAAACATGGCATCGAACCAGTGATCACCTTGTCGCACTTTGAAATGCCGCTACATTTAGCGCGTGAATACGGTGGCTTTAGAAATCGCCAAGTGATTGATTTCTTTGTAAAATTTGCCCAAACCGTCTTTGAACGTTACAAAGATAAGGTTAAATATTGGATGACTTTCAATGAAATCAATAATCAAATGGATACTCATAATCCAATTTTCTTATGGACCAACTCTGGGGTAACATTGCAACCAGGTGAAAATCCACGTGAAGTTTTATTCCAAGTTGCGCATAACGAATTAGTGGCAAGTGCACGTGCCGTTAAGATTGGTAAACAAATTAATCCAAACTTCAAGATTGGTTGTATGATTTCACATGTGCCGGTTTATCCATATTCATGTAACCCGGACGATATTTTAGATGCACATTTGGCAATGCATGAACGTTTCTTCTTCTCTGACGTGCATGTACGTGGATATTATCCAGCTTATGCTTTAAAGGAATTTGAACGTGAGGGCTATAACTTAGAAATCACCGATCAAGATTTGAAAGATCTCAAAGAAGGTACAGTCGATTACATCGGCTTTAGTTACTACATGTCAACCGCAGTTAAAGCTGATGCACATAATGATAACTTAGAAAATGTTGTTAACGGTGGGATGGCTAATGCCGTTGAAAATCCTTATATCAAATCAAGTGACTGGGGATGGCCAATCGATCCAACCGGCTTACGTTACACTTTAAACAACTTGTATGAACGTTATCAAAAACCATTATTCATCGTTGAAAATGGTTTTGGTGCCGTCGATCAATTAGAAGCCGATGGCAGCATTCATGATCCAGGCCGGATCGATTATTTGACCAAACACATCCAAGCGATGCAAGCCGCAGTTGAACATGACGGGGTTGACTTGATGGGTTATACTCCTTGGGGCATCATCGATTTAGTTTCCTTTACAACAGGAGAAATGAAGAAGCGTTATGGCATGATTTATGTCGATCGTGATAACGAAGGTCATGGTAGCATGAAACGTTACAAGAAAGATTCATTTGACTGGTATCGCCAAGTAATCGCCAATAACGGCATTCATTAATTTTAAAGGACCATTTTAAGTGGTCCTTTTTTGTTTGGGGAAAAGTTATTTAAGAAACAATTTTAAAAAATGTTGCATAAAAAATAAACTTAGAGTTGCTTCAACCTTATTAAATCAACAATTGTCAGTGGTTTATACAAATGTTAATGCAAAAAATAACTTATTGGTACTTAAAAAATAGGTCGGTCCAAAATATAATAAAATCATAGAAAGTGTTTTCTTGCATGGATATTGAAGTTTTCTTAGCGCGCAATTTACCATTAGATCCACATAAAAATATGATGGCAACACTTTTGGGAAAGAATTGGACAGATTGGTTTAATATTCCATATAACCTATCAATGGGGATCATGACGGTTTATGTCATGTTAGGGATTGCTAAAAGTTTATCCAAATATTACAAAATAGACTCTTTAGCAACACAAATCATGTCGTTTGTTACTTTGTTTATCTTAACACCAGTAACTACAACTAAAGATGGCTTGATGTTTTTACCAATGGATAACTTGAGTGCTTCAGGACTTTTTTAAGGCATGTTTGTCACCATTGGAACGGTAGAAATCATGCGCTGGGTTTTGAGTCGTGGTTGGAAGATTAGAATGCCTGATTCAGTGCCAGAAAATGTTAGCCGTTCATTTGAAGCATTGATTCCTGGTTTATTTGTCTTTGTGATCTTTGATGTGATTCGTTTTATCTTTACGGTGATACCATTTGATTCAGCGCAAGCCTTTATCTTTAAATTCTTACAAACACCATTGACGTCTTTAGGAGCTTCTTACCCAGCAACTTTAGTTATTGAAGTTTTTGCGACAATTCTTTTTTCTTTTGGTTTGCATGGGCCAAACATTATCGGTGGGGTAATGAATCCAATTTGGTTATCTTTAACCGCCCAAAATGCTGCCGCTTATGCAGCTGGTAAGACTTTACCTAACATCGTTAACGGACAATTTGATGCAAATTATGTTAAATTAGGTGGTTGTGGTTGTACGATTGGTTTAGCAATTATTGCAGCTTTCATGGCTAAATCTGATCAATATAAGACCTTAGGACGTTTAGGAATCGTACCAGGTTTCTTTAATATCAATGAACCATTAATCTTTGGGATTCCAATCGTGTTAAATCCAATCATGATGATTCCATTTATCTTATCACCGGTGATTTTTGTTTCATTATCTTATTTTGTAATGAAAATTGGCTTGGTACCGATTGCAAATGGGGTTAATATTCCATGGACGACACCACCAATCATCGCTGGTTTTTTGATTAGTGGTTGGAAGGGTGCACTTTTCCAATTAGTTGAAATCGTCGTTTCGATGGCTTGGTGGTATCCATTCTTTAAGATTGTTGATAAACAAGCGCTTGAACAAGAACAAAAACAAGCTTAAAATTAAATGTTTTGACAAGAAATAACCGTCAGCGGTGCTAATAAAAATTAAAGTCCTCTTTACTGAAATTTCTGGTAAAGAGGTTTTTTGTTTGGCAGCCAATAGATTGTAAGTTAGTTAAAATAAGGGGAGTGTTTTAGCGAGTTAAATAATATTAATAAATTAAGCTGTCTGCAACTTATTTAAATGGTATACTTTTGATGTAAATAAAGTGAGCGTTTTCTTTTTTGGGGAGGTATTTTAAATGGAAACAAAATCCACTATGCAAGAAAAATATATTATGGCTATCGATGAAGGTACGACCAGTACACGAACGATTATCTTTGATCATGCGGGACAAAAAGTGGCCGATGCGCAAAAGGAATTTCCGCAATATTTCCCAGAACCAGGTTGGGTGGAACATAATGCTAATGAAATCTGGAATGCGGTCTTATCGACGATTGCCAATGCCTTTATTAATTCGGGAATTCATCCAACACAAATCGCCGGAATTGGAATTACTAACCAACGAGAAACCACGGTTATTTGGGATAAGCAAACTGGTCTACCAATCTATAATGCAATTGTTTGGCAATCACGGCAAACCAATGAGATTGCGCAGCGTTTGATTGATGAAGGATATAGTGAAATGATCCATGCTAAAACAGGTTTATTGATCGATGCTTATTTTTCGGCAACCAAGATTCGTTGGATTTTAGATCATGTTGAAGGTGCTCAAGAAAGAGCTCAAAGAGGAGAATTACTTTTTGGTACAATCGATACGTGGTTGACTTGGAAATTAACCGGTGGGGCAGCACATGTGACCGATTATACCAATGCTAGTCGGACGATGTTATTTAACATTCATGATTTAACGTGGGATGAAGATATTTTGAAATTACTCAACATTCCCAAAAAAATCTTACCAGAAGTTAAGAGTAATTCAGAAATTTATGGTCATACGGCTTCGTATCATTTCTATGGTAGTAGTGCTCCAATTGCTGGTTTAGTCGGTGATCAACAAGCAGCCTTATTTGGCCAGTTGGCCTTAGAAGATGGTACGGTAAAAAATACCTATGGGACCGGTTCGTTTATTGTGATGAATACGGGTGAAAAACCAGTCTTATCACAAAATAATCTTTTGACAACTGTCGGCTATGCGCTTGATGGCAAAGTTAATTACGCTTTAGAAGGCTCGGTCTTTGTTTCGGGCTCGGCGCTGCAATGGTTGCGTGATAGCATGGAAATCTTAGAAAGTGCGCCTGATTCAGAACAAGCAGCTTATAAATCTACGAGTCATGATGAAGTTTATGTGGTACCGGCCTTTACTGGTTTAGGGGCACCTTATTGGGATAGTGAAGCGCGTGGTGCGGTCTTTGGTTTGACACGTGGAACCACTAAAAACGACTTTATCAAAGCAACGTTACAATCACTAGCTTATCAAACTCGTGATGTGGTTGATACGATGGAAAAAGATACGGGGATCAAAATTCCAACTTTGCGTGTTGATGGTGGCGCGGCTAAGAATAACTACTTGTTGCAATTCCAAGCAGATATCTTAGATACCCCGATTGAACGTGCAGCTAATTTGGAAACAACAGCACTTGGAGCAGCCTTTTTAGCTGGTTTAGCTGTGGGGTATTGGCAAGATACGACCGAACTAAAAACTATTTTTGCAGTAGGACAAAGATTTGAACCACAAATGAGTGCAAAACGACGTGAAGACTCGTATGCAGGATGGCAAAATGCAGTTGCAGCTACCCGTATTTTTAAGCATCGAGCTAAATAAGTCAGCTATTTAAAAGTAACAAGCAAATGATTTAAACGACATATAAAAACAGCGACAAAAGGTTTCAGACTTTGGTTATAGCTGGGTACCGGTATTAGGACCAATCGTTGGAGGAACAATCGGGGGCATTACTTTTCAACTTATTACCTTAAAAATGACGACTAAGTTTTGGCAATCACTTTTTGTGGTTGCCTTTTTTAGTGCGCAAAAAAACACGCTTTACGGGCGTGTTTGAATTTCAAATGCAGGATTTAAGATTTTTAGATCGCTAGGTTTAAAGCCACTCAACCAGATCTTTTGGTCTTTAGTGACAAAGACTGCACCGTATAAATCAGCGTTGGTCCAGTTAGTTTGGGGGTGTCCGGCAAAAAAGAGGTTAGTTGTTTCAATCTCACCATCAAGTGAATATTTGGAAAAGACGGTGACACTGGCAAGGTCGTTTTCTTTCGGATATCCGCTAAGTGAATCTAAAATATGATGGTACGAATGGCCGTTATATTCGAAACGGCGTTCATAAATCCCACTAGTCACAATCGAGCAAGGTGGCATTTTGACAGCGGCGATTGCTTGGCCACGGGTGTTATTGGGATCTTGAATGCCAATGCGCCATAATTGATCGGGGTGGATAGGTTGAGATCCCATTAAAAGTAAATCACCGCCTAAATCGATGATACCATTGTGCAGATCATAAGCACGCCATAAATCTTGGATGCGATCAGCGATATAACCTTTAGCAATGCCACCTAAATCAAGTTCCATTCCTTTTAAAGGTAAATAGACACTTAAATTGGTCGGGTTGATTTGAATTTTTTGGGCATCAATAAGTTGTAATTTAGCTTCAATATCGGCTTTTTTCGGTAATTTAGCGCCAGCAAAGCCAATCTTCCACAATTTGACGAGCGGTCCGATCGCGGCGTTAAAACCACGATTTTGGCAGCTGACTTGCCAAGCTTTTTGAATCAAGTTAAAAGTTGGATAACTGACTTGAACGGGATGTTTGCCGGCAGCTTGATTGATTGCCATCACCTCGGAATTAGTGCGATTGACGGTCAACAGATCTTCATAAAACTGGATGAGCTCAAAAGCTTTATCGAGTTGACTTTCATAGGCTGTGCCAAATAAAGTTAAGTTGATCGTCGTCCCTAACGCACGATACGTTTTAGTAAGTCTACGTTGACTAAGCTGAGGGATAAATTCTGAGTGAATGTCTGGCCAAAGTAGTGTACTCATTTAAATATCTTCCCTTCGTGTTGGGTTTGAAAAATAGTTTGTAAAAATAATGCCATTTCTGCGACAAAAGGATCGGCATTTTTAGCATAGCTAATACCTAAATTAAGGTTAAGCATTTCTTTTGGAAAAAGCAAGATGTTAACGGGACTTTGTGGTGTTAAACAATGCTTGACGACTGGCAAAGAACTAACGGTTATACCTAAGCCTTTGGCTGCAGCTAAGGTAGTTGCTATTGAATTAGACAGACTCAGACAGTGCTTGATTTGAATTCCATGATCGCTAAAAAGATGGTCAATCATGTTTTGAAAAGAAGACGTGCCTGAAAGACGAATGAAATTTTGGCCACTTAACGCTTGAAGTTACGTGTAGGTTAAAGTTCGCAGGCGTTTATTTGGTTGATAAAGAGATGCATTTTCGGGCACAACTAAACAAAGTTGATCGTTTCGGAGATAAAGAACTTTAAGCGTAGGATCATTGATAATCCGACCAATGAAAAGATTAACCTGACTGTTAGCAAGTTGATTAGCGACACGATTGGTTGTTTCTTCGATGACTTTAAGGTTTAAATCAGGATATTGATATTGAACTTTTTGTAAAATATCTGGTAGATCGATAGCCGAAAATGGTTGGTTAATGGCTAAAGTTAAGTGTCCAGCTTGTGTTTTACTTAAAATTTCGAGTTGTTGCGTTAATTCTTGGCTAGTTTGGCGCATTTTTTGGAGCCCATTTAATAAGGTCTGCCCTGCTAGGGTTAGTGAGATTGGATTTTTTTGACGTTCAACGAGTTGAACTTGGTATTTTTCTTCGGCCTGTTTTAAGATGCGACTGACGTAAGGTTGACTGACATAAAGTTCTTGGGCAACCTTGGTTAACGTTTCAGCTTGCTTGACACTGGTAAGAAGTTTTTCTAAAAATTCAAGTTGTTCATTCATGATGCTCACCTCTTTTTTGTTATAACTAATTAGTTATGATGATGAAACTAAATAAGCATTTAACATTATTGATAAAAAGGTTGATAATTTAAGTGTAAACGTTTTATTTAGGGGATGTTAGCATGAAATTATTAGCAATTGTCGAAACTAATGCACCACTTTCTTATAATCGTAAGTTACTAATGTATATGCAAAAGCATTTTGCTAAACAGGCAACAATTGAGCTTGCAGAAGTTAAAGATATTCCTTTATTCAATGAGGAAATCGCCACCGATACGCCACCTGCAGTTGAAAAGATGCGTCAAAAGATTGAAGCTGCTGACGGTGTTATTTTCGGTGTACCAGAATATGATCACAGGATTCCAGCCGCCTTAAAGAGTGTGTTAGAATGGCTTTCTTATCAGCATCATCCTTTCAGAAGTAAACCATGTATGCTTGTGGGGGACTTCATTAGGAGTACAAGGAACTTCACGCGCACAAGATAACTTAAGAGTTATTTTAAGCTCACCAGGTGTGGAAGCAATCGTCTTACCAGCCAATGAATTTTTATTGAGTTTTGCACCTAAGGCTTTTGATGAACAAGGTGATTTGGTCGATGCTAAGACAATTTGTTTTTTAGAAGAATGTTTTAATAATTTTGTCCAGATGCTTAATACCATTAATGGTAATGCGCAAGCAAAGGTTGAATGGTCCGCAACTTATGATACGGTAGTCTTGGGCTTTGGAGTAGCGGGTGCGACCGCAGCCCGGTTTGCAGCAGATGCAGGTGCCCAAGTTTTATTAGTAGATGCTGCACCATATGGTCATGAAGGTGGTAATACCCGTTATGCCGGTCAAGTTGTTGGAACAGGCGATGATTTTGCTGAATTAAAGAAATATTATCAACAATTGACTTATCCAATGGATTTGCCAGAAGACATGGTTGATACCTATGTAGATGGAATGTGTAACATGCGCGATTATTATCGCAAATACTTAGATATCGAACCATTTAGTTTCAAGAAATCATTTGAAAAATCCAGCACCTTGATTAAAGTTGCCGATGTATGTTTTGAATATCCCGAATATGAAGGTGTATATTCTTATGATTTAACACTTGTTCATCAAACGGTTTTTGATGCTGCTTTGTGGAAAATCTTGCAACAAAAAGTTGCTGACAGAGCAGATAAGATCGATGTGTGGTTAGAATCACGTGCCATTCATTTGATTCAAGATCCAGTAACTAAGGTTGTGATAGGGGCTCAGATTTCACGTGGCGGTCAAGTGTATAATGTTCGTGCTAAAAATGGGGTTGTCTTAGCGACCGGTGGTTTTGAAAATAATAAAGAAATGGTGCAAAAATATCTAGGTGCTGATCACTTAGCTGTTTTAGGTAGTCTTTATAATACAGGTGATGGCATTAACATGGGCCTTGAAGTCGGGGCTAAGTTATGGCATATGGAAAACTATGAAGCATTAGCTTTGCAACATGGGTTATGTTTTGCCGAAGATGAAGGTAAGCGTGGCCGGACAATTCTAAATTGGTTTGAAACCTCTAGCGGTAGTCTGTTGACTGTTGGCGATGATGGCACTCGCTATTTCCGTGAAGATGAAGCCAATCGGCATGGGCATATCTACCAAAATGGCCAATGGCGGATGCCAATTCGGTGTGTTCATCCATATCTTATCTTTGATCAAACTAAACTTGACGAAATCATGCAAAAGCCATTACCGGTTGAAGATTTTAAAGAACGTTTGATTAGTGCACCAACGATTGCTGGTTTAGCTCAAAAGATTGGCGTTGATGCGGCTAAATTAGAACAAACGGTGGCCGATTTCAATCATTTCGCCCAAGTTGGTCGCGATTATGCCTTTAATCGTGCGCCTGAAACGATGCGTGCCTTTGACGATGGACCATATTATGCGATGAAGATGAGTAATACCGTCTTAAATACACAAGGTGGACCAAAACGCAATACCAAAGCTGAAGTTTTAGATACAAATGAACAACCAATACTACATTTGTATAGTGCTGGTGAATTAGGTGGTATCTCGGCTAACCAATATCAAGGTGGCAATAATTTAGCAGAATGCTTGATTTTTGGTAAGATTGCTGGTCAACAAGCGACTGCAACAAAAGATGATAGCGATCAAAGCTTAACCAGTACGTATCTTAATGGCATCAATGATTTATTAGATGCGCAAAAAGTTGCTGATATCACTTGCGGACCAAACCAATATCTTGGCTCATCGCAATCCGGTATCGGCGGCCAAGTGATGACACGCGTGACCTTTGCCAACGATAAGATTGAAGAAGTTGAAGTCGTAATGCATCATGAAAGCGAAGATGTTGGCTTACAAGCCATCCGTGAAATTCCGGAAAAAATTGTCGCTCAAAACAATGTCGATGTAATCATCGGTGCGTCGGCAACTAGCCGTGCTATCAAAGAAGCGGTAGCAGATGCATTAGGGAAAGTGAAATAAGAAAAAAGCCAGGGACTCTCCCTGGTTTTTTTAACTCAAAATAGGCGTATAATTAACTCAAACAATTAACGGAGGTGTTAAAATGAAGCAAATTTTATTGCGTGCAGACGATTTAGGCTATTCTAAAGCGGTAAATTATGGCATCTATGAAAGTGTGGTTCATGGGGTCATCAATAATGTTGGGGTGATGGTAAATATGCCAGCAACTCAGATGGGACTAGATTTACTGAAAGGACAAGCAATTGATTTGGGGTTACATACGGTGATTTGTGCAGGTAAACCACTTTTGCCAGCAAAGCAGGTGCCTTCATTAGTCGATGAGGCTGGTAATTTTAAGGTTTCACGGCTTTATCGGCAAAACCAAGGTGCAGATTTTGTAGTGCTAGACGAGGTGGTCGCCGAAATTGAGGCACAGTATCAGCGTTTTGTTGCATTAACAGGGCGGAAACCTGATTATTTTGAGGGGCATGCCGTTGCGAGTGAAAATTTTGCCAAAGGCTTAGCAATTGTGGCAAAACGCCATGACTTGCCTTTGCTTGCGATGCCTAAGCAGATAGGAGCGGCACAATCTTTCAAGCGGGCGACCAAGTTTAACTTCATAATGGAAAGTATGCAAGATGATTATGATCCGCTAGCGATGCTAAAACGGGCGGTGGTTTCAGAAACTACGGCCATTCCAATGCTTGTTTTTCATCCCGGGTATCTAGATCAAGAAATCTTGACACAATCCAGTTTAACAGTCAATCGAACCAAAGAAGTAGCAATGTTAACGAGTTTGGAAGTTAAGCAACTTTTACAAGATGTCGAGTGTTTGCGTTATAGTCAGTGTCACTAAGCTAGCAACGATTTTGGCTTAACACCTAGTAAAAATCCGCGTAAAATAAGAATATAATAATTAAACGAGGAAGCAGTCATGAAATATATTTTAGCGGTTGATATCGGGACAACCAATGCCAAAGTCGCTAGCTACACTTTTGATGGAAAACAAGTTACATTTGTGACAGCAGCATATGGTCAAACAGATATTACCTTACAAGATGCCAACGTTATTTTAGAGACAACATTGTGTTTATTGATTCAAACGTTAAATGAGTTAACGCAAAAAGATGCGGTACGAGAAATTGCCAAACTTGTCTTTTCAAGTGCGATGCATAGTGTTTTATTTTTAGATGAAAAATTTAATCCACTAAGTCCAGTTTATACGTGGGCCAATAATTATGGTCAAGAGTTTTTAGCGGATTTAAAAAAGCAACCAGTAGTGCAAGAATTGTATTTTAAAACTGGGACACCTTTGCATCCGATGGCACCATTCGTTAAATTATATGGCTTTAGGCAGACAAATCCTTGGTTGTTACAACAAAGTGCCTATATAGTTGGAATTAAAGAATATTTGTTATGGAATTTAACTGCGCAACTTAAAATGGATTGGGGAATTGCAAGTGCAACAGGGCTAATGATTGACTATCAGTGGAATGAGACTTTATTGGCTTGTGTTGGTCTAAGTAAAGAAAAGCTCCCCACATTAGTAGCTCCAACCTATGAGGCTAATTTAATGATAACGATGGCTAAAAAATTAGGATTACCAGCGACTACTAAGGTTGTTTGGGGCTCGAGTGATGGTGTTTTAGCCAATTTAGGCGTCAGCCAAAAAGAACAAGAGTTGGTGTTAACTTTAGGAACCAGTGGAGCGTTACGTGTGATATCCAACCAGCCTAATTATATGGCAAAAAGCAAATTATTTTGTTATGTAGTAGATGATAACCATTGGTTGATAGGGGGGCCTTCAAATAATGGTGGTAATGTGTTGGCCTGGTTTAAAGAAAATTTTGGCTGGCAAGATAGCAGTTATTCGCAGATGTTGGCACATTTAGATGATTCAACGTGTGGAGCTAATGGTTTGTTATTTTTGCCGTATTTGTATGGTGAACGCGCTCCTTTGTGGCAAAGTGATGCTAAGGCACAATTTATTGGTTTAACAGCCCAACATACACGTGAAGATTTGTTACGTGCGGTTGTTGAAGGTATATTGTTGAATATGGCTAGCATTGTTGATTTAATGCAACAACAGCTTGGCCAGAGTTTCACTAAAATTAAGGTTACGGGAGGCTTTTTTCAAACACCAATTTGTTGTCAATTACTAGCGGATATTTTGGATAAAGAAGTAGTAGTCATGCCTAAACAAGAAGGAAGTTGTTTAGGAGCATTAAAGTTAGTCATCCATGATTTAAGTTTACCGATTACTACTATTCGTTATTCACCTAAAGAACAAAATGTTCAATGTTATCGCAATGTCTTGGCGAATTTTAAGGATGCGCAGATCAAATGTTTCGCGTGAAACATTTATCTTTATTAAATCTTAGTAATTTGAAACAAAAACACTAAATTTTGGTCATAAAATCTTCACAATGTTAGGCTAATATATAATCATAGCCTGAAAGGACAGGCTGAACTACTTTCTCCCCTGAAAATAGTTATTAAATAAACGAAGTAGAAATCCCCTTAAACTTCGAAAACATAATACTCCTTTTTTTCCCGTGATTTTCCCCAATCACGGGTTTTTTGTATATAAAAAAAGCCAAAAAGAACAAGATTGTTCTTTTTGACCTTTATAGAATTATTTTGAAGCTTAGTGTTTCTTAAAGCCTAATACTGCTAGACCTGCTAAGAATAAGCCGGCTAGACTAGCAAGAATGGATACTTGCTCACCTGTTTGTGGAAGATTACCGTCTTTTTTAGTATTGGTATTCTTATTGGTGTTCTTATTGGTGTTCGTTGGCTTATCACTAGGCGTTTCAGGATTTTTATTAGTGTCTTCCGAATATACTGGAGCTGTCTTGGTACTAAAGTTTAACTCGCTTAAGACAACATTTTGGCTTCCCGGATCTAAAACGAGACGAATACCATCAAAACCAGTTGCTGCTTTATTTTTACTTTGAGAGTTAGTCAAACCAAATTCATTGATTTGTTTGCTACCATCGGTTTTACCTACTTTTTGCCAAGTGCCATTGCTACGAACATAAAGTGTTCCTTTAGCTTTACCAACTAAAACAAGTGAGTTAGCATTAGTTACTGGTGTATCGCTAACTTGCTCGATAGTTGCACTCTTGGATGTGTCATTTATTTTGGCTGTAAAGTCGGTAGTAAGTGAACCATCAAAGAGAGTTTGGATAGATTTACCATCAGAACTTGAAGAGTTTGTGAGTTTGAAATTAGAAGTTCCATAGACCGATAAATCACGTATTTTTAGCCAAGAAGATGAGTCACTATTTGCTACTATAAAGACGTATTGTCCAGTAACAGGGGTACTTAAATCAACTTGAGCTAAGCCGCTAGATGCAATATGGCCAACTGCTTGTTTGTCACTACCGTCTTCTTTGTTGCCAATATAAACAGTAGCATCTGTGAACATATCACCAGATGTTGCAGTATCAGTGTCACCTTGTTTTAATACGATACTTGCAATTTGTTGTGGTTTAGTTAGTTTTAATGTAATAGTATCGCCTTTAGCGGTGTTACGTGAGCTCCAAAATAGTGAAGTGTCACTGTCATCTGTTATGTTAGCAACACCATTATTTTGATAAACTGGAATTTGTGTGCTAGCCGTGCCCGTATATTTATTATTTGTGACTTTAAGTGGTGTAAAACCAAACCATGAATCTAAGTTGTTAAAATCACCATTGAGATTGGTTAACGTTTCAAAAACACCGTCACCAACGCTTGGAACAATCGCAGGTTCACTGCTATCTGTACGTCCATCTACAATAGCTTTAACTTTAGCTTGTGCGATCTCTGATTTTAGTGTAACCAAGTTTGAACCAAGTGTGTCAAGGTTGACTGGATTTGCGCTTTGAAGGGCCTCTGTAATTTCAATATTTGCTAAACTTGCTTTAGCCCAATGTGAAGCTGCATTAATCCAAGGTAAAGCATCGTTGTAAAAACCAGGTATTGCTAAGTGTTGTAATGTAACTGATGCTTGTGCAATCTTGGTAAGTTGAGCCTTGAGATTTGCCAAAGCTTGTGCATGTAAGTCGCTACCTGGAGAAGACTTTTGATAAGCCGTAACGAGACTTGAGAGAATTGGAGCTTTGGTTTGTTCATCGGCTGAGCCATGATCCCAATATTGGTTTAAATCAGCAAAGGCCTTTAAACTATCAAGGACTGTCGAATCGTTACCAGCAATTTCTGCTAAAACATTGTTTAGAGATGTTTGAGGATTATATGTCGATGAGTTCCACATATAATCAGCGTAACTACCAATACCAATCCAAGAGGCGTATGGTTCAATCATTGGATTAGAAGTGAATCCTTCGGTTGTTTGGTACAAATCATCAGCACGACCGACTACGGGATTGAGGTATAAGCGATCTTGATTAGAGTCGTTAACCGGGAAGTTATCCCAAATGAACAATTTATCTGTGTGATAAGTTTCTTTGGCCTTATTAATAGAGTCTGCTGTTATTTTATCTGAAAAGACGCCTTCACCTGTCCACTGAATATGGATATCTTTATCTAAGGCAAGTCCTTGTGCTTCTTTAAATGGATCTTGTGCCGAACCACTATAGTTGGTAGGCACTAACCATAAAGCCGGCAGATTATTTTTTTCAACATATTCTTGTTGAACCTTGTTTAAATAATAGGCTTGAGCATCGGCTAAAGGCGACCAACTATTGTTTGGATAGTTTGGTGTGCTATGAGCCGGGAAGACGGCGGCATCCGTGTCGTTGATGACTGGATTGATATCGTCTAAGGCGATATAAAATTGGGAAACACCAATTGAACGTAATTGGTCAAATTTATCAATTGTTGCTTGATAATCGGCTGTACTAGAGTAGGTAATATCATTACCTGGCGATAAGGCATAAACGAACTCTACGTGGTTTTTCTTAGCTTCATCTACGAGTTCCTTGATTTCATTTAACTTATCTTGTGGATATGGTTTACGCCAGTTTTCACGCAGATAAGTGTCATCTTTAGGTGAATAAATATAGGTGTTCATGCGATGTTGGCCCATGAATTTAAACATGTCTTTGCGGGCTTGATTAGACCAAGGTTGGCCATAAAAACCTTCGATAACACCGCGGATGCTCATTTGAGGAGATTCATAAACGGCTAGGTTGGTGACACTTTGTTTGTCGTTAATTGTCGTGATGACTTGGTTAAGTGCATAAAACAAACCGGTAGCATCCTTACCTTGAATTGCTAAGGCAGTTTGATTATTGATTGTACCAGATTTGATTAAATAACCGTTGTCTTTCAAATTGTTAACTGAGTTACCGTTTAACTGTCCAACCAAGTCACTGGTGGTTTGATCATCAGCTGTACCTATACTAATTTGGTTAAACGAGATATTATTTTCCTTTAGTAGGACTATAATTTTATTGGCTAACTCTTTATTGACAGCATCTAAACTACTTTGAATCGATACTGTTTGATCGGTATTCTTTGTGGCTAAGACACTTGGTGTAGAATGGTTGACATTATCAGCTTTGGCAGGATGTGTAGTGGCACCTAAAACTGTGACTAAACTGACTGTGGTAATCCCCATGAATACCCATTTTTTCCCTGATTTATACATTTTGTAATGTGTTTTTTTATTCTGCATAGTAAAGCCCCTTTCATCTGTAAATAAATACGTCTTTATTTTATTTTTAACCAGTTTGTTATGCAAGCGTTTTCTTTTGTGTTATATCAACTTTTGAAAGTTAATATAACAAATTTTTTGGTATAAAAAAACAGCACGAACTTAATGTTTGTGCTGTTTGCTGGTTAAATTAAGGTTCTTAAAATGGAGATTGCGCGTTAACTATTTTTCTAGGCATATTATGTTAGCTATTTGGATTTTTCCCCATAATTTTTTGACGAAGGAGAAACGGGTGCTTCTTTGAGGTAACTTAAGCTTTATAAAACCTGGTAAGCCAAGTTTTACTGATAGTTTTTTAAAACAAAAAACCGCCCTAAAAAGGACGGTTTCCTGCAGTTCCATATACGAAACTCTCTAGTTTATATCATGTTATTATTGTAACCGGTTAAATCATTTATTACAAGAGGATAATTGAATTTTTTATCCAAATACCGCAAATATGTGTGATTACCCATATGAGAGGTTTAAACTTTAGAAAGATGCTTTGACCTCTAAACTTGTAGAAGGGAGTAAAGTTACTTGAATACTGTTGTCTTCTTAGAAACTAAAATAAAATTTGCTATCAAAAAACAAAATAACCGAATGTAGTTACAACTCATAAAATTAATTATTCTAGAACTATTGAGAAATAAATCTGTTATAATCAGAAAAAAAGAAGCGCTAAAATGGTTTTAACAAGTTTTGATTAGTTTAGTTACTGGTACTATTAATAATAGTGCTTTTGCACATTCAGGTTACTGTAAGCTTGTATTAAATGGAGCCAATGTAATGATTGGATCAGGTGCAAGAAATTACTTTAATCCAAGATATAGGGGCGATTAGATGGCTAAAATAACAGAAAAAGAAATTATAGACGAGGTATATAATCTCATTTTAAACAAGAATGTCCAGCAAGACGAACGTGTAATTCTCGTGAATTTCAAAAACAATGTCGGGGCTAAGGCTGATTTCCAAAATGAATTGATGAAATTAGGTGGTGAATTACAACAGTTAGCAGTTAAAAATTTATCAAACAATAAAAAAATGAGTTTTGAAGTTAGCGAATTTAGTAAAAAGATCGCTTATTACGGAGAATTAAAATCAAACTGGGCTCGTGGATTGCTTATGATGAATATGATTTTCAGATAAAAAAGGACTTAGATAAGCAAAGTCTTTTTTTGCAACTTGTTACATGCCAAAAATGGCAAAGAAACATTAATATGTTAACGTTTTAGAGGCGATTTGGAATGCTAAAATTATAATAAAATGTAATTGGCGAAGATAAATGTTGCAGGATAATTAGTAATTTTTGGGGGAGTTGAATTTCAATGAAAGTAATTAACTTTAAGATAGTTCAGACGTTATTAGCGGTGATTTTTATGTTCAGTGTACCTTTTAATATATCTTGGCTAAGTTATATTATGGGATTTTTTCTTATAATAGCAATCTGGATACCGACAAAGAAAACAGACTTTTAAATGGTGACTACTTTAAAAAGCAAAATGGCCGTTTATAGAGCAACTTTTCCGAAGAAGAGTTGCTCTGTTTTTTGTATGGATTCCCGAAAAATGAAATTAGCTATTCATAATTGACGCATACGAAAAATCAACCTAGTGTGAGATTTCTAATTAATTAGAAAAATTCGCCACTGCATATTGAAAAAACTACGAAAGCCATAGTTAAGCCAGTTTAATGTTTTAATATTCATGTTTTTACTTTTTATTAAAAATATGAATTGACTTTAATTTCACTTAGCGGTAAGTTTGAGATATTAAAAGCAAAGTTAGGTAAGTTATCATGGGGAATTTAATGGAACGTTTACGACTCAACTCGACACGTTTTATCTTTATTTTAAAAGGTCTATTTGTTGGAAGTTTAGTCGGGATTGTTGTTAGTATCTTTAGGTTTGTGATTGAAAAAAGTCTAATTTTAGTTAAAGGCTTATATCAGCAGATGCATACGCAGCCTTGGTTACTTGGTGTTTGGCTAGTGGTGATGCTTTTGTGCTGTTATTTATGTGGTTTATTGATCAAAAGTGATCCAAATATCAAAGGCTCAGGTATTCCACAAGTTGAAGGGCAACTTGAAGGTTCACTCGAAGTTAATTGGTGGAGTGTTTTTTGGAAAAAATTTGTTGGTGGAATTTTAGCGATTGGGTCCGGCTTGTTTTTAGGGCGTGAAGGTCCTTCTATCCAATTAGGAGCGATGCTTGGTCAAGGTGTGGCTCAAGTTACTAAGCAACAAGGTACTGGCCAGCGAGTTTTGTTAGCCGGGGGTGCATCTGCTGGATTAGCAGCCGCATTTAATGCACCGATTGCAGCTACATTATTTGTTTTAGAAGAAGTTTACCATAACTTTTCACCACTTGTATGGACGACAGCCTTAAGTTCAGCGCTAGCAGCCAGTTGGGTTTCTTCAAATTTTTTTGGATTAGACCCAATTTTAGATTTAACAGCTAGCCATGTTTTTCCAGTTCAGTATTATCCATATTTGATTTTACTGGGACTTGTTTTAGGACTATTGGGCTATTTGTATCAATATTTAACACTTAATATGCCGAGTTTTTATCAACGGTTAAACTTCTTAAAGGAACCTTATTATTCAGTTGTTCCGTTTGTTTTGGTGATTTTTGTTGGCTATTTTTGGCCACAAACTTTGGGGGGAGGCAATAGTTTAATTGTTCTAACTGCCCATAGTTCATGGACGTTAAAAGTTATCTTAGGTTATTTTGTTTTACGCTTGCTTTTTTCGACTTTATCTTATGGTTCAGGCTTACCTGGGGGTATCTTTTTGCCAATCTTAACTTTGGGGGCCTTACTAGGAGCTTTAGTCTTTAATGGTCTAAATCTTTGGCAGCTAATGCCAGCTTATTTGCTGGTTAATTTTATTATCTATGCGATGGCAGGTTATTTTGCAGGAATTGGGAAAGCGCCATTTACAGCCATCTTATTGGTGACAGAAATGGTCGGTTCACTTAAACACTTATTACCTTTAGCAGTTGTTTCACTAGTTGCTTATGCCGTGGTTGATTTGCTTGATGGCGAACCAATTTATGAAGCTATGCTCCAAAAATTACGACCACAGGTTAAACAATGTGTCGGAACTTATCATGATCGCCTTGAAGTTCCGGTCTTTGTTGATTCATATCTCCAAGATAAGCAAGTTCGTGATATTGCTTGGCCTAAAGAGTGTTTATTAGTGGCAATTCGGCGTGGTGAAAATGAACAATTACCACATGGTGATACGGTAATTCGCAGTGGTGATACCTTAGTTTTTGCAATTGCCCATGAAAATCGAGCTTGGTTAAAAAATGAAATTGAAAAATTAAAATAAAAATACCCCACTAGTTTTTTTGATGCGTACCCAGTTTTCTGGACACGTTAAAATTTAATAAATTATCCTATGGATGCTTCCCTGTATTTTACAGGAGGCATCCATTTTACTTTGGATTGAATCCTTTGATTGTTATAGTAATCGATATATTTACTAATAATTAAATGAGCTGTGATCTTTTTCATATCCATAAAAGACCTCATTTTTAAGCCTTCCAAAGAAAGTCTCCATGACACAATTATCATAACAGTTGCCTTTCCGTGACATCGATTGAATAATCCTTTTAAGGTATTTCTGAAATACGCGTGCTGATACTGCCATCCTTGATCAGAATGCAATATTAGTCCTTCTATAGATGGGAATTTTTTAAAGGCCATATCAAGCATTCGTTTAATTTGTTCTAAGTTTGGATTTAACGACAAATCATAGGAAATAATCTCATTTGTATTCATATCTAGAATTGGAGAAATATAACACTTTCCCCATGAAAAACTAAACTGCGATACATCTGTAGCCCATTTTTGTAATGGTGCAGGTGTGCTGAAATCTCTATCTACGATATTATCTGTGCTTTTTCCGACTTTACCTTTATAAGAATGATAACTACGTTTTGGTGTTTTTCCTAACAAGTTCATATTATGCATAAGACGTTGAACTCGTTTATGATTTACATTATATCCACAATTCACTAGTTTTTTGTGCACTCTACGCACGTCATATCTACTTTTGTTGCGTTCAAATATTTCTTGAATCTTAGCCATCAATCCCTTGTTTCTAACTTTTACAACATCAACTTTATTTATCTCAAAATAATAGGTAGATCTAGCCATTCGCATGGCTTTTAAAAGATACTTTAATTGATATCCTTCTTCCCGGAGTTCTTTGATGAGCGCTGCTTTTTGGCCTTGAGTTGCGCAGCCCACTTTTCGTGCCTCAAGGCGATCCTTTTTTTATCACTGCAATTTTGGTCTTAATATATTCATTTTCGGCTCTTAACCGAATGAGCTCTTCATATTCGCTTTTTTCAAGTTTTCTTGGTTTTTGCATATCTCTTTTTTTCATAGTTGGGCTCCTGGATTTTCGACCTTTCTTTTAAAGATGAGTATGTTACGCATTTAATCACCGATAAGGCACTCGCTTATTTGGATGAATTTACTGATGGGCAACCACATTATTTAAATGTGACCTATACGGCACCACACTCACCTTGGGAAAAAGAGCAACATCCGGCTAAATATCGTGATTTATATGCGGATTGTCCGTTTGAATCAACCCCAGATTTACCAAATCATCCATGGCAAGTTGCTTCTTGTCCGGTTCCAAGCGACGAACAAAAACGCCGTGAATATTTGACTGGTTATTATGCAGCAATTAGTGCAATGGATGAAGGGATCGGTAAAATCATTGCTAAGTTAAAACAATTAGGTGTTTATGAAGATACCTTGGAAATAATCGTAGTCACTATGATATTTTTCCAACGCTAGTAGACTATTTACAATTACCAACAACTAAGTTACAAGATAAAGATTTACCAGGTAAATCTTTACGGCTAGTAATCGAAAATGATGTTGTCTGCGATGAACCCGAAGATACGATTATCTTTGATGAATATGGGGCAACACGTATGATTAGAAATGAACGCTTTAAGTTAGTCAAACGTTTCCCTTATGGTCCAGATGAATTCTATGATCTAAGTAGTGATCCACAAGAAGAAGTTAACTTGATTGATGCTAAGCAATATCAAGCAGAAATTAAAACCTTATATCAAAAAATGATTGCTTGGTTCAACCGTTACGCCGATCCAGCAATCGATGGAACACGTGAAGCGGTTAGTGGCTCAGGTCAATTAAAACTAGCCGGCGCTAAAGGCGATGGCCAAAATGTGTATCGCCCGATTAAACAGCATATGTTTGAATAAAAGCGGCTATTTGTCATATCGGATTGATGAAGTAGTCACCCAAGATTAAAGTTATTAATTTTGATTTTTGAGCTCTCTTTACTGAGTTTTCCAGTGAAGAGAGCTTTTTTTGTTTTTTTATAAAAAATTAGGACCAATAGAAATTCTATCAGTCCTAAAAATTATAGAGCCCGAAAAGACCCACGCCAAATTTTTTTGACGTGGGCCTTTATTATGTCTTTAGACCTAGTTGAGCACGAGCATCGTGCGAAACAAAAACCCACCTGCTATGCGGGGGGAATTATTATACAAAAAATCTCTTCTTTTACATTACAATATAGGTGTTCAGGCCATATTATAAATGAAAGGAAGAGATTAAAGCGGCAAATAAAACAAATAGTTTATCCCAAACAAAATGGATGTGTAAATATCACATCATCTTTGCTCCTAAATATAGAAGAAAAATTATTTATAATCAATATCGAGGAAGCTTAATTGAAATCTTTCGAAGATTATGTAGTTATAAAGGAGTAGAGATAATTGAAGGACATTTGATGCCAGATCATGTTCATATCTTAGTAAGTATTCCACTAAAACTTAGTGTGCCTCAATTTATGGGATATTCAAGAGCATAAAAAACATGATATGGTGATAGATAAATTGATAACTAATGACCCTTTTAAGGGTTAGAAAGTGATACAAACACCTCTGAGACGCTGGCTAGTAATAGAGGCTTATAGCCTCAATGCAAACCACCAGTTTGACGGGTGGTTTGCATTGAAGCTTATTTTTTCACCCCCTTTATTTATGTTGATTTCTAACAGCATAGGCATCTAAAAAGATTCTAACCATAACTTGTAGAGGTAACCGTGAAGAGACTTCAAATTCTGGAAAATAATTTTTTTTTGATTTATAGCCTAAAAATAAAAAATCAGCAAAGTTTACTAAGGTCCCAGTATTATTAGTTGTAAAAATAATTTTTGGAATATCTTTTTTTTCTAAATTCTTTGCAGCATATAATAACTCCTTAGTTTCACCATTAAGAGAGATAAAAATAACAAGACAATCATGAGTTATTTTTTTAGATAATATTTTAATAATATTGGGATCATCGTAAAGTTCGGTATATTTCCCCATTAATTGTAATTTAATTTGCAGTTCTCGTGCCAAGGATGTAGAAAGTCCTCTAGCGAAGACATAAACTAAAGATGCTTGTTTTACAGCTAAAATACTATCTTCAATTGTTCCATAATCTAGATTTTTTAGAGTATTTCGTAATTCAATTTCGTTTTTTAAAATTACATTTTTGATTTGTTTGTCTGCATCGTTCAATACATTATATGTAAAACTATGACCAATATTTTGCCGAACTTGTTCTCTATAAGCTGTATAACCAGAGTATCCCATTTTTTTTAATGTCCGAACAATAGTTGCGGTTGAAACATTTGCAAATTGGCTAAGTTGAATGATTGACATATCAGCAACTAATTTTGGATTATCTTCTACTATTTGCCATAGATGGAGTTCGGCAGTACTTAAATTAGTGTTCATTAAATAAAATCTCCTTTGTGTGATAATATGTAAAGCCTTTACATAAAAAGAGGAATAAAAGGGATGATTTGTAAAATCGTTACATAAAAAAACGTATACAATTATAGATGTAAAATAAAGCTAAAGGACTTGATAATATGATTTATACGGTTACTTTAAATCCCGCAATCGACTTATTTATTAATACAAATACATTATACAAAGATGTAGTTAATAGAACAACTAGTTATGATATTCAACCAAATGGTAAAGGAGTTAATGTTTCTTTTGTACTTAATAAATTAGGAGTCCCGACAACAGCTTTGGGAATAGGAGCAGGCTTTACATTAAAGTATATTGAAGATGAGTTAACTAAGAGAAATATAGAAAATAAATTTATAGAAACTAATGGAATTACTAGGATTAACGTATTTACAAATGTTGTGTCTAATGGGGCGGAATATAAATTAGTAAATCCTGGACCAGTTGTTAATCAAGACTCCCAAATTAAATTTCTAAAATTATTAGAATCTGTTAATGAAAAAGATATAGTTTGCATCTCTGGAAGTTTTTCTAAGGGAATATCTGAAAATTTTTTAGAAGATATTGCTAAAACTGTTACGAGAAGAAATGCAGAATTAATAGTAGATACCAGTTATCATTCTGTATTAAATATCTTGAAATATCATCCTTTGCTTATTAAGCCTAATGATGAAGAATTAAAATCTTGGTTTGATATTGGTAAAGAAATTACTCGAGATGAGTTAATTAATTTAGCACAGGAACTTGTTTTTCGTGGGGCTAAGAATGTTTTGTTGAGTCTAGGTTCCCAAGGGGCAGTGTTTATTTCGAAAGATAAAATATACTATGGAAATGCACCGAAGATAGTACCGTTAAATACAGCAGGAGCAGGAGATACATTACTTGCAACTTTTATTGCTGGAATGGTAGAGAAAAAACCAATTTTAAGTAACTTAAAATATAGTATTGCTGCTGGAAGTGATACTGCAACGCAAGAATGGTTAACAGATTTTAAGAATTTAGAAAATTTAGAGAAGCAAATAGAAATTTTAAGGAGCTGAAAAATATGAAATATTATGATCTTATTGCCGCAACTGGATGTGCAACTGGAGTAGCGCATACTTATATGGCGCAAGAAGCACTAGAAAAAGCTGCCCAGGATGAAGGATTAACTATAAAAGTTGAAACACATGGTCAAACAGGAATTGAAAATACATTATCTGATGAAGAGATTAAACAGGCAAAAGCAGTTATTGTTGCTGCTGATATTGATGTAGATATAGATAGATTTTCTGGTAAAAAAGTGGTGATAGTTCCAGTTGCTAAGGCTATAAAAGATGCGAAAGCTTTAATTGTTGAGGCCTTAGATGCTAATACGCCGATTTTTAAAAGTTCTATAACTAATCAAGAAGTTGTGACGAAAGAAGAAGAAAAAAATAATAATCAGTCAATAATTAATAAAATATATACTTCTTTAATGAATGGTGTTTCACATATGTTACCTCTTGTTGTTGCTGGTGGTGTATTAGTTGCAATCTCCTTTTTCTGGGGAATTTACTCAGCGGATCCAAAGAGTGACCAATATAATCAACTAGCTTATATGTTAAATACCATTGGCTCAACAACAATGAATTTAATGGTTCCAGTATTAGCCGCATATATTGGTGAGGCTATTGCTAAAAGATCGGGTTTAGTTGTTGGATTTGCAGCAGGAATGTTGGCATATAATGGTGGTGCAGGATTTTTGGGAGCAATTGTTGGTGGCTACATTGCAGGCGGAGTTGTTCTTGTATTACAAAAAATATTGGCACCATTACCTGATAAAGAATTTAGAGGATTAAAGGCAATCTTTTTATATCCAGTATTGGGTGTATTAATTGCGGGTATGTTAATGTTATTGATTACTACTCCAATGAAAGCTTTAAATTTAGGTATGATGGATTTTTTGAAAAATATGCAAGATGCAAGTCCAGTTGTCCTAGGTATTATTGTAGGAGCAATGTGTGCGTTTGACTTTGGTGGTCCAATTAATAAAGCTGCTTATTTAACAGGTACAGCTTTATTGGCACAAGGAAACTATTATTTTATGGCTGGTGTATCTGCAGCATGTATTGCACCACCTTTGGCTACAGGATTTGCTGTATTGTTAAAGCCTAAAGCATATACAAAAGATGAACGTAGTGCTGGATATGTTAATTTTCTTTTAGGTTCAACTCATATTACAGAAGGAGCAATTCCTTTTGCAGCTAAAAATCCATTATTAAATATTCCAGCTTTTATGGTTGGTTCAGCGGTAGCTTCTGTACTAACTTATATATCAAAAATTGAAGTTCCAGCCCCTCATGGAGGATTTATAATTCTTCCATTAGTAAATCATCCATTTTTATGGGTAGTTTATATTCTAATTGGTGCATTTATATCTGGAATTTTATTGGCAATAATTGCTAATCGCAAGTTGAAGAAAGAGTATAAGAATGAGAATACTATTCAAAATGAAGATAACACACAAATAAAAGAAAATATACAATCATTTGAACCAACAAGTATTTTAGAAGAAAATAATATTTTTGTTGATGTTGATTTAAAAGATAAAGATGATGTATTAAAGTATTTAGCTAATTTATCTGTCGAAAATGGGATAGCTAATAATGCTGAAAAAGTATATGAAAAATATATCATTAGAGAAAAAGAAAGCTCAACAGGAATGGAGCAAGGAATTGCAATTCCACATGCACAAGATGAAACTATCAAAGATGCAAAAATATTGATTGTAAAATTAAATCACCCAATTAAATGGGATTCTCTAGATGGCTCACTCGTAGATACAATAATTTCTTTTTTAATTCCTGAAAATGGAAGTAAAGATCATTTAAAATATTTATCAAATATGGCTAAGCTTCTAATGAATCAAAATTTTGTAACAGAGTTAAAACATGCGCACACGAGTAATGAAATTAAAAAATTATTTTTCAAATATTCAAGATAACTGGAGTGAGAATTATGTCAAACAAAATTGAAGCTTTAAAGAAAATGTCAAATGAAAATGGAGTTATCGCAGCTTTAGCGATTGACCAACGTGGCTCTCTAAAGAAAATGTTAGCGGCAGCTGCTAACAAGGAAGCAAACGAAGAAGATATCGTTGAATTTAAAAAAGTAATTTCACGTGAATTGACACCATATGCTTCTGCAATCTTACTTGATCCAGAATATGGCTTGCCAGCAGCAGCGATTCGCCATGAAAATTGTGGCTTATTAGCAGCATATGAAAAGACAGGTTATGATGTGACCGAACCAGGACGCATGCCTGATTTGTTGGCTGATTGGTCAGTAAAACGTCTTAAAGAAGCCGGTGCTGATGCGATTAAATTCATGTTGTATTATGATGTGGATGAAGATGCTAAAATCAACGAACGCAAACAAGCCTTTGTTGAACGCATTGGAGATGAATGTTTGGCAGAAGACATTCCATTCTTCTTGGAATTAATGTCATATGACACAGAAATCGAAGATACCAAGAGCAAAGAATATGCCAAAGTAAAACCACACAAGGTTAATGAAATGGTTAAAGAATTTGCCAAAGACCGCTACAATGTTGATGTGTTGAAGGTAGAAGTGCCGGTTAACATGGAATATGTGGAAGGCTTCAATGGCGAAAATGAAGTAGTTTACAGCCGCCAAGAAGCGCTTGATTACTTCAAAGCTCAAGATGAAGCAACTAACAACGTACCATTTATCTTCTTGAGTGCAGGGGTTTCAGCAAAATTATTCCAAGACACCTTATTATTTGCGGCTGAAGCAGGCTCAAGCTTCAATGGAGTATTATGTGGTCGTGCAACCTGGCGTCATAGTATCGAACCATTCGCAACTAAAGGTGAACAAGCAGCTATCGAATGGTGCCAAACACAAGGTAAGGCCAACATTGAAGAATTAAATACAGTCTTAGAAAAGACAGCTCATTCATGGTTAGATAAAAGTGGCTCTTTGTCAAATCGGATCGATGAAGTAGTCACCCAAGATTAAAGTTATTAATTTTGATTTTTGAGCTCTCTTTACTGGGTTTTCCAGTGAGGAGAGCTTTTTTTGTTTTTTACAAAAAAATTAGGACCAATAAAGATTCCATCAGTTCTAAAAATTATAGAGCCCGAAAAGACCCACGCCAAATTTTTTTGACGTGGGTCTTTATTTTATATTGAAGCTGATTTTTCAGCCTCTTTTATGGATGGATGAGTAAGTTAGTTTTTATTATTTATTTTGGTCTAAAAAGTTGTAAGCCGCGCCTAGTAAGTTGGCATCGTTTTGATAATAACAACAAACGATTTCTGGCATGACTTCAGGAATTAATTCTTGTTCTAATGTTTGCTTGAGGTAACCCCGAATTTTTTCAGGAAGTTCACTGCGAGCAGAGACGCCACCACCTAAAATAATAATTTCTGGATCAAGACTAACTTGCAGGTTGTAAATCAAGTTAGCAATATTTTGATACATTTCTTCTAAAACTTCATGAGCTAAAGTATCGCCGTTAGCTTCAAGTTCAAATAACTCGATACCTGAAACTTCCCGCCCACTAAGATTGGCATATTTAGCGGCCGCCTTAACAACTGTTCCGTTGCCACTTAAATTAGTTTCTTGGCGGTTTTTCATCAAGCCAAATTCGCCACCAAAAAGATGTGAGCCTTTATAGATTTGACCGTTGATAAAGACGGCTCCACCTACACCGGTCCCTAAGACGACAAAGGCCGCGTTTTGATAGCCTTGACCAGCCCCACTTTTCATTTCACAAATTCCGGCACAATTGGCATCATTTTCGATGGCAACCGGTAAACCAAAGGCTGCTTCAAATTCATCAAAAATTGGTCGTTGATGAATATAAGGAACGGCACTTAGTCCTTCAATAACACGTTTTTTGGCGTTGACAGTCCCAGGAGCACTTAAAGCTACTCCGGTGATAGTTTCATCATAGCTGTCAAGGACACTTTTCATTTGACTAAGCATTTCTTCAAAAGTTTTAGGCGTTGGAAATTTAGCTTGATGACTGATCTTTCCGTCATCAAATAATCCACATTTGACAAAAGTTCCACCAATATCAAAAACAGCTAACATATTAGATTCCTCCTTTAATTAAAAACCATTGTTATGTGCGACTTCTTTAAACCATAAGCCACTCTTTTTGATGCTGCGTTCAAAATTGTTATCTAAATCAACGCGATAAAAGCCGTAGCGATTGCGATAACCGTTTAACCAAGACCAACAATCGACAAAAGTCCAACTGTGGTAACCAAAACAGTTACTGCCGGCTTGAATACCTTTGTACAAATATTCCAGGTGGTCTTGCATAAATTCGATGCGATAATCATCTTCAATCATGCCATCTGCATTTAAGAAGCGTTCTTCATCGGCCACGCCCATCCCATTTTCGCTGACATACCAAGGAATGTTGTTGTATTGTTCTTTCATCATGATGGCCACGTCATAAATGGCTTGTGGATAGATTTCCCAACCACGGTATGGGTTGATTTTCTTTTCTGGCCAATCATAAGGTTCATATAAGTTTTCGGGCATCTTAGCAGGTGTTAGTGGCTGACTAGGTGCCTTGACACGGCGGGGTTGATAGTAGTTTAAGCCGATAAAATCAACGGTATATGCCTTGATCAAGGCCTTATCTTCGGGTAAAACTTGTGGCGTTAATTCATGGAGTTTGACCAAATCAATCAATTCTTGTGGAATCTCACCTTTGACAGCAGGGTCTAAGAAACTTTGAGTGTTTAATAAATCAGCGGCTTGTTTAGCTGCCAAATCTTGGGGGCTGTCACTGCGCGCATAAGCAGGTGAAATATTTAAGATAATGCCAATTTGTCCATCGGTAATTGTTTGGCGAAAGGCTTTAACTGCACAAACATGGGCCATTAAAGTGTGATAGCCAACTTGGACTGCTTTTTTAAAGTCAACGATGGCAGGATAGTGGAATTGATACAAGTAACCACATTCGACATGGACCATGGGCTCGTTAAAAGTTGTCCACATTTTGACTAAATCACCAAATTGTTCAAAGGCTGTCTTAGCATAAAAAGCAAAGGCATCAACTGCTTTGCGACTTTCCCAACCACCTTTTTGCATCAGCCACATTGGCATATCAAAGTGGAAAAGATTGATGATAGGCTTAACGCCATGATCTAACATACAAGTAAAGTAGTCACGGTAAAACTTGACCGCTTCTTGGTTTAAGTTTTTGCCATCAGGTAAAAGGCGTGTCCAAGAAATCGATGTTCTCAGGGAATTTAAACCAATATCTTGCATTCTTTGACAATCTTGGCGATACATTTCATAAACATTAGATGTATCTTTGGGACCTTGATTTTCGTTGAATTTTTCTGGCGCAATTTCAAACCAATAATCCCAAGTTGAAGCGGATTTGCCGTTTAATAAGCTATGACCTTCTGTTTGAGGGGCAGAAGTAGCTGCACCCCACAAGAAGTTTTTAGGAAATGTTTTTGTCATAAAAAGACCTTCTTTCATGGATTAAAGTTGACGATGAACGTCTAAGACGAATTTAGAGTGATCGTTGATAAAGTAAGATTTTGAATATTCAAACGGGCGGCCCGTTTGATCATAAGCCGTTTGTTCGATGACAAGCACCGGACTATTAGGCGCGATATTTAACGCCGCCGCAACTTCTGGGCTAGCGCCTTGGGCATAAACGATGCGCCGCGCATCGGTTAGCTGTAATTTGGCCACACTACCTAAGTAATCATAAAGTGAGCCTTTGAGAATCTCCTTATCAAGTGGCGCAATCTCGGTTGGCATCAAGGTATGCTCATAGCTGTAATATTCTTGATTGATAAAGCGGACACGCTTGATTTCATAAACAGGTTGAGTCTTATTGATGTTAAGGTTTCTTTGTTCGGTTTCATCGGGTAAACGAGCATCAAAATGCAAGATCTTACTTTTGATATCTTGATCGCGATGAGAATAAACAACCCCTACTGGTGAATCAAGGGGTAACATTTCATCGGTAGCATCTCCAAGCCGCACTCTAACATATGTCCCAGCCCCTTGTTTACTGTAAATTAGTCCTTCATTGCTCAGGAGCTGGAGGGCTTTTTTAAGTGTCAATCGGCTGACATTATATTTGGCAATCAGTTCTTCTTGAGTGGGTAAGGGCTGACCGGAACGATAGTGATTAGTTAAGATATCTTTTCTAATGTCCGAATAAATTTCGCGATAACGGTACATATCAGTCATCCTTTCTAAATTATAACGTCTAAACAAATTATACCACACTGTCAAAATTTGTATTATCATTTTATAAAAAAGACTTTACAAATTTTCGAGATATGCGTATAATGCCAAATGTAAGAAAGCGTTTGATTACAAAAAATTGTTTTAGGAGAGTTTTACATGAATATTAACAAACTTCAAGCACCATTGTTGAAAGCATCGACATGGGTTCAAAACAACTTAATTTTACAAGCGATAAAAAATGCTTTTGTGCGTACAATTCCGTTTACAGTAGTTGGATCTTTTTCCAATCTTATCAAGATGCAACTAGATGCACTTATTAAAGCTAAAGACATTCAAAATGCCTGGGTAATCAATACTAGCAATTTATTTGGTTATATCGGAACTGCGACATTAGGAATCGTTGGTTTAATTGTTGTTTTATCTTCAGCTTATTCATATGCAGTAGAATTAAAACGAAAAGATAAGAATAAAAATTTAAATCCTATCATTGCAACTTTATTAGCTTTATCAGCTTATTTTGTAATGGTGCCAAACAATGTTAATTATTTAGACAATAAAGCCAAGGTAATTGAAGGATTTGCGACAAGTTTCTTTAGTTATGAAGGAATGTTTACAGCCTTAATCGTTGGAATGATTGCGGTAGCTTTATTTGCAGCATTTAGTCGTTCTAAATTTACGTTTAAAATGCCAGATAGCGTGCCACAAAATGTTTTTGATTCATTTTTTGCTTTGATTCCAATCGCTGAAGTACTATTGATTTTTGGTGTGATTCGTATCATCATTCAATCTTTAGGCTATGCTTCTTTGATTCAAATGATTTCTAAGATTTTAATTGATCCTTTATTGGTAGTCGGAACGGGCTTGCCTGCAATCATTGTTGTCATTTTAATTGAACAAATTTTATGGTTCTTAGGTTTACATGGTTTTAATATCGTATGGGGCGTAATGTCAGCCTTTTGGTTACCATTGTTCTTGCAAAATGTCTCTAAATTTGCGGAAACACAAAGTTTTGCCGGTATCTCAATTTCACCTAATACAATGACTAATGTTTATGCGATGATAGGTGGTTCGGGTGCTACATTTGGTTTGATTATTGCGATGTTAATCTTCACTAAAAAAGGCGAAAAAGAACGAGAAATTGCTAAATTAGCCTTGGTTCCAGGATGTTTTGGTATCAATGAACCTGTTATCTTTGGGTTACCAATTGTGCTAAATCCAATTATGTTTATTCCTTGGATTGTTGTTCCGTTGTTAAATGCGATTATCGCTTATGTTGTTACTTCTATTGGTTGGGTTGTTCCATTGGTTGTTTTGAATTCAGGAAATGAACCAATTTTCTTGAGTACATGGATTTTAGGGGCATTCCATATAAGTCCAGTTATTTTAACGTTAGTCTTAGTAATTTTAGACGTTTTGATTTATTCACCATTTGTGATTATTAACCAAAGAAATGAACGTCAATTAGCTCATCAACAAGGTTTAGTTTAATTAGAAAAGAGAGTTAAACAATGAAAAAAGTACATGTTATTGCACATACACACTGGGATTTCGAATGGTATTTTACACGCCAAAATGCACAGATTCAATTTGCTTATCATATGGATGAGGTTTTTAGAGCTTTAGAGCAAAATCGATTGGATTATTATTTATTAGATGGACAAATGTCGATTATCGATGATTATTTGAATGCTCAACCAGATAAAAGAGAGCTTTTAGTTAAATTTGTTAAGGCTAAGCGCCTATACATTGGACCTTGGTATACGCAAATTGATGAAATGGTAACTTCAGGTGAAGCTATTGTGCGTAATTTACAATTAGGCCATAAGCTAGCTAGTGATTTAGGTGGCGTAACTAAGTTAGGATATTTACCAGATTCATTTGGTCAAGGCCAGGATATGCCTAAGATTTATAATGGCTTTGATATTACAGCAACCGTCTTTTGGCGTGGTATGCCTAAAGAAAAAAATGCGCGTTACTTCTATTGGACCTGTGAAGATGGCTCAAAAGTCTTGGCTGCTAACATTAAAAACGGCTATTACGCAGGGATCGAATTAGTCGAATCTGATGATTTTAATGCTTTGTTAACGAAAATCAGCACGGATACGGACGTTGATGATTTAGTTGTTCCGGTGGGTGGCGACCAAAGACCTGTTGATTTCAATCTTAAGCAGCGTTTAGCATTGGCAAATGCAAGTCAAAATGACTATCAATTAGTTGAAAGCACCTATCCACAATACTTTGAACAATTAGCTAAAAATCAAGATTTGCCAATTTATAGTGGGGAGTTCGTTGATCCTAGTGCTTCTAAAATTCATCGAGGAATTTACTCTTCACGTGTTGATTTGAAGTGTATTTATGATGAATTAGAACGTGTAATGACATACGTTGTTGAACCTTTAATGACGATGGCACAATATCATGGAATTGAACAGAAATTTGGTATTGTTGATGAAATTTGGAAGACCATTGTCCGTGGGCAAGCACATGATTCATCTGGTGGATGTAACAGTGATGAAACCAACAAAGATATTTTTAACCGTGCTGTCAATGCGTTACAATTGGCTAATTCCTTGCGTGATTACCTTTTACGTAAATTAAGTAGTAAGGTACCTGCTGATTTGGACTTGTTCTTTTGGAATCCCCAACCAGTTGCACAAAAACAAGTTTTAACATTTAAAGTAAATACGCGCAGTGAAACATTTAAGTTATCCGATGTGCATGGCAAAGAAGTTGTTTTTGAAGTTTTACAACAAGAAAAAATTGATGCAGCTGTTACACGACGTGATGTTAGTCAAATGGTGGCAGATATTTTTTATGAAACAACAATTGCGCTTGAAACGACGCTTCCAGCAACCGATTGGATTGGGTTTAAGGTGGTTCAAGAACCAACACAAATGTTAACACGCCAAAATGCAACATTGATTGAAAATGAGTTTTACACGATAAACTATACCAATGGTGGCTTAGAGTTGTTTGATAAGGCGACAAATCAAGTATATGCTGACTTTTTGAACTTTGAAGATGGTGGAGATGAAGGCGATACCTATGATTATTCGCCAGCGTTTGAAGATTGGATTTTAACATTAGACCTTAAAAACGTTAGTGTCCAAGCTTTAGCGGGTAAATTTAGCAGTCAATTAACTATTAATGGAAGCTGGCAGCTACCTTATGATTTGAAGCAACGTGCTGCTAAAGTAGCACAAACTAAGGTTGATTACTGCTTGCATCTAACCTTAAATAAAGGTGATAAGACGATTGGCTTTGAGTTTGAAATTGACAATACTGT
This sequence comes from Ligilactobacillus sp. Marseille-Q7487, assembly GCF_949152225.1. Classification (NCBI taxonomy): domain Bacteria; kingdom Bacillati; phylum Bacillota; class Bacilli; order Lactobacillales; family Lactobacillaceae; genus Ligilactobacillus; species Ligilactobacillus sp. Marseille-Q7487. The sequence goes on from NZ_CASCJC010000001.1 coordinate 59,611, forward strand.
TTTAGATCATCGATTGCGTTTAGTTTTAAATACTAATGTTTTAGCTAAGTTTAGTTATGCCGATACACCGTTTGGGACAATCAAGCGTCCAGTTATGGATATGCATTTGAATGATTGGCAAGAGATTGGTTATCATGAAGAACCAACAGCGCTGCGTCCGATGATTCATTTTGCTAACGTACATGATGATGTTAAGAGTTGGTCGTTTATCGGTCTAGGGCAAAAAGACTTTGAAGTAATTGGCGAAAAATTTGATAAGTTAGCCATTACGATGTTACGTGGAGTTGGATTCTTGGGACGTCCTGATACCAAGCGACGTCCAGGAGATGCCTCTGGTTTACAGACTAAATATGTACCAACTCCAGATAGTCAATTAAATGGTGTGCATACTTTTAAAGGTGGGATTTGCTTGGATGAAAGCTATATGCCAACTATTTTACAAGCAAGACACCGTCAACTCGCGGTTGGGACGTTAGGCTACCAAAATCAAGCCGTAAACCGCTTTACAACCCCAATTCAGTATTTTATGATTAATGAGAATCCAACTGCTTTACAACACTATCCATTATGTGAAGTCAAAGCTACGGGGTTAGTCATCAGCTCATTTAGTGTGACAAGTGACTACAGTGGTCTAGTGATTCGGTTATATAATCCAAGCAAGGAAATGTTAAAGAATCCAGGGCATTTGCAATTAGCTCAAACAAGCAATGTGAGTGCTTTGAATTTAAACCATGAAGTGCGCAAAAACTTAGCGACAGAAGTTGAGTGTTTTGAATTACCAGACTTTGCTCCCGGAGAGATTCAAACCTATGGAATCTATCCATTAGGTTAGTAGAATAAAGATTGGAGATAACCAGATGATTGAGATAACAAAAGTGGCTCAAAAACTCGATGAATATGCGGCACAAAAAACTTTGCCAAGTAAACGTAGTACAGAAATGTTTCATAATATTTTTAGCGATGCAATTAAAAACGCAACTGAAAAAGGACCAGATGACACTTATTTTGTAGCAACTGGTGATATTCCAGCAATGTGGCTCCGTGATGCGACTTTCCAAGTGTTACCTTATTTAGAAGTTTTAGATGAAATTCCTGAATTAAAAGAAATCATCTTGGGTGTTTTAAAATTGGAATTGCGCTACGTACAACACGATCCGTATGCTAATGCTTTTAACCAAACGGCTAGTGGTGCACACTGGAGTGATGATGAAACTGATATTGCGGTATCTGATTTAGTGTGGGAACGTAAATTTGAGATTGATTCGCTTTGTGCACCAATTTTTCTAGCACTTAAATATCATCAAAAGACCGGTGAAACAGCTTTGTTTGATGATGAATTTTGGCAAACCGTGGCATTGATCATGGATACCTTTGAAACAGAACAACATCACGAAACGTCACCATATTATTTCAAACGTGTTGATTGTCCGGCGACCGATACGTTGGTAAACGATGGGCGTGGAACACCGGTTGGTTATACTGGGATGATTTGGTGTGGCTTTAGACCAAGTGATGATGCGTGTGAATATGGCTATCATGTTCCAAGTAACATGTATGCAATTAGTGTTTTACGGCCACTTTTGACTTTGATTCCAGCAGATTTGGTGGATTTAAAGCAACGCATCGAACGCTTGATTGCTGCAGTAGAACAAGGTATCAAAGATTTTGCAATCGTAACTTTGGAAAATGGCCAACAAATTTATGCCTATGAAGTCGATGGTTTAGGCAATGTGAATTTAATGGATGATGCCAATGTGCCAAGTTTGTTATCCTTGCCATTTTTAGGTTATCTTACTAGCGATGACGAGTTGTACCAAGCGACACGCCAATTCATTTTAAGTGCGCAAAATCCTTATTATTACAGTGGTAAGATTTTAGAAGGCATTGGTAGTTCGCATACACCTGAGCATTATGTTTGGCCTGTTAGTTTAGCGATGGAAGGTTTGACAACGCCAGATGTGTTAGTCAAAGCCGCTAAATTACAAGCAATCGCAATGAGTGATAATCAAACAAAACAATGCCATGAAAGTGTTCAAGTCGATGATCCGACTCAATATACACGTGAATGGTTCTCTTGGTCAAATATGACATTTTGTCAGTTAGCATTGGAAATTTGTAAATAAATTAAAGGCTACAATCTTTTTTAGGATTGTAGCCTTTTTATTGGCATTTTGTGAAATATTTTGCTAGTATATTCTAAAAAATAATTTAACTATTAGAAAAGAGGGCCATCATGCTATCATTTGAAAATGATTATTCAGAAGGGGCACACAAACAGATTTTAAAACGTCTATGTGAGACGAATGAGCAACAAATGTTGGCGTATGGTAGTGATCGTTATTCGGCGCGAGCGGCCGAAAAAATAAAGGTCTTATGCCAATGTCCGAGTGCCGAAGTTTATTTTTTGATGGATGGTATTCAGGTTACAAAGATTGTCGTAAATACCTTACTTAAAACTTATCAAGGAGTAATTGCGGCAGATATCGATCGAATTGTGGCGCCAGATGCAAGTGCAGTTGATTTTACTGGCCATAAGGTTTTACCAATTAAACAAAATAAAGGTAAGATTGATATTGAAGCTTTACGTGTATATTTGGATAACTTTTTTTCGCAAACTACTAGTTATGAGCAGTTAGTTGAGCCGGGGATGGTATATGTTTCGCAACCAACAGAATGTGGAACATTATACAGCTTAGATGAATTGACTCAAATTGCTAGTCTATGCCATCAATATCAATTGCCGTTATACTTAGGCGGAGCACGCTTAGGATATGGATTGATGAGTTCGCAAAATGATGTGAGTTTAGCAGATATTGCGCGTTTATGTGATGTTTTTTATATCGGTGCGACACGCATTGGTGCATTATGTGGTGAGGCGCTTATTTTTACTAAGCATAATTTACCTGCCAATTTCAATTTATTGATTAAACAACATGCGACATTATTGGTTAAGAGCCGTTTATTAGGAGTTCAATTTGATACATTATTTGCAACTGATCGTTTGTATTTTGAATTGAGCAAAAAAGGCGTACAAGCAGCATCCTTACTTAAGGAAGGTTTAAAACAAAAAAATTATCAACTTTGTTTAGATTCACCTACTAATCAAGTTTTTGTTATCATAGACAAGAAAAAAGCCCAGCGTTTGGCTAAACACGTTCATTTTAAAACACCTAAGATTTTAGATGAACAAAGAGTTGTAGTTCGTTTCATGACAAGTTGGGCAACAAAACAAGAAGATATTAGGAAATTACTGTCGTTATTGTAAAAAAACGTTTCATCGTGATGTAAAAATCATGATGAAACGTCTTTTTATTTTTAAGGAGTTGTTTGAATTTTAAATCCCCAATATTCAGGAAGTTTATAGCTGATGACATAATCTAATACGCGGTTTTTCTCGGGTAAGAAGGTTTGTCTTTCTTGAATAATTAGGGCTAAATTCTCATTAGTTTGAAAATGTTGTAACACCTCTGGTTCACTTACAATTCTGGCGGTTGTTTGTTGGCTATACGGCAAAGTATAAGGATTTAAATCAAAATCATCATGAATTCGCTGATAAAGTGAACTGAAAGATGTTAAATCATGTAATTTGTTTACATCGATGAAGTCCGGTATAACATATGAAATCGTATATTGCACAATTTTACGGTCGATATATCGCAGACGCTTAACTTCAAAATAGTTAGCCCCTTTAGGGAGATACAGTTTTTTAAGTATTTGAGTATTATTTTTGAGTGCAACACTCAAAACTTTAGTAGATTCTGCTTTGCCATTAGCCATATTCAAGTCAGTATATGTCACTGGCGCATCATGATTTTCTTTAGAAACAAAAGTTCCTTTTCCTTGGATGCGAGTAATTTTATTGGAACTAGCTAAGATATTAAGTGCTTTAACGGCTGTAGTGGAGCTAACGTTAAAACGATTTTTAATATCTGCTTCACTATAAAAAGGATCGCCTTGATGGAAAAGTTTACTGTCTAGTTCGGCACACAGTGTATCGACAATCATTTGATATTTTGGCACTGGCATAAATTCTCAACCTTTCAAGCTAAAGTGGCCTTGGCTACACGCACGACATAATCACATCCATAACGGTACCCGGTGGCATCTAAGGTTATTATACCTTTTATTTCATCTTGAACATAGGAAAGATTTTCTTCATTATCTATCCATTTTAAATCACTTATTTTAGAGTTAAAATTGAAAAATGTTCGCGGATTGGTATTTTCTCCACCTAAGACAACATTGCTGTTACCAACAACGCGTAAATCATGGATAAAAATATAAGCCGTTTTAGAATTTGTTGTTAAAATAAAATCTTTAGGATTAGTAGAAGATATTGCCAAACTTGGACGTCCGTAATAAAAGGCAGATCCATAAAGCTTAGTCCATTTTCCAATTAATTCCATATAAGCTTCATCGATTGGAGGGATTGAACCATCACCGTTTAAACCGATATTAATTAAAATATTAGCTCCAACTTTACGAGCATGGCAAATATTTTCAATGACTTCTTTAGGTGATTTGAAATCAATATCATTAGAAGCTACGCCCCAGTGTTGATTTAAGGTTAAAGAAATTTCACCAGCAACATATTTTTGACCACCGATACCATGGTTAACTGTATCAGGAATATGGCGTTCATAAGTAACTGCATCAATTTCGGGATTACTGATTTTTCCGCGATTTTTTAAACCGGTATTATTGATAATCATGGCTTCAGGTTGATATTTTCGGATTGTCCCGTAAAGTTCATCTAGTTTCCAATTAGCTTCTTTTTTATTCCAATTGCCATCAAACCAAAATCCTCCAACTTTACCATAGTTTTTACAAAGTATTTCAACTGATTTACGTAAATATTCTAAGAAGTTATCGAAATTTTTTTCATAATCTGGATGATGCCAGTCATAACTAGCCATATAAAAGAAAGGTTTGATGTTTTCTCGATTGCAAGCATCAACAAATTCTTTAATTAAATCACGTTTAGCAGCACTGTGGAGAGCATCGAATTGGCTAAGTCCACAAGTGTCATATAAAAAGAAACCTTCGTGATGTTTAGTTGTTAAACAAATATATTTAGCTCCCATATTTTTGGCAACCTTTACAATCTTTTGTGGATCAAATTTTTCTGCAAAAAACTTAGCTGTCAGTTGTTCATATTCTTGTTGAGGCAGTTCGTGAATAAATTCAGTCCATTCGCCTTGGTCTAATAAAGAATAAAGTCCCCAGTGAATGAATAGTCCCAATCCCATGTCTTCGTATTCTTTGATTCTAGGTAACGGTTGTAACATAAGCAAACCTCCTTGATAATAACTTACAATGTTAATATTAACACAATATACAATTATTATCTACAAAAAGTTATAAAATATATATTGTAAACGGATACATTGTGTGTTAATATTTCTATATAATAAAGTTAACGTGTTAACTTGTAAAAGAAAGGAGAAATTTCTTATGAATTTTACTGACAAAATGGAAAAATATTTAGTCCCTGTGGCTGCGAAATTAAGTGCTAACAGGTATTTAATTGCATTACGTGATGCTTTTGCTTTTTTAGTTCCTTTTGTTATCACGGGATCTATTTTTGGACTAATCAGTTGGGTTGTTTTAGATCCCAGTGGCACAGTTATGGGTGATGTTGGGTTAAATATTGGTCATATGATAACTGGTCTTTCGGGTAAAGCATATTTAGCATCAGGATTTGTAGTAATTTTAAATAAATTAATTTATATGTGTAATGCAGTTATTACAGGTAGTTTTAGCGTCATCGCTTTAATGTTGACATTATCATTATCAATGAAAGTCGGTGAATTAAATGATGCTGACCCAAAGATGACCAGTTTGATAGGCCTTTGTTGTTATCTAATTTTGTTACCACAAAGTATCGTTCAAACTTTAGCAAATGGTAAAAAAGTAACTTTTGATAGTGCGTATAGTGTAACTAATTTTAGTTCTTCTGCAATTGTAACAGCTATTATTGTTTCGTTTGTATTCGTAGGATTATTTACAAAACTACAAAAAAATAAAAAATTGCGAATTGTTTTACCGGACTCGGTTCCCCCAGCTGTTAGTGAATCATTTTCAAGCTTGTTACCAATTTCGTTGACACTTTCTTTAGCTGGTTTGGTTTGTGGTCTTCTTTATTGGTTAGGCTTACCTTCTTTGAATGATTTAATTTACAATATTATTCAAGCGCCGTTGACCGGATTTTCACAAGGTATAGGATTTGGCATATTATATGTTTTCATTCAACAAATCCTTTGGTGGTTTGGGATTCATGGTGGTAATATTACATCACCAATTGAAGGTGCCGTTTATTTACCAGCACAAGTTTCTAATATGACTGAACATACACATTATATTTTTACCAATTCCTTTTTTGGAGCAATCGGTTGTCATAATTTAGGTTTATTACTTGCGATTTTTGTTTTTTCAAAGAAGGCAGATTGGCGTGCAATTGGTAAATTGGCTATTGGACCTACAATCTTTAATATTGGGGAACCATTGATGTTTGGATTGCCAATCATGTTAAACCCTATTTTATTAATTCCATCTATTCTTGCTCCAATAATGAATGTAATCATAGGATTTCTTGCGATGAGTCTTAAATTGGTGCCAGTGTTTAAATTTTCTGTTCCGTGGACAGTTCCTGCAGTTTTGAATGGTGCGTTGGGTACTGGATCAATTAGTGGCGGAATCATGCAAGCGGTATATGTGCTGTCTTCTTTCTTGATTTATGCACCGTTTGTAATTGCGTATAACAAAATTGATTTAAAAAATAGTGTATCTTAATTTTTATATATTTCTTAAAATAAAAAGGGGTTGGTAGTTAATATACCAACCTCTTTTCGTATATGTATCGCATTATCTTGTTTAAATATAATTAAAATGAGATAATTAAATTAGTGGAAAACTATGTGATAATATAAAAAGCCAGGAAGTTATCCTGGCCTTTTGGTTTTTAAATTTCAAAACTAGTACGTGTTAAATTATCTTGGAATTTTTGAGGAATATTAATCTTGTTATATTCAGGTAAAGCAATTGGTGGAATTGTGCCATCTGGCAATGCTTCTTTATAATTTTGTCCACAAGATTGATAATCATCTAGCAGGCCAAGCTTAATAAAGATAGTTTGTTGATATGCAATTTTTGCATTCCATTCTAGTGTTTCCATAATACGAGCTGCGATGTGTAATTCGGAAGCTGTAATTAAAATGCCATGACTATTTAACAAAAAGACATTTTCTACAGCTTTATCTCCTAATTCTAGCAATCCATTATAGACCGTGTCTGCCAATTGTTGGGTACAGGCAGGCGCGAATGGTAGACAACGAATGCGTCCTAGTTCTCTGGTAACTTCGGTAACATTTGGCATATCTTGTCCGATAGTTGCCCAAAACATTGATTCAGGAGCATGTGAATGATAGACGCATCGGATATCTGGATGGGCTTTATATGCTTGTTCATGCATATTAACTTCGCGTGTTACGGTACCAACACCATCAATTTTTTCTAATGTTATTGCATCGATAACTAAGATTTGAGCTGGATGTAAATCTGAATAATATGTTTCTGACATAAAACTTGGTGTCATTAAAATATAGGGATGACCGGTTTGGTCAAATACTTTAATTGACATATTTCCACCAGCAACATTAGTGTCTTTGCGATCGAACATTTTTTTGACAGTGTTCGCCAAATCTGCACGTTCAGTTTCAAACATCATTTTCATAAGCAAAAACTCCTTTAAAAAATTTTGCGGATAAAAGAAACCGCTTTATTTATAATTATAGCTTTTTGAGAATAGAAAAGAAGTTGGGCCAATGCTTTTGGATAAATTTCAAAATAATCAACTAAATATGTTTATTTGTGTTTAAAAAAGTTCAATATAGGGGGTTAAAGAAGTGTATCAAAAGGAAAGACTTAGCAAGTTAATGGAAATTATTGGTCAGAAGAAAATAGTTGATATTAAGGAACTAGAAAGAGATTTGTTTGTAAGTCGTTCGACATTGCGTAGAGATTTGATCGTTTTAGAAAAAGAGCACAAAATTATTAGAAATTTTGGCCAAGTTGAATTAAGTACTAATACTAATATCGAATTTGGTTATAATGTGCGCAGTAATGATCATGAATGCGAAAAAAGGCTAATTGCATCGGCGGCTAGTAATTTTATTGGTCAAAACCAAGCGATTTTTATTGACTCTAGTAGTACATGTAATGCCTTATATCCATATTTGAAAAATAAGCGTTTGGTTGTAGTAACAAACGGCTTGAATTTAGCTCAATTACTAGTTGAAGAGCCAAGTATTGAAACGTTTATTTGTGGGGGGCATATTAAAAGTATGTCTGGTTCAATTTTAGGACAATCAGCCGAGAAATATTTAGAAAATTTTCATGCTGATATTTTATTTTTATCATGTTCAGGAGTCGATGAGACCGGAGTGTATATGGCAAGTGAGGAACAAAGTTTTATCAAACGCAAAATGATGGAACTATCAGATCAAGTAATCTTGTTGTGTGATTCATCAAAAATAGGTAAAAAAGATTATTTTCGCATGTGTATGTATGATGCAATAGACGTATTGATTACTGATAAAGAACTAAATAAACGATTTGCTGCGACTTTAGAAGATTGTCAAGTTGAGCTTTTGGTAGTTGAATAAGTTTGATTTTTTTTGAATATAAAAAGCAATGCAATTTGGAGTGAGTTCAACAAGATTGAACAGTCTTGCTCCTTTTTGAGAAAGCGTTTTATACTTGTGGATAGAAGATAAATGATGAATGGAGGTTGTAATTTATGTTAAGTTTTAAATATCCTAAAATTGGTATTAGACCAACGATTGATGGTCGCCGTAAGGGTATTAGAGAATCATTAGAACAGCAAACGATGGCGATGGCAAAAGCAGCAGCGTCTTTGATTGAAAGTGCTTTAAAATATCCTGATGGTACGCCCGTTCAAACTGTTATTGCAAATACAACAATTGGTGGGGTTAAAGAAGCTGCGATGGCAAAGACTAAGTTTTCGCAAGAAAATGTTTGTGCAACGCTTACGGTAACACCATGTTGGTGCTATGGTAGTGAAACTATGGATATGACAAATGATATCCCTCATGCGATTTGGGGATTTAATGGTACAGAACGACCAGGTGCTGTATATTTAGCTGCTGTATTAGCATCGCATGCTCAAAAAGGGATTCCAGCATTTGGAATTTATGGTCATGATGTTCAAGATGCTAGTGATATGTCAATTCCACAAGATGTACAAACTAAGATTATTAGATATGCCAAGGCAGCTTTGGCTGTTGGACTAATGCGAGACAAAGCATATCTTTCTATCGGAAATGTAGCGATGGGTATTGGAGGTTCAATTGTTGATGCTGATTTCTTCCAAAATTATCTAGGTATGCGCAATGAATATGTTGATATGACAGAAATTGTACGACGTTGGGAAGAAAAGATTTATGATTCAGAAGAATTTGAACGTGCATATCAATGGGCTAAGGTACATACACCTGTTGGACCAGATATTTACAACGAAGATAATCCTGAAAAATTTACTGCTGAACAAAAAGATGAACAATTAAAGAAATGTATTTTGATGACAATGATTGTTCGTGACTTAATGGAAGGCAATCCACGTCTGGTAGAATTAGGTTTTAAAGAAGAAGCAGATGGACATTACGCATTAGCGGCAGGTTTCCAAGGACAAAGACAGTGGACTGATCATTTTCCAAATGGTGATTACATGGAAGCGATGTTAAATTCACAATATGATTGGAATGGTTTACGTGCACCGTATATTGTAGCTACTGAAAATGATGCTTTGAACGGAGCATCTATGCTTTTTAATTACTTGTTAACTAATAGACCGCAAATATTTGCTGATGTTCGGACGTACTGGAGTGCAGAAGCGGTTAAACGTGTGACAGGACATAAACTTACTGGGATTTTAGAAAGCGGTTTCTTGCATTTGAGCAATTCTGGAGCGCAAACATTGGATGCGACGGGTTGTGAAATGGAAAAAGGAAAACCAGTTATGAAGCCGTTTTATGAATTAAGTGAACAAGAAGCTAAGCAAAATTTGGAAAATACACGCTGGATACCTGCTAATATTGGGTATTTCCGAGGTGGAGGTTTTTCAAGCAACTATTTAACAAAAGGTGGCCCTGATGGGATGCCTGTGACAATGTGTCGATTAAATCTTGTTAAGGGTTTAGGACCAGTATTACAAATTGCAGAAGGTTATGCTGTTGATTTACCAGAAGATGTGTTTAGTAAAGTCAATGAACGTACAGATCCAGGTTGGCCATCAACTTTCTTTGTTCCGAGATTAACTGGAAAAGGAGCATTTAAGTCAGTATATGAAGTAATGAATAATTGGGGTGCCAATCATGGAGCTATTAGCTATGGACATATCGGTGGTGATTTATTAACGCTAGCTTCAATGTTAAGAATTCCCGTTAATATGCATAATGTAGCTTCAGAAGATATTTTTCGTCCAAAAGCATGGTCATTGTTGGGAACAAGTGATTTAGAAGCTGCTGATTTTAATGCTTGCCAAACGTTTGGTCCACTATATAAGTGATTAAGGAGTTGGTGGGTGTGAACATAACGAATGTTATTGCAGTTGATTTGGGTGCTAGTTCGGGGAGATTGATTTCAGGATCTTATGACGGTGAAAAGATTACTTTGGCTGAGCAATTCAGGTTTAGCAATCAACCGATTGAACTTTTAGATTCACTTTACTGGGATTATTTACAGATTCTCCAAAAGATTAAGGAAGGTCTAGTTTGTAGTGAACGCACGCTTGGTAAACTTACTAGTTTAAGTGTCGATACTTGGGGTGTTGACTATGGATTGATAGGAATCAATGGAAATTTGTTGCAAGCACCTTATAGCTATCGTGATGGACGTGCAACAAAATATCTAACCGAATTTACAAAAAAAGTATCTGCTGAAAACTTATTTGCATTGACTGGTACACAATTAGATGCAATTGACTCAATTGTGCAATTGTTTGCAGATTTACAACTTAATCCACATCTTGAAAGACAAATCGCTCATGTTGTATTCATGCCTAATCTAATTAAGTATTTTTTGAGTGGAAATTTAAGTTCCGAATGGACAATCACTTCAACCAGTGGATTATTAGAACAAAAAACACGCAAGATAAGTTCTGTTTTGTGTGAAAAACTAGGATTCAATAAAGAGTGGTTTATAGATTTTACAGATAACCAAGATTTAGGTCTGCTAAGAGACAAGATACAAACTGATATGAATCTAAAATCGGAACTTAAAATCTTAAATGGTGTGGGGCATGATACCGCCGCAGCTCTGGTAAGTTTGCCAGTTAAACCCGATGAATGGCAAAAAACAGCTTTTATCAGTTGTGGAACTTGGTCGATTGTAGGTACACAAACACCCGAAGCAATTGTGTCACAGGAGGCTTTTAGTGCGGGTTTAACTAATGAAGGTTGTCAGGGACAAAAAAATCGATTGCTAAAAAATATCACAGGATTATGGATTGTACAAGAGCTACAACGCGAATGGGCAACAAAAGGTGATAAATTAAGTTTTGAGGAAATGACTGCGCTAGCCATGGAAGCTTCAAGCATTCAAAGTAAGATTGATCCTAATGCACAAATTTTTACTGATTCTGGTAATATGCAAGAACGAATCAATGAGTATTTGAAGTTTACACAACAACCCCTTCCAAGAGATAAGGGAGAATTATTACGACTAGTGTATGAGAGTTTAGCAAATAGCTATGCTAAAGCAATTACGGAATTAGAGAAGATCACAGGTAATGAGATTGAAGACGTTTATATGTTTGGAGGTGGAATCCAAAATAAATTGTTAGTTGATCTTACTCGAAAATATACTAAACGTAATGTTAGTTTAGGAGCAGTTGAGGCGAGTGTTTTAGGAAATATAGTTGATCAGTTAGAGATTTTAGGGAAGATAACCTCCGCTAATAAAGAGAGTGTTTTAAAGAAAACTTATGAACAATTAGTGTTGGGGAAGTAATGGAAAGGATGGTTGATTTATGGATACAAACATTAAAGATACACGAATGCTGACGATAGGGATTTTATCGATATCATTTTTAATGTCGGTTAGTAACGCTGTTTCTGGGACCGTACCTTTGATGCAAGAACATTTTGCATCGATGTCCCAAGCAAGTATTGAAATGTTGGTCGTTATCCCAACCGGTGGGGTTTTGATTGGGACAGTTATCAGTGGGTTGATCTCTAATTATTTAGGTAAGAAAAATACTGTTTTATGTGGTTTGATTATTTCGTTGATTAGTGGCGTGTTACCAGCATTTATTTATAATTATCCGTGTTTGTTCATGTCGCGCCTTTTCTTTGGTGTAGGTGCAGGTATCTTTACACCGCTAAGCGTTTCTTATATCACCGACGTGTTTGCTGAAGAAAAACGTAATAAGTTACTAGGTTGGCGTAACTCGGTTGGAGCAATTGGGGACTCGTTGATGTTATTTATTGCAGGGTTTTTGATTAATATCAGCTGGCATACGACCTATTTAGTATTCTTAGCACTTTTGATCCCAATTTTCTTAGTACAATTTTTCGTGCCAAAATCATTAGATAATATTGAAAGTTCTAATGATGGTAAGTTAGAAGAAGTTTCAGCAGAAGTAAGTAAAAAGAAACCAACAACTAATCTTAAAGTTATTAAATTAGCAATGATTTTCCTTTTTGCACAACTATTTTATAGTGCAATTTCGTTGAAGTTTGCGACATATCTTGTTCAAAATGATATCGGAACTGCTGCTGATGCAACACGAATCTTTGGTGTTTTGGTCTTTTGTTCTATTATCTCAGGGATTATTTTTGAAAAGATTGTCAAAGCTTCTGGTAAATTTACCGTGGCTATTTTTGATATCGTAACTGCCCTTACAATGATGTTGATTCCATTTACAACCTCTATTCCATTCTTATTGGTTTTGGTTTTAATTTCAGGTTTTTGTAATGGGATTATCAATCCTGCTTTGACAGCACGGATGGTTGCTTATTCTCCGGAAGGTTCAATGAACTTGACTACTTCAATTATTATTATTGGAATTAACATTGGTTCATTGGTTTCACCATATTTCTTCCAATATTTAGGCGAATTAATTAATAATTCTGGTGCTGCAACATTGATTTTTTGGGGTGGTGCGTTGTATATCTTGCTGGCATTATATGATGTCTTTACGGTTAAGAAAGATAAATTAACCTTATAGGAGGATGTTAAAAAATGAATGAAAATATCAAATGGTTCAAAGAAGCACAATATGGCATGATGATTCACTGGGGATTATATTCGTTATTAGCCGGTGAATATCGTGGTCAATCATCAAGTTCATATGCAGAATGGATTCAATCTAAATTACAAATTCCTAATGCTGAATACGAAAAATTAGCAACAATTTTTAAGCCAATTTACTTTGATGCTGATGAAATTGTAGCTTTAGCTAAAGAGGCTGGAATGAAATATTTGGTAATAACAACCAAGCATCATGATGGCTTTGCAATGTATCATTCTAAAGTTGATACTTATAACATTTATGATGCAACACCTTTTAAACGTGATATTATTGGCGAATTAGCACAAGCTTGTCAAAAAGCTGGACTTAAATTTGGCATTTATTATTCACAAGATTTAGATTGGCATGATCCAAATGGTGGTGGTTATTTATCCAATGACATTGAGACTGCCGGTACGACTTGGGACAATAGTTGGGACTTTACTGGTGATAAAAACTTCGATATTTGTTTTGAAAACAAGATTATGCCACAAATCGAAGAAATCATGACTAACTATGGTGAAATTGCTACGGCTTGGTTTGATGTACCAATGACTTTAAGTGATGAACAAAGTCAGCGAATCTATGATACGGTCAAAAAACTACAACCAAATTGTTTAATCAATTCACGCTTAGGTAATGGTAAATATGATTATGTTTCTTTAGGTGATAATGAAATTCCGCAAGATTTAACCCAAACAGAAGGTGAAGTTGATTATAATGCAGTTGATGGCTTGAAACCATCGCCAACTGGCTTATATGAAACAGCTGCAACAATGAATGATTCATGGGGCTTTTCATACCATGACCAAAACTGGAAGAGCCCACAAACAATCTGTGATTATCGCAAGCATCTTGCTGATTTAGGCATCAACTATTTATTAAATGTTGGCCTAGATGGTCTAGGACGTGTACCACTGATTGCACGAGATAACTTATTAGCTGCTAAAAAGTTGATGGATGAAAAATAAAGATATTAAAAAGAGATGTGAAGTAACTCTTTAAAAAAATTAAGTGAACCTCTAATTTGTATAAGCAAGTTAGAAGTTCACTTTTTTATATAAATAGGACTTTTAAGGAATATTATAAAAATCCTCCTTATTAGAGTTTTTTGATAGTAAGGAGGATTAAGTTGGAAGACGTTTTTATTTTAGAACAACGTCCCCACATATATTTGAATGAGTTATATTTTGGGTAACAATATTTAAATCGTTAATCTTGTCTTGTGATGTAAATATTGTTAAAACAGTATCTTGTTTACCAGAATTTTTAATTTCTTCTCGATTCATCTTAACTAATAGTGTTTCAGAAGTAACTTTTTGTCCAACAGTAACTTTCACTTCAAATGGTGCACCTTTTAACTCTACCGTATCAAGGCCGAGGTGTAATAAAACTTCTATTCCTTCTGCGTTTTTCAGTGTAATAGCATGTTTTGTTGGGAAGATTGAAATAACTTCACCATCGATAGGAGCGTAAATATCATCACTTGTCGGAATAACTCCAAAACCATCACCCATTAATTTTTGTGAAAAGACTTCATCTTCAACTTTGGAAAGCTCAATAATTTGACCATCAACAGGTGAAAAAATATCAATTTTCTTTTTTTTCTTTAATAAACCAAACATTATTTTTTCTCCTTAATAAAAATGTTTTTTTACTCTTGACCTAAAATTTGATTAATTTCTTGACTTAATAAATCAGCTTTACCACCAAATACAGCTTGAATTCCACCGTTTACTTCAAAGACAGCGGTGGCGCCTAATTTTTTAATGGTATTTTTATTTACAATTTTGCTATCTGATATAGCAACACGTAAACGAGTTGCACAAGCTTCAACTGATTCGATGTTTTCTTTACCACCAAGAGCAGAAATAATGATTTTAGCTTCTTCATTTAATGAAGAAGGTTCTTCGGTAAGTTCAATTTCTTCTGAATCCTCACTTTCCATTCCTGGAATGGCCACTTTAAATTTGCGAATACAAAATGAAAAGACTACATAGTATACGATTGCCCAAGCAATACCAAACGGAATAAGTTTCATCCAATTTGTTTTGTCTTCACCTTGTAAGATACCAAATAATAAGAAATCAATGAAACCACCAGAAAATGAATTACCGATACGAATATTTAAAATATCAGCAAAGAAGAAAGAAAGCCCATCCAAAAATGCGTGAATTACGTATAACCAAGGAGCTACGAATAAGAAAGTGTATTCCAATGGTTCGGTAATTCCTGTCAAGAATGAAGTCAAACCACCACTAAAGTAGAGTCCACCGTTTGCTTTACGATTTCCTTTAGGAATTGCATGATACATTGCAAGAGCTGCAGCAGGTAAACCAAACATCATAGTAGCAAAGCGACCAGCAAAGAATCGAGTACCATAGGTGAATAAACCAGTGTGATTTGGATCTGCTAGTTGTGCAAAGAATATATTTTGTGCACCAGAAATGGTATGCCCTGCAACAACTTCAGTGCCACCTAAAGATGTATACCAAAAGAGTGGATAGATAGTATGATGTAAACCAACAGCACCAGTTAAACGAAGTAAGAATCCATAAAGGAATGTTCCAAAAGATCCCATATGAGCAATTTCTTCACCCGTAACTTTTAAGACTCCTTGAATAGGTGGCCAAATGATATAAAAAATACCTGCAATAATAATTGCTGCTAAAGAAGAAACGATTGGAATAAAACGAGAGCCACCAAAAAAGCCTAAAAATTGAGGCAATTCAATTTTTCGATAACGATTATGCAAATAAGCAACGGTTCCACCAATTACGATTGAGCCAACAACACCAGTATCAATCGTTGCATTTTTAGCAGAAAACATTTGTAACAATCCACTAATTGTAGCTGTATAAACTAAATAAGCAACACCACCAGCTAAACCAGCAGTCCCTTTGTCGCCTTTTGCTAGGCCAATAGCTATCCCAATTGCAAAAATAAGTGCAAGATTAGTAAAAACAGCGTTACCTGCAAAGTTCATCATTTTCAAGATGGTTTGTAGCCATGCCTGATCTAAAAAAGGGTATGCTTTTACAGCACTATCATTACTTAAAGCACCACCAAGTCCTAGTAATAACCCTGCGACTGGTAAAATGGCGATTGGCAACATAAAGGCTCGTCCAAGACGAGAGAAATTTTTAAACATAATAACAACCTCCTAAAAATTATTTTTTTAATTCATTAACAAAACGTTGAGTAATTTCCATTGGACGTGTAATCGCCCCACCGACAACAACTCCAGAAACTCCTAAATCATGCATCTTCTTAGCTTCTTGTGGAGTATGAATTTTACCTTCAGCAATAACTGGGATATTTTTATTTACAAGTTTTTCTACTAGTGCAAAGTCAGGGCCATCAAGTTTAGGGCTTTCATCAGTATATCCACTTAACGTTGTACCAACAAAGTCAATTCCTGCTTGAAATGCATTGAGCCCCTCTTCGTAATTAGAAATATCTGCCATAAACAATTGATTAGGATATTTTTCTTTGATTTGTCGAATAAAATCATTGATGTGTAAGCCATCAAATCGTTCTCTTAAAGTACAATCAAGCGCAATAACCTCTACACCAGTTTCAACAAGTTCATCAACTTCACGTATAGTGGCAGTAATAAAAGGCTTTTGAGGAGGATAATCACGCTTGATAATCCCAATCACAGGTAAATCAACTACTGCTTTGATTTCTTTGATATCTCGTACGGAATTTGCACGAATTCCAACTGCTCCACCACGCTTGGCCGCTATTGCCATTAGTGGCATAATCCCACCTTTATCAGTGTAAAGTGGTTCTCCGGGTAAGGCTTGACACGAAACAATCAAACCATTTTTGATAGTGTTAATAAATTCTTCTTTCTTCATTATCCAACAACCTCCAAAAAGAATTAACTATGGATAATTTATCCAAAATTATTATATCTTTATTTTCACTCCATGTAAACCTTTTTTTGGATTTTTTTGGAGGGTGATATAATGTATAATATAAAATAACTAGAAGCAAACAAGGGAAAGGGTGCTAAAAATGAGTTTTGCGACGTTAGTTCAACAAAATTATTACACCTTGACACAATCCGAAAAAAAGGTAGCCGATTATATTTTGGTGACGGGCCCAGAGATTGTTTTTCAAACGATGGGCGAAATCAAAAAGCATATCCGGGTTGGCGATGCTACCATCATTCGCTTTTGTCAAAAACTGGGTTTTTCAGGTTTTTCCGATTTGAAAATCGAAATTGCCAAAGAAGATTTGAATAAAGGAGAACGGCTTCTTAATGAAGATGATTATTTAAAACATGTTAGTCCGTTGATGGAGATGATTAAACTAACGGCGGCAAATTTGGATAAGGTTCAAGTTAAGGATGCGGTAAAGTTAATTGCGCAGGCCAAACACATCTATATTTTTGGCGTAGGTGGCAGTGGTCACTCTAGTTGCGAATTGGAGAGCATGTTTTTGCGGGTAGGAGTCAAGGCCCAAGCCGTAACCGATCCGCATTATCAAGCGCAATTAGCCTCGATTCTAACGCAAGACGATGTAGTAATTGCATTTTCACTTTCGGGCAAAACGATTGATGTCTTAGATGCGGTCGTGACCGCTAAAAATAATCAAGCTAAAGTGATTGTAGTCACAACGTATTTGCATTCACCTTTGGCCCAACAAGGTGATATTGTTTTAAAGACCTCGGTTGACGAGTTTTTAAACGGCGGTTCGTTGGTCGGTAAATTATCCCAACAAGTAGTTTGTGATTTGTTAGTCTGGGAATACGAGCAAACGCAAAACATCGATACGATTTCTTTGCGTGAGAAAGTTTTACGGTCGATTTTGAATAAACGAACAGATTAGTTTAATGAAAATAAATTACTATGTGTAAAAGTTGTAATTTTAATTTATGTCCAGTGATTATGTAGTTAATGTAAGAAGAGAAAGCCTATAAAAAATATTTTTTATAGGCTTTCTCTTTGTTTTTTAGAACTATATATTATTTTTGTAAAAGTCTTGATTGTTATTGATTGAACTTTGAGATTTATAGAACTTTCGAATTTGACTAGGAGATTTCTTATAGTTTTTATAAAAGACATTATATAAATTTCTATAATTATTAAATCCAGATTCAATAGCTATATCTTCAAAATTAAGATGGGTATAAATAATTTTTTCATATGCATCATTAAGACGTACAGTCTCTAAAAAATTATGAAAATTCATTCCGATGCTATATTTTATTAATTTGGAACAGTAGTTTTCAGAATAACCTAAATAATCAGCAATATTTTTTAGACTTAACTTTTCTTTAAAATGTTCATTAATATAGTCAATTATTTTATTTGTAAGGAAGATATCTGAGATTGTTCCAGAATCAGCTGTATTTTCGCAGTAATTATCATATAACATTGTTAGAAGTAAAAAAATATAAGCTTGTGTGATAAGTTTATCGCCGATATTTCTCGAATTTGTATCACCAAGTCGGGTTAAATTATTTAATAGTAACAAGTCTGATTTGGTAAGAGTATTTTTTATAACGGTGTTTAAGTTAAAAATGAATTCTTGTCCATATTTTTGCTCAGTTAGATCTTTGAGTAAATTTAATGGAATCTGAATACATAAGATAGAATTATTACATGGACTTTTTGTAGTATGTGTGACATAAGGGTTTATAAAAATAGCATCATTCTTTTTGAGAACATAATGATTACCTTGTAACCAGACTTCTAATGAACCGTGAGAGCAAAATAAAAATTCTCCATTTTGATGCCAGTGTTGTGGAATTATTCTATTAGTATCTGAAGCATGAAATGTAAAAATTGTAAAATTTAAGTCATCACTCTTTGGAATAATTTCATGTGTTATTGATGTCAAGATAAATCACCTCTTTTAAGTAGGTGTTTTTATAATACACTAATACTGTAAAGAAGACAAAATATTACATAAATCATTATATAAAAATACATATACCTAAAAAAGGAAAGGGTTTACAATCTTTGTTGAAAACGATTTATGGAGGTTTTTATTATGAGTAATATTATGAACAAATTACAAAATGGATTAGACAAGCTTTTAGGTCCATTCGCAACATTTATGGGCTCAAATAAATACATAAAAGCTTTAACATCAGGTTTTTTAACAACAATGCCTGTTACTTTAGGAACAGCTGCTATAGCTATTTTAATTAATTTGCCAATTGGACCTTGGACAAAATTAATTCAAAATATAGGATTATATCAAACTGGGAATGATTTTATTTCATTGACTTTGTCATTAATTGGTATTTATCTTGTAGGAGCTATAGCTTATCATTATACTAAAGCGGAAAATAAGAATCCTATTGTAGGATCAGTAATAACGTTGGCAGTTTATATTGCTTTAATGCCTTTACAATACGATAAAGCTGGGACAGCTTCATTGTTGACAAGTAATATGGGAAGTAATGGTATTTTTGTGGGAATAATTTGCGGTTTATTGGTGCCGACTGTGTATTGTTCGCTAATGAAAAAGAATTTGAAATTAAAACTACCTTCATCTGTCCCACCAATGGTCACAGAATCTTTAGAGCCAACTTTTGTTGCTATGATTATTTTTACTGTTGTATTCTTCATTAAATGGATTTTGTCTTTAACTTCCTTTAATGATGCATATCAATTGATTACAACAATTATTTCCAAACCTATTATGAATATTGGTGCGACACCGCTAGCTTTAATTCTTGTTTACAGTTTTGAAAATTTATGTTGGTTTTTTGGAATTCATCCAGCAACTTTGCAAAATTGCTATACGCCGGTTCTAGCAGCAGTTGGAGTTGCCAACACACAAGCTTATTTGGCAGGTAAGCCATTACCATATCTAACATTTTCAGTACTAATGACAGCTGTATATATTGGTGGGAATGGAAATACTTTAGGAATATGTGCGGCAAGCTTTTTTGCTAAATCTGAAAAATATAAGGCAATGAGAAAACTTATTATTCCAGCAAATATTTTCAATATTAATGAGCCGATAATCTTTGGCTTTCCATTGATGCTAAATCCTATTTACTTTATTCCGATGGTAGTAACAACAGCTATTTCTGGTGGAGTTGCTTGGATATTAGCAAGCTTTTTGCCTATTAATTTTAATCCAACTATTTCATTACCATGGGTAACACCTGGATTTATTAGTAGCTTTATGTGTGGGGGATTCTGGTTATTCTTAATATGGTTAATTTCATTTTTACTTTGCTTTATTATATATTTACCATTTTTTATGTTGGATGATGCTAGAACTTATGCTGAGGAACAAAAAAATGCGTTAGAATAAGATAGGGAGACTATTTTAGGATAATTAATGAGAGGAATACATTAATTGAAAACTATCGAATTAAAAGAATTATTAATGGATATGTCTGTGTTAGAGAAGATAGGACAGTTAGTTCAATTTTCTGGAGAATTTTTTGAAAGCCAAGATGTTACGTATGGACCTCAACAAAAATTGGGAATTTCACAAGAAATAGTTGATTTAGCAGGTTCAGTCTTAAATGTAACTGGAGCAGAAACTACGCGTAAGATTCAAATGAATCAAATGGCTAAGCAACCACATCATATTCCAATGTTGTTTATGTCGGATATTATTTATGGATATAAAACTATATATCCAAATCCATTGGGGTTAGGAGCAACTTGGAATCCTGAATTGGTCGCACAAGCATGTGAGATGGCAGCTAAAGAAGCTGCTGCATCAGGAAATCATGTGACATTTGCGCCAATGGTAGATGTAATTCATGACGCTCGCTGGGGGAGATGTTTAGAATCACCCGGAGAAGATCCGATTTTAAATTCTAGTATAGCTCAGGCGATGGTTTATGGTTTTCAAAAGAATTTATCTACAGGCAGTGGACAGATTGCTTGTTTGAAGCATTTTGCTGCATATGGTGGAGTGGAAGCTGGTCGTGAATACAATACTGTAGATATGTCTATGAGTAATTTGTTTCAGAACTACTTACCACCATATAAAGCAGCAATTGATGCAGGATGTAAAATGATTATGACTTCACTAAGTTCATTGAATGGAATCCCATGCACAGCAGATAGTTGGTTGTTAAAGGATATTTTACGTGAAAAATGGGGATTTGATGGAGTTATTATTAGTGATTATGCTGCAATCCGTGAGTTAGTCAGTCATGGTGTAGCAATTGATAACAAAGAAGCTAGTTTAAAAGCTTTAATGGCTGGTGTGGATATTGATATGCAATCCTCATGTTATTCTAATGAATTAGAGTCTTTAGTTACAGATGGAATTTTGGATGAAGACAAAATAACAGAAGCAGCTTGGAAAGTGTTGAAATTAAAAAATGAATTAGGGTTATTTGAAAACCCATTCTATGGAGCTTCAAAAAAACTTGAAGATAAAAATATATTATCACAAGAAAATCGAAAATTAGCACGTAATTTGTGTGAAGAGTCACTGGTATTGTTAAAAAATGATAATAATGTTTTACCATTAGATATAACCAAAAAGATAGCATTATTAGGCCCTTATGCTGATTGTCAAGATATGTTAGGAATGTGGGCAGTTCATGCGGATAATAGTAAAACAGTGACTTTAAAGGATGGAATAAAAAAATATTTGGGTAGTAATCTTAATTGTACTAAGGGTGTTGATTTAGTAGATGATATAAAGTATCTACAAGGAATGTGGGATTTCACATCTGAAGAAGTTCAAGATATTTTATCAGCTTCAAAAAATAATGCTAGTGAGATGAATGTAGCTTTGACATTAGCAAAGGAATCAGACTATGTTGTTATTGCTGTTGGTGAACAAAGTAAAGAGTCTGGAGAAGCTGCTTCTAAAACAAATTTACATTTATCAGATTCACAAATTGAATTAATAGATAAAGTTCATAAATTAAACAAGAAGATTGTATTAATTGTTATTAGTGGTAGACCTCTGGTGTTGGAGGATATTTTAGAAAAGGTAGATGCATTATTATATGCGTGGTTTCCAGGGACGGAGGCAGGAGATGCAATAGCTAATATTTTATTTGGTAAAGTTAGTCCTTCAGGAAGGTTATCAATTAGCTTTCCTCGTAATGAGGGGCAATTACCAATATATTATTCACAATTGCCAACAGGCCGTCCGGCAAATTCGAATTCTGCTAGATTTACTTCGCGGTATATAGATAGCCAATTAGACCCGCTATTTCCTTTCGGTTATGGATTATCATATAGTGAAGTTCGGTATAAGGATGTACAATTAAGTAAAGCTACTTATTCTGTTGATGAGGAATTAGAAATTCAAATCACGTTAGTTAACGAGGGTGTAAAGAGTGTTAAAGAAGTAATTCAGGTTTATTTTAATGATCCAGTGGCTAGTCTTTCACAGCCAGTAAAAAGATTAGTGGCATTTAAAAAAGTTAAAGTTGATGCACAAAAACAATATAAATTAATAATTAGTATTCCAAGTTATAAATTAAAATTTTTTAACAATAAAGGGGATGCAGTTTTTGAGAAAGGTACATTTAATATTTATGTTGGTAGAAATGTACATGACTGTATAAAGTTATCTTGTGAATATATTTGATAAACATGAAAACTTTTTTCAGGTGTGCCAAAACAAAAAGGCACACCTTTTTTAGTTGCGCTTTGCTAAAGTAGATCGATAGAAACGTTATAAATTATTTATAGCGCTGAGGGTGTCGCGTTGAAACAAAATTAAGTTAACTAAAAATGTTAGGAAAAATTGTCGAGGAGTTCATAAAATATATTAAATTTCAACTGTAATTTAGAGTTTTTTTAAGCATTACAACTAACTGTTTTGATAAAATTTTCTTTTTTACATTCTTATCTCACATCAACATTAGGAATTTCGCAACATATTGCTAAAAAGATAATTGACATTATTTCAGGTGTATCCAATATTGCTGCTGTTGTTGGAATAATTGTAGCTATCGTTGGTGGTGGTGATGTTGGTGTAGCAATTGTATCTACAGCTAAAGCGATTGCTAAAAAATATGGGAAAGTATATGCTGTTGCTTGGTAATATTTACAAATACAAAAAATGGATAGCTTAAATATATTTTTAAGCCTTTTCATGTCAGTAAGTTTAGCTAATATACTCATAACGATAAATAGAACAGTCTTATCCGTTAGCACTCTTGTTCTTGAAATGCTCGTCTTTTTATTTTTTTAACCCGATAATTCTTAGATTTGATAGCATTAACATTTCTAGAAGTTACTGTGTCTTTTCTAATTCCTTAGTTGACTTTTTTGTCTTTAAAAAGTATATTGGTAGTAATCATTCTTATCTCATGATAGATAAAGTAGTCAAAGTGCTTTATCCACGTTTTTTTGTGTACAAATAAACGTGGAGTAGGCGCTTTTTTTACGGTCAAAAATAGCTTAAGTGTGAGTAAAACTAAAGATGGAGGGATTTTGATGGCGACAGTGCATACGACAGAATTTGATACGATTGCGGCAATTGCCACACCACCCGGTGAAGGAGCTATTTCAATTGTCCGTTTAAGCGGTGAAGAAGCTTTAACTGTCATTAAAAAAGTTTTTAAGGGTAAAGATTTAACCAAGGTTGCTAGTCATACGATTAATTATGGGCATATCATCGATCCGCAAACTAAAGAAGTAATTGATGAGGTAATGGTTTCGGTGATGTTAGCACCCAAAACATTTACGCGTGAAGATGTGATTGAAATCAACTGTCATGGTGGAATTGTATCGACCAACAAAATTTTACAGCTTGTTTTACAACATGGTGCACGGCTAGCGCAACCAGGTGAATTTACTAAACGTGCTTTTTTACACGGACGAATTGATTTAACTCAAGCGGAATCTGTAATGGATTTAATCAGGGCAAAGACTGACCGTTCAATGAAGGTAGCACTTAACCAACTTGATGGGAATTTGGCTAAATTGATTAGGGGTTTACGGCAAGAAATTTTGGATGTTTTAGCACAAGTGGAAGTTAATATTGATTATCCTGAATATGATGATGTTGAAACAATGACGACTAAGTTATTAGCTGATAAAGCTGATCAATTACAAGCTAAGATTGCTAAATTATTACAGACTGCTAATCAAGGTAAAATCTTACGTGAAGGCTTGGCTACGGCAATTGTTGGGCGGCCTAACGTTGGTAAATCAAGCTTGTTAAACTACTTGTTGCATGAAGATAAGGCTATCGTAACTGATATTGCCGGAACGACACGTGATGTGATTGAAGAATATGTTAATGTGCGTGGTGTTCCATTAAAACTAATTGATACAGCTGGGATTCGGCAAACAGATGATAAAGTTGAACAAATTGGGGTGCAACGTTCTAAAAAAGCAATCGAGCAAGCAGATTTAGTGATGCTAGTTTTAAATGCTAGTGAAAAATTAACTCCTCAAGACCGTCAATTACTAGAATTAACACAGGATAAAAAACGTTTGGTTATTTTAAATAAAACTGATTTGGCGCAACAATTAGAAATTGAAGAGGTCAATAAATTAGTTGATGCTGATCCTATTTTAACGACATCTGTTTTGACCCAAGATGGCTTAGATGTGCTTGAAGAAAAGATTGCCGCGTTATTTTTTGGTGGCATTGAAAACTCGCAAGAAACAGTATTAGTAACCAATGCGCGGCATATTGCTTTGCTTAATCAAGCTAAAGATTCGCTAGCAGAGGTTTTAAATGGGATAAGCTTAGGAATGCCAGTGGACCTTTGTCAAATTGATATGACTAAAGCATGGGAATTGTTAGGTGAAATCACTGGTGAATCATATCAAGATGAATTGTTAGATCAGTTATTTAGTCAATTTTGTTTAGGTAAATAGAAGGGAAGAATAAATAATGCAATTTGGGAAACAATACCATGCTAAAAGCTATGATGTGATTGTCGTGGGAGCGGGTCATGCTGGTTGTGAAGCAGCTTTGGCAGCAGCACGTTTAGGTAATAAAACATTATTAATGACTATTAGTTTAGATATGGTGGCATTTATGCCATGTAATCCATCAATCGGGGGTCCGGCTAAAGGAATTGTTGTACGTGAAATCGATGCTTTAGGTGGACAGATGGGCAAAAATATCGATAAAACCTATGTGCAAATGCGTATGCTTAATACGGGGAAAGGCCCGGCTGTACGTGCCTTACGTGCTCAAGCCGACAAACATCGCTATTCACTAGAAATGAAACATACGTTAGAAAAACAACCCAATTTGACATTGCGTCAAGGCATTGTTGATGATTTGATCGTAGAAGATGGTCAAATTAAAGGGGTTATCACTAATACTGGTGCACGTTATGGTGCTAAAGCAGTGGTATTGACAACGGGGACTGCTGCACGTGGAAAAATTATCATTGGTGAATTGATGTATTCTTCAGGACCTAATAATACCCAAGCAGCAATGGAATTGTCCAAAAATCTTGAGAAATTAGGATTTGAACTCAAACGCTTTAAGACAGGAACGCCACCACGTGTTGATGGAACCACGATTGATTATGCCAAAACAGAAGAACAACCTGGCGATGAAAAGCCTAATCATTTTAGTTTCATGACACCAGATGAAGCATATTTAGCACCGCAGGACCAACTTTCTTGCTGGTTGACTTATACTAACGAAAAGACGCATCGTGTGATTCGTGATAATTTGGATCGTGCACCGATGTTTACCGGGGTTATTGAAGGTGTAGGACCACGTTATTGTCCATCTATCGAAGATAAATTAGTGCGTTTTGCAGATAAAGAACGCCATCAATTATTCATCGAACCGGAAGGCAAAACGACAGATGAATACTATATTCAAGGTTTGTCAACTTCACTACCAGAAGAGATTCAACAAGAAATGGTGCATTCGATTGCTGGTTTAGAAAATGCAGAAATGATGCGTCCGGGTTATGCGATTGAGTATGATGTTGTTTCTCCTTATCAATTGCGTCCAACTCTAGAAACTAAGTTAATCAAGGGATTGTATACAGCTGGTCAAACCAATGGAACTTCAGGATATGAAGAAGCTGCAGGGCAAGGTTTAATTGCTGGAATTAATGCCGGGAGACATGCTTTAGGCTTAGAAGAGATTGTTTTAAAACGTAGCGATGCATATATTGGAGTGATGATTGATGATTTGGTGACTAAAGGGACCAATGAACCGTATCGTTTATTGACTTCGCGTGCCGAGTATCGTTTAATTTTACGCCACGACAATGCTGATTTACGTTTGACTGAGCTTGGACATGAATTAGGTTTGGTTAACCAAGAACAATATGCGGCTTTTGAAGCTAAAAAGGCAGCTATTTTAGCCGAACAACAACGACTTGAAAGCATTCGGATTAAGCCAAATCCAGCAGTTGACGCATATTTACAAGCTCATAACGATAATCCTTTAAAAGATGGCGTTTTAGCCAGTGATTTTTTACGGCGTCCATATGTCAGTTATGCGGATCTAAGTCAATTTATTCCAAGTGCTCCAACACCTTTAGATTCACGTGTGATTGAACAAATTGAAATCCAATATAAATACGAAGGCTATATTAAGAAGGCTTACGAGAAAGTTGAAAAATTAAAGCGGATGGAGGCCAAAAAGATTCCTGTAAATATCGATTATAGTGCGATTGAAGGATTGGCAACAGAAGCTCAACAAAAATTGACAAAAATTCAACCAACGACACTTGCTCAAGCTGGACGGATTAGTGGTGTTAATCCGGCTGATTTATCTATTTTGGCAGTTTATATTGAACAAGGAAAGATTGCTAAGGTTATCAAATAAATATTATTCATTGAAAAACGCTTCTTAAGAGGGAGCGTTTTTTGTTTTGTGTAAAGATAAAAAGATTAATTGAATTGCATGATGCATTGATTTGTGTTAATGCTATTAAATTTAAATAATCGTGAAAATTTGAGCAAATAATGATTGGTAATAAAATTATTTAAATTGGAGTTATATTTCACCGAAAAATTCTATTTGATATGTGAAAAACAAAACAAAGTTCAAAATGCTGCTACAAAAACAATGTAAGCCCTTAAACAACTAGTAAAATCAAGGTTTTGTTTTATAGATATTTTTTATACATTAAAAAATTCACCGTAAAAAAGTTACAAAAAAAATAAAAAAAGTATTGAAATCGATAACACATAGTTGTAATATAATAAGTGAAGTTTTTCACATTTAGTGTTAAGCTGGTTTGTTAAAAATAACCTGGCTATATCAGGAGGAATCTTAATTATGGAAAAAGATAAGAAAGTTTTATCAGAAGAAGAAAAGATGCAAGCCGCACGTGAATACACAGACGGCTTAGTTCAAAAGGCACTTAAAGCCGAAGCACAATATGCAACATTTACCCAAGAACAAGTGGATAAAATCGTTGCAGCAGCAGCTCTAGCAGGTTCAGAAGCAGCTTTAATGTTAGCGCATGAAGCAGTTGATGAAACTGGCCGTGGGGTTGTTGAAGATAAAGATACCAAAAACCGTTTTGCAACAGAAAATGTTTATCATGCAATCAAACATGATAAAACGGTTGGTGTGATTGAAGAAGATAAAATTAAAGGTCAAGTTAAGATTGCTGCACCACTTGGAGTTTTAGCAGGTATCGTTCCTACAACTAACCCAACTTCAACAGCAATGTTTAAATCTATCTTGGCATTAAAAACACGTAACGCAATTGTATTTGCATTCCATCCACAAGCACAAAACTGTTCTGTGCATGCAGCTAAGATCGTTTATGAAGCAGCTGTTGCCGCAGGTGCTCCAAAAGATATCATTCAATGGGTAGAAACACCATCTATTGAAAACACAACAGCTTTGATTCAAAATCCTAAGATTGCTTCAATCTTGGCAACTGGTGGTCCTGGCATGGTTAATGCCGCTTTGAAGTCTGGTAACCCATCTCTTGGTGTAGGTGCTGGTAATGGTGCTGTGTTTGTTGATCATACAGCTCATTTGGATCGTGCGGTAGAAGATTTATTATTATCTAAACGTTTCGATAACGGGATGATTTGTGCAACTGAAAACTCAGCAGTTGTCGAAGCTCCTATCTATAAGGAATGGTTAGAAAAGATGCAAGCTAACGGTGCTTACTTAGTACCTAAGGCTGATTACAAGAAGATTGAAGATTTCGTCTTCAACGATCGTCATGGTGTTAACGGTCCAGTTGCTGGTCGTCCAGCTCGTTGGATTTGCGAACAAGCAGGTGTTAAATTACCAGCTGACAAAGATGTTTTATTATTTGAACTTGATCCAAAGAATATTGGTGAAAAATTATCTTCTGAAAAATTATCTCCACTCTTGTCTGTTTACAAGGCAAAAGACCGTGAAGATGGAATCAAGATTGTGGCTGCCTTGTTAGATTATCAAGGCGCAGGTCATAACTCTGCTATTCAAATTGGTTCACAAGCAGATCCATTTGTTGAAGAATTTGCTGACAAGACCAAAGCTGCTCGTATCTTAGTAAATCAACCTGACTCTGTCGGCGGTATCGGTGATGTTTATACAGATGCATTGCGTTCAAGTTTGACACTTGGTACAGGTTCATGGGGGAAGAATTCATTGTCACATAACTTATCAACATCTGACCTATTGAACATCAAGACAGTTGCAAAACGTCGTAACCGTCCTCAATGGGTTCGTTTACCAGAAAAAATCTACTATGAAAAGAATGCTATTTCATATTTGCAAGATGAATATGAAACAATCGAACGTGCATTTATCGTTGCTGACCCAGGTATGGTACAATTTGGCTTTGTTGAAAAGATTTACGACCAATTAAACGCACGTACAACACCTGTTAAGACAGATATTTATGGTTCTGTTCGTCCAGACCCAACTTTAGGTCAAACAATTGAAATTGCAAAACAAATGCAAAGCTTCAAACCAGATACTGTTTTAGCTATCGGTGGTGGGTCTGCTTTGGATGCTGCTAAGATTGCACGTTATATCTATGAATACTCCTTAGATCAAGAACCAGGCTTCTTAGATAGTTATGAAAAAGTTAGTGAACTCTTCACTCGTTTACAACAAAAATTCTTGGATATCCGTAAACGTATCGTGAAATTCCATCACGCAACTGAAACTAAATTATTTGCGATTCCAACAACATCTGGTACAGGTTCTGAAGTTACACCATATGCTGTTATTACAGATGATAATACACATGTGAAGTACCCATTGACCGACTACGAATTGACACCACAAGTGGCAATCGTTGATCCAGAATTTGTTATGACTGTTCCTAAGAGAACTGTTGCTTTATCTGGTTTAGATACTTTATCTCATGCTTTAGAATCCTATGTATCTGTGGCAGCATCCGACTTCACACGTCCATGGGCTTTACAAGCAATCGATTTAGTAATCAACAACTTAGAAGAATCTTACAAGTTTGATCCTAAGAATCCTACACTAGCTGGTGAAACAGCACGTGAAAATATGCATTATGCAGCTACTTTAGGTGGCATGTCATTTGCTAATGCCTTCTTGGGTATCAACCACTCATTGGCTCACAAGACTGGTGGGGAATTTGGCTTACCACATGGTTTAGCAATCTCAATTGCAATGCCACACGTAATTCGTTTCAACGGTGTAACAGGTCGCGTAAAACGCACACCATTCCCACGTTACGAAGTATATCGTGCTCAAAAGGATTATGCAGATATCGCACGTCATCTTGGCTTGAAAGGCAAGACAGATGCAGAATTAGTTGAAGCATTGTGCGATCGCATCCTTGAATTGATGAAGGCTATCGATGTTGAACCAACCTTATCTGCAAATGGGGTAACAAAGGAACACTTCGATAAGTCATTAGACAAATTGGTTGATTTAGTTTACAACGATCAATGTACTTCAGCAAACCCTCGCCAACCAGGCTTGGATGAATTACGTCAAATCTTAATCGATCAATTTTAAAGATGTTTTCCATTTAAGATAAACTCTTAAAAAATAGCTCGCTTTACTGTTATTTAGTAAAGCGAGCTGTTTTTTTGTTTAGATAATAAGTTATTTAACTAGTTTATTAATAAAGTCATGAGTTGCTTGTTGGCTGACAACTTGTTGTTGTTCTTTAGAAAGATGAGGATCTTTTTGTAAAGCACTTTGCAAGGCTTGACTGATAGCGAGTTGTAGTTGTTGTTGTGTGTTTTTATCAGCCATGGCTTTGCCGAGTTTTTGTGCTTGTTTTACGCTTAAAACATACCAATCACTACCAACTTTAAAGGTATAGCTACGATGCTTTAGCTCGTTGTTATTGCCTAAAATGCCAAATAATAATTTGCTTAAAGAGTTCTTATAAACATAGCGTTGTTCGCTAATAACAACTTGTGGCTTAGTAGTTGTCGTCGTCGTTTTAGCACTCATGTTCTTAGTTTTAATGGCTTGTGGTTTCTTTTGTGTTGTTTTGGTTTTGTATAAATAAATTTTTTGTTGACCGCTTGTGCCTAATGGTTGATACAACAAGATTGGCATTTGGCCATCGACAGAAGAAACTAAAGGTTTAACCGTGGTTGTCTTTTGAACTTTCATGCCCATGTGGTAGGTATCATTAGCGATCAAAGCCGCTCCGCATAAGATAGCCAAGATTAAAAAGCAACCGGCGCCGATAAAATGACGTTTGCCCAGTGGTAAAACCATAAATAAGAAGAATAAAACGACAAAAATTACTAAGAGGAAGATTAACATTAGTGATTACCTCCTAAATCGCCAGATGGTTTGCGCACGTTAGTACCGTTGTTTAAACGGAAAGTTAACAATAAAGAAACAAAAGCAAAGCCAACAGATACCATGAATGCTGCATGATAGCCACTAACTGCGGCATCTAAAGCGTGATTTTGATAGGTTAATGGTTGGCTGTGAAGTAAGAACTTGCTTGGCATCGAGTTAAGTGTCACGTTAGTTAAGACACTCGTCAAAATGGCGGTCCCAATCGAACTTAATACTTGACGGAAAGTGTTGTTAACAGCAGTTCCGTGAGTGATTTTATCGAAAGGTAATGCATTCATCCCAGAAGTCGTTACCGTCATCATTGTCATTGAAACCCCAAAGATACGTACAGCATAGAAAATAATGATTAATAGTAATGAAGTATTTTGAGTGATAAACAAGAATGGCAAGGTCCCTAATGTCAACAAGGTTGTCCCAGTCATGGCCATATATTTAGCACCATAACGGTCAAATAAACGACCGGTGATAGGAGACATTACCCCTAAGACTAATGCGCCAGGTAAAAGCATTAGTCCAGAATGAAAGGCTGTTTCGCCACGAATATTTTGAATATACATTGGTAAGATCATTTCAACCCCAACCATGGCAAGGTTAGAAATCCCACTCAAGACAGCGGCTAATGAGAATTCAGCGTATTTGAAAACGGAAATATCCAAGAATGGAGCTTGCATCTTTAATTGACGCATGCCAAAAACGATGACAATCAAAGTCCCCACGATTAAGCAACCTAAAACGACACCATCGCCCCAGCCTTTGCTACCAGCTTCAGAAAAACCGTAAAGCATGATACCAAAACCAGCTGTTGATGTGATTAGTGAAAATAAATCCAAATGCGGGTTGGTCGTATTTAAAACACTCTTCATACAAAAGAAAGCAAAGATTAATACGGCCAACACGATTGGAATGATCAAACCAAATAAATCACGCCAGGTAAATGTATCAACGATCCATCCTGAAAGAGTAGGTCCTAAAGCAGGAGCTAAACCAATAACTAAGCCAACAGTTCCCATGGCTGTTCCACGCTTTTCAGGAGGGAAGATTGTCAACATGATAGTTTGTAATAAAGGCATTGAAACCCCAACACCTAACCCTTGGATTAAACGTCCACAAAGTAACATTGCAAAGCTACCAGAAAAATAGCAGATAACAGTTCCTAATAAAAAGGTAGCCATGGCGCCGATATACATGATACGCGAACCAAGTTTGTTGATTAAAAAGGCACTGACTGGAATCATAATCCCGTTGACTAACATAAAACCAGTCGTTAGCCATTGAACGGTTGAAGTATCGATATCAAAAGATTTCATAATTGCTGGAAAAGCTGTTGCTAATAATGTACCATTTAACACGGTACAAAATGATCCAACCATTAAAACAATTACTAAAAGATTACGGTTATAAGGTTTACCGTGAATATCAATTGGTTTATGCGCGTCCAAAATAAATTCCCCCTTATGCTTTATGGTATATTGTGTTTATTAAAGTTTAGTTGTAAACAATTAAATATTTTTTTTTGAACGAAAACAACTATACGCCTTTTTTAAAAAGCTGTCAATAAAGTTGACAAAAGTGTAAAATATTTTACAATTAGAGTACGAAAGTTGACAAAAGTGTGGAGGGGTGATGACATGAATGAAAAGCAAAGAATGGAATTTCAACAAAAAATTATCTTTGGTATCGGTGATTTGGCTAAAATGACGGGAGTTTCAGCACGCCAGTTACGTTATTGGGAAGAAAAAGGATATATCGAAGCAAGTGTTAGCAAAGATTGTAAGGTACGCAAGTATAGTTTACGTACTTACTTTACAGTAGCGGCGATAAAAAGTTATTTAGATGAAGGATATACCTTGAGTAAATCGGTAGAAAAAGCTCAGCTTAGTCGAGCACAAATCATAATTTGGAATAAATTTACACTGGGTGCCAAAAGTGTTATTGAAGTTAATGATATCGAACAAGAATATGGAAGGATTAATTTTGGGGAATTAAAAGTGCCTGGACATGAGCAACCGTTGTGTTTGTATGGTATTGTCGATCAAAATGGTAGCCATATAGAAATAAGTGAGGAAAGATAATGAAACTAGCAAAGATGCATCATTTGGCGATTATTTGTCGAGATGAGCAAAAAGCTAAAGATTTTTATATCAATAAGCTGGGATTTGAGTTATTAGATGAACATCATCGCCCAGAAAAGAAAGATGTTTTAATTAATATTAAAAAAGGTGAAATGGTACTTGAGTTGTTTATTAAGCCCAATGCACCTAAGCGAGTAAGTGGTTTACCACTTGGAGAAGCATGTGGTTTGCGCCATTTGGCTTTTAAGGTTGCTGATGTTGAAAAAACGGTAGACCAGTTAGAAGAATTAGGAATAAAATGTGAACCGATTCGTCAGGATGATTTTGATGGTAAGAAGATGACATTTTTTAGAGATCCTGATGGATTACCGTTAGAAATTCATGAATAAACTTCACTCTATTTTTTGTAAAAAAATAGGAAAATATCATTTTTTTTTGCAGAATTTCTATTTACCTATGTATATTTTAAGTGCTATAATTACTCTGCAAGACTAGTGTTATTTATGAATAATATTAGCTTGTAATCCAAATAAAATGGAGGTGTATTCATGAAGAAAGTTTTAGGTTTCATCGTTGCTTTAGTTGCAGCTTTTGTTTTAGTATTGCCTTCTGTTAAGGCTGATGGTGCTATCACATCTGAAGAACAACAAATCTTGGAAGCTTTGAAGCAACCAGTTAAGGTTGATGGTCAAACATTCACTTTACCACAATCATACTTAACACAAGCTGAAAACGAATTAAAGCAAAACAACTATTCTGCAGCACAAGTTGCTGATGTTTTAGCTAAGATTAATGCAGTTGTTAAAGAAGTTGAATCAGCAGATATTAAATTACCTGCAGGCGCAACATTTGATGACTTAGTAAAAGCTTTACCAGCATCTGTTAAAGCTTCTATCAAAGCTAATGTTGAAGCAGCAGCCAAGACACTTGGTTTGAAAGTTGTTATTACTTCAGCAGGTATTACTCTTGTTTCCGGTAACAACACAGCTGGTAACATCAGCACAGGTAGCCCTGTAAAACAAACAGGTGCTAACTACGTAGCAAGCGTTGTTGCAGCAGCTAGCCTATTAGTCGTAGCAGCAGGTGCTTTTGTAGTAGGTAAAAAGGCAAAACTTGCATAAGCGACATAAAATGTTAGGTAGAGTAGGGTCAATTTTAATTGGCCCTATTCTATTTTTAACATTAGGTTATTCATTGATATACGTTATTGGCCGACCTGTCATTCAATTTACGACATCTTCGTTGAATTTATTTTTATTATCAGATATTCCCAATTTTAAACAAACAACAAATGAGGATTTGCAATTAAGTGCAAATGATAGTAAAGAAATTGCCTCGAGTAAATTAAAGTATCCTAAACCAGGAGAAAAATATGGCAAGATCGTTGTAACGAAGATTAAAATGGATGAGCCATTGTATTTTGGTGATACCAGTGAGATTTTAAGAAAAGGTGCCGGACAATATACCGGCTCCGTGTACCCAGGTGAAATGGGAACAACAATGATTGGTGGTCACAACATCAGTAGCTTTGGTAAATTAATCGGGGTTGAAGATGGTGACATCATTCAAATCAAAACAACATATGGACGTTATAGATACAAGGTGAGTGAGACTAAGGTCTATCAATATAATGATGCAACGATTATGGAACGTTTGGATCAACGTGATCACCGCAAACTTATTTTATATACTTGTTACCCTATCGATGCGTTAGGGATGACAACGAAGCGATTATTCATTACGGCCGATTATGTATCGGGTCCGATTATTAATCCAAATAAGTAAGGTAGGAGGTCATTATGAAAAACGGAATTAATCTAAACAAGGTTGCCGGTTGGGTATTGGCTTTTATCGGAAGTTTAGTGTTAGTAATGACCGTGAGCCTAGCCATTATTAAGTTCACTTTGTTTAATGAACATTATATGTTACATGTTGCCAATAAGGTTGAATACAGCCAAAATATGGCAAAAGAAATTAACGATACGATTACTGACTTAGGACGTGGAAGTTCTGTGCCACCAAAAGTTTTGCAACATACTGTATCTAAAGATTTGGTACAGCAAGATTTTGAAAATTATGTGACTGCTATTTATAGCGGACAGACTTTTACTGCAGCTAACCAAAATGTGGTAGCAAATAAAGTTGTCGAATCTGTTAAAAATTATGCTAATGAAATTGGTCAAACACTAGATGAAGATACTGTGACTAATATTGACACTTTAGGAAAAGAAGCTGGCAAGCGTTATACAAGTTTGATTGCTATTCCTTATTTATCTGTCTATGCTCAAAAAGTAATGGCTTATAATGGCCATATTTGGATTCTTTTAATTATTACAGCCGGAATCTTTATCTTATTATTGCTAGGTGGAATGAGTTTAGCAAGCCGATTAAAGCACCGTAAGTTACGTTATTTAGCAACTATTTTTAATGGTGCAGGCTTAATGCTATTGGTTTTTCCAAGCTATTTATACTTTAGTAAACTCTTTTATCGTCTAGGGATTAGCTCTAAAACGTTATATGATTTTTTAACAACATACGTCAATGGTTTCATTGCAATGTTTTTATGGGCTGGTCTTATCAGTTTGATTATAGGGGCTGGATTATTCATTTGGAGCGAACAAAAGCGTAAAAAATTAATCCATCACTAAAATTAGAATAATTAAAATGCTTCTGTGAAATTTTCACAGAAGCATTTTAATTATTCTAAAGTTATTTATAATCGTTAGGATCAGCTGCTAATGGTTGATACTCATCCATCTGACTATCACGATAATCCCACCACTCATTTTCATAGCCGACAAACCCAGCTCGTGTCATCGCTTGATCTAAGATTTGATAATACTTATCTTGTGTAGGCGTGCGCTTAGCATCACGATGGGCTTGAGAACTAAAGTCATCAAATGCAGTTGGCATTTCACATTCGGTTCCATCAGCGAAAGTCAATGTGACATCAAAGGTAACGCCTTTTTGATGGCTGAAGTTAGGGTTGGGTTTAGCAACAAATTCAGGATCAGGATAAACTTCAAACAGTCGTTCTTGTGCTTTGACGGGCCGATATGCATCCCAAATTTTGAGACGATAGCCTTGCTTTTTAACAATGTCACTAGCAACAGCAAGTTTTTGTGCAGTTCCTGTTCTTGCAATCGCCGTAGTAAAATCATAGATAACATGGTTGGTAAAGTTATTAGTTGTGGCGTAACGTAAATCAACGATGATATCTGGATCTAACTTTTGAATATTGCTAAAACCAGTTAATTTTGGATCGAGCATATAAAAAACCTCCTTGTGAAAACGTTTATTTTAGTTAATTATATCACTGTGGTAAACGTTTGTGGTTTATATTTGATAGTTTTGATAAAATTTGAGAAATATTATTTGCAATATTACTTAACTTTTTATATTATATGACGTATAATATTATTGAAGATAATAAAAATGGGAGTGAGTATCATGGATAAAGCAAGGTATCTAGTCGAGCTCGAACAATTATTAGGTGATTTGAACGAAGAAGAACGCCAAGACGCCTTGGAATTTTATGATGAATTTATCGCAGATGCAAATTTAAAAACTAGAGCAGAGATTGAAGAAAAACTAGGCAGTCCTGACCAATTGAGTCAAAAGATCATTTTTGATTATTTAGGTAGAATATCAAAAGAAAAGGACACTACGCAAGAAAAACGACACTTTAGTTTTGGGCGTTTGTGTTTGTGGATAATTGCAATTTTAATTCTAGGACCGCTTGTTTTTGGGATAATTTGTGCAATCTTAGGTTGTTTATTGGGCTTAGGAATTACCGTTGTTGCAGTGGGTGGTTCAGCCGTTTTAATCTGTGCATTAGCTTTTTATACCGGGGTATGGCTTTTGTGGTCTGCACCGTTTATCGGGTGTTTTTATGTCGGTTTGTCGTTTGTGGCTGTAGGTGCGATTTTAGTACTTATTCCGGTAGCTATTTGGTTTGTGAGATTAGTGGCTAAATGGTGTAAAAATGTTTGGAATCTATTAGTTACTAGAGTTAAACAAATGCGCGCATAAGGAGGAAAAGACGATGAAAAAAACATTTAAATTTGGTTTAGGCGTCTTGATCTTAGGCGTAATTTTGGCCTTGATAGGTGTTTTGTCAGGTCAAAATTTAGGCGTGGTCTTTAAAGATATGCGTCCGGTTTTATATAGTGATTACAAAAAGAAAAGCTATCACGCATATCGCCAAAACTTAGATGCTACGGCTATCAAAAGTATGACGCTTGATTTAAAAAATACGGATCTAACGATTAAACGTGGGGCCAAGTTAGCCTTGAGATATCATAGCTGGGGTTCAAAACCAGATGTCAACATTATTAATGGTAATTTAAACATCAAGCAAAGTGGTGAAGATCGTTTTGTCGATAAGCTGTTGGTCTTTTCTTTTGGTGATTGGGAAAATCGCAACAAAGCAGCCAATAAACTAGAATTGACGATTCCTGAAAACTTTAGTTTAGATGACGTGCGCTTGGTACTTGATAGCGGATATTATAATACCAATGTGATGTTAGACGGATTTAAGGCTAAAAATATCACGTTAATCGGTTCGAGTTATGCTTTAAAGATTGCTAACAGCAGTTTTGATCAGTTCAATCTTGATTTGAGTGGGACAAATATCACCGTAGCTAATTCTATTTTGTTGAGTGGGCGGATTACAGTCGATGCTAATTTGTCGGTTAACTCATCTACCTTAAAAGATGTCGCGGTTGTAGGTAATAATGATATCCAATACAGCAATGTTTCCTTGGATTCAGGGAGCTTGATAAGCGATAGTAGTAATATCAAAATGAGTAATTCAAGTATCGCTAATGGATATCAAATAACTAATACAATCGGAACAACGACGGTTTTAAATACGACAGTCGATGGCTACTGGTTGATAGGGGGAGCTAAGAGTGCAAATTTGAATCTTTTTGGCAAAACAGGCCAAGGAGAATTGACGCAAAATCAAACGACCCCAAATTGTTTGAAGATTACTACGCAAGAAGGTAGGATTAATGTTAAGTAAACCAAGATGAAAGGAAGAAATTTGCAATGAAAATTCAAGTTACAGCCGATCTCTTGGATGGTTTGGTGTTGGCATTATTAAGTCGCAAAGATTATTACGGTTATGCGTTGACGCAAGATATGCAACAGGCGATCACGATTTCGGAATCGACGATGTATCCGGTGTTGCGACGCTTAAATAAAAATGGTTATCTGACGATTTACGATCAACCATACCAAGGCAGAAATCGGCGGTATTATCAAATTACAACAAGTGGGAAAGAACATTTACAAAAGATTCATAAGATGTGGGAGGACTATAAAAAAAACATGGATAATGTTTTTGATGGTCAAGATACACAGTAGAGGAGAAAAGCAAAATGAAAAAAAGGTTAACAAAGTCAAAAGATAAAGTTTTAAGTGGTGTTTTTGGTGGGATTGCAGAATATTTTGGTTGGGATAAAGCGTTGGTAAGAATAATTGGTGCTTTTATAATAATTGTGCCCGGAACAATTATTACAGGAGTTGTACTTTATTTTATCGCCGCTTTAGTCATGCCAGATGCTCCAAATGCTAATAACTATCATCGAGCTAATAATGATGATGTTATCGAGGGGCATTTTTATGAAAAAGATGAATAAGTAGTAAATTAAAGGGCTGGGAAAAAAGTACCAGTCTGGACATAAAAATAGCTGATTGAATTTCTAAAAATGAAATTTGATCAGCTATTTTTCTATTATGTCTATTTTGGGTTCGTTTTTTTAGGGATTTTATCCCTCTTTTTTGGAATAAATGCCATGATTTTGATATGTTAATCGCCAAAAGTAGTAATCCTAATTCATTTCGAACTGCTTTTTCACCTCTAAAATGAACTCGGCGCACGCCAATTTTTTGACGTGAGCCTTTTTTCTATATGAAGCTGAGTTTTTTCCCAGCCCCTTTTTGATAAAAATTAACTGTTTAAAGCATTAGAATTATGTAGCTAAAATTAAGTTTTTTTTAAAAATAGTCGATATAATACACTAATAAAAGTTGATAAATCAAAGAAAATTCTTTTTTGTCAAAAAATAATACGATTTTGTTTTAATTGCTTAGCTAAAAAATCCGAATTTATTTATATATAATTCATAATTAATTCATTTTTTTAGAGTACTTTAAAAAGGCAGAGTTATTTTTGGGAGGAAAGAGTGTA
This sequence comes from Ligilactobacillus sp. Marseille-Q7487, assembly GCF_949152225.1. Lineage (NCBI taxonomy): Bacteria > Bacillati > Bacillota > Bacilli > Lactobacillales > Lactobacillaceae > Ligilactobacillus > Ligilactobacillus sp. Marseille-Q7487. The sequence continues at coordinate 98,852 of NZ_CASCJC010000001.1, forward strand.
TATATGACTAAAAAAGTGAATTTGAGCATCATTATATTTTTGGCAGCTATTTTAATAGCTGGTGCGGGCTATTTTGGATATCAAGAATATTTGGTCAAGAAAGACTTATTATCTAAAAAACAAATTATTAAAAATATAGGGAGTCACTTTACAGATACACACTCAAAAGGACAAGATAAGCTGACCGCTACTTATAAGCAAGCTTTAAATGATAAGAGCTACACGGTTCAGAATCCTTATGTTAAGATTAATCCGTATGAGACATCACCATTAACGGCACTTGTTTTATTTCAAACGGATACTAAAGCTAAGGTGAGTTATACGGTTAAAGGACAAAGTAAGACTACATCTTTGACTAATACTGTTAATGAAGGTTATACGACCAAGCATCAAGTGCCAATTGTAGGTTTATATGCTAATTATGAAAATACTGTTCAAATTAAAGTTGATTATCAAGATGGACATAGTGAAACTAAGACATTACAGCTAAAGACGGGTTCTTTACCTGAATATTTGGATGAAGATAATATTAAGGTTACCAAAAGCGATACTGCCAAGATGGATATAGGGGATAACAAGTTGACGGTTATTAATCGAACAACCAAAGAACCTTATGCAATCGATTCTGATGGTAAAATTCGTTGGTATTCGACAAACTGGTCGCAACATACGATTGAACAGCTTAAAAATGGCCATTTATTGCTACAAACTAAGTTAAATAATGAAGCCAAAGCATATAATTATTTACTAGAACAAGACTATTTAGGACGTGTTTACAAGGAATATAAATTTAATTCAAGTGCAGGTAATAAGGAACAAGCTGGTTATCCGGCTACTGTAATTCATCATGATGTAACTGAATTACCAAACGGTGATTTAATCGCAACGGTTAATGATGGTTCGGATAAATATGTTGAAGATACTATCGTGCAAATTTCACACAAGACAGGAAAAGTTGTTAAAGTTATTGATTTAAAACGACTCTTACCTGCCAAGATGTATTTGAAATATAAAGAAAAAACTGATTCGGGACAATACGATTGGTTACATGTTAATGCGGTTGATTATGATAAAAAAGACGGCAGTTTGTTGATTTCTGCACGTAACCAAGATTTAATTATGAAATTAGACTATAAGACTGACCAAATTGAGTGGATTTATTGCAACAAAGACAAGAAAGAATGGCCACGCAAGTATCGTAAAAAGTTATTGACCCCAACTAAAGGTACCGCCTATACTGGTGGGCAACATGGTATTTATGTTTTGTCAAATGATGGTAAGACAGAAAATATCTTGTTGTATGATAATAATATTGCGGTAACTAACGGTGATAAAGATACTTCTGGCAAGTATTCACAAGCTATCGAATACAAGATTGATAATGAAAACAAAACAATTACACAGGTTTGGGATTACGGTAAGGAATTAGGTGAAGATAATTTTACTTCGATAATTGGCTATGCCCAACGTTTAGATAATCAAAATACATTGATTGATTTTGGTTTCAAAAATCAAGGAGCAGAAAGTAACATCATCGAAGTTACCAAAGATGGCCAACAAATCTTCAATGTTACGCTTAAAACATCTGCAGCAGATAAAACGTATGTTTACCGTGCATATCGTTGGGAATTTTATTCAAGCAACTATGTTTTTGACTTGAATAAGGATTAATAAATGGTTAGTTTCTACGCTTGTGCTATAATGAACATAGGCAAATGGAAGGGTGATAGAAATGATCAAAAGTTTGAGTTTGACTATGGGGTCGCGTAAGACATTGGTTCAGATCAAAGAACAAAATAAAGATAGAGATTTGTTATTGTTTAGATGTGCAGATGACCACAGTAAGTATTTATTGGCTGATATTTCAGGACAACCTACAATTTTTAACGCAGGTTTAGAGTATCAGGTCAATAAAATGAGTCGCTTTAAAGCTGTTCAAAAAGAAGATTACTTTGAATTGCGCTATTTAACACTAGATGAAGATGAACAAAAAGTTTTTAATTCTATGATGGAAGGCTGGCACAGTGAACATACACAACCTTTAGGATTAGTAGAATCGCTAGTTTTACGTTCTAAATCAAAGAGTTATGAATATTTGTTAATCAATATCTGGCAACATGAACATGATTTCTTAGCATGGAATAGCTCTAAAAACAACGAACTAATTAATTTTGGCCATGGTGGCAATAAAAAACCTTTGATTTCTGAGTATGTTTTAGCTCAATAATAAAAACTGCATGCACTATCAGGTGCATGCAGTTTTTTTAGTCTTCATTGATATGTTCTTTAAGCTGTTCGAATATACGCATGATGTGTTGATCTGCCAAACTATAAAGTACTTTTTGGCCATCACGACGTCCACAAACTAGCCGTGCTTGACGTAAAATTTTTAGCTGGTGTGAGACTGCAGATTGTGAAAGACCAACGGCTTGGGCAATTTCATTTACGGAAAGCTGGTTGGTAAAAAGAACAGATAATATACGATAACGTGTTTGATCACCAAAAGCCTTGAATATTTCGACACTACGCGCAATTTCTGTTGGGCTTGGTAATGAGATTTGTTTAGACATGGCTGCCCAGTTCCTTTCGTTAAGTCTTTTTCTTAATTTTAAGGCAAAATCAAATAAACCGCAAATTCTAAAAAGCATTGTTGTCAATTGTAAAAGGTGATATACTATGATTGAAGATATGAACATATATTCATAAGAAGGTGAGAGACATGAAAAATGTTTTAGTAGAATTAGAACAAGATGAAAAGAAAGTACTTTTAGAAAGTGCAGCTAGTTTGGTTTTATTAGCTTTTGGTTTAGTTAATTCGGGGATGTGGCAATTACTTTTATGTTTAGTGGCGTATTTGATTAGTGGGTTTGCTATATTAAAAGAAGCTATTGAAGATTTGAGTAAAGGTGAATTTTTTGGTGAAACATTACTGATGAGTATTGCAACGTTAGGAGCTTTCGCTATTCAACAATATCCTGAAGCCGTAGCGGTAATGTTGTTTTATCGTTTAGGTGAAATGTTTCAAGATATTGCGGTGAAAAGGTCGAAACGTTCGATAACCAAGTTGTTAGATGTGCGCCCTCAAGTTGCTAATATTAAAACAAAAGATAAAGTGTGCAAAGTAGCTGCTAAAGATGTTGCGGTAGGACAAGTCATCGAAGTTAAACCTGGTGAAAAGATTGCGTTAGATGGAATCGTAATCGCAGGCGAAAGTTATTTAAATACAGCGGCATTAACGGGAGAAAGTACGCCTAGATTTGTACGCCAAGGACAAGAAGTTTTAAGTGGAATGATTGCGTTAGATGGGCGTTTGGAAGTTAAAGTTCAAAAAGCTTATGAAGATTCAGCTATTGCCAAAATCTTGGAGCTTGTGCAAAATGCGAGCGAAAAAAAGGCTGTTACAGAAAATTTCATTACGCGTTTTTCTAAAATTTATACACCATTAGTAGTTTTGGGAGCAGTAATCTTAGGCTTGGGAGTACCATTGTTTACTCAACAAGAATTTGCATCTTGGATCTATCGGGCTTTAGTTTTCTTAGTTATCTCTTGCCCATGTGCGTTAGTATTATCGATTCCATTGAGCTTTTTTGGAGGGATTGGAGCTGCTTCGAGTGCAGGTGTTTTAGTCAAAGGTGGTAATTATTTAGAAGCATTGACTGCTTTGAAAATTGTAGCTTTTGATAAAACCGGAACGTTGACTAAAGGAAAATTTTCAGTTAGCGCGGTTTGTCCGAGTCAAAACACGACCAAAGAAGAACTTTTGCGCTGTGTAGCGACAGCAGAACAATCCTCACTTCATCCAATTGGCCAATGCATTTGGCAATATTGCCAGTCTCAAGCAATAGCACCTTATAACAGCATGGTTGTTAACGAACTTGCTGGATTAGGCGTGATTGTGCAAACACCATACGGAGTTATTAGTGCGGGGAATATCAAATTGATGGCCAAGCAAAAGATAGATTTGATGGATGAACAAAAATGTGAAAATACAGCAGTTTATGTTGCTAAAGATCAGGAATTTTTAGGCCGAATCGAATTATCCGATACACTTAAAAATGATGCTAAGGCTGCTTTGGTAGGTTTAAAAGAGCTAGGAATTGCTAAACTAGTGATGTTGACTGGAGATAAAAAAGAGCCTAGTCAATTATTGGCAAAGCAGGCAGGAATTGATGAAGTTTATGCACAATTATTGCCGGCTGAAAAGTTAAAATGGTTGGAACGTTTTAAATATAACCTGGGAAATAATGAAAAAATTGCCTTTGTTGGCGATGGTATTAATGATACTCCAGTCTTAGCAAGGGCAGATGTTGGAATTGCAATGGGTGGATTAGGTGCAGATGCGGCTATTGAAGCAGCAGATGTCGTTTTGATGTCTGATGAACCAAGTGCATTAGTACGAGTAATCAAGATTGCTAAGAAAACAAAACGCATTGTTTGGGAAAATATAGCTTTGGCTTTGTGTGTGAAAGGATTTTTCTTACTATTAGGAGCCTTTGGAATTGCGACTATGTGGGAAGCTGTTTTCTCAGATGTTGGCGTGACGTTATTGGCAGTTTTAAATGCGTTGCGCTTGTTGTATCGTTTAGATAAATAATAAGTTAATTTAAGTTATAATTTTGCTGTAAAAAAAGTGAACGCCACAGTTTAGGTTGTGGCGTTCACTTTTTTAGTTAGCATTTTTTGCCAATTCTTCGATTAAGCTAAAGAAGCGCGGATTATCAACATCATGAATCAAGGTGACAGGTCGTCCGGTATCGCTTAGGATAGTGCGTCCATCGCTTGGATGTTGGGTTAAGACATCACATTTGATTTCTGATGTTTTGACTAGGCTTGGTTCATAGAAGTAACAAGTTGTCAAAACATCCCAAAGATAATAAGTTGAGTTGGTTTCAAAATGACTCAATTCAGGCACGAAAGCATAGCTGTTGCCAATGAAATCCAATCCGATATAACGTCGGTCTTTGGCCCAATCTAGGCGATTTTTCTTGGTCAATGGAACGTTGTTTGTACTTTCAAGTGCCACCATATCAATTTTTATTGAACTATCAAAAACAGTTTTGACTGCTTGAGGATCCCAAAATGCATTCCATTCTTGGGTGCCGTCACTATCTGGTTCTGCGACATTACCACGTTCTAAAAAGCTACCTCCCATCCAGATGAGACGTTTGATTTTAGTTGTGATATCCGGTTTGATTTCTAATGCGCGTGCTAAATCGCTTAGTGGACCTGTGAATAGTAAGGTGATGGCTTCGGTTTGTTGTTCTAAACAATCAATCAAGTCTAAATGCGCAGGTTTATCCGCTACAGGTGTGATGATCGTACCACTTTCATTTAGGATAGGTAAAGAATTTTGTGAGTATGCATCCATACGCCATTTTTTAGGGAAAGGATGTTTAGCTCGTGAATTGGAATAAGCAACTGCAAGTTTTAAGCCGTTACCAAAACGATCGATAACTTTACGGGTTGCTTCGCCTGCAGGATGTAAATAACTATCAGCTCCCATTACGCCTACACCGATTAGTTCGACGTCTTTCATTTGTAACAGTAAGAATAATGAGATGATGTCATCAACTCCACCATCATGATTAAAATAAACCTTGTTTGTCAAAATTGGACCCCTCCAAAAATATCAAAATCCGAACTTTGGTATTATAAAAGTTATTATCAATATATTTTTTAAAGTTCGTTAAGCTTTACAAAAACTATTATACCATGCTTTAAAACGTTTTTACATATACTTAAAAACGAACGTTAGTATTTTTTTTAGATAAAATGTATTGATTTTTATAAAAAGTAAGGTATACTAGGAAATGTAAAAAACGTGAAGATTTTTTGGAGGGTGTACCAAATGAGAAAAAGAGTAGCTGCAGTTTTAGCTGCAACAGTAATGTTAGGAACAGTATTAGTAGGATGCGGTAATAAATCAGCTTCGTCTGATAAAGGTGACACTAAGCATACTGTTGCGTTAGTAACTGATGGTGGTGGGATTGACGACAAGTCTTTCAACCAATCTGCTTGGGAAGGTTTAAAAGCTTGGGGTAAAGAACATGATTTAACTAAGGGTGTTAATGGGTATAACTATGCTCAATCCAACTCTGATGCAGATTTTACACCAAATGTTAATAAGTTAATCAAGGCTAAATATCAAACAATCTTTGGGATTGGCTACAAGCTTGATAATACAATTTCTACAGCAGCTAAGCAAAATCCAGATGTTAATTTTGCAATTGTTGATTCTGTAATTGATGGTTATAAGAATGTGGCATCTGTAACATTCAAAAGCGAACAATCCTCATTTTTAGCAGGCGTTGCAGCTGCTAAGACAACTAAGACAAACAAATTAGGTTTTATCGGCGGTATCAAGAGTGATGTCGTACAAACATTTGAAAAAGGCTTTATTCAAGGTGCCAAAGCTGTTAACCCAGATATCCAAGTCGATGTTAAGTATGTAGGTTCATTTACTAAAGCTGACGTTGGTCAATCCTTAGCAACAGCAATGTATAACAACGGTGCAGATATTATCTTCCATGCTGCTGGTGGTTCTGGTGCAGGTGTATTTACAGCTGCTAAAGATGCTGCTAAGAACGGTAGCAAGGTTTGGGTTATCGGTGTAGACCAAGATCAAAAAGCAGATGGTGCTTATGATGGCGGTAATGTAACTTTAGCATCTGCTGTTAAAGAAGTTGGGACAGCCGTTAAAGACCTTTCTAACAAAGCTATGAAGGGTAAATTCCCTGGTGGCAAGGTTGTTTCTTATGATTTGAAAGATGGCGGTGTTGCATTGATAAATGACAATATGTCAGACGATGCATGGAATGCTGTACAACAATACAAAGACAAAATTATCAACGGTGAAATCACAGTTAAAGATAAATAATTAAATGGTTGACAGGAAAAGTTTCCTTAAAACCACCGGATAACCGGGATGAGGTGAAGCGTTGGGCAACCAAGACTTCACCTTTTTTATCGTCAAGACACCCACCAAAAAACACAGTAGGAGGAAACGATGGAAAAAAATGTCGTTGAAATGAGACATATCACGAAACAATTCGGAACGTTTAAGGCAAATGATGATATTTCATTGGAGTTAAAACAAGGTGAAATTTTAGCATTACTTGGTGAAAACGGGGCAGGTAAATCAACTTTGATGGGGATGTTATCTGGATTGTTGGCACCTAGTGCAGGTGAAATAATCGTCAATGGTCAAGTTGTTAAGATGCAAAGTCCACGTGATGCTAAGAACTTAGGTATAGGCATGGTGCATCAGCACTTTATGTTGATTCCTGCATTTAGTGTTTTGGAAAATATCATTTTAGGTGATGAACCAATAAAAGGTGTTGGTCGGATTAATTATGCTAAGGCAGCTAAAGAAATTGAGGAATTGGCTAAACAATATCATTTGGATATTGATTTAAAAGCTAAGGTAGCTGATATTACGGTTGGGATGCAACAGCGTGTCGAAATCATGAAGGCATTATACCGTAAGGCAAATATTTTTATCTTTGACGAACCAACAGCTGCTTTGACACCACAAGAGATTGAGGAATTAATGAAGATTTTTCATGCCTTAGCCGCTGAAGGAAAATCAATTATTTTTATCACACATAAGCTAAAAGAAATCAAAGAAGCAGCCGATCGTTGTGTTGTTATTCGAGCTGGTAAGGTTATCGATACTGTATTGGTAGCTGAAACGTCAGAAGAAACGCTAGCAGAAATGATGGTGGGCCGCAAATTACGAAATAGCGTTGATAAACAGGCAGTTGATCAGTCTAAAGTAGTGTTAGAAGTCAATGGTTTAAACGTTCAAAAAGGACATTATTTAAAAGTTAAAGACCTTGATTTGACGGTTCATTCAGGTGAAATTGTAGGTGTCGCAGGTGTCGATGGAAACGGACAAAGTGAGTTAATTGAAGCGTTAACCGGATTGCTTAAAGTTAAATCAGGTAAGATTAAGCTTAATGGTCAAGAATTGCAAGATAAATCTGTTCGTAAAATCTCTGAAGCAGGGGTAGCTTGTATTCCTGAAGATCGTCAGCATGTAGGTTTAATATTGCCATTAACAATTGCAGAAAATATGGCATTAAAAAATTATTACCAAAAACCAATCAACAATCATGGCATCTTAAATTACAAGCAAATTAACCAGCGTGGTCAAGAATTAGTTACAGCATTTGATGTGCGGACGCAAAGCCAAAAAGCCATGGTCGGCTCACTTTCTGGAGGTAATCAACAAAAAGTAATCGTTGCACGCGAAATTGCTAGCGACCCAGAAGTATTGATTGCCGCAAATCCAACGCGTGGTGTCGATGTGGGTGCGATTGAGTATATTCACGAAAAAATCAATGAACAACGTAATATGGGTAAGGCTATTTTGTTGGTAAGTTTTGAATTAGATGAAATTTTGAAGCTTTCAGATCGAATTGTCGTTATGCATGCTGGTGAAATTGTTGGACAAATTGATCCAAAACATACATCACCAGAAGAATTAGGCTTGATGATGGCCGGCAAAAAGGTTGGATAAGACCAATCAAGAATCTAGGAGGACAGATTTGTGTTTAAAAAAACAGCAATAGTAACACCTTTGATTGCCGTGGTTTCCGGGTTTATCGTGGGTGCGATTATCATGTTAATCTTTGGCTATGATCCACTACAAAATTACAGCAGTTTATTTTTGGGAGCATTTGGAGATGCTTACTCAATTGGTGAAACCTTGCGTAACATGACACCGTTGATGTTGACTGCTTTAGGATTTGCCGTTGCAAGTAAGGCAGGTTTTTTTAATATTGGAGGCTCTGGCCAATATTTGATGGGATGGTTTGGTGCTGTCGTAGTAGCTTTGAAGTTCAATCATTTACCAGGCTGGTTATTAATCATTGTTTCTGTTTTGGCTGGAGCAATTTTAGGTGGTTTATGGTCCGCTTTAGCTGGATTTTTTAGAGCATTTTTTGGGACCAGTGAAGTTATCACGACCATCATGTTAAATTATATTGCCCTATATTTCATTAACTTTGCTATTAAGAGTTGGCTGGCTTCAGAAGGCGCAGATTCATCAGCTAATATTCCTGCAAAAGCTAGCTTACGGACGCCGTTTTTACAAGAAATTACGGCCAATTCAACCTTACATTGGGGCTTTTTGATTGCTTTATTAATGGCTTTAGTTATTTGGTTTTACTTCAATAAAACACGCTCTGGCTTTGAAGTGCGTAGTGTAGGTTTAAACGAAGAAGCATCACGTTACGCAGGGATGAACGTTAAAAAGACAATTATCGTTGCGATGCTTATTTCAGGCTTGTTGGCTGGGTTAGGCGGGGCTCTTGATGGTTTAGGAAACTATCAAAATATCTCAGTGTCAAATGCTTTACCACAAGTGGGATATGACGGAATGGCTGTAGCTTTATTGGTAAGTTACAATCCATTAGGCATTATTTTATCAGCCCTACTATTTTCAGCCTTGCAAATCGGTGGTTTGAGTATCTCAGTTTACTCAACGACTCCTTCTGAAATCGTAAGTATCGTGACCGCCTCAATTATTTTCTTTGTAGGTATCAAGTATGCCTTTGAAATTTTAGCTAAGAAATGGACGCAAAAAAAGACGACAAGTCTTAAGAAAGGAGCAGAATAATGAATTTAACAACAATATTAATGACGGTTGTTTCAACCACTTTGGTTTATGCTGCCCCTTTGATTTTTACGGCTTTGGGTGGAACTTTTTCTGAACGTAGCGGGGTTGTTAACGTTGGTTTGGAAGGAATTATGGTTGTTGGTGCTTTTAGTAGTTCGGTATTTACCTTATCGTTTGCCAAAACTTTAGGTTCGGCTGCTCCTTGGGTAGCTTTATTAGTCGGAGCATTTTTTGGTTTGCTGTTTTCAATTTTGCATGCTGTAGCAACTATTAATTTTAGAGCCGACCATATTATCTCAGGAACAGTTTTAAACTTGATGGCACCAGCTTTATGTGTCTTTTTAACACGTATTTTATATAGTGGAAAGGGCCAAACCCCCGTTTTGGATCAAGGCTTAGGAACTTATACGGTACCAGGTTTATCCAAGATTCCTGTTTTGGGCTCAATTTTCTTTACACGAACCTCAATTATCGCATATGTAGCAATTGTTATTGGTATTTTTAGTTGGTATTTCTTATATCGAACCAATATTGGTTTGCGCTTGCGTTCTGTCGGCGAAAATCCAGTTGCTGCAGATACTTTAGGGATCAATGTGTATCAATATCGCTATCTTGGCGTGTTAACGTCAGGTTTTTTAGGTGGCTTTGGTGGAGCTGTAATGGCACAATCTATCACCCTTAACTTCTCTGTAAGTACTATTTCTGGTCAAGGGTTTATGGCATTAGCAGCGATGATTTTTGGGAAATGGAATCCGCTAGGCGCAACCGGCGCAGCTATTTTCTTTGGCTTAGCGCAAAGTTTACCAATTATTGGCGCTTATATACCAGTGTTGGCACATGTGAACTCAGTTTGGTTCCAAATTGCTCCATATCTGATTACCGTCATTGTCTTAGTCATTTTCTTTGGTAAGGCAGTTGCACCAGCGGCAGATGGGCAAAATTATATTAAGAGTAAATAAAAATTAGTTATAAAAAATCAGGTAGTTGAGTCAATGTTAAATTGATTGGACTACCTGATTTTTTTATTTGTATTTATTTTTTTGATTATTGCCAACAAAAATGATTGGGCTTACATATAGAATATAATATTGAGGAAGTATATTTTCCCTTTTGCCTAAGTGATTTTTAAGTGCTATCCTTAATATATAACAAGAAAGGGATGGTTGAGATGACAAAAAAGGCAGCTGTTTTAATCGCAGATGGTTGCGAAGAAGTTGAAGCCTTAAGTCCAGTTGATGTTTTACGTCGTTTAGGACTTGAAGTTGATATGGTGGGCTTAAATTCTAAAAAAGTAATCGGCGATCATGATATTGTGTTGGCTTGTGATAAAATTTTGGATGTTGACTTACTTGAGTATGATATTGTGATTTTTCCAGGAGGCTATCCAGGAGCAGAAAACCTTAAAAACAGTAATGTTTTAAAAGGATTGATGCAACGACGTGCGCAGGCTGGTAAATGGAATGCAGCAATGTGTGCGGCGCCGCTAGCTTTCGCAGCCTATGGTTTGTTGGATGGAAGTGAGTACACATGCTATCCAAGTGTACATGATCAAATTAAAGATCAAATTACAGATGGTCATTTCAAAGAAGATATTGTTGTGATTGATCATGACAAACATATTTTAACTAGTCGAGGTCCTGCGACAGCATGGGCTTATTCATATGCGATCGCTGAAATTTTAGGTGCGGATACGACACAATTAAAAGAAGCGATGTTATATAACTTTTTGAGTGAAAATATTGCGCGTTAAGTAAGACACCAAGTTGGTTTAGCTAACTTGGTGTTTTTTAGTAATTAAATTAAGAATAGTGGATAAATATTTTACTCAACTTGAGAAATCGCTTTCTTTGATGTATAGTTATTTAGTAGAAATTATGTTATGAAAAGAGGGGAAGCTTAGTGAAGATGTTGACACTAAACTGTCATTCACTTCAAGGATTTGATACAAATAGGCAAATTAATGAATTTGTTGATCAAGTCGTACGCGAAAAGATTGCGATTTTTGCCCTGCAAGAAGCTAACCAACCTCAAAAATCAGCCTGTGTGACAACTGAAGAGTTAAGAGATTTAAAGTATGTAAAACCTTGTGAAGAAGAACAAGTTCCTGTTAGAATAGGAAATTTCGCTTATTTATTGCAAAAGGCTTTGCGTAAGGTCAAGCTTGATTTTTACTGGAGTTGGTGTGCATGTCATGAGTTATTGGGAAGTTTTGATGAAGGTTTGGCTTTGTTTTCATTAGTACCTTTAAGTGAAGTGACAGCTGATATTTTAGTGCCTGAGCGAGAAATTGGTTATCAAGATATTCGCAGACATAAAATTTTGGCAGGAAAGTTGGCCAATACTGAGGGCTCTTTAGTAGTAACGACACATTTGGATGGCCAATTGAGCAATCATTTTAACGTTGAATGGGATACTTTTTCTAAAAGATTGCAGTTTTTAGGAGCTAAAAAGCGGCCGACCTATGTATTGGCTAATGTTAATGTTGATGCAGAAGAAGATGTTATTGGATATGAATACATGTGTCGGAGTTTTCAAGACACTTATGTAGCAGCAATCAGTAAGGGTGATGGCTTAACGATTCGTGATAATTTAACGGAATGGGGACAAAAGAGTTTAGCTAGACGAATAGATTATATTTTGACGAATGCTAAACATGAAATTGTTTCAAGTCGTGTATGTTTTGATGGACACGAAAGCCAAAAAATTTCCGATCATGCAGCTGTGATTATTGAGATTGAAGACCAAGAAGGACAATTATACGCATAAGGACTAATTTCTTGGTGAAGGCCTGGTAAAATAGTATACTTAAATTGAGTAAAGTACCAAAGTTAAGGGGTGATTTCTGATGAAGAAGTCGAATATATTGATGCTTAGTCTCTTGGCCATTTTGTTAGTAGGGTGTAGCTCTAAAAACGCGGAGCCTAAAAATTCCGATGTTGAAAAGAGTAGTCAAACGTCAGCCAAAAAGGATAAAGATAAGAATAAAGATAAGAGCACTAGTTCAAAAGATGATAAAAAAGACGATGTAAATTCTTCTCAAGATAACTCAACGACTGGTACAACTGAGCAGTTATCGCGTCTTGAACAACTCAATCAAAGTTTACGTCAAAATCTTGGACAAATTCCTTTGCCACAAGTCGATGGCTTAGGCTATAATCACGATAAAGTTAACGTTAGATATATTGGAAATGAAAATGACTATAGTATTTATTACAGTTTAGGCTATAATGCTTATCCGTTTAATGATGAAGCGTTAAAGACACACGTTCCATACGCTACTTTGATTAAAAGTACCTATGCTTCTAAAGATGAGGCACGTCAAGCGATTCAAATCTATGATCAAAACCAAGCAACACACTTGCCAGCTGTTGACTTAGGTTATCAAATCGAAGGTACACTCGATTCAGGAGCAGGTCAAAGTTACTTGCAGTGGCGCGAAGGTAACTGGTCGTTATATGTACACGCTTCGGCTTATAATGGGCAAAACACAATTCCAACTGGACAAGCGGTTGTTAAATTATTGGAACAATATATGTTACCGATACCAGATGATCAAGCTAGTTTGACGGTGGATTTAGTTGCCGATCATACCACTTTAAAGTGGATGAAAGGTAATGTCGTTTACACGTTAGAAGGTAAAGATTATAACGCCTTGATTCCAATGGCAGCAAGTATTAAATAAATATAAAAAAGGTTCATACTAAGATAAAACTTAGGATGAACCTTTTTTTGGTTAATTGTCTTTTAAAACCGAGCGATTCTTGATGCCAGTTTGAAGCAAAGATTTAGCTAGACTTAAGACAAGAGCACGTTGCTTTTTATCAAGTTGTGTTAACTCAGAGACGACCGTGGTGATTTTAGAGAAACGATCAGCGGTCAGCTCTTGCATGCGTGTGATTTGAGTGGCATTTAAGACGTCAAAGACAACGGAAATGAATTCTTGACGTTTTTCATTTGAAATTTCGTTAAGCCAATCTTTAAGGGTTTGCTCGATGAAAACACTGCTAGCATCGACATTTTTTTCACAGACAAAACTATGTGGTGCAGCGATGTCCCAGCTATATAAATCGTGTTGTAAGATGCTGGTTTGTTGGCTGTGGACAACCGTATAATCTTCGACATGACCAAGTAACATTCCAATGATAGAAGATTGTGGCACATAAGCTGAGATTAAGGGCTTGATACGTTTAATATCAGCTCTTTCAAGTGTATTAATGGCAAATCCAGGCCCGTCAAAACTATAAACATGTTTGAGGCGTTCAATGAGTTTATCTGGACAAAATAAGGCTACAAATAAGGCGATGTTTCCACCTTTGGAGTGTCCAGCTAGATAAAATGGTCCATCTAAAGCTTTAGCAGCATCTTTAAAGTAGTTAAGACCTGCACTTTGGCAAGGAACAGTTTGCATAAAACTCATGTTGAAGTCTTCTTTTAAGCCGACTAACGTATCGTCGGTGCCACGATAAGCGATAAGATTACCCCCTAAGAACTTAAAGGTCAGGCAAGCAAACTGTTTTTCAGCTTGTGCATTGATATCGTTACGAAAACCGCATAATTCAATGTTCTTAAAGCGTTGGCACTTAGCTAATGTTTCTAAGAGTGCTTCATCGGTTGCTTGTTGTAGGTAAGGAGTGGTTTTTTGTGCTTGATATTTTTGCCAACATTTTTCTAAAGTGAGCGTGTCCGTAAAACTTGTAGGTACAATGTTATCCAGTTGTAGATAGCTGAAACGACTGAAAATCAAACAATCGACCTCATTTAAAGGTGCTTGTGCAAAGGTTAAATCACCACGCCAAGTCAAATAGTCAAAAAGATTAGCCATTTAAATCACCACCTTAAGAGTATTTCTAGCTTAATTGTACTCTGAATTGTTCTTTTTTACCAAATTAAAAGCTGTTTCACGTGAAACGATTGCTAATTTTGAAAAAAGTTCTTACAAAACAGGTTTGAAATATGCTACATTATAAAATGATTTTTAAAAAGGAGGACGAACTTGTGGATGAACTTTTTGCAAAGGCTCCGGTTAAAAAAGTCTATTTTCAATTGGCTTTGCCGGTAGTTTTAGGAATGTTTGCTAGCATGGTATATAATTTAGCCGATACATTTTTTGTTGCAAAGACCGGTAATACGGCTTTAGTTGCCGGTGTTGCATTGGGTACACCATTGTTTTCATTTATGCTAGCAATTGGAGACATTTTTGGATTAGGTGGTAGTGCTGTGATTTCGCGGTTGCTAGGCGAAAAAAAGTATGCCCTCAGCGCAAAAATTAGCAGTTTTTCATTGTATATTACGATTGCTTTTAGCTTACTTTTAACAGCGATAATGTTAATTTTTGAACGCCCAATCTTAAACCTTTTGGGTGCGACTCCCCAAACCTATCAATATGCTGCTGATTTTTATCGAATCTTGGTAGGAGGCAGTGTTTTTATTATTGTATCGTTAGTGCCAGGAAACATCATTCGTACCGAGGGTTTAGCGGTTAAATCGATGATTGCTACTTTATCTGGGACGATTTTGACAATCATCTTAGATCCGTTATTCTTATTTGTTTTTGATATGGGCGCAAAAGGAATTGCGTTGGCTAATGTTTTAGGCTATGCGGTAAATTGTGGGATACTCTTTTATTATATGAATAAAGATTGCAAGATATTGTCACTTAAGTTGCGTGATTGTCAAATTAACTTGCATAATTTGAAACTAGTTTTAGTGATCGGAATTCCAGCTTCGTTGACTAATTTAATGCAAAGCTTTGGTGTTGCGTTATTAAACAACCATCTTTCTAAATATGGAGCAAGTGCGGTTGCTGCTAATGGGATTGTTGCTAAAATTTATATGATTGTTATCTTGGTGATGGTTGGTTTTGCATTTGGGGCACAACCATTAATTGGTTATAATTATGGAGCTAAAAACAAGGAACGTTTCAAAGAAATTATGCGTTTTGACTTTTTGGTAGAAGTTGTTTATTCCTTAGTGTTAGCGGTAATCTTGATGGTGTTAGCACCTGTTTTAGTCAAAATTTTTATGACAGATACAAAGATTATAGAGCAAGGAACATATATGTTACGGGCTACGCTTTTGACTGCGCCGTTTGTTGGAGCTATTTTAGTTTTTACGACGGTTTTTCAATCGGCAGGCAAAGCATGGAGCGCTTTAATCATGGCATTAGCGCGCCAAGGGGTCGTATATGCTCCTTGTATGGTAATTTTAGCTAACAGTGTAGGTTATCATGGCATTATTTGGGCGCAACCAGTGGCTGATGCAGTGACATTTGTGATTGGTTGGGTATTATACCGCAAAGTAATTAAGGATTTTAGCGCATAAAAATAAGTATCTGATTAGAGTTTTTTCTAGGTAAATATTACTTTACAAAAAGGTATAGACCTATTATCATTAAGGTAGTAAAGTAACCGTTTTAAAACAAGCTAAGAACTAGGAAGGGAACTAAAGACGATGCAAACAAAAACGTTAGGAATTTCTATTTATCCATCGCAATCAGATTTTGAACAAGATAAACTTTATTTACAAAAAGCACATAAGTTAGGTTATACACGAATTTTTACGTCATTATTAGAAATTAACGATGATAGTGATGTCGACAAATATCGCCAAATTATTGAATATGGTAATCAATTAGGCTTTAAGACAGTGATCGACGTTAACCCTGGATTATTTGACAAATTAAAGATTGACTATGATGATTTAATCTTCTTTAAAAATTTAGGCGTATATGGTTTACGCTTAGATGTAGGTTTTACTGGAGCAGAAGAAGCACGTATGACTCGCAACCAATATGGTTTGGTGATTGAAATTAATATGAGCGCTGGGACAAATTACTTGGATAATATTATGTCATATCATCCAAAGACCGATAAATTATGGGGTTGCCATAACTTCTATCCACAACGCTATACAGCTTTAGGCGAAGATTTCTTTATCGAATGTTCGCAAAAATATCGTCATTTCAATATTAATACGGCAGCATTTGTGACTTCACCAGATGCTAAGATGGGACCATGGCCAGTGCAAGAAGGCTTGCCAACATTAGAAGCAGATCGTGACTTACCAATTGCAACTCAAGTACGTCGAATGTTAGCTACCGATTTAATTGATGACATCTTGATTGGTAATGCTTATGCAACTGATGAAGAATTGGCAGCTGTGGCTGAAGTATTCTTTGAACCACATCCAACAATTCAAGTGCAATTAGTAGATGATGTGACAGAACTTGAAACTAAGATTGTTTTAGAACAAATTCACACTTATCGTGGTGATTCATCTGATTACTTTGTACGGGATTCATTTAGTCGTGTAACTTACAAGGATGAACCAATGCCAGCTCATCATAATGATGTTACAATCAAACGTGGCGATATTATGATCTTAAATGAAGCTTATGGTCAATACAAAAATGAAGTTCAAATTGCCTTAGTTGATATGCCAAATGATGGTAAACGCAATGTAGTAGGGCATGTGGTTGAGCATGAATTATTCTTATTAGATCAATTACAACGTCGTATTACTTTCAAATGTGTTAAATAATTAGTGAAGAGATTTTAAAAAATAGCCCTAAAATAACGGTTTACCGTTATCTTAGGGCTATTTTTATAATTATTTGTGATAACTATTGATTAAACCTTGTGTTCCTTGATCACCTAATTGGCAGACATCGACCATTACTTTGTAGAGACGTGCAGCTTCCTTGGTTGCAGGTAAATCAAGTTGCATTTTTTCAGCTTCTTGTAAGGCGATGCGTAAATCTTTTAAGAAATGTTTAGCAAAAAAGCCAGGAGTGTAATCACCAGCCAGGATACGTGGGCCGTAGTTAGTCAAACTCCAGTTACCAGCGCTACCGGCACCGACAGTTTCTAAAACTTTGGTAACATCTAGATTTGCATTTTTAGCGTAGAGTAACATTTCGGTTAAGCCCGTCATGGTACCTGCAATCATGATTTGGTTGGCCATCTTGGTATGTTGACCACAGCCAGCTGGACCAAAGTAATTAGTACTCTTGCCGATTTGTTTGAAAATTGGTAAAAGTTCTTCGTAAACTTCTTTATCTCCTCCGACCATAATCGTTAAAGTAGCGTTTTTAGCGCCGACATCTCCACCTGAAACGGGAGCATCGAGGATTTTAAATCCTTTACTTGTGCCAATTTCAAAAAGTTTAGCGGCTAGACTTGGTTGGCTAGTTGTCATATCTACAGCGATTTTTCCAGCACTTAAGCCTGCAAAAATACCGTCTTCACCGAGATAGATTTCTTCAACATCTTTTGGATAGCCGACCATTGAAAAAACAAGATCAGCTTGTTGAGCGACTTTTTTAGGACTATCTGCCCAAGTTGCACCATTTTCAACTAAACTTTGAGTCTTGCTTTTAGTCCGATTATAAACAGTTAGTTGATGACCTGCTTTAAGTAAATTTTGGCAGATGGCTGCTCCCATCACACCGGTTCCAATAAAACCAATTTTCATGTATGCCACATCCTTTAGCTTTAATCTAAGTATAATGATATACCTTTTATTAAGGCTTGAGAATTGATATTTTGTAAAAAACACAAAAAATAACCCAGGCTCGCAAATACTCTTACATATCATCTTGGAGGTTCACGTGTCTACTCCTAAGATCTTCTTACATTATGAGACCTGGGTCATATTATCTAATTTTTTAGGAAAATTAATCTTGTTTCCACATCCTTTAAAATAACCCGCTTTCTAAGAAGCACTCGGTTAAATTTTAACTAATTGCAATTAGTTTTAGTTTTTTTGGAGGTGTATCCCAAAATAAACTAAATTAATTTGAAAAAACTTTTCAAGTTGGCTCCGACATCCCCTTATGGTAAAACCTAAGCATCTGAAACGACAATCTAGGGTACTTCCACTTAAGTTGTTGGCTCCGACACCTTCTTTCTTTCAAATCAAAAGTTATCAACTACAACTAAATTACATTTGGTTCGCAAATTAAGCCCCATGATTTAGGACTTAATTTGATGTGGAATTGTTAATTCCTTACACCTAATTTATAACACATCTAAGCTAAAAATGCAAGCGTTTTCTTTGGTGGTTTATTGGTGTTTGTAATAAAAAACTACCCGTTAAAAACGGGTAGTCAAGGAGCATTTAAATGAAGTCTAGTCAATTTCGATTCGCCGTGAGTTACTGATTTCTTCGGCTGTCTTTGGCAACGTGATGATTAATTCACCATTTTCACATTTGGCCGAAATTTTTTCGCGATCAACATTTAAAAAGCTATATTGTCGAGTATAACGACCATAACTTCTTTCGCTAGCCAAGATATTTCCTTGAGAATCACTTCTATCGCTAAATGAATCACGTTTAGCGCTGACAGTCAAAATATTGTCTTTAAAATCGATGGTGATGTCTTTTTTATCGATCCCTGGAACATCGATCGCAACAACATAATCTACGTCAGTTTCTTTAATATCACTACGTAATTCTTTGAATGCATCGGTCATATTAGTTAGGGGACGAGTGAAGGTTCTAAACAAATCATCACCAGTATTTAATAAGTCATTGAAACGATTAGATAATTCATTAGCCATAATTAAGACTTCCTTTCTCAAAATAATCAGTAATTTACTTTACACCTTTATCATAGTCTTTTTTTCAATAGATGCAACTAAAAAGCATCAAAAAAAGCTGATTTTTTACTGCTTATTTTTATAGTGATTATGCAAGGTTGTAATCACTAAAAATAAAATCAAGACAAAGGAAATAATATAGCCGCAAACACCTAAATTATAGATAGCAGGGTGTTGTTGTCCGCCCATTACAAGCATAGAAGAACCTAAGATGAGTGCTGCTAAAATAATCGAGATGACGATGCGATTAACAAGCTGATCAACACGATCAAAGAAGCGATCTTGTTCTTTAAACTTAAAGTTGATGCGCCCTTGGCCTTGCATAAAGATATCTAATAGGCGTTCAACTTTGATAGGAATTTGTGGTGTGGCCTTGATAGCCTGTGCCATTAGTAAGGCGTGATCTTCCAACTCATTTCTTAGGTTAAGTTTCTTTTTTAAATAATCACGTGCAAAGGGTCTGACGACATCCATCATTGCTAAATCAGGATCAAGTTGTGCAACTAATCCTTCTAAAGAAGCAAATGCCTTAACGAGTAATGTGACTTCGGATTTGGCTTGTAAGTTATTATTGCGACATAATGACAAAATACTAAACAACATATCTGCTAGATCGATTTGTCCTAGCCCCATTTGCATATAAGGTTGCAAAAAGACTCCTAGCTCTTCATAAAAGTCTTCTTCATCAACTTTACCGGTGCGATTGCAAACGGCTAAGATGGCTTGACCGATTAAACGGGTATCTTTGGTGTTTAGAGCCAAGATGATGTTAGTAATGCCATCGACAAGATTAGGTGTCAAATGTCCCATCATGCCAAAGTCTAGGTAAACAAGGCGACAAGCAGGTAATTTCTTTTGCGTTGCGATATCTATATCGGTAGAACCCAGTGTTTTTTGAAATTGATGCGTCGTTTGATAACGGGGCAATTTGGTTGAATTTTGTGGTAGTTCATAAAATAAAATATTGCCCGGATGCGGATCGGCGTGAAAAAAGTTATCTGTAAAAACTTGCTTGATAAAGTTTTGGACTAAAACTTCACCGATGAAACGGCGTAATTTCTTTTGTTGAGCAGCTTTTTTAGGATCATCACTCAATTTTTGATTAACTAGTACTTGAATACTTTTTCCAGGCATCAATGAATTAACTAAGACTTTAGGCGCAGAATATTCGCGGTAAACCTTAGGTACTTCAATGATACTAGTTGCATTGTTTAATTGATAAAACTCTTCACCGTTTTGCATTTCAACTTGAGTGTCGATTTCGTTTAATAAGGCGGTTTGGATCTCGTTTAAGATTTCTTTGGGATTGATGACACTGATATCTGGTGCAAACTTTAAAATATGAATTGCTTGGCGAAACAAGGATAAATCTGTATTGACAAGTTCTTCAACTTTAGGATGTTGAATCTTGACGACGACAGGAGTGTTGTCCTTAAGAGTTGCCTTGTGTGTTTGTCCAATTGACCCAGAAGCAAACGGTTGTTTTTCGAAGCTAGCAAATGTTTCAGCTATACTTTTGCCGGTTTGTTCTAAAAAAATTTGCGCAATAGTTTCAAATGAGTCGATTTGAACGTTATCTTGCAGTTTGCGTAGTTCTTTAATGTATTCAGGTGAGACTAAATCAGGACGTGTCGACAATAATTGGCCAGCCTTAATAAAAGTTGGACCAAGCTCTTGGAGACCTAAACGAATCTCTTTAGGATTTTTTTGTTTCAAGAAGTTTTTGATCATATCATGTTCGCGAATGACATGAACGATCTCTAATAGACGCGAACGTTTGTCTTTACGTGTAATTTCGATTGTTGGCGCTACTGTCATGTCTATCCCACCTTACATTAGGTATTTTCTTAATTTTAGCACTTTTTAATAGATTCGTCTTAGAAAAACCTTTTTAACAAAACCAGTTGATGGGGCGTTTGTTAAGTGGTTGTACCTGACGATGATTATTGGCAAATGCGTTTTTGATAGCAGCTGCAGACACAGGAGAAATTTCAAGCGCAGTGGTCAAGACAACCCAAGTGACATCACTTTTGAGTGGTGGAGTCGTCAATGTTCCTGTGTATGTGACATAGGCAAGTTTAGTTGGAATTAGATTTGCAAGCTCTTGGTCATTGCATTTTCCCGCAAAAATATCGGCGATTTGTCGGTTGGTTTTAGTCGGATTAAGCGCACATAAGACGGCCAAAACTAAGGTTTCTTTGTTTGGACCACTAAAGACAAAATGCAACTCACAGCTAAGACGTTGACCATCAAAGAGATGCTCGCTACCATCATGGAAATGGAAACGTTGTAGTTGATAGGTTTGGCCTTTGAATTTTAATTCTCCTGTAGCCAAAAATTGCATACCAGATGCACTAGGTTGCTCATTAATATCTTGTTTTGAGGGAAATGTTATGGCTAGTGGTTGCTGTGTTAATTTTTGTGGTATCAGTGTTTTTAAATTTAAATCAATTGGCGATTGCCAAGAAGTATCAGCTTTCCAAGTATCTTGGCTTTGATAATCGAGTTGTGTCATAAAAAAAATCCTTCATTTGTTGAGTATTCTCAGTTGTTTACAATAACTATATAGGTTGTGTTGACTAAGTGCAAGCCACCCGATGGCAGATATCTGGTGTTAAATATGGTAAAATTAAAGCGAATTTAGTTTAGGAGGCTTTGGTGATGAATCGTAAAGAAAAAATTTGGGAGTACTTTAAGAATCATCCACAAGCAAGCGAAGGCTTAACAACGGCAACAGTAGTCGATGATTTAGGAATTTTGCGTACAAATGTTAGCAAAGAACTTAATGTTTTGGTGCGTGAAGGAAAGTTAAGTAAGCTTAACGGGCGCCCTGTTAGGTATTGCTTGGCGCATGCAAGACCACAAGCACCACAAATTGTAAATAAGCCAGATGTTGATGTGTCCGTTCCACTCAGCGATGACGTTTTTGACCGCTTGATTGGGCGTAAGGATAGTCTAAAAAATCAAATAGAACAAGCCAAAGCCGCACTGCTATACCCGCCAAATGGGTTAAATGTTTTGATTACAGGGCCGACTGGTTCAGGGAAGACATTTTTTGCTAATGCGATGTATCATTTCGCCTACGATAAGGGAATTTTACAAAAACAAGGCATCACGGTTTTTAATTGTGCTGATTATGCACATAATCCACAACTGTTGATGTCGCATTTGTTTGGTTATGTCAAAGGAGCCTTTACTGGAGCTAACGAAGATAAAGATGGTTTGATCCAAGAGGCTGACGGAGGGATGCTGTTTTTAGATGAAGTTCATCGTCTACCCCCAGAAGGACAAGAAATGATTTTTTATTTTATGGATCATGGCACATATAGTCGTTTAGGTGAGACAGGAAAGCAAAGCAAAGCCAATGTACGTTTGGTATGCGCAACAACCGAAGATCCGGAAAGTGCCTTACTTAAGACTTTTGTTCGGCGGATTCCAATTGTCATTCAAATGCCATCTTTCCAACAAAGAACGACACGTGAACGTTTGCAGTTGTTGAAACGCCTATTGACAATTGAAGCCAATCGAATTCAAAAAAATATCACCTTAAATGAAGATGTGGTACAAGCCTTGTTAGGTAGTGTGACGTTTGGAAACGTTGGGCAGTTAAAATCAAATGTACAGCTCGTTTGTGCACAAGGTTTTTTAGGAAGTATGCAAGATGAAAATGATATTACGATCCAATTTGAACAATTACCTCCCCAAATAAAAGAAGGGTTGTCGCGTTTAGCCTCTGATCGTGTTGAACAAGGCAAGCTTGCTAGGTTATTGGAACCATTACTTGTTATTCGTCCAGATGATTCGACTAATAATCTTAACGATACTGATAATTATGAACTACCATATAACTTATATGAATTAATCGGTAAAAAAGCAGCTGTCTTGCAAGATGAAGGTTTAGATCAAGCTGCAATTAACAACTTTATTATGACGGACATCAATGTTCATCTAAAGTCGTTTTATCGTAATGTTGGCTTACAAAAAACCGAAACAAATTTCAATGAAATTGTCGATCAAGAAATTGTGGATGTGACTAATGAAATTGAAAAAGTTCTCAAGCAAAAAAACTACAACATCAATGGTAATTTCTTATATGCCATGAGTTTGCATATCAGTTCATTTATTAAACGTGTGCAATCAGGCCAACCATTGCGCGATGTGGCGGAAAATATCGTTTCGATGGTTCAAGATTATCCAAATGAATTTGCCTTAGCTAAGCAAGTTAAAGCAATTTTAGAAGCGCATTATAAGTTTCCGGTACCTGATTCAGAAACGTATTATCTGGCAATCCTATTGGTTTCGCTTAAGGCAGCTCCTAAAAATGGTAAAGTTGGAATTGTGGTTGCCGCTCATGGTAATAGTACTGCATTTTCAATGGTTCAAGTGGTTAAGCAACTTTTAGATGTTGATAATTTGACTTCATTTGATATGTCATTAGAGATCAGTCCACTAACTGCTTTAAATGAGATTGCCACAAAGGTCAAAAAAATTGACCGTGGTAATGGTGTTTTACTTTTGGTTGATATGGGCTCTTTAGGGACGTTTAGTGCTAAACTTACCGAAATGACTGGAATTGAGGTCAAGACAATTGATATGGTGACGACTGCTATGGTATTAGAAGCGGCGCGTAAAACATCAATGATAGATAGTACTTTAAATTCTGTTTACCATGAATTATCAGAGTTTAGTGGTTATTCGCGTCCATTTGGCCATAATGAGGATCGAAAAGAAACAGAAGTTAAAATTTCAAATGCTAATAAACCCAAGGCGATTATTGCAATTTGCTCTACGGGTGAAGGAACCGCCAAAAGAATCAAAGAGATGCTTGATGAAATCTTAATCGATAATTTATTAGACGATATCGAAGTGATTCCAATTTCCGTGGTTAATATGCAACAAACGATTGCGCAGATTCAAAAAGAGCATTATATCGTTGCAACAACAGGTATTGTTAATCCGCAAATCGATGCACCGTTTATTTCATTAGAAAATCTTTTGCAAGGTGGAGGTCAACAGTTTGTTGAACTACTAGAAGAAATGGATAGTAATACGCTATTTGTTGATACACAAGATACACAACTTGCTACACTAAGCGAACAAGATGTGTGTCAATATCTAGAACAGTATTTTACCTTCATCAATCCTAAAAAGGTTATCAAGATTTTATGGAACTACTGTGACTTTATTGAGCGCCGTACAGAAATTTTGATGACGGCTCCTTTAAGAATCAGTCTAATCATGCATTTGGCAGGAGCAATCGAAAGGTATTTGACACACACACCAATTACGGCAACCAGTGAGGAGTTAGCGAGTTTAGAAGACCAAAACTTGGCTAAAGTTGTGTTACAAGCCAATGAAATCTTGAAAGATGCACTTAATGTTGAGTTACCTTTAAGTGAAGTGTATTATATTGTGCGGATTTTTGATACACAAGCAACAGAAAATTGATACAAAACCTCGTGATACACAAAATAAGTGTATCATGAGGTTTTTTTAGTTAATTTTTAGGTTGATTTAACGCTGATTATGTGTGATACAGAAAAGTTGGCACGCAACTTGCTATATAAAGAGTGTAAGGAAACTTCTCAGACTGGAAGATTTTTGACCAGCTGCAGGTTTTACTTGCTGAACTAATTTTTTTATTATGTTTTTTTGTGTAAGCTGCATAGATTTTTTGGTTTGAGTAGGTGCAACTTTTGTTGATGAGGTTGTTTTTGAAAGATTTAGGTGATGAATATGACGATTGATGTCAAACTAATGAGAATTGATAGTCGTTTGCTTCATGGACAAGTAGCTACCAATTGGGCAAAAGTTTTGAAAGTTGATCGCATTTTGGTCGTCTCTAATCGAGTAGCTCATGATAACATTCGTAAAACATTGATTTTACAGGCTAGACCACCTGGTGTTAAGGTGCATGTTATCACCTTAGATAAGATGCTTAGAATCTATAGAGATGCACGTTTCTATGGAATGCGCGTATTGATTTTAGTCGAAGATCCGATTGATGCTTTGACTTTAATCAAAGGTGGAATCAAAGTCGAAATGGTTAACGTGGGTGCAATTAGTTTTAACAGTTCGCGCAAGATGGTTTCTGATGCCATCTCGGTCAACGCAGAAGATGTAGTTGCATTTAAATGGATGCATCAACACGGAATTGCGCTGGATATGCGTAAAGTTTCAAATGATTCGTCAAAAGATTTATGGCGGGTTTTAGTTGAAAAAGGGCTGGTTAGCTGATTGTCTTGAGTTGACAAAAGTTGACAGTTTGTTTTAGGAGTTTCTAAATACATTTTTAAGGAGGACAACATAATGGTAGGTATTATCCTAGCAAGTCATGGTGGCTTTGCTGAAGGCATTTTCCAATCAGGCGAAATGATTTTTGGTAAACAAGAAAATGTTCAAGCAGTTACCTTGATGCCAAGTGAAGGCCCAGACGATGTTCGGGCTAAAATGGAAAAGGCAATCGCTTCATTTGACGATCAAGAAGAAGTGTTATTCTTAGTTGATTTATGGGGCGGTACACCATTTAACCAAGCAAATAATTTGTTTGAAGCTCATAAAGATAAATGGGCAATTGTGGCCGGCATGAACTTGCCAATGGTCATCGAAGCATATGCATCACGTTTTTCGATGAACTCTGCGCAAGAAATTGCTGCACACATTATCGAAACAGGTAAGGATGGCGTAAAGATTAAACCAGAATCCTTACAACCAAAAGAAGCACCAAAAGCTGCTGAAAAACCAGCACAACCTACAGGAGCAATTCCTCCTGGAACAGTACTTGGTGATGGCAAGATTAAATACGTTTTAGCACGTATCGATTCTCGTTTATTACACGGTCAAGTTGCAACAGCATGGACTAAGACAACTCAACCAGATCGTATCATTGTTGTTTCTGATGGAGTTGCAAAAGACAATTTACGTAAGAGCTTAATTACAGAAGCTGCTCCTCCAGGAGTAAAGGCTAACGTTGTGCCAATCAAGAAGATGATTGAAGTTGCAAAAGATCCTCGTTTTGGTAACACTAAAGCTCTCTTGTTATTTGAAACACCACAAGATGCCTTAGAAGCAATCAAAGGTGGCGTTGATATCAAGGAATTAAACGTTGGCTCTATGGCACACTCTGTAGGTAAAGTGGCTGTTAACAAGGTTCTTTCCTTAGGTAAAGATGATGTGGCAACTTATGACGAATTAAAGAAGATGGGTATCAAATTCGATGTTCGTAAAGTTCCTGCAGATTCTAGAGATAACATGGATGATATTCTTGAAAAAGCTCGTAAAGAGTTGAACTAGTGTTTTTAAAAAAGATAGGAGGATAAAACATGTCTGCTATATCAATGATTTTAGTAGTAATTATTGCCTTTCTTGCGGGTATGGAAGGTATTTTGGATGAATTCCAATTCCATCAACCGCTTGTGGCATGTACATTAATCGGTTTAGTTACAGGTAACTTAGAAGCCGGTATCGTTTTAGGTGGTTCGTTACAAATGATCGCAATGGGTTGGGCAAATATCGGTGCTGCTGTAGCGCCCGATGCAGCTTTGGCATCTGTTGCTTCCGCTATTATTTTGGTTTTAGGTGGTCAAGGTGTTAAAGGTGTTAACGCAGCAATCGCTATTGCAATCCCATTGGCTGTTGCTGGTTTGTTCTTAACAATGGTTGTGCGTACATTGGCTGTGCCAATTGTGCATATTATGGATAAAGCAGCTGAAGAAGGTAACTACCGCAAGATTGAAATTTGGCAAATCTTAGCTATTTGTATGCAAGGTTTACGTATTGCAATTCCTGCTGCTTGCTTGATCTTTATTCCTGCTTCTGCAGTTCGTCATTTCCTAGAATCAATGCCAGCTTGGTTAAACGATGGTATGGCTATCGGTGGTGGCATGGTTGTTGCCGTTGGTTATGCTTTAGTTATCAACATGATGGCAACACGTGAAGTATGGCCATTCTTCATCATTGGTTTTGCTATCGCAGCTATCTCTGATTTAACATTGATTGCTATCGGTGCTATCGGGGTTTCCTTAGCTTTAATCTACCTTGAATTAAGCAAGGGTGGTTCTGGCAACGGAAATGGTGGTAACTCCAATACAGGTGATCCACTTGGCGATATTTTAAATGATTACTAGGATTGAAGGAGGAAACAAAAATGACAGAAAAGAAAATTACTTTAACTAAAAAAGATCGTTTATCTGTTGCATGGCGTTCTACCTTCCTTCAAGGTTCTTGGAACTACGAACGTATGCAAAATGGTGGTTGGTGCTTTGCATTAATGCCAGCTTTAAATAAGTTATATAAATCAAAAGAAGATCGTGCCGCAGCTTACAAGCGTCACTTGGAATTCTTTAACACTCACCCATATTTAGCATCACCAGTTATCGGTGTTACTTTAGCTTTGGAAGAAGAACGTGCCAACGGTGCTGAAGTTGACGACGTTGCTATCCAAGGGGTTAAAGTTGGTATGATGGGACCTTTGGCCGGTGTTGGTGATCCAGTGTTCTGGTATACTGTTCGTCCAATGCTTGGTGCTTTGGGTGCATCTTTGGCTTTAGGTGGTAGCATTTTAGGACCAATTTTATTCTTTGTTTGCTGGAATATTATTCGTTGGGCCTTCATGTGGTATACACAAGAATTTGGCTACAAAGCTGGTTCTAAGATTACAGAAGACTTATCTGGTGGTTTATTGCAACAAGTTACTCGTGGAGCATCTTTGATGGGGATGTTCGTGTTAGGTGCGTTGATTCAACGTTGGGTATCTATCAAGTTCACCCCAGTTGTTTCCAAGACAACCTTGAGTGATGGTGCATTCATCAACTGGGATAAATTACCAAAAGGTACAGCTGGTATTCGTTCTGCGTTAGAACAACAAGCAAATGGTTTGGCATTGTCTGATATTAAAGTTACAACATTGCAAAACAACTTGGATCAATTAATTCCAGGTTTGGCTGGTTTACTCTTGACACTTCTTTGCATGTGGTTGCTTAAGAAGAAAGTATCTCCAATCGTAATCATTCTCGCATTGTTCGTTGTAGGTATTGTGGGTCACGTAATTCACTTACTTTAATATTTGGAACAATCTTAACAAAAGCAGTTCTATCCGTTGGGATGGGGCTGCTTTTATGATATGATGGAATTGAAATTTGTTGTGAAATGGAGGAAAGAAAATGGTAGAATCGCTTAATACAAAAGTCGATTTAGTGATGGACGCAACGTCTTATTTAGGTTTGACTGATTACGGTAAGATAATGATAGGGGATCGGGGTTTTGAATTTTATAATGACCGTGATCCACGCAAATTCGTGCAGATTCCATGGGAAGAAGTGGATTTGGTGATTGCATCTGTCTTATTAGGAGGAAAGTGGATTCCACGTTATGCAATTCAAACCAAGAAAAATGGGACATATACGTTTTCTTCTAAAAATCCTAAGGTT
>NZ_CASCJC010000001.1:132500-312500 GCF_949152225.1 Ligilactobacillus sp. Marseille-Q7487
GCGAGCTGGGTTCAGAACGTCGTGAGACAGTTCGGTCCCTATCCGTCGCGGGCGTAGGAAATTTGAGAGGATCTGTCCTTAGTACGAGAGGACCGGGATGGACATACCGCTGGTGTACCAGTTGTTCTGCCAAGGGCATCGCTGGGTAGCTATGTATGGATGAGATAAACGCTGAAAGCATCTAAGTGTGAAACTCGCCTCGAGATTAGATTTCCCATTCCTTTGGAAGTAAGACCCCTGAGAGATGATCAGGTAGATAGGATGGAAGTGGAAGTGCCGTGAGGCATGGAGCGGACCATTACTAATCGGTCGAGGACTTAACCAAAGTCAAAACGCAGTTTTCTCTGAAGTGTTTGAATCTAGTTTTGAGAGAACAAATTTCTTTCAACATTTAAATAGTGCGGTGACGATGGCATGAAGGATACACCTGTTCCCATTCCGAACACAGAAGTTAAGCTTCATTACGCCGAGAGTAGTTGGGGGATCGCCCCCTGCAAGGGTAGGAAGTTGCCGTGCGACTAAAGTCGTTAGCTGTTTGGCTAGCGGCTTTTTTTGTTGTAAAA
Organism: Ligilactobacillus sp. Marseille-Q7487; assembly: GCF_949152225.1. Taxonomy (NCBI): domain Bacteria; kingdom Bacillati; phylum Bacillota; class Bacilli; order Lactobacillales; family Lactobacillaceae; genus Ligilactobacillus; species Ligilactobacillus sp. Marseille-Q7487. Next base: position 133,064 of record NZ_CASCJC010000001.1, read on the forward strand.
TTTAACAAAAAATATCAAACAAAAAAAAAATAAAAAAAACAAAAAATATCAAAAAAATATTGACGATTATTTTGTAAGCGCTTATAATTAACCGTGTGATTTAACAAGGGGGGATTTATTATGAGTGTTTGTAATCGTTTGTTTTCTAGTGAACATATCTATATTAGCAATCAACAAGATCAAATAAAAGTTTTTGAAGAAGTTGCACAAAAATTGGTGGAAGCCAATTTAGTGACAGATGATTTTTTGAATAATTTAGTTGAGCGAGAAAGTAACTATCCTACAGGTTTATCACTTAAACCCGTGGGAGCACAATTGCCAGATATTGCAATTCCGCATACGGAAAGTGAGTTTGTTAAGGTAACAAAGATTGTACCGATTAAATTAGTACATCCAGTTAAGTTTAAAAATATGTTAAATCCTAGTGAAGAATTGGATGTATCGTTTTTATTTATGATTTTAAATAAAAATGGACAAGCGCAAACAGCCATTCTAGCTAAGATTATGGATTTTATTAATGCGCAAGACCCGACTAAATTACAAGAATTTTTTGGATATACAGATCAAGCAATGGTATTTGAATTTTTAAAAACAAACTTTAAGGAGGAATTTTAAATGATTAAAATTTTAGCAGCATGCGGAGCAGGAGTTAACTCAAGTCATCAAATTAAAAGCGCGTTGGAAGAAGAATTAAGTAAAAGAGGCTATCAAGTTAGTTGTGATGCAGTAATGATTAAAGATATCAATGCTGAAATGTTGGAACATTATGATATTTTTGCACAAATTGCCAATACTGATTTAGGGTTTGAAGTAAAGATTCCAGTTGTTGATGCAGGAGCAATTTTATATCGTATTCCAGCTATGGCAGAACCTGTTTACCAACAAATGGAAGCGGTTATTAAAGAACTTAATAAATAATAAAAGGATAAACTTGAAGGTAGGGGGCTATCAAGATGGACGTAATTATTAATTTTGCGAATTGGGTACTTAAGCCATTAATTCAAATGGGAGCAGCACCTTTAATGACGATTGTCTTAACGTTTTTAGCGTTGTGTTTTAGGGTGAAGTTTTCAAAGGCATTAGAAGGTGGAATTAAATTAGGGATCTCGATTACGGGTATTAGTGCAATTATTAATATTTTAACCACTGCTTTTTCAGGAGCTATGACTGACTTTGTTGGGCGAACTGGTTTATCTTTAAACGTGACAGACGTTGGTTGGGCACCGCTAGCAACAATTACTTGGGGATCACCATATACACTTTATTTCTTATTAATTATGGTAATTGTTAATATTGTGATGTTGCTTTTGAAAAAGACAAATACTTTAGATGTTGATATTTTTGATATTTGGCATCTATCAATCGTTGGATTATTTGCAATCTTTTGTGGTGCAAGTTTATTTATAGCAACTCTTTTGGTTGTCTTTATCGGTATTTTAAAGATTATTAATTCTGATTTAATGAAGCCAACCTTTAACGATTTGTTAAATGCACCTGATTCTAACCCGATGACAACAACTCATATGAACTTTATGATGAATCCAGTTATCATGGTTTTTGATAAGATTTTTGATAAGCTTTTCCCATGGCTAGATAAGTATGATTTTGATGCAGCTAAGTTAAACAGTAAAATTGGTTTTTGGGGTTCAAAATTTGCGATTGGTATTTACCTAGGAATTTTTGTGGGCTTGTTAGCTGGACAAAAACCATCACAAATTTGCACATTAGCCTTTACAGCTGCGGTCTGCTTGGAATTGTTCTCATTAATTGGTAGTTGGTTTATTGCGGCTGTTGAACCATTGTCTCAAGGAATTACAGATTTTGCTTCTAAGAAATTAAAAGGTCGTACATTAAACATTGGTTTGGATTGGCCTTTCATTGCAGGCCGTGCAGAAATTTGGGCAGCTGCAAACATCTTGGCACCAATCATGTTACTTGAAGCAATTATTTTACCAGGTAATAAATTATTGCCATTAGGTGGGATTATTGCGATGGGGGTAACGCCTGCTTTGCTTGTTGTAACACGAGGTAAATTGATTCGAATGATCGTAATTGGAGCAATTGAGTTGCCATTATTCTTATGGTCAGGTACATTGATTGCACCATTCGTAACAAATATTGCTCAAAAAGTAGGAGCGTTTCCGAAAGGGTTGAATGCACATTCAATGATTTCACATACAACGATGGAAGGACCGATTGAAAAATTCTTAGGTTATTTAGTTGGTCATGCATCACAAGGTGAAATTCAAATGATTATTTATATGGTATTAGCCTTAGTAGCTTATTTGCTAATTTTTGTATGGTATGCTTTTGAAATGAAGAAACGTAACAAAGCATATAAAGATGCCAAAAAATAGCTCTTTACTTGAGATAGACAATATTTATTTTGATTTGTTAAACTAGTTTTGTTTAAAGTAAAGACTAAGGAAGGGATTTTTAATGTTAAAAAAAGAACGTTTAATTGCAATCTTAGAACAAGTTAATCAACGAGGCATTGTGACGGTTAATGATTTGATTACGATTTTAAATGTCTCTGATATGACTATTCGACGTGATTTAGATGAGCTAGCCAAAGATGGAAAGATTATCCGTATTCATGGTGGCGCTCAAAGCATTAATGCACCGACTTTAACAGAGTTATCCCATATTGAAAAAAAGAAAATTCATTCTGTTCAAAAAGAAGCCATTGCTAAACAAGCAGCTAGTTTGATACAAGAGAATTCAACGATTTATCTAGGCCCAGGAACTACAATTGAACTGATAGCTCAATATGTCCATAGAACCGAGGGCTTAAGAATAGTTACTAATAGTTTGCCAGTTTTTAAAACATGGAAAAATAAAGATATCGAATTGATTTTAATTGGGGGAAATTACCGTAAAAAATCAGGCGCATTTATTGGAAGCTTAACAGTTGATATGTTAAAACAACTAAAGTTTAACCAGGCATTTGTGGGGATAAATGCATTGCGCGATCAACATTTGATGACAGCAAACCCAGAAGAAGGGTTAGCACAAACAATTGCGCTAGAAAATTCACGTAAACGAATTATTTTAGCCGATAAATTCAAGATTGAACAAGACGATTTTTATGAGTTTTACAACTTAACAGATATTGATATGTTTGTGACAAATGAAATCGAAGATATAGAAATACTTGAAAAATATCAAAAGTATACCCATGTAATTGAGGCAAAGAATTAATTAGGAGGAATTTATGAAAGTAGCATTAGGGGCGGATCAAAAAGGGTTTGCATTAAAAGAAGAAATCAAAGAATATTTAACATCCAAAGGTTATGAGATTTTGGATTTGACACAACAACCAGCTATAGATTTTGTTGATTCAGCAGTAGCCGTTAGTGAAGCGGTGCTAAGTAAACAAGCCGACAGAGGTATTATGTTTGACGAATATGGTGTCGGCTCAGCTATGGCAAGCAACAAAATTCAAGGTATGGTTACAGCTAATGTTGCCGAAGAAAACACAGCGCATATGACTACTGAACATAATGGAGCTAAGGCAATTGCATTAGGAGCTGGCATAGTGGGGATAAAGCTAGCACAAGCGATTGTAGATAACTATTTAGGAATCGAATATGCTGGTGGACGTCATCAAATTCGATTGGATATGCTAGAAAAATTATCATAAAAATGGGGGATTGTGATGATTATTGCACTTGGAAATGATCATATTGTAACAGATGTTAAAATTAAGATTTCAGACTTTTTAAAAGAAAAAGGCCATGAAGTGATTGATGTAGGAACTTATGATAACACACGGACACACTATCCAATTTACGGCTTGAAAGTAGCTGATTTAGTTCGTAACAAACAAGCTGATTTAGGTGTTGTTTTGTGTGGAACCGGCGTGGGAATATCGACTGCTGCAGATAAAAATACAGGGATTCGTGCAGCTTTAGTTTCTGATGTATTAGCTGCTAAGTATGCCAAAGAACAACTAAATGCCAATGTGATTGGCTTTGGGGGAGCTGTTGTTGGGCAACATGTGGCGCAAGAAATTGTAGCAGCCTTTTTAGATGCCACCTATCAGCCAACAGAGCAAAATCAAGCAATTTTAAAGAAAATGGAAGCTTTAGAAAAAGATAATCCAAAACAACACAACAATCCAGACTTTTTCAAAAAAGAATTACAACTTTGGGATGAAGGGTATTATCACGATTAATAGGGGAAGAAAATATGTCAAACAAAATTGAAGCTTTAAAGAAAATGTCAAATGAAAATGGAGTTATCGCAGCTTTAGCGATTGACCAACGTGGCTCTCTAAAGAAAATGTTAGCGGCAGCAGCTAACAAAGAAGCTAATGAAGAAGATATTGTTGAATTTAAAAAGGTAATTTCTCGGGAATTAACCCCTTATGCTTCTGCAATCTTACTTGATCCAGAATATGGCTTGCCAGCAGCAGCGATTCGCCATGAAAATTGTGGCTTATTAGCAGCATATGAAAAGACAGGTTATGATGTGACCGAACCAGGACGCATGCCTGATTTGTTGGCTGATTGGTCAGTAAAACGTCTTAAAGAAGCCGGTGCTGATGCGATTAAATTCATGTTGTATTATGATGTGGATGAAGATGCTAAAATCAACGAACGCAAACAAGCCTTTGTTGAACGCATTGGAGATGAATGTTTGGCAGAAGACATTCCATTCTTCTTGGAATTAATGTCATATGACACAGAAATCGAAGATACCAAGAGCAAAGAATATGCCAAAGTAAAACCACACAAGGTTAATGAAATGGTTAAAGAATTTGCCAAAGACCGCTACAATGTTGATGTGTTGAAGGTAGAAGTGCCGGTTAACATGGAATATGTGGAAGGCTTCAATGGCGAAAATGAAGTAGTTTACAGCCGCCAAGAAGCGCTTGATTACTTCAAAGCTCAAGATGAAGCAACTAACAACGTACCATTTATCTTCTTGAGTGCAGGGGTTTCAGCAAAATTATTCCAAGACACCTTATTATTTGCGGCTGAAGCAGGCTCAAGCTTCAATGGAGTATTATGTGGTCGTGCAACCTGGCGTCATAGTATCGAACCATTCGCAACTAAAGGTGAACAAGCAGCCATCGAATGGTGCCAAACACAAGGTAAGGCAAACATTGAAGAATTAAATGCGGTCTTAGAAAAGACCGCTCATTCATGGTTAGATAAAAAATAATCCAGTGATTTTGCTTATTAAAATTGCGAGATGAGGTTCACTAGAAATGGTGGGCCTTATTTCATTTGATAAATTCAAAATTTTTAGATAGATTAAAGTTACTTATAAAAACATGATTCAAGCTATTTTTTTAATTCAGCGGTAATTTTTATATTTAATAAATATTAGTTTTTATTGTTGAGTTTTATTCGTGTATGTTAATGTTAATGAGGAAATTTAAAATTAGGGGAAATTTTATGCTAAATAAGAAGTTTGTAACTGTGGTAGCGACGGCATGCTTAACTGTAGGAAGTTTTTATCCTAGCTTGGCTAGCATTAAAGCTGTAGGGTTAAATGAAAGCGTTACCTCAAAAGAGGAGGGTTATCAACCAATGGATCTAGCCAAGGATAGTGATAATGTATTAACATCTCCTAAAGAAACTGTTGATGTGAATCTTTTGGGTGATAATGAGCGTACAGTTTTATTTGATGATAACTGGAAGATTCATTTAGGCGATGTTGATCAAGGACAGGATACTAATCTAGATGATTCTGCTTGGAAAGTAATTGATTTGCCAAACGATTATAGTATTTCGCAAAAAGTCAGTGAATCAAACGAAGCAGAAAGTGGTTTTTATCCTGGAGGAATTCAATGGTACCGTAAGAGCTTTGTTTTACCGCAAAAATATCAAGATAAACAAATTGTGCTTGAATTTGATGGCGCATATATGAATACAGAAGTTTATTTAAACGGTAAAAAGTTAGGGATTCATCCAAATGGTTATAGTCCATTTGCCTTTGATTTGACTAAAGATTTAATATGTGACGGAAAAACAACAAATGTATTGGCAGTTAAGACCAATAATAAAATTCCAAGTAGTCGTTGGTATTCAGGAAGTGGGATTTATCGCGATGTCCATCTAACGGTTAGTGATAAATTACATGTTGCCTATAATGGTGTTCAAGCAACAACACCTAATTTAGCGCAAGATCAACAAAATGTGACATTAAACTTACAAACCAAAGTACAAAACGATGATCAAAGTACAAAAACATTTAGTGTAAAACAAGAGTTATTAGATAAAAACAATCAAGTAGTTGCAAGTCAAACTAGTTCTAGCCAAAGCTTAGAACAACAGCAAACTACAACGGTTGCGCAAAATTTAAAGGTAACTAAACCGACATTATGGCAACCAGATAATCCATATTTATACACGATTAAAACGACCATTTTGCAAGATCAAAAACCAATTGATATGTACACAACCACTTATGGATTTAGATACTATAAATTTGATCGTGAAACTGGTTTTTATTTGAATGGTAAAAAGATGAAGCTACAAGGCGTAAGTATGCACCATGATCAAGGTGCGTTAGGTGCCGTGGCAAATCCAAGTGCGATTGAACGTCAAGTTAAGATTTTAAAAGAGATGGGTGCAAATGCGATTCGCTCAACTCATAATCCAGCTTCACCTGTTTTGATTCAAATGGCTAACAAGTATGGGATGTTAGTCATCGATGAAGCTTTTGATGATTGGACAGCTTATAAAAACGGTAATGTTAATGACTATAGCAGTCATTTTAATGAAAAAATCGGCCAAGACAATCAAATTTTAAATGCCAAACCAGATATGACTTGGGCAGAATTTGATGTAAAAGCAATGGTCGATAGTGCTAAAAACGATCCATCGGTAATCATGTGGTCAATAGGTAATGAAATCACTGAAGGAACTACAGGTGATACTTCTAATTATCCAAATATTGCTAATAACTTAATTACTTGGATTAAACAAATTGATCAAAGTCGGCCGGTGACTTTAGGTGATAATCAATTAGGAAATGCGACGCTAGATCAAATCAATGATTTAATTACTAAGGTTGACGGTGTCGTTGGAAAAAACTATAAGAAGCCAGCACAATTAGAAGAAGTGCGCAAACAACATCCAGATTGGATTTTATATGGTTCTGAAACAGCTTCAGCCATTCATAGTCGAGGCGTGTACAACACTTATGGCAAAGATGATAAAAACTTACAAATGTCAGAATACGATAATGATTCTGCCGTGGTTGGTTGGGGTGATAGTGCAAGTGACGCTTGGAAATATGTGATTGAAAACGACTGGAATGCCGGTGAATTTGTGTGGACCGGTTTTGACTACATTGGAGAGCCAACGCCTTGGAATGGAATTAGTACAGGTAGTGTGAGCCAACAAGGGGCAAAGCCTAAGTCATCTTATTTTGGAATTGTAGATACGGCTGGTTTCCCAAAGGATACGTATTATTTGTATCGCAGTATCTGGAATCATGATTCGCATACTTTAAACCTAATGTCAACTTGGAATGATAATGAGATTGTCAAAGACGAGGGTGGTAAAGTTCAAGTTGATGTTTATACGGATGCACCAAAAGTTGAGCTTTATTTGAATGGTCAAAAAATTGGTACGCAGACTGCGACAAAGCATACCACTAAAGCTGGTTATACCTATCAAACCTTTGATAATGGCAAACCATATCCAACTTTTAAGGTTAAATGGCAAGCTGGAACTTTGAGTGCAAAAATCTATGATGAAAAAGGAAATGATATTACTAAAGATGCGGTAGGACGTAAGGAAGTTAAAACTTCAAGTCAAGCAACCCAGCTCAAAGCAACGGTAGATCATACTGAAATTACGGCTGATGGGCGTGCCTTAGCTTATGTCAGTGTTGATGTATTAGATAAAGATGGGAATTTTGTACCTGCTGCAGATAATCGGATTAATTTTAATGTAACAGGGCAAGGTAAGTTGGTTGGTGTAGATAATGGAAATCCTACTGATATAGATAGTTATCAAGCCACAAGTCGCAAAGCATTTAATGGTAAAGCCTTAGCTATTGTACAAGCAACTAAACAAGCCGGACAAATTAACGTTGAAATTAGTGCTGATGGATTAACCAAAACCAAAGTAAGCATTCAAGCTAAACAGCCGCCACAAACAACATCAGTATATATTAAGAGTTATGAGTTAGCTAAGAATTACTATCTTTATCCAAATGCGCAATTAACTTTGCCAGAAACGCTGACGTTAAATTATAGTGATGGTTCAAGCAAGCAAACGGCGGTAACTTGGGATAAATACGATCAAAGTCAATTGGGTAAAGTCGGATCATTTACACTTCAAGGACAAATTGAAGGTACAGACGTGAAACCGCAAATTACTATCAATGTGATTTCACCACTTGTTACTGTGCAAAATTATTCTGCAATGGCGGTGCAAAGCCAACAAGATTTAACTTTACCGACTCAATTAAAGAGTGTGGATGCAACAGGCAAACCAAGTGTTGCGGTTAATGTAACTTGGCAAAAGCCAACCTTAGATATTAGTCAATTAGGAATTCAAAAAGTTCAAGGAACGGCTAATGTTTATGGTAAAACATATCCAGTAACCGCAAGTATTCGTGTCGTTAAACCTGCAGATAATCCAAAAAATATTGCACGTTTAGATAATGATAAACCTAAAGTAACTAATGGTTATCAAACAACAGATGGCAAAATAGTTGACAAGCAAACGACACCAATCAGTGATTCTTTAGATGCATTGACTAATGGAGTTACTAATAATGGGACAGATACTAGTCAACGTTGGACTAATTGGTCGTTAAAAGATGATAAGAGTGTTGCTCAGACTTATGTTCAATTTGAGTGGAAAAATGACTATCCAATCAATAATTTGAAGTTGTATCACTTTACTGATAGTGCAGGTTCAACTTTACCAGGTCCACAAAATATTCATTTTGAATACTTTGATGAAGCAACCCAAAAATGGGAAAAAATAGAAGCCTCAAATATTACGCAAGTTAGTTATACAAATGGAGATACACCATATGGATTTATTAAACCAGTAACAACTAAGAAATTGCGTATCTGGGTAAAAAATCCGGCACCAGGAAAATCAATCGGATTTACAGAAGTTGAAGTTTATCCTTATGTACAACAACCACAAGCTAATAGTACAGCTACATTGGCTTCGCTTAAGGTAAATGGACAAGAATTGCTTAAAACAAGACAAGCTGATTTGAATTTTGAAGTTAATACCCCAGATGAATTAGCGGTAACTTATCAAGATGATCCACAGGCAAATTCAGCGGTAACAGTTGCTAAGTTAGATGATAAAACAACCAAAGTCTTAGTGACATCAGAAGATCATCAACAAACAACGACGTATACGATTGTTAATAAGTATCAAAAACCAGCTGATAATCAACCACAAAATCCAGGACAAGGTGATTCAACTACACCAACACCAGATCAACCACAATTAGTTGGTGATAAAAATCCGCCTAAGACACCTGATAATCATTTTACGGTTAACAAAAAAGCAACAGGTAAATTACCAAAAACGGGTCAAACAAACAGGCCTCAAGCAGTGATTTTAGGAGTAAGTTTGAGTCTAGGCGCTGTAGTGGGGTGGCTATTATTGCGTAAAAAAGGGTAAATGTTTGCATTTTTACGATGAAAAGAATATATTAAACGTAAGAGAAGAGATTAGATTTCTTGAAAAATGGGGTGTTTATAATGTCAAATTATCAACGGATATTAGTTGCTGTTGACGGTTCAAAAGGAGCACAGATCGCATTGGAACATGCGATTGAAATTGTTAAACGTAACCCACAAGCGCATCTGGATATTTTACGAGTTATTGATATTAACGCGTTAGAATACGGTGGAGCGGGGATTGCGTTAGATGGTGCTAAGGTTTATGAATTAGAACAGGCTAATGAACAATATATGTTTGATTTAAACACACAACTAGTGGAGCAATACCATCTAGATGCGGCGAAAGTTCACGTACATTTGCGTTTTGGTAATCCTAAAACAGTGATTGTACATGACTTTCAACCTGAGTATCAAAATGATCTCTTAATTGTAGGTTCGACGGGCAAAAACTTCATTCAACGAATGGTTGTCGGCTCTGTAGCAGCTTACGTTATTCAAAATGCAGGCTGTGATGTTTTAGTCGCTAAGTTTGAGTAGTTAAAAACGAGGAAAGTTTTAAGCTTTCCTCGTTTTTTTACTTATTTGACAAAGGTAGGTAAAGTGTTTTTCATATAAACTAAAAAATTTTAGAAAATTATTTCAAAAAAACGCTTGCAAAATATTTTATAACATATTATATTTGTGATATAAAAAATTATAAAGAGGGGTGGAGCTTATGTATAAGCCAATTATTGGGATTTCTGGAAGCATTATTGTAGACCAGGGTGGAATGTTTCCAGGATATACACGTTGTTATGTCAACGAAGATTATGTTAAAGCAGTAATCCAAGCAGGTGGGGTACCTTTTATTATTCCAATGAATGATAAAACTGATGTTTTACACGACCAAGTTGAATTTTTAGATGGGTTGATTATGACTGGGGGCCATGATGTTACACCTTATTTTTATAAAGAAGAACCACAACAAAAATTGGGTGAAACCTTGCTTAAACGGGATTTGTTTGATTTTAAATTATTAGAGTTAGCGCAAGAAAAACAAATTCCAGTTTTAGGAATTTGCAGAGGATTTCAAATTATCAATGCTTTTTTAGGCGGAAGCATGTATCAAGATTTAAGTTATGCACCACAAGAATGTTTGAAGCATTGGCAAGGTCATAATCCAACACAAGCTACGCATACGGTAAATGTTGTTGCAGATTCTTATCTTGAAAAGATTGTTAGGACAGATGAAATGATGGTTAATTCATTTCATCATCAGGTTATTAAAGATGTTGCAGAAAACTTAATTGTTAGCGCAAGAGCTAAAGATAATGTGGTTGAAGCAGTAGAGAGTAAAGATCATTTGTTAGTCGCAGTTCAGTGGCATCCAGAAATGATGCATGCAGTTGATGATACGATGCAAGCGTTGTTTGATGACTTGGTAGGTAAAGCAGAGCAGGGGAGAATACAATGAAAAAGAAATTAGGTTTTTGGTCGATTGTTTTATTGGCGGTAAATGCGATTATCGGATCAGGAATTTTTTTATCACCTGGTTCGGTGGTAACCTTAGCGGGAACTAAAACCGCCTGGGTTTATCTGACGGCCGCTTTATTTGCCGCTGTTTTAGCGATTACATTTGCGGCAGCAGCCAAATATGTAACGAAAAGTGGAGCAGCTTATGCTTATGCCAAGGCGGCTTTTGGCGAAAATGTTGGCTTTTATGTAGGAATTACTCGTTTTGTGGCTGCAAGCATTGCTTGGGGAGTTTTAGCCACCGGCGTGGTTAAAACGGTGTTGTCAATTTTTGGGCTAGATAGTACAGATTTTTGGTTAGTCACATATGGTTTTATCGGCTTGATGGTTGTTTTGTTATTGATTCATTTGCTAGGAGCAAAGGTTTTTGAGTTCATTAACAACTTATCGACAATTGGGAAATTGTTTGCCTTAGTGACAACGATTGTAGCTGGGGGATATTTGTTGATAACAACAGGGCAAAATCATTTTGCAGATATCAATGATCTAAAAAATGCTAGTGGACAACCCCTGATTGCACCGATGAATACTTCGGTGTTTGTGACAGCAACGATTGCCGCTTTTTATGCTTTCACGGGTTTTGAAAGTGTGGCCAGTGGTTCAGAAGATATGCAAGAACCACAAAAAAACTTACCTAAAGCAATTCCGTTGGCCATTTTAATTATCGCAGCGATCTATATTGGAATTGTTTTGGTAGCGATGACCTTAGATCCTAAAGCAATTGTTGAAACTAAAGAAGTTGTAGCGCTAGTGGCCATTTTTGATAATGTGATTATTCGTAACATTGTCTTGTATGGTGCTTTGATTTCGATGTTTGGGATTAATGTGGCTGCTTCATTTTTAACACCACGAGTTTTAGAAGCGATGGCAAATGAAAAACAGATTCCACAATGGTTTGCTAAACGTACCAGTAGGGATTTTCCGTTACGTGCCTTCATGATTACGGCTTTGATTGCGATTGTTATTCCAATGGCTTTCAAATATAACATGACAAGTATTATTGTTTTAAGTTCTATTTCACGCTTTGTGCAATATTTAGTCGTTCCAATCGGAGTAATTTGCTTCTTTTATGGTAAAAATGCCGAACCAATTTTGAACAATGTTTCTAAAAATTGGTTGACCGATGTGGGCTTACCAATCATTTCGGTGGGGCTAACAGGCTTTTTATTGATTAAGTTTGATTGGGTAGGTCAATTTACCATTCTTGATGCAGCTGGCAAAGCCCATGCTAATTGGTATGCAATCTGTGCTATGCTGATAGGTTATCTTATTTTACCGGCAATTTTATTTATGATGACAAAAAAAGAAAAGAAAATGGGGGATTTTTAAAATGTTAGAAAGATTATCAAGTCAAAATGCACCAAAGGCAATCGGAAGTTATAGTCCAGCTAGTCGAGTAGATAATTTGATTTTTACTTCAGGGCAACTTGGTTTAGAACCGACGACTGGTAAATTGGCAGGGGATGATATTACTAGTCAGGCAACACAAGCCATGAATAATCTTAAGGCTATCTTAGAAGATAATGGTTCCAGTTTAGCTAAAATTGTTAAAACAACGGTTTATTTGAGTGATATTGCTGATTTTGCTTCTTTTGATAAGGTTTATCAAGGCTTTTTTGCAGGGCAATATCCAGCACGGACAGCCTTTCAAGTTGGAGCTTTGCCAATGGCAGCCAAAGTAGAAGTTGAAGTCGTGGCACTTATTGAGGAGTAGATATCATGCGAGTGAATACGTCTTTATTGCACGGTTATCCGGTGCTAGATACACAAACCGGGGCGGCTTCAATTCCAAAATATCAAACCTCAACTTTTGCCCAAAAAAAGATTGGTAGTAAGCAAGACTATAGTTATACGCGTTTTGGTAATCCAACGGTTCATGCTTTAGAGGAAGCTTTTGCTAAATTGGAAAAGGCTGATTACGCCTTAGCTTATGCTTCAGGCATGGCGGCAATTTCAAATGTTTTAATGTTGCTTGAAGGTGGCGATCATTTGTTATTGCCTAAGGAAGTTTATGGTGGGACGTGCCAATTTGCCAACCATATTTTACCAAGGTATGATATAGAGGTGTCTTGTATTGATATGTCGGATATCAACGAGATTAAAGCTCATCTCAAACCAAACACGAAGATGATTTATTTAGAAACACCTTCTAATCCGTTATTGAAGATTACCGATATTGCGGCGGTTGTTGCGTTAGCAAAACAACATCAAATTTTAACGGTAGCGGATAATACTTTTATGACGGCACTATATCAAAATCCATTAGCCCTAGGCGTTGATATTGTAGTTGAAAGTGTTACGAAATTTATCAATGGACACAGTGATGTTGTTGCTGGTGTAGCGGCAACTAACGATAAAGAAATCTATCAACAGTTATTGTTGTATCAAAAGAATTTTGGGGCAGTTTTGGGAGTAGAAGAAGCATGGCTTGTTTTACGGGGAATGAAGACCATGGGATTGCGGATGGAAAAATCGATTGATAATGCAACTCAGATTGCAGCTTTCTTGCAAACATGTCCTAATGTTAAGCGTGTCTATTATCCAACCTTACCCAATCATCCTAATGCTGCTATTCAAAAGAAACAAGCAACCAATGGTGGTGCAGTTTTATCATTTGAAGTAAGTAATCAAGCGGTCTTAGAAGCAGTTATTGATAAGTTGCAAATTCCGATTTTAGCAGTTAGTCTAGGTGGTGTGGAATCGATTTTATCGCATCCAGCAACGATGTCACATGCTTGCTTATCGCAAGAAGAACGTCAAAAACAAGGAGTAACAAACAATTTATTGCGTTTATCTTGTGGAATTGAAGACCTTGAGGATCTATTAGCTGATTTAAAACAGGCCTTAGGTTGTTAGATTAAGGAGTGTTATATGCAACCAAAATTACAAAGTTATGTTGCGTTAGTTGATTTTTTAGCTGATTTTTTAGGCGAGCAGACGGAAGTGGTTTTGCAAGAAATTACAAATGATCATCACGCAGAAATTGTTTATATAAAAAATAGTATTTCGGGGCGGACAATAGGTTCACCTGGAACCGATTTTTTATTGCGTATTTTGCAAACTAAACAATATCAAACGACCGATTATCTGGCGCATTACACAAGTAAAGCAAGTAATGGTAAGCTTTTGAATTCTTCAAGCTTTTTTATCAAAGATGAACAAGCACAATTAATTGGGATGTTATGTATTAATTCCGATCAATCACAACTGTTAGAGTTAGAAAAATCATTAACTCAAAGCTTAGCGTTATTAAAAGGTGTGATGCAACCTAAACAAGATGAGGTCATCGCTCAACAGATTCAAGAAAACTTGTATCTTTCTACAGATAATGTTATTGAAGATGCTATTTTTGAAGTTTTAGGGGTGTATAAGTTTCCAGAAACCTTGGTAGCTAAAAAAGATAAACTAGCGATTGTGGAACGGTTGTATGCGAAAGGCTTTTTTGAGCTCAAAGATGCCGTTACTAAATTAGCCCAAGCTTTTAAGATGTCGGAAGTGAGTATATATAAATATATTCAAGAAATTAAAAAAGATATAAAAAAATAACCTTTTCTTATGAGATGTACTTTTTTACATATAAATATGTGTAAAAGGTGCATCTCATTTTTTATGGAGATTGTTTAAATTTATAGCATTTATTTATATATTCAGTTATATTGATAGTATATAGGGGATAACGTATATAAATATATAAAATTGCTAATTATAATGAGTGATATGTTTAATATCTTAAGTTAAATTTTATTATGTATAATGTTTTTTTTTTCACTTTTTTGTGAATATAATTATCTTTTTTGGAAAGCGTTAACAAAATATAATTGAATTATATTAGAGGAGGTTTTGCAGATGAGATTGTTTTTATTAGTTACTGAGTTAAACTCTACTGATGCCTATAAATCAATTGATTATTTATCTCAAAAATATCAAGTCACTAAAAGAACGATTCAAAGTGATATTGCATATTTAAAAAATGTTTCCTCTAAGCATGGTTTTCAAATGCATACTAAAAGAGGTGAGGGATATTTTTTAGAAATTATTGATAAGGAATTGTTTGATGATTTCCTGAAATTTTTAGATAAGAATAGTTTTCTTGATTATGAAAATCAAAGAGAAAAACTAATTTTGACATACATATTGTTAAACAATTCATATGTTTCTATGGAAAAAATTGCAGATTATTTTCGAGTTTCAAGAACCTTAATAAAAAATACATTGACGGGTGTAGGTAAATTAGCTAAAGAAAATAATTTATTTTTAGAAAAGAAAAGTCATTATGGCTTAAAGATAAATGGTAATAGAGATAATATTATCAATTATTTGATTAAAGCATTGAATGCAAATGATATTGTATTAGAAAACTTATTGAAAGACAAATTAAGTGATTTTACGCATATAGAAAATGATATTGCAAAAATTATAAATAGCGAGCGATTAGATGTATATTATGTTGAATTTTCGAATATTATTAGTGTGATAAAAATAATAATGTTAATTAATACTTTGAATTTTTCATCTGATAAAGAAGTTGAAGAATATGAAGTTGGTGAAAATATAGACCAACTGGCTGCAAAAATAATTGCATTATTAGAAATGAAATATCAACTTAAAATTTGCGAAAGTGATCGAGTATATCTAAGGAAGATTCTATATGAAAAAGTAAAGCAGCCTTTTAACATAAGGGAAGAAATGCTTGAAAATGATATTGATGCCTTTTTATTGGATATTGATAAAAAATACAAGACATCATTTTATAGAGATTTAGACTTTAAAAGAATGTTGAAATTACATGTTTCAATGTTGTTGGATAGATTGAATCGAGAGGTGTCTTATCAAAATCCTGTTGCAAATGAGTTGAGCATCAAAGAACCAATGATTTTTAATATAGCCATAAAATTTGGCGAGATGTTGAATGCTAAGTATGGAGTTACTAGTAGTTTCGATGAACTAGGATTTATTGCTATGCATTTTGCAGCACACATAGAACGAGAACAGCAAGAGAAGCTACTGACGTACAACAATATTGGGATTGTTTGCTCATCAGGTTTAGGAAGTGCCTATATGCTAAAGCTAAAGTTGCAATCGATATTTCAAAAAGCAAACATTAAAACATTTTCTTTTTTGCAACAAGATGAATTACAAGCATTTACACCGGATATTATTTTTACAGTAATGCCATTAAATTTGAAGATAGATTGTCCAATTATATATATAAAAGAACTATTAAATGAAAAAGATTTTTATCACATAAGAAATATAGTTCAAAATGAATTATCAAAGAGTGTTGGAGTTGAGCTTAAAGAATCAAAGGAATTCTTATATAGTAATTTATTCAATAAAAAATTTTTTAAGATATATTCAAGAATAGATAAAAGTTACACACAAATTATTCATGAAATGGCAGTGGAGATAGAAAAATATGGATATGGACAAAGTGATTATTCAGATATGTTATTAAAAAGAGAAAGTTATGCTTCAACAATATATCAAAATGGAATTTGCATTCCGCATCCATTAGAAACGAATGCAAAAAAAAGTGTAATTTCTATAGCTATTAACCAAGGATACGCTTTAGGTGAGTCTAAAGTATCGGTAATTTTTATGATTTGTCTAAGACGAAGAGATGTTAGATTTTATACAGAAATAAGTAAAGTCTTGTATAAATTAATAAATATGCCCAAATACGTTGAAAGGATGGTAGAGGCTAAAAGTTTAGAGGAAGTAACAATTATTTTTAAAGAAATTGAGGGTGAACTTTATGAATAACGATTTATTAATAGAACTAAGTAATACAGATAGTATAGCTTCTTGTGAATATGAAACGAGAAAAATATTGTATGAAAATTTAAAGGATAAGTGTGATGAAATTTTATTTGATAAATTAGGGAGTATTATTTTTCATAAAAAAGGAACCTCTAAAAATCCACTTAAATTAATGTTTTGTGCTCATTTAGATGAAGTTGGATTCAAAGTTAGAAGTATATCAGAAACTGGACTAATTTATTTGATTGCGGTAGGAGGTGTATTAGATAAAAGCAAAGAGATGCAAATAGTGAGAATTACGACTAATTCTGGAGAAAAAATAGAAGGAATTTTAAATGTTTCTCGTAATTCAGAGGGAAAAGTTGCAGAAATGTACGTGGATATTGGTGTAGATTCAAACCAAGAAGTTTGTGATTTAGGAATTGAAATTGGAAATATGGTTTGTTTTGCTACAGAGGCACGTAAATTAAATAAAGATATTTATTTAGGGAAAGCATTTGATGATAGAACTGGCTGTTATGTGATTGCTAATATTTTACAGGAAGTGTCAAAGACAGAAAATGATATTTATATAGTTGGAACGAGTAGTGAAGAAGTAGGAATTAGAGGTGCTAAAACAGCAACCAATTTGATTAAACCTGATATTATTTTTGCAATTGATGTTGCCAATAATCCTGAGACTGATAGAAGTCATTTTAACCATCGAAGAATAGGTTATGGCCCGATGATTGTTCAATATGATAAGACAATGGCTCCTAATCTTAAGTTAGTGTCTTATATTAAACAATTAGCTAAGAAAAATGGAATTAATTATCAAGAGGATATGTTCAAAGGAGGTGGAACAGATGCTGGTAGTGCGCATTTAGACGAAGATGGAAGATTAGCTGTAGTTTTAGGGATTCCGTTACGCTATTGTCATGGAAGTTGTTCTTTAACACATAAAAATGATTTAAATCAGTTAATTTCTTTAGGAATCTTATTAGCACGAACTTTAAGACGCAGTGATTATGAAAAATTTATTAACTATATGGAGGTGTAAATATGAATGAAATGGAACGCAATGTGATGGTAATGATATCTTCTGCGGGACAAAGTAAAGCTAAAGCATTTGAAGCTTTAAAAATGGTCAAGCTGGGTGACTATGAAAAAGCGCGTAAATTATTACAAGAATCTAAAGATGCTGATTTAGAGGCGCATAAAATCCAAACCAAACTTATTCAAGAAGAGATTGCATCAGGTAAAAATAATGAAGTTAATTTATTAGTGGTTCATGCGCAGGATCACTATATGACATCACAATTAGCTAGAGATTTAATTGAAGAATTAATTAATGTTTTTGAAGCAAAGGAGAAATAACTATGAGAATCGTTTTATGTTGTGCAGGTGGTTTTTCAACCACAATGTTGATGGATAGTATGAAAGAAACTGTCAAAAAGAGTGCTAAATTAAATGAAGATGATTTTGATTTTATTGCTATCCCTGTTGATATTTTACAAAATGAAGTCGAAAACTGTGATGCGTTAGTTATTGGTCCACAAATTGCGCATAAAATTGATTATATTAAACCAATTATCGCTCCTTACAACATTCCATACGTTATTGTAGATCAAGAAACTTATGGAAAAATGGATGGAGCTACAGTTTTAAAGCAAGTATTAATTGCGCGTAGAAAGGCAGATATGGATAAAAAATAGAAAGTGAGGAGTTGTTTATATGTTTGATAAGTTTGAAGCTTTTATGTCGAAATATTTGACTCCACTTGCTAATAAAATGGATAAGCAAGTTCATCTCAGTGCAGTGAAAAAATCAATGGTTGCGATGACTCCGTTGTTAATTATTGGGAGCTTTTGTTTGATACCTGAAGCAATTCCGAATATGATTGGAAAATCTAATCCTGTATCGCAATGGATTTTGGCTAACTTAGATATAATTTATATTCCCTACAATGTAGGTATGGCATTAATGTCACTTTATGTTACTGTTGTGATTGCATATCATTTAGCAAATTCTTATAAACAAGATGTTCCAGGCTCTGTTAGTATGGCATTAATTTCATTTTTAATGATGACAGTACAGTACACTAAAGATGGAGGAGTGGATACAACATTTCTTGGACCTAAAGGGTTATTTGCAGCTATGTTTGCATCGATTATTGCAGTTGAATTATTTAGATGGTGTAAGAAAAAGAACTTTACAATTAAAATGCCAGATTCAGTTCCAGATTTTGTATCTCGTTCATTTGAAATGATTCCAATTTCAGTAATTATTATTGGGTTCTTTTTAATTATTAGAATAGTTTGTGAAAATGTGTTTAACATATTACCACCATTGATTTTCACAAATCTATTAGCTCCATTGGTAGGATCGATGGATAATCCTTTAGCATATACATTTTTAAAGATTTTGCAATGTTTATTATTCTTCTTTGGAATCCATCCATCTGTATTGAGTCCAATTACAAGTCCAATTTCGACTCAATTCTTAGCAGATAATATTGCTAATTATAAGGCACATTTACCAATGACACATTTTTATTGTCCTGGACCAGATTCTGCATTCGGAAACTTCACAGGAACTGGTGTAACCTTTGGATTAGTCTTCTGGTGTTTGCTTTCCAAAAATAAAGCGCTTAAACAAATTGGTAGAGTAGCTTTGATACCTGCATTATTTGGTATTAATGAACCAATTCTTTTTGGTGCCCCAATTGTATTGAATCCAGTATTTTTCATTCCATTTGTTATCTTAGGTGGCATTATTTCAAGTATAGGTGGTTGGGCAATGTATTTTGGATTGATGCGTTGTTCATTTTTCACACCACCTTACGTAGGTGTATTTTTAGAAGGGTATTTAACAAATATGGATTGGCGTTCACTAGTTGTAAATGCAATTCAACTTATTTTGTCAATAATTGTATGGTACCCATTCTTTAAAATATATGAAGGGCGTTATGGAAATAAAGAAGATAAGAAAGATACAATTTCTAAGGAAGATGAAGAAATATTGAAAGATTTAGATTTGGATTTCTAATAATGTTGGTGGAGGTAGGCTGGGTAAGCCTACCTTTATTTTTATTATTGAAAGGTGATTATGATGCAGAAAGTTACAAAAGTAAGAGAATTATTAGGGCAAAAAGGCTTAGATGCAATATGGATCAAAAGTAAAACTATGAAAAAATGGTTAGCAACAATGACAGGTAGCGGATGTCAAATTTTTATCACTAGGGAAGATGAATATTTAATTTTAGATGGTAGATATCTTGCAGAAGCAAAAGATAAAGAACCAAATTTAAATATTTTGCTACACGAACAAAATGCTAATGCAATTGAATATGTGTATATGATGATAAATATTTTTCAAAAAAAAGGATACCAAAATTTAGGAGTAGAAGCTAGAGATATATCTGTTAAAGAATATCAGGCTCTATTAGATGCAGGAATAAATGTTACTTTATTAGATCAAGAGATTGTATCTTTACGAATGATAAAAGATGAAAGCGAAATTGCTAAACTTAAAGAAGTAGTAGAATTAACAGATCAAATTTTTCTTAAAGTTTTATCTAAGGTAAGACCCGGAATGACAGAAAATGAGTTGAGTGCATGGATACAATATTATTCTATCTCAGCAGGGGCACAAAAAATGTCATTTGATACAATTGTTGCGACAGGTGAACGAACAGCATATCCACATGGACGTCCAACTAATAAAATCATTAAAGAACATGAACCTATAATGATTGATTTTGGAATACAGTATGATAACTACCAATCTGATATGACTAGAGTATGTTTTATCAAAAAACCAACTCCAGAAATTAAAGAAGTATATAATTTGGTATTAGAAGCTCAAAAAAAATCAATTGAATCTATTAAAACAGGAGTTCTTGCAAAAGATGTGGATTCTGTTGCAAGAAATATTATCACTGATGCAGGATATGGAAAGTATTTTAATCATGGGTTAGGACATGGATTAGGTATTGGCGAAGATGGGGAAGGCCCTTTATTAAATAAACAAAGTACAACTATTTTGCAAAATAATATGGCTATGTCATGTGAACCTGGGGTATATATTCCTGGCTTGGGAGGTATTAGAATTGAAGATGATGTTGTAATTTTAAATGGTATAGGAATGAGTTTAAATAAAACAACTAAAGATTATATTATTTTAGATTAGGCAAAGGAAGTGCGAGGATGGAGTATAATTTTAATGAAATAAATAATCGATTGGGTACTTATTGTACACAATGGGATTATATTGAGGATCGATTTCATAAAAAAGATTTATTACCTTTTTCGATATCTGATACAGATTTTATAGTACCTTATCCAGTAACTAAAAAGATACATGAATTAGCAGATAAGCAAATTTATGGTTATACTAGGTGGAATCATACAGACTTTAAACATTCAATAACCGATTATTTAGTGAAAAGATTTAATACAAAAAGTAATGCTGATTGGGTAGTATATAGTCCCTCAGTTATGTATTCTGTTTCAGTTTTAATTAGACTATTATCTGAGGAAAATCAAGGAGTCTTAACTTTAAGTCCGATGTATGATTCATTTTTTACTGTTATTGAAGGAAATAAACGTAAACTTGTTTCAAGTGAACTTATTAATAATAATGGGAAATTTGAGATTAATTTTGTAGATTTAGCTAATAAGGCTGAAAAATGTGAAATTTTATTACTTTGTTCTCCACATAATCCAACCGGAAGAATTTGGACTAAAGATGAATTGGAAAAAATAATTAGTATTTGTCGAGAGCATAATGTTAAGATTATTTCGGACGAAATCCATATGGATATTCAAATAGGAAATAACAAACATATCCCTATTTTAAATTTTTATAGTGAATACCCAGATATTTATTTAGTATCTTCTTCCAGTAAAACTTTTAATACTCCAGGATTAATAGGTTCTTATGCATTGCTTCCTAATGAGAAAATTTATGAACAATTTTTGTATCAAACTAGGAAAGTAGATTTCTTAAATTCAGCTAGTATTTTTGGAATGTATGCGACAATGATAAGTTATAACGATTGCAGTGATTATGTCGAACAGTTAAATGAATATATTCGTGGAAATATGTATTTAGTTGAAGACTTTATTCAAGAAAACTTATCAGATTTTAAATTTAGAGTGCCGGATGGAACGTATTTGGCATGGATTGATGTTAGGGATGTTCCATATACCTCTGATGATATTCAAAAAGCTTTAGTTGATGTAGGTGGTGTTGGAATAATGCCAGGCGAGACATATGGCAGTCAAAAATATTTAAGGATGAATGTTGGATGCCCGCAAAAAAAAGTCATGGAAGGGTTAAAAAGAGTAAAAAAAGCTATGAATTATTTGTATCAAAAATAATATACTATAAGCAAGGAAGTGTGTGAAATGCATGCATTATGGAATTATTTAACAATTTTGATTGATAAGACTCCTAGCAATGTTAAGGTATCAAGTAGATTAATAGCGTATATTATTGATTGGGCAGTAGGGGGGATTTTTGCAGGAATTCCTTCAGTATTAATTTATGCCGGTGTAACTAAAAGTTCTAAAATGTTTAGTAATTTATATGTGTTTCCTGCACAGGGATATGGAACTTTATGGTCGTACATAGCTGGTATATTATGTGTACTATTTGGATTATGGTATTATGTCTACGTTCCATATAAGATTTATCCTGGTCAAACATTAGGGAAACATTGGTGTAAATTAGAAATAAAGAAAACCGATGGTACATCTTTAACTTTAAAAGACCTTTTAATTCGACAATTTATTGGACTAACTTTGTTAGAAGGAGTAGCTATAACAATTACGCGTTATATTTGGGAAATGTTGACATTGGCAACGTCTTTTTATATAGATTCTTATATTTCTATAGTTGCAACGATTATAACTATGATTTCTATGATGTTAGTAATAGCCACACCATCATCTAAGGCACTTCATGACTATTTATCTAAAACAAGTGTATGTACATGTGAATAGAAAGATATAATTAAAAAAAGATGCTTTTCTCATGAAATATTGGAAAAGCATCTTTTTTTTACAATTTAGCTTCGTCGACTTTAACGATCCAGCCTTCAGGGGCCTTGCGATCGCCAAATTGAATCCCAACTAATTCATCGTAAAGTTTTTTAGTAACAGGACCTACTTCTGTTTCGCTATAGAAAACATGGAACTTATCGCCAATTTGGAATCCACCGATTGGCGAAATTACAGCAGCAGTTCCACAAGCACCTGCTTCGGCTAAGTGATCGAGCTCATCGATATAGATGTCAGTTTCTTCAACAGGCATATTGAAGTGATGCTCAGCTAGATAAAGTAATGAGTACTTTGTAACGCTTGGCAAAATGGATGGTGAGTCTGGGGTAACGAATTTGCCATCTTTAGTGATAGCAAAGAAGTTAGCCGAACCGACTTCTTCAATTTTTTTATGTTCGATTGGATCTAAGTAGATACAATCTGAAAAACCTTGTTGTTGAGCTTGCTGGCCAGGGAATAGGCTAGCTGCATAATTTCCGCCAACTTTAGCTTGACCGGTTCCTTTATGAGCAGCACGATCATATTCGGAAGCTAAGAAGTTAGTAGGAGTTAAGCCACCTTTGAAATAATTTCCAACAGGCATAGCAAAAATCGAGAAAATATATTCTTCAGCTGGATGAACTCCGATATTTTCACCTACCCCGATGATAAAAGGACGTAAGTAAAGAGAAGCGCCCGTACCATATGGTGGAATGTATTCTTTATTAGCACTAACAACTTGTTTTAAAGCGTCAATGAACATTTCTGTTGGGACTTCAGGCATTAACAAGCGTTGGCAACTCTTTTGTAGACGTTTTGCATTTTGATCGGGTCTAAATAAATTAACACTACCATCTTTGCAACGATAAGCTTTCAAACCTTCAAAAGCTTCTTGACCATAGTGAAGGACAGGTGAACCTTCATTGATTGTGATGGTAGCATCTTCAACCAAACCGGCGTTTTGCCATTCACCATCTTTAAAGTAAGCACGATAGCGGTAAGGTAAGTTCATGTAATTAAAGCCTAAATTGTTCCAATCAAGATTAACAGTTTGAGTCATCTGGATTCCTCCTTTATTTTTAGAAAAGCCCACTATTAAAAGAAACAGCGGGCTTTCCAAGAGTTAGAACTCTTATTTGGTATACTATTATCAAAGCATTTATGATACTTTATTTACACTGTATTTTAACAAAATTTTAAGCAGTTTGCAATTTTCTCTGTGGCAAACATGTGTAAGAAAAAGGCTAAAAATCTTGACTTTGTTTTAGAAAACGATTACACTTTAGTTGTAGGGAATAGTGGCTCACAATCTGTTGATTCGTGAATTACGTGATTAGTTTTCCAAAAAAGCTAGAAGAAAAGAGGTCGAGAGCTTGTTTTATTCCTTATTAAATAGCGATTAGACTCACTAAGGAGTTTGCAGATGTTATCAGATACTAAGAGAAGTATCATTTATGAGCATTTGTAAGTCCTTGAGTGTAAGTCTGATCGTTATTTTTTATATTATCGTTAATAAATTTAAGGAACCTTTGCAAAATTTGGCTAGGTTCTTTTTGTTTAGACCAAGCAACCACGTGTCCGCTCGTTAACTTAGGTTCAAAGGTGACAAAAGTTAGCTGAGATGGATTGATTAATTCTTGTAAACTGGCGATACTTACTAAGGCATAATGATGTTTTTTCACTAATAGTATGCCATTAGCGCCGAGATTGATATAGCCAGCGATATTTAAGTCAGCTTCTTTTAAAATTAAATCTAGTTCATCTTGGACGATTTTGCGGCGGGGTAAGAGAACCCGATGATTTTTTAAATCTTGGGGTTGAAGTTGTTTTTTAGTTGCTAAAGGATCGTTTTTTGCAAGGTAAACGCCCCATTGCTCAGTAGCTGGTAAGCTGAAAAAATGATATTTCTCAGCTTCAATTGGTCGGATTAAGAAAATTAAATCTAATTGGTTGTTATCAAGTTTTTCTTTTAAATCATCGCCATCTGCATCGTATAACGAAAACTTAACTAAGGGATATCTTTTTTGAAATTGTGCAATTAAGTCGGTTACTAAGTAGCTGATACTTGATTCAACAATTCCTAAGCGTAAAGTGGCAGTAGGTTGTTGTTTTAGAGAGCTTAATTCATTTTTGGTTTCTTCCAAAAAAGCCAACATAGCATTAGCCCTTTTTTGAAAAATGAGTCCAGCAGGAGTTAGGACAATACCAGATTTTTGCCGAACGAAAAGAGTTGTTTGGAGTTGGTTTTCCAAATCTTGCAATTGACGTGATAAAGTCGGTTGGGTAATGTGTAATAAATTAGCAGCTTTAGTAATATTACCGGTATGTGCGGTTACGAGAAAATATTTAAGTAGACGTGTTTCCATTTTTTACCTCTATCCATGCTTAAAATGTATAATTTAGTATTCGTTATAAGTATTTTACATCATTTTATCGGGGAAGTAGAATTAAGTTGCGAGGTGAGTAAATAATGGAAACAAATTTTAAACAACAAAATATTTTTGGAATGGGGCATGAAAATCAGGATTATGCTCAATTTTTCAATAAAAACAGTTATTTAAATGAACTAGCAACACTCACAAAAGAGGGAATGCAAGTTGCCAATGTAACCTTTGAACCAGGATGTCGTAATAATTGGCATATCCATCATGATGGTTATCAATTGTTATTGGTAACAGCAGGTCAAGGTTGGTATCAAGAAGAAGGAGCACCGGCTAAAAAATTACTGCCAGGTGATGTTGTCTATATTGCTGAAGGAATTAAGCATTGGCACGGTGCAACTAAAGATAGTTGGTTTGCACATGTTGCAATTACTAAAGGGACTAGCGAATGGCTCGAATCTGTCGACTTTTTAGATTAAGGAGGGTTTTAGATGAAAAAACAAACAGCAGGACACCAACAATTAGGAGACTTTGCTCCACAATTTGCGCACTATAATGATGATCTTTTATTCGGAGAAGTTTGGGCTGATGAAACGGTTCTATCGCCTAAATTACGCAGTATGTTAACTTTGAGTGCCTTAATTAGCGGAGGTAACTTTGCTCAAGTTGAGCCACATTTAAAAATGGCCAAGGAAAATGGTGTAACAAAAGATGAAATTAGTGCGTTAATTACACATTTAGCTTTTTATGTTGGATGGCCTAAAGCGTGGTCAGCCTTTAATTTAGCCAAAGAAATTTATCATTGATAGGAGAAAGTTAACTGTTACTAAAAATATAGAATAATGTAGAAAAATGTGTTATAATAAACCATGGAAAGAAATAAAAATGTGGGTGGTTATTATGACAATGTTAAAACCAAAAGAAATGGCTGAACGTTTAGGAGTTACAGTCAGAACTTTGCAAATTTGGGACAGTAAGGGTGTGTTAAAAGCATATCGGACTCCCACAAATCGAAGATATTATACTGAAGAACAGTATTTAAACTATATTGGTAAATCAGAGTTAAACAAACGTAAAATGGTTGCTTATGCTAGAGTATCGACAAATGGTCAAAAAGATGATTTAAAAAATCAAATTGACTTTATTAAGCAATACGTTAACGCTAAAGGCATCATCTTAGATGAAACAGTTACCGATATTGGTAGTGGGCTTAACTATAATCGCAAAAAGTGGAATAAATTACTAGAAGAAGTAATGAATAATCAGATTGATACGATTTACATTACCTATAAAGATAGATTTATTCGTTTTGGTTATGAGTGGTTTGAACGATTATGTAAAATGCACAATACTAAGATTGTGGTATTAAACAACGTTGAAACCAGTCCAATGCAGGAAATGATTGATGATATGGTAAGTATTATACACGTATTTTCCTGTCGTTTATATGGTTTACGTAAATATAAGCACGAACTAGAAAATGACAAATCTTTGAAAAGTGGTGGAAATGATGGTGCTAAGAACTCAAAAAGTTAGACTTTATCCTAATAAAACTATGCAAAAAATCTTAGATGAGTTGTGCGATTATCGGAGATATTGCTGGAATGCTGGTTTGGCTTTATGGAACGATATGTATGAAGAAGCACTAATCTTAGATGATAAGCGTTTCAGACCAAATGAATACAAGGTTCGCAACGAGTTAGTGGCTAATAAAGCTGATTGGCAATATCGTTTTTCCGCTCGTTGCTTACAACTAGCAATTAGCGACTTAGACAAGGCTTGGAAGAACTTTTTTGATAAGGCACAAGTTGATTGGGGTAAACCACACTTTAAGTCAAAGAAAGCCCCTAGACAGGGATTTAAGACTGACCGTGCTACGATTATTAAGGGTAAATTGCGTCTAGATAAACCACACGGAATTAAGAATTGGTATGACATTCGCACGAGTGGTGCTAAATCGTTAACTGGTAAATTAAAA
The DNA here is from genome assembly GCF_949152225.1 of Ligilactobacillus sp. Marseille-Q7487. Taxonomy (NCBI): domain Bacteria; kingdom Bacillati; phylum Bacillota; class Bacilli; order Lactobacillales; family Lactobacillaceae; genus Ligilactobacillus; species Ligilactobacillus sp. Marseille-Q7487. The sequence continues at coordinate 160,340 of NZ_CASCJC010000001.1, forward strand.
GTCGTTTCAATTTACCGTGAAAATGGTAAGTATTGGGCAAGTTTACCTTTTGAAATCGAAGTGGCAAACAAAGCTAAAACTGGAAATAAAACCGCAGTTGATATTAATGTCGGACATTTCAATTACACTGACGGTCAAATTAATGTTTTACCTAAACAATTAAATTACCTTTATCAACGTATCAAATATTATCAAAAATCTTTGTCAAAAAAGCGTATAGTAAATGGTAAACAAGCAATGCAAAGCCATAATTATGTTAAAACGAAAGCCAAGTTACAACGTGATTATCGCAAGGTTGCCAATATTCAACGTGACCTTATTCAAAAGTTCACTACAAAACTAGTTACTAATTACGATAAAATCGCAATTGAAGATTTACAGGTTAAACAAATGCAAATGAATCATGTGGCTTCAAAAGGTTTGCAAAGGTCTTTATTTAGCTATTTCAGACAAGTTTTAACCTACAAGTGTGAATGGTATGGTAAAGATTTGCTTATCGCTGATAAATACTATCCAAGCACACAAAGATGTTCTAGATGCGGTTATGTTAAAACTGGTGATGACAAAATCAGTTTAGCTGGTAACCAAAAACATAATACAAAACATAATGAATATATTTGTTATGAATGTGGCAATGTTATGGATAGAGATATAAATGCAGTTTATAATCTTTTGGCTTTAATATAAAGAAAAACGGGGTGGGCTACACCCTTAAACTGTAAGAGTTAGTCACTGTCATTACCCTCTAGTTAGGATATGGGAATACTAATGTTGACGACAGTAAATAAAATTAGGAAAGGAAAACTATATAATTCTTTCTAACAATGTAGAAGAACGTATTTAAACTTCTATATTGTTCTACATTTTATATAGCAGGCAAAATCAATGGTAAAGTATCTTTATTTAATGCGACATGGTGAAACATTATTTAATGTTCAACATAAAATCCAAGGTTGGTGCGATTCACCCTTGACGTCTAAAGGAATTGCACAAGCCAAAGTTGCTGGCAAGTATTTTAAAGAGCAACAAATTGAATTTGACTATGGCTATTGTTCAACGTCTGAACGTGCTAGTGATACACTTGAAATTGTAACTGAAGGTAAATTACCCTATCAACGAGAAAAGGGCTTGAAAGAGTGGAATTTTGGAGCTTTTGAAGGAAAAGATGAATGTCTAAACCCTAAGCTGCCATATCGTGATTTTTTTGTTCAATATGGCGGTGAAGATCAAGAAGAAGTCAAGCAACGTTTAGGTAAGACGTTAACTAGGATTATGCAAAATGAGACACATACGACTATTTTGGCAGTATCTCATGGGGGTGCATGTGCGAACTTCTTACGATATTGTCTAAAAACAGATGAACTTAAACCGTATACAGGCGGAAAAATTGGTAACTGTGCAATTTTTAAGTTTAGTTTTGAAGATGGGCAATTCTCTTTTGAAAAAGTGATTAATTTAGACTTTTCTAAGTTGCCTTAAAGTTAACTCTAAGGTTTAGAATAGTAAATGAAAGGGGTTTTTATGAACATTAAACAAGTTAGTCAAGAAACGCAAATTTCAAAAGATACTTTACGTTATTGGGAAAAAGTTGGTTTAATTACAGATGTGTCTCGTAATTCAAGTGGATATCGTGATTATACTGAGCAACAATTACAGCAGATTGAATATGTTAAATGTATGCGTGCTGCCGGAATTTCAATCGAAGCACTCTTAGAATACACTAAGTTATCGCAACAAGGTAGCGAGACCCTAGCGATTCGTAAACAAATTTTAATAGCACAGCGAAAACAAATTGTTGCTCAATTGAAACATTTTCAAACGATGTTAGAGTTGTTAGATAAAAAAATTGAAAAGATTACAGGCTAATCAATAATATAGATTGAAATGAATAGAATCTTGCGATATGGTTAAAAGATTCTATTCATTTTTTTGGTTAATTAATACATAATAAAATTAAAAAAGATCGTAAAAAAATAGCCAACCGACACATGGACTAATAGTGGAGATTATCCCACCTAAAAGCACATTTTGTGTTGTTGGCTATTTTTTTAGTGTGTAGTTCCTGTTTTTAAATCTGTGATATCAGTTGGATTTTCCACTGCGGCTTGAATGGCTAGTTCTAATGATTTAGCAATAGTTTCAAGTGGCATTGATGGAGTTTCCACGGCTTTATTGATGACTTGTTCAGGCGCAAAAGGTACATGGATAAAGCCACCGCGAATATCTGGATACTTGTTTTCGATTAAGTATAGTAAAGAATACATTAATTCGTTGCAAACAAAAGTTCCAGCAGTATAGGAAATATATGCGGGTAACCCAGCTTCATGTGCTTTTTGCACCATCGCTTTTAATGGCAATGATGTGAAGTAAGCATTAGCGCCGTCTTCTTTGATTGGACAGCCGAGGGGTTGTTTGCCTTCATTATCAGGGATGCGTGCTTCAATCAAATTGATGGCTACCCGTTCAAATGAAACGCTAGCTCTGCCACCTGCTTGACCAACGCAAATGACGATATCTGGTTGTTGCGCTTTAATAGCTTGTTCAAGTGTTCGCCCACTTTTGTCAAATACGGTTGGAATTTCGACTTTGACAATTTGTGCACCAGCAATGGTATCTGGCAAAAGTTTAACTGCTTCAAAAGCAGGGTTAACTTTTTCACCACCAAAAGGATCAAAACCAGTAACTAAAACTTTCATAAAAAAAATCCTTTCTAAAATTATTTGAAAAAGATCATATAGCAAATTTGTAAAATCAACATCACAATTGCGATTAGAGCTTGATTTTTAATAACACCGTATTTATCTTTCATTTCCAAAATGGCAACGGGAACGATGTTAAAGTTGGCAGCCATTGGAGTAAGTAAAGTACCACAAAAACCACAAGTTAATGCTACCATTGTAACTAAAGCAGGCTCGGCTCCTTGGTTTAAGACAAATGGTGCACCAATCCCGACAGTCATCACTGTAATAGCTGCAAATGCATTTCCCATAATCATGGTAAAGATTACCATGCCTAAAGCGTATAAGATAATACCGATATTGACATTGCCGGTAGGAACGATACTGCTGACTGCATTAGAAATGATTTTGCCAACGCCTGCTTGGGTAAACACGGCACCTAAAGATGCTAAAAGCATAGGTAACATTGATAATGGCCCCACAGTTGCTAACATATCAAATGAATCTTCTAAAAAGACATGCGGTTTGTTGTCTTTTGATAAAATCATCAAGATAATCATTGCTAAAATAACACCTAAGCCAACCCCAACTAAAGCGCCTAGATTGGTAAATAAAGCTGTTAAGATAGCAACAACACCGATGCACAACGCTGGAATGAAGACTTTATTGCCAATCTTGTCGGCCATTTGATACATGTAGTCTTTACTAGCTGTATGTGTATGGCCTTTGCTAACACGTTTAAAGATTGCAGGTAATGTCATGATGATAATCAAGACACCGTTTGTCAAAGGAGTCAAAAAGCGTCCTGCACCAATTACAATCCCTAATGCACTCCAAAAAATTCCTGTGCCAATGCGATGTGGATTAGATTTATCAATGAAGTTATGCACACCCAAGAAAAAAGCGATTAGTCCCATAACTATGTAGACGAGTTCTAGTAGTTTGTCGCTTAGTAAAATTTGAGGATCAGTAAAAAATGTCATTTGTCATCCTCCTTAGTAATACCGTAATATTTTTTCATCAAGCGTTTGTCTTTAAAGTACACATAAGCACTTGCGACCAGTAAAGCAACTAAAGCCACTGGGATTTCGACTGTCATTAATTCAACGAGGCTAACATCAAATCCTAGGCTTTTGAGGGTAGATTGGACTAATAAAGCACCGGCTCCACCGATAAATAAGTTTTGTCCAAAAAACCAAGCAGTGTTTTCCATGGCAGAAGACATACCTTTAAGTTCTTCGAAATATTCTTCATTATCAGGTAAGTTTTTAGACTCGATGGTTCCTTCCATCATTGGATAAACGATTGGACGGACAAAACCAGCTACACCGCCAAAACTAACGTTAAATGCAGCAAAGACGGTTCTAAAAACGCCATAAATAATCATAATCATACTATTATTAACACGTTTAACATGCTTAATCATGCGCGCAGCAGATTCTTTTAGACCGTTACGTTCAAGCGTACCGGTAACAAGCATGATTATGATAAAGATTGCCATTCCACGGTTAGCGATAAAACTGCTACCTAATGTTTCTAGCATTGTTGTGATGCCCATCCCACTAACTAAAGCAGTTACAATTAATGATGCGACAACAATTAAAATTGAGTCAAGTTTAAGAGCAAAACCGATAATTACGATTAAAACGCCGATTAAACTCCAGACATTTCCATCCACGAAAAAATGCCCCACCTTTCTTAAAAAAGTATTAACAATATTTCTATTATATAAGAAATGTGCCTAGATTAGCAAATTATGCTTTAGTTATTGCTTATCAGTAGGAGGTTTTTGTGAACGTAATTTGCGCCACATATAAAGGATGGCGATTGTTATTGTAGAGATACAAGCACTGATTAGCAAAAAATTGATAAAAAATAGGCCAAATAAAGCAAAGGTGCTAGGAGTTGCGTTTAAAAGATAATTGATACTAAAAAATAAGACACATAAAGTTACAAACCAAATGCAACCACTGATTAAGATAACTTTTATTTTCATCGTTTTCCTCGTTTCTTATTACAAGTTAAATCTATTATAAGCTAGAAAGCAAAACTTGTCTTGAATGATTTTTAGCGGTAAACTGATAAAGAAATCAGCACAGAAAGGATAAATTAGATGAGTGACGTAATCGATATCAACGATATTTTGGCTAAGATGAATCCTAACCAAAAAATCAACTACGATAAAGTCATGCAAAAGATGACACAAGACTGGCAAAAACAAACTAAACGTCCTAAACTCTTGTTGCATAGTTGTTGTGCCCCTTGTAGTACGTATACATTAGAATATTTGACGAAATATTGTGATATTACCGTTTATTTTGCTAATTCAAATATTCATCCGCGTGAAGAATATTATCGCAGAGAATACGTGCAACAAAAATTCATTCATGATTTTAATGAAAAAACAGGTAATAATGTTCAATTTTTGGCAGCTGCATATAAACCCCAAGAATACTTTCAAAAAGTGCGTGGATTTGAAAAAGAACCTGAAGGGGGCAAACGTTGTGCGGCATGCTTTGATTATCGCTTAGATGCGGTGGCTAAAAAGGCTGTTGAATTAGGCTTTGATTATTTTGGTAGTGCCTTGACAATCAGTCCCCATAAAAATTCGCAAGTTATCAATCAAGTCGGGATTGAAGTCCAAAAATTTTATACAGCGCATTATTTACCAAGTGATTTCAAGAAAAATGGCGGTTATGCACGCTCAGTTGAGATGTGTAACGAATACGATATTTATCGGCAATGCTATTGTGGTTGCATTTTTGCGGCTAAAGATCAAGGTGTAGATTTCACCAAAATCAGATATGATGCCCTAGACTTCATGCAAGGTAAAGATGCTGCTAAAGAGTTCCCTGAAATTTTCTTTAAAATTGATGGTCAAGAAGTATAAAAAAGCGTGAAATGAACAAAAAGTCCATTTCACGCTTTTTTAATCTCCTCCAACGATGGTTGCGACTTGGCTAGATAAATTACGCCAATAAAGAATTGAATTGGCAGCAAAATCTTCGGAAAATGTAGCAAAGCCTTCACGCGGTTTGATTTGACCAAGTGTTTCGCCAATGATACCAGTAACGTTTAAGACTTGATCACTTTCTTGCCAAGTGATGTCCCAATATGGGCCTTCCAATGCGTCTTCAAACATTGCACTAACGCCTTCGAGTGTAGTTTTTAGCAAAACTTCTTCTTTAGTTGCTTCTTCAAAGCCGTTTGCCTTAAGCCAAGCGAGTTTTTGTTCGACTTGCGCCATATCATCTGGAATTAAATTATACATTGTAATACCTCTTTAGTATTTAATTTGTCTTTAGTGTAACAGATTTGTGCAAGGAAAAGTATAGAAAAATATCTAAAAAACAGTATAATGAAATTAATATTAGGTAAGGAGAGCACGTATGACACAAGTAATACTTGAACGACCGTTTATTAATATTGTTAATTTGATTTGGAGCTTTGATCGGTCAACGAATCAAGTGTATTTGTTGTTGCTAAAAAGAGCACATACACCTTGTCAAGGACGTTGGGCCTTACCAGAAACGTATTTACGAAGCGAAGAAAGTGCAGATCAAGCGGCTTTACGCTTAGTAAGAGAAAAGATAGGATTGGACTTGTCGGCAATACATACAGAACAATTAGCTACGTTCACACATCCTAAACGAGCACCTGGAGCTAAAGGACAAAGTCGGACCTTGTCGTTGGCTTACATGACGTTTTTACCGGAGATGCCACCGTTAAAAGCAGGGTATGGAGCAAGTGATGCTAAATGGTTTAGTTTTTCGTTTAACCAAGCTGGGTATTGCCTACAAAATGGGAAGTTAGCGTTTGAAGCAGCCTTATCGTTGACAGAAGAGCAATATTATCAAAGGGCTCCTAAAGTAGCCGCTGATCCTACTCATTTGGCTTTTGATCATGAATGGATCTTTAAGGTTGCTAGTTTGCGAATTCGTAACAAGCTAGATTATCAACCTAATATTTTGTTGATATTAGGTAATGAGTTTACCTTAAAAGAAGCGCGCAGTGTCTATGCCAGCTTTTTAATGACAAAACTAGAAGCCATCGATAATTCAAATTTCAAAAAAACCCACGGGCATTTGTTTGAAGAAATTGGCACAGCTAATCAACAACGTCCCGGACGCCCAGCAAAACTATTTAGATTGCATAAAACCACCTAGTGTATAAACACGGGTGGTTTTTTGATATCAGCTTGACTTTAAATGCAAATGCATTTAATATTGATTGGTATGTTATTTTATTGAGGAGGAAGAGAATTTGGCAAATATTTCAAAAACAATTAATCCAAAGATTCGTTTGCTTGTGACAGTTTTGCTTTTAGCATCGACTTTTGTTAGTTTAACCAGCCAAACGATGATGGTAACGGCTCTACCAGTAATTCAAAATGAAATGAATGTAAAATTAACCGCAGTACAATGGCTGACGACCGGTTATACTTTAATCATTGGGATCGTCACCCCATTGTCGTCTAATATGTATGAAAAATTTAAAAATCGCACGGTCTTTTTAGGGACGATTGGGACATTTATTGTTGGGACATTTTTAGGCTGCATAGCAACTAGCTTTAATATGTTGTTGTTAGCACGTCTAGTTCAAGCGTGTGCCGGTGGGATTTTGATGTCGTTTCAAATGACAACGATGATTTCGATTTATCCACCAGAAAAACGCGGTTCGATCCTAGGAATGTCAGCATTAATCATTGCGACAGGCCCAGCGATTGGACCTACGCTGTCAGGTGCGATTTTAGAATACTTACCTTGGCAATGGTTATTTATTATCTTTGTGCCAATTATGATTGCAATTTTTGTACTTGGATATTTTATTTTTCCAAATTTCTCAGAGCCTAAAGATATTAAAATTGACTTTGTTTCTGTATTGTTATCGTTAGCTGGTAGTGGCTTGGCTTTAGCAAGTTTGACGGTAATGATTGGAAATATCGTAAACGGCTTGGTAATGTTTGTTGTCGGAATAATATTAGTCGTAATCTTTGTCAAACGACAATTAAAATTGAAACATCCAATGCTCAAAGTCCAAATCGTTAAGTATCGTTCGTTTAGAATGATGACGTTAGTAGGGATTTGTGCATTTATGGTCTTGTTGGGAACAGAACAAATGATTCCGATTTTTGCTGAAGGAGTTAGTCATGTAAGTAGTATGGAATCTGGGATGATCTTGTTGCCAGGGGCAATTGTCAATGCTGTTTTAGCACCTTTTGTAGGTAAGATTTACGATGCAAAAGGGCCTAAGTTTTTGATTCCAATTGGGTTTTTCTTGATGATTATAGCTAGTGTTCCGTTGGTATTTGTGACTAATGAAACACCGGTATGGGTCTTGACTGTTGCTTATGCAGTGCGTTTAGCAGGAAATGCTTTTTGTTTTTCACCAGCAGTTTCCGAGGCGTTCTTAGATGTACCTCACACAGATATCAGTCATGCCACAGCGTTAAATAATGCTTTGCGCCAAATTTCTGGGGCAGTTTCTGTCACATTGATGGTCGTTTTATCAGATTTACCAGGAAACTTAGTCAGCGGTACACGCTTGGCATTTAGTTTTACAGTAATTTTGATTGTAGCTTATCTATGTATTTTCTTAGCTTACATGAGCAAAAGAAAGGAAAGTTAGATGATTGCAGATATCGAACGCTATACGGCGATATTTAATCGACAATTACGTCATGATTTAAAGCAAGAATTAGAACCTTTAGGATTAAATGAAACGAATTTCTTTTATTTACCGTTGCTAGTACAACATCCAGGGATTAATCAGGCTTACTTTATTACGGCTATTATGCGTGAACAAAGTATAGTGACTAAACAAATTAATAAGTTAGTCAAAGAAGGTTGGATTGAAAAGCGAATTTCTAATGAAGATCGTAGGCAATCTGAACTTTATCCAACACAAAAAACTTTGAAAATAATGCCTAAAATCGATGAAATTACGAGTAGCGTCAGTCAAAAGTCAGTAGCAGGACTAAGCAAAGAAGAACAAGAACAATTTGCAAAGTTATTGATGAAAGCAACTCAAAGCTATGCACAAATAGTATTACATTCTTAAATTAAAGCGCTAGTTAATTTGACTAGCGTTTTTTATTTGTTTTGCGATTTTTAGGTGGCTAGGCTATACTTGAAAAGGAGAAAAAAATGAAGTAATGAGGTGTAGTAATGCTTGAAAAGACTCCTTTAATTTCTGTAGTGGTACCAATTTATGGAGTTGAAAAATATTTGCAGCGCTGTTTAGACTCAATTGCTCAACAAACATATCAAAACTTAGAAATTATTTTAGTAGATGATGGTTCGGTAGATAATTCAGGTAAAATAGCTGATGAGTATGCTTTAAAAGATGAACGCATGCTTGTAATTCATCGGGAAAATGGTGGTTTGTCAGCTGCAAGAAATACAGGGATTAAAGCTGCAAAAGGTGAATATATCACGTTTGTTGATTCAGATGACTACATTGATGAAGATTACGTAGAATATATGTATCAACTATTAAAGAAAGATAGTTTCAAAGCTAAGCTGGCCGTATGTTCTTTACGTAATGTGTTTGAGCAGACTGGAAAGATTCACGGAAATGGTAACGGTAAAGAATGTATCTTGACCGGTAAAGAATGCTTAGAGATGATGTGTTATCATGATCAGTTCGATACCTGTGCCTATGCGAAATTAGGCGAAACTAGTTTATATCGTGAGCATCTTTTTCCAGAAGGAATGCTTTTTGAAGATATTGGGCATACTTATAAAATTTTATTGGAATGTCCACGTGTGGCCTGTGGTTTTGTCGACAAATATTCGTATGTGATGCGTGCTAATTCGATTGTCCAATCTAGTTTTAGTTCTAAAAAATTAGATTTATTAACAATGACTGATCAAATGGCAAAAACAGTGAGTGACGTGTATCCGGATTTAGCTAAGGCTGTTTTAAGACGACAAGTGTATGCGAGATTTAGCACGTTAAATCAAATGTTAGATGCTAAAAATGTGTTACAACAAAGAAAAGAAATAGTAAACTTTTTAAAAAAGCACAAAAGAGAAGTGTTAAAAGATCCTAAGACGCCTAAAAGGGATAGATTAGCCTATCTGATGTTAGCTTTAGGTTATCCAATTTATCGTATGGCATGGAAATTTTATGAAAAAAAGAAGATTAGTTAAGGAGAAGACATATGCTACTTTCGGTTGTAATGTCAGTTTACAATGGTGAAAAATATATACGAGAACAGCTTCAATCACTAAAATCTCAAAGCAGGCAACCAGATGAAGTGTTAATTTTTGATGATGGTTCAACGGATAATACGTCAGAAATAGTTATCGATTTTATTCGAGATAATAATTTGAAGAATTGGCAGTTTATAAAGAATAGAGTAAATAAAGGGTGGCGTAGAAACTTTATTGAAGGAATGTGGCAAGCTAAGGGTGATTTGATTTTCACTTGTGATCAAGATGATATTTGGCGACCAGATAAATTGCAAATAATGGAAGAAGTAATGAAAACTCATCCTGAAGTTAAATTATTGACATCAAATTATAAAGAATTTTATGAAGACGGAACAACTAAAATAGGTCCTTGGAAAAATGACCATAATTTGATGAAAATTGAGTTGCCTAATAATTATCTGCTAGTTAAGAGTCCAGGATGTACACATTGTATTCGTAAAGGAATAGTCGAACTTACTAAGAAATATTGGCGTCCAACTTATGCACACGATGCCTTGGTTTGGCGGTTAGCTCAGTTTGCAGACGGATTATATGCTTATACAGATACATTAATTTCTTGGCGAAAGCATACACAAAGTGCTTTTGCTAAAGAAAGTCGAGATTTAAAATGTATTTCTGAAAAAGAAAAATGGATTGGTGAAGCTAAGAAATTTTGTAAAGATCTGCACAAGTATATAAGAGAAGATGTTGCAGGAAATGTGGCCAAACAAGAAAAGGTTTTAATGCGTAACGATAAATGGTTAGCAGTTAGGACTAAGTTTTATCAAACAAAAAATCCATTAAGAGGCTTACAATTGGCATTTTATTGGGATTGTTTTCCAAGATATCGCCAATACTTAGGAGATTGGTATCTATTATTTATTAAGCGTAAATAAATTCTGTATAACCGGTAAGTATTTGCGGTATACTCTAGAAAAGATAATTTGTAATATGATGAGGTGAATCAAATGAAGGCGATTTTAACAACAATAGGAAAAGATCAAGTCGGAATTGTGGCTAATGTTAGTCAATATCTAGCGCAAAAACAAATCAATATCTTAGACTTGTCACAAACAATTATGGATGGCTATTTTACGATGATGATGATGGTTGAAATTCCTACAACTGTGGCAATTGAAGAAGTAGCTAGCCAACTCAATGATCTGGGAAAGAAATTAGGCGTAGAAATCAACATTCGCAACGAAGAAATTTATCGTGCAATGCATCAATTATAGGAGGTTGCCAGCGTGGAAACAGAAAAAATTCTTGAAACAGCACGTATGATTTCGGATGAAAATCTTGATGTGCGTACAATTACGATGGCAATTTCTTTGATCGATTGTATCGATAGCGATAGTGATAAGGCTTGCCAAAAAATTTATGACAAGATTACAACGAAGGCACGTGACTTGGTTAAGGTCGGCGAACAAATTCAAGCAGAATATGGGATTCCTATCATTAACAAGCGCGTGACCGTAACACCAATTTCAATCATTGCAGCTGCAAGTCATGACAAAGATTATGTCAAATATGCTTTGACTTTGGATAAGGCAGCTAAAACGTTAGGAATTGATTTTATCGGAGGCTTTTCAGCTTTAGTAGATAAAGGCTACCAAAACGGAGATAAGACGCTGATTGCTTCTTTACCTGAAGCATTAGCGCAAACAGATTATGTGTGTGCATCGGTTAATGTTGGTTCTACAAAAAATGGGATTAACATGGATGCCGTGGCACAAATGGGACAAGTGATTGTCGATGCATCTAAGTTAGATGTGATGACAAACGCTAAAATGGTGGTCTTTTGTAATGCAGTTGATGATAACCCATTTATGGCTGGAGGATTCCAAGGGATTACCGAACCTGATGTAGTTATTAACGTGGGTGTTTCTGGACCTGGAGTAGTTAAGTGTGCGTTAGAAAAGGTTAAAGGGCAACCAATTGATGTGGTTGCTGAAACAATTAAGCAAACAGCTTTTAAGGTTACTAGAATGGGACAATTAGTTGGTACGTTAGCCTCACAAAGATTAGGTGTACCATTTGGAATTGTCGATTTATCTTTAGCACCAACACCAGCAGTTGGAGATTCGGTAGCGCAAATTCTAGAAGAAATCGGCTTAGAACAAGTTGGAACACATGGAACAACTGCTGCTTTAGCTTTGTTAAACGATGCAGTTAAAAAAGGCGGTATCATGGCATGTAGCCACGTTGGTGGGTTGTCAGGCGCATTTATTCCGGTTTCAGAAGATGCCGGCATGATTGATGCGGTTAAATCAGGTTGCTTGAACCTTGAAAAGCTTGAAGCAATGACAGCCGTATGTTCCGTGGGATTAGATATGATTGCGGTACCTGGCGATACGCTGGCTGAAACGATCAGTGCGATGATTGCAGATGAAGCTGCAATCGGCATGATTAACAATAAAACAACAGCGGTTCGAATCATTCCAGTTCCAGGCAAAGGCGTGGGCGAAAGCATCGAATTTGGTGGTTTACTAGGTTATGCACCAATCATGGCGGTTAACGGTGCATCATCGGCGCAAATGATACACCGTGGAGGATTAATTCCGGCACCAATTCATAGTTTCAAAAACTAGAAAATATCCCTTGCTCAAAATTTTGGGCAAGGGATATTTTATGCTCTTTTTTTGAATGGGTAATCTCTGTTGAGATAAAGAGAACGAATAATTGGAATTTTAGGAATGATAATAATAGCAATAATTGTCAAAAGTACACGATAAGATATTAAACCAATCATTTGAACAATGTCGTTATAATGATTTCTGCCTAAAAACAAAGCAACTTTGTTCCCAATAGAAAAACTATTCATATCAAACAAATGAACGCATAAAACTATTAAAGACATCTTTCCATAGTATTGGACAGCTTGCAACTTCCAACCTAATTTATCTGTTATACAGTAGGATAGGTACATGATAAAGTAGCTTCCACCAATAGCGCCAATAACAGCCATGGCAGGATTTGTTGCGTAACCTACGTTAATATAAAAGGCGCCAGATTTCATGGATAACAACCAGAGAACAATTCCTGCTAGTGCAAGATAGATATTTCCTTGATGGATTAAATCGTACTTGCGGATTTGTTGACCAGCAAAATAAAAGCTAAGGCTGATTAAGGCTGCATCCAAACTCCATGGTAATTGAATAAATTTAGCGATATAAAAACCTAATACGGTACAAATTAGTGAATAGCAAGCTAAAAATAAAGTAGAATTGGTAGACTTGTTGCTTAGCTTTATTCCTAGATTAAATAAAAAGTTTCCTAGATACATTGCAAGCAAGAACCAAATAGCACCGATTGCGTAGACAGTTAAATTAATTTTAGGAATTACCGAACTGGTTCCGAGACCGTATATTCCGGTAACTATAAAGTCTTTTAAATTAATTTGTGATATCCAGTTGGGGACATAATTATGCCCAAAATAGCAGACAAGCCCAATTAAGATAACGGTTGTAAAGTAAGGTAATAATAGATTTTTATTACCGCCACTAAAAACTTCAGACCATTTCTTTTCACGCGATAAGTAGCCTGACAATACAAAAAAGATAGGAACGTTAACTGTGAATAGGAAATTACTCCACATTGGATGATTGCCGATATTTGAATGAACCATGATGATCATCAACATCCCTAAAGCTCTCGAAATATCAATCCAATAAACTCTTTTTTTCATAATTTATACTCCCGTAATATAATAATCAACATTAATTATATTTTTGTATTGAGCGCAATGCAATTATCAATTTTTTAATCATTCAATTTACTGATTGTTTGACGGACGGTATTAACGATACTGCGGTCTGCAGAAAAGACGATGTGATCGCCAAGTTGAATCTGTGTATCACCATGTGGAGCGATGGGTTTGCCTTCGCGGAAAATACGGCTGATTGTGATGTGTTGGATGAACGGCAGATCTTTGACTTCGAGGCCAGCGAACTTGGCATTGTTGACGATAACTTCATACAAATGAGCAGAACCGGTCAACAATTCAAGTGTCGATGGCGTTTCGATAATGGCACTCATGATTCCTACGCTGGTGTCAAAGGCGCTAAAGTACTCAATACCGGCTTTTTTAAGAGTTTTATCCATCTGTGACATGCTGACAGGATCAGAATTTTCGATACTTGTAATAACGCGTTCAACACCGTATTCTTTTGCGGCTAAAGCCAGCTTGAAGTTAATTTCTGGCTTAGAGTAACCAAAGACCATGATGTCGGCATCAAAAACTTGTTGAGAAATTAAATCATCAGGTTCTAGTGATTCTAAAAAATTAATGTTGCCGATATGATTATAGGTCGTGTAATTCTTCTTACTATCAGTGTACATCTTGATGTCATACCAATCGGCTGTCAGGCGTTTTAAGACGTTGACGGTCACGAGGTTGACTCCCAAAATATGCACGGTGGTTTTTTGTAAGTCTTCAGGTTCTGGTTGAGTTAATTTGTTAAAGAGCAACGGGCCAACGATACAAGTTAAAATGCCGGCAATCAGAAAGGCTCCGGATTGTTGTGCGTTAATGACTTTGAGGTCTTCAGCAACGGTTAAAACGGCCAAGACTAAAGTAATCGTTGTGCTTGATAGAAATGCCCCAGCTAAGGCGTTTTTTTCTTTAAAACGCAAGCGCAAACCAAAATATGTCGTCATTTTAGCTAAAATAAAGCAAATAAAGAAGATGGGAATCAATACTAATGTCTTAGGTGAACTCAAGAGACTAGGAATATCTAATTTAACCCCTGTTAAGATGAAGAAATATGGGATAAAAAAGCCGTAGCCTAAGGCATCTAGTTTATGTTGGGTGCTTGTAGCTGGCTGTAGCAGCTTAAGGACTATTCCAGCGACAAATGCACCTAAGATATTTTCTGCGCCAACTGCTTCGGCTAGCAAAACCAAGGCGATGATAATCGCAAAAGCCAAGCGAATATCAATTTGGGTGGTTGCCTTATTAAGAGCGTTTAGATCCTTGAAAAACCATTGGAAGTGTTTGAAGATCAAAGCACCAGCGATAAACAATAAAGAAATCAACCAAATACTGCCGCCACGACCAGCGACTAGTGAACTATAAATCGTTAAGGATAATAACGGAATGACTTCACCTAAAACTGCAATCAATAAGAGCGCTTGACCTAAGGGTTTGCTTAATAATTCATTTTCTTTAAGCACAGAAATAACAATCCCTAAGGCAATGGTTGAAAATAAAATAACGGCTAAAAATAAGTCGCTAAATAGACCACTTAATTTTAAGAGATATGCCAAAATAACCGAGGTGATTAAGGTTGCACCATAAGCGATGACGGCCACTTGATCGGCGGAAGTCGTCGGTTGATTTTGCGCACGCTTTAAGGCTAATGGAGTGACCGGGCCGGCATTTTTCTTAAACAAGCTAAAATCGATCTCCATGCCACTTAAAAACAACAGGATAATCACGCCAAACGTTGACATATAGTTGAGCAGACTATCTAGATGAATGATGTTAACCCCACTTTTGCCAAGAATGATACCAACGATAATTTCTGCGATTGAAGTCGGAATTAATGAAATTTTTAATCTGTTAAGCAACATAGGGGTACAAAAGGCCACCAGTGCGACCAATAAAAACGAAAGTTCCAATTTAAAACCTCCTATTTAATTTAGGTTGTTAGATAATTATACGGTAATTTATAGGAAATAACCAAATAAAGTGATGAAAAGGAAAATACTATTTTATGAGTTAACTAAATAAAAGTATGTATGGTGAGTAAAGAAATGGTTTATAATATCAGAGTGAGTGTTAATTATTAAAGTTAGAGAGGGAAAAGTTGTGTCAATTAGAGAAAAAATTGAAAGATTTGTTTATCGTAGTATAAAAATAATATATATTTTTTTGATGATGTGGACTTTTTTGGGAGCAGTTAGGTCTCCTAATTTAGAAATAAATAATGTTAGTGGGATAAGTATTGGAATTATTCTTATAGCGGTTTTTATTTACATAATTGGTAGAATTAATAAGATAAAAGCCATAATACATTGGATGATTCGTAAGTGTAGTAGTATGAAAGTAGTGATTTGTTGGACAGCTCTAGTGTTTATATTACAGTTTTCTTTTGTTATATTCACGCATCCTAAAATAGGTTTTGATGTAGGAGGAATCCATAGGGCTATTTTGGGAGATATAGATATAAATTATTTTTCACATTGTACGAATAATTTACCTATCCTTTTAGTACAGCATTTTATTTATACTATTTTTCATAATGAAGGATGGCTATTATTAGATGTAATAACACTTTTCTTAGTGGATATTTCAGCTGTTTTAAACGTTTGTACTCTTGCATTAGTTAATAAAAAGTATGTAGTTAGGGGAGTATACGTTCATCTTATCTGGTTAGCTTTATTTCCTATGATTATTGTTCCGTATACCGATACTTGGGTTTTGCCATTAGTATCTCTGACTATTTTAATGTGGGCTTTGATGGTTAAGAAAAATATAAACTACGTTGTTAAAATTTTGTGTGCAGTAATAATGGGTGCGGCGATTGTCGGCGCATATTTTATAAAACCCTCTGCTGTAATAACTGCTATAGCAATTGCTTTAGTAGAATTAATAAGAGTTGGATTTAGAAGGAAAGTTGGAAAAGATACAGTTAAGAATTTAGGAATAATAGCTTGTTTATGCGTATCTTTTATAGGCTTTTTTTTCATGGCGAAATCTACAATTAACAATCAGAAATATGTTGCTTTAGAGAAGGACAAGGCTATGCCGCCAATACATTTTGTTGCAATAGGATTAATTGGGAATGGAGGTTATAATCCACAAGATGCATCGGATATGTATAGAGCAAAAGATACAAATGAAATAAAAGAGATATCCAAAAGAAAAATAAAAGAACGCTTAGAACAAAAAGGACCATTAGGTTATATTAGGTTTTTGTTGCATAAACAAAACATGAATACTGCAGATGGAACGTTTGGCTGGAATGCAGAAGGGGCGTTTTTAGATCAACAAATGCCAACAAAAGGAGTAGAAAAAAGAATAGCAGAATATATCTATCCTAATGGCAGAAGACTACATGATTTTTCTTTTGTGGCACAAGTGTGGTGGATAGTTTGGTTATTTATTTTACTATTTGGATGTACAAGTAAAAATGATAGAATTACGTGGATGACACGACTAGCGATTATCGGTGGAATGGTATTTTTATTATTGTTTGAGGGAGGGAGAAGTAGATATTTAATTCAATTTTTACCTAGTTTTTTAATTTTGGCATCTATTCAAATTGAAACAGCTAAATTTAAAATTAAGAATCTTTTACAAGATGTTATATAGGCATGTGGCTGTAATTAACTTAGAAGTTTATATGATATAAAAATGGCTTAACGTATTAGTTGAGCCATTTTTTGTTGTTTTTGACTGGTTTTTGAAAGTTTTTGGAGTTTTGTGATTGATTTTTATTGAAAGCGTGTTATAATCATTTAGGAAAGAGGTGTTGAAAATGCTTGCGGAAAAAAGACAACAGCTGATTCTAGAAATGCTTAAGAATAATGGCATCATCAAGATGCAAGACATCTGTGAGAAGACCGATTGCTCGGAATCTTCGGCCCGGCGTGATTTGCAATTGTTAGAAGAACAAGGTTTACTTGTCAGAGTTCATGGTGGAGCTAAGATGAAATATTCGCTCCAACGTGAAATGGACATGTCTGGTAAAGAAAACCAAAACATTTCTGCTAAAGAAGCAATCGCTGAATTTGCAGCAAAATTAATTCGCGATGATGATGTGATTTATTTAGATGCTGGTTCGACAACTTTGGCACTAATCAAGTACTTGGGAACGTTTAGTGGTTTGACAGTCGTGACTAACGGTGTTCAACACGCCAGTGCCTTAGCCGATCAAAATGTGCGCACAATTCTTGTTGGTGGTCAATTAAAAAATTCAACCAAGGCACTAGTTGGTTCACAAACGGTCAGCGATTTACAGCGATTGCGTTTCAACAAAGCTTTCTTAGGAATTAATGGCATTCATCCTAAGTATGGCTATACGACGCCTGATCCAAGTGAAGCGGCTGTTAAGCAAGTTGCACTGGAACAAAGCGAAAAAGCCTATGTCTTAGCCGATGCAAGCAAATTCAATAATGTGTCGTTTGTCAAGATTGCGGATTTAGGAGCAGCAGAGATCATTACCCAAGAATTATCAAACGAACTGTTTGCACACTATAGCAGTCAAACGACGATTCAGGAGGCAAAAGAGAAATGATTTATACAGTAACGGTTAATCCGTCAATCGATTATATCGTCCAATTAAAGGAATTGACCTTGGGTGAAGTTAATCGTATGGACTATGATAACAAGTTACCAGGAGGTAAAGGAATCAACGTTTCACGGATCCTTAAAGAATTAGGTCAAGATAGTGTGGCCTTGGGCTTTTTGGGTGGTTTTACCGGTGAATTCGTCAAAAATGAACTTGAAAAAACAGGTATCAAGACGAACTTTACCATGATTAAAGACGATACACGTATCAACGTCAAGATTAAGGCCCAACAAGAAACTGAAATCAATGGGCGTGGTCCGGTTGTTTCGGAAAGAGAACTAACACAATTTACGGCGCAATTTGATAAATTGAGTGCCGGAGACGTGGTGATTTTTGCAGGAAGCTTGCTACCTTGTTTGGATCAAAACTTCTATTTTGACTTAATCAAGCAAATTCGGGCGCGTGGCGCAGAATTTGTGATTGATACAACGGGCGAAAGTTTATTGAAGACTTTGCCTCAAAATCCATTGGTTGTTAAGCCAAATAATCATGAACTAGCAGAATTGTTTGAAACGACATTTACAGGCATCGATGATATTGTTGAGCACGGTAAAAAACTTTTAAAATTAGGTGCACAACACGTGTTGATTTCGATGGCTGGAGATGGTGGTTTATTGATCACTAAAGATGCTATTTATCGTTCATTGGCACCAAAGGGCACGGTTATTAACTCTGTTGGTGCAGGTGATTCAATGATTGCTGGCTTTACCGGCACACTTGCTTCAACTGGTGATGTCGTTGAGGCTTTCCGCTATGGTTTAGCATGTGGTTCGGCAACTGCATTTAGCGAAGACCTGGCAACAAGAGAAAAAATTGATGAAATCTTACCACAAATTAAGATCACTAAATATTAATACTTTCAGGGGGAAAACAGGATGGATATTCGTAAGTTATTACTAACCGATATCATGATCATGGATTTGCAAGCTAAAACTAAAGAGCAAGCAATCGATGAAATGGTGCATCAATATTTTGTTAAAGGAATCATCGATGATGAAGAACTTTACAAGAAAGATATTTTAGCACGTGAAGCTCAATCATCTACAGGTATGGGTGATGGAATTGCAATTCCACACGCACATGATAAAGCTGTTAAAAAGCCAGCTGTATTATTTGCACGTAGTATCGCCGGAATCGATTATGATGCAATGGATGGTCAACCATCCCATCTATTTTTCATGATTGCAGCTCCAGAAGGCGGCGACAATACGCATTTGCAAGCCTTAGCTGCTTTATCTAAGGTTTTAATGGATCCAGAAGTTGTGGCTGCATTGAAGCAAGCAAGTACTCCACAAGATGTACAAGATATCTTTGCCAAGGCAATTGAAGCTAAGCGACAAGCTGAAGCAAGTCAAGTGACACCAGAACCTAAAGCAGACAGTGATCGTCCATATGTGGTCGCAGTAACAGCGTGTCCAAACGGAATTGCTCACACATATATGGCTGAAGAAAATCTTAAGAAAAAAGCAGCCGAAATGGGTGTTGATATTAAGGTTGAAACAAATGGTTCCGAAGGGGTTAAAAATGAATTAACCGCACAAGAAATCAAGCAAGCTAAAGGTGTGATCGTGGCAGCGGACAAAAAAGTTGCAATGGCACGTTTTGATGGCAAACCATTGGTTAACAAATCCGTAACTTCTGCTATCAAGAACCCAGAAGAACTATTACAGACAGTCTTAGACGACAAAGCATCAATCTATCATGCTAGCCAAGCTGAACAAGAAAGTACAACAGCTTCTGATGGTAGCTTCTGGGGTAACATTTATAAACAATTGATGAACGGTATTTCTCATATGTTGCCATTCGTTATCGGTGGTGGAATCTTGATGGCCCTATCCTTTGTGGTTGAACAATACTTCGGTGGGGCAGATTCAATGGCATTTATCTTCTTGAATAATGCCGGTAACTTAGCCTTCGCGTTTATGGTACCTGTTTTGGCCGGGTATATCGCGGAAGCTATCGGTGATAAGCCAGCCTTGATGCCTGGTTTTGTCGGTGGTTTGATGGCAACTGTTTATAGTGGTTCGTTTGGTGGTGCATATGTTGCAAACGTGATGACAGATGCTAAATCAGCCGCAGGTTTCTTGGGTGGGATTGCAGCTGGGTTTATCGCTGGTCATATGATGAATGGCTTAAAGAAAGCTTGTGCTAAATTGCCACGTTCTGTTGAAGGTATGAAACCAATGTTGATTTATCCAGTTTTAGGTTTATTGATTATGGCGTTGATTATGTTCTTTATCATCAACCCAATCTTTTCAACGATCAACCTATGGATTACTAATTTCTTGGAACATTTAGGAACAGGTAATGCTGTTATTTTAAGTTTAGTATTAGCAGGGATGATGTCTATCGATATGGGTGGTCCTTTCAACAAAGCAGCTTATGTCTTTGCTGCTGGTGCATTCGCCAATAACCCACATTCTGTTGAAGCTGCTGGTTTAATGGCAGCCGTAATGGTTGGTGGGATGGTACCACCATTTGCAACAGCAATTGCAACATTGGTCTTTCCTAAGAAATTTACTGATGACGAAAGAAAAGCTGGTATTTCTAACTGGGTTTTAGGTTTCTCATTTATTACTGAAGGTGCTATTCCATTTGCAACAGCCGATCCAGGCCGTGTGTTGCCGTCATGTATCGTAGGTTCTGCAGTGGCTGGGGCTCTTGTTGGTTTATGGCATGTTAGTGTGCCTGCACCACATGGTGGTTTCTGGGTAGCTCCACTTGCAACTAATATTTTAGGTTATTTCGCAGCCGTGATTATTGGTTCAATTATTGCAGCCGTAATCTTAGGTATGTGGAAAAAAGAAGTGAAATAAGCGACTAACTCTAAGGATTTTCTGAAAAGAGAATCCTTTTTTAGTATGACAAAGTCGTGGATATAGAATATAATTAAAGAGACTATATAAAAGTATAAATGAGGTCTTATTAATGAGAGAAAAATTTGTAGATAGTATGAATTAGCTGATAAAATGGATTTATATTCTTTTTATGTTATGGATATTTTTAGGAGCTTTAAGAGATTCTAACTTAGAAATAAATAATGCTACCGGTGTTAGTGTAGGTGTGTTAATACTGTTAGTAGTGTTGTTTTTTGTTTTCAAAAAATTGGATTTAGTAAGATTGGAAATTTTTTCTTAGGTAAATATAAATTTCTTATAGCAGGTATTTTAGCAGTTGGTGTAATTACTTTTCAAATATATTTTGTGATGAATATACATCCTGCTATTGGTTTTGATATTTCAGCATTACATAATGCATTGATTGGAAAGCCGGATAATGTTTATTATTCACAATATCCTAACAATGTTTCTTTCTTCATGTACATGCATTTTTGGTCACAACTTTTTGGTTCAACAAGTTGGTTATTTTTAGATTTATGTACACTTGTTTGGACGGATTTATCAGCAATTTTAAATATTTTAGCATTATATTTTATAAATAAGAAGTTAGTGGTTCCTGGGATATATATTCATTGGTGAAATGTTATTTTTATTAATTTTTGAAGGTGGGAGAAGTGGATGACTGATTCAATTTTTACTTGTATTTTTTATTCTTCCCACAATTCAATTAGAATGTTACAAGAATGAAAATAATTATAAATTAACAAAATTTATAGGAGAAACAGAATGAATATTTTTAAAAGAAATAAGATATTAATTAATTTAGGAATAGTTAGTCTATTTAGTATTTTTGCGTATTTGATGATTTTACCATTATATACAACTGGGAAAGTTGCTGTATTATCGGATTTTTATTTTCATGCAGCTAGGGTAGAAGAAATCTTTAATAATTTAAAGCATGGGGAGATGTTTACCTTCATTGCTACATTAACATTTCAACATACTGGAGTAGGATCATTTTTATTTTATCCAACGTTATTTTTGTATCCATGGGCAATATTAAGGTTCTTTTTTAATCCTATAAATTCATTTTATATGTGGTATTGGTTAATTACGGTATTAACATTTGTAATTAGTTATTATTGTATGTTTAAATTCTCTAAGAATAGACTTCAATCGTTAATTTTTTCATTTTTATATGTTTTAATGCCATATCATTTATATTTAGGAACTTCTGTTTTTGGAGAGTTTATTGCCTCTATGTTTTTGCCAATTATTTTTTTAGGTGCATACTATATTTTTTATGGAGATTATAGAAAATGGTACTTTTTGAGCATTGGTATGGCTTTATTAGGATATAGTCATATTCTTAGTGTGTTTATGACATGTGAAGTACTAGTTATAATATTTATAATATTATTATTTATAAAGAAAATAAGTATTAAAAGAATTGGGTATATATTAATATCAGCAATAGTCACTTTGTTAATGGTTTTACCAGTAATTTATCCATTTATTACAGACTTTATAGGAAAAAATATAAGTAGTGCATTGCCTGGAATTTCTCCACCATTATTAATGACAGGTAGTAGAATTTTTGAAGCATCGATTTCTAATGAAGTTACTAATTGTAGTATTGGTGTGATATTGCTAGTTACATTATTTTTTGGATATGTAAAAGAAAAGCCGTATAGATTTATTTATTATCTAGGAATATTATGTGTTGTTATTTCAACTAACTTAATCCCTTGGATGGCAGTATCAGATACTTTTTTGGGGATGGTACAATTGCCATTTAGATATTTAATGTATGCAGGATTATTTTTGGCAACAGTATGTTGTTATAAAATTTTAATGTATATGCAAAGAAATACGAATTTGAATCAAAAAAATGTATATCATAGGATACAAATTACTTTAATTATTTTTGGAGGTAGTTTTATATTTTATTATGGCGCTAACTCAGATATTATTGATAGGGTCAAAGTAGATAATTCTGAACAGTATTTACAACCAGCAAATAGTTCTGACTCGGTACAAGTTGTTCCTAATATAGTTCAACTAGACAAAAATAATTATCGAAATCAGTTTGGATATGCGGTATTATATGGTGAAACGGATTATTATCCTAAAGTGGCAATAGATAATGAAAAATATAAAAATGATATTATAAATAATATAGCAGTTATTAATAAAAAAGAGATAAAGATTACTCCCATAAGTCAGCCAAATCAACTTGTCTATGATATTAATGTAGCTCAGAAAAGTAATGTTGATTTGCCTGTAATAGCATATACTAATACAAAGGTAAATATTGACGGAAAAAATAAAGAATTTACTATTAGTGATAGGGGAACTGTTAATGTGAAATTATCTAGAGGAGAACATACAATTACAGTTGGCTATGAGCCACCAAAGACCTTTTATAGATTAATTGTTTTTTCAATTTTTGTTATTATTGGTTTATGTGTGTTTATTATAAATAATAAAATAAATAGTAAAAGAATGGTAAAAATTATTAGTAAATAGGGAGTTAAAATATGAAAATTTCACTAGTTATACCATGTTACAACGAACAAGAATCTATCCCGTTATTCTATCAAGCTTTAGAACAAGTAAAGCCACAATTACGCGGTTATGAACTAGAATATTATTTTGTTAATGATGGTTCAAAAGACAATACATTAAATGAGTTACGGCAATTAAATAAGCAACATCCTGATTCAGTACACTATATTTCTTTTTCACGCAATTTTGGGAAAGAAGCTGCTTTATACGCAGGGCTACAAGCTGCTACAGGAGATTATGTAGCGGTGATGGATGTTGATTTGCAAGATCCACCAGAACAATTACCGGAAATGTTAGCGGGAATTGAAGATGAAGGATACGATGTTGTCGGAACACGGCGCGTTGATCGAACAGGAGAACCAGTAATTCGTTCTTTCTTTTCGAACATGTTTTACAAATTAATTAATCGTATCTCAAACACTCAATTTATTAGTGGTGTGCGGGATTATCGCTTGATGACACGTCAAGTAGTTGATTCAATTTTGGAAATGTCTGAATACAATCGTTTTTCAAAGGGCCTTTTTAGTTGGGTTGGTTTCAATGTTAAGTATTTAGAATATCAAAATCGTGACCGTGTAGCAGGAGAAACATCTTGGTCGTTTTGGGGCTTATTGAAGTACTCAATTGAAGGAATCGTCAATTTTTCTGAAGCTCCTTTGGCGTTTGCATCTTGGTTAGGGGGAGCTTCTGCTTTTGCATCAGTGGTCAGCATCATTTTTATTGTTGTGCGTAAGATAATTTATGGTGGCAGTGTAAGTGGCTGGGCATCATTGATTTCTGTAATACTATTAATTGGTGGAATTCAATTGTTGTGTTTAGGGATTGTTGGCAGATATATTGGTAATATTTATTTGGAAGTTAAAAAAAGACCAGTGTATATAATTAAAGAGAAAAAATAGGAAAGGATATAAAATGTATATTAGATCACTAATTAGAGCTGGTGAAGCACGGATGAATTTCATCATAAAAAAACATGAAAAATGTGGTGATGTAAAGGAAAGAGAAAAAATAAATAGTCGATATGAATTATTTGGTCTATTTGGTCTATTAAAGCTATTATTCTGTTCTAAAAGTAATTCTTATAAATATAATCTAGCAATAGTTGCAATTATGAAGAATGAGGCACCATATATTGCTGAGTGGATTAATTATTATAGATCAGTTGGTGTGAAGCATTTTTATATTTATGACAATGAAAGTACAGATAATTTAGAGAGTGTGATACAGGGCTTGACAGATGTTACCTATCAAAAAATTCATGGAAAAGCTCGCCAGTTAGATGCGTATAATGATGCCTTAAATAGATATGGTAAAAGTTGCAAATACATGGCTTTTTTGGATGGTGGTGAATTCATTTTTTGTCCTAATTCAGACAACAAGCTAGTACCCGTACTAGATGCATATTTCTCTAAAAAAAATATCGGAGGATTGGGGATTAATTGGCAAGTCTTTGGATCGAGTAATTTTGACACCAAACAAGAAGGGCTCATAACAGATAATTATGTTTATCGTTCAGATGAAAATTTTGAAAAGAATAGACATATAAAAACTGTATGTATGCCTTCTAGAAGTGCTGGTTTTGTTTATGATCCGCATAGTATGATATATCTTCCGGGCTATCATGCTATTAACGAAAATTTTGAGAGAATAGAAGGGCCACTTACTGAGGTTCCTAGTACTAAGAAAATTAGGATAAATCATTACTTTTCAAAATCAAAAGAAGAGTTCTTAAGTAAAAGAGCAAGGGGTCAGGCAGATTCAGATAAAATTCGTGATATGAAACAATTCGATGACCATGATAAAAATGATATATATGACGATTCTCTTAGAAAGTACAATCGTTGTCATGGATTAAGTATGTAATATAGTTATGTAATAGTTTTAAAATGCATTGAAAAGCGAGAAAAGATGTTAGTTCGTTTTTCAATGCTATTTTTGACTATTCTTTTAAAAACTTGAAATCTTCTTGAAAATATAGCACAATAACAATGAGTGCCTAGGGCACTATAAAAGAAATCGTTGATGTTTTTACATCTAGGAGGATATTTACATGACAAAGTACCTAGTAGTAGGCGCAGGACTTTTTGGCGCTGTTTTTGCACACGAAGCTGCTAAGCGTGGCCATGAAGTTAAGGTAATTGAAAAAAGAGGTCACATCGCAGGAAACATCTATACTAAAGAGATTAATGGCATTCAGGTTCATCAATATGGAGCACATATTTTCCATACTTCTAATGAACATGTTTGGAACTATGTAAATCAATTTGCTAAGTTTAATCGTTACACTAACAGTCCGGTGGCTAATTACAATGGTGAAATTTACAACTTGCCGTTTAATATGAACACCTTTAACAAATTATGGGGTGTGGTTACTCCTGAACAAGCCCAAGCTAAGATTGATGAACAACGGGCAGTTTTAAACGGGAAAACACCTGAAAACTTAGAAGAACAAGCAATTTCATTGATTGGGACAGATATCTATGAAAAACTAATCAAAGGTTACACCGAAAAACAATGGGGACGTAAGGCGACTGATTTGCCAGCCTTTATCATCCGGCGTTTACCGGTGCGTTTGACGTACGATAATAACTACTTTAATGATGATTACCAAGGAATTCCGGTTGGTGGTTATACGCAGATTGTAGAAAAAATGTTAGCTCATGAATTGATCAGCGTTGAAACAAATGTAGATTTCTTTGCTAAAAAAGACGAATATTTGGCAAGTTATGACCGAATCGTCTTTACAGGAATGATTGATGAATTCTTTGATTATGAATTAGGTGAATTAGAATATCGTTCATTACGTTTTGAAAGTGAAGAATTAGACGTTGATAACTATCAAGGTAATGCCGTGGTAAACTACACGGATGCCAAAACGCCATTTACCCGAATCATCGAACATAAGCACTTTGAATTTGGAAAAGGTGATAAGAATAAGACGGTTATCACGCGCGAATATCCACAAGACTGGCAACGTGGTGATGAACCATACTATCCAGTTAATGATGATAAAAATAACCGTTTGTACAAGCAATACACACAATTAGCTAAGCAAAAAGCAGATAAGATCATCTTTGGTGGTCGCTTAGGACAATATCGTTATTACGATATGGACCAAGTTATTGCTGCAGCTTTAGTAACAGTAAAAAATGAATTTGAGGGATAAAAATGAGAGTTGTCCGCAACTATTTATATAACGCGGGGTACCAAGTTTTAGCGATTATCTTACCATTAATTACCGCTCCATATATCAGTCGTATTTTAGGTGCACATGGGGTTGGGATTAACGCGTATACGAATTCTTTAATAACATACTTTACGTTGCTGGCCAGTGTAGGAATCGGTTATTATGGAAATCGTCAAATTGCATACGTGCGCGAGAATGCTCAAAAGTTAGCACAGACTTTTTGGGAAATCCAGATTGTTAAGACTGTTACGACAATATTGGCAACTGTTATTTTTGCGATTTTTGTGTATTTCTACGACAAATATACGATATATTTGTGGTTACAGGCGCTTAATCTATTAGCGGTCGCCTTCGATGTTTCTTGGCTTTATATGGGTGTCGAAGATTTCAAACGTACGGTAATGCGCAATACGATTGTTAAGATTATATCTGTAATTGCGATCTTTGTCTTTGTTAAAGATGTCAATGATATCGGGGTATATATTGTCATCTTAGGGCTAGGGAATCTGTTAGGTAATATGATTTTATGGCCACACTTATCTAAGATGTTGACTAAAGTTAAATTTAGTCAATTAAAACCCTGGCAGCATCTAGGCCCTTCTGTAGCGTTGTTTATTCCGCAAATCGCAACGCAAGTATATCTTCAATTAAATAAAACAATGCTAGGGGTCATGATTGGAACAACAGCGTCAGGCTTTTATCAAAGCTCGGATAACTTAGTTAAAATGGTGCTTGCAATTGTAACGGCAACAGGAACCGTGATGTTACCGCACGTTTCTAATGCCTTTGCAGGAGGCAACCATGAAAAAGTTAATAAATTGTTGTATACCTCATTTGATTTTGTGTCAGCAATTGCTTTTCCGATGAGTTTTGGTTTGGCTGCAATATCTTTGAAATTTGCTCCGGTTTTTTATGGTAAGGGATTTACACCTGTTGGTACGGCAATGATGATCGAAGCAATTGTTATTTTATTTATTGGTTGGAGTAATGTAATTGGCTTGCAATATTTGTTACCGACTAATAAAGATCGGGCATTTAGTACTTCGGTTATCATTGGAGCGGTTGTTAACATTATCTTGAATGTTCCAATGATTTATTTATGGGGACTAAATGGAGCTATGTTGGCAACTGTATTGTCCGAATTGGCGGTGACAGGGTATCAGTTGTACGTTATTCGCAAATTGGTTTCATATCGAAAATTATTTACAAACACATGGAAGTATTTAGTTGCTTCATTCGTGATGTTTGGGATTGTATTTTTTGTGGATCAAAGCTTCGGAATGAATCTTTTAAATATTGTAATTGAAATTTTCTTAGGTGGAATTGTCTATTTGATTATAATTTTTCTTTTGAAACCAAGTATACTGAGGAAGCTTGATATATTGTGGAAAGATAAAACTTTAATGTAATTAAGGAGGACATATAGAATATGTCAATGTATATTGTGACCCATAAGGGAATTTCTGAAAGAATTCCTGTAGGGTATCAACCATTATTGGTTGGCGCAGAGATCAATGGTAAGAAGAAAGAATATATTAATGATAATGAAGGATTAAGTATTTCTGAAAAAAATAAGAATTATTGCGAGTTAACAGGACTCTACTGGATATGGAAGAATTCTTCTGAAAAAAATGTAGGAATTTCACATTATCGAAGATACTTTTCAGAAAAATTAGAAAATAAGGCGTATAAGCATATACAAGTTTTATTAGGAACTCTAAAACCAATTAGCTTATGGAAATTAGATAAGTATTTGGAAGATTTTGATATTATTGTTCCTAAAAAAGAATGTTATACCATTAGTGTAGAAAAACAGTATGCACAATGTCATAATATTGTTGATTTAAATGAGACCAAAAAAATTATCAGTAATCTAACTCCGGAATATTTAGAAGCGTTCAATAAAGTTATGAAAGGACATTGTATGTCTATGTATAATATGGTTTACACGAGGAAAGAGTTATTTGATGATTATTGTGAGTGGCTGTTCAAAATCTTATTTGAGTTAGAAAAAAACATTGATATAAGTGACTATAATAATTATCAAGCTAGAGTTTTTGGTTTTATATCTGAGAGATTATTCAATGTTTGGTTGGAAAAAAATTCGGAATTAACTATTAAATATATAGATGTTTATAACATTGCTGAGTTGAATCGAAAAAATACTTTAATAAAGTTTACTCATTTAGTTAATTCAAAAAGGAGATAGCAATGTGTTTTTTTAAAAAAAGATCACAGTTATTGGATAAGGTATCCGGTGTAGAAACATATGGTAATTTAATGTTTTATGTATTATTGTGTATATTTCTGATTATGCAATTTTCATCGGGAACTATGATATATGAAAGTTATTTAACCGCAGATTTTCCGTATGAAGTAATAATGATAGTATCATTTATTTTGGCAGTTAAAATTTTTTTGATGGATGAATTTAGCAGTCTACAAGAAATGTCATTGTATCTATCATTTGGGTTACTATTATGGATAAGTTGTAAATTAGCAGAGACATATGATATTGTTTATTATTATATTTTTATTGTAGGAGCAAGAAATAAGGATTTTAAAGTAATCACTCGAATATTTTTATTGACTATATCTGTCAGTTTACTCATCACTATAATATCAGCAAAAATAGGGTTACTACTAGGACTGACAATTGGTCGGACAGACGATACTGTGATTCGTTATGCTTTAGGAACAGTTTATCCCACAGATTTAGCTGCTAGAACATTTTATTTACAATTAATGTATGTTGTATTACGAAAATTTAAGTTAACAATACCTGAGTTTATTGCTGGTTTTGCATTCTCAATTATGATGTATATTATTACTGATACACGTGTAGATGCTGCGTTGATGATTGCGACATTATTTATTGCTATAGGTTATAAATATGCTATGAGCATATTAGACTTTTTGGGAAATAAAGTATTAATATTATTGGGCATGCTGTCAGTATTTGGGATGATTGGTTTAACATATATATATACTCCTAAGATTGGAATTTTAAGAATTGTTGATAAATTATTATCAACACGTTTGCAAAATGGTCATGGAGCATTTGAAAATTATAATGTTACAATGTTTGGCCAATATATTTTTCAGCAGGGAAATGGTGGATTACACACAAAGCCATTTCATTACTTTTTTATTGATTGTACATTTATTAGAGTTCTAATGATGAATGGTTTAGTAGTTTTTATGTTATTTATGTGGGGACTATGTTATATGTTAAAGCGTTTCATGAATAATAGAGCATATTCTTTAGTTTGGGCATTGATTTTGATTGTAATTAGTTCTTTAATTGATCATCATATGACAGAATTATCGTTTAATATTATTTTCTTAGCGATGTTTTCAAATATCAGTTATTTTATAGAGTACAAAGAAAATAAAAAAATAGTTTAATTTTTATATTAAAGTGGAGAATAGTATGGGACATAGAAAATTAATGTTATCAATATTTTGGAAGTTCATTTATATTACGTCTTTATTAATCTCTATGCTTATTCTGATAGTAAGTGTGTTCGTTCCTGGAGAAATTAGAGGAATTACAGACAATATGTTGTCAATTCCTACAATTATTTTTGGCGGAGTGGTATTCTTTATTTTTATAACTTTAATGTTGAATATTATGAAAATGAAGAGATTTCGTCTAGCAACATATATAGTATTTATAAGTTTTCAGATTATTCTACAAATTTATTTATCAATTAAGATGCAAGGAGCGCAAGGCGTTGATGATTTTGATATGTATCTTCAAATTGGAAGTTTATTGAATAATATATCTGCATCGTGGTCATCTTATTTTTCATTTGCTCCGAATAATGTTGTTGCAACTGTTATTTTTGGAATAATTGCTAAGGTAGCACAGGTATTACATCAACCAGAAGTTTTTTTATAAATATATTTTCTTATATGTGTATTGATATTTCTGTATTATCAGGTTTTATAATAGTTAAGAAATATCTATCTCAAAGAGTTGCAGATACCTATTTTTTATTGGCAATGTTATTTATGCCATTATATATATTTCCGTTGATAATGTATACAGATCCATTAGCTGTGTTATTTTTGTCGTTGGGAATGTTGTTTTTTTCTAAAGTGAACATTAAAAAATATAAATTGTTATCAAATATAGGGTTATTGTTGATTAGTTCAATTCTTTTTTTGATAGCGACATTTATTAAAACTAACTCAATAATTATGATTATTGCAATGATATTAGTCATAATTTGCGGTACAGATATAAATTTTAAAAGGAAAATATTAGTATTTGTATGTATATTTGTTTCAATAATATTTTTTTCAAAATGGAAGAAAAAGTACAAAATAAGTACGTTCCTATCAATGTAGAGTATAATTTTCCATATTCTTATTGGATAGGTGTTGGATTTAATAGCGATATGGATGGTACGACTTTTAAGAATGGAATTGGTACGTGGGATGAAACAAATAAATATACTACTCTTAAGGAAAGAGATAATTACAATAGACAATATATTAAACAATCTATAGAAGAATTAGGTTTGCCAGGTTTAATGAATTTATGGGCTAGGAAAATAGATGTACAGTGGTCTACTGGTGCAATGGGAATTAATAATCGAAATTATGAAATCTCAAAATCTTTTCCTAGAATTTATGAATATATTTATGGGTCACAAAAAGCATTTATCCTGACCTTTTCACAAATTATATATATTGTTGATGATTGGCTATGCTTTTGCCTCTAAGAAAATGATAACAGAAGCAAAAGAATATTGTTGGGAAAAATTGTTAATACTATTTGTTATTGGAGTGTTTATATTCCATACTGTGTTGTGGGAGGTTCAAGAAAGGTATAGCTTTTTAGTTGTTATTTGTTTATTGATTTTTGGAAGTAAAGGCCTAGCAGACTTAACTGAGAAAGCAAGTAGTATATTAAAATATAATGCAAAATTTATTACTCTTTTATGTGTTACTGGACTTATTTTAGGATTGTCATTTGATTATAAAAAGACAGCTCCTAATTTGGTTGATTTACCAGTTGTGGGGCAAAATTTTTTTAGGACAGAAAATATGGTTTTAAAACCACATAATATTGTGAAAGAGCAGATATATATACCAAATAACTTCAATAAGGTGAATTTACCGATTCAAGGAGAAAAAAGTGATTTTTTAGTATATTTGATTGATAATAATGATAAAAAATATTCCATTAATCATGAGTTAAAATATCTAACGGGCGGAAAATATACTATTGTTATAAAAAATATATCAGAAAATGATATTTTTATTCCCATAGGAAAATCAGAGAGCAGATTAGGACTTCTTCAGAAACCTATTAATAGAACAAAAAATGAATTTTTGAAATTCTTTATATCTTATTCAACAGAGGTTGGTTTATCATCAAAAGCTCTATATTTATGGCTAATTATTAATATCTTAGTTCTGGGAATCTTTATGCTTTTTAGAAAAAAACTTATAAATTAAGTTTCAATTATGTAACATATATTAAAAATAGATGTTTTTTTATTTCAATGTGCAATTCATACAATAAAAAAATTGCAAATTGTTTAATTAATAGCTATAATGTTAAAAGTAGTACCTAATGGGCTATAGTTGAAATTTAAAAAGGTAGGATTTTTTGTGGAATCTGAAATATATGTGGTTAGTCATAAAATGACTAAGATGCCACAAGGTTCAATCTATTGTCCGATTCAAGTTGGACAAAATGAAGATAATTTTGTTGGCTATTTGAGAGATAATACTGGGGATAATATTGCTCTAAAAAATGCAAATTATTGTGAACTAACGGCTCAATATTGGGCTGCTAAGAATCGTCAAGCAGATATTAAAGGTTTAGTACATTATCGGCGTCTTTTCTCTAATGGTAAGGCTAATTTCTTTAGTAGTGAAGATAAGAAGTTAGCAGATGTGATGACCAATGAGACGTTGGAAAGATTATTAATGAATCATGATATGATTTTACCTAAGAAGCGGAATTATTATATCGAAAGTTCATGGTCACATTATGCACATAGTCATAATGTGAAGGATCTTGAGGTGACGCGTGAAGTTATCAAAGAAATGTATCCAGACTATCTCGCGTATTTTGATACTTTATTACAAAAAAAATCGGCTCATATGTTTAACATGTTTATAGCAAAAGCTAGGATTTTCGATGAGTATACATCTTGGTTAATGAATATTTTACAAGAAGTTGAAAATAGAATAGATATTAGTGATTATAGCACATATGAAAAGCGAGTATTTGGCTTTATTAGTGAGTTGTTATTGGATGTGTGGGTAGAAAAAAATAAGATTAATTATGTGGAAGTACCAGTGATGTTTATCGGTAAGCAACATTGGGTAAAGAAGATTACTTCATTTTTAATGCGCAAATTTGTGGGACACCCCTTAGATTAGCGATTGTATTATGAAAGGGTGCAGGATATGACAGAAGGCCTTAGCAAGAGTATCTATCTAGCTTTTAAAAGATTGATAGATATTATTGTTTCTGTAATTGCACTGGTTTTTGTTTTACCAATAACATTGATTGTTTTTATTATTGATTGTTTTGGAGAAAACAGAGGCCCGGTGTTTTATAAACAAAAGAGAATAGGTAAAAATCATAAGCCTTTTTATATGTACAAATATAGGTCGATGATTGTTGGGGCAGAGGATTATTTAGAAAAGGATCTTAAATTGCATGATTTATATGTAAAAAATAACTATAAGTTACCTCCCGAGCTAGATCCGAGGGTTACAAGATTTGGAGTTTTTTTAAGAAAGACGTCAATTGATGAAATTCCGCAATTTTTCAATATTTTGAAAGGGGATATGACATTAATCGGTCCTCGCCCAGTTGTGGAAGAAGAATTGTCGGAATATGGCGACAGGATAGATAAATTTTTATCTGTAACACCTGGAGCGATGGGATATTGGCAAGCTTCTGGTAGAAGCAATGTGGGTTATCCTGAACGGTGTGACTTAGAGCTGTACTATGTTGATCATGCGTCATTTTTATTTGATGTTAAACTTGTTTTTAAATCGATTAGTAGTATTTTTAAAGGTTCGGGGGCATATTAGGAAAACATAGGATTAGCGTATTAATCCTATGTTTTTGTGTATTTATGGATGTATATATGGTAGGTGAAAAAATGGTACAAAAATTGTTAAAGAAAAAAAACGTTTTTTTTTTATATCATTGTTTATTTTAACTTTTATTATAGGAATCTTTATACTATCTATTTTAGGTGGAGAACCGTTTGGCACAGGAACATTAGCTATTATGGATGCTAATATTCAATATGTTGATTTTTTTGGATATTTACATGATATCTTATTAGGGAAAAATAGTGCCTTATATACATTAAGTAATCTGTTGGGCGGGGATCCTATATCAATAATTAGCTATTATTTACTATCACCATTTAACTTATTATTAATGTTTTTTAGTAAATCAGAGATTCCACTATTTTTTAATATAGTAGTTTTATTAAAATGGGCTACATCAGCAACCACATTTGCAATATTTATTATAAAAAGATTCGAAAATAAAATTAGTTACTTATTTACTACTATTTTTTCAATAAGTTACGCTTTTATGCAATATAATATATCGCAATCAAGTAATTTAATGTGGTTAGATGGCGTATATATGCTTCCTTTAATTGCTCTAGGTGTTTACTATGCAGTAAATAAAAATGATATCAAATTATTAAGTATATCAGTTGGTTTG
Source organism: Ligilactobacillus sp. Marseille-Q7487 (assembly GCF_949152225.1). Classification (NCBI taxonomy): domain Bacteria; kingdom Bacillati; phylum Bacillota; class Bacilli; order Lactobacillales; family Lactobacillaceae; genus Ligilactobacillus; species Ligilactobacillus sp. Marseille-Q7487. The sequence continues at coordinate 194,829 of NZ_CASCJC010000001.1, forward strand.
ACAATTATTTTTAATTGGTATGCCGGTGTGATGAATTGCTTATTTTCAGCGATACTGCTCATATTTGAATTATTATGTAAAAATCAAGAAGAAGGCACAAGTAATATCAAAAATTACAGTAAATCAATTATTAGTTATGCGATTGGTATGTTCTTAGGAATTATGTTAAGTGCTATAATCTTTTTACCTACAGTTATCGCTTTAAGATCAGGGACCCGTGGTGCGTTTGATTTAGAATTATTTAGTCTAAAGTTATTAGGAAATCCATTGAATATTTTAAAAAGTTATACTATCGGAACGATAAGTTCTTTAGGAAATAGTGCTTTATATTCCGGAAGCTTAGCGTTGATTATGGGATTATTAATTCCATTTTATGCATCGAAGATACGCGAAAAATTAGCATATGTATTTTTGTTGGTTGCATCGGTAATGATTTTATATTGGAATCCATTATATGTTGTATTCTCATTATTTAAGCAAGTAGATAGCTATGTGTATAGATGTTCGTATTTAGTATGTTTTGTATTATTATTTTGTGCAACAACAACATCTAAGAAGTTGATGCAATCCGATAGGCAGTTATCAAATGTAATATTTTTTGGAGTAATTATTTCTGGTGTAGTTTATTTTTTAAATTATCCTTTGGTAAGTACAAACTCACAAAATATTAAGCTGACTATAATATTTATGCTTGTTCTTTCTATCTTATTAGTAACATACATTAAATTTAAGAAATTAAGATTAGTTTGTGGAATTACAGTTTTAATTTTTTCCGTGGGAGAAGTAAGTCTTAATATGTATCAATTATTTTCTGAAACTTATAAGTTAACTGATGGACAAAGTTTCAGTCAATATGAGAAAAGTCAAGAAAGACAAATTGAAGAAATAAAAAACAACGATTCGGGTGTGTATAGGATTAGTCAATTACTGAATAGAGGTCAGATTGTTGGAGGCTTAACAGCAAATTATAATGAATCTTTAGCTTTTAATTATTTCTCACTTGCTGGGTATTCTTCAAGTCCTGAGGTAGAAACAATGAATCTATTAAATAATTTAGGATACAGAAGCGAGCAAGATAGAATTACTGTTGTAAATACTTCAATCTTATCATCAGATTCATTATTGGGAGTTAAGTATATTTTGGCGAATAATCAAATTGGGAATTTAGAAAAAGTAAATGGAGATGAACGGATAAATAATAAATACATTTATAAAAACCAATATTCATTACCTATGGCATTTGCGTGGGATTATAAAAACACTAATTCTATTCAATATTACAATACTTTTGACTATCAAAATGAATTATATAGTAAAATATTAGGTGAAAATATTAAACTTTATACACCAATAGAATATACGGCGAAAAATGTAGAACATGGGATTGAGTATACATTAAAATTACCATCTGGGCATTATATGTTCTATGGAAATATACCATGGAACCGTTGGATAAATAATTGTCAGATAATTTTTGCAGATAATTCAAGTATTCAATATGCAGGATGGTTATCTCAAGGAGTATTTAATATTCCTACTAGTAATACGTCTTCAACAATAGTAACTATGAAGGCAAATGATTCATTAATGATTCAAATTCCACAATTTTATGCTTTAAATTTAGATAATTTGAAATATGTACATGATAAAATTGCAAAAAAATCGGCTCTATTGGATATACAAGGTTCCAAAATAACAACTACAGTGAAGAATTCTGAAAATAATTCGTTATTTATATCAATACCTTATAATAAAAACTGGAATGTTACTATTAATGGAAAATATGTTTCAGTTGATAAAGTAGCTAATAGTTTAATGAGTATTCCTCTAGAGAATGGAAAAAATAAAATTGTATTGACTTACAATAATAAAACTATTGGATGGGGAATTATAGTAACTATTGTAGGGATTGTGTTTCTTATTATTAAGGAAAAATTATATCGTAGAAAAATTTAGAATAAAGATTTTGTCAAATTGGACTGATGAAGTAGTCGTCAAAGGTTGAAGTTATAAATTTTAATCTTTGAGCTCTCTTTACTGGAATTTTCCAGTGAGGAGGGCTTTTTTGTTGGCTTATTTTGGAAAGAAAAAACATTTAAATAAGCCTATTCAAAGACTTGATTTGAATACTTTTATTTATAATTAATTAGGTTGTTAATAAGAAAAATCCGCAACCGCATATTGAAAAAACTACGAAAGCCATAGCTAAGGCGTTTTAAAGTTTTGCTATGTGTATGCAGACTTTCGAGTTTAGCGTTGGAATATTGCTTTGTTAAAGCTAGACGGATGCCTTGTTCATAGTCTAAAAATGCTTTTTTTAATGGTATGAAGTAATTTGAAAAATATTTTTGGTTGTTTTTGTATGATAAGCCCAAAGCAGTTTGTGGGAGTACTGATAAGCTACTTTGAGTACGATAGAAATTGTAAGTAAACAATCGATGACATCAGATTTAGTTAGGATATCCTATTTAAAATTAATCCGATTTTTGTATGTTGTGTAATTTAGTTTATCTTCTGATTTTAAAAGTAGTCGATATAATGGTTAACGGATTAGTACTTTTTTATGAACAAGTTAGCTTATTTTGCAAAAAGCTTTAAGATAAGTTTTTAAAACGAGTCAAAAAAGAAGTTTTAGAAACTTATTTTTTATGGATAAACAAGGACGAAATAAGTTGTCAATAAAGAATTTATATGTTTAAAAACTCTGGAAATTTTTTTAGTATATTTCGTTATTTGACATTTATATTTAATCTTGACAATTTCTTAAATACTCTCTAAAGTAGAAGTGTTTAGAACGATATTTTGTAAAAGGGGTCTAAATTAATATGAAAAGAAACTATGTTAAAACACTTAGTTTTTTATTGGTATTGGGTGGATCGATGATTATGGCTGGAACAAAAGTTAATGCAGACATTGTTCCATCTAGCACACTGTTAGCTCCACCAAAAGATGCAAATAAGCAAGTTGAAAAATTTAATACAACAATGCAATTGAGTTTTGAGCCAAGAGCAACAGGAACAGATCGATTTGCTGTAGGAGATACAAAGTATACACATGTAGATGCGGTTGATATTGCTTCTTATCAATACCAGATGACTTTAGCTGATTTTCAAAAACTTAAAGCAGCGGGAGTTAAGACGGCGATTGTTAAGATTAGTGAAGGAACATATTATGTTAATCCATATGCAAGAAAACAAATATCCTTAGCTCGCCAAGCTGGACTTAACATTGCAGTTTATCATTATGCTACATACAATAATGCAAATTCAGGATTAGATGAAGGTAGGTATGCGGCGAAAACAATGAAGTCTCTAGGTCTTGGCACAGGGACATTAGTTTTTTCTGATATAGAAGATAATTCTACTCTTAGCTCTCAGGTAAAAGATGGTACTAATGCTTTTTGGCAAGGATTGAAAGAATCTGGATATACTAATTATGCGATATATACTTATCAGTATTATCAATATAGAGATGCAGTAATTTCTACTGTTGGTAAGAATAGAACATGGATTGCACAATATCCATATAGTCCAACCAAAAATGGTTATTATGAACAGCAATGGAGAAATGAAGGCTATGGGGCTTGGCAATTCTCATCGACAGCATATATTGCAGGGGGAAATTATACCGGAAGCATAGATGTCTCTCGTGATTATAATGGTTTGTTAACAGGAACACCATTGTCTACCAATGTAGGTGTTGTAGATGCTGCGTATATTAATGGAAAATCTTTCCATATAAGCGGATGGCATGCAGCTGATGCTGCGGAAACACAAAAGAATGCATATATTATTGCTTATGATTCGACAGATAACAGAGAAATTGGTAGAGTTAAATATGAGCCAAGCTTACGCCAAGATGTTGCTAATTCTGATTATGGTTATTTGTATAACGCTAAGTATAGTGGATATAGTGTGGATATTCCTATCCCAGATGGATATCAAATCTCAGGTAAAAATATTCAATTTATTATGAGATATTCAGCGGATACTAATGGAAATAGTAATTATACAGATAAGTGGTCTCAAAAATATAAATTTAGTAGTAATTATTATAATATAGACAATTTTAGTATAGAGAATGGAATTGTTAATGTTTCAGGCTGGCATATTTCAGATGCATCAAGTGGATATTCTAATCCATATATATTAATTTATGATGCAACAACTGGAAAAGAAATAACAAAGCGTGTAAAATATAATCCGATTGAACGAATGGATGTCTCAGCTGCCTATCCTCATGTATATAATTCGGCTAAAAGTGGATTTGATTTACAAATTCCATTGACTAATAAGAATATAGCTGGTCACAAAATACAAGTGATTATGAGATATTCTGATAATGCAGATACAGGAGAAGGAAGCTTTCAAGATATTTATTCTAATGCATATACGATGCCAAATGAAAACAAATATTGGATAGATAATTTCAATATTGATTCAGATAATGTTGTACACGTTTCTGGATGGCATATTTCGGATGCATCTAGAGAATTAAATAATCCGTATATATTAATTTATGATGCAACAACGGGAAAAGAGATAACAAAGCGTGTAAAATATAATCCGATTGAACGAATGGATGTCTCAGCTGCCTATCCTAATGTATATAATTCGGCTAAAAGTGGATTTGATTTACAGATTCCATTGACTAATAAGAATATAGCTGGTCACAAAATACAAGTGATTATGAGATATTCTGATAATGCAGATACAGGAGAAGGAAGCTTTCAAGATATTTATTCTAATGCATATACGATGCCAAATGAAAACAAATATTGGATAGATAATTTCAATATTGATTCAGATAATGTTGTACACGTTTCTGGATGGCATATTTCGGATGCATCTAGAGAATTAAATAATCCGTATATATTAATTTATGATGCAACAACGGGAAAAGAGATAACAAAGCGTGTAAAATATAATCCGATTGAACGAATGGATGTCTCAGCTGCCTATCCTAATGTATATAATTCGGCTGAAAGTGGATTTGATTTACAAATTCCATTGACTAATAAGAATATAGCTGGTCACAAAATACAAGTGATTATGAGATATTCTGATAATGCAGATACAGGAGAAGGAAATTTTCAAGATAGTTGGTCGCAAGAATTTATACAATAGTATATAATAATATTTAATGAATGTAAGAGATGATAAGAACTTGTGTCAGAATTTTCTCCGAAAAGCTATGAAATAAAGACTCTTAGTCAAAGTGGACTGATAGAGCAGTCATCAAAAATTAAAGTTATTAATTTTGATTTTTGAGCTCTCTTTGCTGGTTTTACCAGTGAGGAGGGCTTTTTTGTTGGCTTATTTCGGAAAGAAAAAACACTTAAATAAGCCTATCCAAAGACTTAATTTGAATATTTTTATTTATAACTAATTAGGATGTTAATAAGAAAAATGCACAACCGTATATTGAAACCATAGTTAAGGCGTTTTAAAGTCTTGGTATGTGTATGAAGACTTTTGTGTTTAGAGTTGGAATATTTGTTTGTTAAAGCTAGGCAGATCCTTTATTTATATAAAAAAATGTTTATTTTATGAAGTTCCGTAGATATTTCACGAAGTAATTGAAAAACATCGGGTTGCTTTTTGTGATAAGTATAGATTAGCTTATTGATAATATTCATTTGTTAACTAACTTTAAATGTGGAGTTGGATAAATAATGTTTAACCTGTGTGGACATGGAAGTATGTTATCGAGTTTATTCTAACTGAATATCGTTAAATTTACTTTTTGAAAGGTATAAAAAATCAGGACTGTTAAAAATGTTAACAGTCCTGAAAAATTGAATTAAATATTATCGATTATTTTTTGTTTTAAAATTATTTGATTTTTTGTTGTGCCCATTGAGCACTGAATTGCTTACCGATTAATAAGTCGTATTGGATAAGACGATAGTCATATAATAATTGTTGTTGTTTAGGTGTTAAATCGTTTTCTTTGATAAATTTATTATCTTGATTTATTAAAAGACTGTCGGACCCTATATCTGCTCCAGTTATATTAGTACTGATGGTAGGTAATTCTTTAGAAACTTCTGTTAGTAATGCATAATATGGAGTAACTTTGTTATTTCCAACTTCCAATGCTAAGGCAGGAAATTCATATGGTCCAACTATTGGATTATCTAATTTTACAGTAGATCGATTGCTATATATAAAATAATCTGTTTCATGCATAGTCAGAGCATCTTTTTGAGGATTAAGGTTTGAATAGATTCCTGGTAGATGATCTCCGTACCATACAACAGTAATAGGTTTATCAATCTGGTTTATTTTATCTATAAAGTTTTTTAAAGCAACATCTGTCTTACTGATACCTTCAATATATCCTTCTATTTTTGAATTATTTTCGGATGTTACTGCTGCGCCACTTATTTTAAAATCGTTTTGATCATATTTTGCTATATCATACGGTTGATGATTTTGCATGGTTGATAATTGAATAAACGTAGAACCACTATTATTGGTAATTTGTTTTAGTAATTCTTCATAGGCAGATTCATCTGAAATAACTGAACTATTTCCTAGTCTATCAGTAAAAGATAATTTATCTTTACTATCTATATGATAAAAATGTTGAAAACCATATTTGTTAAATACTCCAATTCTGTTATAGAGATTTGCTGTATACGGATGAATGGCAATTTTATTATCAAATAGATTGGTAATGTTAGGAGCAATTTGTTGTCCAGGGACAATTTGATAGTATGGGGTTCCAGCATTTGGAACCAAGTTTCCTTGAGCCATACCGGATAAGGCCTGCCACTCCATGTTAGCAGTACCTCCGCCTAGTCCAGAGCTGACCATTAAACCGGATGAAGTTTGTTGTTTAAGATTTGTAATAAAAGGAATAGGATTATGATCGATATTCAATCCTGGAATGCGACTAGGATCACTAAAACTTTCACTTAAAATAAATACAACAGTTTGATTTTTTAGTGAGTTTGTTCGTTGCTGATTAATCTTGTTTGCGATTTTTGTGTATTTACGTTCTATATTCTTAATAGTAGTTTCATTATAGTTAGCTGGTTTTTTCATAGGACTACCTATAAAATCATTTGCAAATTGCAAGATAGGCCCATTTATTTTTGCACTTCCAGTTATATCCCAAGGAGTATCTTGATATTGTATGGCTTTAAATACCATAGTGCGTATTGTATTTGAATCATTTTTCCAAAATATTATTACTAGAAAACTTAAAGCCAGCAAGAATGTTAATATTCTTCTTTTAATTATTGGGTGTCTATACTTCATTTTAGGTTCTATTTTTCTTGAAACAATAACTGTTACTGCTAACAGTACTATTATAGATCCTATAACAGTATATATGGTTCCATGATTAACTAAGCTCATAATTTCAGGAAGATTTGATATAAATACCAAATCTGAGTGGAGAATAGGTTCATTGCGTATAGTCATTTTTAGATATTCTGCGACGGTTATTAATGTGGATACTAAAATAATGATAGATACTGAATAAATATATTTATTCGTTAATATGTACAACAAATAAAATACTGCCAAATAAATTAAACATGTGATAAATATTTTAGAACCTTGATATAATATGACAGAATTAAGTAAATCAATATTCACTTTAGCTTCCGTAGCTCGAACAACTAGAAATTGAATGACAGTTAAAAAATATATAATTAGGGTAATCAAAATAAGTCGTTTATTTTCAAAGATTATTTTCTTACAATTATTAAAGAGACTTACTAGATCAGAACTATCCGTAATATTATATTTTTTAACAATTTTTTTAAATATGGGCAATTGTAATATAAATTTTATTGCAAAAAATGAGAATAAAACACTTAAATATATATATAAAATATTTTTTGTGATAGCTATACTCCAGTGTTTGAATGAAGTATTAGTTTCAATAGACCAGTTAACCTTAATAAAATTAGCGAAAATTGGAGTATGAATCAAAAAATAAGTATTGAAAATTAACAAGTTTAGATTAGTATATGTATTTTCGTTATTTATATTTTTATAAATATTAAAAGTAATAACAGATATTAAAAAAGATAGTATAGAATATTGAGATAAGATATTTTTTTCGAAATTGGTAGGATTTTGGATTGTTGGAAGATACTTAATGATTATCCAAGTGATTCCAAGAAAAACTAAAAGTATAATTAAATCTTTTAAAATTTTGTGTGTTTTGTTTGGATTATTCCAGAGTATACCTAAGATAAAGAGTAAAGAAATCCAAACAATATTCGTGCCAGACGAAATTGACCAAATGTTTTGGCCAAAAACAAGAGGAGAAACAATGATAAACCATACTAATATAAAAGTAATGGCTTGTTTTTGCTTATCTGACCAAAGGTTAATTTTTTTTGCAAGCGGTGAACCAAAGATGTAGCAAAGTAATAATGATGATGCAAAAGGATAAATATTACGACTTATTGGAAAAATTAACCCTAAAATATCACGATATGAAAAATTTTTAACATAGCAGATTAAAATTATTAGACAAAGGATTGTTAAAGAATAATAAGCTAAAACAATTTTAGGAAGTTTTCCTAAAGGATTATTGTCCTTGCTAATTGTTGAGCCTATATAAAGTGCTAAAAAATTATAGCTGATATTGCTTAAGGTGAGCAAAAATTGATATATATTTTTTGAGAATTTAATATATAATATTATGAGAAGTAACATATTCTAAGATTAATGAATTGCCAAAAACTTTATGATAGCATTATAATAGCAATATTAAATATTTTATTAATTATGTGAAAGGACTATTCTATTTGAATAGAACTAAGGTATTATTATGATTTCAGTTGTTATGGCCACATACAATGGTGAGAAATTTATTGAAGAGCAGTTAATGAGCATTTTAAATCAAACAATAAAACCTGATGAAGTATTGATAGCAGATGATTGTTCAAAAGATAGTACTGCTATGATAGTACGAGAATTTATTAAAGAAAATAACTTATCAAACTGGAAATTTAAAGTTAATACACATAATCAAGGATATCAGAAAAATTTTTTTAATTTATTGAAAGAAGCTAGGGGAGATATTATTTTTTTGTCGGATCAAGACGATAGATGGCATCAAAATAAAATTGAAGTTATGAGTGATATTGTGCAGAAAAATGATAGAGTATATGCATTATGTTCAACTGTGGATTTAATTGATGAAAATTCTAATAATATTAAAGCTCCTAAAATTGATAATCTGTATAATTCAAATTTTACTTTTTCAGAAAAGCCCCTACAAAACATTAATTTTTTTGATATTACTTCAATTATGTCTAGTAATATATCTCCAGGTTGTTCCATGTGCATTACGAAAAATTTAAACAAATATTTTTTAGATACGTATAATTTTAACATGCCCCATGATTGGCATATTAATTTAATAGCAGCTATGCTAGATGGCTGTTGTTTAATGAATAAAGATTTAATTAGTTATAGGCTTCATAGCAATAATACTATAGGTGCTTCGACGGGGACAGGGATTAAAGATGCTTTAAAAAAATATAAACGTACAGAAAAAATTACTGAATTTACGGGGAGATTAGATACTTTTGAGAAGTTAAAAAATTATTTTTCTGTAAACTCGTCTCAAATAGCTTACGTAGAAAAATATACTAATGCTCGATTAAGCTTTTACAAAAAGCCTAATTTAGTAACGTTAAAAAAATTGCGTTCGTACAAGGAATATTGGATGACTTCTAAAAAACGAGGTCGGATGTTTGATATTCTTGTTGCATTACATTTAGATTGGCTTTTATATCGTATCTATGGTCAAAATAGGAATTAATTATTTTATATTTAGAGTTGAATATTTAAATATATGAGAATTATTTAATCTCTGCTGCGATGTCCTTTATTATTTCAGTAACTGTAAATTATGTTTTGAGTGTTAGATATGTCTTTAACATAAATGAAGATAATGCAACTTTGCGTAACTGGTTGCTTTTTGTGATATTTAGTGTGATAGGTTTACTTCTTACTGAGATAATTATGAAAATAGGCGTAGATGTATATAGCTTAAATTATATGATTACTAAAGTTGGTGCGACAATTATAGTTAGGGTATATAATTTTGTTACACGTAAGGTGTTTTTAGAGAATTGAGTCGTTTTTTCTTGACAAAATACCATGTTTTTAATATCTTAGTCTTAAACTTAGGTTCTATAATAAATTATGTAAAAAGGCACTTGATATTTATTAATATCAAGTGCCTTTTTATTTTTAAACGATTTTAAGTGGATCTGTGTTACTTTTATTGGTAATAGAATTAAAAAACTTTATTTATCTTTCCCCAATCTGTTTCATAAACGTCTCTAGGGCTTCTTTCCAATCCATGAATTCAAAGCCTGTCTCTTTTGCTAGATGCATGACGGAATAGGCCGGACGAAAGGCTGCCGTTGGGTATTGATCAGAACTTACTGGCAAAACTTCGACATCTTTATCTTTCAAGATTTCTTTGGCAAATTCATACCATGAACATTGTCCATCGTTACAACAATGATAAATTCCGTATGCAATCTTGTTATCGACTAAATACGTAATAAATTCGGCTAAGGTTCGCGTCCAAGTTGGACGTCCAACTTGATCGTCAACAACCGTTAGTTGAGGATGGCTTTGCGCTAATTTAAGCATTGTATAAACGAAGTTATGGCCCCATTGACCATAAACCCAAGCGGTTCGCACGATATAATATTTAGCACAGTATTTTTCAACCGCTTGTTCGCCTAAAAGTTTAGTTCTACCGTATTCGTTCTTAGGCCCTTTGGGATCATCTGGGAAGTATTCAGTCGTCTTTTCTCCATTAAATACATAATCGGTACTTAGATAAACCAATAATGCATCGTATTTTTGACAGGCTTTGGCAATAATTTCAGTCCCTGTCACGTTTACTGCTTCGTTAAGAGCCTTACCTTCGCCTTCAGCCTTATCTACCGCGGTATAAGCCGCACAGTGATAAACTACATCTGGGTTATTTTGAGCAAAATAGGCTTCAACTTTAGCTTCATCTGTAATATCTAAGACATTTACATCTGCTGCATCGTAAGCAACATTTCGTTCATCTAATAAATGTTGGAGTTCTTGGCCTAATTGACCATTTCCACCAGTAATTAAAATCTTCATTTTTCTACCTCAATCTTTTAAAAAAGGCAACTGAGTAGTTGCCTTTAGTTATTTATTTTAAAGCTGCACGTTCTTTTAATGGACGCCACCAATCTTCGTTTGCCAAATACCAGTTGACTGTTTCTTCAATCCCGGTATCAAAAGTATATTTAGGCTTCCAACCTAACTCTTGTTCAATCTTAGTTGGATCGATTGCGTAACGACGGTCATGACCTAAACGATCTTCTACATATTCGATGGAATCTTCAGTCAAACCTAATTTTTCAACGATTAAGTGCACAATTTCATTGTTGGTACGTTCATTATGCCCACCAACGTTGTAAATTTCGCCTTTTTTACCATTGTGCAATACTAAATCGATAGCTTGACAATGATCGTAAACATGTAACCAATCGCGTACATTCTTACCATCGCCATAGATTGGTAACTTCTTACCGTCCATCCCATTTGAAGTCATTAACGGAATTAACTTTTCAGGGAATTGATATGGACCATAGTTATTAGAACAACGTGTAATGTTGACGTTTAAGCCATAGGTTTCATAATAAGCACGGACTAACATATCTGCGGATGCTTTACTTGCAGAATACGGTGAGTTAGGTGCAAGTGGAGTTGTTTCAGTGAAATAACCTGTCTCACCTAAGGTTCCATAAACTTCATCAGTTGAAACTTGTAGATATTTTTCGAGGTTCATGGTCTTAGCCACATGTAATAAAGCTAAAGTTCCTTGTACGTTTGTTTCTACAAAAACTTCAGGATGCAAGATCGAACGATCGACATGGCTTTCCGCCGCAAAGTTTACAATCGTATCGATTTGATGTTCTGTAACCAAGAATTCTACTAATTCACGGTTAGTGATATTACCTTTAACAAAGATGTGATTAGGATTGTCCATCACATCGTCTAGGTTGTGAATATTGCCTGCATAGGTTAATAAATCAAGGTTAACAATCTTATATTCAGGATATTTTTCTAACATGTAGTGTACAAAGTTACTACCGATAAAACCAGCTCCGCCGGTCACTAAAAGGTTTTTCATTTTTTTAGTCCTTTCCATATACGAAATTCAAATCCGCATCTTTGAAGTTTGGATGTTTTTTATCTTTATCAGATAAAATCAAATGGTCTATTGGCATTGGCCAATCAATTGCCAAATCAGGATCATCATATGCGATGCCACCATCTGCTTCAGGATTATAGTAGCCATCTACCTTGTATAAGAAGTTAACGTTTGGTGTTAGGGTTACAAATCCGTGTGCAAAACCTTTTGGTACTAATAATTGACGATGATTATATTCGCTTAAGATGTAACCTTCCCATTGACCGTAAGTTGGAGAGCCTTTACGACAATCAACCAAGACATCATAAACTGCACCAGTTGCGACTCGAATTAACTTTGTTTGTGCATAAGGTGCACGTTGAAAATGTAAGCCGCGTAAAACCCCAGGTTCTGCCGATAATGAGTGATTATCTTGATTAAAATCAAACTTGATACCTGCTTGTTCAAATTTATTTCTTGTATAGGATTCAGTAAAGAAACCACGGTGATCACCGAATACATCTGTTTCAATAATTTTAACATCTTGGAGTTTTGTATCTAAAACTTTCATTGTCTAAATGCCACCTTTATTTTTCTTCGTCTAACAAGCGCAATAAATATTGGCCGTAGTCGTTTTTTTTCATTGGTTGAGCTAATTGAGCTAATTTTTCACGTGAAATCCAACCATTTTTATAGGCGATTTCTTCTAAACATGAAACTTTTAAGTTTTGACGTTTTTGAATTGTTGCGATAAAACTAGAAGCTTCAAGCAATGATTCATGTGTACCAGTATCTAACCAAGCATAGCCACGGCCCATTAACTTGACGTCTAGTTGCCCACGCTTAAGATATTCTTTATTAACATCGGTGATTTCTAGTTCGCCACGTTCTGAAGGTTTGAGATTTTGCGCAATCTCAACTACATTGTTATCATAGAAGTAAAGTCCAGTAACGGCATAGTTACTCTTAGGCTTATCTGGTTTTTCTTCAATTGATAATGCATGCATATCTTTATCAAATTCAACGACTCCAAAACGTTGTGGATCATGAACATGATAACCAAAGACGGTAGCCCCACTAGGTTTAGCAACTGCTTCTTTTAATAAACTAGTCAAGCCACTGCCATAGTAGATATTGTCTCCTAAAATCAAGCATACAGAATCTCCCCCAATGAACTCTTTACCCAAGATGAAAGCTTCTGCCAAGCCATTAGGCTGTTCTTGAACTTTATAAGAGAGATTAATTCCAAAATCAGAACCATCACCTAATAATTCTTCAAATAATCCTAAGTATTCTGGTGTCGAAATTACTAAGATATCCTTAATTCCAGCTAACATCAAGGTTGATAGTGGATAATAGATCATCGGCTTGTCATAAACGGGAATCAATTGTTTAGAGATACCGCGTGTAATAGGATAAAGCCGTGTACCACTACCCCCAGCTAAGATTATACCTTTCATATTCTTAATTCCTTTACTTTGTATTAGTCTCAAAAGTGAAACTGTCTCTTCTTATTTTCCTATATTCAAAATAAAAGTGCAAGTTAATTGTTAATATTAAAAAGCCCTACTTGATCATCTTCATGACAAGTAGAGCTGAAAATGTAATTATTTTATCTATTTTTCTCTGCTGTTTCCTTAGAATAGCGCGCTTTTAAGGCCCAAAGGATCGAAACGGTGTCGACAACTTCTTGAAACATTGCGCCGATAAAGGCAGGGACAAAACCGGTGCTGGCGACTAACATTAAGAAAATACAAATTGCAATCCCGATCAATACCGCTTGACGTGCGATTCGCATGGTATCTTCTGAAATTTCAACAGCTTTAGCGACACGAGACAAATCATCTTTTAAGATAACAACGTCAGCAGATTCGCTAGCGGCAGTCGAACCGTGTGCCCCCATGGCAATCCCAACATCAGCGGTTGCTAGTGAAGGGGCATCGTTTACACCATCGCCAACCATGATGACAGGGCGTTTATCTGTTGCGATATTTTCTAAGGCTTTAATCTTATCTTCTGGCAATAATTCAGCAAAAACTTGGGTAATACCTGCTTTTTGTGCAATTTTTTGTGCAATGTTTTCTTGATCACCAGTCAACATTACAATGTTGTCAACGCCGTGTTGGCGCAGGGTTTTCATCGTTTCTTTAGCTTCGCTTCTAATATGATCGCTAAAGACGATATATCCCCAAAGCTGACCGTCAACAGAGACGTATGAAGTTGTTTGTTCTAATTCTTCAATGCTACTTTCTGGGGCAACAAATTTAAGTTTACCAACCTTAACAAGTTTGCCTTTAATTTGTGCCTTGATCCCGTTACCGGTAACTTCTTCAAGCGAGTCATTAGGGTCTAGATCAATATTTTGGCTTAAAGCGTATTTAACTAGAGAACGAGCTAAGATGTGACTTGATTCTTGTTCAGTGCTTGCGGCTAATTCTAATAATTCAGTTTCAGAATGGCCCTCAAAAGCTACGATTTGGCTAACGGTCAATTGTCCATCGGTAATGGTACCTGTTTTATCAAATGCTGCAGTCTTTGCGGTCGCAAGTTTTTCAATTACATCCCCAGTTTTAACAACAATCCCATTTCGTGAAGAGCGGCTCATCCCAGAAACGAGTGCTACTGGTGCGGCTAAAATCAATGGACAAGGCGATGCAACAACTAAAACTTCAGCAAAACGTACGGGATCTTTCGAGATAAACCAAGCAATTCCTGCGATTACATAAGCTATCAACGTAAAAGGAACGGCATAACGATCGGCTAAGCGTACGAAATGTGCAGGGGTTTCTTCTGCTTCTTTAACTAATTTGATTAAGCGTTGATACTGACTATCTTTAGCTAATTTATCAACAAGCATTGTAATGGAAGAATCACCATTCAAAGAACCAGACATTATTTCTTGTCCAGGACCTTTGCTGATAGGACGAGATTCACCGGTTAGTGATGATTCATCAAACATGCTAGAACCTTTGATGATATGCCCATCAACAGGCACTAATTCGCCTGGCTTGACGATTAATTTGTCGCCGATTAAAACTTCGTCTACTTGCAAGTCAACTGAGCCATCTTCTGTAATACGGTGTGCAATATTAGGCGAATTGTCTAATAAAGCTTTAAGCTCTGTATTAGCTTTTTTAGCAGCATAGTCTTCTAAAGATTCACCGCCAACAAGCATGATTAAGACAACCATTGAAGCCCAGTATTCGCTAACAAGCAATGTTGCTACAACAGCGGTAATCGCAAGCAAATCAACCCCGTATTGTCCTGAACGTAAGGTTTTAATCATTTCAATTAACATCGATAACGAAATCAGCGAACCGACCACGCTTACGATAATTTGGGCCCATAAGTTTAAGTGCAAGCCAAATTCTAAGAAAACGGCTAAAGCACCAATGGCTAAAATGACCCAAAGTTTAGTGGTATGTTTCATAATTATTCTGCTCCCCTCAAATGTTTTAAGTTTAGATGTATTGTAACATCAACGTTTATTAAGTCAAAATAGAATCATTCTAAATGATAATCTTTTTCAATTAGATGAAGGAAAATGTTGATTTAACAGCGTTTGTTAAAATAAATTAAAAAATCTCTAAACGAAAAACATTCTCAATTGGTTTTTCCATCAAAAAAAGAGCCCTAGTTAAAGGCTCTTTTAATAATTACATTTATTAACGGACAGCTTTTTCTTGTAAGGTTACAACACCGATAGCATTTAGTCCTGTGTGCGTCATGATAATAGGGCTAGTCAATTCGGCTAAATAAGGAACGTCTTGGTTTTGAGGAAGTAAGGTTTGCTTAATGCGGTCTAAAAATTCTTTATCGGTACCAACATTTGACAATGAAAGTTCACATAAAGGATTATCTTCATAACCTTGTGCAAGTTCACTGCAGTATTTTACAAATGTCTTGCGACTCCGCCCCTTTGCGACCACATCTAAACTTTCATCATTTAAGCGCACAATAACTTTGAGATTGATGAGCTTAGTCAACATACCAGCCATCTTGCTGACACGTCCGCCAGCAACTAAACAATCTAGGTTATCTACCAACACATCAATCGTTGTCCGTTTGGCGATATCGGCGCAATGAGCAACAATTTCTGCTACACTCTTACCTTCTTGTGCATCTTTAGCAGCGGCTAAAACTTGAAATGCTAAGCCACGATCGGTTGATTTGCTGTTGATAACGGTTACCTTAGTTTCGGTCATTTGTGCCGCGCTTTGAGCAGTGTTAAATGTCCCACTTAAAACATCGGATAAAATGATTGCAACAACTTCTGAGCCATCTTTGCCTAGTTCATCAAAAACTTCTACAAAGCGTCCCATTGGTGGTTGACTTGATTTAGGAATATTGCCTTTACGTAAAGCTTCAACTAGTTGTTGACGTGAAATATCTTCGCCATCAACATAGTTTTGACCTGCAATTTCAATTGAAAGTGGAATGATCGTAATATTGTTTTCTTTTATTTCAGCGGCTGTTAATTGTACCGATGAATCCGTTACGATTTTAATCATAAAAAAACTCCTTGTCACGTATTTGACTATACCAGAATACACTTATCTAACTTAAATTATATTACAAAATTAAACGTCCGTAAACCAAACGCATGACTAGTCAGTCTCAAAATTTTGCTTTATTTTATTTCGACATCGATTAACCGCATTAACATATGTTTGTTCTGAAATATGTAAATTTTTGGCTGCTTGCTTTTGGTCAGATGTAGTCAGATAATTGTAAAAAACTTTATTTTCTAGATAAGAAAAGTCATTTAATGCGTTTTTTAATTCTTCTTTTAATGCTAGTCGTTCTTCAGGGGATAAATGTGTCATGTGTGTATTAGTAAAATTAGGATACAGGCTTAACATGGTATCATATGAATAAGCATTAAGATCAGCAGCACGCTTTTTAGCTGCTTGGTGTCTGATAATAGATAAAAATTCATTGCGAAGATTATTTTTGAAAAAAGCGCCAAAAGTTACTTTCTTGGTTGTATCGAATGATTGAACAGAGTTAAAACATACGGTTAAAGCAATTGCAAAAGCATCATCTTGATCAAGAAAACGGAATTGAAAATCAGCTAATAAAGCTGAAATCATTGGACGATATTTATCAAACAAAATTTTTAACTTAGGACTTTCTGGATCCTCTAAGATAGCAGTTAGTAGTTGAACATCATCACTTGAAATTGACATTAAAAAATCCCCTTTTTTAAATAAAACTTTTAAATTATCGTACCGTTCAAAGATAGCGCTTACAACCCGTATTTGGTTTTGTTAATATATCAATTAGTTAATCATAAAAAAGTGTTTCTTTAAAGAAACACTCTTACGTAAATAAACTATTTTTGTTTTGTATTTAGATAAATAAAATATTTATCGAGATAAATTTTATGTGCGATTGTAACGATGATATTATGAAGCATTGTTTTTTCTTCTGATTCAGAATGAATCGTGTGATTTTGAGGTGGTTTAATTTCAAAAATTTCATGAAGTAGTTCTTCTAATTCTGTACAAAAGTATATATAAGCATCTTTTGTAGTATAAGACTCTTGTTGTAATTTTACTAAGGTCTGCAAATTATCTAATGAGAGCACACTTTTAGTCAAGGCAATAAAGAAAAGATGTGCTATCTGTTCGCGTGAATATTGTTTTTTAACAGGACTGGCAATTAGTTTCTTTTTTACATAATTGCTAATCATCGAATTGGTCAAACTAATTCCAGCTAAAGGTTCTAAATATTCGTTTAGGTATTTAGTAGTTTGCTCTAGGTATAAACCGACGTTTGGAATTTCATTGTATGCTGGTAGTTTGACACCATCTAGAGACTTGGCTAACTGTTGTTTAATAGTGGATGCCACTGAATCTGCCTCCAAATAAAGTAGTTTAAAATTATTATACAAATATCTCTTCACAAGGTCAATAAATCTTTTTGAAAGGTTATTGAATATCTCTTGACAAAGAATTTGTAAACATATACAATCAAAATGAAGATGAGTTTTTAAAAAACCGCTAAGAAGATTTTAAAAGGAATTAAAAATTTATGACAAGATATAAGATTGTTGCTGATTCAGCAGCTAACATTTTACAATTAAAACAAGTTGATTTTGCTACTGTACCATTGTGTATTCAAGCAGATCAAGCACAATATTTAGATGATGCACAACTTGATGTCGATAAGATGATTACTGATTTACAAAATTATACGGGCAAAACGACCACTGCATGTCCCAATATTCATCAATGGTGTGAGGCTTTTTCAGGGGCGGATATTGTGTTTGCGGTGACGTTGACTAGCGCACTTTCTGGTAGCTATTCATCAGCATTACAAGCAAAGGAAATTTATCAAGAAGAACATCCAGACGTTAAGATTTGTGTCTTAGATTCTTTGGCAGCTGGGCCTAAGATGGTCTTAATGATTGAAAAATTAGAAGAATTAATTTTAAAGGAAACACCTTTTGAAGAGATTGTAACTATTTTAAATGAGTATCAGACTAAGACTAAGCTAATTTTTTCTTTAGAGTCATTGGTTAATTTAGTTAACAATGGTCGGATTAACTCGACAACAGCTAAGGTTGCGCATCTTTTAAAGATTCGAATGATTGGCAGTGCAAGCCTAGAAGGTAAGCTAGAGCCGTTAGGAAAGGCACGAGGAGAAAAAAAAACCTTGGCAATGCTAGTTGAAAAATTAACAGAATTTGGGTTTAAAGGCGGTAAAGTCGTGCTTGCACATTGTCAAAATCAAGCAGGGGCAACTAAATTACAAGAGATGATTTTAGAAGTTTATCCAACTTCTCAAATTACAATTACAAAATGCCGAGGACTATGTAGTTATTATGCTGAACAAGGCGGCTTGATGATAGGATTTGAAATTTAAAAAAGTTGGTAGGTACGATTGATAAAACGATGCTACCTAGATTAGTATGCGTATTTTGTGCGGTATGACATATTGTGAAATGTCAACCTTACTTAATTTATTAAAATCGATAAAATAACCGAGTTTAGCAAAATTAGCAACAATTAGTCCGACAATAAAGGCAATTGCTGACATGATTTCAAAATAAAGCAAGGTCTTAGTGCCAATTCGACCTAATTTTTTCATGTCTCCTAGTTCAGCAATCCCCACAACTAAACAAGAAGCCACGATAGGCAAGACGACCATTGATATCAAATTTAAAAAGATATGTCCTAAACCATTAGCAAAGCCAATGAACTGTTTATTTTGATAAAAAATAGCCCCTAAAATAATTCTTAAAAATAATCCAATTAGAATTGGATTCCAAGTGATTTTCCCTTCATAAATAAGCTCACCTTTATTTTTTGATAATTAAATTGTACTATACTTAAAAGTTTTTTTTAAAATAATAAAAAAATAGGAATTTATTTTGAATTGTATAAAGAAGTGCACTAGAATGGAGGTTAGTTAAAAAGCATTAGGGGGATAAAAATGTTAAAAGCAACTATTTTTCAGCAAGATATTTTGACACAAAAAGATAATATGTTTTTGGCTGCTCAAAGCGTTTTAGATGAAATTAAACAAAATCACTGTAAGGAAGCTGTAATTCGAAGTATTAATTTTAATAAAATGGTCGATGATATTTGGTTTGCAATTTTGACATAGCCATCTTTGAAACGACGTCAAGTCTTTTTGGATAGGTTAGTACAAGAAATTGAAACCGTGGATATTAACGAAAAGATTGCTAGACGTCGCGGGGTTAGATTTAATGTAAAATCATTGGAAAATAGGCAAGAAAAAATTGTATTATTAGGCTTAGCAATCGCGCAAAAGGAATTGTTAGCTAGTTGTGCTTTTTAATGAAAAATGAATCTTTGTCAAATCAAACAGAGCTATGTAAAAATTTTCTTTCAGACCTGTTTTATTTAACAAATTTATTCTAATGGATGTTTTTATATCTCTGTTTTACAAATTATAAAATAGAAATAATAGAAAAATAGCTGGTCAAATTTCATTTTTAGAAATTCGATCAGCTATTTTTACGTCCAGACTGGTACTTTTTTCTAGCTCTTATTTATATTCACAAGTTGAATTTTTACGGATAAATGTTACAGGTAAAATATATTCATCCGTTTGTAATGGGGCTTTTGGATTGGCAATGCGTTCCAATAATACATTTACCAATAAAGAAGCGATATCGGCAATAGGTTGTTGAACAGTTGAAAGTTCTGGGTGATAGTCTTGTATAAATTTAGTTCCATCAAACCCCGTGACTTTTAATTCTTCAGGTACCTTAATACCTAGTTTGGCTGCCTCTTGTAAGACTAAAATAGCGGCTAGATCATCTGTACATACAATACCATCGGCACTTTTCTTTTCGAGTAATTGGCGAATCGCTAAGGCACGGATTGCCGTTGAATCAAAGAAATTAATTGTATGGAAATGTTCATTCAGACCGTATTTTGCTAAGACGCTTTTGTAACCTAAAAGTCTTTGATCAGTAGGATTACCTTTGATAATAGGGTTTCCTAGAAAATAAATATGACGACAACCAGCTTGATAAAGCTCTTCGGTTGCTAAGGTAGCTCCTTGATAGTTATCGCAAGAAACAATCGGAATGTTGTCTGAAAGTTTACGGTCAAACGAAACAATGGGCAGACCTGTTTCATGATATTCTTCGATACCTAGATTATGTGCTCCTGCAATGATGCCATCGACTTGATTAGCCATTAACATCTTGAGATATTCACGTTCTTTGTGTTTATCAATACCAGCATTACATAAAATTACTTTGTATCCACGAGCAAAAAGATTTTTTTCGATAGATTCTACTAATTCCGCAAAGAAAGGATTAGTAACTTGTGGGAAAATCAAGCCAATCAGCTTGGTGTCTTTACCTTGGAGTGAGCGAGCCAACAAGTTAGGTTGGTAATTTAGCTCTTGCATTGCTGCAAAGACCTTATCTTTAGTTTTTTGACTTAAGTATCCATAGTTATTGATTACGCGCGAGACCGTTGTAGGAGAAACACCTGCTTTTTTGGCAACATCCGTCAATTTTGGACGCATTGAAAATCCCCCTTGATAAAAAATTGTTACATGTTGAATAATTCCCAACACTTACCAGTGTAACGCATTTTTGCTTCGGAGATAAGACTAACTTGAGTATTTTTAGGTTTATTAAAGAAGCGGGCGGTTAAAACTTTTTGACCACCATTAACGAAAATTTCACATAACGAATGATCAATCAAGATTTGTAGCTGTAATTCTTGATGTTTAGGCAATGTGATTGTACGAGTCATGCCCCATTCTTCAGCAAAAATAAGATCAAGTTTAGAACGATCCAAGCATAATTTACCGTCTTTAGTATCAAAATGTAATTGTAAGCTGTGTTCTAATTGGTCATCACCAGCCAAATGAAGTGTTCCGTTGCTATCAGCTGCCAAAGTTAATTGGATTTCATATTGATTTTGTTTTGGTTTATATAAATCTGTACGCTTAGCTTCAGTCATGCCTTGTAAGGTAGTTTCATTATGGCGCAAGGAAGTCATTGTCTTAACCGGTTTTTGAAGTAAATGACCATCTTGATAAGTAAGTTCTTTGACTACACTTAAGCAATGAGCCCAATTTTCAGCGTCTGTTGGATAAGCAATTTCTGGTAAACCAACCCAGCTAATCATATAAGCTTTGCCATCTGGAGCATTAAATGCTTGGCTTGCATAAACATCGAATCCTTCATCTAAATTGTGTAATTTTGAATCACTTGGGGTAAATTGAGCATTTTCAAGATCAATATTTTTACCAACTAAGTAGGCGTTAGGATAGATGTTTTGGTAGTCTAGATTTTCTTTTGCGATACCTTGTGGACAAAAGATCAATACCGGATGATCATCAACAAAGACTAAATTAGGACACTCAATCATATAGCCAAAATCTAAGTCTAACATGTCAAGGTAGCCATGATCTTGCCAGTTTTTGAAGTCGGTAGTTGAAAAAATAGCAATTTTACCGCGGGTCGTTTCTTTATCTTGAGCACCTAAGATTGCAAAGTAACGGTCGGCGATTTTTAGCAATTGCGGATCACGAAAATGATCGGTAGTATGTTCACTTTGTGCAAATAATGGTTCTTTTAACTTGGTGATATTGTTGTCTTTATCCATCCATGCACCGTTTTGATAAGGATGGCGTACCCAGTCTTTATCACGAACGTTGCCGGTATACATCAAAAAGAGTTTGTCATCGATTTGGCAAGCTGAACCAGAATATGCACCGTGGCTGTCATAAATCGTATCAGGTTCGATTGCTAAGCCGATGTTTTCCCAATGCACTAAGTCGTCTGATTGAAGATGAACCCAAGATTTTACTCCATGGACTGCGCCAAATGGATATGCTTGATAAAAAACATGCCATTTGTCATTGAAGTAAGAAAAGCCATTAGGATCATTAAGTAGACCAGATATAGGGCGAATATGATATTTTAATTGATATTTTGAATTAGCTGCTTGATGTTGTAGTTCTAATAATTTAGCAGCTGACCATTTCGAATACGGTAGGTAACGTAATTCATCAGTCCATTGCATCGTTTATTCCTCCTAAGTGGTTTGTTGAAACCGTTGCATTAACTATTATTTTATGTTACTGCCTGGTATATGTCAAACGTATATCTTATATATTTATTGTTTTAATAGGGGATTTAGTTTTTTTAAAACAAAAATATGATAAACGATTGACATATTTTGAAAATACGTTATTATAGATTTATAAAATCGGTTACAACTAATTTTTAAAGGAGTGGAAAAAATGGATCACAAAAAAGTTGCGTTAGAAGTTATCGATGCAATTGGAAAAGACAATATGTTAGCTGTGGCACATTGTGCGACACGTTTACGTTTTGTTTTAAAAGATGATCAAAACATTGATCAAGCTAAGTTAGACGGAAGCGTTGATATTAAAGGGACGTTTAAAACCAATGGTCAATATCAAATTATTATTGGACCTGGTGATGTTAATAATGTGTATGATGAAATCATCAAAATCACAGGACTCAGTGGGGCTTCAACTGAAGATTTAAAAAAGATTGCCAGTGAAGGACAAAAGGTAAATCCTATCATGGCCTTTATCAAGCTATTATCAGATATTTTTGTTCCAATCATTCCTGCTTTAGTAGCTGGTGGTCTTTTGATGGCGTTAAACAACTTTTTGACATCTAAAGGATTATTTGGCAGTCAAGCGTTGGTGGAAAGTATTCCTGCAATTAAAGGAATTTCTGACATGATTCAAGTAATGTCAGCCGCTCCATTTATCTTCTTGCCAATTTTAGTTGGGATGTCAGCGGCTAAACGCTTTGGAGCTAATCGCTTCTTGGGTGCGGCTGTCGGGATGATTATGACAACGCCTGGTTTGGTTGATGGCAAATATTGGGATATTTTTGGTATGCATGTTGCACAAGCTAATTATCAATACCAAGTTATCCCAGTCTTGGCGGCTGTTTATATCTTGTCAATCTTAGAAAAATGGTTGCATAAGCGCTTGCCAGCAGCTGTTGACTTTACTTTTACACCGTTAATTTCTTTGATGGTGACAGGCTTTTTAACCTTTGTAGTTGTTGGACCTGTGATGCGTGAATTATCCGATGCGATTACTTATGGAATCGTATGGATTTACGACACGTTTGGTTTTATTGGAACTGGGATCTTTGGGATGTTGTATTCGCCAATCGTTTTGACTGGTTTACATCAATCCTTCCCAGCGATTGAAACACAGTTGATTACATCTTATGCTCAAAACCATTCCGGTTCAGGAGATTTTATTTTCTTGGTGGCTTCAATGGCTAATGTTGCACAAGCTGCTGCATGTTTTGCGATTTTCACATTGACTAAGGATAAAAAAGTTAAGGGCTTGGCTTCTTCTGCAACAGTGTCTGCATGTTTAGGAATTACCGAGCCTGCGATGTTTGGAGTAAACTTAAAGTATAAATTCCCGTTCTTTTGTGCTTTGATTGGCTCAGGTATTGGAGCTGCTTTAGCCGGCTTGTTTCATGTTGTTGCGGTATCTTTAGGTTCAGCAGCATTTTTAGGTTTCTTGTCTATCCAAGCATCTTCTGTGCCAATGTATTTAATCTGTGAATTGATTACTTTTGCAGTGGCATTTGCTTTAACTTACCTTTATGGTAAGAGTCATAATGCTCAAGTTAATCCACAAACAACAACAGTTAATGAAAGTGTGGCAGTTAAATCAAATCAAGCTCCTGTTGTTACAACTCAAGAATTTAAGATTGCAGCACCTGTTTCTGGTGAAGTTAAGGATTTAAAACAAGTTGCTGATCCAGTTTTCTCATCTAAAGCAATGGGTGATGGGGCAGCTGTTGTACCAAGTGAAAACGAAATTTATGCACCAGCAGATGGTGAAATTACCGTTGTTTACGAAACTAAGCATGCATATGGTATCAAGACTACTGATGGAGCAGAGATTTTGTTACACTTAGGGATTGATACAGTTAATTTAAAAGGTGAAGGTTTCAATACAGAAGTTAAAGTCGGTCAACAAGTTAAGCAAGGCGATAAATTAGGCACAATGGATCTTGGAGCGCTTAAAGAAAAAGGCTATGACACTACGGTAATGGTAATTGTAACTAATACGATGGATTTTGCAAACGTAGCATTGAGTGGCCCAAATCCTATTAAACATGGGCAAGAACTTTTGAGCTTGACACGTTAATAAAATAAACACCCAGTTAGTTTACTATGTATTTTTCGTTTCAAAAAATACACAGTATGTTAATTGGGTGTTTTTGTTTTATTTTTTAAAATTGATTTGATTGCGATATTCTAAAGGGCTTTGATTGAAACAACGCTTGAAGGCTTTAGAAAATGTGAATTGATCTTTGTAGCCAACCAGATTAGCAATCTGTTGTAAAGAATAATCTGTTTGCGTCAGCAATTTTTTTGCGTGTGTCAGTTTTAACTTGAGTAGATATTGTTGCGGACTGATATTTAGATTTTGTTTGAATAAACTGTGCAAATAGCTACGCGAAATATGCAAGTTGGCGCATGCATCACTGACATTGCAGCCGTTTTGATAGTTTCTTTTAAAATAATCGGCGGCTTGTTTAAAACTAACAGTATAGTTGAGCTTTTTTTGATGTTTATGATTGGGATATTGTGCTAAAAGTTGATGAAAAGTTTGATATAGCAGACTTTCTGTTAAAAGTGAATTGGTTAAACTATTTTGCAAACGTAATGCTTCAAACAAGGCTTTAAAGCTTTTTCCAAATGCACAATCGTTGACGTGACGTAAATAATAGTGTTCATCTAAAGCGCTACGAGCAAATATTTCCCCGGTATAAACGCCAGAAAAGCCAATCCAAAAATAGCTCCAAGGCTCGTTTTTGTCAGCTTGATAAAAACAAGGTACGGATTTGGGAAGTAAAAAGACATCGCCTGCTTGTAAAGTAGCCATTTTTTTGCCGGCACTAGCAAAGGTTCCTTTACCTGCTGTGATGTAATGTAAGATATAACAATCACGGATATTATTCCCCCCAAACGTGTATCCAGGAGAAGTATCTTCTTGACCGTAAAAGACGATATTACAGTCGAAATGTTCAATTTCTGTTCGTTTAAATTCAAAATTCATCGGTTAAAACCCCATTTGTTATGTCAAAATGTCCTGTTGACATTATGACATATAATTAATAAACTAGTCCATGTTTTTTTGATCTACAATATAATATTATGAAGATGTACAATGAAACGATTACACAAGAGGTGTCGAATATGCAACATTTGATTACATTTGATCAAGAAAATAAAATTTTTAATTTAAGCAATGACAAGATTACCTATCTTTTAGGAATCGAAGAAGGCAATGTTTTAGCACACATTTACTTTGGTAAAAAGGTCAGTGGCTATCATAACCAATTCAAATATCCACGTTTAGACCGTGGTTTTTCAGGAAATTTACCCGGATCGCTTGACCGGACTTATTCATTAGATAGTTTGCCACAAGAATATTCAAGTCAAGGTGTGGGCGATTATCGTATTTTGGCGGCTATTATTCGTCAAGAAAACGGTGCTACTGCTAGTCGTTTTGTTTATCAAGGACACGAAATTTTAGCGGGTAAGCCTAAGTTGGCAGGGTTGCCAGCTGCTTATGTAAAAGATGACGCAGAAGCACAAACGCTAAAAATTTATTTATTCGATGAAGTTAGCCAAGTTAAATTAGAATTACTTTACACGATTTATGCTAATAGAGCAGTGATTACGCGTAGTGTCAAGGCTATTAATGAAGGTACGCAAAATGTAACACTTGAAAAATTAGCCTCACTACAATTGGATATGGTAAAGCCAGATTTAGAAGTTTTATCTTTACCAGGTGGACATGTTAACGAACGCAATGTCCAACGTGAAAAAGTAGGTTTTGGGATTAAGAAGTTTGCTAGCCGTCGTGGAACAACTAGCCATCAAATGAATAACTTTATTGCTTTATTAGAACCAAATGCTAGTGAATTTAGTGGTGAAGTTTATGGTTTTGATTTAGTTTATTCTGGTAACCATAGTATGGAAGTTCAAAAAGATCCATATGGACAATATCGACTAGTTGCCGGTATCAACGATGAAAACTTTGCATGGATGCTAGAACCTACACAAAGTTTCCAAACACCTGAAGTGGTGATGGTTTACTCAGATCAAGGTTTAAATCAGATGAGTCAAACATATCATGCGTTGATTCACGATCGAATCGTACGTAGTAAATTCAAAAATCAAGAACGTCCAATTTTGGTTAATAACTGGGAAGCAACTTACTTTGACTTTGATGAAAGCAAGTTGCGTCCAATCGTTGATGAAGCCAAGAATTTAGGAATTGAAATGTTTGTCTTAGATGACGGTTGGTTTGGTCATCGCAACGATGACAATTCATCTTTGGGCGATTGGTATTTAAACAAAGGTAAGTTCCCAGATGGCCTCAAAGGTTTTGCCGATTATGTCCATGCTCAAGGTTTGAAATTTGGTTTGTGGTTTGAACCAGAAATGATTTCGCTTGATTCAGACTTGTATCGTGCACATCCAGATTACATGTTAAAAGTTCCTGGCTATCAACCTTCTCCAGCACGTAATCAATTTGTGTTAGACATGGGCAGAAAAGAAGTACGGCAAAATATCCAACAACAAATGGAAAAGTTGCTAGACCAAGGATTTATCGATTACATCAAGTGGGATATGAACAGACACTTATCGGATGTATATTCTGTTGCTTTAGCACCAAATCAACAAGGTGAAGTCTTACACCGCTATGTTTTGGGGCTTTATGAAATGTTAGAAGAATTGACGACTAAATACGATAATATCTTGTGGGAAGGTTGCTCTGGTGGTGGCGGCCGCTTTGATAGTGGTTTTGCTTATTATATGCCACAATCATGGACAAGTGATAACACCGATGCAATCGCACGTTTGAAGATTCAATATGGAACCTCAATGGTTTATCCAATTTCGACGATGACGTCACATTTATCTGCTGTGCCAAATCATCAAACAGGACGGATTACTCCATTTAATACGCGGGGAAATATGGCGATGAGTGCGGTCTTTGGTTATGAATTAAACTTGACGCATTTGACGGATGAAGAAAAACAACAAGTTAAACAACAAGTGGCCTTTTATAAAGAAATTCGGCCATTAGTGCAATTTGGGACCTTTATTCGCTTGAAGAGCCCATTTGAACAAAATGATGTTGCGTGGATGTTTGTCTCTAAAGATCAAAAAGAGGCCTTGTTGTTTACCTTTAACATTTTGGCGGATGCACAACCAGAATTTACCTATACCAAGTTGGCGGGCTTACTAGCAGATGCTAAGTACCAAGATGTTGAAAGTGGTGCGGTTTATTATGGCGATGAATTGATGAATATCGGTTTATACCAACCTGTTGTCCGACAAGACTTTAGTTCACAATATTATCATTTCAAGGCTTTGTAATTGAGGAGAAATCAAATGAGTATCAAAAATGAAACAATGTTGATTACCTATGCAGATAGTCTAGGTAAAAACTTAAAAGAATTAGATGAAAATTTAAGTAAATACTTTAAAGGCGCTCTCGGTGGAGTTCATCTTTTACCATTTTTCCCTTCAACAGGTGATAGAGGATTTGCGCCAATTGATTATGTCGATGTTGACGAAGCTTTTGGAAGTTGGGAAGATGTTGAAAAATTAGGTGAACAATACTATTTGATGTTTGATTTTATGATTAATCATATCTCACGTCAATCTAAGTATTATCAAGATTATCAACAAAATAAAGATCAAAGTCCGTATAAAGATTTGTTCTTGAGCTGGGATAAATTTTGGCCAGAGGGTCGCCCAACTAAAGAAGATGTGGATTTAATTTATAAACGTAAGGATCGTGCACCTAAACAAGAAATCGTGTTTGCTGATGGCACATGCGAAAATCTTTGGAATACTTTTGGTGAAGAACAAATCGATTTAGATGTCAGAAAAGACGTGACTAAGGAATTCATCAAAAAAACATTATTGAGTTTGATTGAACATAAAGCTAGTGTGATTCGTTTGGATGCATTTGCTTATGCTGTCAAAAAGTTAGACACCAATGATTTCTTTGTTGAACCAGAAATCTGGGAATTATTAGATTATGTCAGAGACATCACAAAGGCAAAGGGCTGTGAATTATTACCAGAAATTCATGAACATTACACGATTCAAGCTAAGATTACCGAACATGACTATTTTGTCTATGACTTTGCCTTGCCGATGGTTGTTTTATATTCGCTTTATAGCGGTAAGACGAATCGTTTGGTCAAGTGGCTTAAGATGAGTCCAATGAAACAATTCACGACGCTTGATACACACGATGGTATTGGGGTAGTCGATGTTCGTGATATTTTAACGCAAGACGAAGTTGATTTTTCTGTCAATGAATTATACAAGATTGGGGCAAACGTAAAACGTAAATACTCTAGTGCAGAATATAATAATTTAGATATTTATCAAATTAACTCGACATATTACTCGGCTTTAGGCGATGACGATGCCAAGTATTTCATGAGTCGCTTGTTACAAGTCTTTGCGCCTGGTATTCCACAAGTCTATTATGTTGGCTTATTGGCAGGTAAAAATGATATTGAATTGTTAGAAAAGACCAAAGAAGGCAGAAACATCAATCGCCACTATTATACAAGTGATGAAATTGCAACCGAGGTTAAACGTCCAGTCGTAGCGGCTTTGTTGAACTTGTTGCGCTTTAGAAATCAAACACCAGCCTTTGATTTGGAAGGTTCTATCGATGTACAAGCACCAAGTGAACACGAAATTACAATCGTACGAAGCAACAAAGATGCAAGTGATCAAGTTAGCTTGACAGCTAACTTGCAGACATTAGAATATACCGTTAAACACAACGGCCAAGTTGTAGTGTTTTAAGGTCTTAAAAGCTAGCTTCAAGCTGGCTTTTTTTGTTGGTTTGCATGAAAGCGGAATTATAATATAATTTTAAAAAATTAGCTTTGTTTAGAAAGGGATTTAGGGGAAGATGAAAAAAGCAATACCTTTTTTATTTGAGGGAGATTATAATCCTGAACAATGGCCTAAAGAAACCTGGGCAAACGATTTGGAGGTCTTTAAGCAAGCTCAAATTAATTCGGCTTCGATCAATATTTTTGCATGGGATAGTTTACAGCCTGCCGAAGATGTTTATGATTTTTCACAACTTGACGAAATCATGGACAACTTGAGTTGAGCTGACTTTAAGATAGTTTTAGCGACAGCGACAGCCGCGATACCGGCATGGATGTTTAAAAAGTGTCCAGATGTTGGGAGAGTTGATTATCAAGGAAGACGCCATGTGTTTGGGCAACGTCATAATTTTTGTCCGCATAGCTCGCATTATCGACGTTTTGCACAAAAAATGGTTGCACAACTAGCTAAGCGTTACGCAGCTAATCCACAACTGGTCAACTGGCACATTAACAATGAATATGGGGGGATGTGTTATTGTGAACATTGCCGGCAAGCGTTTGTTGCGTGGTTAAAAAACAAATACCAAACCTTAGACAACTTAAATCAAGCCTGGAATGCTAAGTTTTGGGCACATACCATTCATGATTGGGATGAAATAGTGGTTCCTAATGAATTAAGCGAAGAAGCCGGGAACCAAACAGCTTTCGGAGCGATTTCATTGGATTATCGGCATTTCCAAGCGGCAAGTTTGTTAGAGTGTTATTTGTTAGAAAAAGCTGAAATCGAAAAATATGATACTGCAACACCGATTACGACTAATTTTCATGGTGTGCCAAATAACGATATTGATTATTTTAAATGGACTAAACACCAAGATGTCATCTCATATGATAGCTATCCGCAATATGATACACCCGCTCATGAGACGGCCTTTTGGTTTGATTTGATGCGCGGGTTAGGTGCGGGTAAGCCGTTTATGCTGATGGAATCAACACCAGGTCAAGTCAACTGGCAAGCTTATAGTCCGCTCAAACGTCCTGGACAGATGTTTACGCAAAGTTTGCAAGCCATCGCGCATGGAGCAGATACGGTGCAATATTTCCAATTGAAACAATCGATTGGAGCCCAAGAAAAATTTCATGGCGCAGTCATTGCGCATAGTCAGCGGACGGATACACGAGTTTTCAAGGAAATTCAACGCCTCGGTCAAATGCTAGCGCGGCTTGTACAACTTTTAAAGATAGCCAAGTGCAAGCCAAGGTTGCCGTACTTTTTGATTGGGAAAACATGTGGGCCTTACAATATATGGCAGGTATTAGACAAGATATTGACTATGTCAAAATCGTTCAAACTTATTATCGTCATTTTTATGAGTAAAACATCACCGTTGATGTGATTGGAAATACAAATGATTTTAGTGCGTATGATTTAGTTGTTGCCCCTGTGTTATACATGGTTTCATCGCAACTTAAACAAAAACTAAGTGATTATATTGCAAATGGTGGGAACTTGATGACGACTTATTTATCTGGTTTAGTCGATCAAAATGATAATGTATATCTAGGCGGTTATCCAGAGGCTTTGCGTGAATTGACTGGCATCTGGGTTGAAGAAAACGATGTTGTGGTGCCTAAACAAACTATCTGGGTAGATTATCAAGGTCAAAAGTATCCGACTGAATTATTGTGTGATTTGGTTCATCCACAAGAAACCGAGGTTTTAGCAACATATGCTAGTGAGTTTTATGCGGGCATGGCGGCCACTACTAAAAATAACTTTGGCAAAGGGAAAGTCTGGTATTTTACCAGTCAATTCGCAGATGAAATGTTGGTTAAATTAGTGACTACCATTAGTGATGAGCTAGCCTTGCCACGTATGATGCAAAGCAAAACAAAGCTAGAGATAATCCAACGTGTCAAAGCTGAGATAAAACTAACCTTCATCTTAAATCCAACGGCCAACAGGCAAGTCGTGCCAGCTGAATTTATCGGACGAACAGATTTATTAAGCCAACAGCCTGTTTTGGGTAGTTTAGAAAGTTGGCAAGCGGTGATTATTTAATAAAAAAAGAACTGAAACGATAAAATATTTTATCATTTCAGTTCTTTTTTTAACCAATTTTATCAAACCGTTCAACATACAGCATACAAGCGGTCATTGCGATACTTGCAAGCAATAAACAAGCGATTGAAAAGGTCCATGAATGAAAGATTTCAAAGCCATAACCAAATAAAAATGGACCGACTGCTGCTAGTAAGTAGCCACCTGTTTGAGCCATGCCAGATAGTTTGGCAGTTTTGTGAGGATCGGTGGTTTTTAAAGAAAAGGTTGTCATAAGATATGGGAATAACGCTCCTACAGATGCGCCGATTAAACAGTTGATTAACAACCAATAACCAAAGCTAGCTTGTTGGAAAAATAAGGCTGCAATTCCGATGATACCCAATAAACAAAAGCCTCCCATGATTGTACGTCGTAATTTAGCGCTGACATGTGCAACGAGATTTGGTAAAAACATCGATAATGGTAGGCTGATTAAGGAGTAAACACCAGACAATGTTCCAGCAGTAGCATGTGAAAGTCCAGCATTAGAAGCCATCGTAGGTAACCAGGTTAACCCGGTGTAAAAGAGCATTGATTGAAAGCCCCCAAAGATTAGCAAGACCCAAGCAACTTTATTCTTCCAAAACGAAGAAGTTGTTTTTTGCTTGGAATTAACACTTAGTTTGTGATTGAATTTGACGTTTGGTAGCCAAACCACAAAACTTAGACAAATTAAGACGGTTAAAACTAAGATGAGAATCTTCCAAGATGATGCTTGAGTAATAGGAACAGCTAAAGATGAGGCGACTGCAGCAGAAATTCCCATCGATGTCGTGTAAAGTGTCGTATATTGACCGATTTTATGTGGGAAATATGCTGTTACGATACTAGGCATCAAGACGTTTAAAACAGCAATGCCAGCACCAATCATAGCAGTTCCTAAATAAAGTGTTGGCACACTTAAAGTACGAATAAATGAGCCAACAGCCATCAAAAACAATACTAAACTAAACGACCATTCGATACCGATTCTTTGTGCAAGTTTAGGTGCAAAAGATGACACCAAAGCAAACATCAATAATGGAATTGTCGTTAATGTTCCCAATGAACTGACTGGTACGTTTAAACCAGCAGCGACTTCCGTTAAAATTGAAGGAATCGTTGTGAAGGGAATTCTTAGCATCGCAGCTACTAAAATAATCCCTGGAATTAAAAATTTTGATTTTTTTAACATAACTAACTGACCTCTGTTTTTTAAAATACCTTTCCAATTATACTAAAAAACAGGTTAAAACAAAACTAGGCTAAATTTTTGCTCCACTAGCATTGAATAGTGGCAGATGTTCAAGATAAGAAATATCCGTGCGTTTGTTGGCATCTCCTTCAGCTAAGACAGCTATCTTAGTTTGCAATGTAACGTTGGCTTTCTTGAGGAGTTCTGTCGCAGCTGCTAATGATCCACCGGTGCTGATGACATCGTCGACTAAGACAACTTTTTTTCCTGCTAAAAAAGTTGCATCGTTTTTATCTAAGACAAGTTTTTGTTGATTAGTGGTCGTAATTGATTGGACATTAACACATAATGGCTCTTGCATGTAGCTTTTGATGGATTTGCGTAAAACAACATATCGATCATGCCCCAATAGCAAGGCAAGTTCATGCGTTAAGGGGATTCCTTTGCTTTCGAGGGTAACTAATGCTTGGCAATCTGTAGGGATTTTTTTAACGAGTTCTTTAGCAACAGCATGTGTTAGTTGTGCGTCACCTAGCATTACAAAAGAAGCGATGGTTAAATCTGTTGAAATAGGTAAGAGCGGTAATTTACGAGTTAATCCTGCTATGTTGAGTGTGTAAGTTTGTGACATAATTAAGCCCCCAATCCAAGTAACGGTAAAATAAATTTTAAACAACCACCGGCAAGTAAGCCCGCAAAAGGATCAATCAAAGCAGTGACAATCATTGTTAAAGCAGCGATAGTCGGATTAGGACTTGCTAATGAGCTAGTGGCATTTTCTGGGAAAGTGACAAAAGCACCTAAGACAAATAAAAAACCTGCAATAGAAGAACTAGGAACAAAGCGTCCAATTTTAGGCAACCATCCTGCCAAAAGAATTACCGCCATAATTAACATCATCATGATACCTGCAATTACTGGTTCAGGCGCACTAGCCGTAGCTGAGATGATGGTTTCAACCGGCGCACCGCCAAGTAAACTAGTTCCCAGGTCTGCCAAAGCTTGTGTGCTAGTTAATAAATTTAAATTGACAGGGTTAGGTTTAACACCTGTCATTTGACCGGTGATTAAGCCATAAGAAAGGTTAGCGCCGATGTTAAGGCAAGCTAGGCTTAAGGCGCCCCGCATTACCGTAGGATTAAATATCGGCTTAGTAAAAATGAAGCGGCGTGCGGTTACGTATTCAGGAAGTTTGGCATTATATTTTTCGATGACTACCGCAAATAAACTTGTACCTATCACGGATAAACAGATGGTCCAAACTAAATCGTGGCTAATAATATAAGTCAAAAGAGCGATACTAAAAGAAACCCAGCCGCTTTTTTGTGGTCCTTTACACATCTCTAGCGAAATTTTGGCTAGCATGATTCCAACACCAGCCATCATAGCATTGATGATATCATTGCCTAAAAAATTAACTATCTTAGTTAATGTCCCACTTAATCCAATTGCTAACATGATAAGTGAACCGCCAAAAATAATCGATGTTCGTTCGCGAATGTTTTGTCCAAGTTTACCTGTGAGCGCTAAAGATTCAGCTTGAAATGAAAGTGGAGCAACTGATTGGAAAATACCATTAATTGCTGAAGCGAAAATAAAAGAAAAAGTGGTAGGAAAAACTGCAAAACCAAGTGTCATAGCCATGATTCCTTGAGGGATGCCATTTAAGACAACACCAATAGCGGCCATTAAATCAGCTAACCAATCCAAAATAAGCACATCCTTTTTATATGATATGTTCGTTATATCAGAAAAATAAAGCCTAGTCAATCTCATTTTTACGTTAAAAACGAACAAAAAACGAACTATAGAGAAATAAAAAATGGATTAGTACGTTTTTATCAAAGGTGAAGTGAACTTTTTTATGGGGTGCATTTGTTAAAAAATAATGTTAAACTTTGAAAAAAAGATTTAAGGAGAAAATAGATGGCACGTACACAAAAGCAAAGAATGTTGGCGCAAGAATTATATATTGCGGCTGATCCAACATTAAAAAAAGAAGCTAAACAAGCCAAGATGTTGTTGCATCGCTTTAATCAGCTTGCACCAGAACATTTTTCTAAACAACAAGAGTTGCTTAAGCAATTGTTAGGCAAAGTGGGGCAAAATTACTATATTGAACCGCCGTTTTATTGTGATTATGGCCAAAACACCTATATTGGTGAAAATTTTTATGCCAATACTAATGCGATCTTTTTGGACGTTGCTAAGATTACGATTGGGGATAATGTGATGTTTGGACCGCGCGTGAGTTTATATACGGCAGGTCATCCACTTGATCCAGATGTTAGAAATATAGGGTTAGAATTTGGTAAAGAGATAAAAATTGGCGATAATGTATGGTTGGGTGGTAATGTTGTAGTTTGTCCAGGAGTGACAATTGGTGCAAATAGTGTGATTGGGGCAGGCTCGGTTGTTACTAAAGATATTGCTAAAAACTCCATAGCAGTTGGTAATCCGTGCAAAGTATTACGTAAGTTAAATCAAAAAGATCGCGAATATTGGCAAAGCCAGCGCCAAGATTATATCGCAGAAATGGGCGCATTTATTAGCGATTAAAAGCGAGTAAAGTCTTAGCGTTGTGGCTGATTTCAAAAATTGTTATCCCAGCATTTTGTGGTTCGTTTAAATTGACTAAAGAGCCGATATCTAATAGCCAATCAAGCATTAGTTTAGTAGTAAAACCATGACTAACGACAAGAACTGTTGCAGTTGGATATTTTTTTGCTACCTGTGTTAAAAATTCGCCTACTTCTTGTTTTGTTTGGGCAAAACTAGGTGCATTAGTTAATTTTTCAAATCCAAGTAATAAGTTATGATGGGCATCAAAAAATTGAGGGTATTGTTGCCAAATGTCTTTTTCAAGCATGCCATCCCATGAGCCATAATCGTATTCTTTAAGGCGACAATCAAAGGTTACGGGTTGATTGTCGTTGATTAAAGCAGCGGTTTGAGCTGCTCGTAGTAGTGGACTAGCAAAGATTTTGTCAAAACTAATCCCAGCTAGTTTTG
Source organism: Ligilactobacillus sp. Marseille-Q7487 (assembly GCF_949152225.1). Lineage (NCBI taxonomy): Bacteria > Bacillati > Bacillota > Bacilli > Lactobacillales > Lactobacillaceae > Ligilactobacillus > Ligilactobacillus sp. Marseille-Q7487. Next base: position 230,697 of record NZ_CASCJC010000001.1, read on the forward strand.
CTTTAGTTGCCAAGGCTTGTTGTTTTCCATAAGAAGTCAAGGCGGTATTGATTTTAGCACCTTGAAGGATGCCTTGTTGATTGGCTTGACTTTGGCCGTGTCTAATTATATAAAATGTTGTCATACAAATCCCTCTGTGTTTTTAGCATACTATATTTAAAAAGAAATGCAAATTTTTAATAAAAAGACTAGACGTTGATGTCTAATAAACGTATCATATTAAGTGTGATAGATAGAAAACGTTTTACACTAAGGAGATTTCTTTGACATGCGACTTTTAGAGATGAAAAATGGCTTTAACTTTCGAGACATAGGTGGTTATCAAACCAAAGATAACCGTACGCTTAAATACCATAAGCTTATTCGTTCGGCTAGTTTGGCTGAATTAGTGCCAGAAGATTTAGTCTATCTTGACGAGTATGGAATGCGACATGATGTTGATTTTCGTTCGCCTGCTGAATGTCAAGCAGCACCAGATCTCTTGCCTGAAAATGTGCAGTATCACTTTACGCCAGTTTTTCCAATCGATGAAACCCGCAGTACACAAAAGAGTTGGGAAGAGCGGGAACGTTACAACACAGACCCAGCACTTGGTGTGGCTGAAATGAAATCAGCATATGCTGATATTGTGTTGGCTGATAGTGCACGTGTCGCTTATCGTAAGTTTTTTGATGTTTTATTGGCTAACGACAAAGAAAATGAATCTGTTTTGTTCCATTGTTCGATGGGAAAAGATCGTACTGGGATGGGAGCCGTTTATGTCTTGACTGCTTTAGGAGTTGATGAACAAACGATTCGTAAGGATTATTTGGCTTCAAATGAATATTTGCGACCTTTGCGAGAAATTAACCTAAACAAGGCTAAGCAAGCGGCTAAGACACCTTATTTTGTTGCTAATATTCGCAGTCTTGGGCGGGTAAGCAATGCTTATCTTGATCATGCTTTGCTTTTGATTAAAAAAGAATACGGTTCGGTTAACGATTATTTGCGTAATGAATTGATGTTAAATGATAAGCAATTACAGGACCTACAAAAAATTTATTTGAATTAAAAAACTACCAATCCAGTTATGATGGATTGGTAGTTTTTTAATGATCGACACTGACGAATGAATTGAATTTTAAGTATTGGTAATGCAAACGCATATGTGAAAACTCAAATGGAGTTCCGTTATCTAAAAAGAAGATACCTTCCATAATACCGACTGGTTCATTTTCTTTTAGCTTCAGTAATTCCTGATCGCGCTTAGTTGAAGGTTCTGCAAAGACTGATAAAAACGATTTAGTCACCGAAAGATTATAGTTTTTTTGTAGATAATTAAAGATTGAACTTTCGATCTGTGTGCGAGAAAGTTCAGGGACAATTTTAATTGGGATATAACCTGTTTCAATCATGAAAGGTTGTTCATCAAATAAGCGCAAGCGTTCAATTTTATAAACAAAATCATCCGGTTGTAAGAATAAGTCGCGTTGTAATTCTTCTGTAGGTGAGATGACTTCGAAGTTGAGTACTTGGCTTTTAGGACGTTTGCCGTTCATCTTAAAATTATCAGTAATTCCTAAGTTTGTTCCTTCTTCGTAGTTAAAGACAGATTCATTTTTTAAGTATAATGGATTGATAAACGTTCCAGAACCACGCTTTTTGAAGATGATACCATCACTGGCCATCCGTGTTAATGCACGCTTGACAGAGCTGCGACTGACATTGTATTGGTTAGCTAATGTTCGTTCATCTGGAAGCTTCATATTGGTGAATTCTTGGGCAAAAATACGCCGTTTTAAATCGGAAATAAGTTGTTTGTAGAGCAATTCAGCCATCGTTTCACCTCGCGAAAAATAATATCTAAATTATAGTTAACCATATAGGAATAAAAACAACAAGCTTTTTATATATTAGAGTGAAAAAACCCTTGAAAAATAGTAAAAATTTAGTAAAATAATTAGTGTAATTAGTAAAAAATCCTGAGAGAAAATATTTTTCTTTTTAGCTCAAAAACTGTTAAAATTAAATACGCAATAAGATAAATGATTGCTTTTGCAAAGGGAGGATTTCCAATGTCAGTATTAGTTTTAGGCGGTGCCGGTTATATTGGTTCACACATGGTTGATCGTTTGATTGAAAAAGGCCATGACGTAGTAGTTGTTGATAATTTGGTGACTGGACATAGAGCTGCTGTGCATCCAGATGCTAAGTTTTATGAAGGTGATTTGGCAGACCAACCATTTATGCGTGAAATTTTTAAAGAAAACCCACAAGTAGATGCGGTTATCCATTTTGCAGCCTTTTCTTTAGTAGGCGAATCTATGACAGAGCCGTTGAAGTATTTTGATAACAATACGGCTGGGATGATTAAGTTGCTTGAAGTTATGAATGAATTTGGAATTAAAAAGATTGTCTTTTCATCGACTGCTGCAACATATGGTATCCCTGAAAAAATGCCAATTCATGAAGATGACCCGCAAAATCCAATCAATCCATACGGTGAAAGTAAGTTGATGATGGAAAAAATCATGCGCTGGGCAGATCAAGCATATGGAATTAAGTTTGTAGCCTTGCGTTACTTCAATGTTGCTGGTGCCAAGCCAGACGGCACAATTGGTGAAGATCATCACCCAGAAACACATTTAATGCCAATCGTGTTAGAAGTTGCGATGGGTAAGCGTGATAAGTTGATGATTTTTGGAGATGATTATGATACACAAGATGGAACCAACGTACGTGATTATGTACATCCATTTGATTTAGCGGATGCACACATCTTAGCCGTAGAATATTTACGTGCAGGTAATGATTCAAACGCATTTAACCTTGGTTCATCGACAGGTTTTTCAAACCTTGAAATCTTAAAAGCTGCACGCGAAGTGACCGGCAAAGAAATACCTGCTGAAATTGGGCCACGTCGCGGAGGCGATCCTGATAAGTTGATTGCAGCTTCTGATAAGGCACGTGAGGTCTTGGGCTGGCAACCACAATTTGATGATATTCACAAGATTATTCAAACTGCTTGGAATTGGCATACAAGCCATCCAAACGGTTATAACGATCGTTAATAAAAAACCGTCAATATGATTTGAGTTTCTGTGCTTAAAAAGCATTATCAGAAATTTGTGTCATATGTGACGGTTTTTTATGTCTAATTTATTTTTTCAAACAACGAAACAGCATTTTCTGCCGATACAGGCAAGTAAGTAGAACCTGTAAGTTCTTGATTGATATGCAGGTTATAGTCTGCTGTTAAGCTAGGTACTAGCTTAGATAATTCGTTAAGTTGTTCAGATTCGAAACGATTAAATGAGAAGTTACGTAGCTTTTTCATGTTGTTTTCGAGGTTAATTGAAAAGCTAACGTTTAAAAAATGACCGTCTTTGTTGATTAAACGCCATTCTTTGTTTTTCCCGATACGTGATTCGATCTTTTGAACAATAGTTTCATTCATCTGCTAAAAAGCCTCCCTATTGTGAACTTCCTCTTTTTCTCCTTGTGTATACCATACCTTTTTATTTTGGATAAAGCAAGTGTTTTTTGAAAAAATATAAGTATTTACTTTTTATTACTTACAGATAATACTTGGAATTATTGGGTTTGGAAGTCGAAAATAAATTTATTTTTCGTAAATTTGCTTATTATTAACTAAAAAATACCAATTTTTTACTTACAAAAATAATCATATAATTTTATGTAATCGCTTTAAAGTGTTGGCGTTGTGAGGTAAAATAAGATTATAGTAAACAGCTAAAAAATAAAAGAGAGGCAGTTTGATTATGAAAATTATAAAGAGTGTTTTAGACAATTTTGAAGGAAATATTGTAACTAAGATTACCTTGATTAATGATAATGGAGTGCAAGCTTCGTGCTTGACGATGGGAGCAACATGGCAAGAATTTTTAGTTCCCAACAAAAAAGGTGATTTAACTAATTTATTATTAAGTTTTGCTGAAACCAAAGATTACTATAGCAATCCATTATGTGTATGTCAGTCAATCGGACGTGTAGCGGGACGCATTAATAATGGCTCTTGTGTTTTGAATGGTAAACAAATTACATTACCGAAAAATAATAATGGCAATACTTTACACGGTGGTCCAAACGGTTTTAATACTTTAAATTGGGATTACACAGTGTCAGAGACAAAAAACAGTGTCAGTGCAATTTTTCAAACTAAGATTACTGAACAAGCAGATGGCTTCCCAGGCGATATGCTTGCGACTATCATCTATACTTTAGACAATCAAGATTGTGTAACAATCACTTATAGTGCTTTGGCTGATAATAAGGATACTTTGTTTAATCCAACAAATCATGTTTATTTCAATTTAAGTGATCGCCAAGACTTAGCGACACATTCTTTAAAGATTAACAGTAGTCAATATCTTGATTTAGCCGATGACTTGATTCCAACTGGACGAGTGCATAGTGTAGAAGATAGTCCATATGATTTCCAAAAATTCAGCAACGTTAAGCAAGCAGCCCAAGCTGTATGCGGTTTTGATGATGCTTTTGTTGTTAATGAACCTGGTAAGGCAAACGAACCAATTGCTATTTTACGTGATAATGAAAGTGGGCGCCAAGTTACGATTGATTCATGTCGCAATGGTTTGGTGATGTATTCGATGGCAGAAATTCCAAGTGGAATTAAGTTTAGTCGTGATAATGGTAAAGAAGCTATCGGTGGAGAAGGGTTAGCCTTGGAAGCTCAAACCTTACCAGATGCAATTAATCAAGAAAACTTTGGTGATATCGTCTTACCTAAATTTAGCAAGAAGACGTATCGTATTAGTTATAAATTTGATCAAATCTAATAAAAAACCTCATGGCAAATTTGATGTGTATCCTCTTTATTGGATGATCCAGTAAGGAGGCACACAGCATAAGTGCCGTGAGGTTTTTATTTATGTTTGAGTTGTAGATGTTTTTCTAATTGATAACTGGTAGGCGTAATTGCTTGGAAACAAGTAGGAAACTGTTTAATTCCAATAAGTGTCAATTGATGCATAGCGCGTGAACAAATCGTATATAAAATTCCAATGTCATCATCTGTATAAGAAGATTGTGAAATATCAAAGGCTAAAACATTATCAAACTCTAAACCTTTAGCCAAATAAATCGGCAAGATGACATTTTGTTGTGGCAATTTTTGATCTTCTTTTTTGACCAATTTAAAACCAAGTCCATCTAGTTTAGAAGCTAAAAAGAAAGCTTGTTTAGCATCTTTGGTAATTAAGGCGATTTGACCATTTAAAAGCGCTACTTGTTGCTTTAATGTTGCCAATCCAATATCTAAATCCGGAACTAAAATTAATTTAGGCAATGTACCTGGACGATTAAATGCCTCAATGTTATCACCATCGGGTAGTAATTGTTTAGCAAAATTAGTGATTTCATAAGTGGAGCGGTAACTTCTGTTTAATGCGATTAATTTACTTTTTTTAACGTCTAAGGTTTGTTGAAGACTGTTTAATAATTTATCAGGTGTTTGTAGCGGGTTAAACAAGGCTTGTTCGCTATCGCCTAATAAAGTTAATTTTGCTTTTGGAAAAGCATGTTTAAGATATAAAAGCATTGCTAAGCTGTAATCTTGCATTTCATCGATAAATAAATGTGCAATCGCCATGTTTTGACCGCTACCAGTCAATAAGTCGCGTAAATAAAGCAAAGGAGCACAATCAGCTAATTCTATGCGATGATATTCTAGGTTTAATGTAAACTGACGAGTTGCTTTAGGTAAGGTAGTATTTAAGAAATGTTCATATTGGGCATAAGTGTCGATGAAATAATCATTGTATAAAGCTTCATAAACTTTGGCGTAGCGTTTTTTAAGAATTTGGCGCGCTAAATAATCTTGTTCATCAGCAATTTCTTGGAAGCGTCCACGCTCTTTATTTTGCATCAAGGCATGATATTGGCGCTCATTTAGCATTTCAATTTGTTCTAATACCCAAGGTAGACGCGTTTGAGTACGGATACGTTTGTTTAATTCTTTAATTAATAAGTTTTTAGTTTCCAAAAACCGTGCAGCCGGCTTAAGGGTCGCGGGTAAGTTTTGATAATAGCGCGCGATTTGTGTTTTGCTAAAAAAGATTTCGCCGTCTAATAAAATATCAGAAAAACAAATATCTGCAGGGTCTAAGCTTGTAACATAAGCGCTAATTTGTTGCATGAAATATGCACTTTCCTTAATTTTAGTCATAAAAGATGCTTGATTTTGTTCATAGCGTTCAAATAATTCTTCGACTTTTAGCCCCTCAAAGCGCCGTTTTAAAAAGGCGTTAAGCGTCAGTTGGCGCATATTTTTTTCACCTAAACTAGGCAAAACTTCTGAAATATAATGTGAAAATAAATAATTAGGTGAAAACAAGATAATTTGATCGACAGCTAATTTTTCACGGTTATGATAAAGCAAAAAAGCAATACGTTGTAAGATGGCTGAGGTTTTACCTGATCCAGCCACACCTTGAACCAACAATAAATCATTTCTAGTATCTCGAATAATATCATTTTGCTCTTTTTGAATGGTAGCCACGATATTTTTCATGTATTCATCGGAATGCTCGCTTAGTACGCTTTGTAAGATTTCATCACCAATGGTTTCATTAGTATCAAACATATGCTTGATTTGACCGTTTACAATGGTAAATTGACGTTTTTTAAGTAATTGTGCCTTTTGTAAGCCAGCGGGCGTAGTATAGCTGACCTGTCCAAGCGTTCCGTTATAATACAGTGCACAAATTGGAGCACGCCAATCATAAATTAAGAAATCTTGATTTTGATCGACAAATGATGCGGTTCCAATATAAAGAGTTTCGCTTTCTGTGTTGTCTTCTTGAATATCGATTCTCCCAAAGTAAGGCGAATTTTGTAGTGTACCTAATTGTTTGAGCTGATGTTTTAGAATTTTTTGATCTTGTAGATTCTTAGCAACAAGTTGCTTTTGTTGTTGAACCTCAGCGTTTGTTTCCATCTGGTCATCGATTTCAAATGTATTGATTTTAGCATTTTGGCTGTAATTACGTTCAACCAAGGCTGTTTCTTGTTGTGCCTTAGCCAGATCATCTTTGAGCTTTTGTGTCCGTTGTTTGATGAGTTGGCAAACATAAGTGACACGCTTTTGTTCTTTTTTACGTTCTTGATCCATGCTTAGCGTCCTTTCTAGATGCTTAAACGTAGCGGTAATTTTTTTACAGGCTTGATTATAACACGAAAAAAGCTAGGGCATGCCTAGCTTTCGTTTTTAGTGATATTAATTTGACCTTGCTTGCGTAATAAGCGTTCTTTATTGCGATGTGTTCGGCGTAAGGTTTCTTTAGTGATGGTATCTTCGTCTGGAATAAAAGAAATATCTGTATCGATGATACCAAAGTGATAACGCATCAAATTTTCGATGTGTTCGCTTAGATGATAGCTTTCTAAGACGTTCATGTTTGCATTGACAGTAATCACAGCGTCTAAGGTGACCATATTACCGCTATAATGAGCCTTGAGTTCATTGACATGTTTAACGTCTGGCAAAGCAGCAATGACATCTCTAAACTGAGCTTCAGCTTCAGGATCAAAGTAATCGGCTAAATTTAAACTACTTTCAAAAAAGATGCGTAGACCTGAATAAAGAATAAATAAACCAACTAAGATACTCATCGCACCATCGAGCCAAGAAATTTGGAAAAATAAGGCGCCACCAATAGAGATTAACGTACCAATACTGGTTAAAGCATCGCTAAGGCTATCTTGGGCAGCAGCGATTAATGCTGCATTTTGAAGACGATGACCGTTACGTTTGTTTAAACACCAAACACCAAGCATGATACAACTAGCGATACCAGCTCCTAGTAAAGCGCTTGGTTCAGGGATCACATGTTTTTTAGGATCCATCAATGCAACAACGCCAGATACAATGATTTGCAAAGCGATTGCACACATGATGATACTAGTTGTTAGAGTAAAGATAGTTTCATAACGAAAACGTGTAAACTGAACACGTTGATCATTGCCTGTATGCTTAAGTGATAATTTAGGTAAAGGAGCACCAACGATGTCTTGATCATCAATATCTTTTGCAATATGAATGCCGACTAGTAATAAGGTGGTCGAAATGATTCCAGAAAGATTATTAAAAGCATCGGCACGTAACGTTTGAGAAGAGCTTAGGATAGATAAAAAATACTCGATAATAGAGATGGTAAGATAAGCGCATACATTGATCCATAGGTGTCTAGAGGCGTTGTGCAACTTGTCTAATTCTGCTTGTTGAATTTTTTCCCAATCACGATATTCACGTGCAATATGTTGACGAATACGTTTAGACATGATATTTCTTCTTTCTACATGATTAGTAAGATTGATTATCATTATACTATGGAAAGGCTAAAAAGCTTTGTTAAATTTAATATTTTTTTAGAAAAATTTTTTGGAAATATATGAGAAAATTTAGAAAAACAGGTGTTTTACGCGGTAACTTTCCTTGACTTGCCAAGTAAAGGAAATTACACTTGTATATATGTAATTTAGAGTGTTTTTAGTGTTTATAACAATATATATTTGAACTTTTAAGGGGGATATGATAATAAGATGTGTGGTTTTGTGGGATATGTTAACCAAGACGGTGTTTCGAGTCAAGTTATTGAAAAAATGGCGCGAAGAATTGCGCATCGTGGACCTGATGATGAAGCCTTTTTTACTGATGAGGGGGCGTGCATGGGCTTTAGACGTCTGTCAATTATTGATTTAGCCCATGGTAAACAGCCAATGTTTAATCAAGATCAAACTAAGGTTTTAACATTTAACGGTGAAATCTATAATTATCAAGAAATTCGTCGTGAGTTACAAGAATTAGGTTATCAATTTAAAACTGATGTTGATTCAGAAGTATTAATTCATGGCTATGATCAATGGGGGCCTGAATTGCTTCAAAAATTACGGGGGATGTATGCTTTTGTTATTTATGACCGCAAGACACAAGAAGTGTTTGGCGCGCGCGATCATTTTGGCATCAAGCCATTGTATTATTATGACGATAAAAAAACGTTCTTATGGGCTTCTGAAGCTAAAGCTTTTTTAGAACATCCTAATTTTGTAAAGGAATTTAACGAAAAATTATTGCCTGTACATCTTAGTTTTGAATTTATTCCATCGAAAGAAACAATGTTTAAAAATGTCTACAAGCTTTTACCCGGACATTACTTTATCCACAAAGATGGTCAAACAACAGTAACACAATACTTCAAGTTTAACTATGACAATATTGATGAACAACAAACGATTGAAGAAGATGCTAAGCAAATTAAACGCTTAGTCGATGAATCGGTTGACGCGCATATGATTGCCGATGTTGAAGTTGGAAGTTTCTTATCTAGTGGGGTTGATTCTAGCTTTGTATTAAATGAAGCTGCTAAGTTAAAACCAATCCAATCGTTTTCGTTAGGTTTTGAAAACTCCAAGTACAGTGAATTAGATTGGTCAACCAAGTTTGCCAAAGAAATCGGCCAAAAAAATACACGTATTACAATGGATAGCGATGATTACTTTGATATTTTACCAACTATCATGTATTACATGGATGAGCCGTTGTCTAATCCATCGGCTATTCAGCTATATTACTTGTCTAAAGGAACAAGAAAAGAAGTCAAGGTTGCTTTGTCAGGTGAAGGTGCCGATGAATTTTTTGGAGGCTATAATACCTATCTAGAGGCTGTTCCATTTGAACGCTATCAAAAATTTGTTCCCAGCTTTATTAGAAAACAACTAGCTAAAGCTGTAGCAGGTTTGCCACGTTTCCATGGACAACGCTTCTTAACAAGAGGAGCACAACCTCTAAGTGAACGTTATTATCGCGTCAATTATGTTTTTAATTACCAAGAACGTCAAAAACTTTTGAAAAACAAAGGACTAAACTTAGATACAGGTGCTTATACCAAGCATATTTTTGATGATGTGGCTGATAAAGATCAAATGACACAGATGCAGTATTTTGATATTAATACATGGTTACCTTATGATATTTTGCATAAAGCTGATCGGATGAGTATGTGTAACGCTTTAGAAGTTAGAACGCCGTTGGTTGATAAACAAGTGGCTAGTTTTGCAGCAACAATGCCAATCAAAACACGTATTCGAGGCAAAGAAACAAAGATTTCCTTACGTACAGCAGCTGCCCAAGAATTACCAGCTAGTGTAGCTAATAAAGAAAAATTAGGATTCCCATCGCCCTTGGCTTCGTGGATGAAAGAAGAAAAATACTTGCAACGAATTAAAGAAGCTTTTACAAGTGATGTGGCTGCTAAATTCTTTGATACGCAAGAATTGCTTAAGGTATTAGACCAACATGTTAATGGTGTTTCGACGATGCAAAAGGTCTTTACGCTGTATACATTTATCTTATGGTATCAAGTTTATTTCCCAGAAGATACTAAAGCAGATACTGCAACTAAAATCCGATACTATCAAAAAGCACAATAAAGGAGTGTTTTAAATGTCATTGACGGTTAGTCAGGCAATGATGCTACTTAAAGAGCATCAATTATTGGTTCAAAGTTATGATATAAGCGAAGATATGCAGTTTCAAAAGCTAGCTTATGATTCGCGTAAAGTCGAAGCTAAGACGCTGTTTTTTTGTAAAGGAGCCTTTGTTTTAGACTATTTAGAGATGGCTAAAAAACAAGGAGCAAGCGCATATGTAGCACAGACTTATTATCCTGACGTTGCGTTGCCTGCCTTAATTGTTAGTGATGTTCAAAAAGCCTTAGCAGTGTTGAGTGCGGCTTTTTATGATTATCCACAAAATAAATTAGCTATTATCGCAATCACAGGCACTAAAGGTAAGACGACTACAGGATATTTAGCCTACAATATTTTAAAGGAAGCAACGAAAAGTAAGACAGCACTATTTTCAACGATTGATCGAATTGTTGGACCTGAAAAAAAGGATTGTTTCAAGTCTGATTTGACGACACCAGAATCACTTGATTTATTCCATGATATGTACCAAGCTGTAGCCAATGGAATGACGCATTTGGTAATGGAAGTTTCTTCACAAGCATATAAGAAAAATCGTGTCTACGGATTAAAATATGATGTAGGGATTTTTTTAAATATTAGTTCCGATCATATCGGTGCAAATGAGCATCCAGATTTTGCAGATTATTTATATTGTAAAGAGCAACTATTGCGAAATGCGCGTAAATGCATCATCAATGCTCAAAGTGCGTATTTTGATGAGTTATATGATGTAGCTAAGAGCTCTTGTGGAGCAGATAATGTCTATTCATTTGCTAGAAAAGGTGTACAACAAAAAGTTGATGTTTTATTTAGTGGAGCGTTAGAAAACCTTAGTCACAGTCAACTAGAAGTTCAGTCAATTTCTAGTAAGGCTAAGAGTCTAACGCAACTAGATGGTAGCTATGATTTAAGTGTACCAGGCGATTATAATGAAAGTAATGCATTAGCGGCATTACTTGCCACTAATTTGCTTATTGCAGATAATAATGCGGCTAAAAAAGCACTAGCTAATACGCATATTCCAGGTAGAATGGAAATTATTGCTAGTCAAAGTCATGGAACTGTTTATGTTGATTATGCACATAACTATGCTAGTTTGAAAGCTTTATTAGTCTTTTTAAAACAGCAAAATCCAAACGCCTTGATTACTGTGGTATTGAGTAGTGCTGGCAATAAAGGATTGTCACGGCGCGCTGATTTAGGTAAAGCATTAAATGAAGAAGCTATGAAAGTCATTTTGACAACCGATGATCCTGGATTTGAAGATCCACATGATATAAATCAAGAAATTAGAGCACAGATTATCACAGAAAATATCGAAATATCAGAAATATTGGACCGCTGTTTGGCAATTAAACAAGCTATTCAAACAAGTAAAGCTGGCGATGTAATTGTCTTAGCAGGTAAAGGGGAAGATCCATATCAAAAAATAAAAGGAGAAGATGTTTTTTACGCAGGGGATGTGAAGGTAGCAAAAGATATTATAGAGGAGCTTGAGAAATGATGACGCAAACAGATATTGCATTTACACCGATTCTTTTAGGAAGTGATTTTAATGCCTATGGTTTAGCGCGTTCTTTTTATGAATTATATCAACGTCCAGTCAAAGCCATTGCAGAATTGCCTTTAGCACCAACACGCTTCACTAAAATTGTTGATTTACATTTAGTTGAAGGGTTTGCAAGTGATCCGGTATGGATTGAAACGATGCTTAAGTTAAAAGAAGAATATCGTAATCACAAAGAACCAGTTATTTTATTGGGGTGTGGCGATGGTTATACGGAATTGATTGTTAAGCATAAAAAAGAGCTTGAAGATGTCTTTATTTGCCCTTATATCGATGAAAATTTATGGACTAAATTAAGCAGTAAAGAAAGCTTTTATCAAGTTTGTGATCAATATGATTTGCCTTATCCGGCAACGCGTGTCATTACCAAGCAAATGCATCAAGATAAACAAGTAAACCAGCCTTTTGATTATCCGGTAGCGTTAAAACCATCTAATAGTGTAGAATGGTTAGCCGTCAAATTTGAAGGGCGTAAGAAAGCTTTTAGAATCCAATCACGCCAAGAGTTAGACTATGTTTTAGATCAAGCATATAAGAATGGTTATGAATCTGATTTTATCTTACAAGATTTTATTCCAGGCGATGACAGCAATATGCGTGTGTTAAATGCGTATGTTGATCAAAATCATCAAGTTAAGATGATGTGTTTAGGTCATCCTCTACTTGAAGATCCAGCTCCAGCGGCAATTGGTAATTATGTAGCTATCTTACCAGAATATAACGAAACTATTTACAAGCAAATTAAGCAATTTTTAGAGGCAATCAATTTTACAGGATATGCCAATTTCGATATGAAATACGATGTGCGTGACAATACTTTTAAGCTTTTTGAAATTAATTTACGACAAGGTCGCAGTAGCTTTTTTGTAACGCTTGCTGGTTGTAATTTGGCACAATGGGTTGTTAAAGATTATGTAACTAAAGAATTGGTCCAACAACCCACACTTTATGCTAACAAAGATGAAGAAACCCTTGCCTTGTGGTTAGGTGTTCCTGTTAGTGTCTTTAAAAAATATGCACGTGACAATCAAGATAAGCAAAAAGCCTTGGAATTGATTCGCCAAAAGCGTTGCGGAACAACTTATGCATATTCAAAGGATATGAACCTTAAACGTTGGACATTACTAAAGTGGATGGAATATAATTACATCAAGAATTTTAAAAAGTACTTTGCAGAAAATAAAGGATGATGTGTAGTGAAAAGATTCTTCACGATTATTGGTGGAATGGGAACGATGGCAACTGAAAGCTATATTCGTTTGTTAAATCAACAAACACCGGCTAGTTGTGATCAAGATTATTTAAATTATATCTTGGTAAATCATGCTAGTGTCCCCGATCGGACGGCATATATTCTTGATCCTACTAAGCCAAATCCCTTAGAACCATTATTAGAAGATTTCAAGCAACAAAGCCTACTAAAGCCAGCCTTTTTCACGTTGCCTTGCAATACTGCACATTATTTTTATGATGAGTTAACGCAAGCCACAGATGTTCCAATCATTCATATGCCAAGAGAAACCGTAAAAGAGATTAATACCCTATATCCAAATGCCAAAAAAGTGGGGTTGTTAGCGACAGAAGGTACTTTAAACGATGGCGTTTATGATAAAGAAATCTTGCAACAAGGCTATGAACTAGTCAAACCAAGCTTAGAGATTCAAGCTAAGACTAGTGAGTTAATCTATGATGATATCAAACAAAAAGATTATGTTGATGCTAAGTTATTTGAAGAAATTGTATCTGAGATGATGGTCAAACATGATTGTGATGTCGTAATTTTGGGTTGCACAGAATTGTCATTAGCACAAGAACGTCATCCAGTGACCAACTGGCCGGTTGTCGATAGTCAAGCAACGCTGGTTAAAAGAACGCTCGAATGGGCTAAAGAATTATGTTAAAAAAACCATGAAATAGCGTAATTAGTACGTTATTTCATGGCTTTTTTATTTATTAACTTAATTTTGAACTAAAAAAGCTTAATTCACATGCTTCTAAATCTAGGGCATAACTGATGTCTTGGTTGCCACGGACGGTCATTTCCATATCTGTTGAATAAACGATCAAGGCTAAGCGACGTCCTTTTGGTAAATGATAAAATATTGGTTGTAAGGTGACGTTTAAATCATAAAACTCATTGGCTTTTAGTTCATCGTTTTGCCAAAGATTGGTACGATTTTGCAAGTTGATATGTCCTTTAGAAATCAATTTAAAGTCACTTGGCTTATCTAAAGCAAATTCGACCAAATCATCTTCACGCCAGCGATAGCCTAATCCTAAGGTTTTACGACCTAAAAGTTTAGGGACAGCACCTAAGCGTTTAGCCGTACCTAAATCTACAAGCATGAAGCTAAGCATTCCATAATTTTTAGAACTGGCAACTTTGAGTTTAAGTTTTGGTGTGCCGGTTAAATATTGGTCGTTTGTTAACGGCTGACTACTAAAGACTAAGCGACTTGTATTTAATTCAGGTGCCGTCAATAGTTCGTTTTGCCAAGTATGATAGTCTTTACTATACTTGGCAAAAGTTTCTTGCGGCAGTTGGTCGTTGAAGCTGACTTGACCAACTACCTTGGTTGTTGTTAATTCATCTAATCCTAAATGAAGTGTTTGCAGCTTAGCATCTGGTGTTTGCCAAGATTCGAATTGATGCCAAGTTTCAGCAACTGCATTATCTTGAACTAAAACATCAGGTAAAATTTCGTCTGCATCGTTGGCTACCTCATAAAGCTTGTTGGTTAACCATAGATTCATCATGGAACTAAAGTCAATAGAACGCATGTTATTGATATAGATGTGTTGACCTTGATGCAAGATAAGCTTGCTTTTGACTGGTAAGTCTTGAAGAGCTTGATACAAATTATAAACATTACGTACCTTGACATTCCAGTCGTTTAAACCATGTACCATTACGACATCACATTTAATGTTGGCGATATCTTTTAGGTAGTTACGCGCATCCCAAAAGGCATTATAATTACCACTTGCTCGATCTTGCTGGATAGTAATTTGAGCAAGTTGTTTTTTATAAGTTTCCTTAATCTTGTAAAAATCAGCAGCATCTTTTTTGCGGCTAAAACATTCGCCACATAAAACATCGGCATCTTCACCAGGGAAACCACCTGGTGCGATTACTAAACCACCATCACGATAATAATCATACCAATTGGAGATGGCTGCTTCAGAGATAATTGTCTTTAAACCGGAAACTCCCGTTGTAGCGGCAGCTGTTGCGAGCGTTCCAAGATAGGATTTGCCAGTCATAGCAACATTGCCGTTACACCACCAGGCTTTAATTTCAGTGGTGGCTTCTTTAGTGGTAAATGCTTGGCGTTTGCCGGTTAACCATTCGATGATTGCAATAGTCGAGAGAGTTTCTTCTTTAGAACCACAAGTCCGTAAGCCATCCGAGCCGCGTGTTCCGATGCCAGCTGCATAAACAACAGCAAATCCGCGCGCTAAAAAGTAATCATTAAGTGTGTAAGATAATTCGCGTGCAAAAGTTTCGCTTGCTTGAGTAGTGATTTTATTAGCGCTATATTTTTGTGCATTGGGCAAATTAAAAGTAGGAGCACAGATGTCTTCATAGCTTTTTTTGGTTGGTTTTTTAGGCGTTAGTGGGACGTTGACATCATGCGTTAATTTTTCACCTAATTTATCATTTGTTCCTTGATTGTATGGGCTAGCAGTGTAAAGTACGGGTACTTTTAAGTTAGATTCAGTTTCTTTTGGACGAATAATTTCGGCTTTTAATAAATCACACTTGCCATCTAAGTCGCTATCAAGATCTGATTGAATATAAACGACTTCATAAATTAATTGACTCGTGTCAAATACTGGTTGAGTTTTTCCATTAAAAATTAGTGGTTGGGTGATTTGACCGTAAAATTTATTAAAGAAACCTTGTGTGGCTAGATAGTCTAAGAAAACTTGGCCTGTTTTAGTTGGAGTATTTAATAAATCATAAAACGCACTAATTAATTCAGTTTGAGTATTAATTTTTTCATGGTAGGGTAAATTAGTTTTTTGCATGAATGCTAGTGGTTGTTTTAAGGAAAAATCATCGTCAACTTCAAAATGCAATAGCTGCAAAGCAACGTTATAAAAAGCACATGCATCCACGGTTTCTGATTGACAAAAACTAAGCACATCATTTTTAGAAGTTGCAAGTAAATTTTGTAAGGCAGCGTGTTTGGCGGCAATTGTTGTCTTAGTGGGTATGATTTCTGTTAATAATTCAAGCCAAAGAGCGGTGGTGTCTTTTGTTGGATAATCTGTCAAACAAGTTAAGCCTAAACTTTCAAGTTCGCTAACTTGTGTGGTGATTGTAGTTTGACAACGGGAAAATTGGTTAAACTTCATGGTAATCCCCCTTATAAAAATATTATGTTAATTATACCGCAGTTTTTAAATCTGTGCTGAGTCGTTTTACGTGAGATTAACTCTAAAATGATGTAAAATAGAAGCAGAATTAAAAATATAGGAGGTAGCTTTTATGAAGTATGCACAGACAAAAGAAGTTTTGAATCAATTGGTGGCAGATTTGAGTCAAATGGCGATGGTTATTCATCAAGCTCATTGGTATATGCGAGGAACAAACTTTTTAAAACTTCACCCATTAATGGATGAATATATGGATGATATTAATGCACAATTAGATGTTATTTCAGAACGACTAATTACTTTAGATGGCGCACCTTATTCAACGTTAAAAGAAATGATTGAACATACTGCAATCAAAGATGAACCTGGAACATATTCCAAGACAATGCAAGAAAGATTAGAAATATTAGTGGTTGGCTACCGGTATTTAGCAGACTTATACCAAAAGGGAATTGAAATTGCAGGTAAAGAAGATGACTACAGTACGCAAGATATTTTCATTGGTTTTAAGACAGACATCGAAAAGAAAATCTGGTTGTTACAATCAGAATTAGGTCAAGCTCCCAATTTAGATAAATAATGCATGAACGGACTGTGATAAAGATCCTTATAAAAAGTAAGCATCTTTATTGACAGTCCGTTGCTGTTCATAGTATGCTTAACGGACAATCAGTAACTAAAAGTAAGTGAATAGGATTGCATGTATTTTTTACTTGAGTTAGCATAGGAGGAAAGAAGTATGAAAAAATTAGGGTTGTTATTGGTTGCTGTTTTAATGGTAGTTGCCACAACTTTAGGTAATATGACGAGTGTCGCTGCAAAAACGGCATCCAAACAAGTTTTTAACCTACAATCGCAAGGGGAATTATTGACACTTGATCCTGCCCAAGCAACTGAAGGGGTTAGTTTAGTGGCAATTACTAATACAGTTGAAGGTATTTATCGTTTAAATTCTAAGAGTCAACCGCAACCAGCTTTAGCTAAAAGTGTGGCTAAGCCTAGTGTAGACGGCTTACATTACACGATTAAGTTACGTAAAAATGTTAAATGGTCCAATAATACACCAGTAACGGCTAAAGATGTCGTTTATGGCTGGCGTAGAGTGGTTGATCCTAAGACTGCTGCACCATATGCTTACTTGTTTGACGGTATCAAGAATGCTACGGCAATTCAAGAAGGCAAAGCAGATCCTGAAACCTTAGGCGTTAGTGCACCAGATGACTACACTTTGCAAATTGATTTGGAACGTCCAATTCCATATCTTGATGTTTTGTTGGCTTTTCCAACTTTCTTTCCTCAAAATGAAGCCTACGTTAAAGAACAAGGCAAGAAGTTTGGGACAAGTGCTAACAATGTATTAGCAAGTGGACCTTATGTTTTGAAAGGTTGGAGTGGTACCCAACAAAAATGGCAGATGGTTAAAAATAAAAAATATTGGGATAAAAAGAATGTAAAGATGCAAACAATCAACGTTCGGGTAGTCAAGCAAGTTTCAACTGCTTTAAACTTGTTCCAAACAGGTAAATTAGATGATATTGTTTTGACTGGAGCAATTGCACGTAGTAATAAAAATAACAAAGACGTTGTGATGCGTAAGGGGTCTTCAACAAAATATTTAGTACCAAACTTCAATCAAACATTAAAAGATGAAAAACTTAGACTGGCTATTTCGCAAGTCATTGATCGCAAGAGCTTGGCTAAAAATGTTTTAGGCGATGGCTCAATTGCCTCGATTGGCTTGATTCCTCAAGGGTTGATGAGTAATCCTAAAACCGGTCAAGACTTCGCTAAACAAGCCGGTAAGGGTGTATATACCGATGTGAAAAATGCTAAGAAGTTGTGGAAAGAATATCGTGCAACAAACAAGCAACCTGTAACTTTGACGCTATTGACAAGCGATGAAGATACGGATAAAGCAACGGCTGAATACATTCAAAGTGCTATTGAAAGTAAACTCAAGGGTATCAAAGTCGATGTTCAAGCTGTGCCAGACAAGGTTGTCCAACAAAGAGCTAAAAATGGAGAGTTTGACTTGTATTTAGCTAACTGGGGTGCTGATTATCCAGATGCAATTAGCTTTTTAGATATGTTTATCCCAGGTTCAAGCTTTAATTACGGTCAATATAACGATACAACTTATACAGACTTGATTAAGAAAGCTAAAATTACAGATGCAGCTGATACACAGTTGCGTTATCAAGATTTGCTTGAAGCTGAAAAACTGTTGATGAAACAACAAGGTGTAATTCCTTTATATCAACGTGCAGTGATGCATCTAAATAACAAAAAAATTAAAGGAATTATTTATTACCCAACTGGTTCACACTTTGACTATAAATATGTAGAAAAGAAAAATTAATATCATAAAAAAGGTGGAAAGCTTGACTTTTCGCCTTTTTTCGTAAGTTTGAGTGGCGCAACAATTCAAAAAATAGTACAATATTTTTTGAAAAATATTTTTAAGTGAGGAGAGCGATATGGAGTTTTTAGGAACATTATGTTTGGTGTTGATCACCACGGCTTTGGCAGGTCATTTTAGTCGAAGAATAGGCATTCCTGCTGTAATTGGTCAATTATTGGTGGGCATCGTTTTAGGCCCGGCGGTGTTAGGATGGGTGACAAGTGATCATTTCATGCATTATTTTGCAGAAATTGGTGTTATCATCTTGATGTTTATCGCCGGATTAGAAAGTGATCTTGAATTATTGAAAAAATATTTGAAGCCAGCCGTTTCAGTGGCTTTATTTGGAGTAGGCGTTCCGATTGTTGTTGTTTACTTTTTTGGAAAACTGTTTAATTTTAATTTCGAACAAGCCTTATTTTTAGGGGTAATCTTTGCAGCAACTTCTGTAAGTATTTCGGTTGAAGTTTTAAAAGAGCTTAAAAAGATCGATACTAAGGAAGGAACAACGATTCTTGGTGCAGCTGTGATCGATGATATTATGGCAGTCTTGATTTTAAGTGCCTTGGTTAGTATCTTTAGTGACATTTCAGCTAGCACTAGTAGTCATGAACCTTCATCGTTGCTATTGAGTTTTGGGCTACAAGCCTTGTATTTTGTAGGTGTCTTTTTTGTCTTTCGTTTTATCGCACCGCCTTTAATGCGATTTGCACAACATTTGACGATTCCAGTTTCTGTTATCTTAGTTTCGTTAGTTTTGTGCTTAGGCATGGCATATGTAGCAGATTTAGTTGGTTTAAGCGGAGTGGTAGGTTCATTTTTTGCAGGGGTTGCAATTGCGCAAACGCCGTGCAAAAAAGAGGTCGATTCCAATATTGAGCCGATTGGATATGCAGTCTTTATTCCGATGTTTTTTGTAAGTATCGGCTTAAATATGACATTTGATGGCTTTTTAAATGATCTAATCTTCATTATTCCACTAACAATTTTAGCATTGTTAACTAAGTGGATTGGATGTGGTTTTGGTGCTAAAGTGTTAGGTATGGACTTGCATTCAGCTAATATCATTGGAGCCGGAATGGTATCGCGTGGTGAAATGGCATTGATTATCGCACAGATCGGTTATAGTGCTAAATTATTATCTGAGCAATACTACTCAGGTGTAATTGTAACGATTATTTTAACTACCTTAGTAGCACCATTTATGCTAAAAGATGCCTTACAACGCCAAGAAAAAAGAGCAAAATAGTTAAAAAGCGTAGGATCTCTATTAGATTCTGCGCTTTTTTTGATAGTTGCTAATTCACTTAAACACTACAAAATAATTACATAATGCTTACAAAGCTACCACTGATTCATTACATTTGTTTTATATACTAAAAAGCGAAATGTTAGTAAAAGTAATTTAGAGGTGGAAAAAATGTCGATTGAATTAAAAAATATTGCTAAAAGTTATGACGGTGAAAATTGGACCTTACAAAATATCAATACCAAGATTGAAACCGGGGAATTTTTCGCCATTGTAGGCCCGTCTGGATGTGGAAAAAGTACTTTGTTACGAATGATTGCCGGGTTGATTTCAATTTCAGATGGTCAATTATTAATCGATGACAAAGATGTTACTAACTTGGCACCTCAAGATCGCAATTTAACGATGGTTTTTCAAAATTATGCGTTATTTCCATTTTTATCTGTAAAAGATAATGTTGCATTTGGCTTGAAGGCTCGCAAGATGGATCCAAAACAAATCAATGAGCGCGTTGCCCAAGCGCTAGAATTAGTTAATTTGACAGAGTATGCACAAAGAAAGCCACGTGAACTTTCTGGTGGTCAACGTCAACGAGTTGCAGTAGCACGTGCAATCGCAAGTGATGCAAAGATTTGCTTGATGGATGAACCTTTATCTAATTTAGATGCTCAATTGCGTGGCAAGATGCGTTCTGAAATTCGTGAGATTCAACAACGTCTAGGTTTAACCTTAATCTATGTAACACACGATCAAGTCGAAGCAATGACGATGGCTGATCGTATTATGGTTTTACATGATCATAAGATTCAACAGATTGGAACACCGCTAGAAATTTATACCAGACCAGCTAATACTTTTGTCGGGGAATTTTTTGGAACACCACGGATGAACATTTTACAAGCTGATTATGATGAAGTGTTAAACAAATTAACGCTTGATGCGGATATGGAATTTGCAGTTACGCAAAAATTAGTTGCTGGGCAATATCGAATTGGAGTTCGTCCGGGTGCATTATTGTTAGATGCGACCGCAAATATTACGAATGCACATGTTCATAACATTGAATATTTAGGAAATCAATCGATCATCGAAGTAACATTAGATGACGGTCAGCAATTACGTATGACAACACCAGAAAGCGATGATACCTTGTATCGTATCAATCAGCGTGTCAAAGTAACTTTAAATGGTGATTATTATGTATTTGCCCCAGATGGTGAAATTTTAATGTATGGCAAGGGAGGAAGTCAAAATGGAACAACTAACATCCAATGTGAATTACAAGGCGTCGCAGGCCGCTAAAAAGAAAGTCTTAGCTAAGGGATTTAATGTTAACGCTAAAGATAAGTTCTATGCATTAGCATTTTTAGGACCATCTTTAGTCGTTTTAGGCTTATTTGTCTTTTATCCAATGTTAAAGACACTTTATTTGAGTTTATTTTTAACAAATAGCGTAGGCAAACCCACGGTATTTGTAGGCTTGCAAAATTATATTGATCTGTTAACTTCTAGTGCATATCTCAACAGTTTAAAGGCGACATTTATCTATGTTTTGGGTGTGTCCATTTTGACCGTAGTATTTGGCTTATTGCTTGCACAAACGGCAAGTGCCAAGCTTAAAGGAATCGGCTTTTTTAGAACAGTCTTTTCAGGTACTATGGGTGTTTCGGTTTCGGTAGCGGCTATTTTTTGGCTATTTATTTTCAATCCTTCGGTAGGCTTATTAAATAAAATCTTGGAACTTTTTGGTATTCCTGCCATCAATTGGTTAACAGAACCAGGATGGGCAATGTTGGCGATTATTGTTTCAACTGTATGGATGAATTTAGGTTTTACTTTTTTGATTTTCTTTGGCGCATTACAATCCGTTCCCGCTACACTTTATGAAGCAGCTCAAATCGCAGGGGTTTCCAAGCGTTATCAATTTTTTAGAATTACAATTCCAATGATTTCACCTACCTTATTTTTTGTGTCCATTATTACATTGATTGATGCATTTAAGAGTTTTGGCTTAATCGACTTGATGACTGCGGGTGGACCAAATAACGCAACTAACCTATTAGTATATCGGGTTTATCAAGATGCATTTATCAACGGTAATTATGCTTTAGCTAGTACCGAATCGATTGTTTTAGCAATCGTCATTGCAATTTTTACTTTGATTCAATTTAAATTCTTAGAAAAAAAGGTGACATATTAATGATGGAGACACAAAATACTTCTATAAAAAGTAAGCTTGGACAATATATTGTTTTATGTTTATTAGCCTTATTTGTTTTAGTGCCATTTATTTTGGGCTTTTGGAGTAGTCTGTTACCGACTGCTGAAATTTCACAAGGGAAGTTTTTTAGTACAAATATCTCATTAAATAACTATATTTCAGCAATTCATCATACAGAAATACTACGCTATATGGTAAACAGCTTAGTAATTTCTTTGGTGACGATGCTAGCCCAATTACTGTTTTGTTCAATGAGCGCTTATGCATTTGTCTTTTTGAAATTTAAGGGACGTAACTTGTTGTTTGGTGTGTTTTTGATTACGATGATGCTACCATTTGAAGCCCAAGTGATTCCTAACTTTAATACGATGCGTCAATTAAACTTGTTAAACACCTATGCTGTAATGATTGTTCCATTTTTAACATCTGCTTTTGGAACATTCATGTTACGGCAAGCATTCATGCAAATTCCAGGCGAATTAAAGGAAGCTGCTGATATCGAAGGGTTATCGCATTGGCAATTTTACCTTAAAGGTGCTTTACCTTACGCTAAGATTAGCTTGTTGACACTTGCATCGTATAGTTTTTTAGCTAGTTGGAACCAATATATGTGGCCAATGTTGACGACATTTAGTGATCAGTTTAGACCAGTGCAATATGGCTTGAAACAATTGCAATCACAAGAAACGTTTAATGATTGGGGAATGATTCAAGCAAGTGCAGCAATCGTCGTAATTCCAACGTTGATTGTTTTATTTATCGGACAAAAATCATTCAAGAGTGGTATTAATGATGGGGCGGTGAAATAATGAAACTGACAAAACTTGCTAAATTTGTATGTGCAGGGACTTTGGCTTGTTTATTAGGAGCTAGTTTGAGTGGTTGTAGTAAAAAAGATGCAATCCAAGCAGATACACGTACTAAAATTGTTTTTTGGCATGAAATGACCGGCCAAGGACAAGATAAGCTTGAACAATTAGTTAATGAATTTAACAAGTCCCAAGATAAATACACCGTTGTTCCAGAATTTGTGGGAAGTTATAACGAAGCGATTCAAAAAATCTTGAATACACATGGTACGGATGCTTCGCCGGCTGTTTTTCAATCGATGGACGTTTCGACTGCACAGATGTATTATAGTGGATATACAACACCTGTTCAAAAGTTCATCGATGAAGATAACTATGATGTCAGCCAAATTTCAGATGTAGCACGAGCTTTTTACTCTAAAGATGGCAAGCAACTTTCGATGCCATTTAACACATCACAACCGGTGCTATATTATAATGCAACGCTCTTAAAGGAATATGGTATTACACCACCACCTAAGGATCCATCTTATAGTGATATTACTCGAGTTGCTAACGAACTTTATGAAAAATCAAATCATAAGATTAAAGGTATGAGTGTTGAAATTTATGGTTGGTTTTTTGAACAATTCATGGCCAACTCTAAAGTATGTATGGCTAATAACGATAATGGACGTTCTGGAATTCCAACGGCAGTTAATTTCACTAATCAAGCAACGGTGGATGCTATGAAATGGATTCAAGATAATTTAAAGAACGGTTCATTTATGAATTATGGTGCTGGTTCAAATGCTGGAACCAACGAAACAGCGGCGTTCTTATCACGAAAATTAGGTATGTTTTTACAATCTTCTGGTTCAATTACACAGTTAACAACCGGAACTAAAGACGAAGTGGGCGTGTGTTATTATCCACATCCAGATGGCCAAGAGGCTAATGGAGTCTCGATTGGTGGAGCATCTTTATGGATTTCAAATGACAAATCAAACAAAGTTCAACATGGGGCATGGGAATTGATTAAATTCTTGTTATCTGCTAAATCCCAAGCACAATGGCAAGCAGCCACAGGTTATTTAGCTTTAAATAAAAAGTCACAAGAACAAAAAGTTTTAGTAGATTTGTATAAGAAAAATCCAGCTGCTAAGGTTGCAAGTGATCAATTGAATAGAACGATTGCTAATACGGCTAATTCAGGTATCTTCATGCAAAATGTTGTGCAAGAACGCCTCTTGAGCCAAACCGCAATGGAACAAATTTATGATGGAACAGATGTTAACAAAGCGCTTCAAGAAGCCCAAAATTCAATGAATAGCTATATTACTTCCAGCAACAAGGCGGAAGGATTTACTAAGTAAAGAAGGAAATAATATGACAGTACAAACGAAAATTTTCGGACATCGGGGATATCCGGCCAAGTTTGCAGAAAATTCATTAGAAGGATTTAAATATGTTTTAGATAATGGCATTGACGGAATTGAGTTTGATGTTCATCTGACTAAAGATAATATTCCTGTGATTATGCATGACGAAAAGATTGATCGCACAACTGATGGTAGTGGATTGATTAATGATTATACTTTAGCAGAGTTGAAACATTTTAAATTGGCTAATGGTGAAAGTATCCCGACTTTGCAAGAACTTTTGGAGCTAGTTGGCTCAAAAGATGTGTTGCTTAACTTAGAATTTAAAACTGACGCTATCGCTTATCCAAACATCGAACGAATCGTCTTAGAGATGGTTGCCCAAGCTAATTTGGCGCATCCGGTCATTTATTCGTCGTTTAATCTACAAACCTTACGCAACTGTCAGGCTATTGCACCCGGGCAAAATTATAATTGGTTGATCTTTAAAGATTTGCCAAATGCCGATGAAGTGGTGGCAACAGAAAAATTGGCGGGGATTCATCCGCATCGCTACCAAGTTTGTCAAGCCCCACAACGCGTCTGGACGATTAACGACGAGGCGACGGCTAGGGACTTATTTGTTAAAAATATTGCTGGAATTTTTACTAATGAGTTCGAAAAAATGTGGGAATTACGGGCTAAAATCTAGTTGCGAAAAAAATCGTCAATTTTTGATAAAAACTTGAGATAAAACACTCGTATTCTCAAAAAAATATGGTACAATGAGAGAGTCCTAAGTAAGGACTCTCTTTATTTGTTTTTTGTGTTTTCTTTGAGCGGCAGGGGTGTCGCTCTTTTTTTGTGCTCATTTTTATTTTACTTTTTGTATAATAAAGTTAAGAAAGGTGATCAAAATGACAGAAAAAGAATATAAACATGAAGTTGTTAGACCAAATGAAAAATTACCGGTTTGGGTTTGGATGCACAATTCAAATTTTAATTATTCAAGTTATATTGCGCCACATTGGCATCAATCGATTGAATTGAGTTATACACTCACGGGTGAAATAGATGAATTCATTATTGAAGGTCAAAACTATCATTGTGAGCCTGGCAAAATACTGGTGGTTAATTCACAAGAAATTCATAGTATAAAAGTATTTAAAAACGGAATAGATAAAAGAGCGCTATCTGTAATATTTACATATAAGTTTGTTAAAGAGATGTATCCTATGATAGATAACATGGTATTTTCATTGAATAATTATTCCAAATTAACCGATGGTCAAAAATATAAATACAAGAAATTGCAAAAATTGTTACAACAAGTAGCAACAATTTACGCTGAGAAAGAAAACGAGTATAAGAATATATCGATTAGTGTTAAACTTTTGGAAATATTGGAAATTTTAATTAAGAATTTCATGATAGAAGCTAAGTGTAAAAGTACTAAGGAAGTTAGGATTGTTGAAAGGACACAAGCAATAATTGAATATATTCAAAAAAATTATCAAGAGGAATTATCGTTAGAAAATATTGCACGTTATCATCATGTTTCTAAAGAGTATTTGGCTCGTTTTTTCAAAAAATACATTGGAATCACAATTGGACAATATATAGCAGAAATAAGAGCTAAGCATGCTTATGATGATATTGTTACGGGAAAGCATAATTTAACAGAAATCGCGCTAAACAACGGCTTTAGCGGGATTAGAACGATGGATAGAGCTTTGATTAGAATTTATGGCCGAAAAGCTAGTGAATTAAAAAAGGTCAATTAGCGCCAATTATAAGTTAATTGATGACAAGCGGTCTAGGCGTTAGGATGGTACTATAATAGATGTAGAAAGCGCTTTCGATTACATTTT
This sequence comes from Ligilactobacillus sp. Marseille-Q7487, assembly GCF_949152225.1. Lineage (NCBI taxonomy): Bacteria > Bacillati > Bacillota > Bacilli > Lactobacillales > Lactobacillaceae > Ligilactobacillus > Ligilactobacillus sp. Marseille-Q7487. The sequence continues at coordinate 257,026 of NZ_CASCJC010000001.1, forward strand.
TAAGCTTTTTATATTATCTATACTTAATGGAGGCATTTATTATGGGATTATTTAATAAGTTTCAAAGTGGCCTAGAAAAGATCGTTGGACCGTTTGCTCAAAAGGTTTCACAAAATAAATTTATTAATTCGTTAACAGAAGGTTTTATGGCTTCAATGCCTATTACTTTAGGGATTGCTGTAATTGCTGTTTTGGGTAATTTACCATTTAAACCTTGGATGAACTTTTTAAACAGTACAGGTTTATATACTGTCGCACAAGATACGGTTTCATTGACTTTATCATTATTAGCAATTTATGTTGTTGGTTCAATTGCTTATGCTTATACTAAAAACCAAGGTGAAAAAGGTATTATTGGTGCAGTTATTGCCTTAGCTTCATTTATCTTATTAATGCCATTACAAACGGTTGAAATCAATAAAGAATCGCTAAGTGTCTTAGATACAAGTTATATGGGAAGCGATGGGATTTTCGTAGCAATTATTTTAGGTTTATTTATTCCTTGGTTATACTGTATCTTAATGAAGAAAAATTTACGCTTAAAGTTGCCTGAGGTTGTACCACCAATGGTTAGCCAATCATTAGCTCCAACTTTTGTTGCGATGATTATTTTTTCATTGGTGTTTGCAATTAAATATGTAACGTTTATCTCACCATATAATAATATCTTTAATTTAGTGACAACCTTTATTGGTAAACCAATTGCAACATTTGGTGCCTCACCAATTTCATTGATTATTGTGTTTACTTTAATGAATTTAATTTGGTTCTTTGGTATTCATCCAAACACTATTTTAAGTTGTTATATGCCAATTTTAATGATGACAGGTGTTGCTAATACTGAAGCATTTACACAAGGGAAAGCATTACCATATTTAATGTTTTCAGTTGTTGCTTCTTGCTTACAAATTGGTGGTACCGGTAATACTTTTGGATTATGTATTGCAACATTATTTGCTAAATCGGAAAAGTATAAATCGATGCGTAAATTAGTTATTCCGGCTAACTTCTTTAATATTAATGAACCAATCATCTTTGGGTTCCCATTGATGTTAAATCCATTGTACTTTATTCCGATGGTCTTTAGTCCAATGGTTTCAGGTTTTGTTGCGATGGGCTTATTCCAAATTGTTCAACCAAATCTTAATCCGACAATTTCGATGCCATGGGTAACACCAGGCTTTGTATCGACATTTATGACTGGTGGTCCGCTCTTGTTAATGTTTTGGATTATTGCTTTGTTGATTCATTTTGTAATGTATTTGCCATTCTTCTTAATTGATGATAAAGCAGAATTAGCAAAAGAAAAAGAACTATTGGCAAAAGAAGAAAAAGAAGCTGTAGTTGTTGAAACGACACAAGCAATTGCCAAATAATTGTTTATTTGTAAAGTAATTAGGAGGTTTTTTAGATGAGTTTTCCAAAAAATTTTTTGTGGGGTGGCGCAACCGCTGCTAATCAGTATGAAGGCGGATATTTAGACGGTAATAAAGGTTTAGCATGTTCTGATACGATTACGGATGGAGATGCTAAAACACCACGACGTATCATGATTGAATTGGCAAATGGTGAGCGAAAATTTATTAGTCGCTTTGAAGATGTACCTGCTGGAGCTAAAGCAGTTATTGATGAAAATACGTACTACCCGAGTCATGTAGCGACAGATTTTTATCATCATTATCAAGAAGATATTGCTTTACTTGCGGAAATGGGTTTTAAAACCTTTAGAATGTCTATTAACTGGACACGTATTTTTCCGAATGGAGATGATAAAGAACCAAACGAAGACGGTTTAGCTTTTTATGATGCGGTTTTTGATGAATGTCATAAGTATGGAATCGAACCATTAGTAACAATTGCACATTTTGATATGCCATTAAACTTAGCGATCAAATACGAGGGCTGGTTATCACGAAAGACTGTAACTTTCTTTGAAAATTATTGCCGTGCAATTTTTGAAAGATATCGAGATAAAGTTAAGTATTGGTTGACATTTAATGAAATTAACTTCTTAAGAGATTACAGCACCTTAGGAATTACGGAAGCTTCAAATTATGCTAAGCAACAACAAGCGATTTATCATGTATTATTAGCGGGAGCGAAAGCAGTTATTTTGGGGCATCAAATTAATCCTGAATTTAAGATTGGTTTGATGGTAGCTAATATTTTGTTTTATCCAGAAACCTGCAATCCACAAGATTCTTTAAAATTACAAGAAGTTGAACGCAATTTTAAAGACTTCTATTACGATGTACAATGCAGAGGTTTTTATCCTGAATACAAATTAGCAGAAATGAAGCGCCATGATTTTAAATTAGTAACAAAAACAGAAGATGCTGTTATTTTAAAAGAAGGTACGGTAGATTTCATTAGTTTTAGTTACTATAATTCGGCGGTTGTTTCGACTCGCGAAGATGCAACAAAGACAGGTGGTAATCAGCTGGCGGCCGTAAAAAATCCTTATTTAGAAGAATCTGAATGGGGTTGGCCTATCGATCCGACAGGTTTACGTCTATGTTTGAATCGATTATATGACAAGTATCGTTTACCATTAATGATTGTTGAAAATGGCTTAGGAGCATTAGACAAAATTGAAGAAGATGGATCAATCAATGATGATTATCGAATTGATTATCTAAGGAAACATATTGTTGAAATGAAAAAAGCGGTCGAAGAAGATGGTGTTGAACTTTTGGGCTACACTCCATGGGGCTGTATTGATTTAGTTTCTGCTGGAACAGGTGAAATGAAGAAACGTTATGGATTTGTTTATGTCAATATGGATGATAAAGGGAATGGAACTTTGAAACGATTACGTAAAAAATCATTTTATTGGTATCAACAAGTGATTTCTTCAAATGGTGAAAATCTAGATTAATACAGCAACAAATATCATGGATATAATCCATGATATTTGTTTTTATTTTAAATATTAGAGTATAAAAATCTGAAGTAAAGGAGAAATGATTTTATGGCACTTATTCGTGTTAATTTTATGGCAAAAAGTTTGCATAGAACAGTTTCAGCATTGGTAGTATTACCAACTGACAAAATTTCGTTTGGACCACAAAAAGTTAGTCGTCCTAAAAAATATAAAACACTATATTTATTACATGGTATCTTTGGCAGTGAAGTTGATTGGATTTCTGGTACGAGAATTCAACGATGGGCAGAAGAAAAAGATTTGGCTGTTGTAATGCCAGCCGGCGAAAATTCATTTTATACCGATCATCCTTGGAATAGCGAGTATTATTCAGAATTTATTGCCAAGGATTTGGTTGAATTTACGCGCGCAAGTTTTCCGTTGTCAGATAAAAAAGAAGATACGTTCATTGGTGGTCTTTCAATGGGCGGGTATGGCGCGTTGTATAATGGTTTGAAGTATCATGATACGTTTGGTGCAATTGTTGCTTTATCGGCCGGATTAATTGTTAATGAGGATATGCCTAAATCGGTACAAAATCCAGTGTTCTTCCCAGATGAAGATGGTTATAAGCATATGGTATTTGGAGCAGATTTAAATTCTACACTTACCAGTGAAATTAATCCAAAAGTTTTGATTGCAAAATTGGTTTCTCAAAAAGTGGCTTTGCCTAAGTTGTATTTTGCGATAGGTGAAGATGATCATTTATTAGCTGCAAATCAAGATTATGCTAAATTACTCGATGAGTTAGGGATTGAATATACCTTTGTCGTTGATCATGGCGCACATGAATGGGATTTCTGGGATCGACATATTAAGTTAGCGCTAGATTGGTTACCGTTGGATAATGCAACTAGTGGAGCTAACAGTGGTAATATCACGGGATAACAAAAATAGGGCTAGGAAAAAACTCAGCTTCAATAGAAAAAAGGCCCACGTCAAAAAATTGGCGTGCGCCGAGTTCATGTTAGAGGTGAAAAAGCAGTTCGAAATGAACTAGGATTATTACTTCTGGCGATTAACATATCAAAATTATGGCATTTATTCCAAAAAAGAGGGATAAAATCCCTAAAAAAAACGAACTAAAAATAGACATAATAGAAAAATAGCTGATCAAACTTCATTTTTAGAAATTCAATCAGCTATTTTTATGTCCAGACTAGTACTTTTTTCCCAGCCCCATTTTTTAATCTTTATTTAGTTGGCTGTGTTTAATGCCATAAGTAAAGTAGATGATAGCTCCAATTAAAAACCAAATACCAGAGGTAATCCATGTACTAATCGAAAGCTGTGATAGCATGTATACACATAATAAAACAGAAATTAGTGGTAAGATAGGGAACAATGGTACTTTGAAGCCACCGTTGTTATTAATGTCTTGGCGTTTACGTAAAGGTAAAACACCTAAAGAAACAAACATAAAGGCAATTAAGGTTCCGATGTTAACAAGATTCGTTAATTGATCTAAGGAGATAAATCCACCAGTCAAAGCAATAATAATTGTTACAATTGCCATACTGTGCTTAGGTGTATGAGTCTTAGCATCAATCTTACCTAAAAATTTTGGTAACAATCCATCACGACCAATTGAATAGATTAAGCGTGAAGAACTAAAAATCATGGTAACCATCATGGTAAACATTCCAGCTAATGCACCTAATGAGATGATGCCGGCTACCCAATCTTGGTTAACTAAATGCAAAGCATAACTAACAGGATCACCAACGTTAAGTTTGGTATAAGAAACCATTCCTGTTAAGACAACGGAAACTAAAATATATAAGATTGTACAAATGACAAGAGTACCGATGATACCACGAGGCATGTTTTTCTTAGGGTCTTTAACTTCTGCTGCTGAAGCTGAAACGACATCAAAGCCAAGATAAGCAAAGAAAACAAGCGAAGCGCCGATGCTGACACCTTTAAATCCAAAAGGCATAAAAGGAGTCCAATTGGATGGCTTAACGTAAAAACAGCCAACAATTAAAAAGAGGACAATTACGGCAATTTTGACTAAAACCATGATGCGATTGATAGCCATCGAAGTTCGAACACCTTTTGATAAAAGCCATGAGATGAATAAAACAATCAAGATAGCAACTAGATTAAAATAAGTACCATTAGCTGGATCAAATGGCCCGTTTAATGCTTTTGGAACTTCAATTCCAAATCCGCGTAAAAAGGCATTGAAATAAGAAGCCCACCCCGTTGAAACGGCAGCGACAGCTAACATGTATTCTAAGATTAAAGCCCAGCCTAAAAACCATCCGATAATCTCACCAAAGATGACGTTGCCAAATGAATAAGCACTACCTGCGATTGGTAGAGCTGAAGAAAGCTCGGCATAACACATAGCAGATGTTGAACAAACGATAGCTGCCATAATAAATGAAATGATGATAGCAGGCCCGCTGTGTAATGCAGCAACGGTTCCTGGCAAGATAAAGATTCCTGTTCCAATAACAGCACCTATACCCATTGCAATTAAGTCTTTTGAGGTTAAAGTTTTCTCAAATTTTCGATCTTTAGCAATATAGCGGGAAAGTTCTTCTTTTTGAAAAATTCGTTGTGTAAGTTTCATATAACATAACCCCCATGCTTGAATAACCATTAGATTAAAATGAGGTTTTTTTAATCTACTATTAAAATGTCTTACATATGTTTATACCATATCTTGGGCAAATGAGAAAGTAAAAATTAGAAAAATAAACATGTTTTTGGCTAAAAAAAACTAAAAGCATTAGATTTTACTTTACAAAATAATAGGCGTATAGTTCAAGTAAGAAATAAATTGAAATGAGGGTTAGATATGTGTACGGGGTTAAGTTTTGTTAATGGAGATTTTTATTTTGGAAGAAATTTGGATCTAGATTATCATTTTGGAGAACAGGTAGTTATAACACCGAGAAACTTTACATTGACTTATAAATGTGAAGCTCCTCAAACTAAGCATTTAGCTTTGATTGGAATGGCTAGTGTCGTCGATGGTTATCCATTATATGCCGAAGCAGTTAATGAAGCTGGTTTAGGGATGGCAGGTTTGAACTTTCCAGGATTTGCACATTACGCTAGTGTTAAAAAGGAAAATGCATTAAATTTGACCCCTTATGAAATAATCTTATGGTTATTAGCACAGTGTAAAAGTGTACAAGAAGTTCGCGCAAAAATAGCAAACTTGAATATGGTGGAGATTGACTTTAAGCAAGGTCTACCATGTGCAAGTTTACATTGGTTAATAGCAGATAAACATGAATCTGCAGTTTTAGAAGTTACTAAGGAACAAACTAAGCTATATGATAACCCAGTTGGAGTTTTGACCAATAATCCAACTTTTGATTATCATCTTTTAAATTTACATGCTTATCTAGGTGTTAATCCTAATCAGCCGGTAGATACTTTGACCAAACTTGGTTTACAACCTCTAGGGCAAGGAGTAGGCACGGTTGGATTGCCGGGAGATTATTCGCCTGCTTCGCGTTTTATTAAAGCAGTGTATTTAAAGAGTCACGCATTGTGTGAACAAAGTGAACTAGCAAATGTGACGACTTTTTTCCATATTTTAGATTCGGTGGCTTTTGTCAATGGAGCAACACAAACGCCAGATAAGACGCATGATATTACGCTTTATTCTTGTTGTGTTAATGCGCGGACAGGGGAATATTACTATAAAACATATGAAAATAATCAACTCACAAAGATTAGTTTACACAATGTTGATTTAGAACAAACTACTTTAAGTTGTTATCCATTGGTTACTACCCAACAAGTCTTACAAGCAAATTAAGCTATGAAAGTACGTTTTTTAGGCGTACTTTTTTTGTTACAATAAAAATAAGTCTAAATTAAAGGAAGGTAGCGATGAAAAAACGTGTATTGGTAATTTGTGGAACATCAGGAAGTGGTAAGACGACTGTCAAAGAATATTTGGTTCAACAAAAAAAGATGATTCCGGTTTTGACACATACGACGCGTACTCAACGTCCAGGTGAAAGTGATGATGCATATCATTTTGAAACACAAACGAGTTTTTTTGAAAAACATTATTTAGAATACGTTAAATATGATGGTAACTACTATGGCTCATCGTATGAAGCCTTACAAGAAGCATTTAATAAAGGTGATTGGGCAGTTATTGTCTTAGATACTAAAGGCGCCTTAAGTTATTTGGAAAAATTACCGACCAACACGGTTGTTTTATATTTGCAAGTCAGTGACAAGGAATGCTTGCAACAACGGTTATTAAAGCGTGGGGATACTTTAAAAGCAGTTAAGAAGCGTTTAGATAGTTTAGAAGCTAAACGAGATCAATGCTTACCGCAAGCTTTAGCTTCTAAGGCATATATTTTAGAAAACGATCAATGGCAACAGACCGTCCAAAAGCTAGATGAATGGTTAGCTACTTTATAGTAGGATTGTTTTAGTAAATATGATATGCTATTATAACAGTAATGATTACGATATAAAGGAGAAAATAGGATGCTGACGGAAGCTTTACAGGTGTTGAAACGTGGCGGTTACAAATTAACCAAACAAAGAAAGAGTATGCTAGAGTATTTGAGTCGTTTCAAGCATCAATATGTTGATATTAAAACGATTGACGCACATATGCGCAAGATTTATCCTACGATGAGTCATAATACTATTTATCGTAATATTAAAGAATTTGAAGAATTAGGCATTGTAGAAACAAGACGCAAAGCCGGTGGAGCTAGCGTTAAGTATCAGTGTGACTTTGATAATGTACATCATCATCATTTTATTTGTCGCAACTGTGGACATGTCCAAGAGATTCAAATGTGTCCTTTAGAAGTTTTTGCAGATCAATTACCTGGATGCTTGATTGAAGATCATCGGTTTGAATTGCATGGTCTTTGCGCAAATTGTCAGCGAAAATTAGCAAAGGTTTAAGAAATATTTGGTAAAACTTTGAAAAAAATAGGCTAGACTAAAAAGTGGAGGAAGAAAATGACTAAAAGAACAGCCCCTTTTATTACACCGTTTGCGATTATGTCAGCGGTTTTGGCCTTAGGAGCGACAAATGTAGCAGTGAATAATGTGACTAATACCGTTGAAGGTAAGCCTAGAGTTGAAGTTAATTCTACTCAAAGTAGTAGTACTCAAATAAATAGCAGCTCTAGTCAAAAAGAATCTAGTTCAGTTGAAAGTCAACAACAAGCTTCGAGTAGTACTCAAGTTCAAGAATCTTCGCAACAAGAATCTAGTTCTAGTCAATCAAGTAGTAGTAGTAGCTCTAGTTCAAGTGATACAACAACTAAGCCAAACGATCAAACACAAACTAAACCAGATGATGGTGAGCAAGCAGCGTCTTCGAGTGCGCAAACGACAATTCAAACTCCACCATCGACCAATCAAACAACAAACTAGGAGAAAAAGAGAATGTTTAGTTTTTTTGGAACAATTGCAGGCTATTTAGGCTATATTAATCTTAGTGTTAAGCTAAAAAATCAAATATACACTATTCTAGCATCCGGTGGTAATTTTTATTTGCTATATGTTGCATATAGATTTTTTGTCAACGGCTTTGTTGGACGCGGCACCTTGTTTATCTTAGCATTTTTAATAATCGCTTATTTTGCATATTTGAATTTTTTGTATTACTTTACTACTAAGTCGTCAAAATATGATATTTCACCTAAGATTGAAAAAATGCTAGGGATTGCAGCTAAAGATCCATTGGCTACAACAAGCAAGAGTAAGCCACAACCAGGTTTTGTTCAAACAAATGGTATTTTTAGTGAAGAAAAGCTTTTACCAACAATAATCGATATTACTCCAACACAACAACAAAATTTAAATATGTTGGTAGCTAAATTAGAAGCAAATGGTTATTTGCAACTAGATTATGGTCAAAAAGATGAAGCGAGTTTATTAGCAAAAGCTAGCCAGGATGCTAAACCAGTATATGCATTACAAGAACCTGTTGTCTTGCCTTATTTTGAATTGCAAGTAACGCCTCAAGGTCTATTCGTATATGGCGGTCTTAACCAATTAGAAAAATATGAATTAGCACAGATTAAAACAATTGGTTTGTTGGCAGCTAAAAATGCACAACAAGATTATGATTTGACTTTAGCAACAGTTGTAGTTCAAAAAGGGCATTATCGTAGGGCAGGACGTGCTAGCTTAATGCCAGAAACTAAAGCTGATTTTGCGTTAGAAGTTAAGGTAGCGTATAAAGAAAAGGCATAAAAAAAGGCCTCCTTGATATGTACTTTGATACATATCAACTGGAGTGCCTTTTTTATTAATTATTTTTTTGTTTATACCAATAGACTGGAATCCCTACAAGAATGAAGATAAGTGAAACGATAACGCCAGGCAGATCAGAAAAGATTTCACTTATTAAAACAAATGTGGTGCAGACAATCGCGATGATTGGCACAATAGGGTAAAGTGGTGTTTTGAAATGATCGCCGTTTGGATTTTGTTTGCGTAGCTTAAAGATTCCAAAGAATGTCATTACGTAAAAACAATAAATAGTAAAGATACAAACTTCGGTCAAACGATCAGCATCAACACACAAAATCATTCCAATTGCGATTAGGGAAGTAATTGTCGTAGCAACCATTGGAGTCTTCATTGTTTTGTGAATATAAGAGATTTGCTTAGAAAATGGCAATTCATCGTTTTTAGCCATAGCGTACATAATACGGGGAAAAGACATAATTTTTCCATTCATACAACCGATGATTGAAATGATGATGCCGATATTTAATAAGCGCCCACCTAAATTACCAAAAGCAATTGTTGCAAAGTGTGGTGTTACATTTTCGCCTAATTTATGAATCAAGTCAGCAGGCATAACGCGAAAAATTGCAAATGTTACCGACATATAGGTCAATAAGACCAATAATATTCCGCAGATGATAGCTAGCGGTAATGTTTTTTTAACATTTTTAATTTCGCCACCCATATTAGCCAACAAAATCCAACCATCATAGGCAAATAAAGTTGCTAAGATGGCAACACCCAAATTACCATTTGAGTTATGTGCTACAGTTTGTAAGCTTTGTCCAAATGCGTTTTGATTACCAAAAAAAAGACCAAAGATAATAATCGCCACGATAGGAATGAATTTGGCAATAGTGGTAATGTTTTGGAAATAAGCTCCAAAGCGATTGGCCAATAAGTTAAATGCAGTCAAAATAACAACAGAAGAAACTGCGATAACAAGTGTTGACGATTGTGGAAGATTAAAAAATGAAACCAACAAGACTGCTAAATAAGCACCTAATGCTGCAATCATGGCGGGTCCATAGATGACGATTTGCATCCAACCCGTTAAAAATCCCCAAAGCTTACCATAAATCTTTTCCATATAAATGTATAAGCCACCAGTATGGGGAAGCTGTGCTCCGATTTCTGCAATGGTTAAGCCTGAGGTTAATGTAATTAAGCCTCCAAGCGTCCATGCTAGCAAAGCATTGTTGGTTGAACCTGAATAATCCAAAACAGATGCTTGCTTGAAGAAAATCCCTGAGCCGATAACCGTTCCAACTACTAAAGAAAGTGATGAAAAAAAGCCCAGTGAACGATCGAGTTGAACAACACTTTTTTTCTTATCCATATTAGTAGAACCCACCTTTCTTTTTTTATTTGAAAAACTATGGTATTTTTCAAATTGGTATGTTTTATTGTAACGTGCTTTTTCTAATAAAAAAAGTATTTTCTCTTAAAAAACCTAAATTTTTTTACGAAAACGTTCGAATTCAAAAGGAAGGTATCATATAATTATTGTAATTTTTTTATCATTTTTCGGTTAGGGGGATAGTGTTGGAGTTAGTAGTTAATAGTTAATCCTAAGTTGTCGAAATATCAAGTCGCACGCTTTTATCAAAACCTAGAGCAGCCACTGACCGAGCATGAATTAACTAGAATTACTAAAGCTTTGCGTAAATCATATGTGATTGCAGCTTATGAACAACATGAATTGGTCGGATGGATTTGTGCGTTGAGTGATTATATGACGATTGTTTACATTCAAGATATCTTGATTACACCCGCTTATCGTAGTAAGAGGATTGCTTGGACATTGATGCGTCATCTAATGGATTATTTTGCACATGTGCCCCCGTATAGATGCGATTTTAAAAGATAACCAAGTTAGTGAATTATATACGAGTCTAGGGTTTCATACACTTGAAGATAAGGGCCAAAAATTATATTGTTTTGAACATTATCAAAAATAAGGCATGCCAGTTAAGCTTTGAAAAGTTTAACTGACATGCTTTTTAAATTTTAAACTGACGCAAACGTCCAGCTAATTGTAAAGATAATTGTGCGCTAATTTGAGTCCCCGTTGTGGTGTATTCGGTAGAAATAATAGTAGCCTGTTGATTGAGCAATTCGACAAATCTGCCTTGATCAAAAGGAATCAAAAAGGTTTGTGTTACCAGGTCTTTGAAAAGCCGTTGTTTAATCGTTTGGGCTAATAATTCTAATGATGAAGGATCATTAGCACTATAAATCAAATCATTACCTTCACATTGTGGATAGTTTTCGTTTGTTTTATCAGCTTTATTGAAAGCATACAATGTTTCGATATTGTTAACACCGATTTCTTTTAAGGTTTGATCGGTAGTATCCATCATTTCTTTCATATGTGGATCTGATAAATCAACTACATGAATTAATAAGTCAGCTTGAGCTGCTTCGGCTAAAGTTGATTTGAAAGCAGCAACAAGATGATGTGGCAATTTAGAAACAAAACCAACAGTGTCACTAAGCAAGAAGGTTTGATTGTCTGTAAAGTGTAAGCGACGTACTGATGTATCTAAGGTTGCAAAGAGCATATCTTTTTCAAAGACTTGTTTATCTGCATCTTGACCGACTAATTTTAATAAACCATTAAGTGTAGTCGACTTACCAGCGTTGGTATAACCAACGAGTGCTACAGCCTTTAACCCGGCTTGTTTACGCGCCTTTCTGCGTGTTTCTTGGCCTTTTAAAAGCTCTTTTAATTCTTTTTTTAGGTTGCTAATACGTTTTTCGAGTACACGGCGATTTAGTTCGATTTTCTTTTCACCAGCACCACGGTTAGTATAGCCTCCGCCGGTATTGCCGGCTGTTTGTTGATCGAATTTATTGATACTTGAGGTTCTTAGACGAGGGAGTTGATATTGTAATTTGGCAATTTCTACTTGTAGTTTAGCTTCTTTTGTTCGGGCACGTTTAGCAAAGATTTCAAGAATTAAGGCTGTACGATCTAAGATTTGTAATCCAGTCAGCTCTTCGAGATTTCTGATTTGAACAGCACTTAATTCATCATTGACTACCAAAATTGAACAATCATGAAGTTGCGCACTGGTGGCAATCTCTTCACATTTTCCTTTGCCAAAGTAACTAGCTGCCAAGGGACGTGAGATATTTTGTCTAATATCTGCACAAACGACCATATCATTTGCGCTGGCTAAAGCGCCTAATTCATCCATTGTATAGTCAAAATTGAGTTGTTTATTGGCGATGCCTGCAATAATTACGGGAATCATGATGTTTCCTTTCTATTTTAGCTTTTGTTTTTATTTTAGCATATTTTTAATAACTTGAGTTTTAGAACTAAAATGATAAAGAATCTTAAATAAAAATTAGAAAACGTTTTAATGAATCTGAAGGTTAACGTTCGGTATTTGTACGAATAAATGGTGTAAATTTACTGATTTTGAAGTTAAATTAGAAAAAATGGGTATATAAAATGCTTATTTTTAGGGAAAATTTGAAAAACGTAAAATTTATTTTAAGAAAAATTAGAAAAATACTTGAATTTCATAGCAAATTCATATAAAATTCAATTATTGATTAAAAAGTATTTTGTTTTGTTAATTTTTTATAAAGGAGTTGTCATAATATATGAAGCTTAAAAAATTTGCAGCAGTCGGTACTGTTTTGGCCGTTTCTGCTTTGACATTAGCAGCTTGTGGTTCTAATAAGTCAAGTTCTAGTGGTAGTGACGCGCAAGTTTTAAATTGGAACGAATCTGCAGAATTACCAACGATGGATCTTTCACAAGCAACTGATACAGTTAGTTTTACAGCTTTAAATAACACAATGGAAGGTTTGTATCGTATTGGTAAAAATTCTAAGATTGAGCCAGGAATTGCTAAGAAAACAGAAGTTTCTGATGATGGTTTAACTTATACATTTACTTTACGTAAAGATGCTAAATGGTCAAATGGTGATCCTGTTACAGCTAAAGATTTTGTTTATTCATGGCAACGTACAGTTGATCCTAAGACTGGTTCACAATATGCATACCTTTTTGATGGCGTAGCAAACGTTAACGATATCATGAACGGCAAAAAGCCAGTAACAGACTTAGGAATCAAAGCTGAAGGTGACTACAAGTTAGTTGTTACTTTAGATAAAGAAGTTCCATACTTCAAATTATTACTTGGTTTCCCAACATTCTTCCCACAAAATGAAAAAGCTGTTGAAAAGTATGGTTCTAAGTACGGTACAGCTTCTAAGTACATGGTTTACAACGGTCCATTTAAGTTAACTGGCTGGACAGGGACAAACTTGAGCTGGACATTAGCTAAAAATAACGCATACTGGGATAAGAAAGCTGTGAAGTTATCTAAGATTAACTACAAGGTTAACAAGACAGCTTCGACTTCTTACAACTTGTATCAATCAGGTAAGCTTGATGCAACTAGTTTAAGTGCTGAACAAGCAAAGCAATTAAAAGGTTCTAAAGAATATGTAAGCCGTCCACAAGCTTCAACATTCTACTTTGAATATAACCAAACTAAGAAAGCTTTCAAGAACAAGAAGATTCGTCAAGCTATCTCAATGGTAATTAACCGTAAACAATTTGTTGATAAGGTTTTAGGTGATGGTTCTATTCCTGCTAAAGGTTTAGTACCAGAAGGTTTATCTAGTTATGATGGTACAGACTTTGCTACAGCTGCTTACGAAAAGACAGGCGTTGAATACAACGTTGAAGAGGCTAAGAAGTTGTGGAAGGAAGGTATGGCTGAAGAAGGTTTAACTTCCTTAGACATTACTTTGCTTAGTGATGATACAGACGGTGCTAAGAAGTCAACTGAATTTGTGCAAAGCGCAATCGAATCTAACTTAGAAGGCGCTAATGTAACGGCTGCTAATGTGCCATTTAAGACACGTTTAGACCGTTCACAAAAGGGTGACTTTGATGTCGTAATCTCTGCTTGGGGTGCGGACTTTGCTGATCCAATTTCATTCTTAGATATGTTTACTACAAATAACTCATACAACCGTGGTAAGTGGAGTAACGCTGAATACGATGCTTTAGTTAATGCTTCTAAGACAACAGATGCAGTTGATCCTGCAAAACGTTGGGATGATTTAGTTAAAGCTGAAAAGATCTTGATGGAAGATCAAGGCGTTTCACCAATCTATCAATCAACACAAGCTTGGGTAATTAAATCTAAAGTTAAGGGTGTTATCTACAATTCATCCGGTGCAAACTACAACTTTAAAGAAGCATATGTAAAAGAATAATTAGTTAAATTGTAAGATTTAACACCAAGGGGATTGGTATTTTCGTACCAGTCCCCCTTGGTTTATATAGGCTTTTTAAAACAAATACTGTAAAAATCATGTATTTTACGCTATTATAGAAAATAAACAGTTTTATCTGTTATTTTAAGAGAACATTAGGAATGTGAGGGCAAGTTATGAAAAAATACCTGTTAAAGCGTGTTTTTTATATGGTGTTGACGCTCTTTTTGGTCGCAACCATTACCTTCTTTTTAATGAAGTTAATGCCAGGGACACCATATTCGAATCAGCAAAAGCTGACGCCAGAACAAATTCAAATCATGAACAAGCAATATGGTTTGGATAAGCCAGTTTGGATGCAATATCTCGTATATATCGGTGGAATGTTACACGGTGATTTGGGGACATCTTTCCAATTCAGTAACCAACCCGTTTCATATTTAATCTCCAGTCGTATCGGTGCTTCTGCTCAATTAGGGGTTCAAGCAATGATTTTTGGGGTATTCTTTGGAATTATTATTGGTTCAATTGCAGCGATCAATCGTAATACTTGGATTGATACGTTAGCAACAATTCTTTCTATTATCGGTAAATCCGTACCAAACTTTGTTTTAGCGGTCTTATTACAATACTATATCGCATTGAAGTTAGGTTGGTTCCCAATTGCTGATTGGGGTGGCTTTAACTACACGGTCTTACCAACAATTGCATTGGGGGTTGGACCTTTGGCTGAAACGGCCAGGTTTATTCGAACCGGGATGGTCGATGTCTTAAACTCTGATTATATCGAATTGGCTAGAGCTAAAGGTTTAAGTCGTTTTGGAATCGTCTATCACCATGCTTTACGTAATAGTTTGATTCCATTGGTAACTTTGATTGGACCATATACAGTTGCCTTGATGACAGGTTCAATGGTTATCGAAAATATCTTTTCAATCCCAGGGATTGGTGAACAATACGTTAAGTCAATAACAACAAATGACTACCCAACTATCATGGGGGTAACAATGCTCTTTTCTGCAGGGCTAGTTTTAGTTATCTTGTTAACTGACATTGTTTATGGCATCATCGATCCACGTATTCGTCTTGCAGGAAGTGAGGGTTAAGCATAATGGAAGAAAAAATTAAATTAGCACCAGAAAGTTTTGAGCCCTTAACTCAAAGTGTGCACCTAGACAATGAAAAGATTGCTGCACCTTCATTGACCTTTACTCAAGATGCATGGCGTCGTTTAAAGAAAAATAAGGGTGCTGTAATCTCATTATTCATCATCTTGATTATGGTGATTGTTGCTTTTGGATCTACACCATTTATCGATCATGATACTTTGGTAAAATCTACACCTAAATACGCTAACTTACCACCTAAGATTCCGGGTGTAAACATTGATGGACTGAACGGTAAGTCTTTAGTGGCAGGCGAATGGGTTGATCAATATAAGAGTAACGATGTACCTAGCGATAAGTATTTCATCTTAGGAACTGATTATTTAGGTCGTTCCTTGGCTCAACGTATTATCTACGGTACTAAAATTTCTTTAATCGTTGCGATTGTAGCGACATTTTTTGATTTGACCATCGGGGTAACCTATGGGATTGTATCAGGTTGGCGTGGCGGACGTACAGATACGATTATGCAGCGTGTCATCGAAGTTATTTCTTCTGTGCCAAACTTAGTTATTGTTGTTTTAATGTTACTTGTTTTGAAACCAGGTATGGGTTCTATCATTTGTGCGATTGCGATTTCTAGTTGGACAACGATGGCGCGGATGATTCGTGCCGAAACGCTACAGCTTAAAACACAAGAATATGTTTTAGCTGCACGAACCTTGGGTGAATCGGCACCAAAGATTGCTATCAAACATTTGGTGCCAAACCTCTCAAGTATCATCATCATTCAAACGATGTACACCATTCCAAGTGCAATCTTCTTTGAAGCCTTCTTGAGTTTCATTGGGATTGGTATTTCTGCACCAGAAACATCACTTGGGGTATTATTAAACGAAGGGCAAAAGAACTTCCAATTCTTGCCTTACCAAATGTGGTTCCCAGCTATCGTCTTGTGTGTCTTGATGATTTCGTTTAACTTGTTAGGTGACGGTTTGCGTGACGCATTTGATCCAAAGACTAGAAGGTAGGTTGAATTATGGGTGAAAGAATTTTAGAAGTAAAAAACCTTGAAATCAATTTCCACACATATGCGGGCGACGTGAAAGCCATTCGTGATGTGAGTTTTCATTTGGATAAAGGCGAAACGTTGGCCATCGTTGGGGAATCTGGTTCAGGTAAATCAGTAACGACCAAGAGTTTGATGGGCCTATTAGCTAACAATGCACAAGTAATGGGCGGTTCTATCATGTTCCATGGTCAAGACTTATTGCAAAAGACCGAAAAAGAAATGCAAAATATTCGTGGTAAAGATATTGCGATGATCTTTCAAGATCCAATGACTTCGCTTGATCCAACCATGAAGATTGGTCGTCAAATTGCAGAACCTTTGATGAAACATAAAAAGGTTGAAAAGAAAAAAGCAATGGCGCAAGCTTTAGAAATCTTGAAGCTTGTTGGAATTACTAACGCTGAGGAACGTATCAATGATTATCCACATCAATTTTCTGGTGGTCAACGTCAAAGAATCGTGATTGCGATTGCTTTGGTATGTTATCCAGAAATTTTGATTGCCGATGAACCAACAACAGCTCTAGACGTGACAATTCAAGCACAAATTTTAGATTTGATGAAAGAATTGCAACAAAAAATTGAAACATCAATTATCTTTATCACGCACGACTTAGGCGTTGTAGCCGGAATGGCAGATCGTGTTGCCGTGATGTATGCCGGCCAAATTGTTGAATATGGTACAGTTGATGAAATTTTCTACAATCCAAAGCATCCATACACATGGGGCTTATTAAATTCAATGCCAACACTTGAAAGTAAGCACCTAGAAGCGATTCCAGGAACACCACCTGATTTGTTAGATCCGCCAAAAGGTGATCCGTTTGCTGCACGTAATCCATATGCGATGAAGATTGATACAGAAAAACAACCACCATTCTTCAAAGTTTCAGATACACACTATGCAGCAACATGGCTTTTGCATCCAGATGCACCAAAGATTACACCGCCAGATGAAATTATCAGACGACAAAAAATCTACGCAAAAATGATGCAAGAACACAACGATAAAGACTAATCAGGAGGAAAAGACCACATGCCAGAAAAACGTAAAAAAATTCTTGAAGTTAAGCATTTAAAGCAATACTTCGGCGTGGGCAGACCTGATATGGTTAAAGCTGTCGACGATGTTACTTTTGATATTTATGAAGGTGAAACATTTGGTTTGGTAGGAGAATCTGGTTCAGGTAAGACGACAACAGGTCGTAGTGTGATCCATTTATATGATCCAACCGATGGCCAAATCATCTTTGATGGTAAGGATGTAAGTAAGTTAAATTCACGCGCAGAACATCTTCGTTTTTGTCGTGATATGCAAATGATCTTCCAAGATCCATATGCATCTTTGAATCCACGTATGACAGTTGAAGACATTATCGCCGAAGGAATCGATATTCACGGTTTAGCAAAAAGCAAAGAAGATCGCCGTGCAAAAGTTGAAGAACTCTTAGAGACAGTTGGCTTGAATAAAGATCACGCTAGTCGTTATCCGCATGAATTTTCTGGGGGCCAACGTCAAAGAATTGGGATTGCGCGTGCCTTAGCGGTAGAGCCAAAATTCATTATTGCCGATGAACCAATTTCTGCGTTAGACGTGTCTATCCAAGCTCAAGTTGTTAACTTGTTAAAAGATTTACAGCTTGAAAAAGGATTGACCTATCTATTTATCGCGCATGATTTGTCAATGGTTAAATATATTTCAGATCGAATCGGAGTTATGCATTATGGACGCTTACTTGAAGTTGGTCCAGCCGATGATGTGTATACAAAACCATTACATGATTATACTAAGAGTTTAGTGTCAGCTGTACCGGTACCAGATCCAGAATTTGAACGTAATCGTAAGCAAATTCCATACGATGCTTCTTTAGAAGAAGATGTGGAAGGAAAGCCACGTAAATTGCGTGAAATTACACCAGGACATTTTGTGCGTTGCTCAGAAGACGAAGTTGAGATGTACAAACAAAAAGCAGCTAAGTACGAAGAAGCTTAGCAAAAAAGCATCCGTTTATGCGGATGCTTTTTTGTTAAAAAATGATTAACAAATGATTGAAAATTGATTAGGAGTATTTTACAATGAAAATATCCTAAAGAAAAGAGGGCTTAGCATGTCATATACCACAGAAGTTTTAGAACGTGTAATCGCACAAAATCCGGCACAACCAGAGTTTCATCAAGCTGTAAAAGAGGTTTTAGAGTCGCTAGAGCCAATCATCAGTCAAAATGAAGAAGTATACCGTAAGGACGCTTTATTAGAACGTTTAACTACCCCAGATAGGCAAATATTATTTCGGGTAGCTTGGATTGATGATCAAGGACAAACGCAAGTCAATAATTGTTATCGCGTGCAATTTAATAATGCAATTGGACCTTATAAGGGTGGCTTGCGTTTACATCCATCAGTTAATCTTGGTATTATCAAGTTTTTGGGCTTTGAGCAAGTTTTTAAAAATGCTTTGACAGGTCTACCAATTGGCGGTGGTAAAGGTGGTAGTGACTTTGATCCTAAAGGTAAATCTGATCGTGAAATCATGGCGTTTTGCCAAGCTTTTATGACAGAATTGATGCGCTACATTGGCCAAGATACCGATGTTCCAGCTGGTGATATTGGTACGGGAGCACGTGAAATTGGTTATTTATTTGGCCAATATAAACGTTTAAAAGGAACATATGAAGGAGTTTTGACTGGAAAAGGTTTGACTTATGGTGGTTCACTTGCACGAACAGAAGCTACAGGGTATGGTTTGTTGTATCTTGTTTTAGAATTGTTGCGAGATCATCAAATAGATTTGGCAGGGAAACGTATAGCTGTTTCTGGATCTGGTAATGTGGCGATTTATGCAATTGAAAAAGCACAACAATTGGGGGCTAAGGTTGTGACTTGTTCTGATTCAAGTGGTTGGGTATATGATGAGGCTGGTATTGACGTAGATTTGTTAAAAGAAGTAAAAGAAGTTAAACGGGCACGGCTAACAGAATACGTCAAGCAAAGGTCAAGTGCAACTTATCATGAAGGTAAAGGTGTCTGGAGTGTTAAAGTCGATATTGCTTTGCCTTGTGCAACGCAAAACGAGTTGGATCTAGCAGATGCTAAGCAACTAGTGGCTAACCAAGTTTTAGCAGTGGCTGAAGGGGCTAATATGCCAACGACTTTAGAAGCGACTAAGTACTTGCAAGCCCAAGGCGTTTTATTTGTACCAGGTAAAGCAAGTAATGCCGGGGGCGTGGCGGTATCTGCGTTAGAAATGAGCCAAAATTCGGGACGTTTGAGTTGGAGTTTTGAAAAAGTTGATCAAGAACTTCAAAAAATTATGACTAATATTTATCAAACGATTGCACAAGCTGCTAAGGAAGTAGGATGTCAGGGAAATTATGTCGTAGGAGCAAACGTTGCGGGCTTTAAAAAAGTGGCCGAAGCGATGCAAGCCCAAGGAGTTTATTAAAATTTTAAAATAAAACCATCAACGTTAGCAACTACTAGCTTTGATGGTTTTTTAGTAATCAATATTAAAAAAGAAGTCTAAGAATACAAAAAGCCTACGAAAATGTTTCATAGGCTTTTTGGTATTATACGGTTTAATATTCAAAATCTGTAGCGCTTTGGTTGAAGTAAGCCACGCTGATTTTGTCGTTATCGACCACAAGTTTAGTGACAGAACCATTAGCAGGAGATACAGTGATATCAACGCTAGGATCGAAATGGTGGACGATGCTACGAATTGTTGTGCCGTGACTGACGAGTAAGACATTGCTGTTATCTGGGACAACTTTTTTGAGGTAATCAAACCCAGCACCG
Source organism: Ligilactobacillus sp. Marseille-Q7487 (assembly GCF_949152225.1). Classification (NCBI taxonomy): domain Bacteria; kingdom Bacillati; phylum Bacillota; class Bacilli; order Lactobacillales; family Lactobacillaceae; genus Ligilactobacillus; species Ligilactobacillus sp. Marseille-Q7487. Next base: position 277,421 of record NZ_CASCJC010000001.1, read on the forward strand.
ACACGCTCCCAGTATTCGGCATTATTTTCGGCATCGTGGAATGGATCGGCTGCTTTGGCAAAATCCTTAGCTTCCTCAATTGAGTAATTTTCAATGATTTCTTTAAAGGTGCGACAGTTATGGGCTGCACCAATCATCAACCAAGCTTGACTAGAGTCACTACCTTCAAAATAGCCATAACCTTGTTCACGGAAGTTACGTAGTTCGGTTGGTGTTGGAGTAACAGGTGAAGCGACATTTTCTTCTAGAATGTATTTGCAAGTACGTGTTGCTCTGGTGGTATCACTGTGAAAGGCAAAATCAAAGTTGATATGAGCCAATCTCCGGCCTGCTTTATGACCATCTTGAATACCTTTAGGGGTCAAAGGTGAGTCACACCATCCTTGCATACGATTGTAACGGTTAAGATAGGTTTGTCCGTGGCGGACAAGATAAATATTAAAAGCCATAATTTTGAGTTCCTTTCTTATTGCAAATAATCAAAATCAGGATCGACTTGATTGTAGTAGCAGACTTTAAAATCATGTTCATCAACACGAAGTTTGGTGATGCTACCGTTTTTAGCTCCGTTATTGATAAAATCAATTTCTGGTGCAAAAAGATGTACAATGCTCATGATAGTCATTCCGTGACTGACGACTAAAATATTTTCTTCTGGTTGAGCAATTTTTCTTAGATAATCAAAGCCAATTTTAACACGCGTCCAAAATTGAGCGTCATCTTCGGCATCTGAAAAAGGGTCTGCTTGTTTGGCAAAATCACGACTTTCGCGTAACGAGTATTTAGTCATAATTTCTTGATAACTACTGCAACCATGAGCTGCGCCAATCATTAACCAAGCTTGTTTATCATCGCTGCCTTCAAAATAACCAAAATTTTGTTCACGAAAGTTGCGCATTGCAATAGGTGTGGCAGTAGTAAACTTATTTTGCCGTAAGATTGCTTCACATGTTTCTTTAGTCCGCATGGTATCACTTCTAAAGACACGATCAAATTTGATTTCAGCTAGATTTTTGCCAGCTATTTCACCGTCTTTAAGTCCTTGAGCAGTCAAAGGTGAATCAGACCAACCTTGCATACGTTTATAGTAATTAAGCAGTGTTTGTCCATGACGAACAAGATATAAATTAAATGCCATTTGTTTGCCTCGCTTTAATTTGATGTCTTAAGTATACACTAATTAAGTGCGAGTTGCTTGAATTGTTTGTGCATAAAAAAAATGCTACAATAGGTTATTAAGAATTTTTTGGGAGTGATAGCATGGTTAGTATTAAGCAACAAGAGCAACAACGCATGGATCAAGTTGTCGCTAAGATTCAAGTAGCACAAAGAAAAGATCAAGCGGATCTAAAGAACGCTCAAGCTGATAAGGCAGCCATTCAGGCGGATTTTAAAAATAACGTACGCATTAAAACGACCACTTATTCGGGCATGATGGAGACTGCTTTGACCGTGCGTCAACAACAACAACTCCTTCAAGAACGCGAAAATAGTTGGCAACAAGCTAAACGTCGCTTGGATGTTTTGGAAAAATTAGCGAAGAAACCTTATTTTGCTCGAATTGATTTTCAAGAGAATGGTGAAGCTAAATCTGAAAGTGTCTATTTAGGCTTAGGAACGTTTAGCGATGGGCCAGATAATATCTTAATTTATGACTGGCGTGCACCAATTTCAAGTATTTATTATGATGGTGGTTTAGGAAAAGTTAGTTATGAAACACCAGAAGGCAGTCAAGAAGTTGAATTAACCTTAAAGCGTCAGTTTATGGTTGAAGATGCAAAAATCATCACGGTATTTGATACAGATGAAACTGTCGGTGATCAAATGTTATTAGAAGTTTTAGACGAAGCTTCTGATATCAAGATGAAAAGTATTGTAACAACTATTCAAAAAGAACAAAACAAGATAATTCGAGATACTAAATCAGAGTTATTATTTGTTCAAGGGGCAGCCGGTTCAGGTAAAACTTCTGCTGTATTACAGCGAATCGCCTTTTTATTATACCGTTATCGGGGAAATTTAACTTCAGGACAAGTCGTTTTATTTTCGCCTAATCAATTATTTAATGATTATATCGATCAAGTGTTACCAGAATTAGGCGAACAAAACATGATACAGTTGACGTATTATCAATATACACAAAGACGTGTACCTAAACTACACATCGAAACCTTACAGGAAAGATTTGAAGAAAGTGAACAAGCAATTCCTTCAAATGTCAAACGTTTAAAGGATAGTCTAGTATTTTTCAATGCCACGACAGCTTATACCAATTACTTAGAACAAGCAGGTATGCGTTTTAAAAATATCATGTATAAAGGTGAAGTCTTCTTTAGCAAAGAACAAATCAAAGAGATTTATTACAGTTTTAATGAAAACTATCATTTGAAAAATCGTTTGGATGCGACTAAAGAAGAGCTTTTACAACGCCTAAACGCACGTGTTGCCAAGGAAGCTAAGAGCGATCGTGTACAAAAAGCGATTCAAGAATTGAGTCAACAAGAGCTAAATGACTTGTATGGTGAAAAAAAGAAGAGCTTTGCTAATGGAGATAAAGAATTGCAATTCTTAGCTAAAAGCTATGTGATGCGTGATTTTATGACGATTAAAGCTGCAATTGTCAAAAATCGTTTCTTAAATCTCAATGCGCAATACATGCATTTCTTAAAAAATATTCCAGTATTATTGGATTTAGATAAAGCTCAAGTTAGTCAACAAGAATGGCAGGATGCGGTTTTAGCAAGTAAACAAGATTTACAAGCAAAACGTCTATCTTTAAATGATGCTACTGCATATTTATATTTGTATGATCGAATCATCGGCAAAAAAGGACAACTAGATATTAAGCAAGTCTTTATCGATGAAATTCAAGACTATACACCATATCAATTAGCCTATTTGAAAAAAGAATTTCCACGGGCGAAATTTACGATGCTAGGAGATTTAAATCAAGCTATCTTTACTAAGGAAAACTCACGTAGTTTACTCAAAGACTTAGCGACGATGTTTCCTAAAGAAAAGACTAAAGTGGTACAGTTGACTAAGTCTTATCGTTCAACCAAACAAATTACTGATTTTACACGTGAAGTGTTAGTCAACGGAGCTGCTGTAGAAGCCTTTGAGCGAGCTGGCGAATTGCCAAGTATTAGTTTTGCTAAAGATCAAGCAGACATGATCGCGCTGGTTGATAAACAACTGCAAGCAAATGAAAATGATAAAATGACAACCGCAATTGTCGCAAAAACGTTAGCTCAATGTGAACAAATAACTAAACAGTTACAAGCTAAAGGCCAAAAAGTAACTTTGATTAGTACGGAAAATCAACGCTTGGCGCAAGGGACAATTGTTGTTCCAGCATTTTTGGCTAAAGGATTGGAATTTGATGCAATCATCATGTGGGATGCAAACAAGCAAAACTATAACCGTGAAGATGAACGGCAGTTGGTTTATACGATTTGCTCACGCGCAATGCATCGTTTAAGCATTTTTGTAAATGGACAACTTTCGCCATTGCTAGCTAAGATTGATACTAAGTTATATGAAGTTAAATAAGTATTTTAAAATAGATGTTATCTAGGTGATAGCATCTATTTTTATAGACAAAAAAAGCTCGCATTACTAATGCGAGACTCAATTTAATCAGTAAGTTTTTTTCTAAGTAAAGGTACCAAATGCTCAATTAATAAATCATAACCAGCTTCTGAATAGTGGATATCATCGGGTTGCAAGAGGTTTTCACCTTTGTGTTGAAAGGCAATATCATACCAATCAAGATAAGTAATGTCTTTTTTCAAAGCCACTTCTTGGGTAGCTAAGGCATATTGATGCAACTTGGCTAAAGGCCGAAAAACTTGTCGTGTTGGGCCAGTGATGCCAGGTGTGATTAGGATACATTTGTTTTTTCCAATCTCATCAATCATGGTACAAAGATTTTCTTTATAAGATTCAAGTGTTGTTTTTTCGTCTGCAACATCATTGGTACCAAAAAAGATAGTTACAATATCGGGATTAGCCAAATGTACATCGGCTTGCAATCGTTGCAAGGCGTTACGGGCTAAATCACCAGGGACACCACGGTTTATTAATTCTAAATCTCCCATCGCTAAGGCATCACGAAGCTTATGGGTAAAAAGAGGTGAAGGAAAACCGTCCATTACACCGGCAGTAATACTATCACCTAATAAAACGATTCTATTCATAATTTTGTAAACCTTCTTTAAAAATTTTGCACTATTTATTTTACAATAAAACAACTTGCTTGAAAAGTAGTAAGCTCTTACAAAAGTCTAAAGGATTTGTGTTATAATTGTTAAGAATTTATTTTTAAGAGGAAGTTTAGATGGAAAATCAATTGAATTATTATAAAATTTTGCGTAGTGAATGGCGTGAATTTTATAAAGAACATATTGTACCGTTGAGTTTTCGAGAATTAAATCATATTAGGTCACTAAATGACCAAATTTCTTTGCAAGATGTTAAAGAAATCTATATGCCGTTAGTACATTTGTTAAAGTTAAAGATGCAAGTGCATCAACAAATGCAACAGCAACAAGCTGAATTTTTAGGGATCAAAGCTCAAAAAGTACCGTTTATCTTAGGAATTGCTGGTTCAGTAGCTGTGGGTAAGAGTACGACGGCGCGCTTGTTGCAAAATTTGTTAAGTGAACTTTATCCAGATAAGAAAGTACGGCTAATTACCACTGATGGTTTTTTGTACCCAACACGTGAATTAAAGCGCCGTAAGCTGTTAGCACGTAAAGGTTTCCCCGAAAGCTATGATATGCCGCTATTAATCAATTTTATCAATGATGTAAAAAATGGCTTACCGGCTAAAGCGCCAGTGTATTCACATGAAATCTATGATATTATTCCGGGACGGTATGATTTAATTGAAAAACCAGATATTTTGATTGTTGAAGGAATCAATGTTTTGCAATTGCCGTCTAATCAGCAAATCTATGTCAGTGATTTCTTTGACTTTTCGATTTATGTCGATGCTAGCGAAGATTTAATCAAGCAATGGTACTTGGAACGCTTTGAGATGTTGTTGGAGCGAGCTAAAAATGAGCCGTATAACTATTATTACTCTTATGCACAAGGAGATCGCCAAGTTGCACGGCAAATGGCTCAAGATGTTTGGGAAAAAATTAATCATAAAAATCTGCAAGAATATATCCTACCGACTAGAAATCGTGCGGATTTAATCTTGACAAAAGGCGAAAATCATTTAGTAAACGAACTATATTTAAGAAAATACTGATTTTGTATGCCAATTACCGTTTAAAATAAATCTTAAGCTGTTGACCTGTACGTGTTTACTAGGTAAAATGGAGTAAGTGATTTGTAAAAAACGCAAAAAAAATTTAAGATGAGGTGAATATCTTGGCTAACGTTGAGATGCAGGCATTTGATAAGATCATCGTATTGGATTTTGGGAGCCAATACAACCAATTGATCACGCGCCGAATTCGGGAATTTGGGGTATACTCGGAGTTACTATCCCATAAATTGACCGCAAAAGAAATTAAGGAAATGAATCCAAAAGGAATCATCTTTTCTGGTGGTCCAAATAGTGTTTATGATGAAAGTGCCTTTCATGTTGATCCAGAAATCTTTGAATTAGGCATTCCTGTTTTAGGAATTTGCTATGGGATGCAATTGATGGCAAACATGTTACCTGGTGGGAAAGTTGAAAGCGCCGAAAATAAGGAATATGGTAAGGCCATCATTTCCGTGCCTGATAAACAAGCCGTGATGTTCAAAGATTTGCCACAAGAACAAACAGTTTGGATGAGCCATGGGGATTTGGTAACGCAAGTGCCTGAAGGTTTTGAAGTGACCGCAACTAGTGGTAACTGTCCAATTTCTGCGATGGCTAATACCGCTAAGAAGTTTTATGGTTTGCAGTTCCATCCAGAAGTGCGTAACAGTGAATATGGTAATGACATCTTACGTCGCTTTACCTTTGATGTTTGTGGCGCTAAAGCAAACTGGTCGATGACAGATTTTATCGACATGCAAGTAGCTAAGATTCGCGAAACTGTTGGCGATCAAAAAGTGTTATTAGGTCTTTCTGGTGGGGTGGATTCTTCGGTTGTCGGTGTCTTGTTACACAAGGCAATCGGGGATCAATTGACCTGCATCTTTGTTGACCATGGTTTGTTGCGTAAAGGTGAAGCTGAACAAGTAATGGAAAGCTTAGGCGGCAAGTTTGGCTTAAACATCATCAAAGTCGATGCTAAAGAACGTTTCTTAGGCAAATTAGCCGGTGTGGCTGATCCTGAAAAGAAACGTAAGATCATCGGTAACGAATTTATCCGAGTATTTGACGATGAAGCAACCAAGTTAAAGGGTATCAAATTCTTGGCCCAAGGTACTTTATATACTGATATCATCGAATCAGGAACAGATACAGCGCAAACTATCAAGTCCCATCATAACGTGGGCGGTTTGCCAGAAGATATGCAATTTGAATTGATTGAACCATTAAACACGTTGTTTAAAGATGAAGTGCGTGAATTAGGTGAAAAATTAGGGATGCCACACGAATTAGTTTGGCGTCAACCATTCCCAGGCCCAGGTCTTGGGATTCGTGTGATTGGTGAAATCACCGAAGAAAAATTACAAATCGTGCGCGATAGTGATTTGATCTTGCGTGAAGAAATCGCTAAGCATGGTTTGGATAAAGAAATCTGGCAATACTTCACCGTTTTACCAGGAATTCGTTCCGTTGGTGTGATGGGCGATGGCCGGACTTATGATTACACGGTAGGTATTCGTGCCGTAACCTCAATCGATGGAATGACAGCTGATTTTGCGCAAATTCCATGGAATGTTTTACAAGAAATCTCTGTGCGGATCGTTAACGAAGTCGCACACGTTAACCGCGTGGTTTATGATATTACATCCAAGCCACCGGCAACAATTGAGTGGGAATAATAACTAAAAAGCCTAGCTTCCTTGTTAATTAAGGAGCTAGGCTTTTTTGAACTGAAATAAGTTTTGTTTTTTATGTAAAAAAGTGATAGTGACCATGTTTTTATTAGTAGATAATTTAAATTTAGATATGTTACAATTGATTTGAGTCACAAAGACATGAGCATAAAAATACTAAGCCGTCAAGGAGTTGTCTAAAACGGCTTAGTATTTTTTTTTAGAATTTTTGTTAAAGGGGGATGTAATTTGAGTCAAGTACAAAATTTGACGTTATCCTGTCTTTTAAATATAAATGACATTTATCTATCAAGTAAGAATACTCCAGAAAAATTCTATGAGTATCTAATCTACTAGCACCTCATCTGTTATCAAAATATATAAATCTTTTAGTAAAGCTCTTGCAATAGCTAATCGCTATTTTTGACCACCAGAGAGATTACTGGCATCTTCTTCAATAGGTGACTGAAATTGAAGAAGTAGTCCTTCAATATATTCTTTTACCTGAGCTATTTCAAATGTCCAAATAATCTGTTCCCTCATGGGTTGGTAGTTTAAACCAATCATTTTTGATAATACTTCATGTCGATTTCCATAGCTTATAATTTGCTAAAATGAGCTAATATTTCATTCATGTTATAAAGATACTTTTGAGTGGGAATAATAGCTAAAGAAACTGTAGGGGGGTGTATAATTAGAACATCAGATTGAGAGATAAATTTTGCAAGAAAAATAGTAGAGAGGTTAAATAATGGACAAATTTTCAGAAAAGAGTCTGCGATCGTTAGGCAGCTATTATGTATATGGACTGATTGACCCAAGAAATAAGCAAATATTTTATATTGGAAAAGGAACTGGAAATAGAGTATTTGAGCATGAAAAAGAAGGTATGGGTAATTTTGATAGTGAAAAATTGAAACTAAAAACTATAAAAGACATTAAAGCAAACAGATTAGAAGTAGAAAAAATTATTATCAATTCAAATCTTACAGAACCTGAAGCCTTTGCAGCAGAAGCCACACTTATCAATGCATTTAATTATGTTGGGGATTTTAGACTAACAAATATTGTTTCTGGACATCATTCTACGCAAGCACTATCTGTAGATGAATATGAAATGATATATGGTGCTGAAGAATTACAAAAAGAAGATATAAAGCATAGAATTATGGTTATCAAAATAAATAAGCTTTATCATAGAGAAATGGCTAAAACGGATTTATATGATACTGTTCGTGGTGTCTGGCGAGCATCAATAAAAAAGGCCAAAACCGTGGATTATGTATTTGGAGTCTATAATTCTTTGATTGTTGCCGTGTATAAGCCGACACACTGGTATATTTGTAAGGATGCAACAGACAAGCTTCCAAAACATAGTAGGGTGTTAACCGAAAAAATAGCAAATAGAATATTTTTTGTGGATGAGGAATATGAGCGCAACTCATCAATGGATACAGTGGAGAAATTTTACTATGGCAAGAGTATTACAAACTTAAAAATAAATCAGAGTGCACAAAATCCGATTACATATTTAGGAATATAAAAAGTAACTGCTGAATTTAAAGAATTGTGCATCATAGGATATCGAAATTTTAAGGGGATTAAGAGCTTAAAATAATTCATAGATAGAAGATTCATAGATATAAACGTATCGAGTTTGAATAAAAAGTCTAGTAGTCTTGGCTGATAAGGCTACTAGACTTTTTGTTTGTTGTATTAAAAATATTGGTCTTTTATAACTCTTTTAAGGGATCATTACAAAAACTACTTATAGTCCAAGAGTTTTTAGTGGAAGAACTTCGAAATAATAAGGGCATTTATGTTTTTGCATAAAGTCAAAGTAATCATGATAGCGTGGGGCATTAAACCAATTTGATAATAAATAAATATATTGAACCGAATATCCGATATGATTAAGTAATTTTTCATATTCATAGATTTTAAATAAGAAAGTTACTAGTTTTTCATCGACAGAACCAGAACTATGTTGAAAATTTTTTTCAATAATATAGACTGTTTTGTTTTTCTCATTAATAAATGCCTCATCTGGGGCCTAGCGTTTTGAATTATAATGCTTATAGTCAATACCGTTATCTTTCAGAAATTTAGTTGAAAACTTAGTCTGATTTATCGATAATCCAATAAAATTATTATTACCCTTCATATCTCCGAAAATTGTTTCAACATCTGTTCGTCTTCTTTGATAGATAGTTGAACAAGACTACATGACAGGTCAATTTAGAGACGGGTTTTCTTTAGCTTTATGTTTTAAATATTCCCAGTTTAAGTTTATTGATTTAATCTGTTGTTGGTCCTTTTGAGTTTTCGCTAATTGTTCTAATTTCTTTGTCGCTTGAAATTTATCAGCTTAATATTAGCAAGAGATTAGCCATAAGAAAAGGCCCACGCCAATTTTTTGACGTGAGCCTTTTTTCTATTGAAGCTGAGTTTTTTTCCAACCCCTTTTTGATGTTTAATGGAGACTAAATGGGCAAACTAGATAAACTTCTTGGCAAAATCCGCGCAAAGCGTTGTAGACATGTTGAGCTCGACTATATTTTGTACAGACCCCAAAAACCGTAGGACCTGAACCGCTCATTTGAGCTGCTTGTGCTCCAAATGAAATCATCTTATTTTTAATACGCAAGATTTCAGGATATTTATGGGAGGTGATAGGTTCTAAGACATTGCCCATATTAGCCGTTAGTTTTTCTATGTCGCCGTTTAAAATGGCTTGGCATACCGCATCTACATCTTGATGAATGATACGATTATAATCAATTTGCCGAATGATTGAAGGCGTTGAAACACTTGCTTTAGGTTTAGCAATTACAAACCATAAGGCTGGAAGTGATTTTAAAGGTGTGATTTTTTCACCACGTCCGGTAACTAAAGCAGTCTGGCTATAAACGCAAAAAGGAACATCAGAGTCAATTTTTAATCCAAGTAAAGCTAGCTGCTCTTTAGAAAGATTTAGTTGCCAAAGCTGGTTTAAACCACGTAAAACAGCTGCGGCATCTGAAGAGCCGCCCCCCATTCCTGCTGAAACTGGAATTTTTTTAGTGATTGTGATTCGAACACCTTGTTTAACATTAAAATCTTGTTGTAATGTCTTGGCCGCTTGATAGGCGAGATTACGTTGATCATCTGGCAAAAAACCTGAATCAGTTTCAACTATAATCTCAGAGGTGTTGTCTAAAGTTTCAATGTGTACGTAATCTGCTAAATCAATAGCTGTCATCACCATATTCCACTCAGGTTCACCATCTTGATGGCGAAAGGGGGTGTCTAAGCTCAAATTGAGTTTGGCGGGTGCCTTTTCCAAAATCTCCATGGTCTCACCTTTTCTTCCGAAATATTAATACTTCTATTATACTGATTTATTTTAAATTTTAAAAGGTTAACCCAAGTTAAAATTTTGAATAAAAAATGAAAGATGAATATACCAACTTCTATTATAAGATGGTTGTATTTGATTTGGATAACGGTTACAATTTAGGTGCAAATATAATTTAAAATATTAGATGAAGATTTGAGGTGTTTTTTTATGGAAAGAAAATGGTGGCATGATGCGGTGGTTTACCAAATTTATCCGCGCAGCTTTCAAGACAGTAATGGAGATGGTATTGGAGATTTACAAGGAATAATTCAACGCTTAGATTATCTAGAAAAACTAGGTGTTGATGTTGTATGGTTAAGTCCTGTTTATCGCTCACCTAACGATGATAATGGCTATGATATCTCTGATTATCAAGATATTATGGAAGAATTTGGAACGATGGCCGATATGGAAGAATTAATTGCTAAAGCAGCACAGCATGGCATTAGAATTGTGATGGATTTAGTGGTAAATCATTCTTCAGATGAACATCCATGGTTTATTGAAGCTAAAAAGTCAAAAGATAATCCATATCGTGACTTTTATATTTGGCGCGATCCAGTTGATGGACATGAACCAAATGATTTGACAGCGAGTTTTGGTGGCTCAGCTTGGGAATTTGATGCAACGACAGGACAATATTATTTGCACTTCTTTAGTAAAAAACAACCGGATCTAAACTGGGAAAATCCTAAATTACGCCAAGCCGTTTATGATATGATGAATTTTTGGATCGATAAAGGAATTGCTGGTTTTAGAATGGATGTTATCGACATGATTGGTAAAAAGCCAGATGAAAAAATTACGGTTAATGGACCTTTACTACATGATTACATCAAAGAGATGCATGCTAAAACGTTTGGACCTAAAGATTTGTTGACGGTTGGTGAAACATGGAGTGCTAATGAACAGATTGCCTTGCAATATACTAAGCCAAGTAATCATGAATTAAGCATGGTATTTCAACTTTTCTTTACTCAACTAGATCAATATCCAGATAAAGGCAAATTCTTCACGCGTGAGTTAAATGTAGCCGGTATTAAGGAAATTTTTGATCGTTGGCAAGTAGCTTTAAATGAGCAAAGTTGGAATGCTTTAGTCTGGGAAAATCATGATTTGCCACGTGCAATATCTGAATATGGTGATGAAGGTGCTTATCGTATAGAAAGCGCAAAGATGCTAGCGATTATGTTATATATGCTAAAAGGTGTTCCTTACATTTATCAAGGTCAAGAAATTGGGATGACCAACTGTCCAATCAGTGATGTGAGTCAAATCGATGATATCGAAAGTATTAATGCTTATCGTGAGCTAACACAAAGCGGACAGATGACTAAACAAGAAGCTTTAGATGCGATTAATAAAAAGGGACGTGATAATGCTAGGACGCCTATGCAATGGGATACTAGTGCCAATGGTGGCTTTACGACAGGGACACCTTGGTTACATGTAAACCCTAATTATCAAACGATTAATGTCAAAGCAGCTTTAGAAGATCAAGATTCAATCTTTTATACTTATCAAAAATTGATTCAGATACGTAAGCAAAAGCCTGTTGTGGTTTATGGAGATTATCAAATGTTAACTCAAACGGCACCGGAAGTTTATGCTTATACTAGAAGTTATCAAGGACAAACCTTACTGGTTGTAGCAAATCTTAGTGCTAAACCACAGATGATTAACCTACCACAATATGGAAAACAAAAAGCGTTATTATCGAATTATGCGCAAGGAATCATTGATTTAAAAGCAAAACCTTTGAAGCCTTATGAAGCTTTCGTGATTGAGATTAAATAAAAATTAAAAATTAAAAAGAAAACATATTGACTTTTTAATTTTTATGTAATATATTTTATTCATCCGAAACAAGTAGCCGGTGCTACAAAAAAACAGTTATTGCTATTCTAAGGCTACGTAAATTCTGTTTGCTTGATACAAGTTTGTATCAAAGATAGAAAGTTTCGTTAATCAGCTTAATCTGAGATAAACAGCCAAACTCATTTAAGCCGGTTAAGTACACCCCTCAAGAAGCTATCTTAAAAGTAGTTTCTGATTAATATAAAAGAGTCTATGAAAAAATATTTCGTAGGCTTTTTTTATGTGACTGGCTAGAAAAATTTTTTGACTAATTAGTGAGTATTTTTGGATTATTTGATTGACGAAAAAGGCTTTACATGGTACGCTAATTTCTGCTATTATTCAGAATAACCGAACGTTAACCCTTCGTTGTTACATGGTATGATAGTCTTTTTTTATAATATTAATCACATTAAAAAACGAACATTTTTACGAAGTTCGCTAGAAAAAATAGGGAATATACCGTATAATGTAAAAAGATGATGCTTTTTACATATATGAGTTAATTATTTTGGAGGAATTATTTTGAAAACTAGAAGAAGTGATCGTTTGATCGATATGACCCGTTACTTGTTAGAACGTCCACATACATTGATTTCATTGACTTTTTTTGCAGATCGTTATGAGTCAGCTAAGTCGTCGATTAGTGAAGATTTGGCGATTATTAAGCGAACCTTTCAGACACGTGGAATTGGGATTTTAGAAACAATTCCTGGTGCGGCCGGTGGTGCACGTTTTATTCCTTCGATTTCAGAAGATGAGGCACGAACTTTCATCGGAGAAATGGTTAAGTCTTTATGTGAAGAAGATCGTCTTTTACCAGGTGGTTATGTGTATTTATCCGATTTATTGGGGAATCCTGAAGTTTTACGTAAAGTTGGACGTGTAATTGCACGTCAATATATTGACAAAAAAGTTGATGCCGTAATGACTGTAGCTACCAAAGGGGTACCTATTGCACAAAGTGTTTCTAGTTATTTGAATGTTCCTTTTGTGATTGTACGTCGTGATTCCAAGATTACAGAAGGTTCGACTGTTTCTGTAAATTACGTTTCTGGTTCAAGCGAAAGAATTGAAAAGATGGAATTATCTAAGCGAAGTTTAAAGCGTGGTTCACATGTTTTAGTCGTTGATGATTTTATGAAGGGCGGTGGAACCGTCAACGGGATGAAATCAATGATTGAAGAATTCGAATCAGAACTGGTGGGAATCACTGTTTTTGCAGAAGGCTCATTTGAAGGCAAACGAATGGTTGACGATTATACATCGTTATTAAAAGTAGATAAAGTTAATACTTTGGATAAAACGATTCATGCTAGTGCAGGTAGTTATTTAGAAAAAGTTTTTGGGGAAAAATAATTTAGTGGTGATATTTGCACACTGCTTTTTAGTGAAAAGATTACAGGACTAAAAAGAGTTTTGTCAGATTGGGGGAACCATGGGAATCTTAGTATCTGGCTTGCTAATCTTGGTGTTAATTGCCGCATTAATATGCGCAATATGTGGAGTTTTTTGTCATAAAAATGGCCAAGGCAGTCAATTAAAACTATGGAGTGCTTTAATTTTGGTAGGTATTTCAGGGGGGTTAGCTACAGTAGTCTTGCATTATGAACAAAGTTATGCCACTGCAGAGCAAACTTTTATGACAATATTTAAAGAGACCTACCAAAATTTTAAAGATGTTAAACGTGTTCAACGTTTTGAACATATGGATGCTAAACAAAAACGCAAGTTATATCAAAAAACAAAACGGATTGCCCGTGAAAGTTATTTGAATAGTAAAGTAATCATGCAACACGCAATTAATGAAATGAACGAAAATAAGACATTATTTCGTTTGCAAGATTATCACCATGCTAAGCAAGCACAAAAACTTTTACAAGAGCAATATGATGAATTGACACACTAATATTGGCTCTTTGTCAAATTGGACTGATAGAGTAGTCGTTAAAGATTGAAGTTATTAACTTTGATTTCATGAACTCTCTTTACTATTTTTTAGTAAGGAGAGTTTTTTATTTACAGTGGTTTAGAAAAAGCAGTAATGCCCTGCCTTAAAGACTTGCATAGAGATATCGGCATTCGTATCTAAAGAATTTTTTGTTGTGAATTTTCATAGAAACTTTTTTAGATATTTGACAAAGCAATCGAAAAAACATAGTTGCTTGCCTTTTTACAAAAAATTAGGATCATTAGAAATTCTATCAGTCTTAAAAATTATAGAGCCACATTAAATCAGTGCTTTTTTTGTGTTATAATACGGTCTGTAATATTAATTAGGAAATGATTTGAAGGAGTGCTAATGATGGCAAAGTATGCGATTATCTTGGCTGCCGGGCAAGGAACCCGTATGAAATCTAAACTTTATAAGGTTTTACATCCTGTATGTGGTAAGGCGATGGTAGATCATGTCTTGACACAAATTGAAAAAAATGAAATGGACAAGATTGTAACGGTCGTGGGCCATGGAGCCGATAAGGTAAAAGAAGCCTTGTTGAATCGAACAGAATACGTTTTGCAAGCAGAACAACTTGGAACTGGACATGCAGTTTTACAAGCTGAAGAATTGTTAAAAGATTGTCAAGGAATGACTTTGATTGCTTGTGGGGATACCCCGTTGTTGACTGCTAAAACTTTTGCGGAATTATTCGAATATCATAAATCCAAAGGGGCCGTTGCAACGGTCTTAACAGCACACACTCCAGAACCGTTTGGATATGGACGAATTGTGCGTAATGAATTAGGGATTGTTGAAAAAATTGTTGAACAAAAAGATGCTACTAAAGAAGAAGCAGCAATTACAGAAATCAACACCGGAGTATATTGCTTTGATAATCAAGAACTTTTCCATGCCCTTCATCAAATCAAGAATGATAATGCGCAAGGTGAATATTATTTAACCGATGTGATGGAAGTCTTCAAAAAAGAAGGTAAGATAGTAGCTGCTTATCAAATGAAGAAATTTGAAGAATCTATGGGAGTAAATGATCGTGTAGCCTTAGCAAATGCTACTAAGGTAATGCAACAAAGAATCAACGAAAAACACATGAAAAATGGTGTAACCTTGGTTGATCCGGATAGTACTTATATTGATGTGGACGTCAAGATTGGCAGTGATACTGTGATTGAAGGTGGTGTAGTCTTGAAAGGACACACGGTTATTGGAAATGACTGTGTGATCGGGGCACATAGCCAGATTGTTGATTCTGTTTTAGAAGATGATGTGACTGTAACAGCTTCTGTTATCGAAAAAGCCGTGATGCATGCACATTCTAATATCGGTCCTTATAGTCATTTGCGACCACAAGCAGATATTGGACAAGGCGTTCATATTGGTAATTTTGTTGAGGTTAAAAAAGCACAAATTGGACAAAATACGAAGGTTGGACATTTGACTTATGTAGGTGATGCTACTTTAGGCAAAGAAATTAATGTGGGTTGTGGTACTGTATTTGTCAACTATGATGGAATTAATAAGCATCATACGACTGTTGGGGACTATTCTTTTGTTGGAAGTGGTTCAAACATTATTGGACCAGTTAATATCGGTGATCATGCCTATGTGGCGGCTGGTTCAACAATTACTGATGATGTCCAAGCACACGATATGGCGATTGCGCGTGGTCGTCAAGTTAATAAAAAAGGATATTACGATAAATATCCAGTAGCTCAGGCAGCTAAAGCGTTAGAAGAAGATAATCAATAATAATTGATGAAGAAAAATCACGGAACTGCTTGATTTTAATTGCACAAATGAATAAGATTATATTAGAAAAAAGATAAATAATTGGAGGCTGCTATGTCTGAACATTGCAATAGTCCAAAGCTTAAAATATTTGCTTTGAACTCAAACAAACCCTTAGCTGAAAAAATTGCGCAAGCTGTAGGTGTTCCTTTAGGGAAAACTTCGGTTGATCGTTTTAGTGATGGTGAAATCCGTATCAATATTGAAGAAAGTGTACGTGGAGATGAAATCTTTATCGTACAATCCACTTCTGCACCAGTTAACGATAATTTGATGGAACTTTTAATTATGGTGGATGCTTTGAGACGCGCAAGTGCTGCAACAATCAACGTGGTAATTCCTTATTACGGATATGCACGTCAAGATCGTAAGGCACGCTCACGTGAACCAATTACCGCTAAATTAGTAGCAGATATGTTAGAAAAAGCAGGTGTGAATCGTGTGATTGTGCTTGACTTGCATGCGGCACAGATTCAAGGTTTCTTTGATATTCCAGTTGATCACTTGATGGGTGCACCGTTGTTAGCCGATTACTTCTTGGCTAATGGCTTAGATAAAGATGCTGTTGTCGTATCACCTGACCATGGTGGGGTGACACGTGCACGCAAGTTAGCAGAATTTTTGAAAGCACCAATCGCAATCATTGATAAGCGTCGTCCTAAAGCCAATGTGGCTGAAATCATGAACATCATTGGTTCTGTTGAAGGCAAGCGTTGTATCTTAATCGACGATATGATTGATACTGCTGGTACGATTACTTTAGCTGCACAAGCATTGATGGATGCTGGCGCAATTGAAGTTTATGCATCGGCAACTCACCCAGTTTTATCGGGTCCTGCAATTGAAAGAATCGAAAAATCTCCAATTAAGCATTTAATCGTAACAGATTCGATTAAGTTGCCTGAAGAAAAACAAATCGATAAGTTAATCGAAGTTTCCGTTGGGCCACTAATCGGTGATGCAATCAAACGAATTCATGAAAACAAACCGGTTAGTCCGTTGTTTAAGAATCGTTTCTATGCACACGAAAAAGAATAGTTAGCGAAATTTTCTTTAAAAGAGCTACATTTGCTCTTTGTATCTTTTA
Source organism: Ligilactobacillus sp. Marseille-Q7487 (assembly GCF_949152225.1). Taxonomy (NCBI): domain Bacteria; kingdom Bacillati; phylum Bacillota; class Bacilli; order Lactobacillales; family Lactobacillaceae; genus Ligilactobacillus; species Ligilactobacillus sp. Marseille-Q7487. The sequence continues at coordinate 294,422 of NZ_CASCJC010000001.1, forward strand.
ATAGTGAAGAATTTTTTGATAGAATTATTTATAGACATATAAAAATTTCCTTTTAGAATTGTTTTGACGACTTTATTCTCACGGACATTTTTATATGTCTTTTTGTTTTTTTACAAAAAAATAGGACCGCTAAAAATTCTAGCAGTCCTAAAAATTATAGAGCCAAAAAGCTAGCGTACAGGAATTGTACTAGCTTTTTTAGTCGAGTCGTTTGACTAGTTTAAAAGCTTGTGTATGTTGTTTTTGATCTTTTAAGGCGGCAGCTTCATCGAAAATATAATATGTTTGACCGTTTTTTTCTTGAACTAACAAAATAGGTTGTTTGGATTTTGCGTGATGAATTTTAGCCGCTATATAGGCTTTATCGAAATCATATTCGCTAGCAAGCGACTGGCCTGGATTAAAAAAGACATTTTCACTCATAAAGCTCACCTCATTATTTCTTTTGTTAACTTTATTTTACCACGAAAACATTTTAGTCAAAAGTTATTACACCTTGGCGAACTAATTGATCTTTGATTTGTGCAAATTCAATGAAAGAATTAGGTTTAGGTGGGATAAGGAGATGTTTTTCCATCCAAATCATATCAAACCATTGGTCAAATTTATACGCACAGTCATGAAAATGAGCACATTTGCTAAATCCTAGATGCTCATGAAATTTTGGACTGGTCAAATTTAAGTAAGGATTGGTCGGCGTCTTAGGGTAAGCGATACAAGCGTTTAAGCTGATAACGTTTTGAGCCGCACTGATTTTTTCTAACAGTTGATATAAGCGCGTACCAATTCCTAAGCCTTGGGCTGAAGAATCTAAGTAAATAGAAGTTTCCACACTCCAATTATAGGCGCTACGATCTTTGAAACTGCTGGTATAAGCATAACCGATAATTTTTTCGTCTTTTATGGCGACAATGTATGGATAGCGCTGTAAGGTTGTTTCAATACGTTTTTTAAATTGCGCACAGCTAGGTGGAGTTGTTTCAAATGTAATGGCTGTGTTTGTGACATAAGGGGTATAAATATTTAAAAGTTGAGCCGCATCGCTAGGTTTGGCAATCCGAAAAGTTAGGTTTTCCATAATATTGCTCCTTTAAAATAGTTATCTTAATGATACTTGACATCAAGTTAGTTGTTAAGTAATTATCTCAATATTGCAATTGACTTTGTATCTATGGTACATTGAACTTAATGTTTAAATTAATTAAAGAGAGGTTAATGTTTTGATTACAGTTACTGATTTGAGTTTGAATCTATCGGGACGCGTTTTATACGATGAAGTTAACTTGAAGTTTACACCGGGAAATTGTTATGGAATCATTGGGGCAAATGGCGCTGGTAAATCAACTTTTTTAAAGTTATTGGAAGGTAGTTTGCAGCCTACTACAGGTAATATTTCTTTTGGACCAAATGAACGAATCTCAAGTTTAAGTCAAGATCACTTTGGTTTTGAAGAATTTGATGTGATGGAAACCGTTATTCAAGGACACAAACGTTTATACCAAGTTATGAAGCAAAAAGACGCACTTTATGCTAAGGAAGATTTTACGGAAGAAGATGGTATTAAAGCGGCTGAACTTGAAGGTGAATTTGCTGAAATGGACGGTTGGAACGCTGAAGCTGATGCATCGCAATTGTTGCAATCACTAGGTATTAGTGAAGACATGCATTATCAAAAGATGAGTGAACTAACGGAAAGTCAAAAGGTTAAAGTCTTATTGGCCCAAGCGTTATTTGGTGACCCAGATATCTTATTACTAGACGAACCAACTAACGGGTTAGATGTGCATACTATTACCTGGTTAGAAAACTTTTTAGCTGATTATAAAAATATTGTGATTGTTGTTTCCCACGACCGCCATTTCTTAAACCAAGTTTGCACGATGATGTGTGATGTTGATTTTGGTAAGATCAAGTTGTATGTAGGAAATTATGATTTTTGGTTGGAATCAAGTCAATTAGCAGCTAAATTGCAAGCTAATGCTAACGCCAAAAAAGAAGAAAAGATCAAAGAATTGCAAGAATTTATCGCACGTTTTTCTGCAAATGCGTCTAAATCTAAGCAAGCTACGTCACGTAAGAAACAATTAGAAAAAATTACTTTAGATGATATCAAACCTTCCTCACGTAAGTATCCATTCATCAAATTTGAAATGGAGCGTGAATTGGGTAATGATTTATTAAAAGTTGAAAATGTTTCTAAGACTATTGATGGAGTCAAAATCCTAGATAATGTTAGCTTTATGATTCGTCCAGGTGAAAAAGCAGCGATTATTTCACGCAATGACTTAGCGCAAACGACCTTGATGCAAATCATCGCCGGTGAGTTAGAACCTGATACTGGTAGTGTGACTTGGGGTCAAACCACGATTAGAAGTTATATGCCAAAAGACTTGAATGCTAACTTCAATAATGATGAATTAAGCATTTTAGATTGGTTACGACAATATGCAACTAAAGAGCAAAATGATAACACCTTCTTGCGCGGCTTTTTAGGTAAGATGCTCTTTTCAGGTGATGACATTGAAAAGCAAATCAAAGTTTTATCTGGGGGCGAAAAGGTACGGTGCATGTTATCTAAGATGATGCTTTTGCAAGGCAATGTCTTGTTGATGGATGATCCAACGAATCACTTGGATCTTGAATCAATTACGGCTTTAAATGACGCGTTAGTAGCGTTTCCTGGTTCATTGGTATTTACCTCTCACGACCATCAATTCATTCAAACAATTGCTAACCATATTATCGAAGTTTCCGATAAAGGTGTTGTTGATCGTCCAGATACAACATACGACGAATTTTTAGAGCACGAAACTGTTCAACAACAAGTTGCTAAACTTTATTAATATATAGAAAACTCTTGGTTTTATCTCGTTTGAGATGTAAACCAAGAGTTTTTTTAGATTTTAGCAAATAAGGCTTGCAAATAGGTATAGACCATATTATAATTGGGCTATACCAATGGAAGCGATAAAATAATGGAGGAAATTATCATGAAGATTATTGTTGTTAAAGATAGTATCGAAGGCGGTCGCGAAGGCTTTAAAGTATTTAAAGAAGCTTTAGACAATGGCGCTAAGGTTTTTGGTTTGGCAACTGGTAGCACTCCAGAAACAACTTATGCACAAATTGTAGATAGTGATTTAGACTTTTCAAAATGTACTTCGATTAACTTAGATGAATATGTTGGTTTAGGAGCAAATGATCCGCAAAGTTATCATTATTTTATGAATCAACATTTATTTAGTAAAAAGCCATTTGCGCATTCTTACTTACCAGATGGTTTGGCTAAAAATGCTAAAAAAGAAACTGCACGGTATGATGCATTGATTGAAAAAAATCCAATTGATCTTCAATTATTAGGTATTGGTCAAAATGGTCATATTGGTTTTAATGAACCAGGCTCTTCTTTTGATGGTAAGACACAAAAGATTCGTTTGACTGAATCAACAATTGAAGCTAATTCACGCTTCTTTGAAAATGAAGATCAAGTACCTAAATATGCTTATTCAATGGGAATCGGTAGCATCATGAAGGCTAAGAAAATCTTGCTTGAAGCCTATGGTCCAGCTAAAGCAGAAGTTATTCGCAAAATGGTCAAAGGTCCAATAACAGAAGATGTTCCTGCAAGTATTTTACAAAGACATCAAGATGTAGTCGTGATTGCCGATGAAGCAGCTGCTGCCTTATTAAGAAGCTAAAAAATAAAATCCCTCTTTACTTTTTTGAGTAGAGAGGGATTTTTACATATATCAAATTAACGTGGACGAATCTTAGTAACTTCACCTGAACTAAGTGTTTGACCATTTGCTAAAACTAATTCACCATTATCGTTAATATTAACTGCAACAGAATTAAAGACTTTATCACCTTGCGTAATTGTGACTTCGTGATTAAGTAAATAGCAATTTTTGCGGTACTCATCCATGAAAGAAGCGGTTTGATAATTAGAATAAATATCAAAAAATTCGCTTAAAAAACTAGCGATAAATTCGTTACGACTTACATTTTTAGCCAAAGCTTGATCACGTAAAGAGGCTACAGTTTTCTTTAAATCATAATCAAAAGAACTTAAAGGAGTTAGATAGTTAATCCCACAGCCTAAAATGATTTGACTAACGCTACGACTTTCCAAATCAACAATACCTTCAGTTAAGATGCCACATACTTTTTTGTTGTTTAGCAATAAATCATTAACCCATTTGATTTGAGCTGTAGTATCTAATTTGTGCAAAATAGTGCGGTGCATTGCAACTGCAGCTGCCGTGGTTAATAAGCCTGGATTAAAATTAGTGTGAGTATTGTTTAATAACAGACTTAAATAAATCCCGGTTTTTTGAGGTGAACTAAAGAAACGTCCGTGACGTCCGTAACCGGCAGTTTGTTCTTCACTGATAATGACAAGTGGATTTGTTAACTTAGACATAGCCGCTAACTCTTTGGCGCGGGTGTTGGTTGAGTTTAGTGATTGATGAATCTCAAAATCTAATTGTAAATCTGTTGGTAGATAACTTTTAATTAGCGCAGCAGACAATTTATCATTATCTGCTAGGCGATAGCCGCTTTTTTGCCGACTTTCTATGGCATATCCTTCGTTTTGTAAGGTTTTGATTGCTTTCCAAACCGCAGTACGTGAGACTTGCAATTTGTCAGCCAATTCTTGTCCTGAGATGAAATCGTTACTGTTTGCTAAGATTTGGATTAACTTTTTAGTGGTGTTCATTTCAATCAGCTCACTTTACTTTATTTCGTAATTATTATAACTAAGAAGTGGCTTTGAGTCCAAGTGGCAAGCTAAAAAGAATATTAAGATTTAATTTAAAGATTTTACTCAAGGTTTTTTCGTGGTATCGTTAAAAAGAAAGTTGGTGAAATATGATTAACAAAAAACAAGGATTAACATTGGTAATATTAGCTTTAAGCGGTATTTTATTGTTGTTTTTCACAAAAAATAATGCAAAATTATATCGCCAACCAATCGGCAAAGTTATGACTGTTAAACAGCAAACAGTGCAAAAAAACGTCGATGAATTTGGCAATCATGATGTCCAAACTACACAACTAGTGACGCTTAAAATCTTAAATGGACATTATGCCAATAAAAAAGTGACTGTCAATAATACTTTTGCTAAATCAGGGGCATTGAGTCAAAAATATCGTCCAGGTCAAGAAGTCTTTTTAGACATTCATAGGCTAAAAGATGGACAGTTGAGCATAACATTATCCGATTTAAAACGCGATGTTTATCTGATCTTTTTGGTTTGGTTAGTTGTAGTTGTTTTATATTTGATGATGCGTATGCAAGGTTTAAAGACCTTGCTAAGTGTAATTTTAAATGTCTTGTTATTTTTATTTTTCATTCAACTAGATGTTGTGTTGAATTTGAATAATTTCTTTTGGCTATTTGCTCTTAGTGCGGTGTTATTTACACTATTATCTTTGAGTTTAGTTATTGGATTGAATAAACAGTGTCTTGTTACTTTTTTAGCCGTAATCTTGGCGACAAGTAGCGCTTTAGGGTTGAGCATGTTATTGATTGCAGTTACAGGACAAAAAGGGATTCATTATGAAGCGTTGGATTTCGCGACCCAAGCTCCCAAACAACTTTTTTTATCTGCGACAGTCATTGGTTTATTAGGAGCGGTGATGGATGCTGCTACAGATATTGTTTCTACGTTATTTGAATTAAAACAAACCAATCCTAATGTTTCGCAAGCGCAATTGTTTAAATCAGGACGCCAAGTAGGGCAAGCTGTGATGGGCCCTTTGATTAATGTGTTGTTATTAATCTTTTTTGCCGAAAGTTTTGCTTTAAGCGTGCTTTATTTACGAAATGGCAATACCTTTGCTTATACGTTTGAATGGACGATGTCTTTAGGGATTTTAGAAGCTTTGATAAGTGCGATAGGTGTAGTCTTGGTGATTCCAAGTGCAAGTTTATTGGCTGCTATGGCGTTAGGAGGAAAAAAAGATGTCGTCTCTTAGTTTATTGACGTTAGTTTTAGGAATTTTGATGATTTTAGTTGGCGGTAAACAAGGGTTGGCTGCATATCTAGGTGTGATATTGAATTTTGGCTTACTTTTTTTGGCAGTTATTTTAATTGCAAGTGGCTTTAACATTATCTGGATATGTATCTTTTTTGGAATTTGTATTTTGGCTTTGACGATTTATTTAGGGAGTCATGATGAGCGTGCAACCAATGTGGCCTTTGTAGCAACTTTAATCGTCTTAGGTGTAATGGTTTTGTTGATTATTCCATTAGATTATTTGGCTAATACAGCAGGATTTGCCAATGAGCAATCCGAACAAATCGAGGCTTTTAACCTGTTGATTGGTGTAGATTTTAGACAATTATTGCTAGCTACGACTATCTTAAGTACATTAGGGGCTTTGGCAGAAGCAGCAATAGCAATTGCAAGTGGACTAGAAGAATTGTGGCAACAAAATCCAACACTAACTACTGTGCAGTTGATTAAAAGTGGTAAAGTTATCGGATTTCAAATTATGGGCATGACATTTAATACTTTATTTTTTGGGATGTTTGGTAGTGATTTGGCGTTGTTTATCTTGTTATATCGCTTAAAAAATACGTTTGGGTATTATTTTAATTCCAAAATATTTGTAGCAGAATGCATGTTAGTTTTATATGCAGCTTTAGCAGTTATTTTAGTAATTTGGTTGACGATTTATTTGATGACACGCAAATTGATGCGTTCCCAAAAAAGAGATATTTCATGATATAATTAAGTGAACAATAAAAAGGGGGAGTAGCCCATGAAAAAACGAATAAGTGTAGTGATTGCTACGGTGTTTATGTTAGGTTTAGCTGGTTGCGCTCAAAGTCAAGAAAAACAAGCGGATAAAGCATATCAAGCGGCGTTAGTAAAGATTAAAGATGGGCAACAAACAACAGCTTTAGCGAAGTTAAAAGATGCTCCACAAAACGCCAAGATTAAAGGTTTAACGCAAAATGTAACAGATTTAATTGCAGTAAAAAAAGCACTCGATAAACCTGATTTAACAACAGCTAAGAAAAAATTAGCTGATTTGCAAAAGATTCAAGGGCCAAGTGCGGTGAAAAAACAAGTTACTAAGTTAACTAAAGATTATCAAACTATTCAACTTGCTCAAACCTATTACAGTGAAGTCAAAGATTATTATGCAGCTCAAAAATATTTTGCTGCAGGAGGAAGTTTACAATCGTTACAAGCCTTGTCAAATAAGCTAGTTGCAGTTAAAAATTTACAAAAAAAGGCAAATTCTTATGAAGATTTGATTGCCAAAGCTCAAAAACAAAGCGAAAAACAAACAGCTAGCGAGCAAGCAAATGCGCGCAATTCAAAGATTGTCCAAGATGAATATGCTAAAAAGACAGGGCAAGATATTAACGGAGCATCTAATGATCAAATTAATCAAGTTGTCCAAAGCCTAAGTAACGATCAAGTTATTTCTGCCTTTAAACAAGCAACGGCTATTCCAAGTGAAGATGGTGATCAATATTATGTGCAAAGTCTAGGACAAAACCAATATCAAATTGAGATTCGCCATACTAGTCAAGCCGATAATCAATTATCTAACCTTAAAGGTATGTATAAATTTAATATGCAAACTAAAAAAGCTCAAAAGTTAAATGAGATTACTGGACAATATATAGATATTAATTAAAGGATTGTAGGAATTTATGAATAGACTTAAAGCTAAATTTTGCCCCAAAATTGTTGGAGGCGTTTTGTTACTAGCCGTTTTAGTGATGTGTTATGGAATAATTTTTAAACAACAAACACGTGTATCAGATTGGCTGTTTTTGTCCGGCCTGGCCTTGGTGTGCTTGGCTGTTATCGATATTTTATTGCATGCACACTTATTGGCAGGTTGGTTTCAAAAACAAAGAAAAGGTGAAAGTGATGAAGAGTTTGCTAAACGTAAAATTGATGTTCACCGGGTTGGTTCGTTAAAAAATAAACCAATTCACTTTGAAAAATTAGCATTTAACAGTTTATTATTGGGATTGTGTTTGATTGTTTTAGCAGTTTTGATTACATTATAAAAAGCACAAGTCTGACATGTTTTTCATATCAGACTTGTGCTTTTAAATTGAGCTAAACTCTTTTGGGAAAAAGAAACGTTCATCACCGACTTGTTTATCACGAATAGCATTTACAATGGCGCTTGCATTGGAAAGTTCAACAAAATCATCACAGTCTTTAAACAAAGTAATTGGTGTTTTCTTTTTAGCATCATCTACAGCATAAGGTGAATCATAGCTGTCGTTTAAAGCCGTATAATATTTTTCATCAAGCTTAGCATCTTTAAGTGCTTGTTTAATTTCGTTAATCTTTTGAGCGTTTTTTGGTGTATTTTTGAGTGATTTAAATGGTTGGCGATTACAAAAGCGTTGTGCCAAATCACTTAAAATAGGATCTTCGTGTGTTTGCCAGATATTAAAACAAGTATTTAAGACATGATCGTCTAAGCTTAAATATGTTTGTAGCGGAATTTCATTTTTGGCAAAAAACGGTTTTAAAAAATGTGTCGTCAATTGATCATCTAATTTATTTTCCAAAAAGAGATCTTTAGCACGAGCTAAAAGATTACCAAGTAAAACTTCCATTGAACGCGAGACTGGATAAAAATAAATTTGCTGATACATTTGAAAACGGCTGACAATATAATCTTCAACAGCATGCATTCCCTCAAAATCAAAGGTGATTCCTCCTTTGTAAGGACGCATAACACGTAAAATTCTAGTCAAATCAAATGTTCCGTATTTAGCACCAGTAAAATATGAATCACGCAGTAAATAATCCATACGATCGGCATCCAATTGACTAGAAATCATTTGAACGACCTGCTGATTAGGATAAGTTTTTTGAATGACAGCGACTACTTTTTTTGGTAGTGAGGCGTCAGTGTTAGCTAAAATTTGATGAATTTGTGTTGTTTTATCTAAAATAATACGACATGTCATTTCTTCATGATCGGTGTTAAAAATTTTTTCAAAGGTATGTGAATAAGGTCCATGCCCAATATCATGGAGTAACGCAGCGCATAAGGCAACTAGTCGTTCATTATCATTCCAAAGACCATCTTGGGTAGTTTGGCTAGGATAGTTACGTGCAAACAAGTCACAAATTTGACGGGTTATCTCATAAACACCAACCGAGTGTGAGAAACGTGAATGTTCAGCCCCATGAAAACTATAGCTGGTTGTGCCTAATTGTTTAATGCGACGCAAACGTTGGAATTCACGGCAATTAAGTAAGTCTAAGATGACAGGATGTTGAATATAGATATAATTATGGATAGGATCACGTAAAACTTTTTCACGCACAAGCATTTGCACGCCTCCTTTGTTATAATACATGTATTATAACATGTAGGACAAAAGGTACGAAAAAAGCTTGTGATTTTTAGATAGAAGATAAAAAGAGGTTAGATGAGATGGTAAAAAATGAAGTTCCTGTACATGTAAATGTCAGTACGCAAATTAAACAAGGAAATGAGTTAGAAGAATTTACAATAGAAACGACTGGTAATTTTACTGTTATTGGAGATGTTGGATATTTACGTTACTATGAAAAATATACCGATCAAGCCGATGCTTTGGTAACCATGAAATTCAAGTCTGAACAGTTACAATTAATTAGACGGCAAGAAGATTTATTGTTGCGATTGATATTTGATAAGCAAACTAGACAAAGAGCTAATTATCGAATTGGAGCGAATAATTTGAGCTTAGAGACATTAACGCAAGATTTACAAATCAATTTAATTGCGCCCCAAAATAGTGGGGCGGTTTTGGTTGATTACCAACTTCATAGCGGTCATGAACTGTTGGGAGAATACAAAATAAGATTGCAATTTAACGCATAGTATTGTAAGATGAGGAGTAGACTGTTGAAAGGACGTGTATGGTTTGGAGCTAGAAAGATTCAAAAATGTCAATAAAGAAGAATTGTCGATGATTGAAGTTGCACGTGCGATTTTGAAAGATAGAAGCGATGTGATGGCTTTTGCTGATTTAACAAATGCTATCCAACAATATCTTGGAAAAAGTGATGAAGAAATTCGCGAACGTTTACCTCAATTTTATACGGATTTAAACATCGATGGTAGCTTTATTTCCTTGGGCGATAATATGTGGGGCCTACGCTCATGGTACCCATATGAATCAATCGATGAAGCACTTGTTCATTCTGAAGACGACGATGAAGAAGATCGTCCAACACGTAAGAGCAGAAAGAAAGTCAACGCCTTTTTGGATGACGTTACCGATGATGACGTGATCGATTATGACGATGATGATCCAGAAGATAGTGATGATATCGAAAATGATTATGATGTCGATGACGATGATGATGAAGAAGATCAAGAGTTAAAAGAATATAGTAAAGATTTAAGTGATATCGGAGAATCAGACGATGATGATGAAGATGATTTACCTGATGGAATCGAAGGGCAATTGTCGGAATTAAGTGATGATTCTTTAGATGAAGAAATCTAAAGTTCGTTCTTGACGCTCATTTAATTATTATGTAAAATGCTTTATGGGCGCTTCACATATTGTGGAGACAAAAAGCACGGTAATCAGAGCTCCCTATTCATAGAGTTTGGATAGGGAGCTTGTTATTTTATTATCCCCAAGCTAAAACAATATTTAATCAAAGGAGAGCATTTATAATGACCAAGTATATTTTTGTTACTGGCGGTGTTGTATCCTCTTTAGGGAAAGGTATCGTAGCTGCATCTTTAGGTCGCTTATTAAAAAATCGAGGTTTAAAGATTACTATTCAAAAATTCGATCCATATATCAACGTCGATCCTGGTACAATGAGTCCATATCAACACGGAGAAGTTTTTGTAACTGATGATGGTACAGAAACAGATCTTGACCTCGGTCACTATGAACGCTTTATTGATATCAACTTAAATAAATATTCTAATGTAACGACAGGTAAAATTTATTCAGAAGTGTTACAAAAGGAACGTCGTGGTGATTATTTAGGTGCAACAGTTCAAGTTATTCCGCACATTACAAACATGATTAAAGAAAAAATCATGCGTGCTGGTGCAATTACGGATGCCGATGTGGTTATTACAGAAGTTGGTGGAACTGTTGGTGATATTGAATCTCTACCATTTTTGGAAGCTTTGCGTCAAATGAAATCCGAAGTTGGTGCAGACAACGTTGTTTATATCCATACAACTTTAGTACCTTACTTGAATGCAGCTGGTGAAATGAAGACTAAACCAACACAACACAGTGTTAAAGAATTACGTGGTTTAGGAATTCAACCAAATATCTTGGTTTTAAGAACGGAAAAACCAATTTCACAAGATATGCGTAATAAGATTGCTAATTTTTGTGATGTTGAACCAGAAGATGTTATTGAATCAATGGATGTTGACACATTGTATCAAATTCCGTTAAATCTTCAAGCGCAACATATGGACGATATCGTATGTGCTAAGTTGCATTTAGATACACCACAAGCGGATATGGAAGAATGGCGTCAATTAAAAGACCGCGTACAAAGCTTAACAGGTCAAGTTAAGATTGGTTTGGTTGGTAAATATACTCAATTACCAGATGCTTATATTTCTGTTAACGAAGCTTTGAAGCATGCAGGTTATCAAATTAATGCTAAAGTAGAAATTGATTACATTAACTCCGAAGAAATTACCGCAGAAAATGCGGCTGCTAAATTGGCAAAATATGATGGTATCATCGTTCCTGGTGGTTTTGGTGATCGTGGATTGGAAGGGATGATTCAATCTATTCGTTATGCACGTGAAAACAATAAGCCATTCTTAGGGATTTGTTTAGGGATGCAAATGGCATGTATCGAATTTGCACGCGATGTTGCTGGCTTAGCAGATTGTAACTCTGCAGAAGTAGATCCTAAGTGTGAAAATAATATTATTGACTTGATGGCTGATCAAGCTGATGTTGAAAATATGGGTGGTACACAACGTCTTGGTTTATATCCATGTAAATTAAAACCAGGTACTAAGACTGCAGCCGCTTATGATAATCAAAGTGTTATCCAACAACGTCATCGTCATCGTTATGAATTCAACAACAAATATCGTGATATTTTGACTGAAAAAGGTTTAACTTTTGCAGGGACTTCACCAGACAATCGTTTAGTAGAAGTTGTTGAAATTACGGATCATAAGTTCTTTGTGGCAGCACAATATCATCCAGAGTTCTTATCTCGTCCGCAACGCCCAGAAGGTTTATTTGCAGCTTTTGTTAAGGCTAGTGCCGAAAAATAATTTAAGAAAAAATAAAAAGCAGTTAGTTATTTTTAGCCAACTGCTTTTTATTTTTGATAAAATGTTCGTAAAAAGCAGAAATGTCAGTAATTATGGATTGAAACCCAAGCGAGTATCTTGTAAGATGAAATAAGGTATCTTTTCTTGAGATATTTTTGAAATAAATTAATGTTGATGCACACTGAAGCTAAAAGTGATTAAGTGTGTATATTTGAATTGTGCTTATAAATAGAAATTGAGTAGTGAGGCTGAAAAATGAAGAAGATGATTGTCCAAGGTGGTCAAAAGTTGCGTGGCGAGGTGACTATTGGTGGAGCTAAAAATAGTACAGTTGCTTTGATACCAGCAGCTATTTTGGCGGATACACCAGTGAAATTTGATGCGGTACCAGATATTTTAGATGTGCATAACTTGATGTTAATTTTAAAATCGATGAATGTAACCTCGCATTTTAATCATGGCGTGTTACAGATAGATCCGACTCAAATAAAGCAAAATCCCCTTCCTAGTGAGGCAATCAGAAGTTTACGAGCTTCATATTACTTTATGGGAGCGTTGTTAGGGAAATTTGGCAATGCTACAGTGGCTTTTCCAGGTGGAGATAATATTGGTCCTAGACCCATCGATCAACACATTAAAGGCTTTCAAGCGTTAGGAGCAAAAGTTATCGAAAAAGGGAATGTTGTTAGTATTACGACAGGAAAAGATGGACTTAAAGGAGCTCGAATCTTTTTTGATTTGGTTTCTGTTGGAGCAACGATTAATGTTATGTTAGCCGCAGTTAAAGCTAAAGGTACAACCGTCATGGAAAATGTTGCGCGTGAACCTGAAATTGTTGATTTAGCAACTTTTTTAAATAATATGGGGGCAAAGATTCGGGGAGCAGGAACTAATGAAATTAGAATCCAAGGTGTGGAAAGTCTAAAAGCTAACAATATACACACTATTATTCCTGATCGGATTGAAGCTGGGACGTATCTATCATTTGCCGCAGCTAATGGAGAAGGTGTATTGGTAAAAAATGTAATTACTGAACATTTGGATCCTTTCTTAGCTAAACTAATTGAAATGGGTGTCAGATTGGAGATAGATGAAGATAGCATTTATGTTCCAGGAGGAGATTTATTAGCGCCAGTTAGTATTAAAACTGCACCCTTTCCAGGATTTGCAACCGATTTACAACAGCCGTTGACTCCACTGTTATTAAAAGCTAAAGGAAGCTCGACTATTATTGATACTTTATATCCTGAAAGAATTAAGCATATTTCTGAAATGCAAAAGATGGGTGCAAAGATTGCTAGTAAAGATGGTTTGATTACAATTCAGCATTCCGCTAATTTAACAGGAGCAGTTGTGGAAGCTGGTGAAATTCGTGCGGGCGTTTCCTTGTTAGGCTTGGCCTTGATGGCTCAGGGTAAAACGATAATTACTCAAGCAGACAATATTTTGCGCGGTTACGATCGTATTGTCGATAAGTTTAGAGGTTTATCGGTTAATTTAGAAATAATGACAGTTGCCGATGATTTGAATTAAAAGAGGTGTGTTTGGTGTGGCTAGTTTGACGTTAAATGAATTAGAACAAAAGACGCTCAAAGAATTATACTGCTATGCGCGTGAGTATAAAATTTCTTATTACAGCCATATGAACAAAAAAGAACTAGTCTTGGCTGTTTTGCGTGCTCAAGCTGAGCAAGAGGGATTTTATTACATGAAAGGTGTTTTGGATATCGTTTCTCGAGAGGAAGGGTATGGTTTTTTACGTCCAATTAATTATTCTGCCTCTAAAGAAGATATCTATATTTCATCTTCTCAAATTAGACGCTTTGATTTGCGCGTGGGAGATTTGGTAGCAGGAAAAGTGCGTTTGCCTAAACCAGGCGAACGTTACTATGGCTTGATGCATGTTGATTCTGTTAATGGTAAGCCACCAGAAGAAGCTAAAAAAAGATCTCATTTTCCAGCTTTAACACCAATTTATCCTAATCATCAATTGAAGTTAGAAACTAGTTCGCAAAATTTAGCTAGTCGAGTTGTTGATTTGTTTGCTCCGTTAGGTTTAGGGCAAAGAGGGATGATTGTTGCTCCGCCTAAAGCAGGAAAAACAACGTTATTAAAGCAAATTGCTTGGGGGATTAGTGCTAATTATCCAGAAGCAAAGCTAATTGTTTTATTGATTGATGAGCGACCTGAAGAAGTAACGGATTTAGAGCGTTGTATCGATGGTGAAGTAATCTATTCTACTTTTGATAAATCGGCAGAAAATCATATTCGGATTGCTGAATTAGTTTTGCAACGTGCGATGCGTTTGGTTGAAGATAAACAAGATGTGGTTATTTTATTAGATTCACTAACGCGTTTAGCACGTGCTTATAATTTAGTGGTTCCCCCAAGTGGACGAACTCTTTCTGGTGGGATAGATCCGGCTGCATTGTATCCACCTAAAAAATTTTTTGGAGCTGCACGCAATATTGAAGAGGGTGGCAGTTTGACGATTTTAGCGACAGCCTTAATCGAAACTGGTAGCCGTATGGATGACGTGATTTATGAAGAGTTTAAAGGTACGGGAAATCAAGAATTGCATTTGTTGCGGCAATTAGCAGAAAAACGTATTTTTCCAGCAATCGATTTACAAAAGTCAAGCACGCGTAAAGAAGAATTACTGTTTGATGCAAAAGTACGTGAAGTGGTGTATTATGTACGACAAAATTTTGATGATGATCCTGAAAAAGCTACGCAAAAGATTTTTGCAATGTTGCAAAAGACTAAGGATAATGAACAATTTTGTCAATGTGTAACGCTTTTACAAAATTCTACGCAAAACAAAAAAAGATGATTGCGCTAAAAATTCATTCATGTTATGATGGTGAGTGTTGTAAGACACACAGAATAACTCTGAAGCAGCAAATGGTTCAGGGCAAAGGAGCGAAATACTAATGAAACAAGGAATTCATCCAGAATACCATGAAGTAGTTTTCATGGACTCAGCAACTGGTTACAAGTTTTTATCTGGTTCAACAAAGACTTCTAAAGAAACTGTTGAATTTGAAGGTAAAGAATACCCATTAATCCGTGTAGAAATTTCCAGTGATTCTCATCCATTCTACACAGGTCGTCAAAAATTCACACAAGCCGATGGTCGTGTGGATCGCTTCAACAAGAAGTACGGTTTTACAAACTAATTTTGACAACAGCATATTGCTTGAAAAAGTCTGCTTGCTGACTCATAATCGAGTCAAGGGCAGATTTTTTTGTGGAGGTATATTGATGAAAAAGATGAGTTTGTTAAATATAGTGTTACTTTTTGTGACCTTATCGATGCTTTATTCATTGATAGCGACGATTTTACAAGCTTTACAACAATCCCAAGCACAAGCTAGTGCAACGTGGTTTTTAGCCTTTGAAATTGTTTTAGGTTTAGGATTGATTTTTTTGCCTAGAATTATTGCGAAAATAGGTAAATTTTCATTACCAGATGTCATTTATTTATTTTTCTTATTATTCATCTATGGGTCCGTTTATTTAGGAACAGTTAATCATTTTTATAGTATTGTTGCTCATTGGGATAAAGGTTTGCATTTGCTTAGTGGCCCGTTAGTGAGTGCTTTTGGATTGTCGTTACTTGGAGCAATGTTACCTAAAGATATCATTTTTCGCTTATCGCGATCATTTGTTTATTTGTATGGTGTAGCATTTGGGGTTTTAGGCGGAGTGTTATGGGAATTTTATGAATTTACATGTGATAGTTTTGGGATGAATTTACAACGCTATATGCAAGCTGGTAAGCCGTTAGTTGGTCGCGCTGCTTTGTTAGATACTATGGGAGATTTATGGATGGATTTTATCGGAGCAGCTTTGTTTATGGTGTTTGTGATTATTAAATTAGCAAAAGATAAACATTGGTTGAAAAACTTTGAGTTTCATAAAATCTAACTTGCACTTTTGTATAAATCATATTATGATTGGTATTAAGAATATGGATGACACCAAAATTTGCCATAAGTAAGGCGCAACAGAGACATGGTGGTTGCTGCAAACCATGATGCCTGAAAACTCCAGCAAATTGTGTCGACGGGTAATGCCGTCCGGGAAAACCGTTAGCTTATAAATGAGTGCGCAAAAGCGAACTTGGGTGGTACCGCGGAAGACTAAAGCCTTTTCGTCCCAGTGAAGGGATGAGAAGGCTTTTTATTTTCATTTACAAAGGAGAGATTATCATGTTGGATATCAAAATGATTCGACAAAACACAGCTGAAGTAAAAGAAAGATTAGCAACACGTGGGGTTAAAGGTGCTACAATTGACGAATTATTGGCTAAAGATAAGTTGCGTCGAGACTTATTAGTCGAAGCAGAAAACCTAAAGATGCAACGAAATACTGTTTCAGAAGCAATTGCCCAAGCTAAACGCAATAAAGAAGATGCAAGCCAACAAATTGCTCAAATGCGTGAAGTTGGTGGTAAGATTAAGGGATTAGACGAAAAAATCAATGAAGTTAATGAAATAGTTTACGATATGGCTGCACGTATCCCTAATTTGCCTAATCCACAAATTCCTGTAGGTGAAGATGAAGAAGCAAATGTCGAAAATTATAAGGTTGGTACGCCGCGTGAATTTTCATTTGAACCAAAAGCTCATTGGGATATCGGTGAAGATTTAGGAATCTTAGATTTTAAACGAGGTGCTAAAGTATCCGGGGCACGTTTCGTATATTATAAAGGATTAGGTGCTCGGTTAGAACGTGCTTTGTATAACTTCATGTTAGATGAACACGCTAAAGAAGGATATACCGAAATGATTACGCCTTATTTGGTTAATGATGATTCAATGTATGGCACTGGTCAATTTCCTAAATTTAAAGAAGATGTTTACCAAATGCGAGGGGAAAGTATGACTTTAATTCCAACTGCTGAAGTACCTTTGACCAACTATTATCGTGATGAAGTAATTCCAAGTGAAGAATTACCAGTTAACTTTACAGCATTAAGCCCATGTTTTAGATCAGAAGCAGGTAGTGCAGGTCGCGATACACGTGGGTTGATTAGAATGCATCAGTTCCACAAGGTTGAAATGGTTAAATACACTAAACCAGAACAATCTTATGAAGAATTAGAAAAAATGACAAAAAATGCTGGCAATATCATGGAAAAACTTGGCTTGCCTTATCATGTGATTACACTTTCAACTGGAGATATGGGTTTTAGTGCAGCTAAAACTTATGATTTAGAAGTTTGGATGCCAGCACAAAATACCTACCGTGAAATTTCAAGCTGTTCTAATTGTGAAGATTTCCAAGCAAGACGTGCGCATATCCAATATCGTGACGAAAATGGTAAATTACAATTTGTGCATACTTTGAATGGTTCAGGTTTAGCGGTTGGACGTACATTGGCTGCAATTTTAGAAAATTATCAAAATGAAGATGGCTCAGTAACGATTCCGGAAGTATTACGACCATATATGGGTGGTTTAGATAAAATTACTAAATAAAAGCAAAGAGCAGTATGTGTTTAGACACATGCTGTTTTTTTAGTACTTAAAAAGTGTTAAAATCTTAAAGAAAGAATTTGTTTAGGAGTGAAGGTTATGACTAAATTTTATTTAGTGCGTCATGGAATGACCGAATATAATTTGCAAAATAGATTCCAAGGAGGAACGGTTGATTCGGCGTTATTGGCAGAAAGTTTAGTGAATGCACGTAAAGTAGGTCAATACTTAGTTGATGTAGATTTTGCTAAAGTTTATTCTAGTCAACAAAAACGTGCTTACTGTACAGCTAAAGAAATTGTGAGTCAATTTAGTGAAC
>NZ_CASCJC010000001.1:320000-427500 GCF_949152225.1 Ligilactobacillus sp. Marseille-Q7487
AAGTCGACGGATGTTGCACAAGAAATTGATCGGATTATCGGTCAAGGTTCTTTGAAGTCAGAAATCACTGATTACTTGCCTTATTCTCCTCGTACTAAACGAATTTTAGAACGTGCAAGTACACAAGCGTTAGCATTTGGTAATAAATTGATTGGAACAGAGCATATATTAATTGCAATTTTGGAAAATCAAGATACATTAGCTGCGAGAATTTTGCTGAATTTAAATGTTGATCCTAAAAATGTTAAACGCTCACTTTATCGTAACTTAGAACGCACTAGATTGCTTAATACAAAGCAAAGACAGCAAATACAAGAGCTACGCAAACAAAAATTAAATGCACTTCCAAAGTCACAAACTCCATTATTGGATGAATTGGCAAGTAATTTAAATGAAATGGCACGTGCAGATTTAATTGATCCAGTGATTGGACGTGATAAAGAAATCAAACGCGTGATTCAAATTTTAAGTCGTCGCACCAAAAATAATCCAGTTCTTTTAGGTGAACCTGGTGTTGGTAAAACGGCAATCGCAGAAGGGTTGGCACAACATATTGTGCGTGGCGAAGTTCCTGAAAATTTAGAACAAAAGCGTGTTATGGTTTTGGATATGGGGACGCTTGTAGCTGGCACTAAGTATCGTGGTGAATTTGAGGATAGATTGAAAAAGATTATTGCTGAGGTAATCAAAGATAGCAATGTTATTTTATTCATTGATGAATTACACACGTTAATTGGTGCTGGTGGAGCAGACGGTGCTATCGATGCTTCTAATATTTTAAAACCAGCACTTGCAAGAGGTAAAGTACAAGTAATTGGAGCAACTACCTTAAATGAATATCAAAAGTATGTTGAAAAAGATCCAGCATTAGAACGTCGCTTTGCTAGCATAATGGTGGAAGAACCGAGTGAACAGCAATGTTTAGAAATTTTACAAGGTATTCGTTTTAAATACGAAAAACATCATAATGTAATAATTGAAGATGAGGCATTAAAAGCAGCTGTTCAGTTGGGAAATCGTTATATTACAAATCGCTTTTTACCCGATAAGGCTATTGATTTAATCGATGAAGCTAGTGCGCGAGTACGCATTCAAAAAATGCCTAAAAATCAGGAATTAGTACAAATTAAACAAAAATTATATAGCGTACAGCAAGAGAAAAAAGCAGCTTTTGCAAATGAAGATTTTACGTTAGCAGCTAAGTTACGTAAACAAGAAAAAGATTTGCAAGAAGAAAAAGAACTCTTACAAGTTAAGCAACTTAAAAAGAACAAAAAAACCAAGCAAGCGAAAGTCACATTAAAAGATGTTGCCGAAGTTGTCGGAAATTGGACTGGGATTCCAGTTAGCCAATTATCTAAAAGTGAAGCCCAAAGACTATTAAATTTAGAAAAGGTTTTACATCAACATGTGATTGGCCAAGACGAGGCTATCAAGGCCGTAGCAAAGGCTTTACGGCGTGCACGCAGTGGGTTGAGTGATCCTAACCGCCCAATAGGCTCGTTCATGTTTTTAGGGCCTACAGGTGTAGGTAAGACGGAATTGGCTAAGACGCTGGCAAATGAAATCTTTGGTTCACCTGAAGCGATGATTCGAATTGATATGAGTGAATATATGGAAAAATATAATACGAGTCGTTTGATTGGTGCTCCTCCAGGTTATATTGGTTATGACGAAGGCGGGCAGCTTTCAGAAAAGGTTCGCAATCATCCTTACTCGGTGGTTTTACTTGATGAAATCGAAAAAGCGCATCCTGATGTCTTTAATTTATTATTGCAAGTTTTAGATGATGGATATTTGACTGATTCTAAAGGACGCAAGATTAATTTTAAAAATACGATTATCATCATGACATCTAATTTAGGTGCGACAGCTTTACGTGATGAAAAAACGGTTGGTTTTGGTAAAGGCGATTTATTGGCAGATCAAGCAGCAATGGAAGTTAAAATCAAAGAGGTTTTGAAAAAGACGTTTAGACCAGAATTTTTGAATCGTATCGATGAAACTGTGATTTTCCATACTTTAGACGAAAAGCAATTACAACAAATTGTTAAGTTACTAAGCCAACAATTGGTTGCTAGATTAGCCAAGTTAGATATTAAATTAAAGATAACCAATGCAGCACTTGTGGCAATTGCTAAAGCTGGCTATGATCCAGAATATGGTGCAAGACCGTTACGCCGGGCCTTACAAGAACAGGTTGAAGATAAGTTGAGTGAAGCTTTGTTAGCTGGCGAGATTACCGGGGGGCAAACGGTGACACTTGGAGCTAAACAAGGTAAGATCATTTTAAATAGTAAATAACTTTTGAAAGTCAGTGTATGAAAATACGCTGGCTTTTTTGTAAGTGTAAGGTTGACATTTTTGCTTAATCTTGGTAAAATACTTTCAGTATAAAACTGTGAATTTATAAATCTGTGTGATATATTGTCCACACAGACTGGTAAAGAAGCAAAAATAGTGAATGTTGGTGACTCAACTGAATCTGTTTTTGGTTTTTTTTTGCCAAAAATTCACTGAAAAGTACTAGAAAATTGTTTTGTAACAAAAATGTAATATTTGTTTTTTTCAGTAACTTTCAGACTTCACAGAAAAATTTTTGAGAGGTGAACAACTTGGCAGGACACATAGTAAAATACGGTAAGCACCGTGAACGTAGAAGTTATTCTCGTATCAAAGAAGTTCTTGATCTGCCCAACTTGATTGAAATTCAAACAGACTCTTATAATTGGTTTTTAGATGAAGGTTTAAGAGAAATGTTTGAAGATATCATGCCAATTGAAGACTTTGCAGGCAACTTATCTTTGGAATTTGTTGATTATAAATTACTTGAAGCTAAGTATTCGGTAGATGAAGCACGTGAACATGATGCTAACTATTCAGCACCATTACACGTAACATTACGTTTAATCAATCATGAAACTGGAGAAATCAAGTCGCAAGATGTTTTCTTTGGTGATTTCCCATTAATGACACGTCAAGGTACTTTTATTATCAATGGTGCTGAACGTGTTATTGTTTCCCAGCTTGTTCGTTCACCAGGGGTTTATTTTAACTCTGAATTAGATAAGAACGGACGTGAAAACTACGGTACAACTGTGATTCCAAACCGTGGTGCATGGTTGGAATATGAAACAGATGCTAAAAATATTGCCTATGTACGTATTGATCGGACACGTAAGTTACCATTGACCGAATTGATTCGTGCTTTGGGCTATGGTAGCGATAGTGAAATCATCGAAATGTTAGGTGAAACTGACTGCTTGATGAATACTTTAGAAAAAGATATCTATAAAAACACAGATGACACACGTGTTGAAGAAGCATTAAAAGATATCTATGAACGTCTACGTCCAGGTGAACCAAAGACTGCTGAATCTTCAAGAAGTTTGTTAACAGCACGCTTCTTTGATCCAAAACGTTATGATTTAGCACCAGTTGGCCGCTACAAAATTAACAAGAAACTTGATTTGAAGACACGTTTATTGAATACGCGTGTTGCTGAAACTTTAGCTGATCCAGATACAGGTGAAATTTTAGTTCAAAAAGATGAAGTTATCGATAAGCATGTAATGGAAAAATTAGCACCATACTTGAAACGTGATGACTTCAAGACCGTAACTTTCCATCCAGCAGAAGATGGGGTAGTTACAGAACCGATGACAATTCAAATCATCAAAGTTTACTCTGAAAAAGATCCTGAAAAAGTAATCAACATGATTGGTAACGCTAATGTTGATATTAAATATAAACACATTACTCCAGCCGATATTATTGCATCTATTAACTACTTCTTAAATCTTCAAGAAGGTTTTGGTAGCACAGATGATATCGATCACTTAGGAAATCGTCGTATTCGTTCCGTTGGTGAATTGTTGCAAAACCAATTCCGCATTGGTTTGACAAGAATGGAACGTGTCGTACGCGAAAGAATGTCAATTCAAGATACTATGACGGTGACACCACAACAATTGATTAATATTCGTCCTGTTGTAGCAGCTATTAAAGAATTTTTCGGTAGTTCCCAATTGTCCCAATTCATGGATCAAACCAATCCGTTAGGTGAATTAGGACATAAACGTCGTCTATCAGCCTTAGGGCCAGGTGGTTTAACGCGTGATCGTGCCGGTTACGAAGTTCGTGACGTTCATTACACACACTATGGTCGTATGTGTCCGATTGAAACACCTGAAGGTCCTAACATCGGTTTGATTAATAATTTGGCTTCTTATGCACGCGTTAATAAATATGGTTTTGTTGAAACACCATATCGTCGTGTTTCTTGGGAAACGCACAAAGTTACCGATAAAATTGACTATTTGACGGCTGATGAAGAAGATAATTATGTTGTAGCGCAAGCTAATTCACCATTAAACGAAGACGGCTCATTCGTAGATGAAGTTGTTATGGCACGTCATCGTGATGACAATATCGAAGTTTCAATTGATAAAGTTGACTACATGGACGTGTCACCTAAACAAGTTGTTGCGGTTGCGACAGCATGTATTCCTTTCTTAGAAAACGACGACTCTAACCGTGCTTTGATGGGTGCTAACATGCAACGTCAGGCTGTGCCTTTGATTCAACCACATGCACCACTTGTTGGGACGGGGATTGAATACAAAGCTGCACACGACTCTGGGGTAGCTTTGATTGCAGATCATGATGGAATTGTTGAATATGTGGATGCACGTGAAGTCCGTGTTCGTCGTGAAGATGGTACATTAGATAAGTACAAATTAATGAAATTCCGTCGTTCAAACGGTGGTAAGAACTACAACCAAACACCGATTGTACGTGTTGGTGAAAGAGTTGAAGCAGATAGTGTCTTAGCCGATGGTCCATCCATGGAACAAGGTGAATTAGCCTTAGGTCAAAACCCATTGATTGCATTTATGACTTGGGATGGTTATAACTTCGAAGATGCGATTGCTATTAATGAACGTTTAGTTAAAGAAGATGTCTATACTTCTATTCATATTGAAGAACATGAATCTGAAGCACGTGGTACTAAATTAGGACCTGAAGAAATCACACGTGAAATTCCAAATGTCGGTGAAGATGCATTGAAAGACTTAGATGAATTTGGGATTGTTCGTGTTGGGGCAGAAGTTAAAGACGGTGATATTTTAGTTGGTAAAGTTACTCCTAAAGGTGTAACTGAATTGACAGCAGAAGAACATTTATTACACGCAATCTTTGGTGAAAAAGCACGTGAAGTTCGTGATACATCATTGCGTGTACCACATGGTGGTGGCGGTATTGTTCAAGCTGTTAAGATTTACACACGTGAATCTGGCGATGAATTAGCACCAGGTGTTAACCCAATGGTGCGTGTTTATATCGCACAAAAACGTAAGTTGCAAGTTGGCGATAAGATGGCTGGACGTCATGGTAACAAGGGGACTGTTTCTGTTGTTATTCCAGAAGAAGATATGCCATTTATGCCAGATGGTACACCAATCGATATTATGCTTTCACCAATGGGTGTGCCTTCCCGTATGAACATTGGACAAGTTTTAGACTTGCATTTAGGGATGGCGGCACGCAAATTAGGTATCCATGTTGCATCGCCAGTTTTCGATGGTGCACGTGATGAAGATATCTGGGGTGCACTAAAAGAAGCTGGTTTACCAAGTGATGGTAAGACTGTGCTTTATGATGGTCGTACCGGTGAAGCCTTTGATAATCGTGTAGCTGTTGGTGTGATGTATTACATGAAACTCGCTCACATGGTTGATGATAAGATTCATGCTCGTTCAATTGGACCTTACTCCTTAGTTACTCAACAACCACTTGGTGGTAAGGCACAATTTGGGGGCCAACGTTTCGGGGAAATGGAAGTTTGGGCCTTGGAAGCTTATGGTGCTGCTTATACATTGCAAGAAATCTTAACCTACAAGTCAGATGATGTTGTTGGACGTGTTAAGACTTATGAAGCAATTGTTAAGGGTGAACCAATTCCAAAACCAGGCGTACCAGAATCCTTCCGTGTGTTAGTCAAAGAATTACAAGCTTTAGGCTTAGATATGAAAGTTCTCGACAATGCTCATCAAGAAATCGAATTACGCGATATGGATGATGATGACGATGATACTAAAACTGTAAAAGATGTTGTTAAACAAGTCCAAGAAAGCCTAGAAGAAGCTAAAAAGACTACTACAACCGAAGAAACAACTGTAGAATAAGAAGAATTTAGAAACTAACGTCAAGAAATCTTATAAAGGAGGTCGGTCCTTTGATCGATGTCAATAAATTCGATAGTATGCAAATCGGTTTGGCTTCACCAGATAAGATAAGAAGTTGGTCTTATGGAGAAGTTAAAAAACCAGAAACTATTAACTATCGTACATTGAAACCAGAAAAAGACGGTTTGTTTGATGAACGCATTTTTGGTCCAACTAAAGATTGGGAATGTGCCTGTGGTAAATATAAACGTATTCGTTATAAAGGAATCGTTTGTGATCGCTGTGGGGTTGAAGTGACTCGTGCTAAAGTTCGCCGTGAACGTATGGGACATATCGAATTAGCAGCACCTGTAACTCATATTTGGTATTTCAAAGGAATTCCAAGTCGAATGGGCCTAGTATTAGACATGAGTCCACGTGCCTTAGAAGAAATCATTTACTTTGCTTCATACGTTGTTACTGATCCAGGTGATACACCACTTGAAAAGAAACAATTGATGACAGAAGCTGAATATCGTGACAAGCGTGCAGAATATGGACAAGGCTTCAAAGCTAGCATGGGTGCTGAAGCCATTAGAACTTTATTGCAAGATATTGATCTTGAAAAAGAATGTGCTGAATTAAAAGAAGAATTAAAGGAAGCAACTGGTCAAAAAAGAACTAAAGCAGTTCGCCGTTTAGACATGTTAGAAGCCTTTTTATCTTCTGGTAATGATCCAGCATGGATGGTAATGGAAACAATTCCTGTTATTCCACCAGATTTACGTCCAATGGTTCAATTAGAAGGTGGACGTTTTGCAACTTCTGACTTGAATGATTTGTATCGCCGTGTTATCAACCGTAACAATCGTTTACAACGTTTGTTAGAATTACATGCACCAGGTATCATCGTTCAAAACGAAAAGCGGATGTTGCAAGAAGCTGTTGATGCATTAATTGATAATGGACGTCGTGGTCGTCCGGTTACAGGACCGGGTAACCGTCCACTTAAGTCTTTATCACATATGCTTAAAGGTAAGCAAGGACGCTTCCGTCAAAACTTGTTAGGTAAGCGTGTTGACTATTCTGGTCGTTCGGTTATCGACGTTGGTCCTAAGCTTAAACTTAACCAAATGGGTATTCCACATGAAATGGCACTTGAATTGTTCAAACCATTTATGATGAAAGAATTAGTTTCGCGTGAAATGGCATCAAACATCAAGAATGCTAAACGCAAGATTGATCGTCGTGATGAAGATATTTGGGATGTTTTAGAAGATGTTATCAAAGAACACCCAGTATTATTAAACCGCGCCCCTACGTTACACCGTTTAGGGATTCAAGCATTTGAACCTAAACTAGTTAATGGTAAGGCTATGCGCTTGCATCCATTAGCATGTGAAGCTTATAACGCCGACTTTGACGGGGATCAAATGGCTATTCACGTTCCTTTGTCAGCTGAAGCTCAAGCAGAAGCACGTTTATTGATGTT
Organism: Ligilactobacillus sp. Marseille-Q7487; assembly: GCF_949152225.1. Lineage (NCBI taxonomy): Bacteria > Bacillati > Bacillota > Bacilli > Lactobacillales > Lactobacillaceae > Ligilactobacillus > Ligilactobacillus sp. Marseille-Q7487. The sequence goes on from NZ_CASCJC010000001.1 coordinate 327,660, forward strand.
AGCAGCGCACCATATCTTAGCACCAAAAGATGGTAAGCCAATTATCTCACCATCACAAGATATGACGATTGGTAATTACTATATTACTTTAGAAGAAGACGGACGCGAAGGCGAAGGTATGATCTTCAAAGACGTCAACGAAGTTCGAACAGCTTATCAAAATAACTATGTTCATTTGCATACACGTATTGGTTTACAAGCATCTTCATTGGCTGCTAAGGGAACACCATTTACTGATTGGCAAAAAGAACGTATCTTGGTAACGACTGCTGGTAAGGCAATCTTTAATGAAATCTTGCCACCAGATTTCCCATATTTAAATGAACCTACCCAAGAAAACTTGCAAGTCAAGACACCTGATAAATACTTCTTAGAACCAGGACAAGATATTCATGAATTCTTGGCAAATCAACCATTAGTTGGTCCATTTAAGTCAGGATTCTTATCCGATATCATTGCTCAAGTTTATAAAGACTACAAGGTGACTGAAACTGCTGAGTTATTGGATAGAATGAAAGATTTAGGTTACTATGAATCAACTAAGTCAGGTTTGACGGTGGGGATTGTCGATGTGACTGACTTGGAAGAAAAACCAGCCATCATCGAACAAGCGCATAAAGATGTTGCAACGGTTGCTAAGCAATTTAGACGTGGGTTAATCACAGAAGATGAACGTTATAACCGTGTAATTGCTATTTGGAATAAGGCTAAAGACGATATCCAAGGCAAATTGATTGAAAAGATGGATCCATCAAACCCAATTCAAATGATGAGTGATTCGGGTGCACGTGGGAACATCTCTAACTTTACACAGTTAGCCGGTATGCGTGGTTTGATGGCTGCGCCTAACGGTAAGACGATGGAATTACCAGTTATCTCAAACTTCCGTGAAGGTTTGTCTGTGATGGAAATGTTTATTTCCTCACACGGTGCTCGTAAAGGGATGACCGATACGGCCTTGAAGACAGCTAACTCTGGTTACTTGACTCGTCGTTTGGTTGACGTTGCACAAGATGTAATCATTCGTGAAGTTGATTGTGGAACCGATCGTGGTTTAGATGTAACTGCAATTCGTGAAGGCAATGAAATGATTGAACCATTGTATGATCGTATTTTAGGACGTTATACGATGAAATCAGTTGTTGATCCAAACACTGGTGAAGTAATCGTACCTGCAAATACTTTGATGGATGAAGAAATGGCTCAAAAAGTAATCGATGCAGGCGTTGAAATGGTAACCATTAGAACAGCATTTACATGTAATACACGTCATGGTGTTTGTGAACGTTGTTATGGTCGAAACCTTGCAACTGGTGATGATGTTGAAGTCGGTGAAGCAGTCGGAACCGTGGCTGCTCAATCTATCGGTGAACCTGGTACTCAATTGACGATGCGTACCTTCCATACCGGTGGGGTTGCTGGTGGAGATATCACGCAAGGTCTTCCTCGTGTGCAAGAGTTATTTGAAGCACGTAATCCAAAAGGTCATGCAGATATCAGTGAAGTAACTGGGACTGTTGTTTCGGTAGAAGAAAACTCAGCTGAACGAGTTAAACGTATCAAGATCCAAGGTGAAATCGAAGAAAAGACTTACGATTTACCATTTACAGCTGTGTTGAAGGTTAAAGAAGGCGATCAAATTCATCGTGGTGAAGCCTTGACAGTTGGTTCAATCGATCCAAAAGAATTAATTAAGGTACGTGATGTACTTTCAACAGAAACTTATATTTTGGCTGAAGTTCAAAAAGTTTATCGTATGCAAGGGGTAGATATCTCTGATAAGCATATTGAAATTATGACACGTCAAATGTTACAAAAAGTGCGGATCATGGATCCAGGTGATACTTCGATGTTGCCAGGTACATTGATGGATATTAGCGAATTTACAGATCGCAACAAAGATACCTTAATTAGTGGTGGTATTCCTGCGACAGCACGTCCTGTTTTACTTGGAATCACCAAGGCTGCTTTGGAAACAAACAGTTTCTTATCAGCTGCTTCCTTCCAAGAAACAACACGTGTCTTAACTGATGCTGCTATTCGTGGTAAGAATGATCCATTAGTTGGCTTGAAGGAAAATGTTATTATCGGTAAGATTATTCCAGCCGGTACTGGTATGAAGAAATATCGTGATATTGTACCAGAAACAATTGGACATTCCGCTAATAGTGTTCGTTCAACTGAAGATGTAGCTAAAGATTTTGATCCAAACACTAAATATACAGTAGAAGATAAATAACACAAAAAAGCCTAGGTTTTAACCTAGGCTTTTTTGTGTTAACTAAAACGTAAGTAAAACAAAAGCAATAATAAGGCGCTACTTAAAAATGGAATAAAAGCAATTTGGTGTTTGTGTTGCCAAAAGCAATAGCACACGGCTAAAATACAAGCTAATAATAACAAGTAAATAGTATAAAAAAAGCCAAGTAAGCAAGCGATAATTAAGATAAAAAAGACATCTGCACTTCCAAGTTTGCCTAAGTAACTCAAAGAGCCTAATAAAACAATTAAGATTAATAGTAAGGACCATTGCGTCTGTAAGCTAAAATAACAATATTTGATACCACAAAGCAAAATAAAGCAGCCACCAAAATACAATAGCTCACTAGCAACGGTTTGAGTATAGTAATCTTGCAAACTCAAACACAAGCACCAAAAAAATAAAGCTAATAATAAAGGCCAATGAATGTAAGCTAGTTGATTTCCTAAAAACGCAAGTGTTAGTCCGCAAAATAATTCCCAAAAAGTGCTTAGCTTAGAAATTTTAGCGTGACAAAAATGACAATGTCCCCTCTGTAATAAATAACCTAGTATCGGAATGAGTTGCCAAAAGGTTAAACGATGATGACAATTATCACAATAAGAAGGGGGATTTAAAATAGAAGTATTGGTAGCATAGCGCTTAGCAAAACAACAAGCAAACGAAGCAAGACAGCTACCATATAAGAATAAAAAACAACTTTTGATCAACATAAAATCACCTCTAGACATAAGTACGAAAAAAATGAAATAATTTTTGAAAAGTGTTTGACATTTAAGGTTAAAACATGTTACTCTGTTTAAGGTGCTTTATGTGAACAGTTCTCTTGAAAAATTCAAGATCGTGCTGGCTGTGAGCAGGTTAGCACACGTAAAACGTACATTGGGACGTTATTTTTTTAAACGAAAAAATGAAACTCCTGGATGTGTGTACTTAAAAACATTATGAAATAAGGAAGGAGGAAGCTTTAGATGCCTACAATTAACCAATTAGTTCGTAAAGGTCGTAAATCTAAAGGTTCAAAATCTAATTCCCCAGCTTTAAACTTTGGGTATAACAGTTACAAGAAAGTTCAAACAAACAACGCTGCACCTCAAAAACGTGGGGTTGCTACTCGTGTTGGTACAATGACACCTAAGAAACCTAACTCCGCTTTGCGTAAGTATGCTCGTGTTCGTTTGTCCAACTTGATCGAAGTTACAGCTTACATTCCTGGTATCGGTCATAACTTACAAGAACATAGCGTTGTTCTTATCCGTGGTGGTCGTGTAAAAGACTTACCTGGGGTTCGTTACCATATCATTCGTGGTGCTTTGGATACAGCCGGTGTTGATGGTCGTTTACAAAGTCGTTCCAAGTATGGTGCTAAGAAGCCTAAGAAATAATTAGACAAAAATAACACTAAATAAATGAGAAAGTAACAAGTATTTGAGGAGGTCATTTTAGATGCCAAGAAAAGGTGCCGTTGCAAAACGTGAAGTACTTCCAGATCCAATTTATAACTCAAAATTGGTTACTCGCTTAATCAACCGTTTAATGTTAGATGGTAAGCGTGGGACAGCTTCAAAAATTTTATACGATGCATTTGATATTATTAAGGAAAAAACAGGTAATGATCCATTAGAAGTGTTTGAAGAAGCAATGAAAAACATCATGCCTGTACTTGAAGTTAAGGCTCGCCGTGTTGGTGGTTCTAACTACCAAGTGCCTATCGAAGTTCGTCCAGAACGTCGTACAACATTAGGTTTACGTTGGTTAGTTAACTACTCACGTTTACGTGGTGAACACACAATGTCCGAACGTTTAGCTAAAGAAATCATGGATGCAGCTAACAATACAGGGGCATCTGTGAAGAAACGTGAAGATACACACAAGATGGCTGACGCCAACCGTGCATTTGCACATTATCGTTGGTAATTTGTTAAAAGATGGCTGTTATATGGTTGCAATAATCCTATAATGGTCATTTTTTTGAATAAAGCCAAAAGAAAAGGTGCTATTTTTTAGCGCAACTCTGTAATATAATAAAAGTGAACGGTTTATAACCGGGTCGCTTATCAATATAGGTATTTAAAATTGGAAGGAGAGAAATTCTCAATGGCAAACAAACGTGAATTCCCATTGGAAAAAACACGTAACATCGGGATCGTAGCTCATATCGATGCTGGTAAGACAACTACAACCGAACGTATCTTGTATTATACAGGTAAGATCCACAAGATTGGTGAAACACATGATGGTGCTTCCCAAATGGACTGGATGGAACAAGAACAAGAACGTGGTATCACAATCACATCTGCTGCTACAACAGCTCAATGGAAAGAAAACCGAATCAACATCATTGATACCCCAGGACACGTTGACTTTACAATCGAAGTTGAACGTTCATTACGTGTTCTTGACGGTGCGGTAGTTGTTTTGGATGCGCAATCCGGTGTTGAACCACAAACAGAAAACGTATGGCGTCAAGCTACAACATACGGTGTTCCACGTATCGTTTTTGTTAACAAGATGGATAAGATGGGTGCTAACTTTGATTATTCATGTGACACAATCAAGGATCGTCTTCAAGCAAATGCTGTGGCAGTTCAAATGCCTATCGGTTCTGAAGAAGACTTTGAAGGTGTTATTGACTTGATTGAAATGAAAGCCGATCTTTATGATGCCGATGAATTAGGAACAGAATGGGAAACTGTTGAAATTCCTGAAGAATACAAGGAAGAAGCAGAATCTCGTCGTGAAGCATTGATCGAAGCAGTTGCTGACGTTGATGAAGAAATCATGGAAAAATACTTGGGTGGCGAAGAAATCTCTAAAGAAGATTTGAAAGCAGCTATCCGTCGTGCAACTTTGAACCTTGATATGTTCCCTGTTTTTGCAGGTTCTGCTTTCAAGAACAAAGGTGTGCAAATGATGCTTGATGGGGTTAACGATTACTTACCATCTCCATTAGATGTTAAGCCATACGTTGCTACAAACCCTGACACAGATGAAGAAATCGATTTGATTGCTGATGATGAAAAACCATTTGCTGGTTTAGCATTTAAGATTGCAACAGACCCATTTGTTGGTCGTTTAACATTCTTCCGTGTTTACACAGGTACTTTAGAAGCTGGTTCATATGTCTTGAACGCAACTAAAGGCAAGCGTGAACGTGTAGGTCGTTTATTGCAAATGCACTCTAACCATCGTAACGAAATTCCTGAAGTATTCTCTGGGGATATCGCTGCTGCTATCGGTTTGAAAGATACAACAACAGGTGACTCTTTAACAGATCCTAAGAACCCATTGATTCTTGAATCTATGGAATTCCCAGAACCAGTTATCCAAGTTTCTGTTGAACCAAAATCTAAAGCAGACCGTGACAAGATGGATGTTGCTTTACAAAAACTTGCTGAAGAAGATCCATCATTCCGCGCTGAAACAAACCCTGAAACTGGTGAAACATTGATCGCTGGTATGGGTGAGTTGCACTTAGATATCATGGTTGATCGTATGAAACGTGAATTCAAGGTTGAAGCTAATGTTGGTGCACCTCAAGTTGCTTACCGTGAAACATTTACACAACAAGTTTCCGCTCAAGGTAAATTTGTTCGCCAATCTGGTGGTAAAGGTCAATACGGTGATGTTTGGATTGAATTTACACCAAACGAAGAAGGTAAAGGCTTCGAATTTGAAGATGCAATCGTTGGTGGTGTTGTTCCTCGTGAATACATCCCATCAGTTGAACAAGGTTTGAAAGAAGCTATGCAAAACGGTGTCTTAGCTGGTTATCCATTAATCGATGTTAAGGCTAAGTTATATGATGGTAGCTACCATGATGTCGATTCTAGTGAAGCTGCCTTCAAGGTTGCTGCTTCCTTAGCATTACGTAACGCAGCTCCTAAGGCTGGTGCCGTAATCTTAGAACCAGTGATGAAAGTTGAAATCATCGCTCCAGAAGATAACTTGGGTGATGTTATGGGTCATGTAACTGCTCGTCGTGGTCGTGTTGAAGGTATGGAAGCCCGTGGTAATACACAAGTTGTTAATGCATTTGTACCATTATCAGAAATGTTTGGTTATGCAACAACATTACGTTCTTCTACACAAGGTCGTGGTACTTTCACAATGACAATGGATCATTACGAAGCTGTGCCTAAGTCAATCCAAGAAGAAATCATCAAGAAAAATGGTGGCAACGCCTAATTTTTGAGATAAATTAAAACTATTAAAGTCCTCTTTGCTGGAATTTCTAGTAAAGAGGACTTTTTGTTTAGAAATTAGCCGGTAAGGTGTTAGGCTAAAAAAGTTTGGGAAATCGGCTTATTACTAATTTTTGCTATAGCTTTGAGATAACTAAAAAGCGTTGGCACTTGACCAACGCTTTTTAATTAGATAAATTCTTTGCTTAAGGTAATAAATTCTTCGATGTCTTTGACAATCATATCAATACCGGCTTGCCAGAAATCGGGTTTGGTTAAATCGACATTTAGATGTTTTTTAGCTAAATCTTCAGTGTTCATGCTAGCCGTGTCGCGTAACAAGGCGATGTATTGGTCTTCAAATGAAGTTTCGCTTTGTAAGGCTTTAGCATAAATTCCCAAACTAAAGAGATAACCAAAAGTATATGGGAAGTTATAAAAGGCAACGTCATCAATGTAAAAATGTAACTTAGCAGCCCAAAATAGTGGATGATAGTTGGCTAAGCTGTTAGCATAGGCTTGCTTTTGAGCTGATACCATCATTTCATTTAATTCATCGGCAGAAACAAGGCCTTGTTGACGAGCTTGATAGAAGTTGTTTTCAAAAATGTAGCGTGCATGGATGTTCATAAACATTGCAATAGCATTTTGAATTTTAACGTCTAATAAATTGAGCTTTTCAGCCGGACTAGTTGCTTGTTTTAAGGTGGCATCGGCAACAATCAATTCAGCAAAAGTACTTGCTGTTTCAGCAACATTCATTGCATATTGTTGATTGAGATGCGGTAAATCCCACATCACGCTACTGTGAAAGGCATGACCTAATTCGTGTGCTAGGGTTGCAACTTCATTGACGGATTCGCCATAAGTCATGAAGATACGCGATTCTTTTGTTTCAGGTAAGCCAGCACAATATCCACCAGGGCGCTTGCCAGGGCGATCTTCGGCTTCGATCCAAGCTTTTTCAAAGGCTTCTTTTGCAAAAGAGGCCATCTTAGGACTAAATTTAGCGAAATTTTCAATGATAAAGTCAGCGGCTTGATCAAAACTATAGCGTCTAGTTGTAAAATCACCAACTGTCACAGGCGCATCTTGGTCTTGCCAGCACATTTGTTCCTTGCCTAGAAGTTTAGCCTTGCAATTTAAGAAGTCTACGAAAGGTTGCTTGTTTTGTGCAATTGTTGCCCACATTTGATCTAAAGTTGCTTGACTTAAGCGGTTATACTCACGGGCCTTTTGTAAATGATCCGAGACATTGTGAAGTTTGTAGTCGGATAGTCTAAATCCATCGATATGATTAAGAGTATCGGCAAATAACGGAGCATAGTTTTGCCAAGCGGCTTCCCATTTGTTGAAAAGTTCTTGACGTAAGGCTGAATCATCAGAACTCATCATCAAGTTAAAGGCTTGCCCAGCTGATAATTGGGTTTCTTGACCATCAAGTACAGTAGTAATCTTGATTTGGGCCACGATGGTATCATAATGTTGACTCCAAGCTTTTAGGCCATCTAGACTCAAGGTATTGATGATATTTTCTTGTTCACTTGGCAATAAATCAGCACCATCTTTGCGGATTTCGTTTAAGCGAAAGGCGATTTGACTTAGTGCACCAGAAGTTAAAGTTTCCCATGTATCTGCTTGAATTTGACCTAGTTTGGTAGCTAAAATGTTGGCTGCTAATTGATAAGCGGGTAATTTAGCAGCCAAAGTACCGGTTAATTGTTTGGCTTTTTGATCTGCGGTGTTAGCAGAATTTAAAGCTTCGATAAAGGTACCACATTGTTCAAGTCCGCCACTGATTTGTTCATCTAAAGAGATGATTTCTTGTAAGGCGTTAACATCTGCCAAAGCGGCATCAAAAGCATTGACTGCCGTAGTAAAAGTAGCAATTTGTTCATCCAACAATTCTAAGCGTTCTTGTAGCTTAGTTGAGGCACTGCCACCAGGGAAAATAGTATCTAGATTCCAAACTAAAGAATAACTCATAAAAAAACTCTCCTTATTATATAGACTAAATGCTCTGGGCTCCTAAAGCATTTTGGAAGTGTCTAAGCGCCCATTGATGACCATCTGGGTCAAAGCTAGCAATTCCATCTTTTGGAATTACTAGTTGATAGTTTAAGTTATACGCGCTAATTGCGGTATGTAAAACGCAAATATCACTGCATACTCCAGTCAAACAAAGTTCGTTGACCTGGCGTTCACGCAAAAAGTTATCCAGGTTAGTATTTTGAAAACTTGAATAACGGTTCTTATCAAAATAGTAGACTTGTGGACTATCTTGGTGTTGCGCAAACCACGTGCCGATTTTACCGTAAAGTTGTTGTCCTTTAGAACCTTGGAGATTATGTGGGGCAAATAACTTTGTTTCGGGATGATAAGGATCATTAGCTTGATGACAATCGGTCGGAAAGATGACATAATCGCCATTAGCAAAGTATTCTTCAATTAAACTTAAAATTTTATCTTCAATTTCTAATCCGGGCTGACCACAAGATAAAGCCCCATCTAATGCGATAAAATCGTTAGTATAATCGATAACCAATAATGCTTTTTTCATAATAAATTAAAAACTCCTTAGATTTCACTTGGTTTATAGTAATAATAGAATATAAAGTCTGGTAGGTAAAGAGAATTTTCTGAAAAAAAGTTAGAAAATCTTATTGGCATATAATTCAAGATTCAAGAAGCTTAATATAACGCTCTTTTTTTGAAAAAAAACTAAAAAAGTTCTTGCATCTAAAATCAGTTTGCGGTATTATGGATAAGTACCTGTGCAAGGGACAGGTGCATGATTTAGTTGTTTAACTTATTAATAAGCTATGATGTGGAAGGTTGCGACACACCCGGATGCTTTGCCACGAGCGTATCGGTAATTTCCACGGAGCTAGTCTTATTTTTAAAATAGACGAAGGAGGTAACAAGATGGCAAAACAAAAAATTCGTATCCGTCTTAAAGCATACGAACATCGCATTTTAGATCAATCCGCAGACAAGATTGTGGAAACAGCAAAGAGAACAGGTGCTCAAATTTCTGGTCCAATTCCTTTGCCAACAGAACGTACTTTATATACAGTTATCCGTTCACCACATAAGGACAAGGATTCTCGTGAACAATTTGAAATGCGCACACACAAGCGTTTGATTGATATCGTAAATCCAACACCTAAGACAGTTGATGCTTTGATGAAGCTTGACTTACCATCTGGTGTAGATATCGAAATCAAATTATAATATTAAACTAAAAAATAAAATTAATTGGAGGTGTACTCATGACCACTAAAGGAATCTTAGGAAAAAAAGTAGGGATGACTCAAGTCTTCACTGAAAACGGGGAATTAGTTCCTGTAACAGTTGTTGAAGTTGGTACTAACGTTGTTTTACAAGTTAAAACTGTGGAAAACGACGGCTACGAAGCTGTTCAATTAGGTTTCGACGACCAACGTGCAGTCAAAGCTAACAAACCTGCTAAAGGTCATGCAGCAAAAGCAAATACTGCTCCTAAGCGCTTCGTTCGTGAAATCCGCGATGTTGAGCTTGGAGAATACAAAGTCGGTGACGAAATCAAGGCTGATATTTTCGAAGCTGGCGACAACGTAGACGTAACAGGTACGTCTAAAGGACATGGTTTCCAAGGCAATATCAAACGTTGGGGACAAAGTCGTGGACCAATGGCTCACGGTTCTCGTTACCATCGTCGACCTGGTTCAATGGGTTCAATCATTAACCGCGTCTTTGCTGGAAAAGTGTTACCTGGACGTATGGGTGGCAATCGAGTAACGATCCAAAACTTGGAAATCGTTAAAGCTGATACAGAAAATGGCGTACTTTTGATCAAGGGTAACGTACCTGGCGCAAACAAGTCATTCGTTACAATCAAGAGTACAGTAAAATAATAGAGGAAGGGAGGAAATTTAAACATGCCTACAGTTGCATTATTTAAACAAGATGGTAGCAAGAATGGTGAAGTTACATTAAATGACGCTATTTTTGGTATCGAACCAAACAACAATGTAGTATTTGACGCAGTGATCATGCAACGCGCATCATTACGTCAAGGTACACACGCTGTTAAGAATAGAAGTGCTGTGCGCGGTGGTGGCCGCAAACCATGGCGTCAAAAGGGTACAGGTCGTGCTCGCCAAGGTTCTATCCGTTCACCACAATGGGTAGGTGGCGGTACCGTATTTGGTCCTACACCACGTTCATACGCATACAAACTTCCACGCAAAGTTCGTCGTTTGGCTATCAAGTCTGTCCTTTCCCAAAAGGTCTTAGATGAAAGCTTAGTAGTTGTTGATGCATTGAGCTTCGAACAACCAAAGACAAAGGCATTTGCAGAAGTTTTAAGTAACTTAGATGTTAAATCCAAAGTTTTAGTAGTTCTTGAAGATGACAACAAGTTAGCTGCTTTAGCTGCACGTAATTTACCAAACGTAACAGTTATCCCAGCAAAAGGCTTGAACGTTTTAGACGTTGTTAACAACGACAAGATGGTCATCACTCAAGGAGCTCTTTCTCAAGTAGAGGAGGTTCTTGCATAATGGAAGCACGCGATGTAATCTTACGTCCAGTTATCACCGAAGCATCTATGGCTGATATGGACAACAAACGTTACACATTTGACGTTGACACACGCGCAACAAAGTACCAAATCAAAGATGCTGTTGAAGAAATCTTTGGTGTGCAAGTTGCTAAAGTTAATGTTATGAATGTTAAAGGCAAAAAGAAACGCATGGGTCGTTACGAAGGCTACACAAAGAAGCGTCGTAAGGCAATCGTTACTTTATCTGCTGATTCTAAAGAAATTACATTATTCAACGAAGAATAATTATATCTATCAATAGGAGGGAAACATAGTGGGGATCAAGAAATTCAAACCAACCTCTAACGGTCGCCGTAATATGACAGGTTCTGACTTTGCTGAAATCACAAAGACAAAACCTGAAAAGTCATTGCTTGTATCTCAAAGCAAGACAGCTGGTCGTAACTCATACGGCCGTATCACAGTACGTCACCGTGGTGGTGGTCACAAACGTCAATACCGTTTGATTGATTTCAAACGTGTTAAAGATAACGTTCCTGCAGTCGTTAAAGCAATCGAATATGATCCAAACCGTTCAGCTAACATCGCTTTAATCGTTTATGCTGATGGTGTGAAATCATACATCATTGCACCTAAAGGTCTTGAAGTTGGCCAAACAATTCAATCCGGTAAGGATGCAGATATTAAGGTAGGTAACTGCTTATCATTAGCTGATATTCCTGTCGGTACAGTTATCCACAACATTGAATTAAAACCTGGTAAAGGTGGACAATTAGTTCGTTCAGCTGGTACATCAGCTCAATTACTTGGTAAAGAAGGCAAGTACGCAATCGTTCGTTTAACTTCTGGTGAAGTTCGTATGATTCTTGTTACATGCCGCGCAACAATTGGTGCTGTTGGTAATGAACAACACGAATTGATTAACATCGGTAAAGCTGGTCGTTCTCGTTGGGCTGGCAAGCGTCCACAATCTCGTGGTTCTGTAATGAACCCTAACGATCACCCACACGGTGGTGGTGAAGGTAGAGCTCCTGTTGGTCGTCCAAGTCCAATGTCTCCATGGGGCAAGAAGACTTCTGGTAACAAGACACGCTCTAAGAAAGCTCGTTCTAATAAATTTATCGTACGTAAACGTAACAAGAAATAATCACTTAGCCTTTGCCGCTTAGTGGTTTGATCCGAAAGGAGGACAAACTTTGAGTCGTAGTTTGAAAAAAGGACCTTTCGTCGATGCTCATTTGATGAAGAAGGTTGAAGCACAAGCTGATCAAGAAAAGAAATCTGTTATTAAGACATGGTCACGTCGTTCCACGATCTTCCCTAGTTTCATTGGCTACACGATCGCTGTATACGATGGTCGTAAGCATGTTCCTGTTTACATCCAAGAAGATATGGTTGGCCACAAATTAGGTGAATTCGTACCAACACGTACATTCCATGGTCATGCTTCTGACGATAAGAAGACAGGTAGAAAATAATACTAAGGGAGGAAAATACCAATGGCTGAACAAATCACATCAGCAAAAGCAACTGCTCGCGTAGTTCGAATCCCTGCACGTAAAGCCCGTCTTGTGATCGATCTTATCCGTGGCAAGAGTGTTGCTGAAGCATTAGGGATCTTGGCTTATACACCAAGATCTGGTGCATATCTTATTGAAAAAGTTTTAAAATCCGCGATCGCAAACGCTGAAAATAACTTTGACTTAGATGTTGAAGATTTATATGTAAGCGAAGCTTATGTTAACGAAGGACCAACTTTGAAACGTTTCCGTCCTCGTGCAAAAGGTTCTGCTTCTCCAATCAACAAACGCACAAGTCATATCACAGTAGTTGTATCTGTAAAATAAGGAGGGATAACGCGTGGGTCAAAAAGTAAATCCAACTGGGTTACGTGTCGGAATCATTCGTGATTGGGACTCCAAGTGGTATGCAGAAAAAGATTTTGCTGCAAACTTACACGAAGATTTGAAAATCCGTCAATATATTCAAAAGAAATTAGCCGACGCTTCTGTCTCTATCGTAGAAATCGAACGTGCTGCAAAGCGTGTTAACGTTTCTATCCATACTGCAAAACCAGGTATGGTTATCGGTAAAGGCGGATCTGAAGTAGAAAAACTTCGTAAAGAATTGAACAACTTAACAGGTAAGAAAATCCACATCAACATTGTGGAAATCAAGAAACCTGATTTGGATGCAAAATTAGTTGGCGAAAGCATCACACAACAATTAGAAAACCGTGTTGCATTCCGTCGTGCTATGAAACAAGCAATCCAACGTACAATGCGTGCAGGCGCAAAAGGTATCAAGGTTCAAGTTGCTGGCCGTTTGAACGGTGCAGATATGTCCCGTGTAGAACGCTTCTCAGAAGGAACTGTTCCATTGCATACTTTACGTGCTGATATTGATTACGCATGGGAAGAAGCAATCACAACTTACGGTAAATTAGGCGTTAAAGTTTGGATCTACCGTGGTGAAGTTTTACCAGCTAAGAAAGAAAATAGCAAAGGAGGGAAATAATCTATGTTAGTACCAAAACGTGTAAAGCACCGTCGTGAATTCCGTGGTAAAATGCGCGGGGAAGCAAAAGGCGGTAAGGAAGTAACATTCGGTCAATACGGTTTGCAAGCAACTGAATCTCATTGGATTACAAACCGTCAAATCGAAGCTGCTCGTATCGCTATGACTCGTTACATGAAGCGTGGTGGGAAAGTTTGGATTAAAATTTTCCCTCACAAATCATACACAGCTAAAGCAATTGGTGTTCGTATGGGTTCCGGGAAAGGTGCTCCTGAAGGTTGGGTAGCTCCTGTTAAGCGCGGTAAAGTTATGTTTGAAATCGCCGGCGTTTCAGAAGAAGTTGCTCGCGAAGCTTTACGTTTAGCTTCCCACAAGCTCCCAGTGAAGACTAAGTTCGTAATACGTGAGGAAGTAGGTGGCGAATCAAATGAAGGCTAAAGAATTAAATGAATTAACCACTGCTGAAATGCTTGAAAAAGAAAAGCAATATAAAGAAGAATTATTCAACTTACGCTTCCAATTAGCTACCGGTCAATTAGAAAATACTGCTCGCTTGAAGGAAGTTCGTAAATCGATTGCACGCATCAAAACAGCGTTGCGTCAAGCAGAATTAAACAAATAAGAATACGAAAGGGAGGCTAATCGCGCATGAGTGAAGGTCGTAACCAACGCAAAGTCTATCAAGGACGTGTCGTTTCTGACAAGATGGATAAAACAATCACAGTTGTTGTTGAAACTTATGTCAACCACAAAGTTTACGGCAAACGTGTTAAGTATTCCAAAAAATACAAAGCTCACGATGAAAACAACGAAGCAAAAGTTGGAGATATCGTAAAAATCATGGAAACTCGCCCATTGTCAGCTACAAAACGTTTCCGTTTATTAGAAATCGTTGAAAAAGCAGTTATTCTTTAATCTAAAGGATAACATTTTGCACTGATTCGTATTCTGATCTAATAACGAAAGGAGGACACATACTGTGATCCAACAAGAAAGTCGTTTGAAAGTCGCTGATAATTCCGGTGCTCGTGAAATCTTGGTTATCAAGATTTTGGGTGGTTCCCGTGTGAAGACTGCAAATATCGGTGACATCATCGTTGCTACTGTTAAACAAGCAACACCAGGTGGCGTTGTCAAAAAAGGCGATGTAGTTAAAGCTGTTATCGTTCGTACAAAGTTTGGTACACATCGTCCAGACGGTTCATACATCAAGTTTGATGAAAATGCAGCCGTAATTATCGGTGAAGACAAATCACCTAAGGGTACACGTATTTTCGGGCCAGTTGCTCGTGAATTACGTGACGGAAACTTCATGAAGATCGTTTCCTTAGCACCTGAAGTATTATAATAACCATCTATCTGGCAAGGAGGTGCACATAAAGAATGTTCGTTAAAAAGAATGACAAAGTTAAAGTTATCGCAGGTAAAGATAAAGGTAAAGAAGGCATTGTAGAACAAGTCTTCCCAGCAAAAGACCGTGTGATCGTTAAAGGTGTGAACATCGTTAAGAAGCATCAAAAGCCAACTAATGCAAATCCTAATGGTGGGATTGTTGAAGTTGAAGCACCAATTCATGTTTCTAACGTTATGCTCATCGATCCTTCTAACAACGAAGCAACTCGTGTTGGCTTCAAGGTAGAAGATGGTAAGAAAGTCCGTGTTTCTAAAAAAACAGGTGAAACTTTAGATAAGTAGTTAGGGAAAGGAGGATACTTTCTTCATGGTTAACCGTTTAAAAGAAAAATATGAAAAAGAAGTCGTTCCATCATTAATGGAAAAATTCAATTACACATCTATCATGCAAGCACCAAAGGTTGATAAGATTGTTATCAACATGGGTGTGGGTGATGCTGTAAGCAACGCTAAGAATTTGGATGAAGCTGTTGAAGAATTGACATTGATCTCTGGTCAAAAACCAGTTATCACAAAAGCTAAAAAGTCAATCGCTGGCTTCCGTTTACGTGAAGGTATGCCTATCGGAGCAAAGGTTACATTACGTGGCCAACGCATGTACGAATTCTTAGACAAGTTGGTTTCTGTATCATTACCACGTGTGCGTGACTTCCACGGTGTAAGTAAGCGTGCCTTCGATGGTCGCGGTAACTACACTTTGGGTGTACGTGAACAATTGATTTTCCCTGAAATCGATTTTGATAATGTTAATAAAGTTCGTGGTATGGATATCGTAATCGTTACAACTGCAAATACTGACGAAGAATCCAAAGAATTATTGACACAGCTTGGAATGCCATTCGCTAAATAAGAGGGGGTTACACACTTGGCTAAAAAGTCACAAATTGCAAAGAATAAGCGTCCTGCTAAGTTCTCAACACAAGAATATACACGTTGCGAACGTTGTGGCCGCCCACATTCTGTATATCGTAAGTTTAAGTTATGCCGTGTTTGCCTACGAGATCTTGCTCATAAGGGTCAAATCCCTGGCATGAAAAAGGCTAGCTGGTAATCCAACAATAGACATGTAAAGGAGGCAAAAACATGGTCATGACTGATCCAATTGCAGACTTCTTAACACGCGTGCGCAATGCTAACATGGCAAAGCACGAATCAGTAGAAGTACCTGCTTCAAAAATCAAGCGTGACATCGCAGAAATCCTTAAAAATGAAGGTTTCGTACGCGATGTTGAATATATTGATGATAACAAGCAAGGTATCATCCGCGTATTCTTGAAATATGGAAAGAACAATGAACGCGTAATCTCTGGTATTCGTCGTATCTCAAAACCAGGTTTACGTTCTTACGTAAAAGCAGATGCAGTTCCTAAGGTTTTAAATGGCTTAGGTATTGCTATCTTATCAACATCTGAAGGTGTTATGACAGATAAAGATGCTCGCGCTAAGAAAATCGGCGGCGAAGTTATCGCTTACGTATGGTAATATAATTTAACCGTAAGGAGGTGTCCATCTCGTGAGTCGTATTGGTTTTAAAGTAGTTGAATTGCCTGCTGGCGTTGAAGTTAAACAAGACGGCAACGTAGTGACTGTTAAAGGTCCTAAAGGCGAATTAACTCGTGAATTCTCTGACAAGATTGCAATCAAAGTAGAAGGTAATCAAGTAACATTTGAACGTTCTGCTGAAGATAATAAGACAAAAGCATTACATGGTACAACTCGTGCTAACTTCCATAACATGGTAGTTGGTGTATCTGAAGGCTTCAAGAAAGAACTTGAACTTCGTGGTGTTGGTTACCGTGCACAAATGAAGGGTAGCACACTTGTATTAAACGTTGGCTACTCCCATCCAGTTGAATTTGCTGAAGAAGAAGGCGTGAAGTTTGAAGCACCTTCTGCAACATCAATCATCGTTTCTGGTATCAGCAAAGAAGTTGTTGGTGACGTTGCTGCGCGTATTCGTGCAACTCGTGCACCAGAACCTTACAAGGGCAAAGGTATTCGCTATGTTGGTGAATTTGTTCGTCGTAAGGAAGGTAAGACTGGTAAATAATAAAAACGCAGCGTAACTCGCTGATAAAATTAATCTAAGAGGTGAAAATTGTGATTTCAAAACCAGATAAGAATAAGACACGTCAAAAACGTCATACACGTGTCCGTGGTAAAATCTCTGGTACTGCTGAGTGCCCACGCTTAAATGTTTATCGTTCAAACAAAAACATCTACGCTCAAGTTATTGATGACGTAGCGGGTGTGACGCTAGTTAGTGCCTCTACTTTAGACAGTGAAGTAAGCGGCAGCACAAAAACTGAACAAGCTGCTTCAGTTGGTGCTGTTGTTGCAAAGCGTGCTTTGGACAAAGGTATCAAAGAAGTTGTATTTGACCGTGGTGGATACCTTTATCATGGACGTGTGTTAGCTTTAGCTGAAGCTGCACGCGAAAATGGTTTAGACTTTTAGGAAAAGGAGGAAATAACGTTTATGGCTTTTATTGATCCAGCTCAATTAGATTTAGAAGATCGCGTTGTTGCGATTAACCGTATCACAAAAGTTGTTAAAGGTGGACGTCGCTTGCGTTTTGCCGCTTTAGTGATTGTCGGTGACCACAATGGCCACGTAGGTTTTGGTACTGGTAAAGCTCAAGAAGTTCCAGAAGCTATTCGTAAAGCCGTTGATGCTGCTCGTAAGAACTTAATCGAAGTTCCAATGGTTGGAACAACACTTCCTCACGAAGTTATCGGTCAATACAGCGGTAGTCGTATCATGTTGAAACCAGCTGAAGCCGGTTCTGGGGTTGCTGCTGGTGGCGCGGTTCGTGCCGTTATGGAACTTGCAGGTGTTGCTGATGTGACAAGTAAATCATTAGGTTCAAACACACCAATCAACGTTGTACGTGCTACAATGGATGGTTTAACACAAATGAAGAGTGCAGAACAAGTTGCTGCTTTACGTGGCGTAACTGTTCAACACTTAGCTAAGTAAGGAGGACAATTTCATGGCTAACTTAAAAGTTACTTTAGTTCGTTCTGTCATTGGACGTCCTCAAAACCAACGCGACATCGTTAAAGGCTTAGGTCTTGGACGTGTAAACAGCTCTGTTGTCGTTCCTGACAATGCAGCTATGCGTGGTGTGATCAGAAAAATCAATCATTTAGTGGACGTTGAATTGGCTAAATAGTCAATATTTAGTTTAATAAGGAGGTGCCAACCTGATGAAATTACATGAATTAAAACCAAGTGAAGGTTCACGCCAAGTACGCAACCGTGTTGGTCGTGGTACTTCATCTGGCAACGGTAAGACTGCTGGCCGTGGTCAAAAAGGTCAAAAGGCTCGTAGCAAAGTACGTTTGGGCTTTGAAGGTGGACAAATGCCATTGTTCCGTCGTATGCCAAAACGTGGTTTCAACAACATCAACCGCAAAGAATATGCGATTGTTAACCTAGACACATTAAACAAATTTGAAGATGGTGCAGAAGTAACACCAGCATTGCTTGTAGAATCTGGTCTTGTTAAAAATGAAAAAGACGGTATCAAGATTTTGGGTAATGGTGAATTGAGCAAGAAACTTGTTGTGAAAGCTCATAAGTTCTCTGCATCTGCAAAGGCTGCTATCGAAGCAGCAGGCGGACAAGCTGAGGTGATTTAATAAGATGCTTAAGACAATGAAGAATGCCTTTGCTGTAAAAGAGATCCGTCAAAAAATCTTATTTACCTTAGGTGTCTTGATTGTATTTCGCTTAGGCACTTATATCACCGTCCCTGGGATCAACGCTAAGGCTTTGACTAGCGTTGCATCTTCAGGGTTAATTAGTATCTTGAATACTTTTAGTGGTGGCGGTTTAACAAATTATTCCGTTCTTGCGATGGGAGTTTCTCCATACATTACCGCTCAAATCATTGTCCAATTGTTACAAATGGACATCGTGCCACGTTTTGTGGAATGGAGCAAGCAAGGGGAAGTTGGTCGTCGTAAACTTAATCAAGTGACAAGATATTTGACGATCGTGCTCGCGTTTATACAATCAATCGGAATCACTGCTGGTTTTAACACTTTAAGTAGTTTGAATTTAGTTAAAGATCCAAGTGTACAAACATACGTGACTATCGGTATCATTTTGACGGCCGGTACGATGTTTACAACATGGCTTGGTGATATGATTACCGAACGTGGTTTAGGTAACGGGATTTCAATGATTATTATGGCCGGAATCGTTGCACGTATTCCAACAGGCATTCATAAGATTTTCAACGAACAATTTTTAGGAGTACCAACTGCTGAATTATGGAAACCAATCTTGTATTGTGTAGCATTGTTTGTAATTATCTTAATCATCGTAACCTTTGTTACCTATGTACAACAAGCAAGCTATAAGATTCCAATTCAATATACAAGAAGATTAGCCGGTGCTAGCGAAAACTCATACCTTCCATTGAAGGTCAATGTAGCTGGGGTTATTCCAGTTATCTTTGCTAGTTCGTTTATTGCAACGCCACAAGCTATCTTGATGGCCTTTACACAAAGTCATAGTGCAGATACTTGGTATCAAGTAATGACTAAGATTTTTAACATGCAAACAGCACCTGGTATGACATTGTATACTGTATTGATTATCTTGTTTACATTCTTCTATGCTTTTGTGCAAGTTAATCCAGAAAAATTATCTGAAAACTTACAAAAACAAGGTAGTTATATTCCTTCGGTTTGGCCGGGTAAAGAAACTGAAAAGTATGTAACAGGTTTGTTGATGCGTTTAAGTTCAGTAGGTTCTTTGTTCTTAGGTTTAGTGGCTTTAATTCCGCTATTAGCTGCAGCAATTTGGGGCTTGGATGAATCCATCGGTTTAGGTGGTACAAGTCTTTTGATTGTTGTGGGGGTAACCTTAGAAACAATGCGTCAAATTAACGGTATGATGATGAAACGTGAATATGTAGGTTTTATCAGATAAAACTTTTGAAAGTTGGTTTAAACAATTTGTTGTTTGAACCAACTTTTTTTGGTTGTTGTAGCAAATTTAAGGTATAATATAGTAGTTATTATTATAAAATATTTGGAGGATGTTCATTATGGCAATGAATCTCATGTTAATGGGACTACCTGGTGCAGGTAAAGGCACACAAGCCGAAAAAATCGTGGACGAATACAAGATTCCACATATTTCAACCGGAGATATTTTTAGAGCTGCAATTAAAAATCAAACTCCAATGGGTATAGAAGCTAAGAAATATATCGATAAAGGTGAATTGGTACCCGATGAAGTTACTAACGGAATCGTTAAGGAACGCTTAGCACAAGATGATGTTAAAGATGGTTTCTTATTAGATGGTTTCCCACGTAACATGGCGCAAGCACAAGCTTTAGAAGAAATTGGTGCACAATTAGGCAAACCATTAGCTGGTGTGATTAACATTCATGTTGATCCTGAATCATTGATGGAACGTTTAACAGGTCGTTATATTTGTCGGGATTGTGGGGCAACATATCACAAGGTATTTAATCCAACTAAAGAAGAAGGTACCTGTGATCGTTGTGGTGGTCATGAGTTTTATCAACGTGAAGATGATAAACCAGAAACAGTTAAGAACCGCTTGGATGTTAACATCAAGATGAATACACCATTACTTGATTTTTATGCACAAAAAGGTATTTTAAATGAAGTAAATGGTAATCAAGATATCGATAAAGTTTTTGCAGATGTCAAAGCAATCTTAGATAATCTAAAATAATAAAAAAACAACCTGAATTAGCATTTTTTAGCAATAAGGCTTGTAAAAACGCCTTGGCTATGGTATGATAATTCAGGTTTATCTTTTCAATAGGCCCAGTTTGCCCTTTTTTAGGACAAGCGGACTTGCGGAAAAAGGTGGGACTCCGTAAAAGCTTCTCACATTTTTACGTGTAAAGTTTTCAAACCAATTTTTAAGGAGGTACTTTTGCGTGGCGAAAGATGATGTGATTGAAATTGAGGGTACGATCAAAGAAACGTTGCCAAATGCGATGTTCAAAGTTGAACTCGAAAACGGGCATGAAATTCTAGCACACGTTTCCGGTAAGATCCGCATGAATTATATTCGTATTCTGCCCGGAGACAAGGTTACTGTTGAAATGTCCCCTTACGATTTGACTAAGGGTCGCATTACCTATCGCTTTAAATAGATTGTACTTCAAAACTATTTAGGAGGTATAATTCATGAAAGTAAGACCATCAGTTAAACCAATGTGCGAACATTGCAAAGTAATCAAGCGCAAAGGTCGCGTTATGGTTATTTGTGATAACCCTAAGCACAAACAACGTCAAGGATAATAATTAATTAGGAGGTGTAATTGTAATGGCTCGTATTGCAGGTATCGATTTACCACGCGACAAGCGTATCGTAATCGGATTAACTTATATTTACGGAATCGGTAATTCCACAGCTAAGAAAGTTTTGGCTGAAGCAGGTGTTTCTGAAGATGTTCGCGTTCGCGATTTAACAGCAGATCAAGAAGATAAGATCCGTGCTGTTGTTGATAAGATCAAAGTTGAAGGTGACTTACGTCGTGAAGTTTCCTTAAATATCAAGCGTCTTTCAGAAATTGGCTCTTACCGTGGTCTTCGTCACCGTCGTCACTTGCCTGTTCGTGGTCAAAATACCAAGAACAACGCTCGTACACGTAAAGGCCCAGCAATTTCAATTGCAGGTAAGAAGAAATAATTTTATTGTAAAAGGAGGTTAGCTATTTCATGGCAGTTAAGAAAACACGCAAGCGTCGTGTGAAAAAGAATATCGAAAGCGGCGTTGCACACATTCATTCAACATTTAACAACACACTTGTTATGATTACAGACGTTCATGGTAACGCCGTAGCATGGTCATCAGCAGGTGCTTTAGGCTTCAAGGGCTCTCGTAAGTCTACTCCATTTGCTGCTCAAATGGCTGCAGAAGCAGCTGCTAAAGGCGCAATGGATCATGGCATGAAGACTGTAGAAGTTGCAGTTAAAGGCCCAGGTTCTGGTCGTGAAGCAGCAATTCGCGCTCTTCAAACAACTGGTCTTGAAGTTACATCTATCAAGGATGTTACACCAGTTCCTCATAATGGATGCCGTCCTCCAAAACGCCGTCGTGTTTAATGTGGGTCAGTTTTCATTTTGAGAAAGAACTCATAATGTTTTCACCAGATTGCACGTTACGTTTTGAAAGGGGTAAAGATAAGAATGATCGAATTTGAAAAACCAAAAATTCACAAAATTGAAGAAAATGAAAACTACGGTAAATTTGTCATCGAACCATTAGAACGTGGTTACGGTACAACTTTGGGCAATTCTTTACGCCGTATTTTGCTATCTTCTTTACCAGGTGCTGCTATTACAGATGTCCAAATTGATGGAGTGTTGCATGAGTTTTCCACTGTGGAAGGCGTTTTAGAAGATGTAACAGCTATTATTTTGAATCTGAAGAAGGTTGCCTTAAAGTTAGATTCTGAAGATGCTCAAACATTAGAAATTGATGTAACTGGTCCTATGGAAGTAACAGCTGGCGACATTCAAGTAGGCAGCGGTGTTGAGGTTCTAAATCCGGATCTTTACATCTGTACAGTAGCTCAAGGAGCTTCTTTCCATGCTCGGATGACTGCTAACAAGGGTCGTGGTTATGTTTCCGCAACAGAAAACAAGGCTAAAGCAGACGATATGCCAATCGGCGTTTTAGCAATCGACTCTATTTATACCCCGATCGAACGTGTCAACTACCAAGTAGAAAAAACACGTGTTGGTCAAAAAAATGATTATGACAAATTAACACTTGATGTTTGGACAAATGCTTCAATCACACCAAGCGAAGCAATCAGTTTATCTGCAAAGATCTTGACTGAACATTTGACTTTATTTGTTGATTTAACCGATGAAGCTAAGAATGCTGAAATTATGGTTGAAAAAGAAGAAACTCATAAAGAAAAGATGCTTGAAATGACGATTGAAGAGTTAGACTTGTCTGTTCGTTCATACAACTGCTTGAAGCGAGCGGGTATCAACACTGTACAAGAATTAACTAATAAGTCCGAAGCTGATATGATGAAGGTTCGTAACCTCGGACGCAAGTCTTTAGAAGAAGTTAAGAACAAGTTGGAAGCTTTAGGGCTATCCTTACGTCATGATGATTAATATTTTCAACTAAAGGAGGGAATCTGTTCATGGCTTACCGCAAATTAGGTCGTACAAGTGCACACCGTAAATCAATGTTACGTAACTTAACAACAGACGTTATTGTTAACGGTAAAATCGTTACAACAGAAACTCGTGCTAAAGAAGTACGTCGTTTCGTTGAAAAAATGATTACTTTAGGTAAAAAAGGTGATCTAGCTTCTCGTCGTCGTGCTGCTGCATTCTTGATGGATGTTGTTGCTGATGTTAAAGAAGATGATGACAAAGTTGTTGTACAAACAGCTTTACAAAAATTATTCGATGACGTAGCTCCTCGTTATAAGGAACGTAACGGTGGTTACACACGTATCCTCAAGATGGAACAACGTCGCGGCGATGCAGCTAAGATGGTTGTGCTTGAATTAGTAGACTAATCCAATAGCTAAATAAAAAAATTGTCACTTTCATGGCGATAACGGGGCGTTACGATGTTGGGTAACACCGAGTCTAGTCCTAAGTACCGTGTCCAGCGGGGAACGGGAACACTTCGTCATGGAAAGTGATTTTTTTATCTTCAAATAATCGTGGGTATAAAGTGAAAAGATAGGTATTCGTAAGTGAATACCTATCTTTTTTTGTAAATAAAAGTACTTTTTTATTATTTTAAGTTAATCAGACAGCTGAATATGGTATGATAAAACTATTAGACTATGGAAAGGTACAGATGAGATGAGTGCAATAATTGAAATCAAGGATTTATGCTTCAGCTATCCTAAAGCACCTAAAAAAACCTTAAATAATATTAATTTACAGATTAAAGCAGGACAATGGGTCGCTTTGATTGGACATAATGGTAGTGGCAAATCAACATTGGCTAAGGCAATTGACGGGTTGTTGGTGCCGCAAAGTGGTCAAATCTTTGTTGATGGACAACTACTCGATGCGCAAAGTGTTTGGGAGATTCGAAAAAAGATTGGGATGGTCTTTCAAAATCCGGATAATCAATTTGTTGGCGCAGATGTCGAGGGCGATATTGCCTTTGGCCTAGAAAACCAAGGGATTGAACGCTCTGAAATGGTTAAACGCGTAAATGAAGCGTTAAAAGCGGTTGATATGCAAGCTTTTGCCAAACACGAACCGGTCCGCTTATCTGGTGGCCAAAAACAACGGGTGGCGATTGCGGGAGTCTTGGCCTTACAGCCTAAAATTGTGATTTTTGATGAATCGACGAGTATGCTTGATCCTAAGGGACGCCACGAGATTATCGACTTGATGCGTAAGCTCAACCAAGAAAAAGGTTTTACCGTGATTTCGATTACGCATGATATCGATGAAGCAGCCTTGGCCGATCGAGTTATCGTGTTAGATGACGGGGTGATTGTGGCAGACGATCAACCGGCTAAGATTTTTGCGCGTGGCCAAGAGCTAATCGAGCTTGGTTTAGATGTGCCGTATCCCGAAAAATTAAAGCAAGCCTTGAAAAATAACGGGGTCGAGGTTTTAGAGCAGTATTTAGATGAAGAAAGAATGGTCGAATGGATATGTCAATTAGTCTTGAAAAATTAAGTTATACCTATCAAAAAAATACGCCATTTGAACATGTGGCGTTAAAAGAGTTGTCTTTAGAGATTAAAGAAGGCAGTTATACGGCAATCATCGGACATACTGGAAGTGGCAAATCAACGTTACTTCAGCATTTAAACGGGCTTTTAAAGCCAACAGACGGTAGCTTAAGCGTCAATGGTAGACGGATCGATGCGCAAACCAAAAGTAAAGAGCTAAATGCCCTGCGCAAAGAAGTGGGCTTTGTTTTTCAATTTCCCGAGGCTCAGTTGTTTGAAGAAACGGTCTTAAAAGATATTGCCTTTGCTCCTAAAAATTTCGGTTTAAGCCAACAAGAGGCAATAGACATTGCCAAGCAAAAGGCGGCTTTAGTGGGATTACCCGCAGAAGTTTTAGAAAAATCACCATTTGAGTTGTCAGGCGGACAGATGCGCAGAGTAGCGATTGCAGGTGTTTTGGCAATGGAGCCAAAGGTTTTGATTTTAGATGAACCAACGGCCGGGCTAGATCCGGTTGGTCGTTTAGAGATGATGGAAATGTTTGCTAAGTTGCATCGTGAACAGCAACTCACGATTATTTTAGTCACGCATCAGATGAATGATGTGGCCGATTATGCCGACCATGTGATCGTCTTAGAAAAAGGGCAGCTCATCGCAGATACGACTCCTAAAGAATTGTTTAGCAACCCTAGCTGGTTAACCAAGCACCACTTGAATTTACCGCAAACGACCCAATTTGCCTGGAAGCTCCAACAACACGGCTTGGCGTTAGACCAACTACCGCTTAGCGCCGAAGAGTTGGCTAAACAATTGGCAAAAATGATTTTAGGAGAGAAAAAGGCATGAGTAAATTAATTTTAGGACGCTATATCAATGGCGATTCATTGGTGCATAAGTTAGATGCACGCGGTAAAATCTTTTTGAGTTTTTATTTTATCGTGATCGTTTTTTTGTGCAATAACTGGCAGTCATATACTTTTTTGTTAGCTTTTGTGTTAGGATGCGTAGGGCTTTCTAAGATTAAACTAGGCTTTTTTATCAAGGGACTTAAGCCGTTGATTTGGTTAATCTTGTTTACGGTTATTTTGCAGTTATTTTTTGCCACGGGTGGCAGTGTTTATTGGGAATTTGGACCGTTAAGAATCACGAGTTTTGGTTTGGTAAATGCCGTCTTTGTATTTTGTCGGTTTGTCTTGATTATTTTCATGTCAACACTCTTGACTCTGACGACGACACCACTCGAGATTGCAGATGGAATTGAGGCTTTAATGATGCCGTTAAATAAATTAAAGGTTCCTGTTTATGAAATTGCCTTAGTGTTATCGATTGCCTTGCGCTTTGTACCAACGTTGATGGATGAAACAGAAAAAATCATGAACGCCCAACGTTCGCGAGGAGTTAATTTTGGCGAAGGAAGTTTGTTGCAACAGATTAAAGCTGTGATTCCGTTATTGATTCCACTGTTTGTAAGTTCATTTAACAGGGCAGAAGATTTAGCAACTGCGATGGAAGCGCGCGGCTACCAAGGCGGAGCAGGCCGGACCAAATATCGTCAAATGATTTGGTCTGTTAAAGACACATTTGCGCTAATAGTATTTTTACTCGTAACCGTCTTATTAGTTTGGTTACGAAAATAAGAAAGGAATAACAGATGACGAAACGTTATATGATAACGCTCGCCTATGATGGCTCAAATTTTGCGGGCTTTCAAGCTCAACCAAAGCAACGTACGGTGCAATCGGTTTTAGAAAAGGCCGTCAACAAGATGAGCAAAGAAGATGAATATATTACGATCTATGGTTCGGGAAGAACCGATGCCGGGGTGCATGCTTTAGGGCAGGTCGTGCATTTTGATTTTCCGCATGATATCTCAGCACAAGGAATGCTAAGAGGCTTAAACAGCATCTTACCGCTTGATTGTGAGGTAGTCGACTGTCAGATCGTGCCAGCTGATTTTCATTGTAGATATGCTGCACATTCAAAACGCTACATGTATCGCGTGAGTCGGGGCTGGTATACGAATCCTTTTAAGCGTCTTTACACCGGACATTACAAATATCCACTCGACGTAAAACGAATCGAAGAAGCTTTACCTGATGTGGTGGGGACCCATGATTTTTCAAGCTTTGTGGCCTCAGGTAGTCAAGCTAAAAATCACGTTCGGACGATTTATGAAGCGACTGTGCGAGAAGATAAAGAAAATGATGAGATAATCTTTGAATTTTGTGGCAATGGTTTTTTGTATAATCAAGTCAGAATCATGGTGGCAGTTTTGTTAGAGATTGGCAATGGACGGCGTGATGTCCATGATTTCTTGCGTTTATACGAGGTGCGCGATCGGAATCAAGCACGCCAAACTGCCCCGGCCAGTGGCCTATATTTAAAAGAAGTTTATTACGGTGATCTGTCACAAAAAGTCGAAGAATTTCAGGAATAGTAATTGACTATTTGCTAGAAAAATCGTAATATAGTATTTGGTATTGTTTGCCCCACAGTAAGCCCCGTTAAATCTTATTGTTTGTCAAACATGCATATAAAAATGGAGGAAATTAAACGTGCGTACAACATATATTGCAAAACCAGGCGAAGTAGAACGTAAATGGTATGTAGTTGATGCTACAGATATTCCTTTGGGACGTCTTTCAGCAACAGTTGCATCTATCTTACGCGGCAAGAATAAACCAACATTTACACCAAACGTTGATACAGGTGATTTTGTTATCGTCATCAACGCGGAAAAGGTTGCTTTGACAGGTCGCAAAGCTACAGATAAGATCTACTACCATCATTCCAATCATCCAGGTGGTTTGAAAGCTCGTACAGCTGGTGACTACCGTGAAAATGACCCTGAAAAATTGATTGCAATGTCCGTAAAAGGCATGCTACCAAAGGGTACTCTTGGTCGTCAACAAGCTAAGAAGTTACATGTTTACCGTGGTGCAGATCACAAACATGCAGCTCAACAACCAGAAGTATTGGATATCACAAACTTAATCTAGGAGGAGATCGAAATTGGCTCAAGTTCAATATAGAGGCACAGGTCGCCGTAAAAACTCTGTTGCTCGTGTTCGCTTAGTACCGGGTACAGGTAAGATCGTGATGAACGGCAAACCTGCAGAAGAATACATTCCATTTGCAAACTTACGTGAAGTTATGGTTCAACCATTTGTTGTAACTGAAACAAAGGATCAATATGATGTTTTAGTTAACGTAAACGGTGGCGGCTTCTCCGGTCAAGCTGGTGCAACTCGTCACGGTATTGCACGTGCTTTGCTTGAAGTAGATCCTGATTTCCGTGGTGTTTTGAAGCGTGCAGGCTTATTAACTCGTGATGCACGTATGAAAGAACGTAAAAAACCAGGTCTTAAGAAAGCTCGTAAAGCTTCACAATTCTCTAAGCGTTAATATCCTTTATATATCAACGTTTCTGGCACTTTCCGATTTTGGGGAAGTGTCTTTTTTTGTACGCTTAGGTACGAAAAAATGTACGAGATTTTGAATTGGCTGTTTTTAAGACCTAGGTCGGACACTATATAATCGTTCTTTTTAGTTTGTTTGATTGTTATTTTAAATAGTTATTTATTTTGCTTTTCGAGCTTCATCTAGGCGTTTCTCGAATTTTTCATAAGTGGAAAGATCGACAACATTTGGGGTATTAACGTATATTTCTGTCGTTTTGATATCCGAATGGGTTAAGGCTTGAGAAATTTGCGCCATTGTTGCACCGCCTTCACGAGCTAACGTACTAAAGGTATGGCGTAGTTTGTGAGGGTTTGTCTGAACCAGTTCCTCATGTCTTCGGCGAATGGATTTTAGCCGATAATTTAAGTAATCCACATGAACCGGAATATTTACTTCGCCACTTCGATTGGCATAAGTGAAAAGAAATTGTTCTTTCGTCTGTTTAATGCCCAACTGTAGCAGTTCTTCCTTTTGTTTTTGCTTCCATTCTTTCAATAGTTTAATAAGGAATGTCGGAATCTTGAACTTCGTGGCTTTGCGCCCTTTTGTGGATTTTAAATTGCCAAACTTATCCTTACTTTGAATCAAACTGACATAACCATTTTCAAAATCAATATGCTTCCACTGAAGGGCATAGGATTCGCTCTTGCGGTCCCCTAGGTTCAACGTTAGCATCAAGAGAACATAGTCTTGCATGATTAGAGAACCATTGCTGTAATCCTCATTCGCTGCGTCTAGCCAATCAATCAATTCTTCGGCTGTCAGTGCTTCACCGTTTAGCTGACGTTCCGCCTTTAGTTGCTGTTTCTTAGGATCACCCACATACCGAATCACTTTTTCAATCCGATTGTATTCGATATACTCTAATAGCTCCGCAATATCAAAAATCTGGTTGACGTAACTTTTGATGATTTTGATATTGGCATAAATTTGGGACTTTTTCATCAAAGCACGAAGCACAAAGTCTTTATTGTCGTTTAAGAACTTGATGGAATATTCACCAAACATCGGTAGAATATGAAGACGGAAGACATCTTTCGTATTGCTAATGGTTGTGGCAGT
Source organism: Ligilactobacillus sp. Marseille-Q7487 (assembly GCF_949152225.1). Taxonomy (NCBI): domain Bacteria; kingdom Bacillati; phylum Bacillota; class Bacilli; order Lactobacillales; family Lactobacillaceae; genus Ligilactobacillus; species Ligilactobacillus sp. Marseille-Q7487. The sequence continues at coordinate 356,781 of NZ_CASCJC010000001.1, forward strand.
TGGTATTTGCCTAGATCGTCCAGTAGAACCAGCGATATACATATCCAACCAAACTGTTTCATAAAACTCTTTGAATTTGATATGCCCGTTTAATTCAAATGAACGAGCACTCTTTTCATTAAGCACACGTTGAATTTTTTGAGACAGGTCTTTTTCAGCTTGTTCCGCTTCTTTTTTCGTCCTAAATGTTTTGCGGTAGCGTTCGGTAGTGACACCTAGAATTTGTCGCACCTCCTTGGGGTAAAACACCTCCAATTTGTAGTGGTTGTTTTTCAGTTTAGTAATTGCCATGTTCCTTCCTACTTTCTTATACGCAAACCAGAACGTAGGAATGACTACGTTCTGATTATAAACCGCTTCTAGCGAGTATAGCAATGGAGCCATTCGTCTATAGCTTGCCGATCAAAACGCACAACACCTTGAATCGTGATTTTTGGCAGTCCTTGTTCGACCCATTTATCCAAAGTGTTGTTCGCAATATGGAGATATTGGCAAGTTTCTTTCTTGGTTAAATAGCGTTTGTCGATCGCAGTATCTTGTCGTACTTGATTCACATTGTTTAGAAGAAGTGTGTAAACACTATTTCCTAGCTGTTTCATCTGCTCATCGTTCAGTAAAAATTGAACTTCGTGCATAGGTAACCTCCTTTCTCTAGTAAGAATCTTCATTTTCCAATTCCAGTATTTTTTGTTCGATAAAGGTCTGATCTGTTTCCGTGAATTTTTCTTTTCTTTTGGCTAGTAATTCTCTCAAATAAACTTCTGCTTGTTCTGGGCCATAGGCTTGTAGAAAAGCTTCATAAATCATGGCGAGCGATTTCGAAGTGGCATTTTCTAACCATGCTTTCTTCTTGGAAAAGGTTGGCTTTTCACGAACTACACGTAAGGGGATTTTGGGAATACCCCCCACAAATTTATCCCACCATTTCATGTTCGGCCAACGAGCTTTGTTGTGATAGTTGACGGGGCCTTTGGGTTTGGTCTTGAAGCTGTAGTGGGAAGCTAAAATGCCACGAATTACCGTATTGAGTGGTATTCCTTTCGCAAGCTTTTTTACGGCTTGCCGAGCTTTTTGATCGGTTAACTCCAATTCCCAGCGAACCCACTCGTTGACTTGGGCAATTTCTCCCGTTTTATCGCGTATTTCTTGCTTTTTGTCATAAATCCGCAGTAGTTGTGGCTGAGCGCCAATGTAAAGCGTATGACCAGTCAGAATGCCTTCCTGTAGTTGCCCACTGTTTACTTCCCGAAAGTGGCGGCTTTGAGAGCTGAGTTGGCCGTTCCTCACGTATTTTTGCAAAGTAGATACAGGAGGAGAGGAGCCGTCAAATAAATCCATTGCCAAGTCGGCACGAGTAATGGTTCCTTTGGCTTTTAAAATGGTGGCTAAGAATTTCTGCCAATGCCAACCCTCCACACTAGACATATATTCTTCGTATTGGCGACACCCTTGACCCGATAAGTTTACTAAGAGATTGTGGTGGTGGTCACTTTGGTGAATGATAATATCTGCAAAGGAATAGTGAGAATCGTAAGTGGGAAAAGGACTCCCTTTCTTTTCTGAAGTAAAGTCAGAAAGGGCAATTCCCAGTAAGTCCGCAACTTTTTCCATCGAAGCATCCGGTAATGAAAAACGCAGAAAATCGATCAGACATTCGTTACTTTGCCGGTGTGTTTGGTTCATTCACTTCTCCTAGTTGATAGGAGGTGGCACTGATTTTCAATGCTGCAAATTGCCAGGTGTCAATCATTGGTTGACCTTCTCCCACAAATGACTTTTTCTGAATTTTTCGGGGATAGACATTTAAACCATTAAAACGAATGGGAATCAACTCGCCGTCTTCATAGTTATCTAAAATGGGTAATTCTTCTTGATGCTCGACCACAATGGTAATCGGGGAGCCGAGTTCTGTTCCGCCGTTATTCAGAACCAGTTCGACAAAAGCCCGATCATAGACTTTGAAGGTGAGGGTCATTAGCCCGGTTTCTACACGTTCGCCCACATGGTTCTGTTCACGTTCCATCCGCATTTGAATATCACTTTTGGCTACAACAAAACGTTGCGGGAGTTTGAATTGTTTGAGATCGAAACGTAGACTGGCTAGATTGACAGTTTCTGAATCGTTGAGTGAGATACTGGTTCCTTTTTGGATCATTAATTTTTTTGACATGTGTATTTCTCCTTTGATTTTGAATTTAGTCTTTGTTTTAATTGGTTGAAACAAAGTAGAGTGGGTGCACGAATCAGTTGCATAAAATTTCCTCCCTTCACTAACAAGAACAATTTGGAACCCCCTATTTTCCAAAAAATGTGGAATTTCTCATAATTTTCTTTATGGATGATTTCTCTTCCATTACTACTACAATCTGAGTAGGGCAATTTTTCGAAACAACAGGCAATTGAATTAACTTGTAAGAGATTCTTAAACTATTTGCTCCTTAATCGCCTCATTTCGAAAAAGTTTCTTTTTTGATAAAACACAAAAAAGACGTGTAAACGAACTCGGCTCTGCCGCTGGCAGCCGGTCCGTTCACACGTCTTTTGGTTTTTTATTTAGCTAATTTTGACAAAAATCGAATCTTTGAAGAATGCTCGTGAAGCCTTTTGTAGCAACCATCAGAGGGATTTCCAATGAGTTTGGTACCCCCGTGTTACTAGCGGGGGGAGAAACGTTGCGAGATTGATTGGATTTAGTTAGAAAAAATCTTTTTACTTCTTACTATATTTTTTGTCTTTTTGAATTATTTCTTCAATGTTTTTCTTCGTAACAACTGTTTTTCGAACTTCGCTATCGTACTTAGAGTCAGGATGTGAAATTGAATATCTTACTATATCTAAGTAGCTGTTAACTTGAATTTTTTCACCCTCAAGAGTGTTAATTTCTACACCATCTCCTGAAAGATAGGAAATATCTGCAACATTATTTAGATTAATTTCTTTATTCTCATCACTATAAAACTGAAAGTAGAACTTAAAACCAGAAAACATAATAATCATCGATAAGATTATCTCTCTAATGACAAATCAGATTATGATAATGCAGATAACTTGTATTTTCAAAGTTATTTGAACAAAGAAAAGTATAATACTGTTCAATTAAAACAAGGTAAACAAAAACCACAACCTTAATTGATTGTGGTTTTGCTTTTTTCTTTAAAAGAAGGTTGAAATGAGTGCTAAAATTGCTAAACCACCTTGGGTTAGAATAATTTTTTTATCACTTGTAATACTGCCATATAATGCCACTAAAATAATATAAATTAATAGTAATCTACTAATTTCTATTGGATTACTTGACAGAAAAACACTGTATAATAACCCCACACCAATCAAACCATTATAAATCCCCTGATTTTTAAAAAGCGTGTTTAAAGCTTTGCTTTTCAACTCTTCTTTTGTCATGTTAAATACTCGACTTGTAGCGTCTGAAGTTGTAGCAAACGTTTCTAAATATAGTATATAGAAAAATTCCAAAGCTACTAAAACAATCAATACTGTTGATAAAATTGACATTCTTTCTCCTTTCTTAACTATTTCTTTTGATTACTATCCAACTATACGTTATTTTAAGTGAGTTGTAAAATATCTTGTAACCACCAATTTAATCTAAGGGATTGAACTCGCCGATTGTAAAATTAAGCTAGACAGTTGAAAAAAGCCATTTGTGCTACACTCAAAATAGTTCCGTCGAAAGAATTATAAGGAGTGAGCACAAATGGCCTACACCCATCTTACACCAGACGAACTCGTATTGATAGAGTCTTATTTCCATATACACCAACCCGCTTCCAAAGTCGCGGGACTTCTAAAACGCTCTCGACAAACGATCTACAATGTCTATCACGCATTGGAACAGGGAAAGAATGCGCTGGATTACTACAAACAATACAAGCAAAACAAATCCCGCTGCGGCAGACGCCCCATTGTCTTGCCTGATGATCAAACAAGATACATTCAAAAGATGGTCAATCAAGGGTGGCCACCAGATGTGCTCATCGGTCGTGGCGAGAAAATAATTGATTGCTCGGCGCGCACTTTGTATCGGAAGTTCAAAAACAATGAGTTCAATATTTTGGATTTGCCAATGAAAGGGAAGCGTAAACCCAATGGACACCAAGAGAAACGTGGTAAGCAAGCTTACAAAAGAACGATTCACGAAAGAAACGCCCGCTATCAGAATTTCGATGAAGAATTCGGTCACCTTGAAGGTGACACAATTGTTGGAGTGAAGCACAAAAGTGCTGTGATTACGCTAGTGGAGCGCCTATCCAAAGCAATCATTACCTTAAAACCCGCTGGTAGACAGGCAAAAGACATTGAACTTACATTGAATCATTGGTTTCAAACTTTTCCACCACACCTTTTCAAGACCATCACTTTTGATTGTGGCAAAGAGTTTTCCAACTGGAAATCGATCAGCAATACTAATGATATCGAGATCTTTTTTGCTTATCCCGGAACTCCTTCCCAACGCGGGCTGAACGAACATTCAAACGGGTTGCTTCGTAAAGATGGGCTTCCTAAGTCAATGGACTTCAGAGAAGTCCCCGAATCATTCATTCAGAGTGTCGCTTCTAAAAGAAACCATATTCCCAGAAAATCACTGCATTACAAGACACCATTGGAAGTATTTTTGAGTCATGTGCGTCAGGACGATTTGTCTAGCTTAATTTGACATTTGAGAAGCTTTAATTACTTTAAACTACTATGTAATCAAAAAGGAGTACTTTTATACAGAAAAAATTGATATGAAGTCGCTTTGTATCAGCATTTTATTAGTAAGCAACCTCTAAGGAGTCGTAGGGTATGAATGATGACGAACATTATATAAAATACACCACGAAAATTGAGCGAGAAAAACTTCGAGATACTGCTTTGGCATACTCAGCATTAGATGCAGCAATGCCTTCCGAAGATACGATGAAATTAGTAGAAGAATATGTAGATGGAAATATTGAAATTATTGAGATATTAAAAATAGTCATTGAGAAATATCGCTCGTCTGAATTTGAACGCGAATGAGATATGATGTTGTTCACGGTGACAGTAGATATTCCTAGGTACGATATGTCAAATATAAATAATTGTTGATTTGTTATTTATGTTGAGTAGTCTTGTTCTGGTTTGCGTATTTTTTTGATGTACGTTTTGATGTGCGAGTTGCTTGAAATCAGTTGAAATTGATTGATATAAAGATTTTTAAAAAATCTATAAAACCCTTTAGATTAAACGATAAACAATCGATTTGTGTTATTTATAAGCAAAACCAGGTCTTAAGAAAGCTCGTAAAGCTTCACAATTTAGTAAGCGTTAATCGTTGTTATATCAACGATTTAAAGCACTTCTTGTTTTCAAGAAGTGCTTTTTTTGTTTTTTGGTAATGATTTTGGTAATGACATAGTTCTGGATAGGTAACAATATCGTCATTGGTATAGCTGATAACCGTAAAAGAAACTTAGTTTATAAATTATGGAAATAAACGATACTACAGGATTATTTTTAGTTATTGTAGCATCTCTTTTGCTATAATCTATAAGAAGAAAAGCTTTTGAGGTGATGTATAATGAACGAAAAAAATATTCAAGTAACAGTAAGCGATCAGTTAAAAGCGGAAGCAGAAGAAATTTTAGCCAAGCAAGGACTCACACCAGAAGAAGTTATCAAGATGTTATATAGAAAAATAGTAGTTAGGGGAACTTTGCCAACAGAGTTACTATTAACAGCAGAGGAAGAAGATATTAGATTTTCTAAACTAACAGAGAAAATACCAGTAGAAAGATTAAATACTTACGAAGAAATCGAAGCGTGGTTAAATGAAGAGTAAAAAATTATTAGTAAAAGGAGGTATTTGATGAAGTTGAATGACGTTTTGTATAGACGACAGTATAAAATAGTATTATCTTCTGATATTCCAAGTTTAGATTTGTCTTCTTTAAACAGTCTAGGAATCTGGAGTAATCCGAAAGATAAACATTATGTTTTGACGTTGAAAAATAATGATGACCCTTACAAAGATCCTGCAGTATTTGAAGAGGAGTTTAAAGAAATTACAGGATTAGGTTCGAAAGATTTTAACTTAGAAACAAAGAATGGACCACTTACTTTACAAGGTGCTGTCGATTCTAGTTGGTTTTGAAAACTTATAAATTTTCATTAATATATGAAAAAGATAACCAGTTAAGCTAAGGATATGAACTTTTCATCAATTTAAATTGATAAAATTCCCAAATTTTAATCTTTGAGTTCTCTTTACTGGAGTTTTCCAGTGAGGAGGGCTTTTTTACTATTTATAATACTAATTTGAGGAGATAAAATAAAAAATATTATTTTTAATTAGCGACTCATATATAATTTAAGTAATCAATTTTAGGGAAATTATTGATGACTAGTTAGAAGAAATATATTTAAAAATTGGGGATAGCGGTTGTTGTTAGATTTTTTATAGGTGATTAAAATATTAGGGGAAATTTCAATGTCAAAAGTAAACCAAGAAAATATTATGAATGATGTTTGCAATTTGATTTTAGATATTAATACGCGGCCTGAAGAACGCGAAATTTTGGCGGATTTTAAAAACCAAATGGGAGCTAAAAATGCTTATTTTCCAAAAGAATTATTAAATGTATCGCAGAAATTATAGCAATTAGCTATTAAGAGTTTATCTTAAAGAAGAAAAAATGAGTCCAGCAGTGGGGGAATTTTATCAAAAAATTGCTCATTATGGTCAAATAAACCTAGCTTGGAGCCTAGGAATATTAAAAATATAATAAAATGATTTCAATGAAAACTAAAAAAGAAAGTCTATGAAAAAATTTTTTCGTAGGCTTTCTTTTTGATTACAAACTAAAAGTACCTTAAGCATCTTTTATGAAATAAAAAAAGCCCAAAGTAAGTAACAAGACAAAAGGCAGATAAAGTGCTTGAAAATTTTGCATGACAAACATACAACTTAAGGTTACAAATAATATAAAACTCCCACGCTTTTTTCTTAATTTTACAAGCAAAGGATGATTTCTAAAGACTTTTGAAATTATAAAACCTAGTAATAAAATTAACGCTAAAATTATAAAGCGTATAAAGTTTTCTCCCTAAAAAGTTACGTTATGGAAAACTAAACAAGCTTAACTACATGTAGTTGTTAACATTAAACGTCACGACATATCTGAATTTTTTAATCATTATTAAATTAAAAAAATAGTACGTATCAATTCTTTAAAAAGTACTTAACATGCTAAAAATCAAAAAAGATGACGCCTTAAGACGCCATCTCAATAGTATTATTTAACGATAAAACTTACTTCATAGTCTTTAGTTGCATCGATACGATAAGGAGCTGTGACATCGGTTCCCCAACTATCAATCCCCCCGACACCGCGGACTTTAGCGTAGACGCATAAAACGGTGCGCCGAGCAGGCGGGAGTTCTTCTTGGTGCGTTGCAAATTCGAGTTCTTCGGCTTTATAAGGAAGCGCTGAAAAAGCAAATGGTGCTTGATCTTGCAAGATTTCTAAGCTAAATTCATTTTTTGTTTGATCGGCATTATTTAAAGTTTGCTCACGCACGATTTTTACAGCTTTGCTTTGCATATGCATGCCACATTCTTGCGGAACTAGATAAGGGGTGACTGGCAAGCCTGCGATACGATAAGTGCCAGGGATGCCACCGGCTAAACGATCGGGATAAGTTTCACCGCTCAGTCCTTCGTATTCAAAGTATTTAGCGGGTGTAGGCATGATGAAACGCACTCCGAGTGCAGGTAATTCGGGTAAGCCTGCTTGACCAAAGTAGTGCATGCTGACTTTCATTTCAGCTTGAGCATTAATCGTATAGCTGATAACAACGCTTGTTTGAGGCACTGTATTGATTGCTAATGTAAAAGAGATGGTTATCTCCTCAGCTGTTTCAGCGTTACTGTAGCGATTGTTAGTAGGGGCTGTGGGCAATTGAATTGATTGTCCATCGATTGTGACCGTTGTTTTGCTTAGCTTTTGTTTCAAACTGGCGCCTAACCACATGTTAGACTGAAAATCAAAGCCACAGCCACGGTCATTATCGGTCATAGCACGCCAAAAAACGGGTTTAACTTCCCGATAAAGCCATTCTTTGCCGCCTTTGTTTAAAGATTCGAGGCCGCCTTTCACATAAGAAAAGATATAATGAGTATCTTTGGCCTTAACTCCAAGCGTGTAATCGCCAAAGATAAGGCTAAGTTTATTAGTAGTTGCGGTATTTTCCATAGTAGTACTTGACCTCCTGCATTGCTGGTTTAGCTTGTCCATCGGCAAAGACGATCCCGTTACCAGAAAATTCATAGTCACTTGGCCGATCGTCAAAGTCACCACCGTAACGTAAAACATCTTGTCCGGTGATTTCATCTTTAACGAAGATCGCTTGGTCTTTAAAGTCCCAAATATAGCCACCTTGATACATTTCGTATTTATCGAGTAGTTGCATATAATCATTCATCCCGCCTAAAGAGTTCCCCATGTCATGCATGTATTCGCACAAGATAAACGGTTTTTTAGCCTTAGTCGTCAGATATTCTTCGATAGCTGCAGGATGAGCATACATACAACTCTTGATGTCTGAGATGCAATCTTCAAATTCAGGATTGTTGAAGTTACCTTCATAATGCACTAAGCGTGAAGGATCGACTTGTTTGAAATACTCATTCATCAAGCGTAAGCCTTCTTGGGCATAAGATTCATTGCCTAATGACCAAAAGAGGATACTTGGATGATTTTTAAAGGTTTCAAAGTTGGTTTTAGCACGATCTAACACGGCACCAAACCACTGTGAAATATTTCCCGGAACATTATAAGAAGGCTCGATGCCGACAGGTTTTTGCCAGGTACCGTGCGTTTCAAGGTTAGTTTCTGCCATCAAATGGATGCCGGCTTGGTCGCATAAGAAATACCATGGAATTTGGTTAGGATAATGCGATGTGCGGACACCGTTGATATTAGCTTGCTTGATAGTTTCCAAATCAGCTTGCATATCGGCTAAATCAATCGCGCGGCCTTTGGTGGGATGCCATTCGTGGCGGTTGACACCATTGATGATCAGCCGCTTCCCGTTTAGATACATCACTTTATCTTTTAGACAAATTTCGCGAAAACCAAAGTCATATTCGCTGTATTCGCAAAGTGTCTGGTCTGCGGTGAGCATCTCTAATTGAAGCTTATAAAGATTAGGCTGATAATGATCCCAAAGCAAGATATCGCTAAATTCGCCAAAGTCAAGGGTCGTTTCTTTAGCGAGACCTTGGGTAAGTTGTGTTAAAAGCTGGCCGGCTGGCGTAAGGACGCTAGCTTTTACGACGGCATTTGGTGTGATGTTGTCAAACTTGAGTTGTGCGCTAAGTCGCCCGCTGCGATAATCGGAATTGACAGTTGGTTTTAGCCATAAGTCAGCGAGATGGTTTTGACCAAATGCTAGCAAGCTGACGTTACGAAAAATCCCAAAGAATCTAAAGAAGTCTTGATCTTCAAGGTAAGCGGCCGTACTTCTTTGATAAACCGCCACGGCTAAATGATTGGCCCCATCATAATTAAGATAAGACGTTAAATCAAATTCGCTTGGGGTAAACGAATCTTCGGCATAACCGATGAAGTGACCATTTAACCAGAGATAAAAGGCTTGTTCGACCCCTTCAAAGCGAATAAGCACATTTTTAGTGCGCCAGGATTGTTTTAAGGTAAACTCTTTGCGATAACAGCCGATATGATTATCTAAAGCTTGCGCAAATAAAGTTACTTGGTTTTGGCTGGTAAAAGGAGGCCGTCTGAATTCATGACCTTCCCAAGGATACATCGTGTTGATGTAGTGAAGTTTATTGAAACCAGCCATTTCGATATGCTGGGGAACGGTTATTTGTGTAAAGTCAGTTAATGCAAAATCAGGTTGTTCAAAACCAGTAGGATAAGTGCGGTAATTTTGAGCATAATAAAAATCCCACAGACCGTTTAATGATTGGCTAAGCGATGAGCCCTCAGTTACTTCTTGTTTAGTAGCATACCAGCTATGGTCACTGTGGGCAGGCAGTTGATTGACCCGAAACACTTGCGGATCATCTAGCCATTGTAAGTTAGCTTCCATGTAAGATACCTTCTTTCGATGCGAGAAATCGGCTAAAAGAAAACGGTTTTAGCCATACTTAGTGTATACATTCTTTTGGATGGGTTTGTCAAGTTCTTTTTGTTTAGCATAACAAAAAATCCTCTATAAAAAGAGGCTTTTGTCTTTAGAAACTAAATTCAGGTGCAAAATCACCTTTGTAAGGAACATGTTCTACATAAACGGTTGTTGGTTGGCCATCAAGCCCGGTACCCATTCGTTTATAAGTAAATTTTTGTGGATTAAATTCGGTTAATTCTAAGACTGCACCATATTTGTTTTGACCTAAAGAAACATGGGCACGAATCTTGTTGTTAGCAAGGACTGCAAAGTAGCCGAAGTCGCCTTTAGATTGACCGGTTTGTGGGTTGAAAAATTCATACTTGTTGGTTTTAGCATCAAACTTAGCCAAGCTGATGAATTGTTGGTTTTGTGCGGTCACATCATTGCCATCTTGATCGACAACTTTTTGGCCTTGCCAGAGTGTTTTAGCCAATAAAGCAGCACCGTCAGTCTTTTTTACAATCTTACCGGTTTTAGCGGTTAATTTTTCTTTTGGTGTGCTAAATTTCAGCTTGGTTTTGGTGTAAGGCACGTGTTCGACAAAAACTTCGGTAGGTTGCCCGTTTTGATCTTTGCCCATCCGCTTGTAGGTGAACTTCTTAGCCGAAACTTTGGTCAAATCAACGACGGCTTGATAGTTTTTGGTTTGTGAAATCAAGATGCGTTTCTTACCATCGGCAGTTATAAAGAAGATGCCAGCATCACCGCGCGCTTGTTTGGTCTTCTTGTCGAAAAATTCGTAACGACCGCTGACCTTGTCGTATTTGTCCAGGCCGATAAATTCTTGATTTTCTTTGGTTAAATCGTGGTGTTGCTTGTCATAAACCTTAGTTCCTTGCCAAGCTGTACTTGTTAAAATGTTGGTCTTTTTTTGACCTTGAGTCAGTGTTTTTTTGGCTTGAATTTTATCCGTACCAAATGTCAAAAATAAGCCAACGACACTTAAAAGTGTAATAAATGTTAAAAAATATTTTTTCATTTTTATCCCATCCCTTTATTTTTGATACATTTAGCATAACAGGTTAAAATAAACTTGAACTGGCTAAAAAATGAACAAAAAATGAATAATGAGTTATAGGGGGAGTAAAATGACGATTAAACGGCGGTTTTTGTTGACGTATGTAGGGGCAATTATAATCACGTTAACATCAATTGTGGGAATTTTAGCTTTAAGCTCATATACAACTTTAGGTAAGGTGCCAACATTGACACAAGCCTATAAAATGTTAACGCAACAGCGTGATATAAGTCCTAAAGAAGAAAAAAGTTATGCTGAACTAGTTAAGTTAGCGCAACAAACGCCGACAATTTTAGTAGATCCTCAGGCGGCTAAATTACAAGAAAAATTGGCTGAAATCGAGCAAAAAGGTTTGTTGGTGGCGTTACGCAAGCAGAATCATTTTTCATATTATTCACCGGAATTGGTGGAAAAATCTTTGTATGTCCATGCACCGGCTTATGAATTAAATAATCTGCATCCGACCGGAACTTTAGATAATGCTGGGCGACTGTATCGCTACTTGAAATTTGACTTTCGTTATCCCGACCAAAGTAAGGGGAGCATTTTTATTTTGAAGCGTGAAAGTAATTTGTTTGAGTTTTTTACGCGCTGGGGCATCTGGGTGATTATCACGATTATTGCCTTAGGAATTTGGGCGGCCTGGTGATTAAACCGGCGCTTACAAAAATCAACGATTACGCCGCTAGAACAACTCGGACGGGCCAGCCAAGAGTTTCGGCCCTTGGAATTTGCGCCTAAACAAAAAGTTTCTTATGAAGTCAAACAACTCCAAGAAAGTTTTAATCAATCGTGGTATGAATTACAAGCAGCGGCTAGACAACAAGAACAATCGGAACAAAAGAAAAAAGAATTGCTGGCCAATATCTCGCATGACTTAAAAACGCCGATGACTTCAATCATCGGTTATGTCGAAGGTTTGCTTGATGGAGTGGCCAACACCCCGCAAAAGCAACGACACTATTTAGAAGTCATTCATGCCAAGAGCTTGAGTTTAAATGAGTTATTAGAGGAATTGTTTTTGTATACTAAGCTTGATAGTGGTGAAATGTCGTTAAAATTAAAGAAACTCGATTTGAGTGAACTCGTCAAACAAACGCTGACGCAAGCCGCAAAGGAGCAAGATTTTGAACTACGATTGGTAATCTTAGCTCAACCATTGAATATCTTAGGGGATGCTTTTCAATTGAAGCGCGTCTTGACTAATTTGTTACAAAATAGCTTGAAATTTGCAGATCCTACCAAAGAAAAGTGCTGCATTACGGTGAAATTAAGCCGGGCTGATAAGTTGGCGCGCCTAGATTTTAGTGATAACGGCATAGGAATTGCTAAAGAAGAGTTGGACTATGTTTTTGAAAGATTTTATCGAGTAGATAAGGCACGCAGTATCAAGGGCAGCGGGCTAGGTTTAAGCATTGTCAAACAAATTATTGATAAGCAACAAGGAAAAGTAGAGTTAACCAGCCAATTACATGTTGGAACGACGGTAAGTATTTATTTGCCGTTAGTAAAAAAGGAGGGGACAGATGAACGCTAAAGTATTAATAATTGAAGACGATACAAGCATTGCGCAACTGCAACGTGATTATTTAGAGATTAATGGTTTTACCGTTGAATTGGTAAACGATGGGCAAAGTGGCTTGAATTTGGCTTTAAAACAAGAATTTGATCTGATTATTGTTGATGTCATGTTGCCAGGGCTTGATGGCTTTGAAATCTGTCGGCAAATTCGCCAACAAAAACAAACGCCAATCATGATTGTTTCGGCTAAAAAAGAAGATATCGATAAGGTGCGTGGACTAGGGCTAGGAGCTAATGATTATTTAAGCAAACCATTTAGTCCAAATGAATTAGTGGCGCGTGTCAAAGCGCATATCACGCGTTATCGCAGCGTTACTACAGCTGTTAGTGCCCCCATTTTAGAAAATAAGGAACTTAAAATAGAGCTAGCGGCCCATAAGGTTTTTGTTTTAGAAAAAGAAATCACCTTAACGACTAAGGAATATCAATTGCTGGTCTTTTTGATGCAACATCCTAATCGGGTCTGGCAAAAAGAACAATTATTCGAACAAGTCTGGGGGATGGATTCGTTGGATACAGAAGTGTCGACCGTGGTCGTGCATATCAAACGGATTCGTGCAAAGTTAAGGCAAGCAGGCTTAAATGAAGGGCCAATCGAAACCTTGTGGGGCAGTGGCTATCGTTTTAATAAAGAGGTGTGAAGATGAATTATCAAGATATAAATGCAAAAGTAATCGATAAATGGTGTAATGAAGGCTGGCAATGGGGTCAAGCTATCAGTCACGAACAATATGTAGCCGCTAAAAACGGCCATTGGGAGATGTTATTGACTCCCACCAAACCGGTTCCACACGAATGGTTTGGCGATTTAAAAGATAAAGAAGTCTTTGGTTTGGCAAGCGGTGGCGGTCAACAGATGCCAATTTTTGCCGCTTTAGGTGCTAAGTGTACTGTTTTAGATTATTCAAAACAACAATGTCAAAGTGAACAAGAAGTTGCACAACGTGAAAACTATGAGATTAAGATTTTGCAAGCCGATATGACTAAACCATTGCCATTTGCCGATGAGAGTTTTGATTTAATTTTTCATCCAGTGTCAAACTGTTATGTCAAAGAAGTTAAGCCAATTTTTAAAGAATGCTATCGAATTTTAAAGCCGGGTGGGATCTTTTTAGCCGGCTTGGATAATGGAATTAATTATATTTTTGATGAGCAAGAAGAAAAGATTAAATATAGTTTGCCATTTGATCCGACAAGTAACGAACAAGTCTATCAAGATAGTCTGAAAAACGATTGGGGAATTCAGTTTTCCCATACGCTAGAAGAACAAATTGGCGGTCAGCTCGAAGCCGGCTTTGTCTTGACTAACTTGTACGAAGATACCAACGGTGAAGGAAAATTACACGAACATAATGTACCATCATTTGTGGCAACAAGAGTGGTGAAAAGATGATAAGTTTATTGAAACTCAAATATTTTGTTGATGTAATTGAGACTGGCAGTTTTACTAAAGCAGGTAAGAAAAATCATATTGCTCAAACAAGTGTTACACAGCAAGTCAGAGAAATTGAAAAGTATTTCCAATGTACTTTAATTAATCGGAATGTTTTACCTGTTAGACCTACTAAAATAGGTGAAAGTCTATATCTTGAAGCTAAAAAGTTATTATTACAATATGAATTGCTAGAAAAACAAATGCAAGAAAAGCTGAATCAACAAGGCCCATTGAAAATAGCATATACTTCGGTAATCGATATGCAATTATTAAATAAGCTTCTCACTGGAAAAAATTCAGCAGAGCCATTGATGCTTCAAAAAGTTAAATTGGAGAATGCAGCGCGTGGTTTATTACAACGTGATTATGATTTTGTGATAACTTTTGATTCAGAATTTTACGATGAAGAAAAAATTACAACTTATGAATTAGCGGCTGGTAAATATGTAATAGGTGTATCTATTGATCATCCATTGGCAACAAAAAAAGAAGTTACTTTAAAGGATGTATATAAGTATCCTTTGATTATGCTAAATAAAGAAACTATCGGGAAATCTTATGATATTATGTTAGAACGTTCACAAAAAATTGGTATAAAACCGCAAATTGTTCAAACAGCAGATGATGTGGAAAGTGAAATTTTCATGATTGAGCATCAAAATTTAGTGGGTTTTTTCCCTGAAAATTATCCTTTGAGTAGCGATAAAAAAAGTTTGATATTTGTTCCTGTTGTTGATACACCACATGTTTATAAGATTGTTTTGGCTTATCTAAGAGAAGAGCTTTCAAGTAAACAACAAGCTTTTTTACAGCATATTCATCAGATATAGGTTTTTCCTATACCTAATCAAAAACCGATATTTCTATTTGTGTTAAATTTCACATATAATATAAATATAATTTGAATATCTGGAGGTATGTTGAAATGACTAAAGTAATTTTAACTGGTGTTGATGGTAATTTAGGGAGCCAAGCTGCTAAGGATTTATTAGCGATTGCTCCAAAAGAACAATTGATTTTTGTAGGTTATGCAAAAGAAAGTTTAGAGCCATATGCTAAACAAGGAATAGATGTGCGTCAAGCAAACTTTAATGAGTATGCTGGTTTACCAGAAGCATTTGCTGAGGGCGATGTTTTAGCGTTAATTTCAATGCCTTTCGTAGGAGCTAAACGCCAAGCAGCACATCGCAATGTAATTGATGCAGCTAAGGCGGCTGGAGTTAAAAAGATTATCTATACTTCATTAGTCAATGCTGCTGATCCAACTAATCCAAGTGTTGAAAAAATTGATCATGCCTACACTGAAAAGTATATTGAAGAAAGTGGATTAGATTATATTTTCTTACGGAACTCTCAATATGCAGAAGCGATGATTACTAATTATTTTACTTATGTTAAACTTGGTAGCCCGCTAACTAATAATCAAGGTGCAGGCAAGATGGCGTATATTTCGCGTAAAGATTGTGCTAAAGCTGTAGCTTATGCGTTATTAGCAGATGATGTGCATCAACAAATTTTAAATATTAACGGTGCTAAAACAATGACGATTGCAGAATTTATTGAAATTGGTAATCAACAAACAGGAAATCATGTAACCTATCAAGAAATTAGCGATGAAGAAAATTATGCTGTTTTTGATGCGATGGGGGTTCCAAGAACAACTGATGGTGAGTTTAAAAAAGGTTCAGAGGCACCGTACAGTTCCGAAGGAATGGTAACTTTTGGTCAAGCAATTCGTGAAGGTAAGATGGACACATGGACTGATGATTTTAAAAAGTTAACTGGTAGTGAACCAATCACCGTAGATTATATGTTTGCACATAATGAAGATTTTCAGGTTGGTGAAAGACATTCATTAGATAAATAAGAAAGAAATGATGTGTACCTAGTTTTCTAGACGCGTTAAAATTTAATAAATTATTCCATGGATGTTTCCCTGTGTTTTACAGGAGGCATCCATTTTGTTTTGTCTTGAATCCTTTTGTTTGTAGTAATCGATATATTTTCTCTAACTCTTACAACATTATCTTTATTTATCTTAAAGTAATAAGTAGGTAAGTAGTGCATAAAAATTCCCCCTCCTTAATGGAGTGTCCAGTAAAGAGGGAAAATATTAAAAGACTTGAGAGTTTTTTATATGCAAATTTATTTTGTATTAATGATTTTTTGAAGTAAATGGTATACTTATATTATCTAAAATCTACATAGAGGATATGCAAAAATGACAATTGAAAAAAAGTTGATGCAAGGGTTTAAAAATTCACAAATTGATAGAAGTCAGTATCAAGGTAATTTAGCTTACGAATCTCAATTTATCTCAAACGATCCCACAAAGGGGACAAAGGTATTAAGTGTAATTGAAAGTGGTTTAAAGAATTGTAAAGAATTTTATATAAGTGTAGCATTCATAACAATGAGCGGGTTAGCTCCGTTACTTCAGGTTTTAAAGGAGCTAGAAAGAAGAGAAATACCCGGTAAAATTTTAACGACTGATTATTTAAATTTTAGTGAACCACGAGCATTAAAAAAACTTAGTGAATTAAAAAATCTTGAAGTTCGTCTGTATGAAACGAGTGGACAAAAAGAAGGTTTCCATACTAAAGGATATATTTTTAAAAAAGAAGAATTGTATCAAATTATTATTGGCAGTTCAAATATGACACAACAGGCCTTAACCATTAATAAAGAATGGAATACTAAGATTGTTTCTTTAAAACAAGGTGGTATTGCTCAAGATGTATTAGGCGAATTTAATGATTTATGGAATTCTTCAAAAACAAAGTACTTAACTCAAGAGGTTCTGGAACAATACAAATTACGTTATCAAGTTATTCAAGAACAAAAGAAAAGCATTGCTAGTTCGAGAATTCCTGATCTAATGGCTTATCGCTTAGAACCAAATTCGATGCAGATTCATTTTATCAAAAATTTAGAGCAACTAATAATGAATGCTCAAGATAAAGCATTGTTAATTTCGGCAACAGGAACTGGGAAAACATATGCATCGGCATTTGCGATGAGACATTTAAACTTTAAAAGAGTTCTGTTTTTAGTTCATAGAAATCAGTTAGCTAAACAAGCTAAAGTATCATATAGTAAAGTTTTTGCAGATAAAGTTACGTATGGTTTAGTTGATGGTAATCATAAGGAATTTGATAAAGACTATATTTTTGCGACTGTACAAACTTTAGGACAAAATTTGCAACGTTTTTCACCCACACATTTTGATGCGATTATTTACGATGAAGCACATCATGCATCAGCTACAATGCATCGTAAGATAATGGATTATTTTAAGCCTAAGCTTAGTTTAGGGATGACAGCAACTCCGGATAAGCGTGATATGCGCAAGGAAAATGATATTTATGAATTATTTGATCATAATATTGTTTATGAAATTAGGTTGCAAGAAGCGATGAAAGAAGATTTGTTGTGTCCATTTCATTATTTTGGAATTGCAGATGAACCACATGTTGCAGATTTAGGCATGGAAGATAAAGAAGTTCCATTTAGATATCTAACTTCGGATGAACGTGTTAAACATGTTATGCAGCAGGCAAACTATTATGGATATAGTGGTGAACGAGTAAAGGGGTTAATTTTTTGTAGCACGATTGCTGAAGCAAACGAATTGTCTGTAAAATTTAATCAAGCAGGTTGGAGGACTGCTGTTTTAACTGGGCAAGATTCTGATGTAATTAGAATGCAAACGATTGAGAGATTAGTGAAAAAACAAGGGCCGGATACCTTAGATTATATTTTATCGGTGGATGTTTTTTCTGAAGGAGTAGATATTGTCGAAATCAATCAAGTGATAATGTTACGCCCTACAGAGTCCCCAATTGTTTTTACGCAACAATTAGGACGTGGTTTGCGCAAAGATGATGATAAGGAATTTTTAGTTGTATTAGACTTTATTGGTAACTATAAAAATAATTTTATGATACCGATTGCTTTATCTGGGGATCGTAGTTATAACAAGGATAATATTCGAAGATATTTATTGGAAGGGACACGAGTTGTTCCAGGTTGTTCGACAATTCATTTCGATGAAATTTCTAAGAAACGGATTTTTACAGCAATTGACAATGCTAATTTTAGCGACTTGAAGTTACTCAAACAAAACTATTTCAATTTAAAGGATAAGCTAGGTAGAATTCCACATTTACAAGAATTTGATGAATTTGGGGAAATGGATGTTTTGCGTATTTTTGATAATAATTCCTTAGGTTCTTATTATATGTTTTTAAAGAAATACGAGCCTGATTTTAAAGTAATTTTACCAGATGACGCAGAGGAAATGTTAAGATATGTTTCTAAGAAATTTGCTAGTGGTAAAAGAGTTCATGAACTTGAGTTGTTAAGAATTATGCTGGTAGAAGAGCATAATTTATTGGCTAAATTAACGTTGGCATTAAAAGAACAATATCAATGTGAGATGGATGCTAATTGTCGGGTCAACATTATTAATCAGATGACTAATAATTTTTTAACAGGTACGGGAAAAAACACCTATACGCAGTCTATTTTTATCGAACCAGATGATAAAGATCCGCATGATTATCAGATAGCAAAACAATTTAAGCACTTATTAGAGGATCAAGTTTTCTATAATTTGATGAAGGAACTGATTGATTTTGGTATTGCGCGTTATGAACAAAATTATAGTGAAAGGTATCAAGATACCAATTTTGTTTTATATCAAAAATACACATATGAAGATGTTTGTCGCTTGTTAAATTGGGAATTCAATGAAGTGTCTGTCAATATTGGTGGTTATAAATTCAATGAAAAGACGAAAACATTCCCTGTTTTTATTAACTATGATAAGGAAGAGGATTTAACGGATACAACTAAATACGAAGATCGATTTTTGAGTGCAAATCATTTAATCGCTATTTCAAAAAGTGGCCGGACATTGGCATCAAACGATGTGCAGAAATTTTTGAACTCACAAGAAGAAGGAATAAGCGTGCAACTTTTTGTTCGTAAAAATAAGGATGATAAAATTTCAAAAGAGTTTTATTATTTAGGGAAGATGACCCCTACGCAATTTGTAAAAGAATTTACGATGCCTAATACGACAAAAACAGCGGTGGAAATCGGATGGCATTTAGAAAATGAAATTCGTGAAGATTTATATGAATATATTACAAGCAAATAGGAGCTAAAAATATGAAAACAATCAATGTAGTTGCAGCAATTTTAATTCATGAGAAAAAAGTTTTTGCAACGCAAAGAAACTATGGTGAATTTAAAGGTGGCTGGGAATTTCCAGGCGGGAAAATTGAACCAGGTGAAGCCCCACAAGCTGCTTTACGTCGTGAAATGAAAGAAGAATTAGCACTAGAGATAAGCGTAGGTGAATTGATAGATACTATTGAATATGATTATCCTAATTTTCATCTTTCTATGCAGTGTTATCTTTGTAAAATTCAAGCAGGTAAGGCAATATTATCTGTACACGATGAAATTAAATGGTTAGATGAAGAGAATTTATATAGTGTTGATTGGTTACCTGCGGACGTAGGTTTACTGCCTAAGATAAAAAATTATCTTGATTAAGAACAAAACCCAAGCTTACATTTGTTGGCTTGGGCTTTTTTATAGATAAAAGACTAAAAAAATTTAATAAAATATTATAGTAAAGGCTACCAACATTACTTTATTGAACTTTTTATGTGAATTTGATATCAATCTAAAATTGTTTTATATGGGTATAAAAAGAATGTAATTCCGTTTGCTTGTGATAAATATTACAATCTTAATGTAAACAGAAGAAAAGGAGCGAAAGTTATGTATTCAATAAAAATGTTTGGTGTCAGAGAAGAAGAAATTACCATTGCACAAAACTGGGCTGCAGAAAATAATATTAAGCTTAGTATGACAAAAGAAATTTTGACGATGGATAATTTAGCAGAAGTTAATGGCTTTGATGGGATTTCCTTGAGTCAAGTAGGACGTTTACCAGATGAAATCTATCCAAAATTAGCACAGATGGGAATCAAGCAGCTCGCTCAACGTAGTGCTGGAGTAGATATGTATAACCTTGAATTGGCTAAAGAAAATGGCATCATTATTACTAATGTGCCAAGCTATTCACCAGAATCGATTGCTGAGTTTACAGTGACGACGGCTTTAGAATTGATTAGACGCACAGAAAAGATTCGCCAACGCGTGGCTAGTCATGATTTTTCATGGGAACCGATTATTCGGGGCCGTGTTTTAGGTAATATGACTGTAGCTGTGATTGGTACTGGACGAATCGGACAGATTACAGCCAAACTTTTTAAAGGTTTTGGTGCTAAGGTAGTCGGCTATGATTTGTATCCAAACAAAGAATTAACAGATATTTTAGAATATCAAGATACTTTAGTAGATGCCGTAAAGCAAGCTGATGTGATTTCTTTACACATGCCAGCCGTTAAAGAAAATTATCATGCTTTTGACTATGCAATGTTTAAAAACTGTAAAAAAGATGCGCTTTTATTAAATATGGCGCGCGGTTCATTAGTTGATACAAAGGCCTTACTACAAGCCTTAGATGAAGGTTTATTGCAAGGGGCAGGTATTGATACGTATGAATACGAAGCACCTTACATGCCAAAAGATTTCAGCTCAAAAGAAATTACAGATGAACTTTTCTTGGCATTAATTAATCATCCTCAAGTCATTTATACACCACATATTGCTTATTACACCGATGAAGCTGTTAAAAATTTGGTTGAAGGTGGCTTGGATGCAACATTAGAAGTTTTAAACACAGGAGACGCTAAAACCCGCGTTAATTAAGGAGTCGTTATTATATGAATCAGCAAATTAAAGGTAAAGATTTTTTAATGAATATTTTAAACGGTCTGGCAATTGGGACCGTAGTAGTTTTGATTCCAGGAGCTTTATTATCAGAATTATTTAAGGCACTCTTGCCAGCAGCACCATATTTAGGTGTGGCGATTAATGCTTTAACTATGTCAAATTCCATGATGGGATTAGTTGTAGGGATTATGATTGGAATGAACTTTAAGTTTAGTCCAATCCAATCTGCTAGCGTTGGAATTGCAACGATTTTTGCTAGTGGTGCAGTACAATTTAACAATGGTCAGATGATTTTATCCGGAACGGGTGATGTTATTAACATGGGCTTGACAGCTGCAATGGCTGCGTTAATTATCTTATTGTTTGGAAACAAATTAAAGTCTTATACAATTTTAGTTATTCCAGCACTAGTATTAATGGTTGCCGGAACAATCGGGTATATGATTTTGCCTTACGTTAAAATGATTACAACTTTAATCGGGCAAGGTGTAGCACATTTATTAAACTTACAACCAATTTTGATGTGTGTCTTATTAGCCGTTATTTTTTCAATCTTGATTGTCTCACCAATTACAACGGTCGGAATTGCCTTGGCAATTTCTTTGGCTGGAGTTGGCTCAGGTGCAGCTAATATTGGTATTTGTGCAACTGGCTTTGGTTTTGCAATTATGGGGTGGCACGTTAATTCTAAAGGTACTAGCTTAGCGCATTTTATCGGTTCACCAAAGATGTCGATGGCCAATGTTGTTAAAAAACCCCTGATCTTACTACCAATCATTTGTTCAGCAGCATGTTCAGGGGTAATCGCAGCACTTTGGAATATTCAAGGAACACCAATGTCAGCTGGCTTTGGATTTAGTGGATTAGTTGGTCCAATTAATTATATTAATTTAGCTAGTGGTGGCTGGAGTGCATTTAATATTATCAAGGCAATCATTGCTTTTGCGCTAGCTCCAATTTTCTTTAGCTTCGTGTTCAAATATCTTTTCACTAAGGTTAAACCAATTTTAAAAGAAGAAGATTACTATTTAGATATTTAATTTTGTTTAATACACGTAATAAAATCACTCACAGCCGAGGAACAGACGTAATTTTTACGCAAGGCGATACCGATAGGATAAAAGTTATTCTTATCATCAAGCTTAAGCCAAGTTACGTCTGGAACTCGGCTTGATTTTTGCAATTCGCTAGGTAAGATACAAATTGTATTTAGTCGTGTTAAACTGTGAACTAAAACTTCCCAATCGCTGTGTGTAAATAAGATGTTAGGTTGAAAACCCAAGGCAGAAGTTGGATTTTCTAAGAGACGGCCTAACATGTAATCATTTGTCAATGAACTAAATTTTTGTCCTTCGAGTTCTTTAAAAGAAACGGAGGATTTTTTGGCTAAAGGGTTAGAATTAGGGACAACAACACTGACAGAATAACCATTGACGGTTGTTTGCAGAGGCTCAATTTCAATATCTTTTTCAATTAATGGAAAAGATAACAACCCAATATCGATAACTTCACTTTGTAAAAGTTTTTGTAAGCGATGAGAACCTTCTTGAATTAAGCGTAATTCGACATTTGGATGTGTTGCAATAAATGTTGAAATTTCTTGCATAAATTGGATCGCAAATAAAACTGTTAAACCAACCTTAATAGTTTCGTGTTGTTTTTTAGTATGACTCTTAATTTCATCTAGCATTTGGTCAAATTGCTCGACTATTTCTGTTCCGCGCTCATATAACAGTAAACCAGTGGTTGTTAAGTTGAAAGTTTCATTTGTTTTTTGAATCAATGGTGTTTCGAGTTCTTCTTCTAGCTGTTTGATTGTATATGATAAAGCTGGTTGTGTGATAAATAAGTTTCGAGCCGCCGCCGAGAGATTTTTAGTGTTGGCAACTTCGATAAAATAACGTAATTGACGGATATCCAAGCTAAAACGCTCCTTTAAATTTTTTTAATAATGTATCTGTCTAAAAAGTTTCGTTTTTATCTTAACATATTTATCCATGAACTTCTAAAAATATTCTGAATACCATAAAACTTCTTGATTTTCAGTAATTGTGCTTTGTGATATAGTAGATAAGAAAAGTAACGGGAGGAAAAGTCAATGTCAGAATTAAGATATCGCAGTGTCTTTGACATTATTGGACCAATCATGATCGGTCCAAGTAGCTCACATACTGCCGGAGCGGCACGTATCGGTAAGGTTGTAGGGAGTATTTTTGGTGAAAAACCAGATAAAGTAGATATTTATTTGTATGAATCGTTTGCTAAAACTTACCGTGGTCACGGAACAGATATTGCTTTGGTTGGCGGTTTACTTGGAATGGAGCCAGACGACAATCGTTTGCAAGATTCTTTAAAAATTGCACATCAACAAGGAATCGAAGTCTTCTTTATTCCTAAAAAAGAAAAGGCGCAACATCCCAACTCGGTGCGCTTTGTGCTGACAAAAGGCGACAGAAAAATGTCAGTTACCGGAATTTCGATTGGTGGAGGTAATATTCAAATTTCGGAATTAAATGGTTTTAAGATTTCTTTGACAATGGGTACACCAACCATTGTAATTGTGCAACAAGATGTGCCAGGTATTATCGCTAATGTGTCACAGATTTTGTTTGAAACTAATACTAATATTGGTACGATGACCGTTACCCGTGAATCCAAAGGTGAAAAAGCAATTACGATTATTGAAGTAGATTCACCGCAAGTAGAACAAACACTCAAACGTTTGCGTAAGCTTGCTAATATTTATAGTGTCAATTACTTTGATTAGGAGGAAATTAAGATGTTTTATACGATTGCAGATTTACTTGCACAAGCTAAAGATTATCCTTCGATCGCTGAAATGATGATTGCCGTTGAAATGGAAAATACGGGGCGGAGTCGCACAAAAATTTTAGAATTGATGGAAAAAAATCTTGCTACTATGGAACAATCAGTGGCTAAAGGTGTAGCGGGAGTAACTTCAATTACGAAGTTAACCGGTCAAGATGCGCCTAAATTAGATCGTTATTTAAAAGAAGAAAAGCCCTTATGTGGAGAAACTTTGTTAAAGGCAGTTAGAAATGCAATTGCTGTTAATGAAGTTAATGCTCAAATGGGGCTGATTTGTGCAACACCTACTGCAGGTAGTGCTGGAGTAGCTTCTGGGGTTTTGATGGCAGTACGTGAAACGTTAAACTTAGATCGCAAACAACAATTAGACTTCTTGTTTACTGCTGGTGCATTCGGCTTGGTAATTGCTAATCAAGCTTCAATTAGTGGAGCAGAAGGTGGTTGTCAAGCCGAAATAGGTTCAGCTAGTGCGATGGCTAGTGCAGCACTTGTTTGTGCTAAAGGTGGAACTAATGAGCAAGCAGCTCAAGCAGTTGCAATAACCCTAAAAAATATGATGGGGTTAATTTGTGATCCGGTTGCAGGTTTAGTGGAGGTTCCATGTGTTAAACGTAATGCTTTAGGGGCTTCACAGGCAATTGTTTCAGCTGAAATGGCTCTAGCAGGTATTACTAGTGTAATTCCACCAGATGAAGTGGTCTTAGCGATGCATCGTGTGGGGATGCAGATGCCATCAATCTTTAAGGAAACCGCAGAAGGTGGATTGGCTACGACACCAACAGGTTTGCGCTTAGCCAAAGAAATATTTGGTGAAGAAAATCAAAAATAAGAAGGTTTTAAAATGCAAAAGACATATACTGTTGAAGGTATGAAATGTGATGGTTGTAAGGAAAACGTCATTAAGCTATTGAGTCAAGTGGCAGGCGTTGATGAAGTTCAAGTGGATTTAAAGACCAAAAAGGTAACTGTTAGTGGAACAGCAACTAAAAAAGAGCTAAGTCAAGCCCTAGAAGGTAGTAATTATCATTTTAAACGTGGTTTGTTTGGCTAAAATTAATTAACAAAAAAGCAGTAACTCATCTTTCAAAATGAGTTACTGCTTTTTATTATTTCAAAATATCTTTTGGATTTAAAATCATTTTTTGATCGACTACAGGAATACGACGTTTCTTTAAGAACAATGGAACCTTTTCAACTTTAACATCACTAAACTCTAATCCAAACCACTGAACTGGAGTGGTAGTGTGATTTTGTAAGAAAATACGTGCCGAGATTAAAGCACGTTTCCAAGCTGGAAGCAATGTGTTTGGTGAAAGCAATTCGCGAATAACCACGAAACAAAAATCACCGATATTACGTTTGCCCATCGTCGTATATTTTTGTGGTTGTTCATCGATAATATCTTGATCCATCAACTCTTGCACGATTTGACGCAAGTATAAGTTGATACTGTGATCAGTTTTAAAACCAAGGAACAATTGTAAGTTAACAATGTTACGTGTTCCCATCATGTTGACAGTATAGTAATTCGTATAAGGTTCATTAGTAGTATTGACTGTTACAAACCAATAAACATTTGCACGCTTAGGTTTCTTATCTAAGATTGAATATAAGATTTCACGTTTAATCGAGTAATCTTTTTTAACTTTAGCTAGCATGACTAAATTACTCATATACAACGGAACAGATTCATCTTTTGATAGTTCTTGTAATTGATCTTTGTAATCAAGCAAGGATACTGTTTCAGATTCATCCAATAAATCATCACGAATTCTATTACCGTAATACCAGATAACCATAACAGCGACGATTGCTAAAGTTAAGATAACAGTCACAAATCCACCGTGTAGGAATTTGACTAAACTTGTGATTAAAAAGATTGTTTCGATGCATCCAAAGAAAATAACTGTCAGTAATGCTACCGCTTTTGGTACTAAATCAGACAAGTATTCATAAAGCAACATAGTAGTCATTAACATTGTTAACGTAATTGCAAGCCCATATGCAGCTTCCATATGATGAGAGTTTTGGAAGTAAAGAACAATCATGATGGTTAATACACAAAGTAACCAGTTGACTTTAGAAATATAAACTTGACCTTTTAAGATATTTGGATGTTCAATACGCATTCTTGGTAAAATCTTAAGCCCAATTGCTTCTTCAACCAAGGTAAATGAACCGCTAATTAACGCTTGTGAAGCGATGATAGCTGCTAAAGTTGCTAAAACAACCCCAAATAAATAAAAGCTGTTTGGTAACATATTGAAGAAAGGATTGAAGTTTGTTGATAATTCGTGACCTTCATACATCTTTTTAATCAGCCAAGCACCTTGTCCAAAGTAATTAAGAATTAGGGAAGTAAATACGATTGGCCAAGTTAAATAAATGTTATTTCGTCCAACATGTCCCATATCAGAATACAAAGCTTCAGCCCCAGTAGTAGCAAGGAAAATACTACCTAAAATAAAGATTCCGACTTTATTATGTGGATCAAACAAGACTTCGATTGCATAAACTGGTGAAATTGCTCGTAAAACAGTCCAATCATGGCTCATGTTATAAAGTCCAAAAAGACCAATAAAGCCAAACCATAAAATCATGACAAAGCCAAACATTTTACCGATTGAACTTGTACCAAATCTTTGTACTAAAAATAACACTAATAAGATGGTAACAGTACAAATGATAACGGCGCGTTGATTTGGAATAGGAATACTATTTCCAAATTTAAGTCCTTTTAATCCTTCGATAGCTGTCGTTACTGTAACAGCAGGTGTCAAAGTTCCATCAGCTAATAAGGCAGCCCCTCCGACTAAAGCGGGAATAATTAACCATTTTTTCTTTTTACGTACTAATGCATATAACGCAAAAATACCACCTTCACCGTGGTTTTCAGCACGTAAAGCAATTAAAACGTATTTTATTGTGGTAATAATAATTAATGTCCAAAAAATTAAAGATAAACAGCCTAAAACATAATTTTCAGTGAGCTTATGGACGCCACCAGCGTCTCCAATCAAGGCGTTCATGGTGTAAAGCGGTGAAGTACCTATATCTCCATAAACAATCCCCAAGGTGATGATCATCTCTAAGAGATAATTCTTCTTTTGAGGTTTCAACTATATGTTCACTCCTTTTATTAGTAGCGTATTAATAAATTATATAGTAGACTTAATCGATGATTTTTTCAAGCATAGAATACTATTTAGTGAAAAATTTAGCATATTTTTTAGTAAGAATGAGTATTAAAGAAAACCTAGCAAGAAAATTTTACTAAGAAAAAAGAAAGAAATTTTAGTAAAGTATACAATATTTCCCAGGAAATATTGTTAATTACTTCGTTTTGACTTACAATCTAGATAAAATGATATACATATAAAGAGGGAAATAAGAATGACAAAAAAACAAGTACAGTTGGTAACATTTGGTTTGTTGTTAGCTTGTGCTATGTCTGGGCTAGATGGAACGATTATTAACACCGCATTACCAGCTATTATCAGTGATTTACACGGTATTGAATACATGGGGTGGCTTGTTGCAGTATTTTTGTTAGGAATGTCGGTTTTTACACCATTGTGGAGTAAGTTAGGCGAAAAATTTGGTAATAAGTTAGCTTTCCAATTGGCGGTTACCTTATTTATTATCTCATCATTTTTACAAGCTTAAGCTACTAATATATGGTTTTTTATCATGGCTAGAGCGCTTATGGGAATCGGTGCTGGAGGAATGGGGGCCATTCCATATATTATTTTGGCTCAACTCTATCAAGATATTCAGCAGCGTTCACGTTCTTTGGCGTATGTCTCAGCCAGTTTTAGTGTGGCCTCCATCATTGGGCCACTTGTTGGAGGAATATTAGTTGATTGGTTTAGTTGGCATTGGGTTTTTTATATTAATATTCCTTTAGGATTGATTTCAATAGGAATTGTACAATTCTTCTTTAAAGAAGAGTTTATTAAAAAAGCAGCGCGTTTTGATGCGTTAGGTTCGACATTATTAATTGTTAGTTTACTGTTGATTTTAACCGCTATTCAAATGTCAACACTACTTTCTAAAATCCAAGTTGGTTTGTTATTTTTAAGTGGCATGGTATTACTAGGTCTGTTAATAACAGTAGAAAAACATGCTAAAGATCCAATTTTGCCGGGAAGTATCTTCAAAAATAAGTTATTAGTCTTTGATTTTGTTGTTTTTTCTTTGATTTGGGGTTCACAAATTTGTTATAGCATCTATGTTCCAATGTGGGCTCAAGGATTATTGGGCACGATCGCTTTAATTGGAGGTTTAACCCAAATTCCAAGCTCAATTTTTGATTTTATTGGTTCACAATCAGCTAATTTTTTGAATGAACGTTACAAATCAGTTAATTTAACTGTTGCAATTGGTGGTTTAGCAATTTTAGTTGCAATTTTGATTTTAAGTTTAGCCTCAGTTAACTTAGCTTATTTTTGGTTGCTATTTTGTGGGATTTTCTATGGCTTTGGTGTTGGTTTAGTCTTTAACGCTTTACAAATTAAGGTGCAAGAAGATGCTGGAACAAAAGATTTAGCAGTAGCGACTTCATTTAGCTTTTTGATACGGATTATGGCTCAAACCTTGATGTCGGCAATTTATGGATTGACATTAAACCAAGCATTGTTGTCTGGTGTTAAACAAACAAAAGGGCAGATAAGTATGGCGATGCTTAATAAATTAAGTGATGCGGCGACTAGTGTAGAATTACCAAGTAAATTATTACCAACGATGCGTCGAATTTTACATCAAGGAATTCATAATATTATGTTACTAGCAGCATTGTTACTAGTAATATCATTATTGTTATTGATTTGGGCACATAAAAAAGAACAAATTAAAAACCTTGATAAATTAACTGATTAGGTTAATTTATCAAGGTTTTATTCTTCATCAAGTTCAGCTTTTTTAACCTCAGGTGCGTATAATTCATAGACCCGATTATCAGCCTCATCAAAGACACTTACCGGTAAATTATTCACAGCACTGATACGTAGATGATAACCATAATTATCTAAAAAGACTAATTCATTACTATCGAGCTGTTCAACTTTTCCTAATAGTTGACGTCCATCTAGAGCAATGGTTAATTCGACAGAAATTTCTAATTGATGTACCTTATGACTTAATTCGTCTGTAAACATCCAGGTGCCGGCATAAATCAATGGGAGGGCTGGCTTAACACTAGCACGCTTTTTAGTGACGGTATGAACCATCTTGCCAATTCCTGTTACAAGCGGTGTAATGCCGCCAATGATTGTTAAGCCTTTGCGTTTCATTTTGCTCCTCCTTTAAATTTACATCTACTAAATAAATATACCACCAAATCTCAAATAAACATAGTATTTAAGCTGATTATGACATAAATGAAATATTTGTTTAAAAATAGCAATATTTCCACTAAAATCAAAGAAAATAAAGGCTAAATGAGCATGAATCACAAATATTTGGTAAAATAAGACAAGGATTAAGACAAATTGGAGGTCTGCCAAATGCTAAAATTAGGAATCATCGGAACAAATTGGATTACTGATCAATTTATTCAAGCAGCACATGAAACGGGGGAATGGCAATTAACCACCGTTTATTCACGGACAATTGCAAAAGCTAAGGAATTTGGACAAAAATATCTACAAGTGACAGAATATTTTGCTGATTTAGACGAATTTTTTACACAAGGCAGTTTTGATGCTGTGTATATTGCATCTCCTAACAGTCTGCATTTTCAACAAGTTAAACAAGCAATTGCGGCCAATAAGCATGTGATTGTGGAAAAACCAGCCTTTTCCAATCTTTTTGAGATGAAAGAAATCTTGCATTTACTCAAACAAAAACCAGAAGTATACTTTTTTGAAGCTGCACGTCATATTTATGATCCAAACTTTCAAGCGGTCAAAGAAGCTGTGCAAAACTTGCAGGTAATTCAAGGAGCCAATTTGACTTTTGCACAATATTCATCACGTTATGATGCGGTATTAGCTGGACAAGAGCCAAATATTTTTTCACCGCGTTTTTCTGGTGGATGCTTGCAAGACTTGGGTGTATATCTAGTATATTGTGCTATTGCATGGTTTGGGATGCCAGCAAGCTGTGAATATCATCCAACAATGTTATCAACAGGTGTGGATGGTAAAGGTGTGGCGTTATTGCATTATCCACAATTTGATGTAACCTTATCGATGGCTAAGACCGTTAATTCACACATGCCTGGGGAAATCTATGGCCTAAAAGAAGTTATTCATTTAGATCATTCGGCTAATATTGCTCAAGCTTATGTGGATGATGGTCAAGGTAATGTGACGCAGATTTCACAAACACCTACACAAAATCCAATGTTTGACGAAGCAAAAAGCTTTGCACAAATGTTAAAAGATCCAGCTTCATTAACAAATAAGCAACGCCAAGAAGATTTGTTGGCTTTAAGCGTACAAGTCAACGAAGTTTTATATCAATTGCGCCAAAGTGCTAAGATTGTGTTTGAAGCGGATTACAAATATTTAGATACTACGGAGTAATTCTATATGAATCCAAAATTTAGTTTACAGATGCAACAAGAAGACTTTAATGAATTGACGCCGATTCAAGCAGCTGTCTATGAGCCACTATCTAGTGGAAAAAATGTCTTAGGGCTAGCGCCAACGGGTTCAGGTAAAACTTTGGCTTATGCGTGGCCATTACTTGAAAAATTACAACCTAAACAAGGTAGTCAGCTGTTGATTATTGCACCTTCTCAAGAATTAGGAGCTCAGTTAAATAACGTTTTAAGTCCCTGGGCTAAATTACTTGGCTTAAATACAATGTCAATTATTGGAGGCGCCAATGTTAAACGCCAAATCGAAAAGCTAAAAAAACGTCCTGAAGTAATCATTGGAACCCCAGGACGCTTATTGAATTTGATTGCTGATAAAAAACTAAAGTTACACTTATTAAAAGCAATTGTTATCGATGAAGCTGATGAACTTTTAGGTCAAGAAGAAACTTTGACTGCTTGTCGTAAATTGGTGAGTTTTGCTCCAACCAATACACAGTTAGCCTTCTTTTCGGCAACTAAAGCACCTGTTTTAACAGAATTAGAGCGATGGTTTGGAGCAGAAGTTGAGATTTATGATGTTTATGGACAAAAACATCAGCAAGGTGAAATCATTCATTACTTAGTTGAAGTTCCAACACGTAAAAGAGTCGATGCTTTACGCAAATTAGCACATATGCCTGACTTTTATGGATTAGTGTTCTTTAAACAAAGTGCAACCTTAAATGAAACGGCTAAACGTTTGCAATATCACGGTGTTAAAATTGCAACTTTAACAAGTGAAGGACGCCAAACGCAACGTGCACAAGCTTTAAGTGCTTTGCGAAAGCGTGAAATTAAGCTCTTATTGACAACTGATTTAGCGGCACGTGGATTAGATATTGCCAAATTACCAGCAGTAGTCAACTTTGATTTACCCAAAGATACTAACACCTATATTCACCGTGTCGGACGAACCGGACGTATGGGACAAGATGGTGTGATCGTCAACTTGGGCAATGAACATGATTTGCGGATGTTTAAACAATTAATCAAAGACTTAGATTATGATTTACGTCCAGGTTATCTTTATCAACAACACATTGTGGATGATTTAGAAACAGCAAAAGAACAATTAGCATCAGAAGTAGTAAAGAAAACTAAAGTTAAAGCCAAAGAAGCCAAGGCTATTCAAGAACCAGCAGTTAAAAAGCATAAGAAGAAACGCAAACGTGATCAAAAAAATAAAGGGATGCGCCGTAAAAAAGCTTAGCTAAATGTTACGCAATGTTATTTTGATACAAAATAATCTTTGAAAAAAATCACTCAAAAGTAGAACTGTAAGTTTTGCCTTTGAGTGATTTTTTATTAATTAAAGGGTGATAATTTAAAAAGTAGTTGAAATGCTGCGAATTTGGTGATTGAAGCCTTGCACTTCTAAGATAAATTGACTATACTAAAAAGAGCTGTATATGGCTTTTTTGCGTTTGTAGCTCAGCTGGATAGAGCAACCGCCTCCTAAGCGGTAGGTCATCGGTTCAAATCCGATCAAGCGCATCTAAATTAAAAAGAAGTATGTTGTAAAATTTACAACGTACTTCTTTTTTTCTTGTTAAGATAAGTTTCGATTACTTTAGCAAAGAAAATGGCGCTACAAGCACTTAAACCCAGAGGTAAAAAAGCTGAAGTATTTAAGTGACAAACTTCAAATAACATGAACAATGCCATTAATGGGGCATGCTGGGTAGCGGTTAAAAAACCAACCGCGCCGATTAAAGCAATTTGAGGTAGATAAATTTGACCAAAGAGTTGATAATAGCCAAGGCCAAATAAAATACCAAAACAAGCACCTGCTGCAATTGAAGGAGTCAACGTGCCACCATAAGCTCCAGCATAAAGGGATAAACATGTAATTAATAATTTACTAATAATTCCAAAACACATTAACCAAATTAAATGTTCTGTATTTAAAGAACTATTAAAAGCTAGTTGCGCCAATCCACGACCATTTCCCATAATTTGTGGAAAAAAGCTTGCAACACTTCCTGTTAAAAGTGCAACTAAAGGCAAACTTACAAAAACTCTTTTAGAGGTAATTTTTTGTTGGCCTGCTCGTTGCATCCATTGGCGGAAAATACCACCAATAATGCCCATTATTGCTCCTAATATGAGCGCTAAAGGTAACAGACAAAGTTCAAAATTTTTTGTACTTATAAGATAATATGGACTAAATCCTTTCTCTAAGCCACCGATACTGGCAGCAATAATAGCCATTGGTAAACTAACTATGATTGCTTTAGGGGTGATTTTTTTGTAGAGTAATTCTAAGCAAAAAAGCATTCCAGTAATTGGTGCTAAATAAACTCCAGCAAAACCAGCACCAGCAGCTGCAGCAATTAGCAATTTTTGTTCGTCAGCTGTTAAAGTTTTAGGATTAAGTGTTGTTAGTTTTTGAGCAAACATTGCACCAAGTTCACGAGGAGCTAATTCACGGCCAACGCTTCCACCTACACTAACATAAAAAATTTGAGTGAAAGCATGGATAATTGTGGTAAAAACCCCCATTTGGCTACCGGTTAAAGCTTGTTTAATTGAAGTTGGACGTTTTTTTCGTTGTAAAAGATACCAGATGAAAGCCGCAATAATTCCGCCAATAAAGACTGAAAGTAAGCGATTTGTAGGTGAAATCAAAGTACTTACAGGAAATGAACTAGTTTCATGGAATTTTAAAAAAAGTTGTTCGAAAAAGATTAAAAATTTGTCTAACGCAATTGCACTAAGACCGATTAATATACCTAAAATCAAAGTATAAGTTCCTAAAATAAGTTGTTTTTTAGTAATTATATTCATTGTTTGCCTCCATTTTTCCCTCAAAAACTAGTCTATCAAAAAAAACAACGATTTTATAGAGTTAAGATATACTAAAATGAATAATTGATATATGTAAAAAAATAAAGAGAAGGTCTATTAACGTAGACTTTCTCTTTATTAGTGTTGCACCGATAATAGAAGTATATCTATTTTACAGTGAGCTTATTTAACGATTATGCCCAATCGCCGTTTCTAAAGACTGGAACACGTGTGCCGTCTTCTTTGATACCATCGATATTCATGTCGGCAGAACCAACCATAAAATCAACATGAGTTTGACTTAAGTTAAGACCATGTGCCTTTAATTCTTCATCATTCATCTTTGTGCCACCTTCGAGGTTGAATGGATAAGCAGCCCCTAAGGCTAAGTGATCGCTAGCATTTTCATCAAATAAGGTGTTAAAGAAGATGATACCTGATTGTGAGATTGGTGATGGATCTGGCACTAAGGAAACTTCACCTAATGAGCGTGCACCTTCATCGATTTCTAAGAGATGATCTAAGACTTCTTGACCTTTCTTAGCGGTTGCTTCGATGATGCGGCCGTCTTTGAAGGTAAATTTCATATCTTCTAAGATGCTACCAGCATAGCTTAATGGTTTGGTTGAAGTGATATAACCATCGATACGACGGCAATCAGCAGAAGTGAAGACTTCTTCGGTTGGCATGTTAGCCATAAATTCAACGCCTTCTGGAGTAAAGCTACCAGCACCTTCCCAAAGATGACCTTTAGGCAAACCAATCGTGATGTCTGTAACAGGTGAAGTGTAGTGTAAGGCAACAAATTGTTCTTTAGTCAACCAAGCTGCTTTTTCGCGCAATTTTTGATCGTGTTCTTTCCAAGCTTGGATTGGATCTGGAGTATTGATGCGGGTAGTCTTGAAGATTTCTTCCCACAAACGATCGGCAGCTTCTTGGCCTTTTAATTCAGGGAAAACTTTTTCGGCCCATTCAACTCCGGCTGCAGAAACCACAGTCCAGCTTAAGTCGTTATTTTGGGTAGCTTTACGTACGATGTTTAAAGCTTTACCAGTAGCAGCTTGGTTAGTTGCGATACGTTGTTGATCAACACCAGCAAAACCATTTGGATCTTCAGAAACTACAGAGATACGTGCGGCTTTTTTAGCTACGATGTATTCAGCTTCTTTAACCAAGTATTCAGGGACATTTTCTAGGCGTTCTTGGCTAGCAAATTCTAAGAATTGGCGTGAAGTAAAGGTATCATTCCATTTAACAATAACTTCACCAGCACCAGCTTTATAAGCTTCTTTAACCAATAAGCGTGCTAATTGTGTTTGATCAACAGAAATGTAGATGACTACAGCTTGACCTTTTTGAACGTTGACACCGACTTTAACAATTAATTCGGCATATTTTTGTAATTTTTCAGCGAAATTAGCGATAGACATAAGAAGAACCTCCTATAAAAGTAAAATTATGATAACTAAATGATAGCATAATTAGCATTGAATGTGTTAATTAATCTTAGGACAGTTGCTTAACAAAGTCTAGTAACTTTGGTATACTCAACAAGAAAGCATTCCAAAATAGTGAGGAAAACTATGCGAAAAATCAAAGTAATGACGGTTTTTGGAACACGGCCAGAAGCAATTAAAATGGCACCTGTCGTTTTAGAATTAAAGAAACAACAAGATAAATTTGAAGCAATTACTGTTGTGACGGCGCAACATCGGCAAATGCTTGATCAAGTGTTAGCTATTTTTAAAATTACACCGGATTATGATTTAAATATTATGCATCAACGTCAAACTTTAAATGATATTACAGTTGCAGTCTTACAACAATTAGATGCTATTATTAAAGAAACTAAGCCAGATATCATTTTGGTTCATGGCGATACAACGACAACTTTTGCAGCTAGTCTAGCAGCCTTTTATAATCAAGTTGCAATCGGGCATGTTGAAGCAGGCTTGCGGACATGGAATAAGTATTCGCCTTATCCTGAAGAGATGAATCGGCAGTTGACTGATGTGTTAAGTGATTTATATTTTGCGCCAACAAGTCAAAGTCAACAAAATTTATTATTAGAAAATCATCCAAAAGAAAATATCTATGTTACAGGTAATACGGCGATAGATGCGTTGCAATATACTGTGGTTAAAGATTATCAACATCCAATTTTGGAAAACTTAGCACCTGATAAGCGCTTGATTTTGGTGACAATGCATCGGCGTGAAAATCAAGGTGAGCCGATGCGCCAAGTGTTTAAAGCGATTAAAGAGGTTGTCTTGGCTAATCAAGATATTGAAGTCGTCTATCCGGTTCATTTAAGCCCAAGCGTGCAAGCTGTGGCACATGAAATTTTTAATGATGTTGCTCAAGTTCATTTAATTGAGCCACTTGATGTCGTTGATTTTCATAATTTAGCTGCGCGCAGTTATTTTATTATGAGTGATTCAGGTGGGGTGCAAGAAGAAGCGCCATCGTTAGGGAAACCCGTGTTAGTTTTACGTGATACAACGGAACGGCCAGAAGGCATTGCAGCGGGAACGTTAAAATTAGTTGGGACAAATCCAACAGAAGTTAAACGCCAAATGCAACATTTATTAGATGATCAAGTTGCCTATGAAAAGATGGCCCAAGCCCAAAATCCATATGGTGATGGCAAGGCAGCTCAAAAAATTTTGGCAGCTATCGTTAAACATTTTAGCTAGTTAAGTGAACCTTAACATTTAATGAAAATTAGGAGTACTAGAAATTCTATTATCCCAGTAAAATTCAAAAAGCACAGATTTATGAAAGATAAGATTTCATAGATCTGCGCTTTTTTTAGTTAGTGTTTTTATAAAATTTAATTTTAAAACGTTCTAATAGCCAACAAAGCAAAGTTAAAATAATGCCAAGCAAACTGATTTTAGCACCTAAAAGTAAGCCAGGTGTCTGATAACTAAAGGTTACTTGATGTTTACCAGCATTAAGTTTTACACCGATAAAAGCCTGATTAGTTTTTAAGACCGGCACCTTTTGACCATCAACGTTAGCCGTCCACCCTTTAGAATATGGAATTGAAGAAGTCAAGATACCAGCTGAAGTAGTCGTGATGTTTCCGCTAACTTGATTGGTTTTAAAGGTTAAGTCTTGTAAAGCATTTTGCTGAATTTTTTGGACTTCCTTAGTATAGGTTTGGTTTAGTGGAATAGCGACAACTTTTAGTTTAAAATGATATGTTCCTAATTTAGACGGTGTTAGTTTTAAACTAGTAGGTAAGCCATCGTTAAAATAACCGATATTCATCGTGGTGTCTTTAACAACTTTATAAAAAGATAAAGCACTTTGCTTAGGTTGGGTAATTTTTTCAGTACCTAGATTTGAAGTAACACTCAAAGAAAAACTATTATCAGGCGAGCCTTGCAAGATACTTGTCCGTAGATATTTGTAAGAAGCAAGGCTACTATTGCTTGCTAAAAATCCTTTGGTTAAATCGTTTGTTTCTTTTTGAGTTTCAAGTTTAACTTGTTTATCTAAGCTAAATGGTTGATAACTAATATCACTTAATTCTAGATGCAATTCGCTTGATTTTAGCAAGTTTAAAGTTGCTTGATCGTCTGGTAATTGTAAGATAATTTGATATGTTTCAGCAGGATCTTCTTTAGTTAAAGAGCTTGGATCAACGAGATTGCCACGACTAGAAATGATTTGATAGTCTAAATCAATCACTTGCTTTGTTAAATTTGCTTGTGTCAAAGAATGTGCAATTTGTTTGTCAACAACTACACCGCTAGCTAAGGCTCGCTCTTTTTGTGAAGAAGAAAGCTTAGCATATTGTTTTGGTGTGATAACTCTATTTTGGAAGTAAACCAAAGGAAAAGCATTATCCGTGGAAAACATCCGAACTTGTTGATCTTTAGAAGTTTGCTGATTAATATCACTAACTTTGCGAGTTGCCTTAGTTAACGTATAGTCAGCAGGAATCTTGTCATCATTTGGTTGATTAAGTTGATTAAATAGATATTTAACACCTAAAAAGTTATTCAAGATTGTTCGATCATCAATTTGAGCTAACGGAATATTGGCTTCATATTGTAAATTTTGCATATTATTGGCAAAAATGCCGACAAATTTATTTTGAATTGAATAATACGAGCTGATTTGATTGACCGAACTGTTTAAGGCGTTATGCAAGTGATAATTTGCGCCTAAATCATAATTTTGACTGGTGGTTGAAACACGATATTGATCGGTAGCAGTCAAATCTTGGTCTAAACCAAAGAATCGGTTAGTTTGTAACTTATCATAAGCTCCAGTAGCTAACATCTCATCAGAATAACCACCATTATAAGGTGCTTCATAATAAAGTGCATTTAAACAAACGTTAGCCAAGATAATTAATAACAGCGCCTTTTGGTTATCACCAAAAAAGTTTTGTTTGGCAAGATAAATTCCACCTAGACTGATAAATAAAAACAGCATCGGAATGAAAAGTTTTTCATCACTTTGAAAGTAATAAATAGTACTGCAAATAGCGGTATAGATAAGCAAACTAAAAGTAAAGTAGCGTAACATTTTAGGACTGAGACTTTTGATTTTGTTTAATAATAGACAAACGCTCAAAGAAACGGGTAAAACCAACATTAAGGTCCAACGATTTGAGGGTGACATCATACCGTTAAAAAATGCACCAAAACATGGGAAAGCCAACATGACTAAGCTTAGACCAAAGACACTAGTTAAAAGTGGATATGTTTTAGCTTTGGCCAAAACGTATAAAATGGCAAAAAAGCTGATACTTGCAAAACCTAAAGCACTCCAAAAGTAAAAATCACGGTTACCACCATTGATTAATTGTGAAGGTAAGGCTAAATAATAATAGAGTGGATAAACCTTCAAACCATTAGCAAAAGTAGTAGCACTGCGCGTCGAATTAGTTACTGCTAAGATTTCAGGAATTAACATAATAGCACTCATTAGTAAGCTTAAAATAGTTGCTAAGGCTAACTTAGCTATCATCTTAGGCCAATCTTTTTGTTGACGATAATAAATAAAAAAGCGCAATACAAGATAAATAAAGGCACCAATTCCTAAAACAAAGGCAAAATAGTAATTGCTAAGCAACATCCAAGTAAAAATAAAGGTTAAAAACCAATGACTTTTACCTTGTAAAATGCGCTCGATACCTACGATTAATAGCGGAAATAAAATAAAAGGTGTAGTAAAAAAAGGCTGTGCAATATTTGAATACAATAAGAATGCATTAAATAAGTAAACCAATGCACCACTGACAATGATTTTTTGGCTGAAATTAAAATGACGTGCCAAAAAACAAAAGGCTAAACCAGCACAGTATAAACGAAAAACAATCAAACATTGATAGCCCAAAACAACTTTGCTAGCAGGAAATAAGATAATCAGATATGAAAAAATATCTCCTAAAGAATAATACGAATAAACTTGAAAAGTATCACTACCCAAGCCCATTTTAAAAGACCATTGTTCGAGTGGTTCAAAGGGATGGTGTAAAAAATCCAAAACGGCACTGCGGAAATTTTGTAATAACGGTAAGTGTTGATTGGCCCCATCAAGATACCAAATTAATTCATGTCCGGTAATTAAGTAAGTTCCATACACAAAAAAAGCTACAACTAAAAACGCTAATGTATAGTTTAAATAAACTTTGGAACTTGTTTTTTGTTTGAATGAAAAGTACACAAAAAAACCTCCCTTCATCGTATTTTACCTAAAATTAGATTAAAAAGACAATAAAGCGAAGTTTTTTAAGAATTTTCTTAAGAACGATCTTTGAAAATAAATAGTTTACTAAAAAGATAGTTTAATAAAACGATAACGACTTGATCGATTAGTTTTGTTAAATTGCTGTTGAGGGCTAAAAGCGAAACCCCAATATACATGATGGCAGCATCGAAGAAAAAAGAAACAATCCGATAAAAGAAAAACCACCACATTTCAACTAAAAATGCTTTAATTGTAGGTGTCTTTGATTCAAAAACCCAAAGTTTGTTAGTAACAAAGGCAAATAATACCGAAATAAACCAAGCAATAAAATTAGCAATCTGATAATAGATGCCCAATTTGGTATCAAAAATATAAAAGGTTATTAAATTTACTAAGGTTGTTAGTCCACCAAAGAAAAGGTAAGCCAAGACACTTTTATATTTGACGAATAAATCTTTAATTGTTTCCATTAGATTCCAGCACTCTTAACTAATTCATTAGCGAAATTTTCAAGTTTTTCGATGTCTTCTGGACTATCAGGAGCGAGGTTGATTTTTACATTAGCTGCTCCTTTAGTTGCTTTGGCTTGAGCAAAAGCTTGATCAAATTTATCAACAGCCATACCGTAGTATTCACCATAAAAATCATCTCCAGAACCAGCAACTCCATAGATTTTGCCACTTAAATCAGCTTCTTGTAAATCTTCAAAAAAGTCCAAACCTTCATCGGGTAAACTACCTTCATCATAAGTGTATGAACAAACGATACAAATATCGGCATCTTCAAAATCACTAACATCAGCTTGCGAAATTTCAGTCATTGAAACTTCAAGGCCTCTTTCTTCTAAAGTATCAGCGATAATGCTTGCAATATCTTCGTTGTTTCCTGTAATAGTCGCATAAACAATTTTAGCTGTAGCCATTAAAAAACCTTCTTTCTTTATATCTCGTGTATTAGTATAACATAAGGCGATGAAGAGTAGTTGAATGTGACAAAAATTTGCATAACGGTAAGGATAAGTTATAATTAGTAGGGATTAATTAATTGGAGGATTTAAAATGATTACAATTAAATCAGCACGAGAAATTGAAGAAATGGCTAAATCAGGAGCAATCCTTGCGGGATTTCATCGCGGATTGCGTGATTTGATTAAACCAGGAATTTCGAGTTGGGAAATTGAAGAATTTGCTTTGGATTATTATAAAAAACATGATGCCATTCCTGAACAAATCGGATTTGAAGGCTATAAATATGCAACATGTGTCAGCGTCAATGATGAAATTTGTCATGGATTTCCACGTAAAAACTTAATTTTAAAAGACGGTGATTTAGTTAAAGTCGATACAGTAGTGAATTATCATGGTGCGATGAGTGATTCATGCTGGAGTTATGTTGTTGGTAAATCTACACCTGAATTGGATCGTTTGATGGAAGTTACTAAAAAAGCTTTATATCTAGGAATCGATCAGGCTAAGGTAGGAAATCGTATCGGGGATATCGGTGCTGCAATTCAACATTTTGTTGAAGATGAAAACGGCTTTGGTGATGTGCGCGAATTTATTGGTCATGGTATTGGGCCGACAATGCACGAAAGTCCTAATGTACCGCATTATGGAGAAGCAGGAAAAGGCTTGCGGTTGCGTGAAGGAATGACGATTACAATCGAACCGATGGTTAACATGGGAAGCTGGGAAGCTGAAATGGATGATCCAAACGGCTGGACAGCACGAACAATGGATGGTAGTGTTTCTTGTCAATTTGAACATACTATTGCAATTACGAAAGATGGTCCTAAGATTTTAACGTCACAAGATCCCGAATTCGATGCTAAATATTTACTTAAATAAGTAAATCCAAAAAATGTTTTACTGATTTTTAAGTAAACACTTATAATTTTATTCAAATCCTTGTAATTATTTTGGATATTGATATAATATCTATTATAGAACCAAAAGTTTAAACGGTCTCATTATTAAGTGTTAGCCGTTTTAAAAGGAGATAACATAAATGAAAGTAAGAAAAGCAGTCATTCCAGCTGCCGGTTTAGGAACACGTTTCTTACCTGCAACAAAAGCTTTAGCAAAAGAAATGTTACCAATTATTGATAAACCAACAATCCAATATATTGTTGAAGAAGCTAAGAAATCAGGAATTGAAGATATTTTAGTTGTTACTGGTAAAGGTAAGCGTCCTATCGAAGATCATTTTGATTCTGTGCCTGAATTGGAACAAAACCTTAAAGAAAAAGGCAAAACTGATTTATTGCGTTTAGTTGAACAAACAACAGATATCAATTTATATTTTATTCGTCAATCTCATCCACGTGGTTTAGGAGATGCAGTTTTGATGGCTAAAGACTTTGTTGGCAACGAACCATTTGTCGTAATGTTAGGCGATGATATCATGGAAGATAAGGTGCCTTTGACAAAACAATTAATGGATCGTTATGAAGCAACACATGCCTCAACTTTGGCTGTTATGAAAGTTCCACATGATGAAGTTAACAAATATGGAATTATCGAACCAACAACGCAACCACAACCTGGTTTATATGATGTTAAAAAATTTGTTGAAAAACCAGATGTTGATAAAGCGCCATCTGATTTAGCCATTATCGGTCGTTATTTATTAACACCTGAAATCTTTAGCATGTTAGAAACGCAAAAACCAGGTGCAGGTAACGAAATTCAATTAACAGATGCAATCGATCGTTTGAATAAAATTCAACGTGTGTTTGCGCATGAATTTAAGGGTGAACGTTATGATGTCGGTTATAAATTTGGCTATCTTAAGACATCAATTCAATTTGGTTTACGTCATCCAGAAGTTAAAGATGAACTTGAAGCTTATATCAAAGAATTAGCTAATAGTTTTGAAAAAACTAAAAAATAATGACTAAAGAAAGCCGCTTTGTCATTATCAGCTTAATAAAGTAGGCACTAAAGGTTAAAGTTTTTGAGCTCTCTTTACTGGTTTTTCCAGTGAAGAGGGCTTTTTTGTTGTTATATACTAACCCTAAAATTTAATAACTTAGGTGAAGTATGTTAGAATAATGAAGAATTATAATTTTCAATTATTACAGATAGTAGCGGGAAGGCTTGAAAAAAATCTAGTTCTTGCTTATAGTAGAAAGGTTGATTTAGAATGGGAGGTGGAAATTTTTGAAAAAGCTAGTGCGCTTTGATTTAAAAAAATTTTGGCAGCTATTAACGAAAATTTTTATACAAGGTAATATTAGTAGCGCAGCAACCGTAATTGCTTATTATTCATTGTTAGCTATTTTTCCAATGATTATTTTTATTGGTAATATTTTACCGTTGCTAGATATTAAAAGCTCAACGGTCATGCCTTATTTAGCAGTCGCATTGCCTAAAGCTATTTACAAATTATTGGGTCCAACAATTAAAAGCTTTTTAGATAGTGGATCAGGCAGCCTAGCTTCGATTTCAGGGGTGTTGACGATTTGGGCGGCTAGTCGTGGAATTAATGCAGCCAAAAGATCATTTAACTTTGCATATGGTGTTGCACAAAATCAAAGTGCCATCTTAACGAGGGTGTTATCGTTTGTTTTAACAATTTGTTTTGG
This sequence comes from Ligilactobacillus sp. Marseille-Q7487, assembly GCF_949152225.1. NCBI lineage: Bacteria > Bacillati > Bacillota > Bacilli > Lactobacillales > Lactobacillaceae > Ligilactobacillus > Ligilactobacillus sp. Marseille-Q7487. The sequence continues at coordinate 399,307 of NZ_CASCJC010000001.1, forward strand.
CGCACTCGTAGGTATCTTATTGTTGGTCTTTAGTTTTGGCCAGATGATTTTAGAATATCTAATGCCATTGTTTAATATTTCTAACGAGTGGCTACATTGGTTTACACGATATAAATGGCCAACAACCTTTATTGTGATTTTTATAGTTATTAGTATCAGTTATTATATTTTACCTAATGCTAAATTACATTGGCGCCTAGTTTGGCCAGGTGCATTATTAGCTACACTTGGATGGATGATCTTAACACAAGGCTTTTCATTATACATTAGTTACTTTGCCCGCTCAGTATTGGGGTATGGAGCTTTGGGGACATTTATTGTATTATTGTTGTGGTTACATTTTTCAAGTTGGGTAACCATGATTGGGGCTGTATTTAATGCAACTTTGGAATATTATATGTACGGTAAAATTGAAGCCAAAACACTTGGTATAAAAAAATTATTACAAAAAAACTAGTAAAAAGAGTTTTAGTTTTCAAAGTAATCCTAAACAACTTTGAAGAACACTCTATTTACTAGTTTTTTAATTTTCAGTTGAAATAGTATTTAAAACTTGTTCAATATCACTTAGATCAAAGCCTTTACGATATAAAAATTGTTTAGTCTTTTGCAATCGTTGATAACCATCGTAACGTTGATTTTTATTCCAGGCTTTTAATGCTTGTTTTTTCAATAATTCCAGTTGTTCTGATGGATCGACTTGAATCTGATGTTGTGCAAGAAGTGAATCGATTAAACTTGAATTAAATCCTTTGACTAAAAGAGCTTGTTTAACTTTTTGCTTTTGACGTAAAGCTGATTCATTTTGATATTTGCGCATTAATTTTGGAATTAGGTGGGTAAGATTTTGCTGTTGTTGTTCGAGTGGAAATTCAGTTAAAGCTTTATCAATTAAGTTTTCGCCAATTCCTTTTTGACGTAAGAGATTGCGAATCACTTTAGGTCCCTTATCGCTAGTTTTAGCCATTGTCCTTACAAAACTTTGTGCGTATTGTAAATCATCAATTAAGCGATTAGCTTGTAATTTTTGTAGAACTTGTTTTAAGGCAATTTCAGTTGAGTTTTTTTGTTTTAAATAAGTTTCAATTTCAGCTTGGCTGCGTAATTGATAAGATAAGTATCCCAAAGCTTGTTGATATAGAAAATCGACTTCTTTAGCTGCAGTAATTTCACTTAAAACCTCTTTAGTCAGTTCTTGACCCTTATGAAGATTAAAAGCGATTAAGACTTCTTCACTGACACTAAAACTATATTGACCATCTAGAAAAATATTAAAATAACCTGGTTTTTTTTGCGTTGAAATTTTAGTAATAATTGCCATTTAATGCCTCCAGCAAACTAACTTTAAATTAATTATAATCTTTTTACATAAGATTTGCGAATGAAGATGGTATAATCGAACTAAGATTTAGATTTAAGGAGAAAGTTAACTGTTACTAAAAATATAGAATAATGTAGAAAAATGTGTTATAATAAACCATGGAAAGAAATAAAAATGTGGGTGGTTATTATGACAATGTTAAAACCAAAAGAAATGGCTGAACGTTTAGGAGTTACAGTCAGAACTTTGCAAATTTGGGACAGTAAGGGTGTGTTAAAAGCATATCGGACTCCCACAAATCGAAGATATTATACTGAAGAACAGTATTTAAACTATATTGGTAAATCAGAGTTAAACAAACGTAAAATGGTTGCTTATGCTAGAGTATCGACAAATGGTCAAAAAGATGATTTAAAAAATCAAATTGACTTTATTAAGCAATACGTTAACGCTAAAGGCATCATCTTAGATGAAACAGTTACCGATATTGGTAGTGGGCTTAACTATAATCGCAAAAAGTGGAATAAATTACTAGAAGAAGTAATGAATAATCAGATTGATACGATTTACATTACCTATAAAGATAGATTTATTCGTTTTGGTTATGAGTGGTTTGAACGATTATGTAAAATGCACAATACTAAGATTGTGGTATTAAACAACGTTGAAACCAGTCCAATGCAGGAAATGATTGATGATATGGTAAGTATTATACACGTATTTTCCTGTCGTTTATATGGTTTACGTAAATATAAGCACGAACTAGAAAATGACAAATCTTTGAAAAGTGGTGGAAATGATGGTGCTAAGAACTCAAAAAGTTAGACTTTATCCTAATAAAACTATGCAAAAAATCTTAGATGAGTTGTGCGATTATCGGAGATATTGCTGGAATGCTGGTTTGGCTTTATGGAACGATATGTATGAAGAAGCACTAATCTTAGATGATAAGCGTTTCAGACCAAATGAATACAAGGTTCGCAACGAGTTAGTGGCTAATAAAGCTGATTGGCAATATCGTTTTTCCGCTCGTTGCTTACAACTAGCAATTAGCGACTTAGACAAGGCTTGGAAGAACTTTTTTGATAAGGCACAAGTTGATTGGGGTAAACCACACTTTAAGTCAAAGAAAGCCCCTAGACAGGGATTTAAGACTGACCGTGCTACGATTATTAAGGGTAAATTGCGTCTAGATAAACCACACGGAATTAAGAATTGGTATGACATTCGCACGAGTGGTGCTAAATCGTTAACTGGTAAATTAAAAGTCGTTTCAATTTACCGTGAAAATGGTAAGTATTGGGCAAGTTTACCTTTTGAAATCGAAGTGGCAAACAAAGCTAAAACTGGAAATAAAACCGCAGTTGATATTAATGTCGGACATTTCAATTACACTGACGGTCAAATTAATGTTTTACCTAAACAATTAAATTACCTTTATCAACGTATCAAATATTATCAAAAATCTTTGTCAAAAAAGCGTATAGTAAATGGTAAACAAGCAATGCAAAGCCATAATTATGTTAAAACGAAAGCCAAGTTACAACGTGATTATCGCAAGGTTGCCAATATTCAACGTGACCTTATTCAAAAGTTCACTACAAAACTAGTTACTAATTACGATAAAATCGCAATTGAAGATTTACAGGTTAAACAAATGCAAATGAATCATGTGGCTTCAAAAGGTTTGCAAAGGTCTTTATTTAGCTATTTCAGACAAGTTTTAACCTACAAGTGTGAATGGTATGGTAAAGATTTGCTTATCGCTGATAAATACTATCCAAGCACACAAAGATGTTCTAGATGCGGTTATGTTAAAACTGGTGATGACAAAATCAGTTTAGCTGGTAACCAAAAACATAATACAAAACATAATGAATATATTTGTTATGAATGTGGCAATGTTATGGATAGAGATATAAATGCAGTTTATAATCTTTTGGCTTTAATATAAAGAAAAACGGGGTGGGCTACACCCTTAAACTGTAAGAGTTAGTCACTGTCATTACCCTCTAGTTAGGATATGGGAATACTAATGTTGACGACAGTAAATAAAATTAGGAAAGGAAAACTATATAATTCTTTCTAACAATGTAGAAGAACGTATTTAAACTTCTATATTGTTCTACATTTTATATAGCAGAGTATTTGTGAATAAAAAAGAAACCTCTAAAAACCAGCCTCTGTTAAAGATAGGGCAACGTTTTTATTTAACAATCAAGCGTTTAGGAATCAATGGTGAAGGAATTGGATATTATAAAAAGAAGATTGTTTTTGTTCCAAATGCTTTACCTGATGAAGTAATTGTGGCTCAATTGACCCAAATTAAGCCTAAATATCTTGAGGCTAAAATTCGTCAAATTAAACAAAAAAGTCCTTATCGTGTGAAGCCTAAAGATGCTTATGATGTGGGAGGAATTGAATTAGCGCATTTAGCGTATGATAAGCAATTAGAATTTAAACGAGATATAATTATACAGGCGCTTGAAAAATTTAAACCACAAGGATATCAAAAATATTTAGTTAAAGAAACCTTAGGAATGGATAATCCATACGAGTATCGCAATAAGGCACAATTTCAAGTGCAAAAAAATCAAGATGGTCAAGTTATTGCGGGATTATATAAACCAAATAGTCATATTTTAGTTGATTTACCGACTTTTTGCACCCAACGACCATTGACAATGAAAATCATGCGAACCTTATGTCAAATCTTAACAGAACTTGATTATTCAATTTATAACGAAAAAAAACATCAAGGCTGTTTAAAAACAATTGTTGTCCGTGAATCATTGGCTAAACATAATGCGCAAGTTGTTTTTGTTACTAAAGATGTAACACTTCCTAAACAAAAACAATTACTACAAGCGATTGCACAACAGCTACCTGAGGTTGTTTCGGTTATGCAAAATATTAACCCAGCTAAAACATCATTGATTTGGGGCGAAGAAACGCGCTTGCTAGCTGGAAGTGATCATTTAGTGGAAACCTTAGGCGAAATTACATTTAAGTTATCAGCTCGAGCTTTCTTTCAGCTAAATCCTCTTCAAACTAAAGTATTATATGATGAAGTCAAGCAAGCCTTGGATTTACAAGTAAGTGAAACTTTAGTTGATGCATATTGTGGTGTAGGAACGATTGGACTTTATGTTGGACAAGAAGCTAAAAAAATTTTGGGGATGGATGTAATTGCTGAAGCTATTGCTGATGCTAAACAAAATGCAAGCCAAAATGGTATCACTAATGCACATTATGAAACAGGAACAGCAGAAGAAATATTGCCTAAATGGAATAAGCAAGGTTTTATTTCTGATGCCTTAATTGTTGATCCACCGCGAACTGGGCTGGATGATAAGCTTTTGAAGACCATTTTGCAATATCCACCTAAAAAATTGGTCTATGTTTCATGTAATGCTTCGACACTGGCACGTGATTTGGTGGAATTAACTAAAAAATACCGTGTCAAATATTTACAGCCAATTGATATGTTTCCACAAACGGCTCGAACCGAATGTGTAGTAAAACTGGAATATCAAGGTGTTTTAAGCAAATAATTGGGATTTTTGAATGAAATGATGATATGATGAGCTAAATCGTAATTAGTGCAAAATAGATATAGTGCTAAAAAAGATTAATAAAATTTAGGAATTGACTCTTTTTTTTGGTATAATAACATTGAATATCGGTGTAGCGCACACCTGTGTTTATATCAAACAGGGGGTGGTCATATGCGTCATTCGAATGGACCAAGAGAAGGCGAATTTATCACCATGAAAAGTTATAAACACGACGGCAGTTTACATCGAACGTGGCGAGACACGATGGTGTTGAAGACTAGCGAAAATTCGCTGATTGGATGTAACGACCATACTTTAGTGACTGAAGCTGATGGTCGACGGTGGATTACACGCGAACCAGCATTAGTGTATTTTCACAAGCACTACTGGTTTAACATCGTGACAATGATCCGCGAAAATGGAGTTTCTTATTATTGTAATTTAGCTTCACCGGCTATATTGGATAAAGAAGCTTTGAAATATATAGATTACGACTTGGATGTGAAGGTCTTTCCAAACGGTGAAAAAAAATTACTAGATGTGGACGAATATGAAGAGCACGGTAAACAGTGGAGTTATTCGCTGGAGATCGATAAAATCTTGAAATATAATGTTCGTGTTTTAGTTGATTGGATTGAACATGAGAAAGGTCCGTTTTCCAAAGAATATGTCGAAATCTGGTATAACCGCTATTTAGAATTGTCGCGTCGACAGTAAATTACCGGTTTATAACGAACTGATCCTGTAGTGACGGTAATTGATTAGTGATTATTGTCATTGCGGGATATTTATTTATTTTGGGTGGATTAGGGAGGAAATTAAAATGTTTTTTACACACGATAAAAAACGACGATTGATGTATTGGTCATTAGAACTATTAATCGTAGCAGTTTTAATCTGGGTATGCACTAAGATTAACTTTGTATTTGAACCAATTTGGACCTTTTTTTCAACTTTATTTGCGCCGTTTTTAGTAGCTGGCTTTTTATTTTATCTGCTAAATCCTGTGGTTGGCTTTTTGAGTAAAATTAAGTATAAAAAATTTAATATTTCTAGAAATTTAGCAATTGCTATAGTTTTTATCTTGTTATTTGCAGTAGTTGGAGTAGCGATTTCGGTTTTTGTACCAAGTATAATCACGCAAGTTCAAGAATTAGTCAAAGGCATTCCTAAGTATGTTAAAGATGTCCAAGAATTTGTTGCTTCACTTTCTAAACAAAAACAACCAAGTTGGCTAGCTCAATTAGACGTGCAAAGTTATGTAAAACAATTTGAAAATACAGTTTTAGGTATGGTCAAAGGTTTTATGTTTTCTTTAACAAACAGCATTGGTTCAGTTATTAGTACTTTGACTAGTGTGACAGTGACGATTATCACAGCTCCATTTATTTTGTTTTATATGTTGAAAGATGGCGAAAAGCTATTACCAGCGCTTAAAAGTTGGTTGCCAGTTAAGCGAATTGATCGTGTAGAAAGTTTGTTATTACAAATGAGTTACACCATTTCACGCTATATTGCTGGTCAAGCCTTTGAATGTTTCTTTGTAGGAACTTGTTCAGCGATTGGATATAGTTTAGTTGGAGTACCATATGCTTTATTGATAGGCTTGTTTGCAGGAATTACTAACATGATACCTTACCTTGGACCATATATTGGCTTAATTCCAGCCTTATTTTTAGCATTTTCGATGTCATTAAAGACGGTTATTTTAGTTTGTGTTGTATGTTTAGTTGTACAACAAATTGATGGTAATTTGATTTATCCAAATGTGATCGGAAAGTCTTTAGATATTCATCCCCTGACAATTATTATTATTTTATTAGTAGCTGGTAATTTAGCCGGTTTATTAGGTATGATTTTAGGTGTACCGTTGTATGCTTTGGTTAAAGTTTTAGTCAAGTTTTGCTTCGATGTGATTAAAGTTGATTCTGAGGCGCATGAAAATCAAGAATAAACAAATTGAGGTGTAACTGGTGACAAATAAGTATATTTTAACGTCGATTATTGATAAGAATAATAAAGATGCTGGCCCTAAGGCAAAACGTGATATCGATTTTTTTTTAAGCCAGGAAGGATATCAAAAACTGGATTTAAATTTACCGACTAAACGTATAGCAAAAATTAAATATGTTTTATTTAAGCTTAAGCGTGTTTTTAAAAAGCTAGAAATTGATGAAATTATCATCCAGTATCCGATTTATTCAATGTTTTTGACGCAAAAAATCATCCAAGCAATTAGAAAATACAGTCATGGGAAAATTTATTTTATTGTACATGATATTGAAACCTTACGTGATCAAAAAGATAATGCTAAATTTATTCGTGACGAACGAGAACTTTTCAACAATGTTGATGGCTTAATTGTGCATAATCGCAGTATGAGACAATGGTGTCAAGATAACGGGATTAAGACACCTATGGTTGAATTAGGTTTATTTGATTATTTAAATGAACAAGATTTGCAAGAAAATGATGCTTATAAAGGCTCGTTTTGCTATGCGGGAAATCTCCAAAAGGCTGATTTTTTAACCAAACTTATCTTAGTAGATACAACTTGTGCGGTGTTTGGAAATAACCAAGCATCAAGCTATCCTCGAAATGTCAACTATCAAGGAAGTTATTTGCCTGAAGAATTACCTAAGTATCTTAAACAAAATTTTGGCTTAGTTTGGGATGGCGATAGTTTGGAGACTTGTACAGGGATTTTTGGTGAGTATACAAAATATAATGCTCCACACAAAACTTCGCTTTATTTAAGTACTGCAATTCCAGTGATTGTTTGGCAAAAAGCAGCAGTGGCAGAATTTGTAAAAGAACAAAATGTCGGTATTGTTGTAAATAATTTGACAAACATTGAGGAAACTTTGCAACAAATCACGGCAAAACAATATCTTGAATTAAAACAAAATGCAATGAATGTAGCAGTAAAATTGCGTCAAGGTGCATTTATCAAGCAAGCTTTACACAAGCTTAAACAAAAGGTTGCTTGCTAGATAAAATCTTTTATGATATGTTGAAAATGTAAATAAATATAGATGAGGAAGCAAATAGTATGACAGAAAAAATTGCAGTTTTAGGTGCTGGCTCATGGGGAAGTATCTTAGCAGGAGTCCTAGTTGAAAATGGCCATCAGGTTCATTTGTGGTCAAATATGCAAGAGCAAGCAGATGAAATCAATCAAAAACATACCAACGAGCATTATATACCAGGACATAAATATCCTGAAGCTTTGTATGCAACTACGGATTTGTTAGAAGCTGTCAAAGATGCTAGTGTTGTTTTGTATGTTGTTCCAACTAAGGTGATTCGCTTAGTTTCTAAGCAATTAGTCGAAGTTTTAGCTCAGTTAGATTCTAAACCATTATTAGTTCATGCAAGTAAAGGTTTGGAACTAGGAACGCATAAACGAATTTCAGAGGTTATTTTAGAAGAAGTTCCAGCAAAATATCATAGTGGTATGGTAGTGTTATCTGGTCCAAGTCATGCTGAAGAAGTTGCGCGCAAAGATATTACCTTAATTACTGCAGCTAGTGAAGATTTAGCTGCAGCACGCAAGGTGCAAAGGTTATTCATGAACGATTATTTGCGTATCTATACTAACGATGATGTAATCGGTGTTGAAATGGGAGCGTCCTTTAAAAACGTGATTGCGATTGGTGCAGGTGCGTTACATGGGTTAGGTTATGGTGATGATGCCAAAGCAGCTTTGATGACACGTGGATTAGCAGAAATTAGTCGTTTAGGGGTGGCTTTTGGAGCCAAGCCACTGACTTTTATTGGCCTTTCTGGAGTTGGAGATTTAATTGTAACTTGTACTAGTGTTCATTCTCGTAACTGGCGTTGTGGTGATCAATTAGGACAAGGAAAACCATTGAGTCAAGTTATTGAAGATATGGGAATGGTGATTGAAGGCATCAACACATGTAAAGCTGCTTATGAGTTAGCACAAGAAAAAAATATTGAAATGCCAATTGTTGAAGCTATTTACAATGTTTTATACAAAGATGCCAACGTCAGTCAAGAGATTGCTTGTTTAATGCATCGTGAAGGTAAGGCTGAAGGTAATTAAAAATAAAGTCGAAAGACCATTTATATAGGTTTTTCGACTTTATTTTTTATTATATAGCTGTCGTTTATATGCATTTTTGAGTTTTTTAGTATTGGTAAAAATGAACCATTTACTAAAAAAGTAATTCAAAATACCAACTAAAACCTGGTCTATAAGCTTGATTAAATCAGGATGAAGTTTAGTTAAATGCATTCCTAACATCATTATTAAACTATCTAAGAAAAAAGAGACAAGACGGACAGTAAAAAATGCAGTCAGTTCACGCATAAATTTGGAAAATGAAGTATAATTGGAATGAAACACAAAAGTTTTAGTAGTAAAAAATGAAAATAAAATAGCACACAAATAAGCTAAGACATTAGCACTTAAGTAATACATGTTTAAGACTTGAAATAAAATATGAAAGACTAAGATATTTACTGCACTAGCTAATGTTCCAAAAAGTGTGTAGGTTAAAAAGCTGCGATATTTTTGATAAATTTTGTTCATGGAAAAGACTCCTAACTATCTTTGCAATTATACGTAGTTTTGTAAGAAAAGTAAAATTTAAAGAGATTTTTTGAGATCGGAAGGTTTTTGTATGGCGAAAATTGAATTAAAATATATTACTAAGAATGCACCATTACAAACAGAAATAAAAGAAACCAAAAACTTTTTGTCAATGCAACCCAAAAAACATTTTTGGGAATTATGCGGAATTTCATTTAGCGTAAATTATGGTGAAGCTGTTGGAATTGTAGGCATTAATGGTTCGGGCAAGGGTTCATTGTTGCGTATCATTGCTGGTTTAGAACGGCAAACAACGGGTTTTATTACGACTAAAAGTAAGGTTAATTACGCTAATATTACTTATAATTTAGATTTTGAAGCAACAGGATTAGAAAATATCCGACAAAAAATCAACGAAGCCAACATTGACAATTTTAAAGGTGATCATTTAACTAATGCGATTATCAATTTTACAGAGATTGGACAATGGCTTTATAGACCAGTTAAATCGTATTCATTAGGCATGAAAGCACGATTAGCGTTAGGAATGGCACTGTTGATCGAACCTGATTTAGTGTTGGTTGATGATATTTTATATTTACTTGACCGGATGTTTTATCAAAAGGTTGCAAAAAAAATTCAGATGTTAAAAGATACCGGTGTTTCATTTTTAATTACCGACACACGCGGATTAATGCTTGAAAGTTTTTGCGAGCGAACATTGTGGTTAGAATTTGGCGTACAAGAAGACTTTGGAGCCACACGAGATGTTTTACCACAATTTGATTATTATTTAGACTGGTATAATGGCTTAGATCTACCAGAAAAAAATAAGTATTTAGCTAAAAAGCAAGCAGAACAGTCGGATTTTGATGTTTCAAAGATTTATGAACAATTTAAAGTGGAACAATTTCAACACGGTTATACACGTAAAGACGAAGCCAGAATGCGTAAAGCTTTTTATGTTGAACGTGGTGTAGATCCAGTAAGTGGGGATGAAGATAGTGAATTAGCTAAGCAAAAGGCAAGCAAGGAGTTAAAAAAGGCTACGAAATTTTCTAGAAAAGGTTTGTTTGCAGTAGTTGCTTGTTTGATAGTAGTAGGAATTGGTGGATGGTGGTTACTTTCTGGCAAACCACTGGCTTTAACCAAAAAACAAGCTAAAGAATCTAGTCGGATTGCTAGCATCCAAAAAGCTGAGCAAAGTTCTTTGGCTCAAAAAAGTGCAGCCAAAAAAGTTAGCAGCAGTAAGGCTAAAAAGATACAAGAACAACAAACTGCTACACCCCAAGTTACACAAAGTAGTGTAGCAAGCGAGAGTTCTCAAAGCTCGCAAAGTTCTCAAAGTAGTACCGAACAAAGCTCAAGTAGTAGTATACAAGAACAAACGCAAGATATTACAGTGCAAGATGGGGATACTATGGGTGAATTAGCTAGCAAATATAATACAACAGTTGCAAAAATTCAAGAACTCAATAATCTAGGGCAAAGTACAGATTTGACTGCAGGAGCAACAATTAAAGTTCCCAAATAAGGTAAAAGCGGAGTATAATAAAATAAATGTGATATTTGGAGAGTGATTTTTTATGAATGCCGACCCGGGACAGCAGTTATGGTTACTGGGAATAGTTTTTCTTAGTTTAGTATTGATTATGTTATTTTCTTGCGCAGAATGTGTCTTAAACGTTTTGGGCAAACAACAATTAGAAAGTTTAGCCGACAAACAAGATACAAATAAAAAGGCACGTCTATTGACGTTAGCAAAAGATGTGACACGGTATTTGCGTAGCTTAAGGCTAGCTAAGGTAACTTTTTCAACGTTAGCAGTTGTTTTATTAGAAGTTGTAGCGTTGATGTATAGTAGTATGTGGAGCCATTTATTTTTATATTCATTAGGGATTTGTTTAGTGTGGACGATTGTGCGTGATGTTTTAGGGGAAAAACTTCCTAAACAACTCGTGTTAAAAGATCCTAAAAAAGCTGCTCCACGTCTAGCAAGTTTTACTATATGGGTGAGTGTTTTGCTTAGTCCATTAGTGTTTATTTGTAATTTGTTAAGTCAGCTATTTGAAAAACAAGATGATAATCAAGCCGACTATAAGAAGGCTTCGTGGCAAAATATCGTTGAATTAATTGAGGATGGTCGCAATAACGGCGAACTAGACAATGATGACTTTGAAATGATCGATGGTGTAATTTCAATGCATGATAAGATGGCACGAGAAGTGATGGTGCCAAGAATTGATGCATTCATGATCGATATTACAAATGATAATAATCGAAGTATTGATGATATTTTGCAAATGGATTATTCACGTGTACCGATTTATCATGAAGATAAAGACAAAGTTATCGGGATTGTGCATATTAAAAATTTAATTAAAGCAGCTAGACGTTTTGGTTTTGATCATGTAACGATTCGCCAAGTGATGCAACCAGCCTTTTTTGTGCCTGAAACGATTACTATTGATCAGCTTATGTATGAGATGAAAAAAACACAAAATCAAATGGCAATCTTGTTAGATGAATATGGTGGTGTCGTAGGCTTAGTAACCCTAGAAGATTTGATTGAAGAAATTGTAGGCGAAATTCAAGATGAATCTGATGAACCACAACAAGATATTCAAAAATTAGCTGATGGACAATATTTAGTAACAGCACGTTTGAGCTTAGATGATTTTAACGATGAATTTGGCTGTGAACTAGAGATGAATGATGTCGATACTATAGGTGGGTATCTGATTGGACGTTTAGGTGTGATTCCTGCCAAAGGTGATGAACAAGTGATAACAACGGCTGATGAGCTTAAATTACAAGTGGCTAAGATGCAAGGCGATCGTATTTTAGATATTAAAGTTTTCTTATCGCCTAAACTTAATCAATATCGCTTACAACGAGAACAAGAAAAACAAGCTCTTCAAAATAAAATGGGCTTAAGTTAGTTTTAGCGAAGTGTTTAAGACACTTCGTTTTTTCTTATTTGCCTAAGCGGTTGAAACTTTAAAAGGATATAGTGTAAGATAGAGTATGATATTTTAGACAAGCATAAAAGAGGTAGACATGAATAAAGAAGAATTAAAACAAGCAATTCAAATGCGGCGAACATTTGCGATTATCTCGCACCCCGATGCCGGAAAAACAACAATCACTGAGCAATTATTGCTATTTGGGGGTGTTGTTAGATCTGCAGGGACTGTTAAGGCGAAAAAAACGGGGAATTTTGCTAAATCAGACTGGATGGAAATTGAAAAGAAACGTGGAATTTCTGTTACGAGTTCGGTGATGCAATTTGATTATGCAGGTAAACGAGTTAATATTTTAGATACACCAGGACACGAAGATTTTTCAGAAGATACTTATCGGACTTTGATGGCTGTTGACTCTGCTGTGATGGTTGTGGATTCGGCTAAAGGTATTGAACCGCAAACTAAAAAGCTTTTCCAAATCTGTAAAATGCGTGGAATTCCAATTTTTACATTTATCAATAAATTAGACCGTGATGGACGGGAACCATTGGAATTAATTGCCGAACTTGAAGAGGTTTTAGGAATCGATGCTTATCCAATGAACTGGCCAATCGGGATGGGGAAAGGTTTGCAAGGTTTGTATGACATCTTTAATCATCGGATTGAACTGTATCGAAAAGAAGATCAATCGCAAAGTTTCCTAGAGTTAGATGAAAATGGTGAAATTGTCGGACAAGCACCACTTAAAGAAGAAAGCATTTATCAACAAGTTTTAGAAGAAATTGAGTTGGTTAAAGAAGCTGGAAATGAATTTGATGAAGCAAAGATTGCAGCAGGTAAGTTAACACCTGTTTTCTTTGGATCAGCGTTAACTAATTTTGGGGTAAAAACTTTCTTGGATGCTTACTTGCAATTTGCACCGCAACCAGGTGCACACAAAACCGAAGATGGAACTGCTGTAGAGCCAGTCAATGAAAATTTTGCTGGTTTCATCTTTAAGATTCAAGCTAATATGAATCCTAACCATCGTGATAGAATTGCTTTTGTGCGAATTTGTGCAGGCGAGTTTGATCGTGGAATGGATGTTGTCTTGAATCGGACAGGCAAAAAGATTCGTTTATCCAATTCAACCCAATTTATGGCTGATACACGTGAGACAGTTGAAAATGCCGTAGCAGGAGATATCATTGGGTTATATGACACAGGTAATTTCCAAATTGGTGATACGATTTATACCGGTAAAAAAGCTGTTCAATTTGAAAAATTACCACAATTTACACCGGAACTTTTCATGCGAGTAACTGCTAAAAATGTGATGAAACAAAAATCTTTCCATAAAGGAATTCAACAATTAGTACAAGAAGGAGCCGTGCAACTTTATCAAAGTTATAGTACTGGTGATTATATTTTAGGTGCGGTTGGACAATTGCAATTTGAAGTGTTTCAATTCCGAATGGCTAACGAATATAACTCAGAAGTTGTGATGACACCGATGGGAAGAAAGATTGCACGCTGGATTGATCCAGAACAACTCGATGAAAAGATGTCGAGTTCTCGTAACTTATTGGTTAAAGATCGCCATGGTGATCCATTGTTTTTGTTTGAAAATGAGTTTTCTGAACGTTGGTTTAGTGATAAATATCCAGATGTAAAATTAACTGCAAAGCTATAATAAAAAGCACATTCTTCAATTTGAAGAGTGTGCTTTTTTAATCGATAAATTTAAGATATTGTTTGATAATCCAACCTTTGTTGGCGATAAGATACCAATCTAGTCCATGAATTGTTACGTGTTGCTTTAAACTTACCTTACTATGATCGCTAATTTTAGCTGTCGGTTTACCGAATGGCTGATCATAGACAGTTAGTTTTTTATTAGGAACATAATCAATTATTGCTTTGGTTGGTGTATTTAGTTGGCCTAACATTTGCCAATCAGCACTTAAATTAGGTGAAGCATTTTGAACTTCGCTAAAAGCATTTGAATCATCTTTAATCCAAACATTTCCCCCCATGCAATGCCACCAAGACTCATCGGCTAATTGAATAGATTCAAATGTTTGCCAAATTGTTCCTTTGGCTAACGTAATCTTTAATTCCTTACCAGCCGGAGATGCAAAACATTTAACAAAGGTGTTCATTTGGAGACATTTTTGTTCATAAATAACTTTAAGCCATTCTTTTTTACGATAAAAGAAAGTAGCTATTTTTTGTTTTCTTTCAAATACCCCACGTAATTGGCCTTCAGCACGTAATAGAGTATAGCCGGCCAATTCTGGTGAAACCAATGAATATTTTTCTTGCATCTTGCCACTGATAAACTGAGGCTCTTGTAAAAGATGAAAATCGTCAATGTCACGACAAAATAACCATAACACTCCAGCATCTTGAGCACGATAAATCAATGTTACTAAGCCATAATCATCTACTAAAGTTGTCGTAAACCCTTTAATTTGGGTGAGATTATAGTTTTTAAATTCCTTAAATTCTATATGTACTGCACTATGTTTTTGTCCGTAAATCAACTCGGGTGCGCATAAATCTTGTCCAGCTTCATTTCGATACGTAATCAACAAAGCAACTTGTTTTGCTGTTGTTTTAGTATGCATGGGTTTAAAAGATTCAGACTGTACTGTTGTTTTGGCAGAAGGTGCCGAATTTGTGGTATCAGTCTGTGGCACGCTTATTTTTTTATCGTATGTAGCAGCAGATTGCTTAAATTGTTTACGATAAGTACGACGCTTATTAAATTTTTTAGAAAGATTATGCCACAGTCCCAAAAATGCCACTATTTAGTCCTCCTAACTTCTAGTCTTATCCAATTATACCGTAAATTAGCTTAAATTACTTGTAATTGGATATTAATTTTATCTCTAACTATCTCCTATTATAAAAGTTTCATATGTTTGCTACAACTAAAAATCCCACCATAAAACTTATAGAAGTATTTTAGATTATCTGTATAAATACATCTTTATAATCATTTAACTAATTTATTTTACCATGAATATATTACGATTGGTTGATTTTGGCTATAACAATATAATTTAAAGAATATAAATACTTAAAAAGCAGTTAATCTCAAGACCAACTGCTCTTTATATTTTATACATCACTTAAATTATTGATATATCCTTAACTCTCTTTAATAAATAAAAGTAAGTACTAATCTAACAAGCTTCAAGAGATTTCTTAAATATATCGAAATATTACTAGTTACTGCTGTAAATTTATCACAAATACTTTTTGAAATTTTAGTTGAATTATTAGTGTTCAAGGCTAACTTCGACTAGATTTGGTGTTTTAGTAACCGTTGCACGATTTGCCTCTTCACCAAGAAGCTTTTGTGAAACAAAGGTAATTTCTTGGTCGGTGATGGGACGAACCTTGTTTGAAATAATGATTTCAGCGATATCAAATTTCTTTTTGAAAACAACCTTAGAATTGCCTAAGGAATAAACTTTGATAAAGTGGACGGGTGAATGTAACAACTCATGACGAATCGTTGTTGCATAACTATTGGTCACGTCAATCAGGTTCATAATTTTTCCTCCTTTTCGTTACTATCCTCTAATATACATTATATATTAAATTGTGTTTAGTAAAAACATAATATATGAAATAAATTGAGATGAATATTAAAAAGTGTCGCTCTTAGCATAAAAAATAGCTACCAAGACTGAAATGAACCTGGAAATTAAAAAGTGATTCATTCGAGTCAGGTAGCTATTTTTTATTAATCTTGAGTGGCATTAGGTGCGTTAATGACGATTTGATCGTCTACGACACTAGCCATAAATTGTTTGGCTGTTGGATTATCTAAGTAATAATCCGCAATTTTATCTTCAATTTGTTCTTGAATGACACGTCTTAAAGGACGAGCTCCCATTTGTGGGTTATAACCTAATTTAACAAGTTTTTCAGCAGTTGCTTGATCATAAGCGAAATGAAGTCCTTGAGTTTGCAAGGTTTCATCAACTTGAGTTAGTAATAGCGCAACAATTGTCAACAAGTTTTCTTTTGAAAGAGGGGTAAATTCGATAATATCATCGAAGCGATTCAAAAATTCAGGCTTGAAATATTTTGAAAGCTTATCGGTAATTGCATGTGTGGTTTGATTAGCAGTAGCCCCAAATCCGACACTAACAACTGAATCACCACTTCCGGCATTTGATGTCATGATGATGATGGTATCTTTAAATGAAACCGTACGACCTTGCGAATCAGTCAAACGTCCATCATCTAAAATTTGTAAAAACATATGCATGACATCTGGATGAGCTTTTTCTACTTCATCCAATAATAAAAGACTATATGGATGACGCCGAACTTGTTCGGTTAACTGACCAGCTTCTTCATAACCTACATATCCAGGAGGAGAACCAATTAATTTTGATACCGAGAATTTTTCCATATATTCACTCATATCAAAACGAATCATTGCATCTTGAGAACCAAACAGTTCTTTAGCAAGTTGTTTAGCAGTTTCGGTTTTACCGACACCGGTTGGTCCAACGAATAAAAATGATCCGATTGGACGCCCGGATTTATTAAATCCAATCCGGTTGCGCCGAATTGCACGAGCTAATTTAGCAACGGCTTCATCTTGTCCGATAACATGCTTTTCTAAATTACTTGCTAAATCTTTTAGCTGTTGTTTTTCTTGGGCTTTGAGTTCACCAACAGGGATATTTGTCTTTTCTTCGACAATTTTTTCCATATCATGTTCGCTAACAATTGGTGCATCTTCGTCAGTGACACTATTTTGCTTCATTGTATTAAATTTAGTAACTTGATCACGATAATAAGCAGCTTGTTCATAGTCTTCATCTTTAAGGGCTGCTTGTTTTTTATTTTCAGCATCAGTAATTTTTTCATCGATTACTTCTGGTGAAAGTGTATGAATAGTCAAATTCTTCTTAGAACCTGCTTCATCTAATAAATCGATCGCCTTATCTGGTAAGAAGCGATCTTGAATATAACGAGCTGAAAGTTTAACAGCGGCTTGAATTGCTTGTGGTGTATATTTAACGTGATGATAAGCTTCATATTTAGCTTGAATACCTTCTAAAATCCTAATTGTTTCAGTAATTGAAGGTTCATCAACTTGAACTGGCTGCAAACGGCGAGCCAAGGCAGCGTCTTTTTCGATTGTCCGAAATTCATTAAGTGTCGTTGCTCCAACGAGTTGTAATTCTCCACGAGCTAAAGCTGGTTTTAAGATATTCCCAGCATCCATACTTCCTTCGGCTTTCCCAGCACCGACGATTTCATGAATTTCATCGATAAATAAGATGATTTCAGGATGTTGCTTAAGTTCTTGCATCAATTGTTGCATCCGTTCTTCAAATTGACCACGGATACCGGTGCCTTGAACTAATGAAACCACATCTAAACGCACGACCCGCTTGTTTAAAAGCTTTTGAGGTACATCGCCATCGACAATTTTTTGAGCTAATCCCTCAACAACAGCAGTCTTACCGACACCTGCTTCACCAATTAAAACTGGATTATTTTTAGTGCGACGATTCAAAATTTCGATTACGCGTGCGATTTCTTGATCACGTCCAATAACTGGATCAATTTTGGCATTTTTAGCTTCATTTGTTAAATCCAAACCAAATTGACTTAAAAGGGATTTATTTTTCTCTTGAGCTTGATTAGGCATTTGAGAGAAGTTTTCATTGTTTGTAGGATTTTGATTTTGACTAGCCTTAGGCATAGTGAAGTTAGCTGAATCAAAAAGATTACGTAAATTATCTAAACCTAAAAAATTAGAATAGTTGTTGTTTTGTGTACGCAATGATTGATAACAGCGTTGGCAAAGATCAACTGATGCTTGGCGTCCATTAATGTTAGTAGTTAAATGAATCGTTGCCGGATTTTGTTGGCAATTTTGACATAACATGATACAGTCACATCCCTTCTGAAAAAATCTTAGATCATTGTTTGACCAATTTTGACCTTTATATATTTATTATACGAGCTTAGTGTTAAACTGCAAGTAAAAACTCTTGCATTTTTACTTTTAGTCACTAAACTTAAAGATAAGCTAAGAATTTATTCGGAACTTTAGGAGGATTAAATGACGCAAGATTATCAAGAATTATTAGAAAAACTACGTACAAATGAAATACAAGATTTATTGATTAAAGCTGATGAATTTATGACTTTTCAACCGTATTTTATGAATTATTCACATAAAAAAAATATTGTCGGCAAGGCCTTGCGGGGGGGCGATATCTTGTATCATTACGATGATGGTAGCCAAAAATAGGTGAAACAGAATGTTTGAAATGTAGCGCTCTCAAGCGATGATTGCGAAAACAAAAACTTGTTTTGCGCAATGATTCATGTTACTATTTTCTTAATGGGTGGACAACTCGCGCCGATTTTTGGAACTAGAAATAATGAAAACGTGTTCGTTTTTCTAGGTCTCATTTTCATAAGTTGTTCGTCTAAAAAATTAAATATCTCAAAGGAGAATGATACAAAATGGAAAAGAAAGATTTTCACGTAATTGCAGAAACAGGGATTCACGCACGTCCAGCAACATTGCTTGTGCAAGCTGCTAGCAAGTTTAACTCTGACATCACATTGGAATACAATGGCAAGTCAGTTAACTTGAAATCCATCATGGGTGTTATGTCTTTAGGTGTAGGCCAAGGTGCAGACGTAACAATCTCTGCTGAAGGTGCAGACGAAGCAGAAGCAATTGCAGCAATTGTTGAAACAATGAACAAGGAAGGACTTGCTGAATAATGACGAAAATGTTAAAGGGGATCGCAGCTAGTGATGGTATTGCAGCTGCTAAGGCATATATGCTTGTCCAACCCGATTTGTCATTTTCTGAAACAAGCATTGCAGATCCTGAAGCAGAAATTAAGCGTCTTGACGATGCTGTAGCTACATCTAAGACAGAACTTGAAGCTATTAAGGCTAAAGCAGCTGAAAACTTAGGTGCGGAAGAAGCAGAAGTTTTTGAAGCTCACTTGACTATTTTGGCCGATCCAGAATTGTTAGGTCAAATCAAAGACAAGATTACATCTGATAAAGTGAACGCAGAAGCTGCTTTGAAGAGTGTTACAGACATGTTTATTTCCATGTTTGAAGCAATGACAGACAATGCTTACATGCAAGAACGTGCTAGTGACATTCGTGACGTTACTAAACGTATCTTAAGCCATTTGTTAGGCGTAACTTTACCTAACCCAGCTTTAATTAACGAAGAAGTTGTGATTATTGCGCATGATTTGACACCATCAGATACAGCTCAATTAGATCGCAACTTTGTTAAAGGTTTCATTACAGATATCGGTGGTCGTACCTCACATTCGGCTATCATGTCACGTACTTTGGAAATTCCTGCAGTTGTTGGTTCTGGTAACGCAACAAGTGAAGTTAAAGAAGGCGATGTTGTTATCATTGATGGTATCAACGGGGATGCTTTAGTTAACCCAAGTGAAGCGCAATTAGCACAATATCAAGAAAAAGCTGCAGCATTTGCAGCTCAAAAAGCTGAATGGAAGCAATTAAAAGATGCTAAAACTGTAACCGCTGATGGCAAAGAAGTTATCTTAGGCGCAAACATCGGAACACCTAAAGATGTTGAAGGTGCTAACGATAACGGTGCTGAAGCAGTTGGTTTGTTCCGTTCAGAATTCTTATACATGGATGCAAGTGAACTTCCTGGTGAAGAAGATCAATTCGTTGCTTATAAAGAAGCTTTAGAAGGTATGAACGGCAAGCAAGTTGTTGTTCGTACAATGGATATTGGTGGGGATAAGGAATTACCTTACTTACCACTTCCTGAAGAAGAAAATCCATTCTTGGGTTATCGTGCCGTTCGTATCTGTTTAGAACGTCAAGATATCTTTAGAACACAATTACGTGCTTTGCTACGTGCATCTGCATTTGGTCGTTTAGCAATTATGTTCCCAATGATTGCAACGGTTAAAGAATTCAAAGATGCTAAAGCTATCTTTGAAGAAGAAAAAGCTAAGCTCATCAGTGAAGGTGTAGCTGTTTCTGATGACATCGAAGTAGGTATGATGATGGAAATCCCAGCTGCTGCAATGATTGCAGATAAGTTGGCTAAATATGCTGACTTCTTTAGTATCGGAACAAACGATTTGATCCAATACACAATGGCAGCAGACCGTGGTAACGAACGCGTATCTTACCTATATCAACCATATAACCCATCAATTTTACGCCTCATCAAAAATATCATCGATTCTTCTCATAAAGAGGGTAAGTGGACTGGTATGTGTGGCGAAATGGCCGGTGACCAAGTTGCTGTACCGTTATTGTTAGGTCTTGGTTTAGATGAATTCTCCATGAGCGCAACTTCAATCTTGAAGACACGTAGCTTGATGAAGAAGCTTGATTCTGCTAAGATGCAAGAATTAGCTGATAAAGCTGTTAATGAATGTGAAACAACTGAAGAAGTTGAAGCTTTGGTTGCTGAATATACAAAATAATTAATTCTTTAAGAAGTTGATAAACGTCAGCTTTAAAAAAGTCTCACAGTAATTTTTGCTGTGAGATTTTTTGGCTCTCTTTACTGGTTTTGCCAGTACGGAGAGCTTTTTTGTTTAATAAACACAGATGCAAAGAATTATGTATATAAATTCTTTTTTAAATGTTAATTGTGATATTTTTCTTATAAAAATATGATTACTAGAGTTTTTAATAGCGGTAGTAATTTAATTCTTCTTTAAACATTACTTTACAAACTATATTATATAACGTATAATATAGTGAATCATATATTTAGATATATACTACTTAAGAATTGTTATGTTTTTTTCTCAAGAAAAGGGCTTAACGTTGCAATAGTTGCGGTAAAACAATATAATTAACAGAGACTAGAGAGGTAATTTTAGAAAGGGGGATACTCGTGAATATCGGATTGTTTACAGATACTTATTATCCACAAGTTAGTGGAGTAGCTACATCAATTAAGACTTTACGCTCACAATTAGAACGTCAAGGTCATAATGTTTATATTTTCACAACAACAGATCCTAATGTTGATAAAAGTATCTATGAGCGTAATATTTTCCGCTTTACAAGTATTCCGTTTGTTTCATTTACGGATCGAAGAATTGCGATTCGGGGGATGTTTCATGCGTATCAAGTTGCTAAAGAATTAAACTTGGATATCGTGCATACACAAACTGAATTTTCAATGGGCTTAATTGGTAAATTTGTTGCTAAGAATTTAAAGATTCCATGTGTTCATACATATCATACAATGTATGAAGATTATTTGCATTATGTAGCCAAAGGTAAGCTACTAAGGCCATATCACGTTAAACAAATGACTAAGACATATTGTTATCATATGAGTGGGGTAATTGCTCCAAGTACACGCGTTTTAGATACCTTATTGGCATATGGTGTTAAAGAACCAATTAGCATTATTCCAACAGGTGTTGATTTGAGTAAATTTCAAACCAAACAAGATGAAAATTTACGGGCAAAATATCAATTAACAGCAGATACGCCATTGATTTTAACATTGAGTCGCTTGGCGTTTGAAAAAGATATTGATAAATTAATTGCTGTGTTACCTGATATTTTAACTAAAGTTCCACATGCTAAATTGATGATTTGTGGAGATGGGCCAGCTAGAGAATCTTTGCAACAACAAGTTACGGACTTAGGCTTAACTCAACAAGTGATTTTTACTGGTGAAATAGACAATGATGAAGTTGCAAATTATTATCGTATGGCAGATGTATTTGCATCGACTTCAGTTTCAGAATCACAAGGCTTAACTTATATTGAAGCTTTAGCGGCAGGTGTTAAGGTTGTTGCACAACATAGTCCATACACCGATGAGTTATTAGATAATCCAAACATTGGACAAACTGTTGCGACAAAAGAACAACTTGTTGCAGTGATCAGCGAATATTTGTTATATCCTAAACGATATAATGATCCAGAACCGTTGCAAGCAAAATTAATGGCTATTTCAGCTGAAAATTTTGGGATACAAGTAATGGATTTTTATCATGCAAGTCGAAAAAGGTATCTTGCTAATTTAACTAGTCGTGCAGGAGAACGGATATAGGCGCTAAATTTAAAGGGGTTTTTGAATGCTTAAAATTAACATGTTTTCTTCGGCTGATAAGGTGAAAGGCCAAGGAGTGGGCAGTGCTTATAACGAATTAGTTGAACTTTTAGAAAAATTTTTTCCAAATGAGCTAAAAATAACAATTAATCAGTTAAAAAAAGTTGATATTAGTCATTATCATACAATTGATCCACAGTATTATTTAGCGAGTTTTTTACCTAATCGTGGTGTTAATGTTGGGTATGTTCATTTTTTACCTGAAACGATTGAAGGTAGTTTGCAATTACCTAAAGTAATTAAATGGATTTTTTATAAGTATATGATTGCATTTTATAAGCGAATGGATGCCCTTGTAGTAGTTAATCCAACGTTTATTCCTAAATTAACAGCTTATGGAATTGAAAAACAAAAGATTACGTATATTCCCAATTTCGTATCAACTAAGACATTTTATCCACAAACCAAGCAACAAAAGTTGGATTTGCGCCAAAAATATACTATAGCTGAAGATAAATTTGTTGTACTCGGTGTAGGCCAAGTACAACAACGAAAAGGTGTGTTAGATTTTGTGCAATTAGCCAAAGAAAATCCAGATATGCAATTTATTTGGGTTGGCGGATTTTCATTTGGGAAAATGACTGATGGATATCAACAATTGAGTAGGATTGTGGATAATCCACCAGCAAATTTATTGTTTACGGGAATTGTTGATCGTCAAAAGATGAATGAATATTATAATATTGCTGATATTTTTTTATTACCGTCTTATAATGAACTGTTTCCGATGAGTATTTTAGAAGCATTTAGTTGTAATGTTGCGGTTATGGTGCGTGATTTGGAGTTATATGATGCTGTAATTTCAGGTTACTATGAACCAGCACAAGATGTTGAACAGATGGGGTTTAAGTTAAATGAACTTAAGGATTCACCTGAAAAATTAGCACTTTTACAACAAAAATCAAAAAAAGCAGCAAGTTATTACTCTGAGCAACGATTAGCAGAGATTTGGAAAAAGTATTACGCTAAGCTTGTAGGAGAATAGTGAGATGACTAGGAAAAATAAGATTACATTAGTTTTAATGTTAATTCTTGGCGGATTGATTATGTGGTATTCTATGCGCAAAGTGCCATTTGAAAATTTAATGGTAGACATTTTTAATTTGCGTTGGGAATGGCTATTAGTTGCAGTTTTATGTATGTTGATATCTTTTGGGATTGAGGCGGTAGTGGTTCAATTGCTATTAAAAGAGAAACATGCCGATTTTGGATTTAAAAATGCTTTACGCGTGCCATTAATTGAACAACTTTTTAACGGGATTACACCTTTTGCAACTGGTGGTCAACCGGCCCAGCTTTTTGCTTTAGTTCAATCTGGAGTTGATGCAGGAAAAGCAACCTCAATTTTGTTGATGAAGTTTATTGTGTATCAAGCAATGATTGTTGTAAATTTTGTTTTTTGCTTGTTGTTAGGATTTCATTATCTTGAAAGCAAACTACATGTCTTAGCTTTGTTGGTTATTTTTGGCTTTTTGATTCATTTTACGGTAATCATAGGTTTATTGTTGGTGATGTATTGGTATAAATTTACCAAAAAGATGGTGCATATTTGCTTGTTACCGTTAAAACTTTTGAAAAACAAAAGCTTATATCCTAAGTGGGAAGAAAAAATTGATGTTAAAATTGATTCATTTTATCAAGAAAGTCTACGTCTTAAAGAAGATAAAATGATGATTTTTAAAATATGCATTTTGACTTTGATTCAGCTAATGTTTTATTATGTGATTCCATATTTTATTTTATTAGCTCTAGGAATTACACATGCTAATATTTTAATGGTGACTACGCTACATGTTTTGATTGTAATGGTGATTTCGTTATTTCCGATTCCAGGAGGAACAGGGGGCGCAGAATACAGCTTTTCTATTATTTTTGCGACTTTCCTACACGGAGGGGCTAAATTAGTTTTAGCCATGATTTTATGGCGCTTAATCACCTATTACTTGGGGATGTTTTGTGGTATTGTAGCTTTAGTTGTTAAGCCACAAAAAAAACGTTCTTAATAAAGTTGTAATGTTTTTTCTTAACTTAACTATCGCTATCTTTTGCCAGATACGGTATAATCAAAGCGGTGCATTAACTTGCTAAAAATAGCAAAGCAAATTGCGCAGTTTCAAACTGCCTAAGATAAGTCTAGTGAGACTATGCAAACTTTTTAGGAAAGAGGCGTGTTAAACGATGGAAAATTCACAACTTGTAGCAATTATTTCGCGACTAGATGCGATGATTAAAAGTGCCAATGGTGAGGCGCAATCACGGCGTTTTGAAAAAGATGGCCAAGAAAGATGTTTTGTGACTTACGATCCACAAACAGAAACTTTTGAGCTAGAAGAACTTTCCAATCATCAAAAGTTCGAATTTGATAATATCGACTTAGCAACGTTGGAAATCTATGATTTGCTCGACTATTAAACTAATTATTAAATAATTGTGAAGATGGGGGGCGTTATGTTCCCCTTTTTGCTATTTTAAACTATAATCTATTTTCAGAAATACTAATTAACATGGAGGAAAACAAATTGCGTTTAGTAAATAAAATCCGGGATATTTTGAGTACCCGTGTAGGTTTTTTCATCTTAACAATTGTGTTGTTTTGGTTGAAAACGTATTGGGTTTATCAAAGTAAGTTTTCTTTGGGGATTACTAACAACATGCAAAAGTTCTTGTTAGTAGTTAATCCAATTCCGGCTGCTTTATTAATCTTTGGAATTGCTCTTTACTTTAGAGGGAAAAAAGCATATTGGATTATGATGATTATCAATTTAATTGAATCATTATGGTTGTTTGCTAATACCTTATACTATCGTGAATTTTCTGATTTCTTATCTTTTGGAATCATTAAATCCTCAGGTTCAGTTGCAAATAACTTAACTTTAAGTATCAGCGAAATCATTCATCCAAGTGACTTTTTAATTTTTGTAGATTTTGTTGTCTTATTAGTGTTGTTATTAACCAAATTCATTAGAATTGATTATCGGCCATTAAAGAAACGCTATGCGCTATTTGTTTCAATGGCTGCAATTGTTTTGTTTGCTTTTAATTTAACTTTAGCGGAAAAAGACCGTTCACAACTTTTAACTAGAACATTTGATAATAACTATATTGTTAAATATTTGGGGTTGAACTTTTATGCTGGTTATAATGCATACCAAACGCATAAGGAAAGTTCAACGCGTGCTAATGCAAGCAGCAGCGATATGGATCAAGTCTTGAAATACTTGAAAAAGAACCGTGTTGGGGCAAATATGGAATATTTTGGACAAGCTAAAGGTAAAAATGTATTTATCTTCCACTTAGAAAGTTTCCAACAATTCCTAATTAACTATAGGGTCAATGGCCAAGAGGTTACACCAAATATTAACAAGTTTTATACTGACTCCAATACCTTGTCATTTGATAATTTCTTTAATCAAGTAGGACAAGGTAAGACATCTGATGCGGAAACAATGCTTGAAAACTCATTGTTTGGTTTACCATCAGGTTCAGTTATGACTTCTTATGGGACGTCTAATACCTTCCAAGCCTTACCAGCAATGTTGGATCAAAGAGGTTACACTACAGCTGCATTTCACGGTGATGTAGGTAGTTTTTGGAATCGCGATAATACCTATAAGTCTTGGGGATATCAATATTTCTTTAGTGAAGATTATTATGACAATAAAACAAATTATAGTATTGGTTACGGCTTAAAAGATAAGATTTTCTTGCAACAATCAGCTAAATATATCGAACAATTGCCACAACCGTTTTATGCTAAATTGATTACCGTAACTAATCACTACCCATATGAAATAGACAAGCAAAATCAAAATATCGAAAAAACAACTACCGGAGATAAGACTGTTGATGGTTATGTACAAACTGCACGCTATTTAGACGATGCATTTGGCGAGTTTATGTCTTATTTGAAGAAGGTTGGTTTATATGATAACTCTATGATTGTTGCTTATGGAGACCATTATGGTATTTCAAATAATCATAAAAAAGCAATTGCTCAACTTTTAGGGTTAGATTCTGTTTCTGATTATGATTTAGCAATGTTCCAAAAGGTTCCATTTATGATTCATATGCCTGGTTTGAAAGGTGGTATCAATCATACCTATGGTGGTGAAATCGATGTGATGCCAACATTGATGGATCTTTTAGGGATTAAAAACACAGATACTATTCAATTAGGTAATGATTTGTTGGCAAAAGATCGCAATCAAACCGTTGTATTTAGAAACGGGGATTTTGTATCGCCAAACTTTAGCAAGATTGGTAGTAAAGTATATAATAATCAAGGACAAGATGTCACAGATAGTTTGACTGCAGAGCAACAAAAAGAAGTTGATACGCAACAAAAGTATGCAGATGAAACATTATCATTATCTGATAAAATTGTAACAGGTGATTTGTTACGTTTCTATACACCTAGTGGCTTTACTAAAGTAGATAAATCGCAATTTAGCTATAAGTATAGTAATGGGATTAAGCAACTTAAAGAAGCACGTCAAAAGAATAGGACAAGTGTTATAGATAAGAATGGTGGTAAATCTACACAAGATTTATATCAAACGGATGCGCCTGAATTGAAATAACAATATCACAAAGAGGTTCTAGAATAGTGTAAGTTTTAGACTTTTTGGATAGAGTAGTCAGCAAAGATTAAAGTTATTAATTTTGATTTTTGAGCTCTCTTTACTGGAGTTTTCCAGTGAAGAGGGCTTTTTTGCTTGCTTTTTGTGATAAGCATAAAGCAGATTTTGATAATATTCATAGGCTTATTTTAATTCGTTGGAAGGAAATAACCTCATTTTTTTATTAAATAACTCCACTGAAACTTCTGCCATTTTTTAAATGTGGTAAAGTCTAATCTTTCTTCTGGCTTTAAAAATAATCTGTATAAAGATTTTAGCTGCCGATATTTAGCTTGGCTAGGATTTTTTGGGTTTAATTACTTCATGATTTGTTTGCAGACACCGTCAAAGGCACGATTTAAGTGTTGAACAATATGGAAACGTTTGGTATTTGGAAAACATTCTTTAATCAAAGAATAATAAGCGACATTCATATCAGTAACGATATAGTGCACACCCAGACGAATAAGCAACTAAGTCCTTTTTCCTGTAATTATGCAAGATATCAAAGAGCTCACCTGTATCTTTGTCCATATAATTTAAATTTTAGTCAATTCTTCTAAAATAGCGTAGTGAACTTATTTTGAAATAAAGCACGAAGGATTAACTAGCTAAGTTCGTGCCGTAAAATATCTTTGGCAAGACCGATAATGATAACGTTGATTTTTAAGCGCAGGTAAGTTTTTTTATTTGCACAACGATTCAAAAGAATCATTGAAGTTTTCTTACCATTTTATTTTAACGGATATTTTCATATGTCTGTTTTTGTTTTTTACCAAAAAATTAGGACCGCGTTTTTTAATATTTAAGTTAGTCTGAATAAATTTTTTATTGTATTGGAGGTTTAAGCAATTAATTAAGAAAGTACATAAGTAAATTTGATGAAGTTTGAAAGTAAGTAGCCTGGTCATTTAAGAGTTTTGATTGTAATTTTTACTAGGATAAAAAATATGTGATTTTTTAAAATTAAATTTCAAAAAGTGTTGACTTAAATTAATAAAGTTGATAATATATTACTTGTCGCTGAGATGT
>NZ_CASCJC010000001.1:432500-1225000 GCF_949152225.1 Ligilactobacillus sp. Marseille-Q7487
CCTCGAGATTAGATTTCCCATTCCTTTGGAAGTAAGACCCCTGAGAGATGATCAGGTAGATAGGATGGAAGTGGAAGTGCCGTGAGGCATGGAGCGGACCATTACTAATCGGTCGAGGACTTAACCAAAGTCAAAACGCAGTTTTCTCTGAAGTGTTTGAATCTAGTTTTGAGAGAACAAATTTCTTTCAACATTTAAATAGTGCGGTGACGATGGCATGAAGGATACACCTGTTCCCATTCCGAACACAGAAGTTAAGCTTTGTTACGCCAAGAGTAGTTGGGGGATCGCCCCCTGCAAGGGTAGGAAGTTGCCGTGCTGATTATTCCGGCATAG
This sequence comes from Ligilactobacillus sp. Marseille-Q7487, assembly GCF_949152225.1. NCBI lineage: Bacteria > Bacillati > Bacillota > Bacilli > Lactobacillales > Lactobacillaceae > Ligilactobacillus > Ligilactobacillus sp. Marseille-Q7487. Next base: position 432,837 of record NZ_CASCJC010000001.1, read on the forward strand.
CTCAGTCGGTAGAGCATCTGACTGTTAATCAGGGTGTCGGCGGTTCGAGTCCGTCTGCCGGAGTTATAATGGAGAGTTGTCCGAGTTGGCCGAAGGAGCATGATTGGAAATCATGTAAGGGGGTAATGACCTCCTTCAAGGGTTCGAATCCCTTACTCTCCGTTGCCAAAAAATGGCCCGTTGGTCAAGTGGTTAAGACACCGCCCTTTCACGGCGGTAACATGGGTTCAAATCCCGTACGGGTCATTATAATTTTGGAGGATTAGCTCAGTTGGGAGAGCGTCTGCCTTACAAGCAGAGGGTCACAGGTTCGAGCCCTGTATCCTCCATCTGGTCCTATGGTGTAGGGGTTATCACGCCTGCCTGTCACGCAGGAGATCACCGGTTCAAATCCGGTTAGGACCGTAGCACTGTTAAGTGTTAATCAAATCAAAACATAGATGATGGCTCGGTAGCTCAGTTGGTAGAGCAATGGATTGAAGCTCCATGTGTCGGCGGTTCGATTCCGTCCCGCGCCACCATGGAAGGGTAGCGAAGTGGCTAAACGCGGCGGACTGTAAATCCGCTCCTTCGGGTTCGGTGGTTCGAATCCACTCCCTTCCATTTTATAGGGATATAGTTTAAAGGTAGAACTACGGTCTCCAAAACCGTCAGTGTGGGTTCGATTCCTACTATCCCTGCCATGTTTTGATGGCGATAGTGGCGAAGTGGTTAACGCACCGGATTGTGGCTCCGGCACGCGTGGGTTCGATCCCCATCTATCGCCCTTTGATTGGGGTATAGCCAAGCGGTAAGGCAAGGGACTTTGACTCCCTCATGCGCTGGTTCGAATCCAGCTACCCCAGTAAGGATTTGTTCCTTTTTTATGGCGGTATAGCCAAGTGGTAAGGCAGAGGTCTGCAAAACCTTTATCACCGGTTCAAATCCGGTTACCGCCTTTAGAGTAGTTGCCTGAGGCGCTAACCTATAATATTAATATTTTATGCCGGTGTGGCGGAATTGGCAGACGCGCTGGACTCAAAATCCAGTGTCCCTTGGGACGTATCGGTTCGACCCCGATCACCGGTATTAATGATATATGTAGAAAAGACAAGGTTTAGTACCTTGTCTTTTTTTGTACATTCAAGCTAGAGAAATTTAAATTTTAAAATGGTCTATGTTATCTTACAACTAATTAAAAATGATTCCCAATTGATAAAGGATTGAATGTTAATGGAAAGTTTAGCTTATATTATGCAACCAGGAAAATTTTTGATAAGAAAAGTCGATGCAACACCGAATTTAAAAAAACGATTGTTGGAGTTAGGAAGGTTTTAATTGTAAAACCACTTGATGTAAATGATGCAGCTATTGTTTATCTTCAAGGACAACGATTAGCCTTAGATGAGCAATTGGCTAATCAAATTAAAGTGGTTGCATTTAATTTTAGTGAGGACAATTTAAAGCTAACTTTAGCAGATATTAAGCCTGAGCAAAGTTGTTTGTTGGTTAAAATTAATGGAACAAGTCAATTTAAACAGCATATTATGGAAATGGGTTTAACACGTGGTACTTTGCTTAAGGTTATTCGTTTAGCACCTTTGGGAGATCCAATTGAATTACGTGTGCGAGGATATAAATTAACCTTACGCAAACAAGATGCCAGCCAAATCTATGTACAGGAAATGAATTTATGAAAAAGACAGTTGCATTAGTAGAAAATCCAAATAGTGGAAAAACAACGTTGTTTAATGTTTTGACAGGTGCTAATCAAACGGTAGGAAATTGGCCAGGAGTGACTGTCGAACGTAAAGAAAGGAAAGTTAAAGTAGCTTTGGATATTACGCTTCAGGATTTACCAGGAGTATATTCACTGACACCATATACACCAGAAGAAATAGTTAGACGACAATATTTATTAGATGAGCATTCAGAAATGGTCTTGGACATATTAGATGCAACTAATTTAGAAAGAAATCTATATTTAAGTTTACAATTGTTAGAGCTTCAACAACCACTTGTGATAGCTTTAAATATGATGGATGCCTTGGGAAAACAGAAACGCACTATTAATTTAAAAAAGCTAGCTTATCTATTAGATGTTCCTGTGATAGGAATTAGTGCTTTAAAAAAGAGCAATTTAACTAAATTAATTACAGAATTAAAAAATACAGTACAGATACCGACTGTACCGATTTATGATGATCGCTTGGAAAATGCTTTGGCAATGATTGTTGAACAACTGCAAGACTCAAATTTCAAAAAGAATTTGCGGTGGTATGCTATTAAATTATTTGAAGGTGATCAAAAAATTTGGTAGGAATTAAATCTTGCTAAGCAACAAAAACAAGAAATTTACGATATTATCAAAACAGCAGAAGAACTCTTTGAAGATACTAGTGATAGTATCATAGTTAATGCATGATTTGATTATATAACACGTATCATAAATCAATGTGTGATTGATAAAAATGATTTTTAGTTGAGTTTAAGTGATAAAGTCGATGCATTATTAATTAATCGTTGGTTAGGTATACCATTTTTTGCTTTAATAATGTGGCTAGTTTACTTTGTATCAGTACAAATACTAGGTGCTATTGCTTCAGATTGGCTAAATGATGTGTTATTTGGCAAGATTTTACCACACCTAGTGACACAAATTTTGCTAACTTGGCAGGTTGCAGATTTTATGCAAAGTTTAATTGTTGATGGTATTTTAGCTGGAGTTGGTTCAGTATTAGGGTTTGTTTCACAAATAGCTTTACTTTTTTGTGTTTAAGCATATTAGAAGATTGTGGTTACATGACGCGTATTTCTTTTATCATGGATCGTATTTTTAAACGTTTTAATCTTTCAGGGAAATCATTTATTCCAATCTTGATTTCGACTGGTTGTGGTGTGCCTGGAATTATGGCGACACGTACTATCGAAACACCTAAGGATTGCAAGTTAACAATCATGTTGACCACTTTTATGCCTTGTTCAGCCAAATTAACAATTATTGCCTTGATAGCTGGGACCTTTTTTAATAATAGTGGCTTAATTACTGCTTCGGCTTATTTTTTAGGTATTTTAGCAGTTGGATTTTCGGATATTTTTTAAAGAAAACGCGTTTGTTTGCGGGAGAAACACAACCGTTTATTTTAGAATTACCAGCGTATCATTTATCTAAAATAGATAATGTTTTACGCAATGTTTATTATCGAACTAAAAGTTTTATAAGTAAGGCAAGAAGTGTTATCTTCACTTCATATGTTTTAATTTGAGTATTGTCTAATTTTAACTTTCAATTGCAAATGGTAGATCAAAATCATAGTATTCTAAGAACTTTAGGTGATTTTTTAGCACCAATCTTTAAACCTTTGGGCTTTGGTGATTGGCAAATGACAATTGCTTGTTTAATGGAATTGATAGCTAAAGAAAACTGTATTAGTTCGTTAAGTGTTGCATATGGTGGACTTAAAGGTGCTGCTTTCCATCATTTTTTAGCTTTAAACTACAGTGTCTTTGCGGGTTATGCCTTTTTAGTATTTAATCTTTTGTGTGCTCCTTGTTTTGCCGTGATTGGAGCAATGTATCGCGAATTTGGTAAATTCAAGTGGACAGTATTGTCTATAGCTTATCAAACACTTTTAGTTTATTGCGAAGCTTTGTTAATTTATCAAGGTTCATTGATAATAACCAATCAAGCTACATTAGTAACATATGCATTATGCCTAGGAGTTATAATCTTTTTAAGTTATGGTTTTTGCAAAAAGAGTAAGGAGTGATGATAAAAATGGCAACAATTATTTTGATGATAGTAATTTTGGTTTTACAGGCTATGTTATTTATCAAAAATTGGTCAAAAAACAAAGTTCGTGTAAGTCTTGTCATGATTCAGACTGTCCTTTAGTAAAAAAAGAAGATAAAGATAGATAAAATAAAAAGGCCTGAAACTAGCAAATTAGCTTATTTCAAGATCTTTTTATAATTTATCTGAATAAATTTTATAATGCAGAAGTAATAAGATTTAAATAATCTTGTTCGTAATAATTATTTTTGAGATAAACAAGATAGATTGGATGCTTAATATGCACATCGGTTAAATGAATCTCTATAAGCTCTTCACTTTGAAGCATTTTTTCGACAACTGAGCGATATAAAAAGCTAATTCCTAATCCATTTGAGAGTAATTTTTTAATTGTAGTAGGACTACCGATTTGATATTGGCTTTTAAAATCAGTAGCGGTAATATTTTGAGCGGAGATTAGATTATGAAAAATATCGTATGAACCAGAGCCATATTCGCGAAATATTACAGGATACTTAAGTAAATCTCTTAGTTGATATTTTACCGTAGCACTTAATCCTAATTTTTTTGATCCCACGGCAATAAAGTCGTCACTAAAAATTTCTTGACTACAAAATTCTTGTTTATCAAAATTGCCTTCAACTAATGCAAAATCTACTTTACCGTTACGTAACTCTGTCAAACACTGGGCAGTATTTAAGACATGACAGGTAATATTGATTTGAGGTTGTTGGCTGACGATTTTTGTAATAATTTTAGGCATCAATGAATCAGCAATGGATAAAGTTGATGCAAAGCTAAGTTGATTTTTTTCTGCAGGATTTGTTATTAAAGCATGGAATTTTTTACTTTGGGCCTGAATCGACTCAGCAAAACTTAGTAGCTTTTTGCCAGCCGGCGTCAGTTTAAGCGTCCTGTTTTGATAGATAAATAATTTGACTTCGAGTTCTTCTTCAAGTGCTTTGATTTGTTGCGAAACGGCAGGTTGACTAATATATAAACTATTAGCCGCTTTAGTATAAGAACCTAGTTGAGCAACAGTAACAAACGTAATAATTTTTGAATCAATCATTTTACACCCTTCTATAAATTTTGCTTATATTTATATTCTAAATGATTAGTTTAACTTATTAAAGACTTTTGGTAAGATATTATTGTCAAATAAAGGAGGAGAAACGATGTCAATATTTAAAAAACAGGCATTTTGGTTGGCAGCGGGCCTAACATTAATTTGTTCAATTTTAGGAACTTTGTTAGCTAAATTACCATATTTAAGTTTAATAGGAGCTTTGGTGTTATCATTACTTTTAGGGATGGCATGTCAATTTCAACCTAAAGCAATTCAATCTGCAAGTGCAGGTATCGGATTTATCTCGAATAAATTTTTGCGCCTAGGGATTATCTTGCTAGGTTTTAAGTTAAACCTTATTGATTTAGCACAAGCCGGGGTTAAGACGATTCTTTTAGCTTGTGTGATTGTGGCTTGTATGATTATAGTCACGTATTGGGTTTGCCGTAAATTTGGTGCAGAACCTGAATTAGCTATCTTAACTGCTAGCGGTTGTGGTATTTGTGGTGCTGCAGCTGTTATGGGAATTTCACCCCAAATTGATGCACAAGGTAGTGAAGAACGTAAACGCGAAAATGAAGTTTTAGCGGTTGCTGTTGTTTGTGTGATGGGGACAGTTTTTACTTTAGTTGATATCTTGTTAAAACCGATTTTACATCTTGATGCAAGTCAATTTGGTGTAGTAGCGGGTGGTTCACTACATGAAATTGCGCACGCCGTAGCAGCTGGTGGTGCAGGCGGTGCTGAAAGTTTGAAATGGGCTTTAATCATGAAGCTTTCACGTGTCTTATTGTTAGCACCGACAGCTTTGATTGTTGGAATTTGGTATCAAAAACATGTTGTTAAAAATGCTACCACAAGTGGCAAGAAAAAATTACCATTCCCTTGGTTTATGTTAGGATTCTTGTTGACTAGTGTGTTAGGGACTTTCTTACCATTCTTAAAAGAAGCTGTACCTACTTTAGTGCAAGTTGCTTATATTTTCTTAGGGATGGCAATGGCTGCTTTAGGAATGTCTGTAAACTTTAAAGTTATTGCGCAAAGAGGTAAAGGTGTCTTTACAGCTGCATTCATTACTTCTGTAGGATTATCAATCTTTACGATTATTGCAAGTAAACTATTCTTTTAAAAGCTAGGCATAAAACTTTACTTACAAAAAATAAGTTGTTATAATGATTCCATCTTAAGAAACAAGGAGCGAATCATTATGACAACTTTTTTTAATGAAGCATTGAAAAAGCGCCGTTCAATTTATTCATTAGGTAAGGATTTACCACAAAAAAATGCAGAAATTGTAGAAATTATTAAGGAAGCTATTAAGGAATCACCAAGTGCATTTAATTCACAAAGCGTAAAGGCTGTAATTACCTTTGGTGCTTCCTCAGATGCTATCTGGGATATAACAGCTGATATTTTAGAAACACAAGTTCCTAAAGAAGCATTTGCTAAAACAAAAGAAAAATTAGCAAGTTTTGCAGCTGGTCAAGGGACAATCTTGTTTTACACCGATACAGCGATTGTTAAAGGGCTACAAGATAAATTTCCATTGTATGCACAAAACTTCCCTATTTGGGCTGAACAAGCACTAGGAGGAGCGCAACAAGCTGTTTGGACTGCTTTAGCACAGGAAGGAATTGGAGCTTCATTGCAACACTATAATCCATTGATTGATGATGCATTAGCAGCTAAGTTTGATGTGCCTACAAGCTGGCAATTACGTGGCCAAATGCCATTTGGTTCAATAAAACAAGAAGCACAAGCTAAAGACTATTTAGCAGATGAAGAACGTTTCAAAATTTTTGAATAAAGGTTCCTTAAAGCCATGCATTTGCGCGATGCATGGCTTTTTAACAATAAAAGTGCTACAATTAAAATAAGCGCTTACATTTAAAGTGATAAGGAGGATGAAAAAATGAGTACGCAAGAACGGTTTACTTTAGATGAAATAACACAGAATAATCCGTTATTTTCACAGGCTAAAACAACAATAGAAACGGCATTTTATGCTAATAATATGCAGGAAGTTAGTGATGTTGCAACGGCATATCGTTTAGCAAAGGCTAATCCTAAGACAATTGTGACAGATTTAGCGATTCAACACGCCCAACAACTTGGCTTACCTAGCGATGCCAAGATGTTAGTAGATAATCATGGGGCAATTGTTGGACGTAGCGCTAATGCTAGACGTTTGCTTGGACAAGATGAAGAATCTGTTAAGCTACTAAAACTGTTGTGTGAAGCGATTTATCAAGCTAGCGATCGACCGTTTTATCGCACTCAAGTCGTAGTTGGCTTAGATGAAGATTTCATGGTCAAGGCTCATTTTGCAATTCCGCAAGGCTATGAGATGAATTTGTTATCATATTTACTTAATTTTCAAGCCTACGATACTACTTATCAACAACGATATCGAGCTTCTAAGGTTTATACTGAAAGTGATCTTTATATATATGCTAACCCGGATTGGAGTCATCCTGATTATCCAGAAGGCCTGGCATTATTTGATGTAAAACATAATGTAGCAGCTATTTTGGGCTTGCGTTATTTTGGTGAATTTAAGAAGGCAACGTTGACTTTGACGTGGGCTTTGGCGCATCGACACGGCTATATCGCCTGTCATGGAGGTGCTAAGACTTTTCATTTTGAAAATCAAGACGAGCAAGTTTTGGCTTTTTATGGATTGTCTGGTTCTGGTAAATCAACGCTTACGCATGCTAAACATTCCGATAAATTTGCGATTACAATCTTACATGATGATGCATTTGTTATCAAAAAAGCTGATGGATCTAGTGTGGCACTTGAACCGGCGTATTTTGATAAAACCAGTGATTATTTACCCAATAGCCCAGAAATTAAATATTTTACAACTTTGATGAATGTTGGTGTGACGCTAGATCAAGCTGGCAACAAGGTTTTGGTGACCGAAGATTTACGCAATGGTAATGGACGAACCATCAAATCACGCTACAGTTCGTCTAATCGAATCGACAAAGAAGCCGCACCGTTGACGGCGGTTTGTTGGATCATGAAAGACGATAGCTTACCACCAGTCGTTGCTTTGCGCGATCCGATCTTGGCTGCGACTTTTGGTGTGACGCTGGCTACTAAACGCTCAAATGCTGAAAATATTTCTTTAAAAAACAAGGATAATCTAGTAATTGAACCTTTTGCTAATCCGTTTCGAGCCTATCCATTGGTAGAAGATTATCTAGATTTTAAGGAATTATTCGCTAAAAATCAGGTCCAATGTTATATCGTTAATACGGATAGCTTTAATGGTTTAAAAATTCCTAAAGAAAAAACTCTAGCTTTACTTGAACAAATTGTCACTAAACAAGCACAATGGCAAGATTTTGGGGCATTACCGCAAATGCAGTATTTAAAGACGGATGATTATCAAGTTGATTGGGAGTCTAAAGTATATCGAAAAAAATTATTTAAACGTCTGCAAACACGTTTTGATTGGGTTCAACAATATAATCAACAACACCTTAATAATCCTTTGCCAAATGAGATCACGGCTAAATTAGCTTTATTGTTAGAAGCTTTACAGTAACTAAAAAAGCCGACGTTGCTGAAAAATAATTTCAGTAGCGTTGGCTTTTTGTTTATTGATAAGGATTCCAGCTATATTTGGCACGCGGTCCACCAATTAACTTAGGTCGTGAACCTAAAAAAGTAACATGAGCTTGCCCAATTTCTTTGATGCTAGTACGAATCGGAATTTGAACGAATTTGACATGCATGCCAATCGCAGTATCACCAATATCCATCCCGGCATGAGCTACAATATGTTCAACTTCAACGGGATCTTTAAATTGTTCAAAAGCTGCTACTTGAGCAGCACCACCAGCATGCAAACTAGGATAGACGCTGACGATTTCTAAATTATACTTACAAGCACAACTTCTTTCTACAACTAAAGCACGATTGAGATGTTCGCAGCCTTGAACTGCTAAAAAAATTCCTTTAGGTTGAAGGACATCTAGTAAGGAACGGATGATTGTTTGACCGATTTCAAGACTAGAGTGTTTTCCGATGTGTTGACCTAAAACTTCACTGCTACTACATCCTAAAACAACGATATCTCCAACTTTAAGTGAAGTTTGATCAAGTAATTCAAGGACTGCTTGTGTAACTTGTGTAGCAATTTTGGTTAAGTGATTGTTCTCCATAAGGCCCTCCTTGGTAAGTAAACGAGCAACATATTATTTATAGTATTATAACGCAAAAAATCTCTTTTTGTGGATAAATTTAGCAAATTTTATTTTAAGCTTAGTTTGATAAGCTTTCACTGTTCTTTCATATGACACAATATATTGTATTCGTTGATTTAACAACATTCTATATCTTGTGTTTAAAATTGACAAGAACACAAGATAAAGTATAAAATGTAATCTAGTAAATATAAAGAGAGCTTAATTTAAAGTCTTAATATGGAGAGGAAATGGATGCTATGATGGAGTTAAAAACAAAGCCAGAGGCAAAGAAAATTGGTTTTGTGATAAAAAAAGATGGATATCAGATGCCTTTTGCAGAATATAAGTTACGATACATATTAGAGCAAGTAGATTTACAAGCACAAAGTTCAGCCTTAATAACTTTACTTATTAGTCACTTGGCCTTAGTGCATCCAGTAACGACAGCTGCTATTTATCAAGAACTATTAAATGTGTTAATCCAAGAAGGATACGAAAAGCAAGCACAACAGATTCAACAAAAACATGAACAACAAGAAAAACAATGGCTAGAGCAAACTAATCCAGAAAAAAGATTGAGTCGTCTACAGTCTAAAGATCCAGCTTTAGTTCATGAAAATGCCAATAAAGATAGTAACGTTTTTAATACGCAACGTGATTTGACGGCCGGAACAGTGGGAAAGACATTAGGCTTAAAGATGATGCCTGAACATGTGGCTAAAGCCCATTTACGTGGTGATATTCATTATCATGATTTAGATTATACCCCTTGGAGTCCGATGACAAATTGTTGCTTAATTGATTTTAAAGAAATGTTGACTAAAGGATTTAAGATTGGCAATGCCGAAGTTGAAAGCCCACGGTCAATTCAAACAGCAACTGCGCAGATGGCACAAATCATTGCTAATGTTGCTTCAAGTCAATACGGTGGCTGTTCAGCTGATCGTATCGATGAGGTATTAGAGCCATTTGCCTTGCGTAATTACGAAAAGCACTTAGCAGAGTCAAAAGATTATATTGATGATCCAGTCCGCCAAAAAGAGTTTGCTAGAAAAAGAACTAAAAAAGATATCTATGATGCGATGCAAGGATTAGAGTATGAAATTAATACGTTGTTTTCTTCGCAAGGACAAACGCCTTTTACTACACTGGGCTTTGGTTTAGGTACATCTTGGGTTTCGCGTGAGATTCAAAAATCAATTTTAAAAATTCGAATCAAGGGACTGGGGAAAGAAAAACGTACGGCAATCTTTCCTAAGCTAGTTTTTACATTGAAAAAAGATTTAAATCTCAAGCCAGGTGATCCTAATTATGACATTAAGCAATTAGCAGTGGAATGTGCAACCAAACGGATGTATCCGGATGTGTTGATGTACGATAAGATTATCGAACTAACAGGGAGTTTCAAAGCGCCGATGGGATGTCGCTCGTTTTTACAAGGATGGCGTGATAAAGATGGCCAAGAAGTTAATTCCGGGCGAATGAATCTTGGAGTAGTAACAATTAATCTTCCACGAATAGCACTTGAATCTAAAGGTGATATTGCTTTATTTTGGGAAATTTTTGCAGAGAAGATGCAAATCGCTAAAACAGCACTTGATTTTAAGGTGAAACGTGTATTGGAGGCTATTCCTGAAAATGCTCCTATTTTGTATCAATTTGGCGCTTTTGGTAAAAGATTAAAACCAGGTCAAGCTGTAAATGAAGTCTTTAAAGACGAGCGCGCAACTGTGTCTTTGGGCTATATTGGACTATATGAAGTGGGTTGCATATTTTTTGGACCAGACTGGGAAGATGATAAACAAGCACATGATTTTACCCTAGAAATTGTCAAGAAGATGAAAGAAGCATGTGATTTATGGTCCAAACAAAGTGGCTATCATTTTAGTGTTTATTCAACTCCAAGCGAATCTTTGACTGATCGTTTTTGTCGTTTAGACGTTGCTAAATTTGGACGAGTTAAGGATGTTACAGATAAAGATTATTATACTAATAGTTTTCATTATGATGTACGCAAACATCCAACACCATTTGAAAAGTTATCCTTTGAAATGGATTATCCAAAATATGCTTCGGGTGGATTTATCCACTACTGTGAGTATCCTAATTTGCGTCAAAATCCTAAAGCACTTGAAGCTGTCTGGGATTGGGCATATGACAAAGTAGGGTATTTGGGAACAAACACTCCAATTGATCATTGCTATGAATGTGGTTTTGAAGGTGAATTTAAGCCGACAGAACGAGGATTTGAATGTCCCAAGTGTGGCAATCACGATCCTAAGACCTGCGATTGTGTAAAGCGTACTTGTGGTTATTTAGGCAATCCATTGCAAAGACCGATGGTGCATGGACGCCATGTTGAAATTGCTTCACGCGCTAAAAATTTGACGGATGAGATGAGATGAGATAAGATGAGTGAAAAAATGCCCAAAAATCCAAAGCCAAAAGAATGGTTAGCTAGTCAGTTAAGTGCAGGATATGTGGCTGATTATAAGCCGTTTAATTTTGTTGATGGTGAAGGTGTCCGGTGTAGTTTATACGTTAGTGGCTGTATGTTTGCTTGTCCTGGATGTTATAATAAAGTTGCTCAAAATTTTCACTATGGACAACCCTATAGTCAACAATTAGAAGATCAAATTATTGCAGATGTAAAAGCTGATTACTGTCAGGGCTTAACTTTGCTTGGGGGAGAACCTTTTTTAAATACGCAGGTGTGTTTGCGTTTAGCTAAACGGATGCGGGCTGAATTTGGACAAAGCAAAGATATTTGGGCTTGGAGCGGTTATACGTATGAAGAATTGCAACAAGATTCAGCAGATAAGCTAGAATTGTTGAGTTTGATTGATGTTTTAGTTGATGGACGCTTTATGTTAGCTAAAAAAGATTTAACTTTACAATTTAGGGGAAGTTCTAATCAGCGTATTATTGACGTAGCTAAATCATTACAAGCTAATCAAGTTGTTTTATGGGATAAATTACTAAAATAAAAGAGAAGACTTCAAGATTTTTTTGAAGTCTTTTTGTTTTTGCTAAATTAATGATAAGTGAAAGATAATTAATTTAGTTAATTTTCAAGATGATAACTAAATGGATAAAATTACCGTTAATAATGACAAAATGTTTGTTTAGATAGGTTATATGCATTTTTAACGCTATAATGAATAAAAATTATGTGAATTTTTATAACTTTACTATTATCAAATTATAATTAAGTAAATATTTACTTTAAGTAAGTTGTTTTTTTAGTATATTTTTATTGCTTAAAATAACAAAAAAGAAAAAAGTTGTTTATAAAGATTCTAAATTAAATAAAAAGAAGAAAAATGAATTTTTTAAGAAAAAGGTATTATTTTTTTAAAAAAAGGTGTATAATAGTATGCATAGAGAATATATATATTGTCAGGTATGTTTTAACTAAAGGAGCGATTTAAATGGTTACATTATATACGTCACCAAGCTGTACTTCGTGTCGCAAAGCTCGCGCGTGGTTAAAGGAACATAATATACCTTTTAGTGAACGCAATATTTTTTCAGAACCTTTGAACATTAATGAAATCAAGCAAATTTTACAAATGACTGAAGATGGAACAGAAGAAATTATTTCTAAAAGATCAAAAGTGTACCAAGACTTAAACGTAGACTTAGATGATTTGCCACTCAAAACTTTATTCGATTTGATTCAAAAAAATCCAGGCTTATTACGCCGTCCGATTATTATGGATGAAAAAAGATTACAAGTAGGTTATAACGATGATGAGATTCGTCGTTTCTTGCCTCGTGAGGTTCGAGTACTCGAATTACAACGTGCACAAGAATTAGCGGGATTTTAACTTGATTTGGATTAAAATTTAATAGGCTAGTTAACAAGGATTAATTTCTATTTTAAATAGGGATTAATCCTTTTAATATTGCTAGAATTGTTAAGGTAGAAAATTTAATTGGTTTACTGAATTTTTTATATTGTTGATAGGTCCTTTTAATTTTTAGATACATATTAAATCTAGCTAAACTAAAAGCTTAATGATAAATATTTAAACGGCTGATATCACATTTTAACGGATAGATAATTATCACTATATGGCTTTTTTGTAGTATGAAGTCTGTTTTTTTGCTAAAATAGTGTTAAAATGCAATATGAATAAATAATTCAAATGCAGAGAGGTGGATGGTTACATGAAAATGGAAAAAGTTAATGCTAACACGATTCGCGTGACTTTAGAAGAACAAGACTTAATTGAACGTGGGATGACCGTCCTAGATTTACTTGGAAATCAAAATGAAATTGAAAACTTTTTTTATAGTATTTTACAAGAAGTAGATGTTGAGCAAGAATTCAAAGAGTTAGATGCTGTAACTTTTCAAGTAATGCCTAAAAAAGACGGCCTAGAGATATTCATTACACGTGTGAATTTTGATCAGTTACCTCAAGATCTTGATTTTTCATTTCCTTATGTTGAAGATGATGATGAAAGTGAAGAAGAAATTTTGCAAGCATACATCGATCATAAAAAAGGTAAAGTAGGCGCAGAAATTAAACAAGAATATACTGATTATTACAGACGTTATGAAGATTTATTAGCAGAAGGTATAGAACTTGATGAATTAAAAAAGGTAGTTTTGCAAGGAAACAAAAACGAGTCTTTACAAAGAAACGTGCAACCGCAGATACAAGAATATATTTTTGAATTTAACGACTTCGAAGATTTTGCAACTTTAGCGCAAGAATTTAATCATGTTGTTGAAAACGGTTTATATAGTTATCAAGAAAAATATTATCTTGTTTTGGAATTTAAGTCAAAGGACTATACTCCTAAAGAAGTTAGTGATATAGCAGCGATTGCTTTTGAATATGGGGAAAAAGCCCAAGTAACATTAACAACTTTGCAAGAACATGGACGCCTTTTACACCAAAATGCTTTTGATTGGGTTAAAGAAATATTTTAAAAAGCTATGAAATAGCGATTTTCGCTATTTCATAGCTTTTTGTTATGTCAAATGAAGATAATTATGATAAAAACTTAATTTTATAAAAGGCTATGTCACAACAAACAGTTGATAAATAGCCATTTTTATAGGGGAGTATCAGAACTCCCCTACAAACTGTTATTTGCAGTTATCTATACTCATTTGGAATTTCGATATGAAATGTCTCACACAATAACTTCACATCATGTGCATCATTTTCATCAAACTCGTATCCCAGATGGAACATTACTTGACTATATGGTTCAATACAGGAAACCTCTATTTCCTCAATTCTTCCTTTACCCGAAAAAGTTTCTACCGGAAAACAATCCCCATCATAAAGAATTTCACCTTCGTCCGTATATTCAAAACAATGCAAATCAATAATTCTGTTTTTCAAATCTTCCCATACAGTATGGTTCAATGTTGTATATTCCATCTTAATCTCATAAAAGCCATTAGCTTTCATTATTTCTATAAAGTTCTGATAATCGTTCTTTTCTACAAAAATGTCAATATCATTATGGGCTCTTGACTGATATCCAAGAAGAGCATCTACACCCCAGCCACCATCAAGAAAGACTTTAATCTCCGCATCTATTGCAAATTGAAGAATCTGTTTTACATCTGTTATATTGACCATCTTATCATCTCCACAAATTCTAATTAGGCGACCAGAGGAACTGCTGGTCTGTTTGATAAATCTCTGCATTTAGCAGTTTTCAATGTTGCCAAAACAAAAGTTAAGAAGATGTTCCTTTTCTCCATGTCGCTTTCTTTGGCGTAATTTACAAGGTTATTCCACACAAGATAGTTGTTCAGATACTTGGTAGAAACACCGTTAAAGCCACGCATAAACCTCTTTAGCTGGCTATGGTAGCTATTGATATGTTGGATATTATAAATGCCTTTCTTGGCTTTGCCAGTCTTTAACTGCACAAGGTCAATACCATTGGCATTTGTAAATCTCACATAGGAGTTCATCTTGTCCGTAACAAGAGTGGAATTGGTCTTAATCCTACCATCATAAATATGATGTAAATCTCTTGTAGAAACTCTACCAGTATTCGTAATCTTGGAGATAGACAAGCCATTCCTATTAACCGCACAAGGAACACATACCTTTTCTTGGGACAAGCCTCTGATATGTGTAGAATGACCACGCTTATGAGCCTTGCGTGGCATAGCAAATGTCTTACTCTTGCTATGATTGCCCTTGTACGAGATGGCGAAAAAGTTTCGTCAGCCTCAATAATGCCGTCAAGGGTAACATCGTCTGCCATATTCTGAAGTGCATCCAAAATCTTGTGTCTCCAAAGGAATGCGGTGTTTCTGTGAATCCCACAAGCAACAGCAGTCTTACGAATGGATAAGCCATTCATCATACAATCAATGTACTGCTCCCACACGGACAAGTCTTTTCTTGTACCAGACACAATGGAGTTCGTAGCAATCACGAAGGACTTGCCACAATCCTTACATACATATCGCTGTGTGCCATCTTTACGATGACCATTGCGAACCACATGGATACAGCCACAAAGAGGGCATACACGACCATTTGCAAAGCGTTCCTTTGCTACGAAATCTTCAATATTCAAAGACTTTACAAAGGCAGGACTTAAAAGCATTGTTTTAAGGCTTTCCTGCTCTGCGACAGTCAACTTACCGATAATATCTAATGCGTCTTTGATAGTAGGCATATCCAATTACCTCCTTCGGTGGTACTGTTTCTTCTTATTATTATACGCTATTTCTCGTCAAAAATCAACCATTTGTTGTGACAGAGCCTTATAAAATAACATTGATGAAACTATTGCTAGGATAAATTGCGTATTTATTATTGAGGTGAACTTAATGTTATATGCAATGACAGAAAAGCAACAGTTAATTTTTGCAAAAGATGCACAAAAAAATCAGTGTTATTATTGTCCGGGATGTGGTAGACATGTGATTTTAAAACAAGGTGCGTTGAAGCTAGCACATTTTGCGCATCAAAAAGCAGCTTGTCAAATTTTTAGTGAAGGAGAAACTGATGAACATCTCAAAGGAAAACAATTACTAGCAAAATGGTTTAGACAGCAAGGCTGCCAAGTTTGGTTAGAAGCATATTTAAGTAAACTTCATCAAAGACCTGATTTGCTAATCAAAAAGCCAAATGGAATCTATCAAGCAATTGAATTTCAATGTGCACCATTGTCGCTTGCTAAGCTTAAGCAACGAACCTTAGGATATGCACGTTTAGGCTTGAGTTGTTGGTGGATTTTAGGGCACAGATATTATGTGAAAAATAAACTAACACAACAAAATGCACAATTTTTGAGGTTTCATCCTAATTTAGGCTACTATTTAACTTATATAACACAAGATAATGATCGCTTATTGCTTGTGTATGATTTACAGTGCGATGATTTTTTGCAATTGCAAAAACACTATTACTATGCCGAAAATATCAGACAACTCCAAGGCTTTTATCATAAAAAACATATCATAAAATATGGATTAATTTCTGCCAGTAAAAAAGCTAAACAAATCCAAAAATTGCAACGATTATGTTGGCAAGAGCAAGGAAAACTACATGATTTGCAAATCGCCTGTTATGAACAACGGATAAGACTACAAGATGTTTATCCTAAATTTGCAGCAACTACATATCAAGCTCCGTTATTTTGTCAATATCCGTTTAGTTGGAAAATTAAAGCTTTATTGCAAAAAGATAAATGTTGTTATGCTGACCTATTGACACAAAGTCTATTTGAAACACCATTATTAAAGACTGATTCTTGGCGCCAAAGACAAATTGAACAGTTTGTTTCTTTACTGTAACTTAATTTTTACTGAGGTTGCTTTTTTAAAGATAGATTAGTAAAATTAGAGTTAATTAAAATAAAATTAGGAGGACGCTTGGATGGCAGAAGTAAAAAAACTACCTAAGAGAAGTGAAGTCCCAGTAGAATTAACATGGGATTTGAGTTTAATTTTTAAAAATGATGAGGAATTTGAAGAAAGTTTTGCACAAATTGAACAACAAGCGCAAAATTTTGCCCAATTTCAAGGAACATTACAAAGTGGAGCAAAAAATTTATTGTTAGCGTTACAAGCTAAATTAGATTTAGAACGCCAACTTGAGACAGTTTATGTTTATACCAGCATGAAAAATGATCAAGATACAACAGAAGCAAAGTATCAAGGTATGAATGCTAGAGCACAAAAATTATTTGCACAAACTGCAGCATCTTTAGCATGGTTTGAACCCGAATTTTTGCAATTTAGTCAAGAAGAACTAACAGCTTATTATCAACAAGAACCTGAATTGTTGCAATATCGACATTTGTTAACTGCTTTATTGAAGAGTAAAGATCATGTATTAAGCGCAAAAGAAGAAGCGATTTTAGCAGGAGCTAGTGATATTTTTGACGCTTCACAAAATGTTTTTAGTGTTTTAAATAATGCAGATTTAAAGTTTCCGATTGTGCGTGATGGTCAAGGCGGGGAAGTCGAATTATCAAGTGGCGTCTATGGCAAATTATTAGAAGCAACCGACCGTAGTGTGCGTAAAGAAGCTTTCGAGCAATTATATAAAGTTTATGGACAATTTCAACATACGCTAGCAACAACACTAGCAACGCATGTCCGCAAACATAATTTTATTGCTCAAATTAGAAATTATCAAAGCGCGCAAGAAGCTTCATTGGCCCAAAACGATATTCCAGTTTCTGTTTATGAAACATTATTAAAACAAGTAAATGAAAACTTGCCATTATTACATCGATATGTAAGTTTACGCAAGCGTTTATTAGAGTTGGACAAAGTGCATATGTATGACTTATATACACCAATCACAGGTGAACCTAGTTTGACGTTTACGTATGAAAAAGCCAAAGAAATTACATTAAAGGCCTTAGCTGTTTTAGGTGATGATTATCTTAAACATGTTGAAGAAGCCTTTGATCAACGTTGGATTGACGTTTTAGAAAATCAAGGTAAACGAAGTGGGGCTTATTCTTCAGGCGTTTATGATACAGCACCTTATATCTTATTAAATTGGCAAGATAATCTAGATAACTTGTATACTTTAGTGCATGAATTAGGTCATAGCATGCATAGCTATTACACGAGACATTATCAACCATATCAATATGGAGATTATTCTATATTTGTGGCTGAAATTGCTTCAACAACAAATGAAAATTTATTGACACAATATTTACTCGAGCATGAAACAGATCCACGAATTCAAGCTTATATCATCAATCATTATTTGGATGGCTTTAAAGGAACTGTCTTTAGACAAACACAATTTGCTCAATTTGAAAAATGGTTACATGAACAAGATGCAAATGGCCAACCATTAACAGCTGAAGCGATTAGTAAATATTACGGTGATTTGAACAAAGAATATTATGGTCCAGCAATCGAACGTGATCCAGAAATTGCATTAGAATGGAGTAGAATTCCACATTTTTATTACAATTTCTATGTCTATCAATATGCAACAGGTTTTGCAGCAGCATCAACACTGGCACAAAATATTTTAGATGACGATCCAAATCATACTAAAGCTTATTTAGATTATCTTAAAGCTGGTAGCTCAGATTATCCAATTGCTGTTATGCAAAAGGCTGGTGTTGATATGACGCAAAGTCAATATTTAGAAAAAGCATTTAAGATTTTTGAACAACGTTTAAATCAATTGGAAGAATTATTGATTAAATAAAAAAATCCCTGCTAAGTCAGGGGGATATGTTTATATGAATTAAAATTATTATATTATGTAAAATAAACTTCTAGGCCCTTACCTGTTAACAGATAAGGGCTATTTATTAATTTTCATGAAGACTGGATATTTACAAAAAGATTGAGACATACTTGTTTGCCCGTTAATAAAAGGTGGATTTTTTTGATATTTGATAAAGTCTTTAGGGGGGATTTTTCCGCTTAAAATATCTTCTAAAAAGCTCAAAGATTCATAATCAGCTAGTGCAATTGCGTAATCGCATCCAGCCAGATTATATAATACTAGAGTTGGGTGAGTTGTTACGTTCATTTCTGCAGCCATTTCTTGATCTTGCTTAAAAGATTGGATGGTAAATTCAGAACAACGGTCTTGTTTAAACATTTCTAAATCAAGCTCGCATTCTTGGGCAATTTGATAGACAAGTTCATCACAATATGATTTGTTTTGCGTAAGAACTTGTTTTTGGACTGCTAATAAAAAATTACGCCCACGTTTTTTGCCTTGAAATAAAGCTGCCTTATAATCAAGTGCAAAACGATAAATTTTAGCCGCAACAAGATTACGTGTTTCAAGATCGTTAAGTGCGATCCCTTTACGTTGTATGATTAAAGAAATTGTATTTAAGCTTAGTAGTGGAATAAAACGAAAATTTATCTTGTCTTTAGATTGATTGACTAGTTTTAAAATGTGTTTTTCTGTTTCATAGCACGCACCACCAAGCGGGTTAATAAACAGATACATTTCTAACAATGCTCTTCCCTCCAAGATAATAGAACTCTGATATATCTTTTTATAATATATACTTTAGCAAAATTTGCTAAAGTTGCAATTAAAATGCTTATTATATTCAAAAAAATCATCTTTTTTCTGACAAATAGTCGGTAATTTTTAGACTTTAAGCACTCATAAAAAGCCAATATGTGTTAAACTGATAAGGTATGAAAGGTAGGAATTGCGATGATTGAAGATTGGGATATTTTTTTAGCACCGTATGCACAAGCTGTATCTGAGCTTAAACTTAAATTACGAACTTTAAGAGATCAATTGAGAACTGAAGATATGCATGGACCGATCGAATTTGTAACGGGGCGTGTGAAACCAATCGAAAGTATCAAAGAAAAAATGCTACGCCGGCAAATCAAAGAAGAGCGACTAGCCACTGATATGGAAGATATTGCAGCGGTTAGAATCATGTGTCAATTTGTGGAAGACATTTATGATGTAGTCGAAGTTTTACGACGGCGAACCGATATGAAGATTATCGAAGAACGGGATTATATCGCTAAAAAAAAGCCAAGTGGTTATCGTTCCTATCATATCGTGATTGAATATACCGTACAATTGCTTACGGGAGCTAAAGTGATTAAAGCAGAGATTCAGATTCGAACTTTAGCGATGAATTTTTGGGCAACTATTGAGCATTCATTAAACTATAAGTATCAAGGAGAGTTTCCAAAAGAATTAGCGGAAAGATTACGCATAACAGCAGAAGCAGCCTTTTTATTGGATAATGAAATGTCGGATATTCAAGAAGAAATTCGTGAAGCACAAGAAATCTTTGCACGTAAAAGTTTGCATGCATTGGATATAAAAGACCAGAAAACTGGCGAGTAAAAAATTACTAAAGAGGATAACTATGAAAATCGGGATTTTTGCAAATGATAATCGTAGATCGCAAGAAGTCAAGCGACAATTAGAAATAAAGTTTCATGAGCGCCATATCGTAATGGATAATCAAGATCCTGATATCGTGATTACCATTGGTGGTGACGGGACTTTGCTATCTGCATATCATCATTATATTGAAAATCTAGCTAAGATTCGCTTTGTTGGTGTGCATACGGGACACTTGGGTTTTTATACCGATTGGCGTGATGACGAAATTGATGATTTAGTTGTTAGTTTACAATCGGATAACGGTCAAGCAGTAAGTTATCCTTTATTGGATGTGACAGTACAGTATACAGATCATAAAATTGAGCATTATTTAGCCTTAAATGAAGCAACTTTACGGCGAATCGGTTCTACGATGGTGACAGATGTCTATATTGGAGGCGAATTGTTTGAACGCTTTAGGGGCGATGGATTATGTGTGTCAACGCCGACTGGTTCAACTGCGTATAACAAGTCATTGGGTGGAGCGATAATTCATCCGGATTTAGAAGCCTTACAATTAGCAGAGATCTGTTCGCTTAATAATCGTGTGTTTAGAACTTTGAGTTCGCCGATGATTATAGCGCCAAACGATTGGATTACGTTGGTTCCTGGGAAAGGAAGCGACTTTTTGTTGACGATAGATTCTGATAGTTATCATAACAAAAGTGTGGCACGCATTTTATTTAAGGTTTCTAAAAAGCGTATATATTTTGCTAAATATCGGCATAACGAATTTTGGCGGCGAGTGAAAGATGCCTTTATAGGAGACGATTATGGAGATTAAATTTATCAACCATACTCCATACAATTTAAAGCTCAAAACTTTTTTAGAGCAACAAGGGATTTCACGGCGTTTGTTAGCCAAAATAAAATATGATGGCGGAGATTTGTTGGTTAATGGTCAAAGCCAGACAGTGCGTGCAATTTTAAAGCAAAATGATGTAATTAAAATTGTGTTGCCACCAGAAAAAAATCGCAAACATCCAATGATCCCATCATATGTACCTTTAGACATCTTATATGAAGATCGAGATTTTTTAATCGTTAATAAACCAGCACGAGTGGCTTCGATTCCATCGTTACTTCATCCGAATGATTCGTTGATTAATCGAGTTTTTGGATATTATCAAATACGTGGTTACCAGGGGATTTTGCCACATATTGTAACGCGTTTGGATCGAGATACTTCAGGTATTGTATTATTTGCGAAGCATCGCTATGCGCATGCCTTGATGGATGCGCAGTTGCGAGAGCGGCGTGTACAAAAAGTATATTTAGCGATCCTAAGTGGTCAAGTTAATTTTGAAACAAAAGAGATTACAGCACCAATAGCACGGTGTAATGATAGTACAATGAAACGTGAAGTCAATGAAAATGGGCAATTTGCATGGACAACACTGACAGTTACGCAAAGATTACAAACAGCAACTTTATGTTCAATCAAGCTTCATACTGGTAGAACGCATCAAATTAGGGTACATTGTGCATACTTAGGTTATCCACTGATTGGTGATGGCTTGTATGGGGGCTTAGACAAAATGCCTTTGCAACGACAAGGTTTGCATTGTCATTCATTAACATTTTATCATCCCTTTCAAAAGCAATGGGTTAACTTCTTGAGCCCATTACCTGAGGATATGAATAATTTTTTACAACAAAACAATTAAAAAAGGAGGGCAAACCGCTACGCTTAGGCGGAAAGAGAAATGGTCGAAACAAAAATAACAACACATGATAAAGACGAAATTATTATTGAGCTACTCAATAAACAACAGGCTCGACCCTTTAGGGAGCAATATTTGGATCTACACGTTTACGAGCAAGCTCAAATATTTACTGATTTAAATGAACGCCAACGCGCACGTTTGTATCGCTATTTGACGGCTGAAGAAGTCGGTGCGATGTTTAATGCTATCGAAGACGAACCACAAGATGTAGTCAATTATTTTAAGGAAATGACACCTAAATATGCTGCAATGGTCATTAATGAGATGTATACCGATAATGCCGTTGATATTTTGGCATATGCTCAAAAAAAGGATTTGGCTAAGTATTTGGTCTTGTTGCCTTCAGAAACAGCTAAAGAAATCAAAGAAATGTTGCATTATGAAGATAAGACCGCCGGGGCAATCATGTCGACAGAATACGTAGAGATTGTTGGTAATCAAACGGTTAGATCAGCGATGCATGTCGTTAAAAACGAAGCCAAAGAAGCCGAAACAATCTATTATGTGTACGTAATCGGTGATGATAATAAGCTAGCCGGGGTCGTCACGTTGCGCGATTTGTTGACGAATGATGATGATGTGATGATTCAAGATATCATGAATACACCGGTAATGTCGGTACAAGTTGATGAAGATCAAGAAGAAGTTGCGCAAACAATCCGTGATTATAACTTCTTAGCGATTCCAGTTACCGATTATGATGGACGGTTAATCGGAATCATCAATGTCGATGATATCATCGACGTTATCGACGAAGAATCCGCGGAAGATTATTCGGGGTTAGCCGGGGTTAATACCGAAGAAACACCGAATAATCCGTTTAAGGCTTCCTTGAAACGCTTGCCGTGGTTGATTATTCTTTTGCTGATGGGAATGTCGACAACGACTTTAATTAACCGTTACGAAGGCTTGATCAGCCAAGCTAGCATCTTGGCGGTGTTTGTCTCCTTGATCACGGGGACGGCCGGAAATGCTGGGACACAAAGTTTGGCCGTGGCGATCAGACGCTTAGCTAACAAAGATGACGAAGAAAAGAGCGGCTTTGCCTTTATCTTGCGTGAACTGTTGACCGGTTTGTTTATTGGCTTGGTCACGGGCTTGACGATTTGTTTGATTGTTGGCTTGTGGAAACACAACTTAATCTTAGGCTTTGTGATTGGGATAGCGATGGCTTGTGCAATTACGGTTGCAACGTTGGCCGGTAGTATTATCCCGATGCTTATGAACAAAATAGGAGTTGATCCAGCCGTAGCTTCAGGTCCGTTTATTTCAACTTTAAGTGACTTGACTTCGGTTTTGATTTATTTCAATATTGCAAATCTCTTTTTGAGCTTCTTTATTGGAAAATAAGGATTGCTTGCTAGCGATTAAAATTAGTATGTCCTCTTGGCTAGAAATTTTGGCCAAGAGGGCTTTTTTGTGAAATTAAGTAAAAAAAGAAACATCTTATGATTTTGAACATTAAGTTTGTTGTGTGTATTTCAAAATTTCCAAGCCATTTATTTTTGCTTGTTGTATTTGGTTACTTTATTAAAAGAGATTGAGGAAGGTGTACTGTTTTTAAAAGCAAATACATCTGTCAATATTTTCACTTAGCAAAAAAAGCCAATCCTACAAACAGAGGGGTGGCTTTTTGATTAGGTTCGCTAGAAATACTAGCAGTCCTAAAAATTATGTGCTTGTTTAATTTAGACTGCTGTCGCGTAACATTAGCTTGGTTCCTAATGTAATCATTTTAGGAATGCTGATTTTATTTTCGATGGTTGCAAGTAATAAATCGACGGCTTCTTTGCCCATTTTTTCTGTGTAGACTTTGACGCTACTCAAAGAAGGATAAACGAATTTAGCGATAGAAGAGTCGTTAAAAGAAATGAGACTCACATCTTCAGGAACGCGAATATTTTTTTCTTGTAAAGCCTTAAGAGCGCCAATCGCAATCGCATCGTTTGCAACAAAAAAGGCCTGTGGAAAATCGTTAGCCAATTCGTTTAAGGCTTGACTCATCATTTGGTAACCAGAATCGGGTGAAAATTTACCGACATAAACATAACGTGCATTATATAAGCGACGTTCTTCCAAATATTGTTTAAAGATTTTAAAGCGTGAATCGATCAAGTTTTCGGAGTGGTCGGCGGTTTGTTCTTCGCCGGCGAGCATGCCGATTTTAGTTTGCTTTTGGCTCAAGAAATGTTCGATTGCTTGAGTGACTGAATTTTGGAAATCTGCTACAACACAGCTGTGTTGTTGAGCTAAGGTGTTACTGTCGGCAAATATTAAGTTGCTATTTAGTTTTTCGAGTTCTTTAATCTGAGCTGGACTATACTTACCTACTGCAATTACACCATCGGCATTTTGCGCTGTTTCAAGCGGATCGTTATGAAAGACACGGGAGACTTCATAACCGAGTTGTTGTGCTCTTTTTTCAATACCAAATCTTAAGGAGTAATAGTAAAGATCGTTTAATTCTTCTTTTTCTGTGTACCATTGAATAACCGCAATTTTATTTGAGGTTTCATTTTTGGGACGACGTTTAGTTTTTGTATAATTTAATTCCTCAGCAACCTTAAAGATTCGCGCTCTAGTTTCATCGCTAACCGACATGGTAGCATCATAGTTTAAAACACGTGATACGGTCGCGGCTGAGACTTGAGCTAATTGAGCGATATCTTTGATTGTAGCCATTATCTTCACCTCTTTCTAAGTTTTCGTAATAACTAAAATATATTGTAACATTTTTTAGGGTAGTAAATAAATGGTAAATAACAGATAAATCGTTGAAATATTTAGTAAAAAATAGTAAAATAATGTCAGATAAAACGTTTGCTAACGCAAAAATAAAATTAGGAGCGTGGATTTTACAATGGATAAAACAACTTTAGAACAAAAATTTACTGAAATTTTCGGAACAGCTGCGCAAGGAACTTTCTTTTCACCAGGTCGTATCAATTTAATCGGTGAACATACTGACTACAATGGTGGAAATGTGTTTCCATGTGCTATTTCTTTAGGAACATACGGTGCAGCAGCTAAGCGTTCAGATAGTAAATTACGCTTTTACTCGGCTAACTTTGCAGATCTTGGCATTTTAGAAGCTAATTTAAATGATCTTAAATATGTTAAAGAAGATAATTGGACCAATTATGCCAAAGGGATGATTCATTTTATCAAAGAAGCTGGCTATGACGTAAATTGCGGTTTAGATATTTATGTTGATGGAAACATTCCAAATGGCTCAGGGTTATCTTCTTCAGCTTCATTAGAACTTTTGATTGGGGTAATTGTTGAAAAATTATTCGCATTAGACATTGATCGTGTTGATTTAGTCAAAATCGGAATGAAGACTGAAAATGAATTTATCGGAGTTAACTCTGGTATCATGGATCAATTTGCTGTTGGTATGGGACAAGAAAATCGCGCTATTTTATTAGATACAAATACATTAAATTATGATTTGGTTCCATTGGATTTAAAAGACAATGTAATTGTTATTATGAATACCAACAAACGGCGTGAATTGGCTGATTCCAAATATAATGAACGTCGTAGCGAATGTGAAACTGCTTTAGCCGAATTACAAGCTAAATTAGATATCCAATCTTTAGGTCAATTAGATGCCGAAACATTTGATGAATACTGCTACTTGATTGCCGATGAAAATCGTTTGAAACGTGCACGTCATGCCGTTTTAGAAAATCAACGGACTTTACGAGCTCAAAAATTATTACAAGAAGGTAAACTTGAAGAATTTGGTCACTTAGTAAATGCATCGCATGTTTCTTTAGAACATGATTATGAAGTAACAGGAAAAGAGCTTGATACT
Organism: Ligilactobacillus sp. Marseille-Q7487; assembly: GCF_949152225.1. Lineage (NCBI taxonomy): Bacteria > Bacillati > Bacillota > Bacilli > Lactobacillales > Lactobacillaceae > Ligilactobacillus > Ligilactobacillus sp. Marseille-Q7487. The sequence goes on from NZ_CASCJC010000001.1 coordinate 458,783, forward strand.
TTAGCACATACTGCTTGGAAGCAACCAGGTGTATTAGGTGCTCGCATGACTGGTGCTGGATTTGGTGGTTGTGGAATTGCACTTGTTCAAAAAAATCAAGTTGAAGCATTTACACAAAACGTTGGTAAAGTTTATGAAGAAACAATTGGCTATGCTCCTTCATTTTACATTGCAGAAATCGCAGACGGAACTAAGATGCTCTAAAATTTTGAATTGATTAGCAGGTGAAAGATATGACTACTAAGACTTTACTGGAGAGCTTTGTTGATTTAATCATTGCTAAAAGTGATTATCAAGAGTTAGACCGAATTTATTTGAATAATCGAATCATGAATTTAGTAGGTGAATCGGTCAAAGACTTAACCACGGATAAAAGTGATTTATTGGATTTAAAAGATGAATTGCTAGCACAAGCGGTAAAAAATGAAAAAGTTGGCGCAACTTTTGAAGAACAAGATTGTTTAGGCGCAGAATTGATGAACTTTATTACACCTATTCCAAGTGTAGTAAATCAACGCTTCTGGCAAACACATCAAGCTGACCCTAAAAAAGCAATTGCAGATTTTTATGCATTAAGCAAAGAAAATGATTATATTAAGACAAAAGCGATCGCTAAAAATATTTATTTTAAGACCGAAACGCAATATGGTGATATTGAAATTACGATTAATCTTTCAAAACCTGAAAAAGATCCAAAACAAATTGCTTTAGCTAAAAAAATGAAGGCTAGTGGTTATCCAATGTGTCTTTTATGTTTAGAAAATGAAGGTTATCAAGGGCGCATTAATCATCCAGCGCGGGCTAATCATCGTGTAATTCGCTTTGATTTGTTAAATAAAACATGGGGTTTCCAATATTCACCTTATGCTTATTTTAATGAACATTGTATTTTCTTGAGTTCACAACATGAACCAATGAGTATATGCGATGAAACATTTGCACGTTTATTAAATATTATTGAAACTTTTCCAGGATACTTTGTGGGTAGTAATGCTGATTTACCAATCGTTGGTGGCTCAATTTTAACGCATGAACATTATCAAGGTGGGCGCCATGAATTTGCGATGCAAAAAGCACCAATCGAAAAGGCTTTTACGTTTACTGGGTTTGAAGATGTTAGTGCAGGTATTGTTAAATGGCCGATGTCTGTTTTGCGTTTACGTAGTGCTAATAAAGAAAGTTTGCTAGCTTTGGTAAGTAAGCTTTTAGCGGCTTGGCGGGCATATAGTGATGAAAGTGTCCAAGTGTTAGCTAATTCAAATGGTGAAGCACATCATACGATCACCCCAATTGCACGAATGCGCGATGGTCAATTCGAATTGGATTTAGTTTTGCGGGATAATCAAACTTCAGCCAAATTTCCAGATGGTATCTATCATCCACACCAAGATGTGCAACACATTAAAAAAGAAAATATCGGCTTAATCGAAGTAATGGGTTTAGCAATCTTGCCACCACGCTTGAAAGATGAAATGCAAGTTGTAGCAGATTATCTTTTAGGAAAAGTAGCTAGTGTTGCTCAATATCATCAAGTTTGGGCTGATCAAATTAAAGCTAGCCATCCAGAAGTAAATGATACAAACGTTGAAGAAATTGTACAGCAAGAAATTGGTAAAGTTTTTGCACGTGTCTTAGAAGATGCTGGTGTCTTTAAGCGTGATCAAAAAGGTCAAGAAGCCTTTATGCGTTTTGTAAAATCAGTTGGAATTAATGACTAAGTTAATAACAAATGTAATATTGGCTTAGGAGAGTTACTAATAAAAAAGACCTCTTTACTGGAGTTTTCCAAGTAAAGAGGTCTTTTGTTATGTCTTTAAATTTAGTTGAGACTATGCAGCGTGTAAATTAAAAACGTACCTTTCTAAATAAGATGCGTTTTTTAGATTAAACGATTTTTGAACCGTGTAATTGGTTAACTCCAAGTTCTTGGGCAATTTGTTCACAGTTTTGAACCGTAATCCCACCACCTGGTAGAATTGTGATACGCCCATCAGCATAGGCAATCAGTTCTTTGAGGTGAACTAAAGTATCTGTGATTGGCAAGCTAAGTGGTCCACCGTGAGTTAAAATGCGTTCAAAACCACGTTCAACGGCCCAATCAATTGCCTTTTTTTGTTCAGCAAAATCAAGTTCATCAAATGCCATGTGTAAAACTAGTTGCATGCCACCACTTGCAGCAATTAATTGATCTAAGACTTCAATATCAAGCTTGTTGTCTTTAGTTAAAGCCCCAATTGAGATTCCATCAACGCCTAAAGCTTGTGCTTCAAAAATATCGGCTTCCATGATTTTAACTTCGATATCATTATAAACATAGTCACCACCACGAGGTCGAATTAAGGCGATTACAGGGATGTCTTTAGCATGAGCGTATAAGCAAGTTTCAGCCAAAACACCTTTGCTGACGGTGGTTCCGCCAACACCTAGATTGTCGCATAATTCAAGACGTTTAGCCCCGTTAGTAATTACTTTAGCGACATTAGTAAAATTTTCTAAACAAGCTTCTTTTAATAACATTTAAAGTCTCCTTTTGAATTAAAGTTGATCAGTAAAGCAGACACATACGCCTTCAGGGACGACGATATCTTTTTGAAGGCAAGTTAATTTACCACTTTGCAAATCACGTGCAAATAAAGTTGCGTTATCAGTATTTTGGTTAGTTACAACAACAAATTTTTGACTTGGATCTAAATCAAAATCACGTGGGAAATCACCACAAACATCAGCATATTCAACGAATTCTACCAAATGATCTGCTTTAACAGCAAATACTGCTAGACTGTTGTGGCCACGGTTGGAAAGATATACGAATTTGCCATCGTTTGAGATGCGAATTGCAGCAGCTCCGTTATGTTGCGTCCAAGTTTCAGGAATAGTCTTGACGATCTGTAAAACTTCAAAGCTACCAGTTGCTTGATCGTATTTTAAGACCGCTAATTGGCTGCTTAATTCCCCAGCTAAGTAAGCGTATTGGCTATTAGGGGCAAAAACGATGTGGCGTGGCCCAAAACCAGCTTCCATTTTCAAAACGCTAACTTGACTTAATTTGCCTTGTGCGCTAACGTCATAAGTATAAACTTCATCACAGCCTAAATCAACAACTACCAAACGATTGTCAGGTGTCAAATCGGTGTAATGAACGTGTGCTGAGCCTTGTTCAGGGCGTGGACCGTTACCTTGGTGTGTGACTGTATCGGTTAAAGCTAAACTTTGATCAGGTTTAATTTGATAAACATCAACTTGACCTTTATGGTAATTAGCAGTGTAGACTAATTGACGCGCTTCATCGATACCAACATAGCAAGGGTTAGCCCCAGGTTGTAAAACACTGTTGATATGTTTAAATCCTTCATTAGTAACACTATAAGCAGCGACACCACCTAAGTCACTTTCTTTAGCAACCGTAATTAATTCATGATTGCTAAGTTTTAAGTAAGTTGGACTGTCAATTTCGATGACGTTTTTAGGGGTGCTGATAGTTTTTGTTTCAGTATCTAAAATAGCGTGATAGATACCTTGGCTAGTTTTTTTAGTATAAGTTCCAAATAAAATATCTTGTTGCATAAAGAAATCTCCTTTAATATTGAGTGTACAATCCAATTATAGCATGATAATTTCAAAGCGGTTTATTTTTTTAAAAAAGCTCGTTTGAAGTTTAGAATATGATAAAATAAAGATGATCAATTAGAAAAAATAATGAGGTTAACTACGATGATGAAAACAAAAGTTTTAAATATTGGTGCTAAAGCCTTGGATGAAAAAGATGGTTTAATCATTTTATTTGGTAAATCAGCTTCACCACGTTTGGCAGAAGTTTCGGTGATTCAAGAAGTTTTGGATGGTCAATTGCAAGCAGATAATTTGTCTGTCGGCAAAAAGATTTTAATTGATGAACAAAGCTATGAAATCAAATATGCTGGTGAGCTAGTCTTTTCTAATTTAGAAACGGTGGAACATACGGTCTTTGACTTTAATGAAGTACCAGAAAATCCAAGAAGTAATGCTATTTACCTAGCGCCAAATGTTATGCCACAAGTTAAGGAAGGCTCAACCATTACTTTTGGGGCATAAAAATTAGTGTTAATTTAAGTTTGATAATTATTCTTTATGAAGTGAACTCTTGTTGTTTGAATAACTAAACAGCAAGAGTTTATTTGATTTGAAGTGATTTTTTAGTATCACTGAATTTATCAGAACATTAAAAAAATTGGGTATTTTTACAGTAGAAATAATAATTAAGAAGTAGTAAAATCAGAAAAATTAGGTTTAACTTATTATTATTTATAGATTGCAATAGTATAAAAATGGGGGAGCACATATGACTAAAGTAATTGAAGTTAGTCAGCTCAAATTTAAATATAAAGATAGTCAAAGATTAATTTTAGATGATCTTAATTTGAGTGTCGCAGAAAATGAAATTTTAGGACTCGTCGGGCCAAACGGTGCGGGAAAATCAACATTTATCAGCATTTTAGAAGGTTTGCAGACCAATTATACAGGGCAAGGTTTTACTTTTTTGGGATTGATTTGAAAAAAGATGCTAAGTCAGCGCAAAAACAAATTGGGACCTTGTTTCAAGATAGCGGTTACTTTGACAATCTGACGGTTAAAGAAGCGCTTAGTATGTTTGCTCAAATGTACCAAAAGGCGCTCTCACCTAAAGAAGCCCTAGCATACATGGATGCAAGTGAACTATTAGATCAAAAAGTAAAAAACTTATCTGGTGGACAAAAGCAAAAATTTGGGATTGCACTTAGTTTGATTAATCAGCCTAAGTTATTATTCTTAAATGAACCAACGACAGGACTTGATCCAGATGCACGCTTGCAACTGTGGAAAACCATTAAAAAGTTGCAAGGAAAGACGACGATTGTGATTTGCTCACATTATTTAGATGAAGTTGTTTATTTATGTGATCGGGTGTGCTTTATTTATCAAGGAAATGTCTATGCAACCGATACGCCAGAAGGCTTAATTAAAAAGAGTCAAGCGCAAACGAAAATTGAATTTGAATGCTTAGATCCAGCTACGCTCATTGAAAAAAGTAATGGCTTGCTTAAAAAAGCTGACTTACAGCCAAATTCTACGGGAAGATATGTGCTTTTAACGAAATCTTAGCTCTCTTATATGAATTAAAAACAAGCGTGAGTGCGATTGATGTTAAACGCCCAACGCTTGATGATGCTTATTATAAAATCATAGGAAAAAGTATGGAGGGACTTAGATAATGAAAAAATATTTGACAGTTATTGGGTTATTATTGCGTAACGAAATTCGTAATCGTGAAGCGATGCTTTTTTCATTGTTATTACCAGTCATAATTTTAGTTTTGATTGGCCACAAGTTCAATATGTGTATGCCGGCGTAGTTTGTATCGCCTTTGGCTCGATTGCTTTGATTGGAGTAGCTTCATAAATAACTAATTTACGTAAAAACGGGATTTTAAAGCGGGTTAAGTTAACCGAATTTGCATTAAATAAATTTATTTTATTTTATATATTTATCTTGATCAAGTTATTTTTATGATAGGGCAGTTAGTCGTAATTACTTTGATTGCGAAGTTTTTATATAACCTTAAGTTTAAAATCGATCAATAATTTGTAGCCGGCTTAGCTTTACAAGTTTTCTTAGCGATGTTGGTATTTATTTCAATCGGTATTTTAATCGCTAATTTTGCCAAGAATACACGGGTGGTATCAACAATTGGTAATACCTTGTTTCCAGCTAATAGTTGGCCTAAAGAAGTTAAGCAAGTTGTTAAGTATTTCTCAATGAACAATCTTTGGGATGCATTGCGCCAAACGGTAATCTATAATACGCAAAATATGCATCATTGTATTTTTCAAACGACCTGTTTAGTTACCTGTTTGTTAGTCATTGAGGCTTAGGACAATATTTATTGAACAAAAAAGTTGTAACAAATTAAGCTGATAATAAAAAGGATGTCTCCTAGTTAGGAAACATCCTTTTTATTTTGAAAGTTAACTTTTAGTGAGCGTCACCGTTAAAAATTGAATTTTTAACAATTACATAATCGACTTTGCGTAAAGCTTCTAATTCACGTCCACCAGCATAAGAGATAGAGGATTGTAAATCTTCTTGCATTTCACGTAAAGTATCGGCAATGTGACCACGATAAGGAATTAAAAGTTTCTTACCTTCAACGTTTTTGTATTCACCTTTTTGATATTGAGAAGCTGAACCAAAATAGGTCTTATATTTTTTGCCATCTTCTTCGATAATTTCACCTGGCGTTTCATCATGACCAGCAAATAAAGAACCAATCATAACCATTGATGCACCGAAGCGGACAGATTTAGCGATGTCACCATTAAAGCGAATCCCTCCGTCAGCAACGATTGGTTTGCTTGCAGCTTTGGCACATAAACGTAAAGCGGCTAATTGCCAACCACCGGTTCCAAAACCAGTCTTTAACTTGGTGATGCAAGCCTTCCCTGGTCCGATACCAACCTTAGTTGCATCAGCACCGGCATTTTCTAATTCACGCACACCTTCAGGGGTACCAACATTACCAGCGATTACAAAGGCGCCAGGAAGATGTTTTTTAATGTATTGGATCATTTCAATTACAGTATTAGCATGGCCGTGAGCAATATCAATTGTGATATATTCAGGCACAAGATTTTCTTTGGCTAAATCATCAATCAATTGGAATTCTTCTTCTTTAACCCCAACAGAAATTGAAGCGAAAAGGCCCAAAGAATGCATCTTTTTGACAAATGGAATACGATCATCTTTATCAAAACGATGCATGATGTAAAAGTAGCCGTTTTGTGCTAACCAAATAGAAAGCTTTTCGTCAATAATTGTTTGCATATTTGCAGGAACGACAGGAATCTTGAATGTCATTGGACCAAATTGTACACGTGTGTCGACTTCGGAGCGACTCTTGACGATACATTTATTTGGAACGAGTTGGATGTCTTCATAATCAAAAACTGGCATATATAAATCCTCGCAATCTTTTTTTGAACGGATAGTTAAAAACGAACATTGTTTTTGTTTGAGAAAGATAAAATCACAAACACATATATAATACAGTTAAATTTCAAAAAGGTCAATCAAAAATCCGAAAAATAACACGAAAAAGGGATTTTTTTAAATACTTAGAAACTTTGGTGTATAATAGACAAGGATTTTGGTGATGGAGGAGTAATGATGGCTAAGAAAAAAGAAAAGCAAATCAAAAAAACGAATGATGAACGGATTTTAGACCAACATAATATTACTTATCAAGAAATGAGTTTTAATTGGTTAACACAAGGCAAAAATGCGTTAGCTGAAGCAAAAAGTTTAGGTGTGGAACCTAAAAGTATTTTAAAAACAATTGTTTTAAATGCTAATAATGATCCTAAAGACTATGTAGTAGTGTGTTTGCCATTAGAATATGAAATTGATTTGAAACTAGTTGCTAAAGAGTTAAATAAAAAACAGGTTCACTTAGCGGATAATAAAAATTTAATCAATATTACAGGCTATATTCATGGTGAAAATACTCCAATTGGTATCAACATTCGCAAGGGCTTTCCAATTTATTTTGATGAACGTATCAAAGAATTTGAACAAATCTCAGTCTCGGCTGGCAAAATTGGCCGTTCTGTACGTGTAAAACAAAGTGAATTAGTTAACCTTGTTAAAGGCAAATACATTAAGGTTCAAAAAAATGCCTAGGGGGATAAAAAATGAAGAAAAGTGAACGTGCCACCTTATTTTTAAGACAAAATCACGGCTTGTTGCGCTGTCCTGTTTGTCAAGAAGACTTAGCAATCACGGTAACTAACAGCGTCAAATGCTGCAATAATCATCATTTTGACCTCTCGAAAAAAGGGACATTGTATTTAGTATTACATGGAGTCAAGAGTGATTACGATGATTTGGCGTTATGGCAAGCTAGACGTGCGATGATGCAAGCCGGCTTGTTTGCACCAATCATAACTGAAATTAGCGCTCAGTTACCTAAAAAAGCGGCTAAAATCTTAGATATCGGTTGTGGTGAAGGTTATGCTTTGACAGCTTTAGAGCAACAACGCACGTATCAAGACGTACTAGTTGGCTTTGATCTTTCTAAAACGGCGATTAATCTGGCAACTCAACAAGCAACTAACGCCTTTTTTTGTAACGCAGATTTAGCAGCGTTACCGTTTCAAGATGCCAGTTTTGATTGCTTAATTGAACTTTTTTCGCCGTCTGCTTATCAGGAATTTAAACGAGTGTTAAAGCCACAAGGCCGCTTATTAAAAGTAGTCCCTAACGAAAATTATTTGTTAGAGTTACGCCAAGCCTTGTATTTTGGCGATGAACAAAAGCAAACATATAGTAATAAACGAGTAGTGGAATTGTTTTATAAGCACTATCCACATGCTAAATGCAAGCGGATCTGCTATCGGTTTGCTTTAACGCCAGATACGTTGGCCAATTTACTTAAGATGACGCCTTTGCAATGGGGCGCTAGCCAAGAAAATAAAATGCAGCTTTTAGAAAAGGGTTTAAAAGAAGTAACAGTCGATGTTAGTTTGTTGATTGGCTAAGTTTGTGAAAATCAGTAATAAAAGATATACATTTTTTTAAAAGGAAAATAGCGATACTATGGTCTTTAAAGAATTACTATAAATGCATAAAGACGATAAAAATGAATTTTTTGTGAAAAAAGCTTGATAATTTGGTGGGCAAGTGATAGTATAATCCATAAGAAATCGGTTGTTAGTAATTACCGTCAACGCGTTAGTTGCTAATGATTGTACTTCACTTAACGTAACTGTTCGCCGTGCCCACACCGAATGGTTACGCTTTTTTTATGCTTTAATAATTGCATGTCGAAAGGATGATTTTGGTGGCAAACCATATTGTTTTATTTGAACCATTAATGCCGGCTAATACCGGAAATATTGCTCGAACTTGTGCGGGAACCAATACACATTTGCATTTGATTGAACCTTTAGGCTTTTCAACTGATGACAAGTATTTAAAACGTGCTGGTTTAGATTATTGGGATAAAGTTGAAATCACGTATCATCCTAATTTACCAGCTTTCTTAGAAAGTATGCCAGCTCAGGCAAATTTATATATTGTTTCAAAATTTGCTCCACGTGCATATACTCAAGCCGATTATACGGATCAAACTAAAGAACACTATTTCTTGTTTGGTAAAGAGACCACGGGCTTACCAGAAAACTTCATGCGTCAATATAGTCAAGATTGTATTCGTATTCCCCAAAACGATGAGCATATTCGCTCGTTAAACCTATCGAATACGGCTGCCATTGTTATCTATGAGGCTTTAAGACAACAAGCCTTTAATGGCTTAGAACTGACGCATACCTACGAAAATGATAAATTGAAGTAAAAAAAGACTTTCTTTAGCGTTTGGTTAAAGAAAAATGTGGCACGATGAAGTGCCTTACAATTGTTAGACAAAGTCTAGCGATTGTGAGGTGCTTTTTTCGTATGACTAAATATACTCAAAAATTCAAATTAGATCTTATTCAAGAATACCTAGATACTGGCTGTTCACAACGATGTCTAGAAAATAAGTATTCTTTACCAAAGGATACCTTAAAAAATGGTGGACTGTATACAATTTAAAAGGACCCGAAGGGTTGAAATTACAACATTTCAAACGTAAATTTACTGTTGATTTTAAACTTCGTGTGATAAACTACTACCTAAATAATGATGTTTCAATGTCCAAAGTGGCGGCTTCCCATAATCTTTTGTGTTCACAGATATTTATCTGGTTGAAGTTGTTTATGGAAGGTGGATCTGAGACCTTGAAACCCAAGAAGAAAAGTAGGTCAAGTAAGATGTCAAAAATGACAAAGAAGGATGCACGTAAAATTTTAAAAAAGGAAAGTGATGAAATTGCGGCACTAAAGAGTGAATTACGTCAAGCCAAAATGGAGCGTGATATCTTAAAAAAATCGTTGCTCCTGTTCGGCCCCTCAAAGCTAAGGAGAAAACAATAATTGTGGATCAGATCAGGGTTGAACAACAAAACTTGCCAAAAAAGGAACGATATGGGATTGGTGAGCTTCTAAAAATGATTGACTTGAAGCGACCAACTTATTACGACGAACGCAAACGTATCATCAATAAAAATGATAAGTATGCTGATGTTAAGGTGGTAATCAAGGAAATAGCGGAAAAAGGTAAATGGAGAGATTCTTACACATACGGCTATCGCCGTATAATGCCACTTCTTGAGAAAGCTGGATATCACATGGCTGAAGCTACTTTACGTCGCTTAATGAATGAATTAGGTGTACAACCAGGTATGTATAATTGCCGTAAAAATAATCACTATTCTTCTTATAAAGGTACAGTTGGTAAGGATAACTTGTTAAACCAAACATTTGATGCTACATCCCCTTTTACTGTTCTTCATACGGATGTTTCACAAGTACGTTTGGGTGATTCGACCTGGGCTTACATGTCAGTCATTTTAGATCAAGCTACCAAAGAAGTTTTAGCCACTTCTGTTAGCCAAAGCTTAAATAAACTGTTGATTATGGATACATTAAGTCAGCTTGAGGATAACCGCCCCAATAACTTTAATCCAATTATCCATTCTGACCAAGGATGGCACTACCAATTAGACTATTATCGTGAAAAGATTGATTCATTAGGTTTAATTCAAAGTATGTCCCGCAAGGGAAACTGCCTAGATAACGCTCCAATGGAAAGTTTTTTCCATCTTTTTAAAGTTGAATCACAGCCTGAAATAAAGAAGTGTAAGAATATTTCTCAGTTCACACAGTTCTTTAACAAGTATGTCAATTGGTACAATAATGACCGAATTTCCAATAAAACAAAAAACATGAGTCCGGTTGATTACCGAACCCATGTCTTAGCCGCTTAAAAATATTTTATTTTTGTCTAACTTTTCTGTTGCACTTCATATACGATGATTTTATATATTTCATCTGTATACTTAGAAGGCATTATAGCCCTTAATATATGGTTGCGGATTTTTTGTTAGCGCTCTAATTATTTAAATGTTTTTTCGCAAAAAAGCCCTTATTAATGAAAAAACAGTAAAGAAAGCTCGGAAATAAAAATTAATAACTTTAATCTTTGGTGACTACTTGCTCAGTTTGCTTTGACAAAGATTCATTAAAGATAGTCTTTTTCCTTTAGCGTACGTATGTTCTAAAAGTGGGTATTTGTGTTATAATTAACGCATAAAAACAGCAAAGGAGCAGGTTTGTGGCACAACAAAGAAGAAAAAAGACCAAGAGACGTGGCACTAGTAGAAAAAACAATAATGAAATATCAGAACATGTGATTGGCGCACTTTTTATCGCCTTTAGCCTCTTAGGTGGCTTACACCTGGGGTATTTAGGGACGCTTTTTGCTAATGTCTTACGGATTTTTGTGGGAGATGCCTATCAAGTAGCGGCCGGATTATTAGCCTTATTAGGAAGCTATTTGTTGATCGTTGGCAAAGAACCACAAATCAAAGCGCAGTTGCTGTGGGGAGCCGGCGTATTTAGTAGCGGAGCTTTATTATTGATGCATGCTTTGTTTTTTGCGCGCTTAGATTTGCATGCTAAGTTTATCGATATCACCTGGCAATATTTATTTTTAGATATCGCCCATGCGACCGCGGCAACACCAGTAGGAGGCGGTTTACTTGGCGCTTGCCTTTATGCAATAGCCTACTTCTTATTGGCGCAGCTAGGAAGTTATTTGTTGAGTGGTTTTTTGATGCTTTTAGGGGTTTGTTTGCTTTGCAACGTATCGTTAGCCGAAGTCTTGAAAAAAGGCGGTCAAGGAATTTACCAGGGATTATTGTTGTTAAAACGGTTAGGATATAGCGTGGCTACCAAACGGCGTCAAAGAACTAAAAAAGTAGCTAAACCGCTTGAACAGCCGGCCAAAACGCCGCTTTCTTTAGAACCAGTGACCTCACCTAAGACCACGCAAGAAGTTTTAGAGCCTATTGAGATTCAAGAGTTCAACGAAAAAACGCTGGAAACAGCGCCTAAAAAACAAGCTGAGCCCGCCTTTACGCTGACACCAAGCGATCCTAATTATCAATTGCCTGGTTTAGAGCTTTTAGATGATGTCAAGGCAATCGACCAAAGCAAAGAAAAAAGCACAATCTTAAAAAATCAGGCCATCTTGCAAAAGACATTCAAGAGTTTTGGGGTTGATGTCGAGCTGAAAAATACGATATTAGGGCCAGCTGTCACCAAATATGAGTTGCATCCAGCCATTGGGGTCAAGGTTTCTAAGATCGTCAATTTAAGCGATGATTTGGCCTTGGCCTTGGCGGCTAAAGATATCCGCATCGAAGCACCAATCCCGGGGAAATCTTTGATTGGAATCGAGGTTCCTAACCAAGAAGTGGCGACGATTTCGTTTAAAGACGTGATTGCTGCTCAAAAGAAAAATCCCAACAAACCGTTAGAAGTACCGTTAGGCCGCGATATCTCTGGCAATTTAGTCGTGGCTGATTTGGCTAAGATGCCACATTTATTGATTGCTGGTTCAACTGGTAGCGGTAAATCTGTGGCTATCAACGGGATTATCACTAGTTTGTTGATGAATTGCCCACCAGATCGTGTTAAATTGATGTTAGTCGATCCTAAAAAAGTGGAATTAGGTGTGTATAACGATATTGCACATCTCTTGACGCCAGTTGTTACTGAGCCTAAAAAAGCGGCTAGGGCATTACACAAATTAGTAACTGAAATGGAACGGCGCTATGAATTGTTTGCTAATACTGGTCAAAGAAATATCGCGGGTTATAATCAAATGATTGAGCGTCAAAACCAAGAATTAAACACTAAAGAGCCGACCTTACCTTATATCGTGGCGGTCGTTGATGAATTGTCTGATTTAATGATGGTTGCCTCAAATGAAGTTGAAGATGCTATTATTCGTTTAGCTCAAATGGCGCGTGCTGCTGGAATTCATATGATTTTGGCTACACAACGGCCATCTGTTGATGTTATTACAGGATTAATTAAAGCAAACGTACCTTCACGCATGGCTTTTGCAGTCTCAAGTGGGACCGATTCGCGTACGATTATTGATCAATCAGGTGCCGAAAAACTCTTGGGACGAGGTGATATGTTGTTTTTACCGATGGGTACTAACAAGCCTTTACGTGTACAAGGGGCCTTTATTTCTGATGCGGACGTGCAACGCGTGGTAGATTTTGTTAAAAAACAACGGTTGGCCGTCTATGATGAAAAATTAACGGTAAGCGATGAAGAAGCACAACAAGATTTACAAGAAGATCAAGAAGATGAATTGTTTAGCCAAGCAGTTGAATTCATTAAAAGCGAACAAAAATGTAGTATTTCTTTGTTGCAGCGGCGCTTCAAGATTGGCTATAACCGCGCGGCACGGATTGTCGATGAATTGGATAAAAGAGGCATGATTGGCCCACAAGAAGGTAGTAAACCGCGTAAAGTGTATTTAAATAAAGAAGATAATTAAAAAAGATTCTCATTCTCGATTTTTAGAGGTGAGAATCTTTTTATTATCAAATAGGCAATTGAAGCGCTTTTTTATTGTCTGTAGTAATATTTATAGAGAGTAAAAGTTAATTTTAATTTGTTTTTCTAGCTAGTATCAATTATCATTAGATAATAAAACTTTTTTAACAAAGGGGGAACTGTGTGTGCGCGTAAATCTAACTTCAGGTGTTGACGCAACTTTAATTACAACACAACAGTTCAAAACAACACGAATAATAATTTCATTTTTGAAACAGATTGAATCGAAAAAAGAATTAGCTATGCGAACGCTATTGGCTAATATTTTAGAAACAAGTTCACAAAAATATCCAACGCAAAAACAAGTTGCACAAAAATTAGCGGCTCTTTATGGTGCTAGTTTTGGAACAACCAGTAATCGGCATGGAAATGTCCATGCTTTAAATATGATTTTAAATTGCGTTAATGATAAGTATCTACAAAAACCACAAGAAATATTAAAACAGGCATTAGAATTTTTAGAAGAAATGCTTTTTGCGCCATTGGTGGATGAAAATGGTTTTGATCAAAAAACTTTCATGCGTCAAAAGAGTAATTTAGAAGATTATCTAGCTTCTTTAGCGGATAATAAGCAAACTTTAGCAGCACTTAAGGTGCAAGAATTATATTTTACTAAATCTTGGCAACAGGTAGCCTCTTTTGGTTCACAAGCTGACTTAAAAAATATTACAGCACAAGAATTGTATGCTTATTATTTGCAATGTTTGACAAAAGATCAGGTGCAAATCGTGGTTTTAGGTGATTTGGTATCTGAAACAAAGATCCAAGAGCTCTTGCAAAACTTACCTTTTGTGGCACGTACACCACAAAATCTACAGCCATTTTACACACAAGAAGTAATACCAACAGTTAAAGAGACCTCAGATAGTGAAGAATTAAGCCAAAGTAAATTGGATTTAATGTTTAATTTGCCAGTAAAATACCATACTAAAGATCATTATGCTGCCTTGGTTTTAAATGGTTTATTTGGTGGTTATCCATTATCTAAGCTTTTTGTCAACATCAGAGAAAAAGAAAGTTTAGCGTATTATGCAAGTAGTAGTCTAGATATTTTACGCCAAACAATTTTGGTTCAAACCGGTATTCAAGCGGAAAATAAAAAACATGTGGTAGAGTTAATCATACAACAGCTTCAAGCGATTGCTAAACAAGATTTTAGCTTAGAAGTTTTTGAAAATGTCAAAGCAAGCTTGGTTAATTCATATTTAAGTCGCTTGGATAGTCAAATGAATCTAGTAAATCGCGTAATCAGTGATTATTTGACAAATACGGTAAGTGATGAAGCAAAATGGGTAGCTAATATTAAAGAGGTTACACCACAAGAAGTGGCTAATTTAGCTACTAAAATTAAACTACAAGCAGTTTATTTCTTGGAAGGAAGGGGTTAAGGAAATGGAAATCTTAGAATATCCACAATTTGCAGAGAAAATTTATACCTTGACGCTTTCTAATGGATTAAAGATTAATTTATTACCTCGAAGTGGTTTTCACAAAACTTACGGAATCTTGACGACAGATTATGGTTCAATCGATAATGTTTTTGTACCAAGAGGGCAAGAAGAGATGCTAAAAGTTCCAGATGGTATTGCACATTTTTTAGAACATAAGATGTTTGAAAAAGAAGATCATGATGCTTTTGAACTTTTTGGACGTTACGGGGCTGAAGCTAATGCTTTTACGAGCTTCACACAAACAAGCTATATATTTTCAACGGTTCAAAATGTCGATAAATGTGTGGAAACTTTGCTAGATTTTGTGCAAACACCATATTTTTCTGAACAAACTGTGGAAAAAGAAAAAGGTATCATTGGACAAGAAATTAAGATGTATGATGATGATCCAGGCTGGCAACTTTATTTTGGAACTATTGAAAACTTATATCCAAAGGAACCTTTGAGCATCGATATTAGCGGAACGATCGATTCGATTGCAAAGATTACAGCCAAAGATTTATACACATGTTATGAAACCTTTTATCATCCAAGTAATATGAATCTTTTTTTAGTAGGTGGCTTTGATGTTAATCAGATTTTAAATGTGATTGAAACAAATCAAGCTGGCAAAGATTTTACGCCACCAAGTGAGATTAAAAGACGTGCTATTGGAAGCAATCAAGAAGAAGTAGATAATCAAGTGATTCCATATCGTATGAAAGAACTAAGTGTTCAACGACCAAAAACAGCGGTTGGGATCAAAGGAATGGATGAAGTTCCAAGCGGACGTGCTGGTTTGACGTATAAACTTAAGTTAGATTTAGCGTTGTATCTGCTTTATAGCGAGACTTCTGATTGTTATCAAGAACTTTACGATCAAGGAATATTGGATGATAGTTTTGGTTATGAATTCCAATTGGATCGCGGTTTTCATTTTGCTATTATTAGTGGTGATACCGAGCATCCACAAGATTTATCTAAGGCAATTGTTGATATTGCTGAACATGCTGCTGAAACATTGCGCCAAAAACAAGTGGAATTTGAATTGGCTAAAAAAGAAATGCTGGGGCGCTACATTCAATCGTTAAATTCGCTTGAAAGTATTGCTAATCGTTATGAAGGTAACTTGTTTGATAGTGCAACCGTATTTGATGCGGTCGCTTTATTAGAAGAAATCACGTTGAATGATGTTGTACAAGTTGCGGATGCATTTTTTAATTTGGATGCAATTAGCGTTTATCAAATCTTATCGAAAGAAGATGACGCAAAATGAAATGGGCTTTAATTTTAGGTGCATCTGGTGATATTGGAAGTCAAATTGCAAAAGACTTAGCCGCACAGGGCTGGTCATTATACTTGCATTATCATTGTAATAAAACTAAAATGTTAGAGATTTGTTCACAGTTGCAAAAACAATACCCTAAGCAAGATTTCTTATTGCTTTCAGCTGATATGACACAAGCAGATAGTGCACCAAAGATTGCTAAACAACTTTTTGGCTTAGATGCACTTATCTTTGCGCAAGGAACTACTAAGTATGGTTTGTTGCGCGATTTGACGCGAAAAGATTTAGAAGAATTGACGCAAATGCATTTAACGTGTCCTTTAGAGCTAATTGGTTTGTTAGAAGAAAAATTAGCTTCAAGTCAAGCTGGACGAATAGTCTTTATTGGTTCGGTCTATGGAGCAGCAGGTAGTGCTTTAGAAGTAGGATATAGCACGCTAAAAGGTGCCTTAAGTGCATTTGTTAAAGCATATAGCCAAGAAGTTGCATCGCTAGCAATTACGGTCAATGTAGTAGCACCAGGAGCGGTTGATACCCAGATGAATCAGACTTTTTCTAAGCAAGAACGACAAGAAATCAGTGAGCAAATACCACTAGGGAGATTTGCGACTCCAACAGAGATTAGTTATTGGGTGTGCTCTTTATTGCCTAAACAAGCGGCTTATATGACAGGTCAAACACTATATGTTAGTGGTGGGTGGCTAAACTAAAGTAATTCTTAATGAAAACCGCTGTAAAGTTATGCTATACTTAAACAGAAGCTATTAAAGTGGTTAATTTAAATACAAAATTAGAAAGACATGGTGTGAGAAACGATGAGTGACGTTGGAAAAATATTGAAAGATGCTCGTGTAGATAAGGGCTTAACTTTGGATGATTTACAACAAATAACTAAGATCCAAAAACGCTATTTGATTGCGATTGAAGATGAAAACTTTGACGCTTTACCGGGTACTTTTTATGTTAAAGCGTTTATTCGTCAATATGCTGAAACAGTTGGGCTTGATCCTGATATTGTATTGGAGGATTTGGCTGAGAAACTTGGAGAAAATAATCAAGTACAAGAACCAAAGCAACCAACTAGTCGTGCACAATTGCGTGAAAAGAGAACAGATGATGTAGAAAGTTCGTTAAATAAACTTGTAAAGTATTTACCGACTGCGATTGTAGTTGTAATTGTTATAGCTATTGTCGGTACGATTTATTTTGTGACTTATGGGAATAACAAGAAAAATAGTCAAGATCAAATCGATACTTCACAAAAAGTTTCAGTTTCTTCTGAGGTAACTAAAAAGAAAAAAGATACAACTAAGACAAAAGAAAGCAATAAGCAAAGTTCTACTAAAAAAGAAACTAAGACTAAAAAAGATAAGACTACAGAAAAACAAACTATTACAAGTACAGCAACTAGTGGTACGACGTTTACGTATAGTTTGAAATCTTCAGCAAAACAAAATAAGATATCTTTTGCTGATAGTGGATCAGCTGCTTGGAGTGCGATTTATGCTGATGGTGTACAACAATGGCAAGGAACACTAAACGATGGTCAAGTTCAAGATGTAACCTTACCTGAAAATGTACAGACTATTAAAATCAGTTTAGGAAATTCTAAAGCAACGACCATCAAGATCAACGGAAAAGACTTTAATTTTATGAATGAAAATGCCGATTTAACGGTACGTCAAATCGTGATTAATGTCGAAAATTCAAATCAAAGTCAAGATGCGACACAAGAATAAAAACAGGAATAAGAAAGGAAAAAAGTTAGATGAATTTACCAAATAAATTAACAATTATTCGAATCTTTTTGATTCCAATTTTTATGCTAGTGTTGTTGTTGCCGTTAGATTGGGGAAACGTTGTTTTAGCAACAACGAGTATCCCACTTACCCAGTTATTAGGGGCAATTATTTTTGCGCTTGCTTCAATCACAGATTTTGCTGATGGTCAAATTGCACGCAAACATCATTTAGTGACTAATTTTGGAAAGTTTGCTGATCCGTTGGCCGATAAAATGTTGGTGATGACGGCTTTTATTATCTTAGTACAAATGGGGAAAGTGCCTGCTTGGGTAGCGGCTATTATCGTTTGCCGTGAATTAGCAGTAACGGGTTTACGCTTAATCATTGTTGAAAATGATGGTAAGGTTATGGCTGCTGCAATGCCAGGAAAAATTAAAACAACCACGCAAATGTTTGCGATTATCTTTTTGTTTTTAAATAATGTCTTTTTTGCAGCAATCAATATTCCAATCGGTGAAATTTTACTTTATATTTGTTTGTTCTTCACAGTTTATTCTGGTGTAGATTACTTTTATAATGCACGATTTATTTTTGCTGATTCTTTTGGAAAAGATGAATAATAAACAAAACACCGTTGATTTTGGAAAAACCAAAATTAAATGGTGTTTTTGCGTATTTAAAGATAGTGAGGCGATTGAAAATGCATGCAGAAATAATTGCAGTAGGAACAGAAATATTATTAGGACAAATTGTTAATACTAACGCAACTTTTTTAAGTGAACAACTAGCACAATTAGGAATTGACGTTTATTATCAAAGTGTAGTAGGAGATAATGCTAAGCGTTTAGCTCAGGCTATCAAAATAGCGGCTAAGCGCAATGATTTAGTTATTTTAACAGGTGGTTTAGGCCCAACACCAGATGATTTGACCAAACAAACAGTTGCAGCCTTTTTAGGAAAAAAATTATGCCAAGATGATGTAGCACAAGCTAAAATGTATGATTTTTTTGCTAAAAGTAAGCAAGAAATGGCACCTAATAATTTATTACAAACGATGTATTTTGAGGATGCTCAACCATTGGCCAATGAAACTGGCTTAGCCGTGGGAATTTATTATCAAGCTATGACAGGGGCTGATTTCTTGTTATTGCCTGGACCACCAAATGAGTTAAAACCAATGTTTTTGCATCAAGCAAAGCCATTATTACAAAAAAATTATTGCTCAGGTCAACAATTGTATTCACGTGTTTTACGCTTTTTTGGCATTGGAGAGTCGATATTAGTTACTAAGTTAGCCGATTTGATTGATAAGCAAACCAATCCGACCATTGCCCCATATGCCAAAACTAATGAAGTCACCTTGCGATTGACTGCTAGTGCAGATAATCAAGAAAATGCTAAACGATTATTAGATGAGATAGAAGAAAAGATAAAACAGCGAGTTGGTAAATACTTATATGGGTATGGCGATGAAAATAGTTTACCATTAGTTGTGGTTAATAAATTAAAGCAAGCTAAATTAACAATTAGTGCCTCAGAAAGTTTAACTGGTGGACTTTTTCAAAAAATGGTGACAGATGTTGCTGGTGCATCAGAAATCTTTGCCGGTGGTTTTGTGACGTATGCTAAAGAAGCTAAGGCTAATTTGTTAGACATTGACATTGCTACTTTAGATAAAAACGGAGTAGTCAGTTTTGAAACTGCTTGTTTGATGGCTAAACATACTCAAGAAAAATTAGCGTGTGATATTGCAGTGTCGTTTACTGGTGTTGCAGGGCCAGCAACGCTTGAAAATCAGCCAGCAGGAACTGTGTGGATTGGCTTAGCCCAAAAAGACGGATCTGTGACTGCACGTAAATTTATCTTTCCTAAACAGCGCGAGTTAGTACGTGAAAAAGCTGCATTGAGTGCATTTGCATGGATAAATGAGATTTTAGAGCAAAAATACAAACATTAGTTCGATATTTCTTGCCTTTTTGTGTAAAAATCAGTATTATTAAAGATGACAGATAAATTAGAAAGGATGTATCTAATTGGCAGACGAAAGACAAGCCGCTTTAGAGCAGGCACTTAAAAAAATTGAAAAAAACTTCGGTAAAGGTTCCATCATGCGAATGGGTGAAAAAGCCGATACTCAAATTTCCACCGTACCTAGTGGTTCATTGGCATTAGATGAAGCATTAGGAGTTGGCGGTTATCCACGTGGAAGAATTGTGGAAATTTATGGACCAGAAAGTTCTGGTAAGACAACTGTTGCCTTACATGCAGTGGCAGAAGTTCAACGTAATGGAGGTACTGCAGCTTATATCGATGCGGAAAATGCTTTAGATCCAGCTTATGCAACGGCATTAGGGGTTAACATTGATGAATTGCTTTTATCCCAACCAGATACAGGGGAACAAGGATTAGAAATTGCTGACGCCTTGGTGTCTTCTGGTGCAATTGATATTGTGGTTGTCGATTCAGTTGCAGCCTTGGTTCCACGCGCCGAAATCGAAGGTGAAATGGGTGATACGCACGTTGGTTTGCAAGCACGTTTGATGTCACAAGCATTACGTAAACTTTCTGGGACGATTAATAAGACCAAGACAATTGCGATTTTTATCAATCAAATTCGTGAAAAAGTTGGTGTGATGTTTGGAAATCCAGAAACAACACCTGGTGGTCGTGCTTTGAAGTTTTATTCAACGATTAGAATGGAAGTACGACGAGCAGAACAAATCAAGGATGGTTCTGACGTAATTGGTAATCATGTTCGTATTAAAGTTGTAAAAAACAAGGTTGCTCCTCCATTTAGACAAGCAGAAGTTGATATCATGTATGGTGAGGGTATTTCTAAGACTGGTGAATTAATCGACATGGCGGTCGAAAAAGATATTGTCAATAAGAGTGGCTCTTGGTATTCGTATGGCGAAGAGCGCATCGGTCAAGGTCGAGAAAATGCTAAGAAGTACTTAGTAGATAATCCTGAAGTTATGCAAGAAATAATGCTTAAGGTTCGTAAAGCATATGGAATTGCTGATGCTAAAGATGAAGAACAACTTAATTTAACGCTTGGATTAGATGAACAAGCACAAACAGAATAACTAAGAAAACATCGAGCTTATTGTCTCGATGTTTTTTAGCAAAAAAACGAGAATTTGGGGAAGAATATTTGCAAAATATTCAATAAATTAAAGATGCTTTTTCCTTATTCCTTAGTTGACATTGAGTGCTAAAAAACATTAAAATATTAATGTGTATATAATCAAATAATGAACATCTAAAAGATGGTTATTAAAAAAATCATTAGACGATGTGGAGGTGCAAAAAATGGACACAATTACTATCCTCGTCGTCGCCATTGTTATTTTGGCTTTAGTAGTTGGTTTTGCTTTAGGGGTTTTTTACCGCAAGAATGGTCATGAAAAAGAACTTGATGTAGCTACGCAAACGGCACAAGGAATCATTGCGCAAGCTAAAAAAGAAGCTGAAGCACAAAAGAAAGAGGCAATCTTAGAAGCTAAAGAAGAAAGTCACCATTATCGAAGCGAAATTGAAAGTGAGTTAAAAGATAGACGCTTAGAGGTTCAAAAACAAGAAAATCGTTTGATGCAACGCGAAGAAAATCTTGACCGCAAAGATAGCGCGCTTGAAAAAAGAGAACGATTATTAGATAAAAAAGAAGCTCAGATGCAAGCAGATCAAACAGAACTCGACAATAAACGCACTGAAGTTACTACACTTGTTCAGCAACAACAAGAGAAATTAGAAGAAATAGCAGCTTTAACGAGTGAACAAGCACGCGAGTTAATATTAAAAGAAACTAAAGAACAGCTCAATCATGAAATGGCTGTGATGATTAAAGAAAGCGAAGAAGATATCAAGGCAAACGTTGAAAGAACCGCTAAAAGTTTAGTGGCTCAAGCAATTCAGCGCAGTGCTGCTGATATGGTGTCAGAAACAACTGTTTCCGTTGTTAACTTACCTAACGATGAAATGAAGGGACGAATTATTGGGCGTGAAGGCCGAAATATTCGCACTTTAGAAACATTGACAGGAATTGACTTAATTATTGACGATACACCAGAAGCCGTCGTTTTGAGTGGCTTTGATCCGGTGCGTCGTGAAATTGCTAAGTCAGCCTTAGAAAAATTGATCCAAGATGGTCGTATTCATCCGGCTCGTATCGAAGAAATGGTTGAAAAAGCAACTAAAGAAATCGATGCGAAGATTCGCGAAACCGGGGAAGAGGCGATCTTTGAATTGGGCTTGCATACGATGCATCCAGATTTAATTAAGACAGTTGGACGCTTGAAGTATCGCTCAAGTTATGGTCAAAACATACTTGATCATTCGCTAGAAGTTGCTAAGTTAGCTGGTGTTTTAGCTGCTGAATTAGGTGAAGATGTCACAATGGCGAAACGTGCGGGATTATTACACGATATTGGTAAAGCGGTGGATCATGAAGTTGATGGTTCACACGTTGAGATTGGCGTTGAGCTTGCTCAAAAATATAACGAACCAGAAATTGTTGTTAATACGATTGCCTCACATCACGGCGATGTGGAAGCTAAATCGATTATTGCAATTTTGGTGGCTGCAGCTGATGCGGTATCAGCTGCACGACCTGGGGCTCGAAGCGAATCGTTGGAAAATTATATTCATCGCTTAGAGAAACTAGAAAATATCTCCAATGAGTTTGAAGGTGTCAATAAGAGTTTTGCAATTCAAGCTGGACGTGAAGTTCGGGTAATTGTAGAACCAAATGAGGTCGATGATTTACAAGCAACGGTTTTAGCGCGTGATATTCGCAATAAAATTGAAACTGAGCTTGAATATCCAGGACATATTAAGGTTACTGTTATTCGCGAAACGCGAGCAATCGAATATGCTAAATAACAAAAGAAAGTCTAATTGCTATGCAGTTAGGCTTTTTTAGGTTCTTTGTCAAAAAGGACTGATGCCAAAATTTTAATTATTATTTTTAAACTATTAGATGGAAGTCTAATAGTTTTTTTGTTTTAGGTGGAGAAGAAAATTACATTATTTTTTAGCGAAAGCAGAATCCTGAGTCTAAAATGCTTAAAATTATTATAGCCATAGGCTATACGCTTAATTACTTTAATGTGATTATTGACGCCTTCAATAGGACCATTGGTAAGTCTAGGTAAAACAAAACTATTTTCTATTTCTGCCTTATGCTTCTTGATAGTTTTTAAAGCTTGTCTCATTTCTGGTGGAGGATTCCAAGAAACTGTATCAGTTAATAAATTTAGTAATTGACAACTGTTTTTACGGTACATTTGTAGAAGTAACTGATAATATTCATAGGCTGTTTTCAATTCAGAAGACATATCAAATAAACGATCTAAAACTTCAGAATCGCTTAATTCAGCGTATTTAAAATTTATCCTTGGATAATATCGATGATAATCAACATCATCTTGATTTTTTAGAAGTAGTTTCCAAAAACGTTTCAAAGCTCGATACTCATGGGTTCCAGCTCCATATTCTTTCATAACCCTAATTCTAATTTTATTCATAGCTGTATATGCCTGTGTAACCACATGAAATTTATCTGCAATAATAAATGCATTAGGGAATAGCTCCTTAATCAAACTGCGGTAAGGTGCATATAAGTCAACAGTTATAGTCATTACTGATAATCTAGCTTTGTAACTATATTGAATGAAATAATTCCTAAGGAATTTATTATTTCTTTCAGGAATTATATCTATAATCCGATGATTGACTGCGTTGATTAAACACATACTCATACCACTAGATGAAAATCTTTTACCAGATTTGAAGTCATCTAAGGATAAGTGACTAGGAAGCCAGTTACAATTGACTTTAAAATTATTTTCTACATTCTCTAAAGATCTAATAATTGTGTTTGAAGATGTAAAAGAGTCCGCAGCAATTTCACACATAGGTCTGGATAGACTTAAATCACGTACAAGTTTGGCTTTAACAGCATTAGAAAAATGATCATGATAGTTAGTATCTTTAAATTTAGCTGTCGCAGTCTTTTTGCACTCAGGACACAGATACTTCTGTTTTCTTATAGAAAGCACAAGCTTTTTACCAGCAGAAGAAAGATGAATATTATTAACTACTTTAGTGCCGTTATGTAACATCAATGCTTTACAATTAGGGCAATACATAGGGTAAGACAAATATAGATGACAGAGCAAAGCCTTACTATTTTTAATAATTTTTTCTTCAATATACGAAGTATATTGATATTTAGGGTCAATAGTTAAATTAGGGTCTGTAATTCCAAGTAAAAGTTTGATATTATTATCCATAGAGATGGTGTCCTTTCTTTAATTAGATTGGCGTTGTGGGCCATCTCTTTTATTTTGCCGTAAAAATGGAGAAAATAAAAGAAGGACCGTAATGCAAAAAAATTTTACATTATCAGTCCTAAATATTATACAACCCTTTTTTATGATTTAAGCAAACAATAAGTTTAGGATAATTTGAAATTGTGCATGTGAAATATTAATCTTATATTAATTAAAAAAAGAGGTATACGAGACAGCAAAAAATTCAAATGAAGTCTTAGCAGCTAAAAGAATAAGATTAGTTAATATTTTGAGACGATATGGCACAGTTATTTGTGTTTCTTATATTCCCCAAATTATTCAAAATCTAAATGGACAACCAGTTTTAGTAGCAATGATTAACGCTTGTTTTTGGGTAGGATATGGATGGTTAAAGCAAAAAAGATGGGCCTGGAATTATTTCAAATATCCCTGAGTTAATTTTTGGTTTAATTACATTTGTTAGGGTATATATTCATTAAACTACTAACATCAAAGTATGTTAAAATATATGTGTAATCGAATTCACGAGGTGATTTAGAGATGAAGCAAATTAAATTAGGTTCAACTAATGTATTAGTTCCAGAAATTATTGTTGGTTGTATGCGCCATAATACGTTAACACCAAAAGAAATGAATCATTATATTCATACTGCATTAGAAAATGGCATAAATTTTTTTGACCATGCTGATATTTATGGACAAGGACAAAGTGAAGAAGTTTTTGGGCAAGCATTAAAAAA
Organism: Ligilactobacillus sp. Marseille-Q7487; assembly: GCF_949152225.1. Lineage (NCBI taxonomy): Bacteria > Bacillati > Bacillota > Bacilli > Lactobacillales > Lactobacillaceae > Ligilactobacillus > Ligilactobacillus sp. Marseille-Q7487. The sequence continues at coordinate 483,823 of NZ_CASCJC010000001.1, forward strand.
TGATCCTGGTATCAAACGTAGTGAGTTATTCATTCAAACTAAATGTGGTATTAAGCCAGGGCAAATGTATGATTTATCTAAAAAACATATTATAAAATCAGTTGAAGAAAGTCTTAAACGCTTGCAAACAGATTACTTAGATGCCTTGTTACTACACAGACCGGATGCTTTAGTCGATCCAAGTGAGGTTGCAGAAGCATTTGATGAGTTACATGCAAGCGGTAAAGTCAAATTCTTTGGAGTATCGAATCATAAACCGATGCAAATTGAATTATTGCAAGCTCATTTAAGTGATAAGTTATTGATTAACCAGTTACAATTTAGTTTACCTGTATCCAATATGGTTGCTAATGGTATGGAAGTTAATATGACAGGTGAGTGTGCAATCGATTATGATGGTAGTGTCTTGGATTACAGTCGTTTAAAACAAATGACGATTCAAGCTTGGTCGCCATTTCAAATGCCTGATTGGCAAGGTGTATTTATTGATGCACCTCAGTATCCTGAGTTAAACAACGTTTTAGCTAAGATTGCTACTAAATACCAAGTATCTAAAACAACCATCGCAACGGCATGGATTTTAAGACATCCAGCTAAGATGCAAGTGATTGCTGGAACGACTAAAGAAACGCGCTTAAAAGAAATCTGTGCAGCTAGTGATATTATGTTGACTAAAGAAGAATGGTATGAATTGTATTTGGCTGCTGGCCATCGTTTACCATAAAAAGAGGACTCCTAGTTACTAGGAGTTTTTTGTTGTGACTGACTGTGCGCAAGTCAACAAAAAATGGTAAAATCAAATTTGGATAATCAAAACTGTGATGAAAGGAAAAAAATATGCCTCAAAAAACGAAAAATACTCCGATGATGGAACAGTATTTAGCTGTTAAAGCGCAATATCCAGATGCTTTTTTGTTTTATCGTCTAGGAGATTTTTATGAAATGTTTTATGAAGATGCAATCAAAGGAGCGCAAATTTTAGAATTAACGCTGACTACGCGTAATAAAAATGCACTTGATCCTATTCCGATGTGTGGCGTTCCACATCATGCAGCACAAAATTATATCGATATTTTGGTAGACCAAGGATACAAGGTTGCTATTTGTGAACAAGTTGAAGATCCTAAACAAGCAAAAGGAATGGTTAAACGTGAAGTTGTCCAGTTAGTAACACCAGGAACTATTATGGACGCTAAAGGCAAAGATGCTAGTGATAATAACTATTTAACGGCATTGCATCAAAATCAAAATGGTTATGGCTTGGCTTATGTTGATTTAGCAACGGGTGAATTGAAAGCCACTTTTTTAACCAAGGTGGATACGTTACTAAATGAACTTTTAAGTTTAGCGACTAAAGAAGTCGTTGTTGATGACAGCTTAGATGAGCCAACAAAAGAGTTATTAGCTAAATTAAAGATTTTACAATCTAAGCAATTAGAAGTGACTAAGACGTCTCAAAGTTCTTTTGTGACTCAAAAACTAATGGTGGATGGCGAAGTTTATGCCACACAACTACTATTGACTTACTTGTGGCATACACAAAAAAGAAATTTAGCCCATCTGCAGCAAGCCGTTCATTATGAACCAGCGCAGTATTTGAAATTAGATCATTATACTAAGCGCAATCTAGAATTATTAAAAAATACGCGTACAAATAAGAAGGCCGGAACCCTAGTGTGGTTACTTGATAAAACAAAAACCGCGATGGGAGGGCGTTTGTTAAAGCAATGGATTGAACGACCGCTGATTGACAGACAAGAAATTCAACAACGTCAACAAATTGTCAAAGACTTGTTGGAGCATTTTTTTGAAAGAAGTGGTCTGCAAGAAGAATTAACACAAGTTTACGATTTAGAACGGTTAGCTGGGCGAGTAGCATTTGGTAGTGTCAATGGTCGTGACTTAATTCAACTTAAGTTATCTTTGAGTCATATACCACAGATCCGTTATTTGTTAGAGCAAATCGCGACACCTTCTTTAAGTGAGTTTTTAAAGCAGCTTGATCCATTAGAAGAATTAGTTGATTTAATTGAACAAGCTATTGTCGATGAACCGCCATTGTCTGTGACAGAAGGAAATCTGATTCGTCCTGGATATTGTCAAGAACTTGATGAATATTTAGATGCGATGAAAAATGGTAAATCATGGTTGGCACAACTCGAAGCTAACGAACGTGAAGCTACCGGTATCCATAATCTAAAGATTGGCTTTAATCGAGTTTTTGGTTATTATATCGAAGTTTCTAAAGGAAATGTTAGCAAATTAGATGAAAATCGTTATCAAAGAAAACAAACTTTAACTAACGCGGAACGTTTTATTACCCCAGAGTTAAAGGAAAAAGAAAGTTTAATCTTAGGAGCAGAAACTAAAGCCCAAGAATTAGAATACGAATTATTTACGCAAGTTCGTGAACAAGTTAAAGATCAAATTGGACGAATTCAAACACTTGCTAAGGCATTAGCCAAGCTTGATGTATTGCAAAGTTTTGCAACAATTAGTGAACAAGATCAATATGTTTTGCCAACATTTAGCGAAATTAAGCAACATGATTTAGAAGTTATTGATGGTTGGCACCCAGTAGTGGAAAAAGTTTTAGGTAAGCAAAGCTATGTTCCAAACAGCATCATGATGCCTAAAGATTGTGAGTTGTTATTGATTACTGGTCCAAACATGTCAGGGAAAAGTACGTATATGCGGCAATTGGCTTTGACGGTTATTATGGCTCAAATTGGTTGTTTTGTGCCAGCTAAAAGTGCCAAGCTACCATTGTTTGATCGGATCTTTACACGAATTGGTGCAGCTGATGATTTGATTTCAGGTGAGTCAACGTTTATGGTAGAGATGAAAGAAGCTAATGAAGCTTTACAAAATGCCACACAAAACAGTTTGATTTTATTTGACGAGATTGGTCGTGGAACCGCTACTTATGATGGGATGGCATTAGCTCAAGCAATTATCGAATATATTCATGATAAGGTACATGCTAAAACCTTATTTTCAACGCATTATCATGAATTAACGATTTTAGAACAACAATTGACTAAATTGCGCAATGTTCATGTTGGTGCGATTGAAAAAGCTGGTGAATTAGTCTTTTTACACAAGATTCAAAAAGGACCTGCCGATCGTTCGTATGGTTTACATGTAGCTAAGTTGGCTGGAATGCCTCAAGACATGTTAACGCGCGCTAAGGTTATCTTAGAGCAACTAGAGGCAACGCCAGAAACTAAAAAAGTTGATGAAATCAAACAAGACGAACAGTTAGTTTTATTTGAACCTGAAAAACTTGTCGATTTGACGCAAAATGAAGAGCAGATTTTAAAAGAAATCAAGGAACTAAACTTGATGGGCAAAACGCCATTAGAAATAATGAACACCGTGTATCAATGGCAAGCTAAACTAAATAAATAGGTAAATCAGGTGGGATTCCATCTGATTTTTTGTGTGTTAATGAAATAATGTCTTAAAGATGTTATACTAAAAAAGACAGACATTGAGCGGAAAGGATGGACGAGATGGCGCAAATTCATGAGTTAACCGAGATTTTAGCTGACCAAATCGCAGCAGGTGAAGTGATTGAAAGACCAGCTTCGGTAGTCAAAGAATTGGTTGAAAACGCGATTGATGCTAAGAGTACACGCATTGATATTTTGTTGAGTGAAGCAGGCTTAAAAGAAATTCAAGTCATCGACAACGGCCAAGGAATAGCGCAAGCTGAAGTAACGTTAGCTTTCAAGCGACATGCAACTAGTAAAATTTATAGTCGTCAGGATTTGTTTCGTGTGCAAACGCTTGGATTTCGGGGAGAAGCTTTGCCAAGTATAGCATCTGTAGCGGATGTAACCATGCAAACAGCTCAAAAAGATCAGCCCGGTGTTTTACTACATATTAAGGGTGGAAAAATTTTAGAACAAAAACCAGCTCAAAGTAGAACGGGAACAACGATTAGTGTAGCAGATTTATTTTATAATACTCCAGCGCGTCTAAAATATTTAGGCTCTTTACAAACCGAATTAGCTGCAATTAGTGATATCGTTAATCGCTTAGCCTTGAGTCATCCTAAGATTGCTTTTAGTTTAAGTAATAATGGTCGGCAATTACTGCAAACGGTTGGTAATGGGCAGCTTTTACAAAATTTTAGTGCGATTTATGGAATGAGTAATGCTAAGCAAATGGTGCAGTTTAATGGGCAAGATAATGATTTTAAACTTGACGGTTATGTTTCATTGCCTAAATTAACGCGAGCTTCACGTAACTATATTACTTTGTTATTAAATGGCCGTTATATTAAAAATTATCGTTTAACTAAAGCTATTTTAAATGGTTATGGTTCTAAATTAATGGTAGGACGTTATCCGTTAGCTGTGGTTAATATTGAACTTGATCCTTTGCTAGTTGATGTTAATGTTCATCCGACTAAACAAGAGGTGCGTATCAGCAAAGAACAAGAGTTATGTGAACTTTTAACAACAAGTATCGCTTCACGCTTAGCAAAAGAAAGTTTGATTCCTAATGGATTAAATAATCTACAAAAAAAAGCAATCAAAACAACAGGACAACAAACTAAGTTAGCGTTAGACGAAAATTTGGCTAGTTATCCCGCTAAAGAAAATGTTGCTTTTAAAACGACTAATGAACAAGTGACAGCCGCCTTGATGGGAGCAAGTCTTAATGGTATAAAACCTAAAGAAACACCTAAACAAAGTATTATTATTGAGGATAAAAAACAATTATTTTCAAAACAAATGCAAGCATGGGATGCAAAATATGTAAAAACAAAAGCAATTCAAGCTGAGGCATCACAAGTAAAAACAACATCTGATATGAGTGCTAAACGTTTTCCAACTTTAGATTACATTGGACAGTTGCATGCGACGTATTTGCTAGCACAAGGTGAAGATGGCTTGTATTTAATCGATCAGCACGCGGCACAAGAACGGATAAAATTCGAAGAGTATCGAGAAAAAATTGGTAAGATGGGTGTAGCTAAACAAAAGCTATTGTTGCCAATTGTTTTATCTTATCCGACTAGCGAAGCTTTAAAAGTAGCACAAAATAAAGAAAAGCTAGCACAATTAGGTGTTAATTTAGAAGATTTTGGTCAAAATACTTTTATCATACGTGAACATCCACAGTGGTTTAAAAAAGGTCAAGAAGAAGCGATAATCAATGAATTAATTGATTATTGTCTACAAGATCCACAGTTAACTGTTGAAAAGTTTCGACAAAAGACAGCTATTATGATGAGCTGTAAACGTTCGATTAAAGCTAATCATCATCTAGATGAACTACAAGCCAAATCTTTGTTAAAGCAATTAGCACAATGTCAAAATCCCTTTAATTGTCCGCATGGGCGGCCCGTGGTGGTGCAGTTATCAAACAAGGATCTAGAGCATATGTTTAAACGAATTCAAGATTCACATCGTAGTTTTGATTCGTTAGAAGAGTGAGGTTAAGATGTACGAATATTTCATCGGTAAGATTACCAGTGTAACACCACATTATGTTGTATTAGAAGTTGGAGGGATCGGGTATCAAATTTATGTAGCTAATCCCTTTAGATATCAAGTTGATTTACAAATAGAACAAAAACTTTATATTTATCAAAATGTCAAAGAAAATGAAATTACGTTATATGGTTTTTTTGACTTGAGTGAAAAGCAAATTTTCTTAAAACTTTTGAGTGTTTCAGGGATTGGTCCAAAGAGCGCGCTAGCAATTTTGGCGACACAAGATTTAAGTGGTTTAGTTGGAGCGATTGATAACAACGATGAAGCTTATTTGACGAAGTTTCCAAGCATTGGTAAGAAAACAGCTAAACAAATTATTTTAGACTTGAAAGGCAAGATGGACGATATCCAAACTCCAACACCAATGTTTGATCAAATTGGTTTAGAATTAGAGTTTAATACTGAACAACAATATTTAAAAGAAAGCTTAGAAGCCTTGTTGGCCTTAGGTTACACTAAAAATGAAGTCAAGCGTATCAGTAAGAAGTTAGAAAAATTCGATGCAAGTTCCACGGATGAATACTTGCGTTATGGTTTAAAATTATTGATGAACAAATAATTAAGGAAAGGAGGTAAATAAATGGAAAAAAGACTCGTTTCAGGAGAAGAATGGCAAAGTGAAGACGAAAGTGAACTTAGCTTACGCCCTAAAACATTAAGTCAATATATTGGACAGGCTAAAATTAAACAAGAAATTAGTGTTTATATTCAAGCTGCCAAGCAACGCCAAGAAGCACTTGATCATGTCTTGTTGTATGGCCCTCCCGGATTAGGAAAGACAACATTAGCTGCTGTAATAGCTAATGAGATGCAAGTTAATTTTAAAGCAACTAGTGGCCCTGCAATCGAACGGCCAGGAGATTTAGTCGCCTTGTTAAATGATCTAGAGCCAGGAGATATTTTATTTATTGATGAAATTCATCGTTTACCAAAAAATATTGAAGAAATTCTTTATTCAGCAATGGAAGACTTTTGTATCGATATTATCGTTGGACAAGATTCCACGGCTCATCCTGTACATTTTCCATTACCGCCGTTCACATTGATTGGAGCAACAACTAGAGCAGGGATGTTATCGGCACCTTTGCGTGATCGTTTTGGTATTTTAGGTCATATGAACTACTACACGCAAGATGAATTGATTCAAATCGTTAAACGCTCTGCTAACGTCTTAGGTACACTGATCAAAGATGAAGGTGCCTTAGAAGTGGCACGGCGTTCACGAGGGACGCCACGCGTTGCGAATCGCTTGTTAAAACGAGTGCGCGATTTTGCACAGGTTGCGCAAAAAGAAGAGATTGATCAAAAAATTGTTGCCTATGCGTTAGAGTTACTGCGTATCGATCAAGAGGGCTTAGACGATACTGACCGTAAATTGTTACAAACAATGATTATGTTGTATAATGGAGGACCTGTTGGTTTGACAACCTTAGCAGCTAATATCGGTGAAGAAAATGACACAATTGCAGATATGATTGAACCATATTTGATGCAAATAGGCTTGATAAAGAGAACGGCACGCGGTAGAATGGCGACTAAAAAGGCATATGAACATTTGGGATTGCCCTATAAAAACAATTAATTAAAAGAAGGTATTTATTTTGACTAATAAAGTTTTAAACACAGAAGATTTTGATTATTATTTACCAGAAGAGTTGATTGCACAAACACCTTTACAAGAACGCGATCAGTCACGTCTTTTGTTATTAGATCATCAAAGTGGTCAATATCAAGATGATTATTTTTATAATATTATCGATCGTTTAAATCCGGGTGATGCTTTGGTGATGAATGATTCGCGTGTTTTACCGGCTCGTATCTATGGAATAAAACCAGAAACTGGTGGACATCTAGAAGTTTTGTTGTTAAACAATACTAAAGGTGATGAATGGGAAACTTTGGTAAGACCGGCTAAAAGAGCTAAAGTAGGTACTCAAATCGTGTTTGGTGATGGAAAGCTTAAAGCAACTGTAACCAAAGAACTAGAACACGGTGGGCGAATGATTGAATTTTCTTATGATGGTATCTTTTTAGAGATTTTAGAACAATTAGGCGAAATGCCTCTACCACCATATATTAAAGAAAAGCTTGATGATCCTGAAATGTATCAAACAGTTTATTCCAAAGAAGTTGGTTCGGCTGCTGCTCCAACAGCTGGGTTGCATTTCACCAAGGAGTTACTTGCTAAGATTGAAGCTAAAGGAGTTAAGTTAGTTTATTTGACTTTACATGTTGGGTTAGGTACTTTTAGACCGGTAAGTGAAAAAAATATCGAAGATCATAAGATGCACAGCGAATTTTATCGTTTAACACCACAGGCAGCTCAGATATTAAATGAAGTTAAACAAAATGGTGGACGAATTGTTGCAACAGGAACAACATCAATTCGTACGTTAGAAACCATTGGTACTAAGTTTAACGGTGAAATTAAAGCCAATAGTGGCTGGACGGATATTTTCATCAAGCCAGGATATAAGTGGCAAGTTGTAGATGCGTTTATCACAAACTTCCATTTGCCAAAATCAACATTGGTAATGTTAGTAGCTTCCTTTACTGGGCGCGAAAATATTTTAAATGCATATAAACACGCCGTTGATGATAAGTACCGCTTCTTTAGCTTTGGCGATGCGATGTTTATTTACTAGGATGGAGGAATAAAATGACTGAACCAGCAATTAAATACCGTTTAATCAAAAAAGAAAAGCATACCGGTGCGCGTTTAGGTGAGATTATCACACCGCATGGTACTTTTCCAACACCGATGTTTATGCCGGTTGGGACACAAGCAACAGTTAAATCGATGGCACCAGAAGAATTAGATGAGATGGGTGCTAACATAATCTTGTCAAATACCTATCATTTATGGTTACGCCCCGGCGAAGATTTAGTCAAACAAGCTGGTGGCTTGCATAAATTTATGAATTGGAATAAGGGTATCTTAACTGATTCGGGTGGTTTTCAAGTCTTTTCATTAGCGCAAATGCGTGATATTACAGAAGAAGGGGTTCATTTTAAGAGTCATCTTGATGGGAAAAAATTATTCTTGTCGCCTGAAAAAGCAATTCAAATTGAAAATGCATTGGGTTCTGATATCATGATGAGTTTTGATGAGTGTCCACCGTTTTTTGAAACATATGATTACATTAAAAAATCAGTTGCGCGGACTAGTCGTTGGGCAGAAAGAGGCTTGAAAGCTCATCAAAATCCGGCTACACAAGGTCTATTTGGGATTGTCCAAGGTGGCGGACATAAAGATTTACGGACGCAAAGTGCTCGTGACTTGGTTTCGCTTGATTTTCCAGGTTATTCGATTGGCGGTTTATCTGTTGGTGAATCAAAAGAAGAAATGAATCGCGTCTTAGATTTTACGACACCATTGTTACCAGAAAACAAACCACGTTACTTAATGGGTGTTGGCTCACCAGATGCTTTAATCGATGGAGTGATTCGCGGCGTCGATATGTTTGATTGCGTCTTACCAACACGTATTGCTAGAAATGGAACATGTATGACTTCTCATGGACGTTTAGTTGTTAAAAATGCAAAATACGCGCGTGATTTTAGTCCAATCGATGATAATTGCAACTGTTATACTTGTCGTAATTATACCCGTGCTTATGTTCGGCATTTGTTTAAAGCAGATGAAACGTTTGGCTTACGTTTGACGAGTTACCATAACTTATATTTCTTGTTGAATTTGATGCGCCAAGTTCGTCAAGCAATTTTGGATGATAATTTGTTAGAATTTAAAGAACATTTCTTTGAACAATATGGCTTTAATGCAAAAGAGCGTAAAAATTTCTAAATTAAAGATAATTTAAGGTGAATCTTCTTTGATTGAAAATCTCAATAAAGGAGATTCACTTTCTTTTATTATAAAGAATAAATTTTTGTGAAAAATTTCTCTTAAATCGATTACAAATAAAGAATGAAATGATTATTTTTTGTTCTAGCTACTAGCAAAATTTGGATTTTTTTGTTACAGTATTACTTGTATCAAATATTTTAAGGAGCGAAAAAAATGGTATCTACAATTATTATGCTTATTGCCTTTATGGTTTTAATGTACTTTATGATGATTAAACCACAAAAGAAACAACAAGAAAAACGTCAAGAAATGATGAGTAGTCTACAAAAAGGCGATAAAATCGTAACGATTGGCGGCTTACATGGTGTAGTTGATAGTGTTGATTCTGCTGAAAAGACTGTTACACTTGATTGTGATGGTGTATACTTAGTCTTTAGTTTGAGTGCTGTTGGTCGTGTTTTAGAAAAAGCTACAGCACAAGTTCAAGAAGCTACAAAGCAACCAGAAGAACAACCAGAAGAACAAGAAGCTGCTAAAGAAGAATAATTTTTAGACCTAGCCTAGGCTAGGTTTTTTTATAAAAAAAGTAAGTTTAAGCAGAAAAGTTGCATTTTTAACTCACTTTGTTAAAATAAGGGTACTCTAGTAGAAAAGAGGGATAATATGGAAATTTCTATGAAAGGAACGGCTCTTCAAACAATGGGTAAAGTTCCAAAGGTGGGGGAAAAAATCACTGACTTTAAGCTTTATGACAAAAATGGTCAAGTGGTTTGTGCACATGATTTGTTTGATAAATTGACATTAATTAGCGTTGTACCAGATATTAATACGCGTGTTTGCAGCATTTCAACTAAGCGTTTTAATGAAGAAGTTGATGCATTTAAAGGAATTAACTTTTATACAGTATCGACTAACCAACCAGCAGATCAACAAAATTGGTGTGCGGCAGAAGGTGTTAGTCAAATGCAATTGTTATCTGATAAAGAAGCAAGTTTTGGAAAAGCTTTTGGTTTGTATGAACCAACTAAAAATATCGATTCACGTAGCGTGTGGATTATTAATGATAAGCAAGAAGTTGTTTATCAAGAAGTAATCATTGAACAAGTTAATGAACCTAACTATCAAGCAGCATTAGATTTTTTAAAAAATTAATAAGATAAAGATGGATATTTTCTTGGAAGTTCAAGAAAAATATCCATTTTTTTATGTCAAGAATGGATGATTAAGGTGCAAATGACACAAAAAATCCAAGAAATAATAATTAAAATTTAATTAGAATTTTGATATTCAAAATATTTTCGAAAGACATTTTTTGTCGATAATAATCTAATAGTTATTTTACTATTAATTATAGTCGGATTAGTTTTTGGTATTGAAGATGGTTTATTATTTGAAATAACAAGTTTAATTTAGATAGTTTGAAGTATCAAATTAAATTTTGAGGTGTTCAAAATAAAGTTTATTTTTCGAACTATTTTTTTGCTAAAAAAAAGCTAAGAGAAAAATTTGACAGCTTAGCGTTAATGTAATATGATTTGAACATCGAATATTTTGATATTCGAAATAATTTTGAAAAAGCGAGGTGCAGGTGTGAAAATCATGGATGCACAAGAGATTATGGATTTAATCCCTAATCGTTATCCAATATGTTATATCGATTATGTCGATGAACTTATTGCTGGCCAAAAGATTGTGGCTACTAAAAATGTAACAATTAATGAAGATTTTTTTAGAGGTCATTTTCCTGGAAATCCAGTAATGCCAGGTGTTTTAATAATTGAAACTCTAGCACAAGCAGCATCGATTCTAATCTTGAAATCAGAAGAGTTTCTTGGCAAGACGGCTTATCTAGGAGCAATTCATAAAGCAAAGTTTCGTAAAGTAGTTCGTCCTGGCGATGTGTTAAAGCTTGAAATCACGATGGTCAAGAAAAAAGAAAATATTGGTATTGTCCAGACTCAGGCACTTGTTGATGGTCAAAAGGCATGCACGGCAGAACTAATGTTTGTTGTAGCAGAGCGTGACGAAAAGATCTAGACAGCGGCTTAATTTTTTTGCTATTATTTTGATAACCAAAATATTTGAGTACCAAAAGATAGGCGGTAAGAAAGATGAATGATAATGCTCAATGGATTAATGATGCACTAGTTAATATCTATAATGATATTTTGTGGATCGAAGAAAATGAGTTGCGAAAAAGCCGTTTTAGTGATTTGACTATCAAAGAGATGCATGCAATCAATGCGATTACGATGTATGAACAAAAAACAGCGTCGCAGGTTGCAAAAGAACTCCATTTGACGCCGGGAACATTGACTGCAACTATTGACCGCTTGGTTAAAAAAGGCTATGTAGAACGAATCAGAAGTTCGGCTGATCGCAGGGTCATTCGTTTAGGGTTAACTAAAAAAGGACGCCTTGAGTATCGCGCGCACGATGCCTTTCACCGCATGATGGTCAGAGAATTTTTAAAAGGTTTTGGTGATAAAGAAGTTAAGGTCATTGAAAAAGCATTACTAAACCTAGAAGAATTCTTAAAAGAACGTTCCTAATTAAGCGAGGAGAAGCGAAGTTGGCAAACGTTAAAATTATACAAACAGCAAGTTTTGTACCCCAAAAAGTTGTCACTAATGATGAGCTTAGTAAAATCATGGATACTTCAGATGAATGGATTTCAACACGTACAGGGATAAAGCAACGCCACATTAGTTTAGATGAAAATACTTCAGTGCTGTGTACGAGAGTAGCTAAACAATTGTTGACTCAAAGTGGCTGGAGTGCTGAGAGTTTAGACTTGATAATTGTTGCAACAATGTCCCCTGATTCTTATACACCAGCGACTGCAGCTCTTGTTCAAGGTAATATTCAAGCACAAAATGCTGTTGCTTTTGATATTTCGGCTGCATGTTCAGGATTTATCTATGCATTAGAAGTAGCTAAACGCTTTTTAAGTTCTCCAGATATCAAACGTGTGATGGTAATTGGCGGCGAGGTTTTGTCAAAAGTTTTAGACTGGCAAGATCGCACTACAGCTGTTTTGTTTGGAGATGGAGCTGCCGGAGTTTTATTAGCCAAAGATGAGACTAAACAAAGTCAAATTTTAGCAGCTGATTTAAAAACTTTTGGAGACCAAGGAAAAAACTTAATTGCTGGAACAACGCAGGCAATTTGTCAATTTCCAAATACACGAGATGAAAAGTTAGAAGCTTTCCAGATGGATGGTAGAGAGGTTTACAAATTTGCAACTCATGAGGTACCGGCATCTATTGAACGGGCTTGTCAAAAAGCTGATATTTCATTAGATGAGGTTACCCATTTTATCTTGCATCAGGCAAATGCAAGGATTATTCAGTCAATCGCCAAACGTTTAAAACAACCACTTGATAAGTTTGACTTAAATATTGCCGATTATGGTAATACATCAGCTGCTAGTGTACCGTTATTGCTAGATGAGTTGAATAAAAAAGGTCAATTAAAGCGAGGACAAATCATTGTTTTGAGTGGCTTTGGTGGCGGTTTGACGGTGGGAACACATGTTATTAAATTTTAATAAAAATATTTTTGAATTTTAAAGGAGATTTTTAATCATGACAGAAGAACAAATTTTTGAAAAAGTAAAAGAAATCGTAGTAGAACAATTAGATACAGAAGAAGAAATCACAATGGCTTCCGATATCAAGGAAGACTTAGATGCAGATAGCTTAGACGTGTTTGAAATCATGAACGAACTTGAAGATGAATTAGACGTTAAGTTAGAAGCAAACGAAAACGTTAAGACAATTGGTGACGTTGTTAGCTATGTTAAGGCTGAATTAGACAAATAATTAAGAGGTGTGCAGGCCATGGAAAAGTTTGGACTTTTATTTAGTGGTCAAGGTGCGCAATATCCTCAAATGGGAATGGATCTTTATAATAAAGATCCATTATTTAAAGAGATAATCGATCGTGCAAATGCAGTTTTAACCAATATGGATTTGGTAGCAGTTTTAAATAACGAAGATGATGCTTTAAGTCAAACCAAATACGTGCAACCAGCAATCGTTGCGGTTAGTTTAGGTTTGTTTACAATGCTTAAGCGAGATATACCCGAATTACCTATTCAAGCAATGCTAGGCTTGTCATTAGGTGAGTATGCAGCATTGATTGCCAGTGGTGTATTAGAGTTTGAAGAAGGCATGCAAATTTTGCAAGATAGAGCAAGTTATATGCAAGCAGATGCGCAAGCTAAAGCAAGTAAGATGGCGGCTTTATTACAGCCAGATATTGATTTGGTTAAACAGATTTGCCAAGATTGTACTACAAATGAAGAAACAGTCAGCATCGCAAATTACAATTCACCTAAGCAAGTGGTGATTGGCGGCAGTGTTGGTGCCGTACAAAAAGCGATGACTGAATTAGCCGAAAAAGGCGGGGCCAAGAAAGTCGTTGAACTAAAAGTTAGTGGCGCGTTTCATACCCCGCTTTTTGTAAATGCTAGTCAAAAAATGGCAAAGCGCTTAAGTAAAGTTACATTTGCCAAGTCAAATGTGCCAGTAATTAGTAACACAACTTGTCAGCCATTTGATGATAAAGTTGCAGATACTTTGGTTAAGCAATTAATTAGTCCAACACATTTTGCTAGTTGTAGTGCATATATGTTTGACAAACTAGGAGTCAATGCGGTCTTAGAATTAGGCCCTGGCGACACTTTATGTAAATTTGTTAAGCAAGTCGATCGAAAAGTTGCGCGTTACCATATAGAAAATTATGAAGGATATCAAGCATTCTTAGATGCTATTAGAGGTAATTAAATGGATTTAAAAGATAAAGTCGTTTTTGTTACAGGTTCTTCACGCGGAATTGGTGCAGCAATTGCTAAACAGTTCGCTAAAGAAAAATGCAATGTGATTTTGAATGCCAGAAAAGAAGTTCCTAGCCAGTTAGTTGAAGAAATTACTTCGTATGGGGTTACTTGTGAAGTCGTTTTAGGTGATATTTCAAAAGCTGACGATTGCAAGCGAATGGTCAAAGAAATCTATGTGAAATTTGAGCAACTCGATGTTTTAGTCAATAATGCAGGCATTACCGATGACAAATTAATGATTGCAATGAAAGAAGAAGACTTTAGAGGCGTTATCGATGTTAACTTAGTAGGGACTTTCCAGATGACACAACCTATTTTAAAGAAGATGTTTAAGAAAAAAAGTGGTGTGATCATTAATTTGGCTAGTGTTGTTGGATTACACGGAAACATTGGTCAAGCAAACTATGCTGCAAGTAAAGCAGGGGTAATTGGTTTTACTAAGAGTGTAGCTAAAGAAGGTGCCTTACGAAATGTGCGTTGTAATGCGATTGCACCAGGAATGATCGTAAGTGACATGACTGATAAATTAAGTGATAAGGTAAAAGCTGAAATCTTGACACAAATCCCATTGCAGCGTTTTGGTAACACGACTGAAGTAGCACAAGCAGCGGTCTTTTTAGCACAAAATGACTATATGACCGGCCAAGTGCTTTCAGTTGATGGTGGTATGGGAATCTAACTAAAGGAGTTCGATTTAATGAATAGAGTAGTGATAACCGGGATTGGCGTTGTCAGTCCATTAGGAAATGATACAAAAACATTTGTCGAAAATATTTTTGCTGGCAAATTAGGTATTGGTCCGATAACTAAGTTTGATGCTAGTCAAACAGGTATCAGTGTAGCTGGCGAAGTTAAAAATTTTGATCCAACCCAACGTATCGGAAAAAAAGCTGCTCGGCGGATGGATTTGTTTTCACAATACGCTTTGCATAGTACTTTAGAAGCGATGGAACAAGCGCAGATTACACCAGAAAATACCGATCCATATGAATTTGGTGTGATTTATGGTTCAGGTATTGGGGGCTTAACTACAATTCAAGAACAAGTTATCAAGATGCATGACAACAGTCCACGCCGTGTATCACCAATGTTTGTTCCAACCTCGATTATCAATATGGCTGCTGGTAATATTGCTTTACACGTAGGTGCTAAAAACATCTGTACTGCTGTTGTAACAGCTTGCGCTTCAGCAACTAATGCAATTGGCGAAGCCTACCGTCAAATCAAGGATGGTCGTGCACAAGTTATGATTACAGGTGGTTCTGAGGCTTCTGTAAATGAAATCGGAATTGCTGGATTTGCAGCTTTAACGGCTTTGTCTAGTCAAGAAGATCCAACCAAAGCGTCTCTTCCTTTCGATGAGAATCGTTCAGGTTTTGTCATGGGTGAAGGTGCAGCAACTTTAATTTTAGAAAACTATGAACATGCACTTAAACGCGGGGCTAAAATCTTAGGTGAAATTGTTGGTTATGGTGCAACTTGTGATGCTTATCATATGACTTCACCAGATCCTAGTGGTCAAGGAGCAGCAAGAGCGATGCAACAAGCCATTGACGAAGCTCAAATTACACCACAACAAGTGGGATATATTAATGCACATGGGACAGCAACTAAAGCCAACGACTCAGGTGAAGCTAAGTCAATTAATTTGGTATTTGGTCAGGATAGTGATGTATGGGTAAGTAGTACTAAATCGATGACAGGTCATCTATTAGGAGCTGCTGGTGCAATTGAAGCTGTAGCAACGATTGCAGCCTTACAAACGGGTCAACTTCCACCAAACATTGGCTTGAGTAAACAAGATCCTGAATGCGCAGTTAATGTGGTCGCTAAGGTGGGACAAAGTGTAGCAGATCTAAAATATGCATTAAGTAATTCACTAGGTTTTGGCGGTCATAATGCTGTTTTAGCCTTTAAAAAATGGGAGGACTAAGAAACGTGGATTTTAATGAAATCAAAAAATTAATGGACGAATTTAACGATTCACCAACCCGTGAATTAGAGATTACAACGGGAGATTTTCATATTCATTTGAGCAAAAATGAAACCTTATTTCAACCACAACCGGTAGCTCCTAGTGTTGAAGCATCTGCTACACAAGTAGCCACAGCACCGCTTCCTGAAGATAGCGAAGAAAAAATGACAGGTCAAATCATCAAAGCACCGATGGTTGGAAGTATTTATTTACAATCACAACCTGATAAACCAGCTTATGTTAGCGTTGGTAGCAAAGTAAAAAAAGGTGATATTGTCTGCATCATTGAAGCAATGAAAATGATGACAGAAATTAAGAGTGAATTTGATGGAACGATTAGTGAAATCTTAGTTGACAATGAAGAATTGGTTGAATTTGACCAACCATTGTTTTGTGTTGTGGAGGGATAAGCATGTTAGATGTTACAGAGATTCAAAAAATTATTCCACATCGTTATCCGATGTTATTGATTGATCGAGTTGAAGAACTTCAACCAGGTCAAAAAGCTGTTGCGATTCGTAACGTGACGGCACATGAAGAAGTTTTTAACGGCCATTTTCCTAATAATCCAGTTTTGCCAGGCGTTTTGATTGTTGAAGCTTTAGCGCAAACGGGTGCGGTAGCTTTATTGTCGTTAGACGAATTTAAAGGCAAAACAGCATATTTTGGCGGTATTAAGTCTGCTAAATTTAGAAAAGTTGTCCGTCCAGGCGATACTTTGCGTCTAGAAGTGCAACTAGATAAGATTAAAAATAATATTGGCCTAGGCAAGGGTGTTGCTACAATTGATGGCAAAAAAGCTTGCACGGCTGAATTAACTTTTATGATAGGAGATTAACGAAACGCGATGTTTTCAAAAGTATTAGTTGCTAATCGTGGGGAAATCGCGGTCCGCATCATTCGTTCGCTAAAAGAACTAGGAATCAAGTCGGTGGCAATCTATTCAACTGCCGATCGTGAAAGTTTACATGTTCAACTAGCCGATGAGGCGGTCTGTGTCGGAACCGCGCGGCCACAAGATTCATATTTAAATATGCAAAACATTTTAGCCGCAGCTGTCGGAACGGGTGCACAAGCTATTCATCCAGGGTTTGGCTTCTTATCTGAAAACAGCCGTTTTGTTGAAATGTGTGAAGCTTGTGGTTTAACATTTATTGGGCCACGTTCTGAAACGATTGATTTAATGGGAAATAAAGCTAACGCTCGAATTCAGATGCAAAAAAGTGGGGTACCAGTTATTCCTGGAAGCGAAGGATTTATTGCTGATGCTAACGAAGCGAGTGAAATTGCCCAAAGAGTTGGCTATCCCATCTTATTAAAAGCCGCTGCTGGTGGTGGTGGCAAAGGTATTCGTAAAGTTAACAATCCAGAAGAATTGACTAACGCCTTTGAAGAAGCAAGACGTGAAGCGCAAAGTGCCTTTGGTGATAATCGGATGTATCTTGAAAAAATCATGGAAAATGTTAAACATATTGAAGTTCAAGTTTTTCGTGATCAAGCAGGGCATGTCGTTTATTTTCCAGAGCGCGATTGTTCACTTCAACGCAGTAAACAAAAGGTGATTGAAGAAAGTCCCTGTCAGTTAATCACAGCGGCTCAACGGCAAAAATTAGGTGAAATTTCGGTGCGTGCAGCCAATGCAATTGACTATTTAAACACCGGAACAATCGAATTTTTAATGGATCAAGATCATAATTTCTATTTTATGGAAATGAATACTAGAATCCAAGTTGAACATACGGTAACTGAGATGGTGACTGGTGTTGATTTGGTTAAAGCACAAGTTAAAGTCGCTTATGGTGAAGATTTGCCGTTTACACAAGATGACATTAAGTTGTTAGGCTCTTCAATTGAATGCCGTATTAATGCCGAAGATCCGGCTAATAATTTTGCACCATCGGTTGGAAAAGTTGATTATTTGTACACTCCAGTAGGAAACCTAGGGATGCGAATCGATACTGATTTGTATGCTGGCGTAAAAATTTCGCCGTTTTATGATTCGATGATTGCCAAGGTAATTGCTTTAGGCGAAGATCGTCACGAAGCTATTGAAAAGGTTAAACGGTTATTAAATGAAATGGTGATTTTAGGTATTAAGACTAATCAAGAATTTCATTTGGGTCTGCTAGAAGATCCAGCCTTTTTGGAAAGTACCGTGACAACTGATTATCTAGAAAAAACATTTTTACCAAGTTGGAGAAGAAGGGAAAAAGATGCAACTATTTAATGAGTTAAAAACGCTCGGACACAAGCATATTAAAGCAAATAAAAAAGCTCAAGAGCGCGTACCCTCAGGATTATGGTTGGCTTGCCCTAAGTGTCGCCAAGCTGTTTACCATAAAGACTTAGGGATATATCAAGCATGTCCACATTGTCAATATGGTTTTAGAATTGGTGCAAGACAACGTTTGCAATGGTTGGTTGATGATTTTAAAGAATTCGACAGTGATTTGATGACTGCAGATCCGTTAAATTTTCCTGGTTATCAGGATAAATTAGCTAAAGCACGTAAACAAACAAATTTAAATGATTCGGTTTTAACTGGTTTGGCAACAATTTCTAACCAAAGATGTGCTTTAGCAATTATGGATCCAAACTTTGTGATGGGTTCAATGGGAACAATCACTGGTGAAAAGATTACGCGCTTATTTGAGTTTGCTTTAAAAGAAAGATTACCAGTTGTGATTTTTACGGCTTCTGGTGGAGCTAGAATGCAAGAAGGGATTTTTTCTTTGATGCAAATGGCTAAGATTTCACAAGCAGTTAAGCGTCACAAACAAGCCGGTTTGTTTTATTTAACAGTGTTAACAGATCCAACAACTGGTGGGGTGACAGCAAGTTTTGCAATGCAAGGCGATGTTATTTTATCTGAACCAAGAGCGTTAGTGGGATTTGCGGGCAAACGTGTGATTGAACAAACAATGCATCAAAAAGTTCCAGAAGATTTGCAAGATGCAGAAACTGTTTTACAAAATGGTTTTATTGATGCAATCGTTGCACGACCTGAATTAAAAAATAGGATTGCTTGGCTTTTGAGCATGCATAATACGGAAAGTGAGGTGCGCTAATCATGGTGGGATTATTAAAAAAGAAGCGTGTGGCAGCTGACATTGTTGCTGAAGCGCGGAGTCCTAAAAAAATCACCGCAACTGAAATTATTAATAATTTATTTCCTGATTTTTTTGAATTACATGGTGATCGTTTAGGAGAAGATGATCCGGCAATCATTGGTGGCCTAGCGTATTTCAATGGACAAGCAGTAACGGTAATTGCGATTGATAAAGGAACTAGTCCAGAAGAGCGGATTGCTAAGCATTTTGGAAGCCCAACACCAGGTGGTTATCGCAAAACATTACGCTTAATAAAGCAAGCAGAAAAGTTTAATCGTCCAATTTTAGCATTTATTAATACTGCTGGAGCTTATCCAGGGCGTAGTGCAGAAGAGGGCGGACAAGGCGAAGCGATTGCTAAAAATCTATTGGAGATCAGTGCAATTAAAGTACCGCTGATTAGCGTAATTTTTGGTGAAGGTGGTAGTGGTGGTGCTTTAGCACTAGCTTGTGGCGATCAAGTCTGGATGTTTGAAAACAGCATGTATTCTGTTTTATCTCCAGAAGGATTTGCATCTATTTTATGGAAAGATAGTCAAAAAGCAGGCGAGGCAGCAGAGATTATGCAATTAACTCCAGAAGCCTTGTTAAAGCAAGGAATAATCGAAGGTATTATTGCTGAAGGTGGTTCACAACGGCGTATCTGTAAGAATTTGAGTCAAATGTTAAACGAACAATTGCCTAATTTGATGGAACTATCAACCGAAGAATTACTGGCTAAACGCTATGCTCGTTTCCGGAAATTTTAAGCAAGGAGTGAAAAAACGTGGGAAACTTATTAGAAGGTAAAAAGATTCTTGTTATGGGTGTTGCCAATAAGCGTTCAATCGCATGGGGCTGTGCTCAAGTAATGTTAGAACAAGGAGCACAACTCATTTTTACGTATCAAAATGATCGTTTAAAGAAGAGTTTGCTTAAATTGATTGATAATGAAGATTTGTTAATTGAATGTGATGTAGCTAGTGATGAAAGTATCGCTACAGCTTTTAAACAAATCAAACAACGTTTTGGTAAAGTTGATGGTATCTTACATGCTATCGCTTATGCCAACAAAGAAGAACTAGGTGGCGAAATCATGAATGCAAGTCGTCAAGGTTATGCTTTGGCACAAGATATCTCTGCTTATTCTTTGATTGCTGTTTCTAAATATGGTCAAGCTATCTTAAATAATCCAGCAAGTATTGTAACTTTATCTTACTTTGGCTCAGAACGTGCAATTCCTAATTATAACATTATGGGTGTTGCCAAAGCCTCACTTGAAGCTAGCGTGCGCTATTTAGCACGTGACTTAGGCAAATATGGTGTTCGTGTTAATGCAATTTCAGCTGGAGCAATCAAGACTTTAGCAGTTACAGGTGTTCAAGGACATGCCGATTTATTGAAAGTATCACAAGAACGTACAGTTGATGGACAATCCGTAACAACTACTGAAGTCGGTGGCACTTGTGCATTTTTAATGAGTGATTTAGCGACAGGTGTTGTTGGTGACGTGATTTATGTTGATAAAGGCGTACACTTAATTTAAACTTCAAGGCGGTGTCTTAAAGACATCGCTTTTTTAATCGACGCTAATTGCTTACTTGTTTAATGAAGCTTTTGTTAGTAAAATAATAGTAGTGTACAAAAATGAAAGTGGTGCTAAAAAATGACAACCAAACAAAAAGCGCTATTTATAATCTTTGGCGGAACAGGGGATTTAGCGCAAAGAAAACTGTATCCGTCATTATTTAACCTTTATAAAAAAGGATTTTTAAACGAAAACTTTGCGGTGATTGGGACTGCAAGACGGCCTTGGAGCAATGATCATTATCAAGATGTTGTGCGTAATTCAATTTCTGGTATGGAAGATACGGCACAACAAGCTAATGAATTTGCTAGCCACTTTTATTATCAATCCCATAATGTAACTGACACGAATCATTATGTCACTTTGTTTGAATTAGCTCAAAAACTTGATGAGAAATATCAAATTGGAGGTAATCGCTTATTTTATTTAGCGATGTCACCGCATTTCTTTGGAACAATTTGTGAGCATTTACGTTCACAAAATATTGTAACTGCTAATGGATATAATCGTGTAATTGTAGAAAAGCCATTTGGACATGATTTAGCGAGCGCAATTCAATTAAATGACGATATTTGCAAATTTTTCCCTGAAGAAGATGTTTTTCGCATCGATCATTATTTAGGTAAAGAGATGATTCAAAATATTGCAGCTGTACGTTTTGGCAATAATTTGTTTAAAGCGTTATGGAATAATCGTTATATTGATAACATTCAAATTACCTTAAGTGAAGCTTTGGGAGTCGAAGAGCGTGCCGGCTATTATGAGACTTCTGGTTGCTTGCGTGATATGGTCCAAAATCATATCTTGCAAATTGTTGCTTTGTTGACGATGAATGCACCAGTTACTTTTAGTGATGTAGATATTCGCCAAGAAAAAATCAGTGCGCTAAAGGCTTTGCAAGTCTACACACCTCAAGAGGTTAAGGAAAATTTTGTGCGTGGTCAATATACGCAAGGAAATGGACAAGTTGGTTATCGTCAGGAAAATCAAGTTGCTAAAGATTCTGTAACCGAAACATTTGTAGCTGGTAAGTTACACGTCAATAGCATGAGCTTTGCAGGTGTTCCTATTTATGTGCGGAGTGGAAAACGCTTGGCGACTAAAGGAACTAGAATCGATGTAGTATTTAAGAATATGCCTAATAATATTTTTGATTGTGGGCAAATCTTGCCAAATGTGTTAACGTTTAATGTTGATCCGATTCCTGCGATGAGTTTAAGGCTTAATTCAAAAGCTGTTAGTCAGGAAGGATATGGCATTGAAGATAATACTTTGACATATACACACGATAACGCCTTACGTGCACAAACACCGGAAGCATATGAAAAACTATTGTTGGATGCTTTAAAAGGTGATGCTACTAACTTTACTCATTGGCAAGAAGTTTATTATTCATGGCGTTTTGTCGATGCTATTCGTCAAGCGTGGGACCAAGAAAAAATAGATGTAGAAACTTTTCCTAATTATGAATGTGGCTCGATGGGACCAAAGGCAGCATTTGATTTGTTAGCTAAAGATGGCAATCATTGGGAATTTGATCCATGTCATGAAGGATAATTTAAAAAGTTGCTTTCAAACGAAGGCAACTTTTTATTTAATTTGAAAACAAACGTGTGTTTGGTGTAGAATTAAATAAAATATGCTAGAAAGGAAAAAACGATGCACCAAGAGCGAAAGATTATTCATGTTGATATGGATTCTTTTTATGCTTCAATAGAAATGCGTGATCATCCAGCTTATCGCCAGGTACCATTAGTAATTGCGAGAGATCCTAGGCATGCAAACGGCAAGGGAGTGGTGGCAACAGCCAATTACATTGCCCGTCAATACGGGGTTCATTCAGCCATGAGTTGTGCCCAAGCGCTTAAACTTTGTCCGCAAGCAGTCTTTAAGCGACCTGATTTTGATAAATACCGGCAAGTATCAGAACAGATTCACGCAATTTTTAGGCAGTATACGGATATTATCGAACCAATTGCTTTAGATGAGGCTTATTTAGATGTGACGGAAAATAAATTAAATGAATGCTCGGCAATCAAGCTTGCACATGATTTGCAACAAAAAATTTATGCTAAAACACAGTTGACGTGTTCGGTAGGTATTTCTTATAACAAATTTTTAGCCAAGTTATCTTCGGAGTATCGTAAACCAATGGGCTTGACGGTAGTTAGAAAAGAGGAGGCCCAAGCCTTTTTATTGGCTTTGCCCATCCAAGATTTTCGTGGTGTTGGTAAAAAAACTTTACCAAGAATGCATGAATTAGGAATTTTTAGTGGACAAGATTTATATAACTGTTCTTTAAAGAAATTACAGCAACACTTTGGTAAAATGGGGTTTATTTTATATCAACGTGTTCGCGGCGAAGATAACCGCGTAGTTCAAGCGACTAGAAAGCGCAAATCTTTAGGCAAGGAGCGCACTTTTGATACGCCATTGTGTAGCCAAGAAGAAGTAGAAGAACAATTAAAACGTTTGGCTCAAAAAGTAACTACTCAAATGCAAAAAAAGCAAAAGCAAGGTCAAACATTGGTTTTAAAGGTGCGAAATAGTCGTTATCAAACAATGACTAAACGTTTAACCCAACGAGATTTCTTTACAAATGATGTGGCAACGTTAGTGTTTTATAGTTTGCAACTTTTTGAACAGATTCAGCCAGAAAACATAGATGTACGCTTGTTAGGCTTAACATTAACAGGATTAGATGATGCTAGTTATCAAAATATTGTTTTACCGCTATGGCAAAACGAAAATGAAATGAAGTGATTGTCTAGTTGGCAAAAAATCGGTATACTAAAGTGTTAAGTAAGTTGCATTAAGAAAACGAGGAAACAACATGACAATAGAAGAACAAATTTTACAACAAATTGAAAAATATCAAAAAATCATCATTCACCGTCATCAACGTCCAGATCCAGATGCATTTGGTTCGCAATATGGGTTAGCTTTAGTACTTAAGGAAGCTTATCCGACCAAAGAAATTTATCAAGTCGGCAAAGACGTAACTGCTTTGAGTTGGATGGGGACAGAAGATCAAATTGAAGATGATGTATATCAAGGTGCGTTAGTAATTGTGACGGATACGGCTAATAGCCCACGTGTTGATGATCAACGCTATAATCAAGGTGATTATTTGATAAAAATCGATCATCACCCTAATGATGATCCTTATGGTGATATTTGTTGGGTTAAAGATCAAGCTTCGAGTTGTTCAGAAATTATTTATGATTTTATTCAAGTAACAAATGGCAAGTTGAAATTGACAGCTAAAGCAGCTGAAGTTTTATATGCAGGGATAATCGGGGATACTGGCCGCTTTTTATATGATTGTACTAGTGCGCATACATTAAATGTAGCTGCTGATTTGCGCCAGTATGATTTTGATGCGGTACGTGTTTGTCGTAGACTAGATGAAATTTCAGAACAAATAGCCCGCTTATCGGCCTATGTTTGGCAAAATATGACGGTTACTCCAAATAATGCAGCTTATGTTGTTTTAACCAATGAGTTATTGGAAAAATTTGCATTACAAGATGCATGCACAAGTGATGTTGTGCCTTTATTAGGTAAGATTGAGACAATCATTTGTTGGACTGTTTTAGTCGAACAAAAAGATGGTTCATATCGTTTACGTATTCGTTCTAAAGGACCGATTATTAATGAGCTAGCCAAGAAATATGACGGTGGAGGCCATCCATTAGCTAGTGGAGCTAAACTAGCAAGTAAAGAGCAAATTGCTGAGTATGTTGAGCAATTAGATAAAATTGCGGCTACTTATCAAGGAGGAAAAGATGACAGTAAAATTTAAAGATTTAGGCTTAGCACCTTATGTGTTAGAGGCCTTAGAAGAAATCAGCTTTATAACACCAACACCGGTGCAAGAACGCTTGATTCCTTTAATTATGAAAAATAAAAGTGTGGTTGGACAATCGCAAACGGGTAGTGGAAAGACCCATACTTTTTTGTTGCCGATTTTTTCAAAGATTATTGCAAATAAAAAAGAGGTACAAGCGGTAATTACTACACCTAGTCGTGAATTAGCTTATCAAATTTATGGAGCAGCTAAGCAGTTAGCTAAGCATAGCAATGAAGAAATTTTGGTGCAAAATTTTGTAGGCGGAACTGATAAACAACGCCAAATTGAAAAACTAGCTAATCGCCAACCACAAATTGTGATCGGAACGCCAGGACGTATTTTAGATTTGGTAAAAAGTAATGCTTTAGATATTCATAATGCGACTTATTTGGTAGTTGACGAAGCCGACATGACACTTGATTTGGGCTTTTTAAATGAAACAGATGCGATTGCTTCAAGTATGCCTAAAGATTTACAAATGTTAGTCTTTTCGGCGACAATTCCGCCTAAATTACAACCATTTTTGCGCAAATATATGAGCTCACCAATTATTGAAGTAGTCGAAAATAAAACGATTATCAGTCCAACAATTGATAATTGGTTACTTTCAACTAAAGGGCGCGATCGCAATCAATTAATTTATCAACTTTTGACGTTAGGTAAACCTTATTTAGCGTTGGTATTTGCTAATACTAAAGAAAGAGCCGACGAGTTGACGAATTATTTGCGTGCAAATGGGCTTAAAGTTGCTAAAATTCATGGCGGAATTCAACCACGAGAACGTAAACGAGTGATGAAAGCTGTCCAAAATTTAGAATATCAATATGTGGTTGCAACTGATTTAGCTGCACGTGGAATTGATATTGAAGGCGTTTCGCATGTTATTAATGATGATTTGCCCGAAGATTTAGAATTTTTCGTTCATCGTGTCGGACGAACCGGACGAAATAACATGCACGGAATTGCAATCACATTGTATGCGCCAAATGATGAACGCCGAATTGAAGGACTAGAAGAATTAGGAATTAATTTTGTTCCTAAAGCTTTAAAAAATGGCGAATTGGTTGATTCTTATGATCGTAAGCGCCGTGAAAAAAGACGTGTGCGCCAAGACAAGATGGATCCTAAATTGCAAGGAATGGTTAATAAAGCTAAAAAGAAAAGAAAACCAGGCTATAAGAAAAAAATCAAGCAAGCTATCAAAAAAGATGAGCAGCAAAAACGTCGGATTGCACGGCGTCAAGAGATGCGTGCCCAACGTAAAGCTAATAAAACCAAGGCTTAAGCTAGAGTTGACAACTCTTTTAAATTTGCATATACTTTGAGTATACTTTTAGGACATGCTGATTAAATTAAATCATTTAGAGAGAATCTGGTTGGTGTAAAGATTTTGATTTATTGATGAGTGCTCCCTAAAAATGACAATTGAATGAATTTAGATTTTAAAGAGGCTAACGATCAGCATCGTTGCAAGTAAGGTGGTACCGCGCGCAAGCGTCCTTACTAGCAACGGTGCTTTTTTAGTCAAGGAAAGGAATTTTTAGATGAAAGAATTATCAAGTGCTCAAATTCGGCAAATGTATCTTGATTTTTTCAAGACTAAAGGTCACGATATTATGAAGAGTGCACCATTAGTGCCAATTGATGATCCAACTTTGTTATGGATTAACTCAGGGGTAGCAACCATGAAAAAATATTTTGATGGTTCGGTTGTCCCTAAGAACCATCGCATGACAAGTTCACAAAAATCAATTCGAACCAATGATATTGAAAATGTGGGACGGACAGCACGTCACCATACATTATTTGAAATGTTAGGTAACTTTTCTATCGGCGATTACTTCAAAAAAGAAGCAATTGCTTGGGCGTGGGAATTATTAACTAGTCCTGAATGGTTTGCAATGGAAAAAGAAAAACTTTACGTGACTGTTTATCCAAAAGATACAGATGCAAAGAAATATTGGCAAGAAATCGGGATGCCAACTGATCATATTTATGAAGTTGAAGATAATTTCTGGGATATTGGCGAAGGTCCATCTGGTCCGGATACCGAAATTTTTTATGATCGTGGTCAAGAAATGAATAACTTGCCAGAAGATCATCCTGAAAATTATCCTGGTGGCGAAAACGAACGTTATTTAGAAATTTGGAATATCGTCTTTTCTGAATTCAATCATAAGCCTGATGGAACTTATGAACCACTTCCACATAAAAACATCGATACGGGGATGGGATTAGAACGAGTTGTTTCAGTTTTCCAACATGCTAAAACCAACTTTGAAACCGACTTGTTTATGCCAATCATCGATGAGACAGCTACTATGGCTAAAGGTTATCATTATGGTGATAATGTTGAAAAAGATGTTTCCTTTAAAGTGATTGCTGATCATGCACGTGCCGTGACTTTTGCGATTGGTGATGGTGCGTTACCTTCAAATGAAGGTCGTGGCTATGTAATTCGTCGTTTAATTCGGCGAGCTGTTATGCATGGACAAAAGTTAGGTATCGATCAAGCCTTCTTATACAAATTAGTGCCAGTCGTAGGCAAGATTATGGAATCTGCTTATCCAGAAGTCTTGCAACAAGCAGATTATATTGCCAAAGTTATTCGAATGGAAGAAGATCGCTTTAACGACACCTTAAAAGATGGGATGCAATTATTAGATGATTTGATTAGTGAAACTAAGGCTGCTAATAAAGATATCTTGCCAGGAGCACCGGTCTTTAAACTTTATGATACCTATGGCTTCCCAATGGAATTGACGAAAGAATATGCGCAAGAACAAGGCTTAAGTGTTGATGAAGCTGGTTTTGATGAACAGATGCAACAACAAAAGCAACGCGCACGTGCAGCTAGAAGTGATGCTAAATCAATGGGTGTTCAAAGTGCCTTATTAACTGATATTAAGACAGAAAGTCAATATGTTGGTTATGATGTTTTGAGTTGTGAAGCAACTTTGGCAGATATTATTGTTGATGAAGCTTTAGTAGATGAAATTACAACTGGTAAAGCACGCTTAATCTTTTCTAAGACACCATTTTATGCAGAAATGGGTGGCCAAGTTGCTGATAAAGGTGTGATTAAAGACCAAAATGGGCAAGTAGTTGCACAAGTGATTGATGTGCAACATGCTCCAAATGGTCAAAACATGCATTTAGTTGAAGTTGAAGGCTGCTTGCAAGTTAATGGTCAATATCTATTAGAAGTTGATGAAACATTCCACAATAAAGTTAAGAAAAACCATACAGCAACACATTTGTTAGATCAAGCTTTACGTGATGTCTTAGGTAATCATACACATCAAGCCGGTTCATTGGTAGAACCAACTTATTTACGTTTTGACTTTACAAATCTTGGTGCGGTAACTAAAGAACAATTAGCACAAGTTGAAGCAATTGTTAATGAAAAAATTTGGGAAAGTTTATCAGTTGAAACTATCGAAACTGATTTAGAATCAGCTAAGAAGATGGGAGCAATTGCTTTATTTGCCGATAAATATGGTGATTTAGTGCGGGTTGTTAAAGTTGGTGATTACTCAATGGAATTTTGTGGCGGCAATCACGTGGCTAACACCAGTGAATTAGGTTTGTTTAAGATTGTGTCTGAATCAGGTGTTGGGGCTGGCGTACGTCGGATTGAAGCTGTAACTTCAAAAGAAGCGTATGAATTCTTAGAACAACGTAATCATCTGTTAAATGCAACAGCTACTGCGATGAAAGTCGTACAATTAAAAGAAGTTCCACGTAAAGTTGAACAATTACAACAACAAATCAAAGAATTAGAACAACAAAAACAAGCATTGGAAGATAAATTTGCGAGCCAACAAGCAGCAGATGTCTTCAAAAATGTCGAAACAATTAATGGTAAGACGTTGATTGCTAAAGAAGTTAAAGTTTCAGGTATGAGCCAATTACGCCAATTAGCTGATCAATGGAAGACTAATGAATATTCTGATGTTTTAGTGTTGGCAACTTCAACTGAAGATGGCAAGGTTAACTTGATTACAGCGATGAGTGGTACAGCTATTCAAGCTGGGCTTAAAGCTGGAGATTTGATTAAAGCTATTGCACCTGCTGTTGGTGGTGGCGGCGGTGGCCGTCCTGATATGGCTCAAGCTGGTGGAAAGAATCCATCTGGTATCAAGGATGCTTTGCAACAGGCTGGTCAATGGTTGGCTGAAAAATAATAAATATTTTTATCAAATTTTATTGATAAAAATGTAACAAAGTTTGTCCTCTTTTCTGGATGATTCCAGAGAAGAGGACTTTTTGTTTATGGTTTAAGGCTTATAAATTAGTCTTACCCTAAAATGGTATATACATATACCATTTTAGGGTAAATGTGTTGACTATCTTTATATATGGTTGTATAGTTTATTTTGTTGAGATGTTATCTAAATAATTTATCTATACCAATTTTAAAAAGTTAAAAAGATATACAAAGGAAGAGTTAATATGTGTGGGATTGTTGGAATTGTTGGACATGATCAAGCAACTGAAATTTTACTACAAGGATTAGAAAAATTAGAATATCGTGGTTATGATTCGGCCGGAATTTATGTGTTAAAACAAGCTAATCAAGGTTTTTTACGAAAAGCTAGTGGTCGTATTAGTAATTTACGTCAAGAAATTGATGCTAAGGTTAGTGGTAATACTGGGATTGGGCATACTCGTTGGGCAACTCATGGTCAACCAAGTCAAACTAACGCTCATCCGCATTCTTCAGCAGATGGTCGATTTTATTTGGTTCACAATGGTGTAGTTGGTAATTTTAAGGAATTAAAAGAAACTTACTTAAAAGATGTTACTTTGGTTAGTCAGACGGATACTGAAGTAATTGTCCAGTTAATCGGTTATTTTGCAGCTAAAGAAAACTTAGATGCATTTGAAGCTTTAAGAAAAGTAGTCGGTTTATTAGATGAATCCTCATCATATGCCTTGGCTTTGATTGATCAAACTCAACCAGAAAAAATATGGATTGCTAAAAATAAGAGTCCATTATTGCTTGGACTAGGAACCGACTTTAACTGTATTTGTAGTGATGCAATGGCAATGCTTAAATTGACCAATCGTTTTGTAGAGTTGGCTGATGGCGATGTTGCACAACTTAGTCCAAAGCAAACAGTAATTGAAGATGTAAAAGGAAATGTGGTTAAGCGTAAAGAATTTACGGTAGATCAAGATGCGAGTGCTTCTGAAAAAGGAGCTTATGAACATTATATGTTAAAAGAAATCGATGAACAGCCGGCAGTTATGCGGACGTTAGTACAAAAATATTTGCAAACGCCAAATGCAATCGATGAAAAATTATTAGCTGCGATGAAACAAGCACAACGAATTTATATTGTAGCTGCAGGTACGAGCTATCATGCAGGTTTAGTTGGTAAAGAACTATTTGAAAAGTTAGCACAAATTCCAGTAGAAGTACATGTTGCTTCAGAATTTGCCTATAATCCACCATTGCTTGCGCAAAAACCATTCTTTATTTTCTTGTCGCAAAGTGGTGAAACTGCTGATAGTCGCTCGGTTTTGGTACAAATTAAAGAACAAAACTATCCAGCATTGACCTTGACAAATGTAGCTAATTCAACTTTATCTCGCGAAGCAGATTACACTTTGTTATTACATGCAGGTCCAGAAATTGCAGTTGCTTCAACTAAAGCATATACAGCACAAATTGCAGTCGAAGCAATTTTGGCGCAGGCTTTAGGTAAGGCTAAGGACTTGCAAAGAGCTAATGAATTAGATTTAGCACAAGAATTAGGTAAGGTTGCTAATGCAATGCAAACTTTAGTTGATGAAAAGTATAAAATTGAACAACTAGCTAAACAAGACTTGTTAACAACCAGAAATGCATTTTATATTGGACGTGCGATTGATTATGCAACTGCAATTGAAGCAGCCTTAAAGTTAAAGGAAGTTTCATATATTCAAACGGAAGGCTTTGCGGCTGGTGAATTAAAGCACGGCACAATTGCTTTGATTGAAGAACAAACCCCAGTTATTGCTTTGATAACTTCAGCAAAAACAGCAGCGCATACACGTAGCAACGTGCAAGAAGTTAAAGCCCGCGGAGCACAGGTGATAACGATAGTGAAACAAGCACTAGCGACTAAGCAAGATCAAATTATCTTGCCAGATGTAGCAGAACTCTTAAGTCCATTGGTGGCAATTGTACCATGTCAATTATTAGCATATTATGCAAGTAAGCAACGAGGATATGACGTAGATAAGCCACGTAATTTAGCTAAGAGTGTAACAGTCGAATAGTTATAAAAAAGACATGGAATAGCGTTTTTGCTACTCTATGTCTTTTTTTGATTATAGACTTCTTTATTAATTTTTAGTTACTTTGTTGATGATGAATGAAAAAACTCTAAAAATTAGATAAAAGCAACTACTACTAAGAAAGAAATAAACTATTGCTAAAATAAACGGTAGATACCATAGACCATCTTGGAAAAACATGAGGTAGATGTCATTTTTATGTCCCAGTAAAATCAAGATGATTTTAAAAAAATAATAGCCAACAGTATAGATGATACCTAAGATAACGCTAACTTTAAATTGTTTTAGATTTATCATTTGTCCCTCTCTGACTACTCTTAGTAAATTGGTGATATTCATCATTATAGCGTAAAATAAAATTTTCTTGAATAGTTAGAAATATATTTTTATAAAAGAGTGTTGACACCGCTTTCAACTAGAGTTAGAATAATATTCGTAAGGTATTAGTAATTTACCTTCTAATCAATTCTCTTTCTCTCTTATGCCAACCACTGCAAGTTTTGCAGTGGTTTTTTTGGTATACTAGAGATAATAGATTTAATGAGGAGTTTATTTTGATGAAAAGCAACGAAACCTTAACTTTAATAGAAGAAATTACACGCAATGATGGGAGCCGTTATTTTGAAATCTCTAATATGGTTCAAAATGGACGAGCCGAATTAGCTGCAATTCGTGGATTTATCAAAGAAGTACGGATTATCCAGATTAATATTCCACGCTCAAGTAGTGTAATTAAATATGAGCAATATATTAATGAAAACTTCGAGATGCCTAAAGAAGATTTTGATCATTTTGAAGAATGGACAAAAACACCAGAGATGCAAGAAGTAGTGGCTAACATTTTACGTGATAATCACATTGCTTAATTTTGACTAGAGCGACTTTTACTTGAGTCGTTCTATTTTTTTGTTGAGCTTTAATTATTAAATACAAAAAGTGTGTAAATGAGAAAAAAAGCGATGATAAATTAAGTACCAAAAAACGGTATCAATCTTTTAGTTTTGGGGGGTTAGCATATATCTTTGGAAGAAAAATGTAATTTTTCTAAGAAAAAAATTAAAAAGTGTTGCACAATTTTTAAGAATATGATATAAGTATATATGTTACTTATAACGATTGCTCAGTAGTTCAGCGGTAGAATAATTGACTGTTAATCAAGAGGTCGCTGGTTCGATCCCAGCCTGAGCAGTCGCTTGATTGTTAAAATAATAATAATTAAAAAACATTGCTCAGTAGTTCAGCGGTAGAATAATTGACTGTTAATCAAGAGGTCGCTGGTTCGATCCCAGCCTGAGCAGTCACTTTGTTTTAACAATCAAGCTTTTAATTTTTGCTCAGTAGTTCAGCGGTAGAATAATTGACTGTTAATCAAGAGGTCGCTGGTTCGATCCCAGCCTGAGCAGTGAATAAATTGTTGTGCTCTCTTTGCTAGATATGCTCTAGTAAGGAGAGCATTTTTATTTAGATTTATAATATCTTGTTACAAGCACAATTGAACGCTTTTTACAAAATAACTGATAAAATAATATTAAAATAATGCTGTTTTAAAATCTTTACACAATCTTTACAAAACAACCCAAGGCTCTTTACAAACGCACTGTAACATTTACATTGTAGAGGAAAGGAAGAAGTGAAAATGAAAAAAATTTTGAAAGCGTCCATGCTGATGCTTGTTTTAGGAGGAATCCTGACAGGTTGTGGCAAGACTGATAAACAAAATAATGTAGAAACCGTAGCGATTGTTGGTTCGACTGCGATGCAACCTATGGTAGAAATGGGAGCTGAACAGTATCAACGCAGTCATTTTGACGTGCGGATTACAGTGCAAGGCGGAGGCTCAGGGACTGGTTTGAGTCAAGTGCAATCTGGAGCTGTAACTATTGGAAATTCAGATATTTTTGCACAACAACAAGCAGGAATTGATGCTTCTAAATTAGTCGACCATAAATTAGCCGTAGTCGGGATGGCACCGGTTATTAATAAAAAAGCTGGCGTCACAAACCTGACGATGGAACAACTACGGGGTATTTTTGCGGGCAAATATACTAACTGGAAACAAGTTGGTGGCAAAAATCTAGAAATTGTGTTGATTAATCGTGCTCAAGGTAGTGGGACGCGAGCTTCGTTTGAACAAAGTGTAATGGCAGGGCAAAAGGCAGCTAAGTCACAAGAACAAGATTCAAACGGAACGGTTCAAAAAATGGTGGCTTCAACGCCAGGTGCTATTAGTTATCTTTCATTTTCTTATTTAAATGATACCTTAGTCGCACCAAAGATTGATGGAGTTAAACCAACTGAAAAAAATGTGACAACTAATAAATGGAAAATTTGGTCTTATGAACACATGTATACTAAAGGTCATCCATCTAAGAAGGTACAAGCATTTATTGATTACATGAAAACATCTAAAAAGATTCAACAAAAATTAGTTAAAGCATTAGGTTACATTCCGGTGCAAGATATGCAAGTTGAAAAGGATGCTCATGGTAATGTGACTCCAGTAAAATAATTTATTAAGAAGGTGTAGTTATGGATCCAATCCGTGAAAAGATTCAAAGTAAGTCACGTGAAACAAGACAAGAATTAACAGGAAAAATTTTAACTTATACGTGTATTGGTATTATTGTAGCTGTGGTATTATCCATTTTTGCCTTTGTGGCTTCTAAAGGGATTGCGACTTTTACTGAAAATAATGCAAGTTTGAAACAATTTTTAACCGGAACAGACTGGATGCCTACTTCAAATGGTAAAGATGGTCGTCCATTGGTAGGCGCTTTGCCAATGATTGTAGGTTCTTTTGGGGTAACAATTTTAGCTGCTTTGATTGCAACGCCGTTTGCTATTGGAACTGCTTTATATATGACTGAAATTGCGACAAAGAAAGGTCGTAATGTTTTACAAATCGTTATCGAATTATTGGTGGGGATTCCATCTGTTGTTTACGGTTTTATTGGCTTAAACGTTGTTGTACCATTTGTAAGAAATCATTTTGGTGGTTCTGGATATGGTATTTTATCTGGGGCATTTGTATTATTTGTTATGGTTTTACCGACAGTTACTTCATTGACTGTTGATAGTTTACGTGCCGTTCCAAAGCATTACAAAGCAGCATCTTTGGCTTTAGGTGCAACCGAATGGCAGACAATTTACAAAGTTATTTTGCGTTCGGCTTTACCAGGAATTTTAACTGCCGTAATTTTTGGGATGGCACGTGCTTTTGGTGAAGCTTTAGCTGTACAGATGGTTATTGGTAATGCAAGTTTGATGCCAACAAGTTTATTATCACCAGCATCTACCTTGACAAGTGTCTTGACGATGGGAATTGGTAATACAGTTATGGGAACTGTTGGTAATAATGCATTATGGTCATTGGCTTTAGTCTTATTGTTAATGTCATTAGTATTTAATATTTTAGTAAAATGGATTGGTAAGAGAGGAAAGATGTAAGATGAACACCAAATTTCAAAATAAAATTGCCATCACGATCATTCGCGTTATTGCAGCGCTAGTTGTTTTGATTTTGGCGTTTTTGATCGGACGAATCTTATTACAAGGTCTACCACATGTTTCGTGGCATTTCTTGACGGCTCCTTCCGAGTCATTTGTTGCTGGTGGTGGAATTGGTTATCAATTGTTTAACTCATTTTACCTATTGCTTTTAACATTGATTATTTCTTTTCCAATTTCTTTAGGTGCTGGTTTATTTTTATCTGAATACGCACCTAAAAATTGGGTAACTGAAGTTGTACGGATGTCGATTGAAATTTTAAGTTCTTTACCATCCGTGGTTGTTGGGTTGTTTGGTTTCTTATTATTTGTAGTTCAATTTAAAATGGGCTTTTCTATTTTAGCTGGTGCGATTGCATTGACATTCTTTAATTTGCCATTATTAACAAGAAATATTGAAGAAGCGATGCGAGCAGTACCTAACTTGCAACGTGAAGCTGGTTTAGCTTTAGGGTTATCAAAATGGCGGACGATTACAAAGATTATTTTGCCAGAAGCATTGCCTGGAATCGTGACAGGGATTGTTTTAGGCGCTGGACGTGTCTTTGGTGAAGCGGCTGCTTTGATTTATACAGCTGGACAAAGTGCGACAAGCATGAATTTCTCTGATTGGAATCCATTTAGCCCTGCTAGTCCCTTAAATTTGATGCGTCCGGCAGAAACATTAGCCGTACACATTTGGAAAATTAATTCAGAAGGAATTATGCCTGATGCTGATGCTGTTTCAGCTGGTTCATCTGCCGTGTTAATCATTGCTGTTTTGATTTTTAACGTGTTAGCACGCTACATCGGAAACAAATTGTATCGCAAGTTAACAGCAAGTAAGTAGAGGAGTAGTTTAAATGAATGTTGGACAATATGATTTAAATGATAATTGGATTTTAAAATTTGATCCTAAAGAACATGAAATTGCCTTGAGTACGGAAGATTTACAAGTTTTTTATGGAGATAATCATGCCTTTCATGATGGTAATTTGCAATTTGAGCGTTATAAGATAACTTCATTGATTGGTGCTTCAGGTTCTGGTAAATCGACTTATTTACGTTCCTTAAACCGAATGAATGATGGGATTGCACGTGTTGAGGGCAAAATTATGTATCGTGGTTTGGATGTTAATTCTAAAGATATCAATGTTTACGAGATGCGTAAACATATCGGAATGGTTTTTCAAAGACCAAACCCATTTTCAAAATCAATTCGCAACAATATTACCTTTGCACTAAAGGAACGTGGATTAAAAGATAAACAAAAACTTGAAGAAATCGTAGAAACCAGTCTAAAAGGGGCTGCGTTATGGGATGAAGTTAAAGATGATTTAGATAAAAGTGCGCTCGCATTGTCTGGTGGACAACAACAACGTCTTTGCATTGCACGTGCTATTGCAATGGAACCAGACATTTTATTGATGGACGAACCAGCTAGTGCGCTTGATCCAATCTCAACTTTAAAAGTTGAAGAAACAATGATTGAACTTAAGAAAAAATATACAATTGTCATTGTTACACATAATATGCAACAAGCCTCACGTGTGAGTGATTATACCGCTTTCTTTCATTTAGGACACGTGATAGAATATGATAAGACTAAAAACATTTTTACTAACCCTAAAATTCGGGCGACCGATGATTATGTTTCAGGTAACTTTGGCTAGGAGGAAGACTGCAAATGAGTGATTTTATTTCGACACGCGACTTACATCTTTATTATGGTGAAAAAGAAGCATTAAATGGAATTACGCTAGGTTTTCCATCTAAAGGAATTCATGCGTTAATCGGACCATCTGGTTGTGGTAAATCCACATATTTGCGTTGTTTGAATCGAATGAATGATTTGATTGAAACGGTTAAGATTACGGGAACAATTGAGATTGATGGTAAAGATATCTACAGTCCGCAAACCGATACGGTTGAATTGCGTAAACAAGTTGGAATGGTTTTTCAACAACCAAATCCATTTCCATTTTCTATCTATGACAATGTAACTTATGGTTTACGTTTGGGCGGGATAAAAGATAAACAAATCTTAGATGAACGTGTAGAAACTAGTTTAAAGCAAGCGGCTATTTGGGATGAAGTTAAAGACAATCTTAATAAGAGTGCTTTATCTTTATCAGGTGGACAACAACAACGGATTTGTATTGCACGTGTGTTAGCTGTACAACCATCCGTGATTTTGTTAGATGAGCCAACAAGTGCCTTAGATCCTGTTTCAAGTAACTTAATTGAAGAGATGTTATTGACATTGCGAGAAGATTATACATGTATCATTGTGACACATAATATGCAACAAGCTTCGCGAATTTCCGATACTACATCATTTTTCTTGAATGGTGACTTGATTGAAACTGGAGCTACAAAGAAGATCTTTGTAAATCCTACTAAGCAAGAAACTGATGATTATTTAAGCGGTCGTTTTGGTTAATAAGCAAGGAGGAAGTTTACAGTGAGTAAAGTTTTAGAACAACAAATTAAAGATTTGAAGCAAGATTTTGCTACTATGGGTTTTGGTGTAGCAGAAGCCATTAAATGTGCGATTGATTCGATTAAAGAACACGATTTGAAATTGGCACAAAAAGTAATTGCCGATGATGAAGTAATTAATGAACAAGAAACAAGGCTTGAAAAAAAATCTGCTCAAATTATTGCCTTGCAACAACCTGTTGCTGGTGATTTACGTGAAATTGTAGCTATCTTAAAGGCAAGTTCTGATTTAGAACGTTTAGCCGATCATGCAATCAGTATTGCACGAATTACTGAAAAATTAAATACAAGCGACCGTGATTTTGAAATTGAAGATTTATTATTCGAAATGGCGGCTAATATTCAACAAATGTTAGCAGATATTTTGAAGGCTTATACTGAAATGGATGATAAGTTTGCTGTTGAAGTTGCTGCACGTGATTCTAAAAATGATGAATATTTCCGTAAAGTTAGCAAAGTAGCCGTTAAAAAGATTCAAAATACACCAGAATTTGCTTTAGAAGGTATCGATTATTTGAACATGGCAAACCATTTGGAAAGAATGGGTGATTATATCACAAATGTTGCTGAGTGGATTGTTTATACCAATATTGGTAAAATCACAGAATTAGGGCGTAACGACTATTAATTGTGTGAAAATTAACATGAAAATTATATTTTTGTGCACGCTATTTGCAAAAATGTGGTAGAATATAGGTGTACTCAATTTTAAGAGTAATTTTAGATGTTAACTTATTTAGGAGGCTGTTTTATGTCACTCGTAAACGGTAACGAAATCTTTGCTGCAGCTCGTAAAGGTCATTATGCAGTAGGTGCTTTTAACACAAATAACTTGGAATGGACTCGTGCTATTCTTAAGGGTGCTCAAGAAATGAACACTCCTGTTTTAATCCAATGCTCAATGGGTGCTGCTAAGTACATGGGTGGCTACAAAGTTGTTAAGACTCTTGTAGAATCCGAAATCGAAGCAATGAACATCACTGTTCCTGTTGTTTTACACTTAGACCACGGTACTTATGAAGCAGCTAAGGAATGTATCGAAGTTGGTTTTACTTCAGTTATGTTTGATGGTTCTGATTTACCATTTGATGAAAACTTGAAGAAGACTAAAGAAATCGTAGAATTAGCTCATTCTAAAGGTGTTTCTGTTGAAGCTGAAGTTGGTTCTATCGGTGGTGAAGAAGACGGCGTTATTGGTGCCGGTGAATTAGCTGATGTTGCTCAAGCTAAAGCAATCGCTGATTTAGGTGTTGACTACTTAGCATGTGGTATCGGTAACATCCACGGCGTTTACCCAGAAAACTGGAAAGGTTTAAGCTTTGAACGCTTACAAGAACTTGCAGAAGTTATCGACACACCACTTGTTTTACATGGTGGTTCCGGTATTCCTCAAGAACAAATCGAAAAAGCAATCAGCATGGGTGTTTCTAAACTTAACATCAACACTGAATGCCAAATCGCATTTGCTAAAGCAACTCGCGAATATATCGAAGCTGGTAAAGATATCGAAGGTAAAGGTTACGATCCTCGTAAATTACTTGCACCTGGTACACAAGCTATTACTGATACAGTTAAAGAAGTTATCGGCTGGATCGGTACACCAGCAATCGACTAAGATTAGGTTGATTATTAAGACTATCCTAGATTCTAGGATAGTTTTTTGTTATTGAGTAAATTAAAAACAGTCAGCTTTTTTGATGTGTACCCAGTTTTCTGGACACGTTAAAATTTAATAAATTATCCTAGGGATGCTTCCTTGTATTTTACAGGAGGCATCCATTTTGTTTTGGCTTTAATCCTTTGATTGTTATAGTAATCGATATATTTACTAATAATTAAATGAGCTGTGATCTTTTTCATATCCATAAAAGACCTCATTTTTAAGTCTTTCAAAGAAAGTCTCCATGACACAATTATCATAACAGTTGCCTTTCCGTGACATCGATTGAATAATCCTTTTAAGGTATTTCTGAAATACACGTGCTGATACTGCTATCCTTGATTAGAATGCAATATTAGTCCTTCTACAGATGAGAATTTTTTAAAGGCCATATCAAGCATTTGTTTAATTTGTTCTAAGTTTGGATTTAACGACAAATCATAGGAAATAATCTCATTTGTATTCATATCTAGAATTGGAGAAATATAACACTTTCCCCATGAAAAACTAAACTGCGATACATCTGTAGCCCATTTTTGTAATGGTGCAGTTGTGCTGAAATCTCTATCTATGGTATTATCTGTGCTTTTTCCGACTTTACCTTTATAAGAATGATAACTACGTTTTGGTGTTTTTCCTAACAAGTTCATATTATGCATAAGACGTTGAACTCGTTTATGATTTACATTATATCCACAATTCACTAGTTCTTTGTGAACTCTACGCACGCCATATCTACTTTTGTTGCGTTCAAATATTTCTTGAATCTTAGCCATCAATCCCTTGTTTCTAACTTTTACAACATCAACTTTATTTATCTCAAAATAATAGGTAGATCTAGCCATTCGCATGGCTTTTAAAAGATACTTTAATTGATATCCTTTTTTTCGGAGTTCTTTGATGAGCGCTGCTTTTTGGCCTTGAGTTGCGCAGCCCACTTTTCGTGCCTCAAGGCGATCCTTTTTTTATCACTGCAATTTTGGTCTTAATATATTCATTTTCGGCTCTTAACCGAATGAGCTCTTCATATTCGCTTTTTTCAAGTTTTCTTGGTTTTTGCATATCTCTTTTTTTCATAGTTAGGCTCCTGAATTTTCGACCTTTCTTTTTATTTCCAAGACCATTATAATCATAAATCTTATATTTTCGAACCCATTGATACAATAAACCACCATTAATACTTGCTTGAATAGCCTTTTCAGCAATCATTTGAGAAACTAATTCGAATTTTTTTCAGGAGTCCAATTTTTATTGAAATTCTTGTGTTTTAAGATATCAAAATCATGTGCTTTTTGCATTCGAGCCCATTTTCTCATCATGTTTTTAAAATTGCATGTTTTAATTCCGTCTGGTGTTTCAGGCCATTTACCTTCTCGGTATAATTCGATACATTTTATTTTATATTCTTGCGAGTAGCACATAAAAATAACCCTCCTTACTGGATGTCCAGTAAAGAGGGTATATATCAAAGTTGACTGTTTTTTTAGTCGTTACATAATTCTAGAGTCAAACATTTAAAAATAACTGTTTGTAAGGCAAGTGTAGTTAAATCACTATTTAAAGGTGTTACTTGTTGACAAGTTAAAATTGTGTTGAACTTGGTGGCAATTTCATCATAAGTAATTTGATCTAAAACTGGTGGTAATAGTTTTTCAACAATATCTAACGAATAAACACTTTTAAAAAGACTAACTAACAATAGTTGCCCCAGTTGGACGCAAGTATAACGTTTTTTGATAGGTCGGCTAATAAGTCCTTTTTTAACGTAACTGTTAACCATAGCAGGTGTTATGGTAGTTTGGGTTAAGCCGCTTAAATAGCGATTACCTAAGCTTACAATTTGATCCATGTAAAGCTCAAGTTCGGGAAACTCTTGCCATAAAGGTAAACTAGGTAATGAAATTGTTGATTGAGACATTAAAAAAAAGCTCCTTTTAAAATAAAGAAATTTACTTAATTTTAGTATAACACATTTTCTTTATTTCTTTATCTAGATTATAAATCTAGTTGATGTTGATATTGAATATATTTGGTGTTATACTTAATACTAAGAGGTGGTTTGATGATTAACCAAAAGACACGAATTTTAAATGAAGTATGGAGTGCAATAACACATGGAATTGGAGTGTTTTTAAGCATTGCAGCACTGGTTTTGCTGATTTTAAAGGCAATAGGGCAAGCTAATATGCTTGCCTTAGGCGCGTATTTAGTCTATGGAATTACGTTAATTTTGCTTTATTTATGTTCAACCTTATTTCACTCACTTTATTTTACAAGGGCACAACGAATTTTTCAGATTTTTGATCATTGTAGTATTAATTTTTTAATTGCTGGAACATATACGCCATATTGTTTGTTAACAATCAAAGGCTCAATGGGAGTAATGTTGTTAGTTAGTGTATGGGGATTGGCATGTTTTGGCATGTTATATCATATTTTAGCTAAAAAGCGTCGCCAATGGATTGAGACAAGTCTTTATATTGTAATGGGATGGCTATGCTTGCTAGGGATTAAGAGCTTGGAAGCTAATTTAGGAGTTGATGGAGTACTATTATTGTTTTTAGGTGGGGTTTCTTTTACCATCGGTGCGCTAATTTATAGTATTCATGGTGTTAAGTATCTTCATGTTATTTGGCATTTATTTGTATTATTAGGTACGATTTTGATGTATTTTTCAATTTATTTTTATATTGATTAAAAAGTAAATATACATTAAATTGAGTCGCGATTATCATTTTTTTATATAAAAAAGCTAAAAATAGTTAAAAAAATTATTGCAAACGCTTGCCTGACTTCATCATTAATGTTATTCTATACTCAGAAGTAGAGTAACCTTGAAAGGAGGGTGACGAAAATGACTACTGTTCAGTTAAATTCTAAGCAGATTTCTGCTATTAATAACTTCATGGGGGATTTCGAAGTTGTTAATGCGTTGGCTGATAGAAACCGTCAAAAAATCATTTATTTATTGTGTAGCTGTGCAGATGAAGGTATGACTGTAACTGATATTACAAATGAAATGTCAATTACTCAACCGGCTGTCTCACATCATTTAAAGATTTTGCGTGAAGCAGGTTTAGTATCATTTAGAAAAAATGGACTCCAAAGCTTATATTACCTAACATTGAACGACCCGTTAACTCATCTTGAAAAGGTAATCCATGATTTGAGAATGGAGATAGAGGAGTAATTTTGGGGATTAATAAGGCGATGGTTTTTAATCATCGCTTTTTTTATGTTTGCTGTTTGACTTTGACAATGGTATGCTAAAAATATTAGCAACTAAGGAGTGGAAAAAATTAAAACACAAAAATATTATGCGGTTGCGCAAGGAAAAAAAACGGGAATATATTTAACATGGGCTGAATGTGAAGCACATGTTAAAGGTTTTAAAGGCGCTAGATATAAAAGTTTTAAAACCAAAAAAGAAGCACAAGACTGGTTGAAAGGTTCTGTGAAAAAGGAAAGTACACAGGATAATTCTATTCAATTAGCACAAATTTATTTATATAGTGACGGTGGCTCACGCAATCATGGAAATAAAAAAGGCCAACACGTACAAGCAACAGATAAGGCCGCTTGGGCGTATTTAATCCAAAGAGCCGGACAAAATTACACGGGTGTAGATGGTGAATATGGTAGTACTAATAATCGCATGGAGTTATTAGGTTTATTAAATGGATTGCAGTTTATTTTGAAAAATGGTTGGCAAAATGAAAAAATTTATGCAATTTTAGATTCAAAATATATTTTGGATGCTTTAGGAAAAGGTTGGTTGCGTGGTTGGCAGGTTAATGGTTGGAAAAAAGCAAATGGTCAACCGGTAGCTAATAAGGAATTATGGCAACAACTCATTGAGGTTTTAATTTTGTTTCCTAATTTGAATTTTAGTTGGACTAAAGGTCATGCTAATAACAAGGGAAATAATTATGTAGATAAATTGTTAAATCAAAAGATGGATCAAATGTAAAAAGGAGTCAAATCGTTATTTGGGTTTGACTCCTTTTAGCTTAATCTGCAAAATATTGTAAAATTTCAGGGATTGTTAAGGCTTCTTTTTGTTTACCGCAGACATCCAAGACGATTTTGCCATCTTTTAAAATAATTGTACGGTTACCATATTTTAAAGCATCACTCAATTGATGAGTAATCATTAAACAGGTTAAGTTTTGGTTAGTAATTGTCTGATTAGTTAACTGCATTAGTTGAGCACTTGTTTTAGGATCAAGTGCGGCCGTGTGCTCATCTAATAATAGTAGTGCAGGCTTTTTTACTGTGGCCATCAAAAAACTTAAAGTTTGGCGCTGACCTCCGGAAAGGTTAGCAACAAAATTGTCAATATTATCAGCTAATTTGTTAGGAAGCTGGGCACATAAACTTGTTAGATATTCTTTTTTTGCTGTTAATTTGCGTAGGCGCAAAGTCCGACTTTGACCACGTTTTAGCGCTAATAAAAGATTTTCAGCCACTGTCATTCGTGGAGCAGTTCCAGCTTTAGGATCTTGAAAAACTTGTGCAATTAAGCCCATCTTTTTTTTAGTAGAAATTTTTTTAAAGGGCTGATTAGCCAAAAAAATTTCGCCTTGCGTAGGTTGTAATGTTCCATTAATAAGGTTTAGTAAGGTTGATTTACCAGCACCATTAGTTCCTAATAGAGTGATAAAGTCGCCTTGCTTGATGGTTAGGTTTAATTTATCGATAAGCTTTTTTTCTTCATTTGGGCCACTTTTTAGGGTAAGAGTGACATCTTTAAATTCTAAGAGTGTTTTTTTGGTCATTGTTTCGAGCTTCCTTTACTAAAAGTCTGACGAATTTTAAATTTTTGTTCTAAGGTTGGTAAACTTAAACAAAGGGTTAATATAATTGTTGAAATTAACTTAAAATCATTGGTATTAAATCCTAGTTGTAAAACGGCTAATAATACTAAACGATATAAAATACTGCCACACACTACGGCGACTAAACGTGCACTTAAGCTAAGTGGTCCATAAAGTACTTCACCGATAATAATAGCTGCTAAACCAATAACGATCGTTCCAATTCCCATACTAACATCAGCATAGCCATTGTTTT
Organism: Ligilactobacillus sp. Marseille-Q7487; assembly: GCF_949152225.1. Lineage (NCBI taxonomy): Bacteria > Bacillati > Bacillota > Bacilli > Lactobacillales > Lactobacillaceae > Ligilactobacillus > Ligilactobacillus sp. Marseille-Q7487. Next base: position 527,498 of record NZ_CASCJC010000001.1, read on the forward strand.
GTGCAAGCAAGCCACCAGACAAACCAACGAGTCCGTTGCCTAGCATCAAGCCTAAAATTTTCATTGCATCAGTGTTAATGCCTAAAGAATGAGCCATTTTTTGATTGTCACCTGTTGCAATGAAAGCTTGGCCAAGCTCGGTATTTAAAAAGAGTACGATTGCAAAGACTACAAGGGTAGTAATGGCTATTCCCAAAAAGACTAACTGAAAATTAGGAGTGAGATAATCAAAATATGAAAAAATGGTTGAAATATCCAACAATCCCACGGTAGCTTTGCCTAAAATTCGCAAATTGATAGAGTATAAAGCTGTCATGGTTAAAATTCCAGCTAGGAGAATGGGAATTTTTAGTTTGGTATATAAAACACCTGTAACTAAACCACTCAAACAACCGGCAAATAAGGCAAACAAGGTGGCAAATAAAGGACTGACACCATGAGTTAAGGCGCTGACGGTGACAACTGCACCTAAAGGAAAGGTTCCTTCAACAGTCATATCTGGGAAATTTAAGATTCTAAAGGTTAAAAAGACGCCTAGAGCTAGAATTGACCATAAAAGACCTTGGCCAATAGAAGAAGTAATTAGACTCATGAGATTATTTCTCCTTTCTGTTGTGCATGAGTGAGTAGTTCATTTGGAATTTGAATGTTAAGTTTTTGTGCTTGTTTAAGATTTAGGCTTAAATAAGTTTTTTTGACATGTCTAATTGCCATATTTGCTGGTTTTTTGCCTTTTAAAATTTCAGCAGCCATTTGACCTGTGAGTTTACCCAAATCAAATTGACTAACGCTAACAGTAGCTAAAGCTCCATCTTTTAATAAAGAAGAGGACGCTGAAAAAACGGGAACTTGATATTGAGTTGCTGTGTTGATAATGGTTGGAGCTGCTGAAGCAACATTGTTATCTGTAGGAAGATACAATGCTTGTACTTTTTGAGCAAGTACACTAGCAACTTGAGCAGCATCATTTGTCGAGCTTATGGTATATGGTTTGACGATTAAGCCTTGCTTTTTGGCTTGCCGAGCAAATTCTTGATAAGATGCGGTTGCTGAATCATCACTTGCCGTATATAAGACACCAATGGTTTTTAAATTAGGCAAGATTTTTTTAATCAAGGTAACTTGTTGTAAAACAGGCTCAACGTGCATAACACCAGTCACGTTTTGACCAGGATGTTTGAGATTGTTTACAAGTTTAGCACCAATAGGATCACTGATCGCCCCCATTACAACAGGAGTCGTTTTGGTAGTATTCGCTAAAGCTTGTGCCGCTGGCGTGGCAATACCAATCGTGACAGCACTGTTTTCATTAATAAAACGTTCACTCATGGTTTTTAATGAACTTTGATCATTTTGGGCATTTTGAAAGTCAATTTCGATATTTTTGTGATTGACAAAACCTTGTTGTTTTAAGCCAGCAATGATTCCTTGATGGATTTCATCCAAAGCAGGATGTGATGTTAATTGCAAGATTCCAACAATAGGTTTAGTATTATTATTATTTTTTTGTGGGCTAAAAAAGTTCCAAGTTAGAAAAATCCCTAAAATAACTAATGTAGTTAATAAGCGTTTCATATAATAATCCTCCTTTTATAATCCCTAACAGTTGTGTTGTAAAGAAAAAAGCCTTTTCTCGTCTTTACGGGAAAAGGCTTTTTAGCATTACCCGCACAATTTGCTGTGCGAGTCCATTAAAAAGTTGACCGGCACAGATACAACTGTCAAGGATTGTATCTGTCCTAAGCAAAAACAATCCTCATTACCGGTTTTGCCAACAAATGTTGCGGTTTAGAAATGTTAAGTATTGCATGTCAACTCTTCCTTTCGAATTTATTTTAAATAATTATAATCTTTTAAGTTTTTTAAGTCAAGTTTAAAAAGTTGTGTTAGATAAGTTTAAGATGTAGTATAATGTGTCCAAAAGGAAAACAATGTTTATCTTTCACGATTGGAGTGTTTACCATAAATATGAAACATAAATTAAGTATTGGGATTAGTACTGTTATAGTCGTAATTGGTGTAGCTTTGGGAGGCTTAGCATGGCATCAAGCTAAGCATTTCAATGCCAACGTAACTATTAATGGCGTTAAAGTCGGTGGTTTAGATGCTAAAGAAGCATTAGCTAAGTTAAAGACCATAACAATCGATAACGATGTCTATGTAGGGGAAAATTTAATCTATCGCGGTCAAACAACCAAAGCAGGCTTTACAACAAAAGATTTAGCTAAGGTTCAAACTGCTTTAAAGAAGCAATTTTCATTTTTCCCTAATAAAGCTAAGAAAAATTTGACAGTGGTACCGACTAAGGCAAGTAATTATCGGCAAACTACTTTGAAACAAGGAGTTCAAGTGGCGCTTGAAAAGGCTAATCAAACTAGACAAAAAGCAGTTGATGCTTATGCTTGGATTCAAGATGGGAAAGTACAAGTTGTTGATGCCAAAAAAGGTAATCAATATGATGTAGCAAAAATCTTACAACAGTATTCAAAGGTTTCAAGCACTAAAAGTTTACGTTTAAAGGAAGTCTTTTTACAACCAATAGGTGCTAAAGATGAAAGTATCAGTGAACAAAAAGAAGCGTTAGAAAAATTGTTACAGCGTCAAGTAACTTATGAGGTGCAAACAACGCCTTATGTATTTAAAGCAGAAGAATTATTAAATGGTACTAAATATCAAGATGGTAAATATCAGATTCAAACAAATGGAATTGAAGATAAAATTGCACAGATTAATGCAAGCCAAGCAACGTTAGGAAAGTCTTTTGCCTTTAAAACAACCGATGGAAATGTAATTAATGTTCAAGGTGAGACGTATGGTTGGGCAATCGATAAACAAGCAGCCACCCAAAGTATTGTTAAAGCTTTAGAAAATGATGTAAGTCAAATCAATGCTAAAGAAAATATTTATGGAAAAGGGTATTTGACTTATGGAACTGGATATGATGCATTAAGCAATGACGGTATCGGCGATACTTATGTGGAAGTTTCGTTAGCCCAACAACGCCTATGGATTTATAAAAATGGGCAACAAATACTAACTTGTACAGGTGTTACTGGGAATGTAGCAACAAACGAAAAAACACCAACCGGAGTGTATTACATTATGTATAAGCAATCGCCTTCTGTTTTGAAAGGTGTTCACTCTGATGGTGAGCACTATGAAATCGAAGTTAAGTACTGGGCACAATTTACTAATTCGGGTTGTGGTTTCCATGATGCTACATGGCGTACAAACTGGGATAAAGATGCTTACTTAACTGATGGATCTGGTGGATGCTTTAACTTGAGTCTTGAAGATGCACAAAAAGTTTATGATGCTGTTTTCCAAAAAGAACCAGTTATTGTTTATTAAAAAATTAACCGATTGTTAGTAGCAATCGGTTTTTTTGTGGCGTTAAGCTGGCAAATATGCTATAATTTGCTAAGTAATGGGGATGTTTTGGATTCGACAGGTATAGGTCGAGCCTAGATTGCGTTTGGTAGGTTGCGTCTACCATAAAACGCTCAGTTAAATATAACTGCAAAAAATAACAATAACTCTTACGCTTTAGCTGCCTAATCGGCCTAGCGTAGATCTGGCTTAGCATCGTCCATGTGCTAAACCCAGGTCCTATAATTAAGTGGACTACGCTTTAGACTTTCACCTAGAGTTTAAAGAAGAGTAACTTAGGTTAGCCGTTAATATTAGCCCTGTCATATGGCGCAGTTGGCGGTGAAATTTAAATAATATGACTATGAACGTAGATATTTAGGTGGCGATATGCTTGGACGCGGGTTCGATCCCCGCCATCTCCATCTAAAAACGCTCGCTAACTATAAAGTTGGCGGGCGTTTTTAATTTGTAATTAATTTAGAAAAGTTATACTAGCAAAAGCAGTGAGGAGATAAGAATTGAACAATAGGGAAATGCTTTGCTATAATGAAGATTAAAAAAGATAATGATTGGTGTACTTTTTATTCAAAGAAAAATCAAATTTGTTTGGTAAGCTAATCTTAGTAAAAACTGTGTAAGGATAGAAAAGAAAGGATTGTAAAGTTATGAAACTTTTGATGGTTGAAGATAATAAATCTGTTTCAGAAATGATGTCAATGTTTTTTGAAAAAGAAAAATGGGAAGTAGAATATGCCTATGATGGGCAACAAGCTGTCGAAATGTTTAGCCAAGATCCTGACAGTTGGGATATGATTACATTAGATTTAAACTTGCCTAAGATGGATGGGATGCAAGTTAATGCAGCAATCCGTAAAATATCAAAAACTGTTCCAATCATTATTTTAACGGCTAGAGATTCTGAAAGTGATCAAGTATTAGGATTAGAAATGGGAGCTGATGATTATGTGGTTAAACCATTTTCACCTATTACTTTGATTGCGCGCATTAAAGCTTTGCATAGACGAGCTGAACTTAATTTAAGTGATAAGAATTTAGAAACAAAAGCTGATACAAACCAAGCTTTTGATGTTAAAACGGATCATTTTAGTTTGAATACTAAAACTAGAGAGGCTTTCTTGTGCGGAAAGATGATTGAAGATTTAACCCCTAAAGAATTTGAATTATTAAAGACATTAGCTCAAAAACCACGACAAGTCTTTTCGCGCGATCAATTGTTACAACTAGTATGGGATTATGAATATTATGGAGATGAACGGACTGTTGATGCTCATATTAAAAAGATTAGACAAAAGATTGAAAAAGTTGGGCCACAAGTCATTCAAACTGTCTGGGGAGTAGGCTATAAGTTTGATGATTCTGAGGTAGAAAAACGATGAAATTTAAATTAATATATCAACAGATGTTAGGTTTTTTTACTGTTATTATTCTTTTGTTGATATGTTTAGCTTTTTCATTGTTTCATTTAACCAAACAAATGGTTTATCAAGATACCTGGGATCGTTTGGAAGGCTATGCTTACAGCTTGAAATCTGAAGCAATGACACTTCAAGTTACCGATAGTGGTTCAGAGTTTGTTTTAGATGTGACTAAGTTGCGTAATAGTGAAGTTATTTTACAAAATCAAAATGTACATTTCACAATTTACACAGCACCAGATAAAATTTTGTATCCAAGTTATGGCTTTAAATCGGTTATTTCTAATAGCGATTGGAAAAAACTCAAACAAGGACAAATTCTTAAACGTAAAAGTGATTTAGGCGGTCGTAAAAAGTTACTTGCTAAAGATCAAGGTAATCAAAATGACATGATACCAGATACAGTGACTAAACAACGTATGACCGATATCTTTGCGCCTTGTTTTGATCCCAATGGTAAATTAATTGCAGTCATATCGGTTGGTGCGACTGTTTCAAGTTTAGAAGAAAGTTTTCAAACTATTCGGCGCAATTTAGTATATACGCTAGTAGTTTCAGCCATTTTAGGGATTATCGGCAGTTATGTTTTAGCGCATTATACAGCTAAAAGAATTGCTGTATTGCGTAATGCAACTAAGCAAGTCGCTGAGGGTAACTTTGATGTTATTTTAAAAAATGGTCAGCGTGATGAAATTGATGATTTAGCTGCATCTTTCAATAAGATGACAACTTCGTTAAAAGAATCAAATGAAGAAATTAAGTGGCAAGAAGAACGGCGTCGCCAATTTATGGCGGATGCAGCTCATGAAATGCGCACACCATTGACAACGATTAATGGGTTGTTAGAAGGATTAGCCTATGATGCAATTCCTGAAGAGCGCAAAGGGCAATGTATTGAGTTGATGCAAAATGAAACTAAGCGTTTAATTCGCTTGGTAAACGAAAACCTTGATTATGAAAAGATTCGTTCTGGTCAGATTGCTTTATCTAAGACAACCTTTAATGCAGTTGATGCGATAAAAAATGTGGTTGCTCAATTAGACAAAAAAGCTCAAACGGCTAATGATACTTTTGAATTGGATATTCCAGCAGAAATTTCTGTTTATGCTGATTACGATCGGTTTGTGCAGATTTTATTGAACATTACTAAAAATGCAATTCAGTTTACAAACGATGGTGTGATTAAGATTACGGCTAAGCGACAAGGTGATGCAACAAAAATTCAAATCTCAGATACTGGTATTGGAATGACGGAAGAACAGATTAAAAATATTTGGGAAAGATATTATAAAGCCGATATTTCGCGTAAAAATACTAAGTATGGCGAATCAGGGCTTGGTTTAGCGATTGTGCATCAATTAATGCAACTTCATCAAGGAAAGATTGAAGTGACGAGTCAATTAGATCAAGGTTCAACTTTTACCTTGACTTTTCCTGATGAAAAAATCTAAAAAAACATCAAAGTAAGGATTACTTGCTTTGATGTTTTTTTATTTGAGTTTAAAAGATATATTGTAGTAAAAATGAACAAAGTGGGCCTATTTTTTAAAGCTATTTTTGCTTGTTTGAGAATGATTCGCAATTAGACGTAATAATAATAAATATAATTGAAAAATAAGATAGTTCTAGTTTTTTTATAAACATATTTTTATATTTTGTTTCTAATATTAAAAAAAGTTATCAAAATAGAATATAAAAAGATTAGTTTCCTTTTGTATGATTAATATATTTTTGTTGTTATAATTTTTTTGTTATATTTTTCGGTAAATATTTTTAAAGACCGATATAGGGGAGGAATATTTTGTACAACTTTAAATAACAAGCGTACAATGAGACTAGTTTTTAATAAATATAAATGAGGGTGAGAGTATGAAAGCTAGTTTATTTACTAGTTGTGTGGTCGATGCACTTTTTCCAAATGTTCCAATTGCAATGACTGAAGTCTTAGAACGTTTTGGAGTAGAAGTGTTATTACCAGATAAACAAGTTTGTTGTGGTCAACCGACATTAAATAGTGGGTATCGTAAAGCTTCTAGAAAAGTTTTGATTAACCAAATGGAAGCATTTAAGGATGCTGATTATATTGTAGGTGCAGCAGGAAGTTGTACAGCTACATTTAAAGAATATGCAGAATTTTTTAAAGATGATCCTGAATATGGACCATTAGCACGTTCTTTGAGCGAACGGACCTATGAGTTTACCCAATTTTTACATTATGTTTTAGGCTTGACTGATGTTGGTGCCACGTTAAATGCTAAGGTAACTTATCATCGTTCATGTCATATGACGCGAATTTTAAAAGAAAAGCAAACACCTTTTATTATGATGAATTATGTTAAAGGTTTGGAATATGTAGAATTGCCACATATTGAAAATTGCTGTGGCTTTGGGGGAACATTTTCTGTTAAAGAACCATTGATTTCAAATGCGATGGTAACAGAAAAAATGAACGATATTTTATCAACTAATGCCGAAGTTTTAGTGAGTGCAGATATGGCTTGCTTGATGAATATTGGTGGTAAATTAAACCGTGAAGGCAAGAAAATCAAGATTATGCATATCGCTGAAGTTTTAAATCATGATGTTGATGAAAGTCGGATTGCCTCATTGATTAAAAGAAGATAGGAGGCAAAATCATGGGATTAAAGACTAGTACATTAAGTTTTGAAGAACGTTGTGCAAAAAATATTAATGATCAACAAATGCAAGCGGCCATTAAAAAAGCTCAAGATAGTCAATGGATTAAGCGTGAAGGTGCACGTGCTGAGATTGGTGATTGGGAAAAATGGCGTGAGCTTGGCCAAGAAATTCGTCAACATACTTTAAATCATTTGCCAGATTACTTAGAGATGTTTGCACAAAATGTTGAAAAAAATGGCGGTAAGGTATTATTTGCTCAAACTGAAGAAGAAGCACGCGCTTATGTTAAAGAAATTACATTGGCTAAGAATGCTAAAAAAATTGTAAAAGCTAAGTCAATGGTAACAACTGAAGTAGGCTTAGATCCAATGTTTCTAGATATGGGATTAGAAGTTATTGAATCTGATTTAGCTGAATTTATCTTACAAATGGATAATTGGGACGAACCTTCCCATATTGTTTTTCCAAATATTCATAAAGATCGTAACCAAATTCAAAGAATCTTTAATAAATTAGGATATGAAGGTTCAAATGAACCAGAAGAAATGGCTAAGTTTGCGCGTAAAGTTTTACGTGAACATTTCTTGACCGCTGATATTGGCATTACTGGTTGTAATTTTGCGATTGCTAATAACGGGATGATTAACTTGGTTACAAATGAAGGAAATGCCGATTTAGTAATTGCTATTCCTAAGACACAAATTGTGTTGATGGGAATGGAACGTATCGTACCAAGTATGCAAGAAGCAGAAGTATTAGATACATTATTATGTCGAAGTGCGGTTGGACAAAAATTAACGAGTTATGTAACATTTACAGGAAGAAAAGCAAAAGATGAAGCAGATGGTCCAGAAGATTTTTATGTAATTGTAGTCGATAATGGACGTTCGAATGCTTTAGGGACAAAATTCCAAGAAATGTTACAATGCATTCGTTGTGGTGCATGTTTAAATGTTTGTCCTGTTTATCGTCACATCGGTGGACATGGTTATGGTTCGATTTATCCAGGACCAATGGGTGCAGTGTTATCACCAATTTTGGGAGGATATGAAGAATTTGGTGAATTGCCATATGCTTCCAGTCTTTGTGGAGCATGTAGTGAAACTTGTCCAGTCAAAATTCCATTGCACAAATTATTAATCGAACATCGTACTGTGATGGCGGATGAATTGAAGAGAACTAGCAAATTAGAAAAATTAGGAATGGAAGTAACAGCGGCTGTTACAGGCTCGGCTCCTGTCTTTAAATTTGTTGAACATGTTGATCATCTTGGTTCAGCGATTGTAACTAAGAAAGGTGAAACTTCCGTAGAAAATCTCTATAATCATGATGGCTACATTAATAAAGCTCCGGCAATTGCTAAAAATTGGACGGATTATCGTGATTTGCCACGACCACCTAAAGAAAAAGATACTTTCCGTGAGTGGTTTAAGTATCACCAAGCACAAAAGGAGGGCAAGTAGATGTTTGCTAATGCTGATGAAAAACAAACGGCTTTTTTGGATAATTTAGCAACAAAACTTAATTATCAACGACATTCTCTTGCAAAAGAACCGTTTATTCCTCAAAACAAAGTTAATAAAGAACATATGCAAGGCTTGAGTCAAGATGAGCTATGTCAAATTGCCCAAAAACAATCTGCCGATATTTATACCGATTTTAAGTTGGTAACAAAAGATAACTTGGCTAAGGTTTTAGAAGAAGTGATTACGGCGAAAGGATCTGGCAAGGTGATTGTGCCAAATGATCGACGCTTTGCTCAATATGACCTAACAAAGGTTTGCCAAGCACATGATACCTATGTTTGGCAAGCTGGTGAAGATAAGCGGACGGACAATATCCAAGCTGCTAATCAAGCAAATGTGGGAATTGCTTTTGGTGAATATTTATTGGCAGAATCGGCAACAATGGTCTTAGAGACTAATCCAGGTCATGGACGGTCATTACATTTCTTGCCACAACATTTCATCGCAATTGTTCCTAAAAGTCAGATAGTTCCACGAATTACGCAAGCAACCCAAGCTTATAACCAAAAAGTTTTGCAAGGTGAAAAAATTGGAACTAACTTGAGTTTTATTTCTGGTCCATCTAACTCTGGTGATATTGAAATGATTTTAGTTGTTGGGGTTCATGGCCCATTATCAATGACGTATTTAGTGATTGAAGACGCATAATGATTTGAAAATAAAGGCTAATATGAAAGCTCTTTGTGAAGAGAAGTTCATATTAGCCTTTTTTATTAAAAATTTTTGATTTCTTTGATTAGGCACAATAAATATTTGCAAATTTTTTCTGCGGAGTCTGTAGTTTGGTCTGTTAGGAAATTGGCTAGTTGTTTTTGATAGGGGCCAACAGGATTGGGAATAGTCGGAATTTCTTGATTTTGTTGAATTAGATAATCTGTAGAAACATTAAGCGCTTTAGCTATTTTGTAAAGACTTTCTACATTGATTTTTCTAGCCAAACCACGTTCAATCTTAGAAAGATAGTTGACGGTTAGATCGCTAAATTCAGCTAATTGTTCTTGAGTCATTTTTTGTTTACAGCGTTCGTTAGCGATATTTTTTCCTAGATTGCTGATTTCACGCATTTTTAACATCTCCTTTAAGTTGATTATAGTCGTGTGCGCGTGAAAAAAGCCCCCAGTTTTGGGAATTAAAAAAGAGCCGTCATTTTACGGCTCTTTTGTTAATCTTGTTTATTGCTATCTTCTGGTAATTGTGTCTGTTTGTCGCTACCGTTTGTTAATTCGGGAGCGTCGGTGACATAAAGATTAGTCGTCGTTTGGTCATTATTTTTAGACCAAAGACTAGTTGATTTGTCACCGAGTTGTTGTTCGATGGTTGTCATTTTTTGGACGGCATCCTTATAGGTGTATTTTTTAGGATCAACCGGAACAAAACCTTGCGGAACATAGAAACGCAAGAGATTCTTGTTGTTTAAGGAATCTGATAAGGCTAGTTCTGTGCTAACTTTTTGGCGATCAGCTTCAAGTTGTTCTTGCACCTTTTTTGAAGGATGTGTAACAACATTTCCGGTTCCATTTTCATAAATTGTACTACCAATTACCGTATATTTTGGAGTAATGAAGTTTTCGTTTCTAAAGGCGACGACTTGATCGTGATCTTTAGAGAAAAGATCGGTACCAAACTGCAAGTAATTGCGTGAATCGATCCCTACCAAATGAAGGAGGGTTGGTAAAACATCGATTTCACCACCATATTGTTCTTGAATCCCACCATTGGTTTGCCCTGGAATGTGAATCATAAACGGCACGCGTTGGAGTTGTGCGTTGTCATAATCACTCCAAGTCGAAGATGATTTCCCTAATAAGGGAGCCAACTTGAGATTGCGCGTATTTGAAATGCCGTAATGATCGCCGTATAAGACGATTACGGAATTATCATACAATCCAGATTTTTTTAAGTAATCGAAGAATTGTTGAATTGCTTGATCGAGATAATGAGCGGTCACAAAATAATTATTGATCGAGTTATCATCGGTATTAGCTGCTTTAAAGGTTGTATTTTGCTCATCTAAAACGTATGGGAAGTGATTGGTTACCGTAATGAACTTAGCGTAAAACGGTTGTTGTAAATGCTCAAGGTATTTAATTGAATCATGGAATAACAATTTATCTTTGATTCCGTATTCAGTCGAGTTATTAGCATTTGAATCGAAATAACTAGAGTCAAAGAAATATTGATAGCCTAAGTTTTTATAGACATTATCGCGATTCCAAAATGAGCCGTTATTACCATGAAAGACCGCACTGGTGTAACCAAGATTTTGATTCAAAATGGCAGGAGCACCTTCAAAAGTATTATCGGTTCCTAATGCAGAAAAAAGTGAACCTTGTGGTAAACCATAAGTACTTGTTTCAAGCATGTTTTCAGCATCAGAGGTTTTACCTTGTCCGACTTGATTAAAGAAGTTTGCAAAACTAAAAGTTTGATTACTATTATATAAACTATTTAAAAATGGTGTAACTTCTTTACCATCTAATTTATAGTTGATTAAAAATTGTTGGAAACTTTCCAAATGAATGATGATGATATTTTTATTTTTAGCAATACCAAACATCTTATCATCAGGCTGAGCATAGTGTTGCTTAGTAAAGTCAATGATTTTATTTAGATCAGAGCTTTCTGCTCGATTTCGAGCCTGATTATTTTTGGCAGTTTTTAGACCATCATAAATCGTAAAAGTATCAATACCTAAATATTTAACTAGATAATTGCGATCAAATGTTCTAGTCAATAATTGTGGCCGATCTATTTCACCTAATGTAATATTTAGCATCAAGAAAAACAGTGCAAAACTGGTTAAAGCCACTGCTTGTCTACGGACAATGGGACGTTTATCAAGTTTGATTTTTTTAGTGAATAATAATCCTAATACAATTACGATATCAATAACTTGAAGGATATCTTGGGGTTTAAGTAATGCAAAAGAACTACCACTTAAGCCAGTTGAAACACTAGAATAACCGAAGATGACGTTGATGGTCATAAAATCGGTAAATTCCCGATAATAGATGATACTAAATAATAAAAGCGCACTGTTGGCAATATATAACAAAAGCATACAGATATAAGCGGGTAAGGTTTTGCGAATATATTGCGCGATCCCAAAGAAGAGTAAGGTTGTGGCGATAGGATTAAGTAGTAAGATGAAGTATTGATAAATACCACTGACACCTAAATGAAAATCAATCAAATAAGCAAGAATTGTTTTTAACCAAAATAAAAAGGTTAGTAACGTCAAAAACCCCCACCGAGTGTTGACAAAGGCTTTTAGTTTTTTTAACTGCACAATACTGACGTCCTTTCAAAAAAATTTGGAAGCTTAATTCATTTTAAACCAAGCTTGAAATTTAAGTCAATTTAGTGGAGACGATATTAGGAAAGTTTTTAGGTTTTAACCAAATTTAAGTAATTTTAAGTAGAAATCATAATTTATCGTCAAATTTATTCCGCAAAGGCCTCCAAATGTAGTATAATAAAACACGTAGAGAAAAACATTTTAGAGGAGAGAAGAACATGGCTCATATTTCTTTTGATAGTTCTAATTTGACTAAATTCGTTCATGATAACGAATTAGCTGAAATGCAAGCAATGGTAAATGCTGCAGATACCCAATTACGCGAAGGAACAGGTGCTGGTAATGATTTTCGCGGATTCTTAAACTTACCAGTAGATTACGACAAGGCTGAATTTGAAAGAATCAAAGCAGCAGCTAAAAAGATTCAAGCAGAATCAGAAGTCTTAGTTGTGATCGGAATCGGTGGTTCTTATTTAGGTGCCCGTGCAGCCATCGAATTTATGCATCATTCATTTTATAACTTATTACCAGCAGATAAGCGTAACAATGCACCACAAATTTTCTTTGCTGGTAACTCTATTTCATCATCATACGTTTATGACTTATTAGATTTAATTGGTGATCGTGATTTTTCTGTGAATGTAATTTCTAAATCTGGTACAACAACAGAACCATCAATCGCATTCCGTGTCTTCAAAGAAAAATTGATTGAAAAATACGGTGTTGAAGGTGCTAAATCACGTATTTACGCAACAACTGACCGTGCTCGTGGTGCACTTAAGACAGAAGCAGATGCTCAAGGTTATGAAACATTTGTAATTCCTGATGATGTTGGTGGACGCTTCTCAGTTTTAACACCAGTTGGTTTATTACCAATCGCTGCTTCTGGCGCAGACATCGATGCTTTGATGCAAGGTGCTGCTGATGCACGTGCAGAATATAAGGATGCAGATTTAGCTAAAAACGAAGCTTATCAATATGCTGCTTTACGTAACATCTTATATCGTAAAGGCTATACAACTGAAATTCTTGAAAACTATGAACCATCATTACAATACTTCTCTGAATGGTGGAAACAATTGATGGGTGAATCAGAAGGTAAAGATCAAAAAGGTATCTATCCATCTTCTGCAAACTTCTCAACTGATTTGCATTCTTTGGGTCAATATATCCAAGAAGGTCGTCGCAACTTGATGGAAACTGTTATCAAGGTTAATAAACCAAACCATGATGTAGCTATTCCACAAGATGAAGAAAACTTAGATGGTTTAGGCTATCTTGAAGGTAAGACAATGGACTTTGTAAATACCAAAGCTTTCCAAGGTGTTGTTTTAGCTCATACAGACGGTGATGTGCCTAACATGATCGTTAATATTCCAGATCAAAGTGCCTATACTTTAGGTTACTTGATTTACTTCTTTGAAATTGCGGTTTCTATTTCTGGCTACTTGAATGGTATCAATCCATTTAATCAACCAGGTGTTGAAGCATACAAGAACAACATGTTTGCTTTATTAGGTCGTCCTGGTTATGAAGAATTAGGCGAACAATTAGCGCAACGTTTGAAGTAAAATAAGAAATAACGGCTCTTTGAATGGAGTCATTGCTAAAGATTAAAGTTATAAATTTTAATTTTTAAGCTCTCTTTACTGTTTTTTCCAGTGAGGAGGGCTTTTTTATATGTGTTACAATTCAAAAAACATTGGAATTTTTTGATAACCTTTAAAGCAAAGAACTTACAAAACGGATTGAGGTAGCAAAGCCTGATGTCTTTTATTTTGGTAGACATCTTTCTTAAAAGAGCTGATTTCAATATTTTTATATGTTTGTTTTGCTTTTTTACAAAAAAATTAGGACTGATTGGAATTTTGTCAGTCCTAAAAATTATAGAGCCTTTGTTAACTAGTTAAGTTATAGCAACTTTTAACCAACTTGACTGGTACCATCGTTATAATTTAAGGTTACACCGGGCTGAACGTTAAAGATATAAACATTAAATTCAACAGCGGAACTGTTGACCGATTGTGCCCTTAATTGCACGCCACGTGCTAAAAGTTCGCTACCTGCAAATATTGGACGCACACTATAGCGTACATAGTTGTTAGGGTTTTGCTTGAGGTATTGGGCGATGTGATTTTCATAATCAACCATCCCAGGATCGTTTAATTGCCGAGTTCCTGTCATTAAATTTTTGATGTTATTATTTTGTCCAGTCAACTGAAAACCAATTAAGTGACTACGGTTATATAACCAGCCAGAAGAAATTTTTTTATTATGCCAGCCCGTCGGATTGATATATAAACGTTCGCGCGGTTGTGTAGGCATAAGATTTTTGTTTAATAATGCATCAGCAGTAGTTACGCGGTTAAGTGTATCTAAATCACCATAGTGTTGCCAAGCTCCTTTAGAAGTATCTAAATCAGCAGCACTAAAACCTGGTTCATTGTTGTTGATAGCGATTACTTCTTGTCCACTATAAGCAAGTGTGCTTAAATCAGGTGTCGGATTGTTAAGCGTAGTCAAGCTGGTAGATGCGTTTGCTTGGTTGGTTTGTGTATTAGTTAAGCTTTCTAAGGTGGCTTGATTAGTTGCGAGCTCATGTTGTTCTTGCTTTATTTCTTCTTCAAGTTGCTCGTTTTTATCCTCTAGTCGTTGTGCTTGCTTTTTAGGCTGATCGTTGACGATTGTTTTGACGACTTCTTTAGGCTGAGGCGAAGGCGGTAGAGGATCGCTAGAAATTCCTAAGCCATAGCCACTAGTCAATAAAGCAACGACTAAGAAAAATTTTAGAGAGCGTTTATTTTTTTTAGGCTTTTGGTAAAAATAAGCGGCACTACCAATGCCACATAAAACTAAGAGGGTTGCTAATGTTGTCATCTGTTTTCTCCTTTAACGTTTTGCTTTGCGATAACCAGCGGCTTGAGCTTCTTGCTCAGTATTAAAATAAACGGCATTAGCAGCATTCATCTTATAGCCGGCTTGGTCGGGGGTATGATAAATCTTGGAATTGATGTTACCAACGATTTTAGGTTGTTGATCTGTTTGAATTTCTGCAGTATTTTGAGCCTGCGAACTGCTTGTTTGCGTTTGTTGTTCTTGCTTTTTAGCTTGAGCTACTTGATTTTGCATGCTAGCTGCTAGTGAAGCAGCAAGACTGCTACTTTGTGCTAGTGAACTTTCCTTAGCTTTTAGCTCATCTATTTGTTGATTGATTTGCTTGTTTTGTTTTTCAAGGTCATCTTGTTGCTGACTTAATAGCTCATATTTGTCTTTGGCTTGAGCGAGTTGCTTTTGTCCAACTGTTTTTTTGATGATTTTGACTGTAGTTTTAGGTTGAGGTGCCGGCCAAGCATTAGGATAAATAAGCATCAATCCTAAAATTCCTAAAAATAAAAAGAAGTTGTATTTTTGCCAACGCTTTTTTTGTAAGAAATCTTTGCGTTTGATAAACCAATTAATTAATGCACCAATTTGAAAAAATAATAAGATCAGGATTAAGCCTATTCGAATATCATTCATAAAAAAACTCCTTAGATATTTATAACTTAATTTTAACAGAAATTCCTTTATTTTTTTAGAAGGATACTTCATAATCGTTGCATTTTTTTAAAATCTTAGAGATAATTAAAGTGAGAAAAATTTTTTCTAGGGGGGGAATTCACATGCATGGTCTGTTACACGGCATAAAAAAATTCATCAAGCAAAAAGCAACTATCCTAAAATTGTTATTCGTTTTTTCAGTGATGATTTTTGTAATTTATGAAGTGGGCCGTATTTTTAAGCAAGTCGATTGGCAAATTGTTGAGGATAATCTGAGTGAACAATCGTTTGGCGTTATCTTTTTATTATTAGTACTAGGAATGTTAGCGGTCTGTCCAATGTTACTTTACGATTTTGTAATTGTTAAATTTTTACCGGGAAAATATTCGCTAGGTTATATTTTGCACAGTGGTTGGATTGTTAATACTTTTACTAATTTAGCCGGATTTGGCGGTATTTTAGGAGCGACTTTGCGAGCAAATTTCTATAATAAAGATGCTAGCAAAAAACAAGTATTGTATGCTTTATCAAAGATTGCGTTATTTTTATTGTCGGGTCTGTCATTATTTTGTTGGCTGTGTTTAGCTTTAATGCTAACAACCAATATAGATACAACATACCAAAATTATTATATTTGGCTTTTAGGTGGAGGAATATATTTTCCTATTTTATTTTTAGTAACTAAGTTTAAAGGTAATGAATTTTTCAAAGATTTAACGATTAAACGTGAATTGACGTTAATTTTAGCATCCGTGTTGGAGTGGGGATTTGCCGGCGGTTTTTTCCTATTAATAGGAGCTTTTTTAGGTTTTAAGATTAACTTGTTAGCGGTCTTTCCGTTATATATAATTGCTTCAGTTTTAGGAATTATTTCGATGGTTCCTGGTGGCTTAGGTTCGTTTGATGTTTTAATGTTACTAGAGTTGACAAGTCTAGGTGTTTCAAATGAACAAGCTGTTGTTTGGCTATTATTTTTCCGGTTGTTTTATTATATTGTACCATTTGTTATTGGTGGAATCTTTTTTGTACATTCTGCAGGACATGGGATTAATCAGAAGTTTGATGGAATTCCTAAATCTATCTTGCAAAAATGCTCGCATATTTTAGTGACGGCTTTTATGTATTTTTCAGGGATCTTTATGTTGCTTGAAGCGGCGGTTCCTAATTTTACCTATAATAACCAGATTTTGTTGAAGATAATGCCATATACTTTCTTTTTCTTAGATCACATTACTACAATTATCTTTGCCTTTTTATTGATTGGGATGGCTCGTGGAATTGAATCAAAATTAAAGAAAGCATATATTCCAACGCTTGTGGTTTTGGCAATTGGAATTATTAATACGCTATGGAAGGCATATACATTGAGCTTGGCGGTCTTTTTAGCGCTTGTTATGTTAATGGTGTATTTTTCACGCCATGAAATGTATCGCCAAAGATTACAGTATTCATTTGGTAAATTGGTTGTCGATGCGGCAATTTTTGTTGGAACTTTCGTTTTATATGCGATAGTTGGAATTATTAACTTTCCTGTCAAACATATTCCAAATCATTTTAAAAAGATTCCGAATTTTTTACTTTTTCCTGGACAAAAATTATGGTTTTATGGGTTATTAGGGCTTTTATTAGCTGCCGTAATTTTATTGCTGGTCTTGAAATACTTTACGCAAGGGGTTGATCCGTTCAAACGACAAACTTTTGATGCTAAAAGAATCAAGGCGGTTATTGAACAATATGGCGGTAGTGAAGTCAGTCATTTAGCGTTTTTGCGAGATAAGAATACTTATTTTTATCGTGTTGATGAAGAAGATAAACTCTTTTTCATGTATAAAAAGATGGCAGATAAATTAATCATCATGGGTGGTCCAATTGGCGATCAACAATATTTAAGACCCGCTTTGGAGCAATTTATGCAAGAAGCCGATGTTTATGGTTATCGCCTAGTCTTTTATGAAATCTCTGGGCCATTGACGATGTTATTGCATGAATATGGGTTTGATTTCATAAAAACAGGTGAAGAAGGCTATTTAACTTTAGCTGATTTTACTTTGACTGGTAAAAAACGCAGAGCGCAGCGTGCTTTAATGAATAAGTTTGAACGTGAAGGTTATGTTTTTAGTATAGAAAATCCACCATTTAGTTCTGAATTTATGGAACAATTACGTGAAGTTTCTGACAGTTGGTTGAATGGACAAGTTGAAAAAGGTTTTTCATTAGGCTTTTTTGATGAGTTTTACCTTAATCAAGCACCAATTGCAATCATTAAAGATGAGCAAGAAAAAATCGTGGCTTTTGCATCGTTAATGCCAATGAAAGATAATATTTTATCAATTGACTTGATGCGTGAAAGCAAGGATGCACCGTCTGGAATAATGGATAAAATTTTCATTAGTTTGTTTGAATACGGACGTGAGCAAGGTTATGAGTATTTTGATATGGGCATGGCGCCTTTAGCTAATGTTGGTGATTCAGAATTTAGTTTTATCGAAGAAAGAATGGCTCATTTTATTTACGAATATGGCTATAATTTGTATGGTTTCCAAGGGCTAAAAGCTTATAAAAACAAATACGTAACTGAGTGGCAACCACGTTATACGGCTTATCGTAAGCCAAGTTCTGTAGCAATTACAATGTTACAATTAGTGATTGTTGTCAATCAAAAACGCCATGACCATAATCGTTATGATCCTAACTTGTTGGTTCCGAATTTCTTACAAAAATAAAGTTTACAAAGTGTAAAAATATTTTAATACTATGTATAGTCGTTCAGAAATGGACGACTATTTTATTGCAGTACTAAATTTAGTAAAGAAAATATCTTTTGTATCTAGCTGTTGTACTTTTTTAATTGACAAAGTTCAATGATTGCAGTAATGTTAGTATATAGTTTACAATCGTAAACGAAAGGAGATAGACATGCAGACAGATATCTTTTTAATCTCAGGGATGGTTTGTGCAGCCTGTGGACAAACAGTTGAAAAGGCTGTTCAAAAATTAATTGGAGTACAAAAAGCACAAGTAAACTTAGCGAATAATCAATTATTAGTTGTGTATGATACAGATAAGTTGACGACTGAGGCTATTATTTTGGCAGTTGTTCAAAGTGGCTATCAAGCAAAACTTTTAAATGAAGAAGATGATAATCATCAATTACAGCAAAAACAACAAGAAGAATTATTAAAAAATTATCAACAACACTTTATAATTAGTGCATTGTTGAGTATACCGGTAGTTTATTTGGCAATGGCAGAAATGTTTGCTTGGCCGCTTCCTTTATGGGTTACTGCTAGTTACAGTCCATTGATCTATACAAGTGTACAATTTGTTTTAAGTACACTTGTTTTAATCAGTAATCATGCTTTTTACACGGCAGGGCTAAAAGCCTTGATAAAAAGGCATCCTAATATGGATTCATTGATTGCACTGGGAACTGGTGGAGCTTATTTGAGTAGTATTTGGACAACAATTTTAATTTTTAAAGGGCAACATCATTTAACGATGAGCCTGTATTATGAAGCTACAGTAGTTGTATTGAGTCTAGTTTTATTGGGACGTTTCTTAGAACAAAAAGCAAAGGGAAAAACATCGCAAGCAGTCATGCAATTACTGGATTTAGCACCTAAAAAAGCGCGCTTAGTGACGGATGAAGCGGAAGTTTTGGTAGACGTGGCTACTCTTAAAGTCGGAGATATTATTAGGGTTTTACCAGGCGAAAAAATTCCGGTTGATGGAATAGTGATTTGTGGTCAAAGTCAAGTTGATGAAGCAATGCTAACCGGTGAAAGTCAACCAGTGCTAAAACAAGCTCAAAGCAAAGTTTATGCCGCAACACTTAATCAAACTGGGAGTTTTGAATTTAAAGCGACTAAAGTTGGTCAACAAACATTATTAGCAGAGCTGGTTAGATTAGTTGAACAAGCACAATCAACCAAGGCACCGTTGGCTCGTTTAGCGGATAAAATTGCTTATTTTTTTGTACCAGGTATTATTTTATTGGCATTTTTAACTGGTTTGGCGTGGTTGGTTATTGGACATCAAAGTTTGACTTTTTGTTTGAAAATAATGCTTGGAATATTGGTGATTGCGTGTCCGTGTGCTTTAGGCTTGGCAACACCAACAGCAATTATGGTTGGAATTGGACAAGGAGCTAAAAAGGCGATTTTGTTTAAAAACGGTGAAGCTTTAGAAAAGTTATGTCATGTGCAAAAAGTCTGCTTAGACAAAACAGGTACGATTACACAAGGTAATTTTAAAGTGGTAGCTAATAAAACTTTAGGTGGTTTTTCTAAAAAACTAGCCTTACAACTGGCTGCAAGTGCTGAACAAAATTCAGAACACCCAATTGCACAAGCTTTGATTAAAGAAGCTAAAAAACAATCCTTGCCTTTATTAGCAAGTGATAACTTTGAAGCTTTAGTTGGTAAGGGGATTTCTTGTCAAATTGAGCAAAAAGAAGTTTTAATCGGTAATCAACGTTTATTGGAAGAATTTTTTGTTGATGTAAGTGATGCCAAAGAGCTAACAAGCCAAATGCAAAGTCCAATTTATTTAGCACTCAACAAGCAATTAGTTGCAATATTTGAAATTAGCGATGCACTCAAAGAAGATAGTAAGCAAGCGATATTAAATCTACAAAAGTTAGGCTTAGAAGTTGTTATGTTGACAGGAGATAATCGAAAAGTCGCAGCACAAATTGCTCAACAAGTAAATATCACAGAAGTTTATAGCGAAGTAACACCTAAAAAAAAGGCGCAAATCATTCAAAAACTGCAACGAAGAGATTCTGTTTTGATGGTTGGCGATGGGATCAATGATGCTTTGGCGTTGAGTCAAGCTGACGTTGGGATTGCGATTGGTTCAGGAACTGATATTGCATTGGAATCAGCGCAAATTATCTTACAACGTAATTCATTAACTGATGTTGTAAAAGCAGTAAAATTAAGCCAAGCAACTGTCAAAAATATTAAAGAAAATCTTTTCTGGGCATTTATCTATAACTTATTAGGTATTCCGATTGCAATGGGAGGATTATATTTGTTTGGAGGTCCGTTGTTAAATCCAATGATTGGAGCAGGTGCAATGAGTTTAAGTTCACTTTGTGTGGTGCTAAATGCTTTACGATTACGTTTCAAAAAGATATAAAAAAACATTTGCTAGGCAACAGCCTAACAAATGTTTTTTTAGTATTAAAACTTAAAGTCGTAATCATCATCAGACATCGCTTCAACATTGCCTAAAAGATAACCATTTCCGACTTGTGAAAAGAAGTCATGATTAGAAGTCGAAGTTGAAATACCATTCATTACAACAGGATCGACATCATCAGCTGTATCTGGGAAAAGTGGATCTAATCCTAGATTCATCAAAGCTTTATTAGCATTATAGCGTAAAAAGACTAACACTTTTTGGCTCCAGCCGACTTGATCATATAACAGATGGGTATATTTTTCTTCGTTTTCGTATAGTTCAAACAAGAAGTCATAAACCCACATTTTGAGTTCTTCTTGTTGTTCGCTTGTCAATTCGTTAAAACCTAACTGAAATTTATAACCAATATAGGTTCCATGTACAGATTCGTCACGCAAAATTAATTTGATAATTTCGGCCACATTGGCCATTTTATTGCGTCCTAACCAATATAGTGGTGTGTAAAAACCTGAGTAAAATAAGAAAGTTTCCAAGAAAACAGAGGCAACTTTCTTTTGTAAAGCAGTCCCATTTTGATAGATATCATTGATTTTTTGTGCCTTAAATTGAAGAGTTTGCTCGTTATCTGTCCAAGCAAAAATTTCATCAATTTCTTTAGGGGTATTTAACGTTGAAAAAATCGATGAATAACTTTTAGCATGTACCGATTCCATGAATTCGATATTGTTTAAGACAGCTTCTTCTTGTTGTGTACGCACATCTTTTTTCAAAGAGCTCATACCATCTTGAGATTGAAGCGTATCAAGCAACGTCAATCCCCCAAAAACCTTAGCAATGACGTCTTTATCTGCACTGCTTAAAGTTCGCCAATCGGCTAGGTCATTTGAGAGGGGAATACGTGTATCTAACCAAAATTGTTCGGTTAATTTTTCCCAGGTAGCCTTATCAAGTTGATCTTCTAAAATATTCCAGTTGATTGCTTTATAATTTTCACTCATTACAACGTTTCCTTTCATGTTAGATACTGCAGCTTTCGCATTCATTAGCACCAACTTCACTTTGATCGTCGGTAAATGTGCGCACATAATAGATTGACTTAATGCCTTTTTGGTGGGCATAGTTACGTAGAATCGTCAAATCACGTGTAGTCATCTTGTCTGTTCGGCCATTTTTCCATTCATAAAGCCCAGCTGGAATTGTAGAACGCATAAATAAAGTCAAACTCATTCCTTGATCGATATGTTCTTGAGCTGCAGCGTAAACATCGATGACTTTACGCATATCGATGTCATAAGCACAACGGTAATAAGCTAGTGTTTCATTTGAAAGATAAGGAGCCGGATAGTAAATTTTACCGATTTTACGTTCTTGGCGTTCTTCAATCTTGTTGATGATTGGATGAAGCGAAGCAGTAGTGTCGTTGATATATGAAATCGAACCATTTGGAGCGACAGCCAGACGATTTTGATGATATAACCCGTCTTGTTTGATATCTTCTTTTAATTGTTGCCAAGCTTGTTTATCTGGGATGAAGATACCTTGGAATAATTCTTTAACCTTAGGTGAAGTTGGCACAAATTTATCAGTAAGATATTTGTCAAAGTAAGTCCCATCCGCATATTTACTCTTTTCAAAACCTACAAAAACTTGTTTGCGCTCTTTGGCAATCGTATTAGAGGCTTTTAGTGTCCAATAGTTTAATAACATGAAATAAATGCTAGTAAATTCTACGGCTTCTGGACTGTCATAATGGATTTGATTTTTGGCTAAAAAGGCATGTAATCCCATTGCACCAAGACCGATTGTATGGGCTTGCTCATTACCATGGCGAATCGAAGGAACGACATCAATTTTTGAATTGTCAGTTACAAATGTTAATGCACGTGTCATCGTTGCAACTGATTTACCGAAATCAGGTGAAGCCATTAAATTGGCAATGTTGGTTGAACCTAAGTTACAACTAATATCTGTTCCTAAGACTTCGTATTCTTGGCGATCGTTTAATAAAGAAGGGGTTTGCACCTGTAAAATCTCGGAACAAAGGTTACTCATGATGATCTTACCATCGATTGGATTAACCTTGTTGACCGTATCGATATTGATGATATAAGGATAACCGGATTCTTGTTGTAATTTAGAGATTTCTTGTTCTAATTCACGCGCGTTGATTCGTTTCTTAGGGATATCAGGGTTAGCACACATGTTATCGTATTCTTTGGTGATATCTACATAAGAGAATGGCACACCATAAACACGTTGTACACCCCAAGGATCGAAAAGATACATATCAGCATTATTTTTAGCTAATTCATAGAATTTATCTGGGACAACTAAACCCAATGATAATGTTTTAACTCGAATTTTTTCATCGGCATTTTCTTTTTTAGCAGATAAAAAGTCAATGATATCGGTGTGGAAAATATTTAAATAAACGACTCCAGCACCTTGACGTTGGCCTAACTGATTGGAATAAGAAAAACTATCTTCCAATAATTTCATGACAGGGACAACCCCAGAAGCAGCCCCTTGAATTCCTTTGATAGGGGCACCAGCACCACGTAAATTACTCAAGGAAATACCGACACCACCACCGATACGTGAAAGTTGCAAGGCTGAATTGATTCCACGGCCAATAGAATTCATATCATCGGTTAACTGTAATAAGAAGCAAGAAACTAATTCACCACGACGCTTGCGCCCAGCATTTAAAAAGCTAGGTGTAGCGGGTTGATAGCGTTGGTTGATTAATTCATCAGCTAAATCTAAAGCTAATTGCTGATTACCATCAGCAAAATATAAGGCATTAGCGATGATACGATCTTCAAAAGTTTCAAGATAAGCTTGATTATCGTTAGTCTTTAATGCATATTGAGCATAAAATTTATAGGCAGCCATGAAAGTCTTAAAAGTAAATTTAGCAGCGTAGACTTTGGCAGTTAATTCTTCAATAAAAGAAAAGTCATATTTAGCTAAAAATTCGCTTTCGAGATAATCGTTTTGAATTAAAAAATCATAGCGTTGTTTTAAAGTTGGAAATGTCATCAAATTAGGTATGACATTTTCATTTAAAAAGGCTGATAGAGCTTCTTGATCCTTGTTAAGTTGGATCTTACCGTCGAGCGGAATGTTGACTTGATTGTTGAGGTCATAATAGGTTACCTGATTAATATCAATATCTTTAAGACTCAAGTTGTGCCACCACTTTCTTTACATTTTCTACATCTGTTGAAGTACCATTAAATTCAAATGCATACAACAACGGGACTTGATACTTGTGTGCGATATTTTTTGCAGTGAAAATAAAAAGCTCGGCAAAATTACGATTGCCAGAGCCGATAACACCTTTAAAATAGTGAGAATTTGTGCGATAACTTAAAAAGTCGTCGACCGCTTCTGTGATTTCCTCATCATAAGTTGGAACAATCAAGATAAACGGTTCGCCGACTTCAATTAAAGGTGCTGCCGCATTTATTTCGTAAGTACTAGGAAAGTTTAGTTTTTTTACAAAGCGTCTAGTCTGTCCGGTGACGCTAAAATAAACAATTTTCATTGTGCAATCAACTGCTTTAATAAATCAGGACGAAAACCACTGATTAAAGCTTGTGAATCACGTTCTAAGACTGGCACACTGGCAAAGCCTTTATCTTTTAAATAATTGATATATTCTGGTGAAGTTGAAAGATTTCTTTCTTCAAAATTAATATTATGTTCAACTAAGAAACGCTTGGTCATTTTGCATTGGATACAGTTATCTTTGGTATATAATTCTAGACTCATAAGCAGTTGATTCCTCCTTTGTATTTAACGAAGATTATTATACTACACAAACAATTTTGATACAATATATTGACATTTGAAGAATTTTCATCCCAACATCTTGTATCCGTTGTAAATTGTGGCTTTAGTGAATTTTTATGGGATAAAAAGAAAAATTGCCATTTTTTTTGAGAAAAAAGATGGAGAAATTTTTTATCTAAAAGAGTAGAAAAACACGTCAAGAGAGTCGAATAAATTTAGTTGCGTTTCACTAAATTTGTCCGTATCATAGTAGTGTAACAGAAAGTGAGTTAAAAAAATATGACAAATTATTACTATACTAGAAATCCAGAGGTAAAACATAACGAAAAGACTTGGAATTTCACGTTATATGAACATAATTTTATTTTTAGTACGGATAATGGAGTCTTTTCAAAAGCAACTGTTGATTATGGTTCACGTGTATTACTAGCAGCATTGCAAGATAGTCAAATTAATGGTGATATCTTAGATGTAGGATGTGGTTATGGTCCTTTAGGATTGGCTTTGGCGTATAAGTTTAAAGATGTTCATGTTGATATGGTTGATGTTAATTTATTAGCATTGCAATTGGCTAAGAAAAATGCCATACAAAACGGTTTAAACAATGTTACTATCTTTGAATCAGATGGTTATCAAGCAGTGACTAAAAATGATTATGCTGCTATTATCACTAATCCGCCAATTCGTGCAGGTAAAGAGGTTGTGCATAATATTTTGAGTCAAGCAAAACAACATTTAGCCCCTGAAGGAACTTTGACAGTGGTAATTCAAAAAAAGCAAGGTGCACCTTCAGCTCAAAAAAAGATGTTGGAAGTTTTTGGGAATTGCGAAGTGATTGCTAAAGACAAAGGCTACTTTATTTTACAAAGTACTAAACAATTAGAGGAATAATGCAATGGAGCTAAAACAGCAAGAATATTTCATGCAAGAAGCTTTAAAAGAAGCTAAAAAGGCTTTTGATTTAGGTGAAGTTCCCATTGGATGTGTACTTGTTGTAGATGGAAAAATTATTGGTCGAGGACATAATTTACGTGAAACATCTAATGACGCAACATCTCATGCTGAGATTCAAGCAATACGTCAGGCCAATCAAGCATTGCAAAGTTGGCGCCTTAATGGCGCTAAACTGTTTGTAACACTTGAACCTTGCCCAATGTGTAGTGGAGCAATTTTGAACGCTAGAATTGCCGAGGTTTATTATGGAGCCTATGATTTAAAGGCAGGAACTGCAGGTACTTTACTTAATTTATTGGCAGATCGGCGTTTTAATCATCAATGTTTAGTAACTAAAGGTGTTTGTTACCAAGAATGTCAAGCCTTACTCCAAAATTTTTTTGGAGCAATTAGGCAAAAAAATAATGAAAAAGACTAGCAATATTTTTGATTTTAAGGTATCATAATAGATGCCGTAAGGCCTTGAGGCAATGTTGACCTTATGAAGCGTGTCAGGTCCGGAAGGAAGCAGCACTAAGTTTGGCTTAACATGTGCCTTAAGTTATGAGGAAATTGAGTCCCGGTCTTTTCGATAAGATCGGGTTTTTTTGTAGCTAATAGAAAGGAACATAAAATGAGTTATCAAGCATTATATCGTGTCTGGCGTCCGCAGTGTTTTGCTGATTTAGTGGGACAAAAGTTAGTGGCACAAACTTTAAAAAACGCAATAAGTACCCAACAGATTTCTCATGCCTATCTATTTTGCGGTCCACGAGGCACGGGAAAGACATCAGCGGCTAAGATTTTTGCTAAGGCCA
This sequence comes from Ligilactobacillus sp. Marseille-Q7487, assembly GCF_949152225.1. NCBI lineage: Bacteria > Bacillati > Bacillota > Bacilli > Lactobacillales > Lactobacillaceae > Ligilactobacillus > Ligilactobacillus sp. Marseille-Q7487. The sequence goes on from NZ_CASCJC010000001.1 coordinate 554,007, forward strand.
TCAACTGTAAGCATCAAGTTGATGGGGAGCCATGTAATCAATGTGAAATCTGCCAAGCAATTACGCAAGGTAGTCTTAATGATGTAATTGAATTTGATGCGGCGTCTAACAACGGTGTTGATGAAATTCGTGAGATTCGTGATAAAGTTAAATATGCACCTACTCAAGCGGATTACAAAGTTTACATTATAGACGAAGTTCATATGTTATCGTCAGGTGCATTTAATGCATTATTGAAAACTTTAGAAGAACCACCGGCTAACGTTGTTTTTATTTTGGCAACTACTGAACCGCATAAGGTTTTGCCAACGATTATTTCACGAACGCAACGTTTTGATTTCAAGCGAATCTTACCTCAAGATATTTTAGAGCGAATGCAATATATCTTAGAGCAAAAGCAAGTAAAATATCAATTAACTGCACTCAAGTTGATTGCTAAAGCAGCTCAAGGTGGGATGCGAGATGCTTTAAGTATCTTAGATCAAGTTATTTCTTTTGGTGAAGATGATGAAGTAACTTTTGAAAATGCCTTATTGGTAACAGGAAGTGTAACACAACAAAGCTTGCAAGAATATTTGCAACAAATTTTTGCTAATGAGACGTCAGCGGCTTTAATGACAGTTCATCAAATTTTGGAACAAGGAAAAGATCCACAAAGATTTATTGAAGAGCTTATTGAATATTGTCGTGACTTGTTGTTGTATTGTCAGGCTCCTCAAGTTGTTGAAGAAGATCAATTAGAGCTGATAAACGAAGATTTCAAGCAAATGGCACAAAATATTGCCCCAGAAATTTTTTATCGTATTATCGAGACTTTAAATACTAGTCAAGAATCTATGCGTTTTAGTGCACATGCAGCAATATATCTGGAAGTTTTAACGGTTAAATTAACTCAGGTGGCGTCTGCTACGCAAGTGATTGAGAAAAAAGAAGTAATACAAGATTTGAGTGAAGTTAATGAATTAAAACAACAAGTCGCTAAGCTCAAACAACAAGTTGCACAGTTGTTGGCGAATAATAGGCAAGCAACTCCAAGAAAATTAGCCAATGCTATAGAACTTGAACCTAAGATTGAACAAGATAAAATTGATCAAATTTTAGTGAATGCTAAACGTGACTCTTTAATCGAGTTGCAACAAAAATGGAATGATATCTTGATGCAACTACCAACACAGTTGCGGGCAAAGATTTCAGCTTCTTATCCAGTGGCGTGTGGCTTATTAGGAGCATTAATCACTATAAAAATTGATGCATTATGTCAAGCTGCACAGGAAGATTCACAATTATGTGATAAAATAAAAGAGCTATTGGGATGGCATGATGAAGTTATTTGCTTTATACCAGAAAGTCAATGGCCTAAGATTAGACAAGATTATGTTACGCGCTTTAAGGCAGGAAAGATTAGCAAACAAGTACAGCCAATCAAGCAATTAAAGCCGGTGGCTACCAAAGAAGAAGTGGTTGAACCAAAAGAGCCTAAATTAACGGCAAAGCCAGAGCCACTTGTAGATGAGGCAATTAAACTTTTTGGAGAAGAATTAATTGAAGTAACCCAAGATTAAAATATGGAAGGATGATTTATTATGATGCGTGGAATGGGAAACATGCAAGGTATGATGAAACAAATGCAAAAATTACAAAAACAAATGAAAGAAGATCAAGCTAAGCTTAATGAAACTGTTTTTACAGGCGTTTCTTCTAATGAATTAGTAAGTGTTCAATTTAATGGTGCTCATGAAATGACAGATATTACAATCAAAGAAGAAGTTATTGATCCTGACGATATTGAAATGTTACAAGACTTAGTGATTATGGCTGTCAACGATGCCATGAAGCAAATAGATGAACATACGCAAAAAACAATGGGCAAATACACCCGTGGAATTGGTTTTTAAACTTAAAGATTGGTGGGAAAAGCGATGCAATATCCAGAACCAATTGCTAAGTTAATCGATAGTTATCAAAAGCTACCAGGGATTGGTGAAAAAACAGCGGCTCGCTTAGCATTTTATACGATTGAAATGGATGAACAAGTTGTTAAAAATTTTGCTCAAGCTTTATTAGCGGTCAAGCATGATTTGTGTTATTGCCATATATGTGGCAATATTACAGAAAATGATCCATGTATTATTTGTGCTGATAAGTCGCGTAATCAAACACAAATTTTAGTAGTAGAACAACCCAAAGATGTTTTAGTGGTTGAAAAAATCAATGAATATCATGGATTATATCATGTTTTAAACGGGGTGTTGTCGCCTGTTGAAGGAAAGGGACCTGAAGATTTAAATATTACTAGTCTTTTAAAAAGACTGCAAAGTAATCCAGAAATTTCAGAAGTTATTATTGCGACTAATGCAACTCCTGAAGGTGAAGCTACAGCAATGTATCTTTCACGTTTGATTAAACCGGCTAATATTAAAGTGACACGTTTAGCTCATGGTTTAGCAATTGGAAGTGATATCGAATATGCCGACGAAATGACCTTATTTAAAGCAATTGAAGGTAGACAAGAACTTTAGGGAAGTGAGAAAGTGTTTGGGAGAAATAAGCAAAAATTGCGCTTAAAATATGATGAATTATTGCTAGAAGATATTATGCAAGCGACAGATATTTGGAATCATGCTAAACAAACGCAAGCAGCCGTATATGAACTAGATGATGAATTGTTGGCACAAACAAAATTAGCTCAAGCCAAGTATCAATTTTTGTATAAAGAGGCACGTATTCGTCGAGTTAAGGGAAAAATTCAAAAATCGGTGATTGATTATTAGGTATAACAGCGTTAAATTAAGGTGACTTGATTTGACGCTGTTTCTTACATTATTAAAAGAGATTGTTGCTAGAACATGGACAAGTTCTAGGATTGTAAAGTACAATAAGAATAATAGATTATAATAGTAATGGAGTTTTTTAAGTGAAAGGAATTTTTGTGACATTTGAGGGTCCGGATGGTTCTGGGAAAACAAGTGTGTTAAACAGCGTTGTTGAAATGTTAAATCAAACAAGTAAAAAAAATGATTACATTTTAACTAGAGAACCTGGTGGCAACCGCATCTCAGAAGATATTCGAGGAATCGTTTTAGATCCAAGAAATACTGAAATGGATGAAAAAACTGAGGCCTTGTTGTATGCGGCGGCCAGACGACAGCATTTAGTGGACACAATTTTGCCAGCATTAAATGAAGGAAAATTAGTGTTATGTGATCGTTTTGTCGACAGCTCTTTAGCATATCAAGGAGCAGGACGCCATATAGGTGTTTATCAAGTTGCTAAGATTAATGAATTTGCTACTGATGGTTTACAACCAGATTTAACATTTTACTTTGATATTGAGCCAGAGGTTGGTTTGGCACGAATTAAAAATCATCGTCAAGATGAAGTTAATCGTTTAGATCAAGAAAGTTTACAATTTTATGAAGATGTACGCGCACAGTATTTGTGTTTGGCAAGAGAAAATCCTAAACGCATTATAAAAATTGATGCAAGGAAATCATTAGCAGATGTTACTGCCCAAGTCTTAGCTCTATTAGAAAATAAATTAGCCGAATTTTTTAAGTAAATTCAAAGAAATGGGGGAAAAAAGATGAAATTAATTATTGCAATTGTTCAAGATAAAGATAGTAATCGCTTGAGTAATGTATTTATTGAAAATAATGTACCTGCTACTAAGTTATCTTCAACTGGGGGATTTCTACGTTCAGGAAACTCAACTTTTTTAATTGGGGTTGATGATCAACGCGTTGATGAGGTTTTGGAATTGATTAAAGAAACTTCTGAAACTAGAAAGCAATTTATGGCACCACCTGTTAATTTAGATTCTCCACTAGAAGCAACAAGTGCATATCCATTAGAAGTTCAAATTGGTGGTGCAACGGTATTTGTATTACCAATCGAAGCCTTTCATCATTTCTAGGTCGTGATATCATGTCAGAAACAATTATGCAATTACAGCCTAATCTGAGCCAACATTTTTTAAAGCTTGCTCAAAAAAAGCAGTTAGCACATGCGTATTTGTTAGTAGGAGACACAGGCTTAGGCAAAAAAGCCTTGGCGCGGTATAGCGCACAAACAGTTTTTTGCCTAAATCAAACGGAAGTTGGACCATGTCAAAAATGTTCGGAATGTTTACGAATTGCTCAAGGAATTCATCCAGATGTAGTAGAAGTCGATCCGCAAGCTACAAGTATTAAAGTTGAACAAATTAGACATTTAAAATCCGAATTCAGTAAAAGTGGGTTAGAAAGTGCACGTAAATTTTTTATCATTTCTGAGGCAGAAAAAATGTCAACTAGTGCAGCTAATAGCTTGTTGAAGTTTTTAGAAGAACCTAGTGGACAAGTTACAGCTTTTTTATTGACGAGTAATGCTAATTTAATTTTACCAACAATTATTTCGCGTTGTCAGTTGTTTGAATTAGAAACCCTTAGTCAAACTAAACGGAAACAACAACTATTAGCAAGAAATATTTCTGCTAAGCAAGTGGATTTATTAGTACAATTAACAACTAGCTTAACTCAAGCGCAAGTGTTGGCTGAAGATTCTGATTTTTGGGAATTGAGTGCACTTATTTTTGAATGGTATGCAAGGATTTTACAAAATGAACCTAGTAGTTTTGTAATGATTCAAACGCAAATATTACCTTTAATTGAACAAGGTGATCCCAAAAAACAACGTACATTGGCTTTGCAATTAATATTGTTGTTGGCGCGCGATAGTTTGTTGATTCATTATCAAGCACTCACACAAAATTTAGCTTTTAGTGCTAAGAGTCAAGAATTACAAACGAAAGGTGCAAATTTAACTGTTGAACAATTGACAAAAGGAATAGAATTAATCTTAGAAACAACTAAAAAAATGACATTTAATGTTTCATTTCAAGGCTTGTTAGAAGCATTAACCTTGAAATTGCTCACTTGCTATCACATAAAATAGTGATTGAAATGAAGGTGATTTTGTGAATAAACGAGAATTATATGACAGTTTTGATGATATGAAAGCCCAAACTTTGACGATTGCTGGTATGCTTGAAAATGTAAAAAGTGAAATGACACGGGTAATCGAAAAAAATGCAGAATTAGAGATTGAAAATCAGCATCTGCGTGAACGTTTGCAAGAGCTTGAATCCAAGCAAAATAAAGGCGCAAACAATGAAGGTGGCCTTTCAAAATCACGGCGAAACTTAGAAAAATTATATGATGAAGGATTTCACGTCTGCAATGTTGACAATATGTATGGTTCACGTCGAATCGATGATGAACCTTGTGTCTTTTGTCAAGATGTGATTTATGGAGAAAGACATTGACATTACAACAAGTTAGCAGTTTTAAAGAAACTAAGGTTACGGGAAGTTTATATTTGGTCCCTACCCCCATAGGAAATCTAACTGATATGACACCGCGAGCAATCGAAACTTTGCAACAAGTTGATTTGATTGCAGCTGAAGATACACGTAATACACAAAAACTCTTGAATCATTTTGAGATTAAAACGCCACAGATTAGCTTTCATGAGCACAATACGCAAGAAAGAATTGGGCAGTTAGTGACTAAGTTAAAGGCTGGTCAAAATATTGCACAAGTTAGTGATGCTGGTATGCCATCAATTAGTGATCCTGGACATGAATTGGTTAAAGCATGTATTTTAGAAGATATTGCCGTGGTGGCTTTGCCAGGGCCAAATGCAGCTTTAACAGCATTGATTGCATCAGGATTAGCACCACAGCCATTTTTATTTTACGGTTTTTTGCCACGTAAAACCAAAGATTTAAAAGAGCAATTAGAGCAGTTGCAATATCAAACGGCGACCATGATTTTTTATGAAGCTCCGCATCGTTTGAAAAAAACATTGCGTATTTTAAGTGATAGTTTAGGGGAAAACAGGCAAATTGCACTTTGTCGTGAGTTGACTAAACGTTATGAACAGTATTTACGTGGTAGCTTAAAAGAAGCGCTTGAATGGAGCGAGGATGCAGAAATTCGTGGTGAATTTGTTTTAATCGTACAAGGAAATTCACAAGGTTTCGCACAATTACAAGCTCATAAAAAGGAGTCAAGTGATTTATCGCTTAAACAACAAGTAGATGCTTTGATTCAAGCTGGGCAAAAACCTAATCAAGCAATCAAACAAGTTGCCAAGGAAAACGGTTTGAAAAAGCAAGTTGTCTATAACGAATATCATCAAATAGAAGGTGTCTAAAATGAGTGGCAAAAAGTTTAGTGAACAGCATCGTGTAGTGTATTATGAAACAAATGTGACTAAACAAATCAACATCGGTCATATGGTTGATTTATTGATTTTAACTTCAGAAAATCAAAGTGATCAATTAGGGCTAACGACCGAAGTGGTTAATAGTCATGGTTGTGGTTGGGTTATTACGCAACATTTAATAGACATTACACACTTACCGCAAAATGATGAAGTTGTGACATTGAGTACTCAAGCTCAAAGTTATAATCCGTATTTTTGTTATCGCGACTTTTGGATTCATGATCAAACAGGTCAAGAATTGGTGCATATGCATAGTGTGTTTGTTTTGATGGACTTAAAAACACGAAAGATTATTCGGATGATTCCGGAATTGATTACGCCATATGAAGCGTTAGAAAGTAAAAAAATTGAACGGTTAGCAGCCCTTCAGCCACTGACATTAGTTAATGGTCAAAAACAATATAATGTTCGTTTTATGGACATTGATAGTAATCATCATGTTAATAATGTACATTATTTTGACTGGATGTTGGATTGTTTAGACGCAGCCTTTTTATCACAGCATGAGTTAGTTAAGATGAATATTCAATATAAACAAGAAGTGCGTTATGGACAAAAGGTTACCAGTCAAGTGTATTTTAAAGATGATTTAACGACATGTCATCAAATTGTGACTGCAGATAATATCAACTGTTTAGCACAATGTGAGTGGAGGAAAAAAGATGCCTGATTTGACGATTAGTTTAGCGACTTCAACTGAGTTAGTGGACGTTTATGCTTTGTTTAAGCAAATTGTGGATGCCGAGTTTAGCTGGCAAGAGAAGGTAGCAAGCTATCCGACTTTTTTGAAAAGTGTGGCGGGTGAAGAAATTTATGTGGCTAAAGTAGCGGGAAAAGTTTGTGGCTTTTTGACTTTTTGGCGGGCCGATAACTTTGTGCATAATCTTTTTGTGGCCAAGGACTGGCGCAAATGCGGGTTAGCTACGGCCTTGCTAGCTACGGTTTTAGCGACCAGTAAGAACGCTGTGTATTTGAAATGTGTCAGCCACAACCACCAGGCTTTAGCTTTTTATCGGCAAGCCGGTTGGCGAATAGCTAAAAAATGTTTAACGGAAACGCCTCCCTATTACTTATTAGTAAAAAAACGTTGTTAGTAACGTGTGTTTTACATGCTTACTAACAACGTTTTTTATTAGGAAACTGCATCAGTGACAAAGGTTGCTAACTCTTGACCACTTAAGCCAGCACTTAGACCAACAAGAAGTTTGATTCGTGCTTTTTGTCCGTTTAAACCATGGCAAAAAGTAACGCCCATTTGGCTAAGTTGCACACCGCCACCTTGGTAATCATAGACATCTTGAGCAATACCATTAAAGCAACGTGAAACTAAAACTACTGGAATATTTAAATCAAGTAATTTTTGTAAGGCATCTAAGACACGTGGAGGTAAATTGCCGGCGCCTAAAGCTTCGATGACAACTCCTTGAGTGTTTGAATTAGCTAAATTAGCTAGTAATTCAGGATCCATACCGGCGTAGGCTTTGATTAAATAGACATGATCAACCACATGTTCAATTGGCAAAGCAGTGTGTAAAAGTAACTGTTCAAAGAAAGTGACGCCATTTTTAGAGACCAAACCGATTGGCCCAAATGTTGGAGTTCTAAAAGTTGCTACATTGGTAGTATGTGTTTTGGTGACATAGCGTGCTGTATGGACTTCATCGTTCATTACAACTAAGACGCCTTTACCAGCAGCTTGTTTACTTGCTGCAGTTTGAATTGCACACCGAAAATTATGCAAGCCATCTGAGCCAATTTCATTAGCTGAACGCATTGCACCGGTTAAAACAATCGGAAATGTAGTAGGAATAGTCAAATCTAAAAAATAAGCTGTTTCTTCTAAAGTATCGGTTCCATGAGTGATGACTACACCATCGATACCTTCATCAATCGCCAACATGATACGTTTTTGAAGTTGAAGCATTTGTTGTGGCTCCATATGCGGTGAGGGAAGATTAAAAATATTTTCAGTAATTAGCTTTAAATCGGTGGTAAAAGGATTGACGAATTGATTTAATGGATTTTCGCTACCAGGAGCGACAGCACCGTGTTCATCTTCTGACATTGCAATAGTACCACCGGTGTGTAAGATAAGAATTTTTTTCATTTGTAGGCTCCTTTAGCTAAATTTCAAAAATGATTCATTCAAAATTATACGCATTTTTACAAAGAAAGTATACTGTTATAGCGATTTTTAAAAAGATTTTTGCAAGTTAAGCAGAGTGTGATAAGATATGATGTGATAAATAACATAAAGATGAAAGATAGGGGTTTATATGAAAACACTTGCGATAGATACATCCAATCAAGCACTAAGCGTAGCGGTGTTAGATGATGAAAATTTATTGGCACAAACAACTTTAACGGTTGGCAAAAATCATAGTGTAACATTAATGCCAACAATCCAAATGTTAATGGAACAAAGTAAATTAAAACCTGCGCAACTTGATAGAATCGTAGTCGCTAAAGGTCCTGGATCTTATACGGGCTTACGGATTGGTGTTACGGCAGCCAAGACACTAGCTTTTGCGTTGGACAAACAATTAGTCGGTGTTTCGAGCTTAGAATTATTAGCGGCTAATTTTGATGCTAACAGTGCGCAAGAAAGATTACTGGTGCCCTTATTTGATGCTAGAAGAGAAAATGTTTTTGCCGGTGTGTATCAATATCAAGATGGACATCTGGAAGTAAAAATGACTGATCGTCATGTGTCATTAGCAGCTTTATGTCAAGAAGTTAAGGACAAAAATCCTTGTTTTATTGGACAAGATGTCTTGAATTTACAAGAACAAATTACAGCGCTATGTGCGGGAGGCAAGATTAGTTTTGCAAATGGGTGGTTTAATTATCCTCAAGCCTATGTTTTAGGTAGACTTGGACAACAAAAACAACCAGTTGATATTCAGACCTTTGTTCCAAGCTATTTACGCTTGACACAAGCAGAAGTTCAATGGTTAGAAAAAAATCCTGATAAAGGAATCGTAGATAATGGAACATATGTTGAAAAAATTTAAGGAAAGCTTAGAAAAAATTTTGGTTGATCAACCAGAAGCAAAGAAAATCGAGTTTACGAATCATGAAATACAAGTTTCAGGGCAAACTTATTTTTTGTGTAAGGCTTTGATACCTTCGATTCCTGAAATCTTAGCGGTAGAACGTGCGGTTTATGAAGGACAAATGCCTTGGGATTATGATGCTTTTTCAAAAGAAATTGCGGATGATTTTAAATCATTATACTTAATTGTTAGAGATCAAGATCAAATGATTGCTTTTGTAGGGTGTAATTTAAGATATGCGCCTAAAGAAGCACACGTAACTAATATTGCTGTTTTACCGGCTTATCAAGAGCATGGAATAGGTAAAGCATTGTTACAAACGTTATTTGCTGCAGCCAAGAAATATGATTGCAATCAAATCAGCTTAGAGGTTCGCCAAAGTAATGTTAAAGCGCAACATTTGTATGAACAACTTGGATTTAAATGTGTAGCAAGTAAATTAAATTATTATGCAGATAATGAAACAGCCTTGCAATATATTCGAGATTTTCAAGATATCAAAGTTAAAAAGGAATGGATATAATGTGTGAAAAAAAGAAAAATTTAATTTTAGCTTTTGAATCAAGCTGCGATGAAACAAGTGTTGCGATAATTGAAGATGGACATAAAATTTTAGCTAATGTCACGGCAACTCAAATTAATAGTCATCGCCGTTTTGGTGGTGTTGTTCCGGAAGTAGCAAGTCGACATCACATCGAACAAATTACCGATTGTATCGCAACTGCTTTGGCACAAGCAGATGTAACTTATGAACAATTAGATGCTGTGGCAGTAACATATGGTCCTGGCTTAGTTGGTTCGCTATTAGTAGGCTTAACGGCAGCTAAGGCGGTGGCTTTTGCTTATGATTTACCGTTGATTCCTGTTAATCATATGGCTGGTCATATTTATGCAACACGTTTTGTGAGTGAAATTAAGTTTCCAGCATTAGCGTTGCTTGTTTCTGGTGGGCACACTGAGTTAGTTTATTTGCCTGCTCCAAATGAATTTAAGATTATTGGTGAAACTAGAGATGATGCAGCAGGTGAAGCATATGATAAGGTCGGTCGGGTGATGGGCTTAGCCTACCCAGCTGGAAAAGAAATTGATCAGTTAGCCAAACAAGGTCAAGATACCTTTAATTTTCCACGAGCTATGGAAAAAGAAGATAACTATGATTTTAGCTTCAGCGGTCTAAAGAGTGCCTTTATTAATACGTTGCATCATGCTAATCAAATTGGTGAAGAACTTTCAAAGGTCGATTTAGCAGCAAGTTTTCAACAAAGTGTAATTGATGTGTTAACACTAAAGACAATCAAAGCATTAAACAATTTTGAGTGTCAACAATTGATTTTAGCTGGTGGTGTGGCGGCCAATTCTGGTTTACGAGCACGAATTGAAGAAGAGCTAAAAGCTTTTCCAACGGTAGAATTAATCAAAGCACCACTCAAATTGTGTGGTGATAACGCAGCAATGATAGGTGCAGCAGGCTATGTGGCTTATCAAGCCGGCGAAGTTGGAGATTTGAGCTTGAATGCTAATCCAAGTTTAGAATTTGATTGGATTGACTAAAAAAATCGTGAAATAACGTTTGTACGTTGTTTCACGATTTTTGGTTTATTGATTTAAAAATTCTTCTAAAGCAAGCAAATGCTCTTCCCATGTATTCTCTACTTGACTAAGTTGATCATTTGTTTTAGTCAATTCGGTTTGCAGTGTTGTTAGCTTAGGAACATCGTTAAAAAGCAAAGGATCAGCCATTTGTTCTTCGATTTTTTGTTTTTTAGCTTCAAGTTGTTCGACTTGTTTTTCTAATTCGGCTACTAAACGTTCTAATTTACGCTGTTGTTTTTGTTTTTCTTTACTTTGTTGATAATCTTTTTTTGCCTGTGAAACCAATGATTGTTCGGCAAGTGGTGCATTTTGCATTAACTTTTGTTCTTTTAATAACTCTTGTTCTGCTTTTTTAGCAATGTAGTAATCATAATCACCTAAATAAAGTGTTGAACCAGTTGGTTGAATCTCAAGGATTGAAGTTGCAATTTTATTGATAAAATAACGGTCATGGGAAACAAATAAAATGGTTCCTGGATATTCGAGTAAAGCAAGTTCTAAAACTTCTTTGCTATCGATATCTAAATGGTTTGTCGGTTCATCTAATAATAAAAAGTTATCGTGTTGCATAGCAAGCTTAGTTAATAATAGACGTGCTTTTTCCCCACCAGATAAGCTGTGAACTATTTTTTTAACATCATCGCCACTAAATAAAAAGCTACCTAAAAGCGAGCGAATATCTTTTTCGGGAGTTGTCGGATGCTCATCCCAGATTTCATTTAAAACTGTTTTTTGGAGATGAAGATTTTTTTGTTCTTGGTCATAATAACCAATTTGGACATTTGTTCCAATAAAAGCTTCACCTTTGATAAACGGAATTTGGCCTAGAATACTTTTTAAAAGTGTTGATTTGCCAACCCCATTTGGCCCAACAATTGCCATGACATTTTGTTTACGCAAATCAAGATTGATAGGAGCTGCTAAAATTTTGTCATCATAACCAATTGCCCCATCTGTGACTTGTAAAACAACATCACCGCTAGTTTTGTTGGGAACAAAACTAAAATGAGGACCTTTTTGCTCACCCTCAGGTCGCTCCAAACGCTCCATTTTTTCGAGTTGTTTACGGCGACTTTGTGCACGTTTAGTAGTTGAGGCACGTACAATATTACGATTAACAAAATCCTCAAGCTTGTTGATTTGGACTTGTTGTTTTTCATAATTTTTCCATTGTTGTTTGAGACGTGCAGCTTTTTCATCAATATAATAAGAGTAGTTGCCCTTATAGTAATGGCAAGTTTGTTGACTCAATTCATAAACTTCGTTGACAACTTTATCTAAAAAGTAACGGTCATGAGAAACAATTAATAAAGCACCTTGATAACTTTGAAGATAATTTTCAAGCCAAGTTAAAGTTTCAATATCAAGATGGTTAGTTGGTTCGTCTAAGATTAATAAATCACGTTTTTCTAAAAGTAACTTTGCTAAAGCTAAACGTGTTTTTTGCCCTCCGGATAGAGAAGATATTGAGCGTTGATAATCTGTTTCATAGAAGTGAAAACCGTGTAAGACTGAGCGGATTTCATTTTCATAACCATAACCATTTTGTTCTTTAAAATCATGTTGTAATTGATCATAACGTGTTAAAAGTTGTTGATATTTGGTTGAATGATGGTCAATATCTTGGGCCATTTGTTGTTCGAGTAGGTGCATTTGCTCTTCAATTTTTTTAAGATGTGCAAAGACACTCAACATTTCTTCAAAAATTGTTTTATTTGAGGTTAACTCACTATTTTGGGCAAGATAGCCAATTGTTAAATCTTTGCGTTGACTAATTTTACCTGCATCGGGTTTGGTTTGTCCAATGAGCATTTTGATGAGCGTTGATTTGCCAGCTCCATTGCGCCCAACTAAAGCAATTTTTGAATTATCTTGAATATCTAAATTAACATTTTTAAATAAAATCTCTGCACCAAAATGTCGTGCAACTTGTTGGACTTGCAATAAAATCATGTAAATCACCTTTTCTATTTAATTTAGCCATGAATAAGTGTACCATTAGAAATTACACTTGCGCTAATGTGATACAGCAATATCTCTTAAATTTGCATGGTCGCGCTTTTTTAGATATTCTTTTGTAATTATAGATTAATTATATCATGACGGGCGTCAAGATAGTTTTTACTCTATCTTTTTTATTATACTGAAAATAATGAAAAAAAGTAGACTTGTATTTTTGATGAAAAATGTTATTGTTTTAGAGCTTAGATTAAATTGACATAGTAATAAGTTTTCGCTGATATATGCTACATCATACTTAAATATCCAATTGTAAAATGATAAAGCGTGTTAAGTAATTGAGTTTATTGTTTGTACTAAATAAAGCTAGTAGCGTAACTGATAAATTTTTGTAAATATAAAAAGTTTTTTGTATTTTTTCTTGATTAAAAAAGCGCGAAATTTTTTCTGAAAGTTTGTGAAATAGTTACATAACGTTTTTAAAAAAAGGGATAAGACGGCATTTTTTTTGTGCAGAATAGTTCAAATTTAAATACGCGTATGTTAAAATTGATGTATATAGTTTTAATAGGAAAGGAGTCTAGGTTTGAATGGTAGCAGCTACAATTCCACAAGCAACCGCAAAAAGACTACCAATTTATTATCGTTATTTAAATATTTTGGCTGATTCTGGTAAAAAGCGTGTTTCTTCAACGGAATTAGCAGAAGCAGTTAAGGTTGATTCTGCCACTATCAGACGAGACTTTTCATATTTTGGAGCATTAGGGAAACGTGGTTATGGTTATGACGTTGAAAGTTTACTAGAATTTTTCAAGAAAACTTTGAATCAAGATAAGCTAACTAATGTAGCCTTAATTGGTGTCGGTAATTTGGGACATGCGTTGTTAAACTTTAACTTCCATAAAAGCAATAATGTGCGTATTAGTGCGGCCTTTGATATTAATGAAGAAATCACTGGTACAATTCAAAGTGGTGTTCCAATTTATCCAATGTCTGATATGAAAGAACAATTAACTGTACAACAAATTGAAGTTGTAATCTTAACCGTTCCTTCATCGGTTGCGCAAAAGGTAACTGATGAGTTAACCGAAGTGGGGGTTAAAGGTATTTTAAACTTTACCCCGTTACGTATCACTGTGCCTGAGACAGTTCGGGTGCAAAATGTTGATTTAACTAATGAATTACAAACATTAGTTTACTTCTTGGATCATTTTGGACCAGGTAAATAAAAAATTCCCAAGTTTTCATGCTTGGGAATTTTTTTATTGAAAATTAAGCCACAAGACGATAGCGTTCATGATTAGATGTGCTAAAATCGGCGCTAAAATAGTATGACTATAGCGATAACAAAGTGCCAAAAGCATTCCAATCAACCAATAGGTTAGATAATGCCCATCACCATGAGCGACACTAAATAACATGCTTGAAGCGACTAAACATAGCCCAATATTAAAGTAATCACTTAGGTTACCATATAAAACTTTACGAAAGATTAATTCTTCGCAAATTGGAGCACAAATAACGATGACGATTAAATAATAAGGATATTTTTGTGTAATAGCTATCAAAAGATTGGTATTTTGTGAAAAGGCAGGTTGATGCAAAAAAATATTTTCAAAGTAAAGTCCAAATGTCTGGACGATAAAAAGTCCAATGCTTGTGCCTAAAATTAATAAGCTTAATCTTAGTTTATTAATTTTAACACCTTGCTCAATCTTGTTAGAAGCTTGATAGTGATGGTTTAAGCTTAGTAAGACTATGATCAAGCAAAGATTTAAAATAGTTAATATTGGATATAAGAAATCATTATTGGCAATAAATTGTCCACATAAAAGTTCTAACAGATTAAAGCCTAAATAAGTTGTCAGTAAAGCTAAAATATTTTTTTGCAGTGTCATCTTTAATCCTCCTAAAAAACTGTTTGTATTATAGCATTCTTTAGTAAAAGATTAAAGAAAGACTACAATTAGCAGATTATTTTTCAGATGAAAAAGCTTGATTTAACAGGCTTTATCGCTAAAAATTAGCACTCGACGCTTGAGAGTGATAAAAAAAGCTTGCATTTTTGGATGAAAGTGATTATAGTAGTAATTGTAAGTTGTTAGCACTCTAGTTAAGCAAGTGCTAAAAAAGATGGAGGGATCTACAGTGCTTAAACCATTAGGAGATAGAATTATTTTAGAAGTTCAAAAAGAAGAAGAACAAACAGTTGGTGGAATTGTTTTGGCAAGTAATGCTAAAGAAAAACCACAAACTGGTAAAGTTGTTGCTGTGGGTGCGGGTCGTGTCTTAGAAAATGGTCAAAAAGTTACACCAGCTGTGACAGTCGGCGACGTTGTTTTCTTTGACAAATTTGCAGGGACAGAAGTTAAATATGAAGATCAAAAATATTTAGTCGTACGTGAAGGCGACATCATTGCAATTGTCGACTAAGATAATTAGATTTTAGATAAGGTGGAAAATAAAATGGCAAAAGAAATTAAATTTTCAGAAGATGCACGTTCAAAAATGTTAGCCGGTGTAGATAAATTAGCAAACACCGTTAAATCAACAATTGGTCCTAAAGGTCGTAACGTTGTTTTAGAACAATCTTTTGGTTCTCCAACAATTACAAACGATGGGGTTACAATTGCTAAGGCCATCGAATTAGAAGATCATTTTGAAAACATGGGTGCAAAGCTTGTGGCAGAAGTTGCTTCTAAGACAAATGATATTGCTGGTGATGGTACCACAACAGCTACTGTTTTAACTCAAGCAATTGTTAATGAAGGTATGAAAAATGTGACGGCTGGTGCAAACCCAGTTGGAATCAGAATCGGGATTGAAAAAGCTACCGCAGCAGCTGTTGATGCTTTGCATGCAATGTCTCATTCCGTAGAATCTAAGAGTGATATTGCACAAATCGCCGCAATTTCTTCTGCTAGTGAAGAAACAGGGGCTTTGATTGCTGATGCGATGGAACGTGTTGGTAACGATGGTGTGATTACAATTGAAGAATCTAAAGGAATTGATACTTCTTTAGATGTTGTTGAAGGGATGCAATTTGACCGTGGTTATCTTTCACAATACATGGTAACTGACGAAGATAAGATGGAAGCCGAATTAGAAAATCCATACATCTTGTTGACAGACAAGAAGATTTCTAACATTCAAGAAGTTTTACCATTATTACAAAGCATCGTACAACAAGGTCGTCCATTATTGATCATTGCCGATGATGTTGATGGCGAAGCCTTACCAACCTTAGTGTTAAACAAGATTCGTGGGACATTTAACGTGGTTGCTGTGAAGGCACCTGGTTTTGGTGATCGTCGTAAAGAAATGTTACAAGATATTGCGATCTTAACTGGTGCAACGGTAATTACGGATGATTTAGGTTTACAATTAAAAGACACAACGATTGAACAATTAGGTTCCGCTGGTAAAGTGACTGTAACTAAAGAAAATACGACAATCGTCGAAGGTGCGGGTATTAAAGAACAAATCGGCGAACGTGTAGCGCAAATTAAAAAACAAATTGAAGATACAACTTCTGATTTCGATCGTGAAAAATTACAAGAACGTTTGGCTAAATTAGCCGGCGGGGTAGCGGTTATTAAAGTTGGGGCTGCTACTGAAACAGAATTAAAAGAACGTAAATACCGCATTGAAGATGCTTTGAACGCAACACGTGCTGCGGTTGAAGAAGGTTTTGTGCCAGGTGGTGGTACTGCCTTAGTAAATGTTATTGATAGTGTTGCAGCTTTACAGGAAAGTGGCGATGTGCAAACTGGGATTAACATTGTTAAACGTGCTTTAGAAGAACCAGTTCGTCAAATTGCTATCAATGCTGGTAAAGAAGGTTCTGTAATCGTTGAAAAACTTAAGGAACAAAACCCAGGTGTTGGTTACAACGCAGCAACCGACGAATGGGTAGACATGATTGCATGCGGAATTGTTGATCCTACTAAGGTAACACGTTCTGCTTTACAAAACGCCGCTTCTGTTTCTGCTTTATTATTAACAACCGAAGCAGTTGTAGCCGATAAGCCAGAACCAAAACAAGAAATGCCAATGCCAAATCCTGGAATGGGCATGATGTAAGCTAATTAGTTTTTCAATTAGTATTATTGATTTATAAAACAAGCTAATAGATGGATGTTTCTTTGAATTGACAAAGGAGCATCTATTTTTTTATTAGTAAAAAGCTTTGTTTAAAGAAATAAAGATTAACACATATTTAAATTTTGAAGTATAGGCGAGTTTTTATGGAAAATTTATAACAAAATTGTCCAAATATGGTAAGATAATAATGATACCATAGTGAAGGTTACAGGCCTTTTAGCAAACGCGTTTTGCTAATAAAAGAAAGAGGACAATTTATGTATACAGTTATTGCGTCACTTTTTGTGACTACAATACTTGCGGTTATCTTGGTACCTTTTGTAAGAAAGTTAGCATTTAAGGTGAATGCTGTTGATAACCCAAATGCACGTAGAATAAATAAAACTCCCATGCCAACTATGGGAGGCTTAGCAATTTTTATCGCTTTTAATGTTGTTAATTTTACTTTACTAAAAAATCAATTTCCAATAGGACAGTTAGGTGCGCTTTTCATTGCAGAATGTATTATTTTAGCCACAGGCATCTTAGATGATATTTATGAATTAAAACCTTGGCAAAAGGTAGTAGGAATTACCTTAGCTGCTTTAATCGTGTATTTTGCCGCTAGTGTTCGTATGACAACCTTAACTTTACCGTTTTTTGGTGTTGTTTATCTAGGGTGGTTAAGTTTACCATTGACGATTATTTGGATTTTAGCAATTACTAATGCGATTAATTTGATTGATGGATTAGATGGATTAGCGACAGGTGTTGCTATTATTGCCTTGACGACAAGTGCATTGACTGGATTTTTCTTTTTAAACGTAACAAATACATTTGTTTCGATTATGATGTTTAATTTGGTCGCTGCATTGGTTGGATTTTTACCTTATAATTTCAATCCAGCTAGTATTTATTTAGGCGATACCGGGGCTTTATTTATCGGCTTTATGATTTCGGTGTTTTCGCTATATGGACTAAAAAATGCAACGTTTATTACGATTATTATTCCCGTTGTAATCTTGGGGGTACCAATAACGGATACTTTATATGCGATTTTACGGCGTCTGTTAAACAAACAACCAATTTCTCAACCAGATAAACATCATTTACATCATCGCTTGTTGCAAATGGGGCTATCACATCGGCAAACAGTATTAGTGATTTATGGAATTGCCTTGATTTTTTCATTTATTGCGTTACTTTACCCACTATCTAGCTTTTGGGGATCTGTTTTATTGACGATTGCGACCTTGTTTGGACTAGAAATTTTTGTTGAAGTAATCGGCCTAGTCGGCAAAGATCGGCGGCCTTTATTAAATTTGATTAGACGTTTGACTGTCGGATCTTTGAGTGATGAATATAAAAATAAAAGACATAAAGACTGAGTATTGATATGCACCCTCTTTGCTGGATATCCAGTAAAGAGGGTGCATGTTATATTCAGCCTTTTTTATACAAAAAAGCCCTGTAAGATAGGGCTAAATTAAAGTTTGACTTCAATTTCATGAAATTTTTCTTTTCCAATGGTGATATCGATTTGAGCATTGAAAAGTTCGGTGATTTGAGCACAAAATGTTTCAATTTCATCGTTATCAAGCGCAAAACAAACTGTTACATTTTCGGTATAAATAGTGTCAGTAATAGGAATTTGTTTGTTTTCTAAGAAGTTTTGCAGTTTACCAAGATTAGGATAGTTTAGGCTTAAATTTAACTCGCGTTGCAAGACTTTTTTGACAATTCCCGTGTGTCTAATTGCCTCTGAAGCTGCCTTACTGTAGGCACGAATCAAACCACCAGTTCCTAGTTTGATACCACCAAAATAACGGGTTACAACAACTGTTGTATCATGAAGTTGCATCTTTTCTAAAACATCTAAAATAGGGACGCCAGCTGTACCAGAAGGTTCGCCATTATCACTTTGACGTTTAATTTGATTGTTTGGTCCAATCACATATGCAAAACAATTGTGTGTGGCTTGGCGGTGAAGGGTTTTGATTTTTTCAATGAATGTTTCAGCTTCTTCTTTAGTTGTAGTGCGCGCAACATTACAAATAAACTGCGATTTTTTAATGACAATTTCATGTGTTCCTGTATCTTTAATTGTTAAATATAGATCAGACATTTTGTTTTTCCTTTCTTTAGTTTCATGATAAATTCTACCATAAATTGAAAAAAGATGTGCTTTTTTACGTATTTAAAGTAGGAGGTAGATAGCATGGAACTTTCTGAATTATATGGACGGCGCATTCCAGCAAGCCAAGTTCCTAAAGAATTGTTGGTTAATCAACAGATACGAAAATATCCCATGATTAAAGTAGAGAAAAAAACGATTCGCTGTTTACGTTGTGGTCAAGTAACGCCTAAGCAAGTAGCTTATTTGCCTGATAATCAGTATTATTGTCCAAGTTGTATTTTATTAGATCGCATGAGTACACTTGATTATTTAGTCGGTGTAGATGAACCTAACGCTTTTGTTAAGGAAAACTCAGAAGTGTTAACTTGGCAAGGTAAGTTATCCAAGTATCAACAACAATGTTCAAATGAACTTAAAAAATACGTTACTAGTGGTCATAAACATTTACTTTGGGCAGTTACTGGTGCAGGAAAAACCGAGATGTTGTTTGAATTGCTAGCACAAAATTTGCAAGAACAAAAAAGAATATGTCTAGCTTCACCTAGAGTTGATGTATGTAACGAACTTTATCCCAGATTACAACAAGCTTTTGGAAGGACAGACATTCAGTTATTACATGGTTCAGCTAATCAAAGCTATCGCTACACCCAATTAGTTATTTCTACGACGCATCAGCTTTTACGTTTTTATCATGCCTTTGATCTTTTAATCATTGATGAGGTTGATGCATTTCCTTTCGTGCATAATCGACAATTAGAATATGCAACCAAGCAAGCATTAAAAGTAGATGGAGCCTTGCTATATTTAACAGCTACACCAGATAAAGATTTACAAGCTAAAATCAAGCGTCATGAGTTTAGCGTTAGTTATTTACCGATGCGTTTTCATACGCATCCATTACCGCAAGCCAAAGTATTATTGCGCCCTAATTGGCAAGAAAAGTTACAAGGTAAGCATAAATTAGCACATTTAGATAAAATTTTAGCCAACTGGATTAAACGCCAAGAACCATTTTTGCTTTTTGTGCCACGCATTTCTTTACTACAACCTGTATTTGAAGCAATGCAAAATTTATTTCCAACACTAAAGGGGCAAACGGTCTATGCTAATGATGAACAACGAATTGAAAAAGTCCTGGCGATGCGGCAAGGTGAGTTTCAATATTTGGTTACAACTACAATTTTAGAGCGTGGGGTAACTTTTGCACGCTTAAATATTTTAATTTTGGGAGCTGATGATGAAGTCTTTAGTCTATCTGCTTTGGTTCAAATTGCTGGACGGGCAGGGCGAAGTTTACAACGACCTAAAGGTGATGTGTATTTTGTTTGTCACGAATATACTAAAACTATTAAAGGAGCAATTAAGCAAATTAAGTACTTAAATCAAAAAGCACAAAGGATGTTGCATGATGGCTAATTGTTTATTATGTGGGCGCTATTTGACTGATAAGTTTAGTTTTGGATGGTTATTTTCATGGCAAAAAATTATGACAACTTATGTTTGTCCGCGATGTTTGGCGCAATTTGAATCGTTACAAATAACGAGTTGTTGTCCAGGCTGTGGTCGTAAGCAGGAAACAAATGATTTATGTAAGGATTGTCAGCGTTGGCAAAAAATGGGGCTCGAACTCTTGAACAATAAAGCTTTGTATGTATACAACCAAAATATGATGAAAGATTATATTGAACGCTATAAATTTATGGGAGATTATCGTTGGCGCTTAGTTTTTCAAGAGCAATTTAGTCGTTTTGTTTTACAAAATTATTCCAAAGATTATATATATTGTCCAATACCAGTTGATAAACAAACCTATCAAACGAGGGGATTTAATCAGGTTATAGGACTATGTAAAGGTTTTAAGTTGACAGAATTAGTAGCATTTAAAGAGATAAAAGAGCGCAAGAAACAATCACATAAAACAAGGAAGCAACGAATGCTGACTGAACAACCTTTTATTTATATAGGACCAATTGATTTAAAGCAGCAAAATGTTGTTTTACTAGATGATATTTACACTACTGGACGGACGTTATATCATGCAGCAAATCTGTTAAGACAACATAATGCAGGCATGATTAAATCAATTACTTTAGCACGTTAAAAAAAATTGTAAACGCTTCACAAGGTTAGGATAAAACTTTTTTGTTGATTTTTAATACGTTATTTTTTGTAAAACAACCTTTTATGCGTTTTTTAGTATATAAAATAAATAAAAAAACACGTTTTAATATATCGAAAAAATTGTCGAAATTAGGTGGAAATATTTGTTAATTTAATCGTTTTCTATTATAATAGAAGTATAGAAAAGGTATTAAAAAATACCAAACTATATAAGTGTAGTTGCGACTGTATTTAGTCGTGAAAGGAGAGGTTTACCATGTTAAAAATAAATGTTCGTGGTGAAAATATCGAAGTTACTGGCGCAATCAGAGAATATGTTGAAAAGAAGCTTTATAAGCTTGAAAAATATTTTACTGATACATCCAGTTCAACGGCTCATGTAAACTTAAAGGTTTACACGGATAAAAATGCCAAGGTGGAGGTGACAATTCCGTTGCCATATCTGGTATTGCGAGCAGAAGAAACCTCGCCTGATATGTATGCAAGCATCGATTTAGTGACCGATAAATTGGAACGTCAAATTAGAAAGCATAAAACTAAATTGAACCGTAAATCTCGTGAAAAAGGTTATAAATCATTTGATTTTGTAGCTGAAGAGATTGCTCCTGTTGAAGAGAAAAAAGACGATAAAATTGAAATTGTTAGAACTAAGAGTGTCGCTTTAAAACCAATGGATAGTGAAGAAGCTGTCTTACAAATGGAAATGTTGGGACATAATTTCTTTATTTATGAAGATGCTGAAACTCAAGGGATTAACATTGTTTATCGTCGTCGTGATGGACGCTATGGTTTGATTGAAGCAAGCGATGAAGATTAAGAAATGATTAATAAAAATGCTCGGACAAAATGTTCGAGCATTTTTATTCTAAAAAAAATACTAATTTTTGATATAAACGTAATAGTGTTAATATGCTATGGTAATATAGTGGTTAGAAAAAAAGAAAACTTATTATAGATAGTTTTAATTCTTAATAAATAATGATAAAATGTAGTTTGGTATACTAGAATTAGTAATTATTTAAAGTTTAATTTTTGTGATAGCATAGAAAGGAATTATGACATGGCGAATGTCTTAAAAAAATGGGTTGAAAGTGATAAGCGCGAACTCAACCGTTTAGGAAAAATCGCAGATAAGGTTGAAGCGTATGCAAGTACGATGGAGTCCTTATCTGATGAAGAATTACAAGCAAAAACTCCAGAATTAAAGCAACGTTATCAAGATGGCGCAACCTTAGATGATATTTTACCTGAAGCCTTTGCAGTAGCGCGTGAAGCTGCGCGTCGTGTTTTAGGTTTGTATCCATATCGTGTACAAATCATTGGGGGAATCATCTTACATGAAGGTAATATTCCTGAAATGAAGACTGGTGAAGGTAAAACTTTGACAGCAACGATGCCAGTTTATTTAAATGCTCTTGCAGGTGAAGGTGTTCATGTTGTTACGGTTAATGAATATTTGGCAGACCGTGATGCAACAGAGATGGGTGAATTGTATAATTGGTTAGGTCTGAGTGTAGGTTTAAACATTGCAAGTAAGAGCCCTGAAGAAAAACGTGAAGCGTATGCAGCCGATATTACTTATTCGACTAACAGTGAGCTAGGTTTTGATTATTTACGCGATAACATGGTTGTCTACAAAGAAGACATGGTGCAACGTCCATTGAATTTTGTGATTGTCGATGAAGTTGACTCTATTTTAATTGATGAAGCTAGAACTCCATTGATTATTTCAGGCCAAGCGACTGGAACGACAACACTTTATATTCGTACAGACCGTTTTGCCAAGACATTAACAAACGAAGCTGACTATAAGATTGATTTAGAATCTAAAACTGTTTCTTTAACTGAAGAAGGTATTCAAAAAGCAGAACAATACTTTGGATTAGAAAATCTCTATGATCCAGATAACACTGCATTAAATCATCATTTAGATAATGCATTACGTGCTAATTACATTATGATTCGTGATAAAGACTATGTTGTTCAAGAAGGCGAAGTTTTAATCGTTGATCAATTTACTGGTCGTATCATGGATGGACGTCGTTATTCTGATGGTTTGCACCAAGCAATCGAAGCTAAAGAACGTGTTGATATCGAAGAAGAAACGAAGACAATGGCTAACATCACTTATCAAAACTTTTTTAGAATGTATAAAAAGCTAGCAGGAATGACCGGTACTGCTAAGACCGAACAAGAAGAATTCCGTGAAATTTACAACATGGATGTTATTAGCGTGCCAACTAATAGACCTGTAATTCGTGATGACCGTCCAGATTTACTTTATCCAACATTGAAGAGTAAGTTTATGGCAGTAGTTGAAGATATCAAGACACGTCATCAAGCTGGTCAACCAATCTTGGTAGGTACTGTAGCTGTTGAAACGTCTGAATTGTTATCTCACTTACTTGATCAAGCAGGTATTGCACATGCTGTATTGAATGCTAAAAATCATGCACGTGAAGCAGAAATTATTATGAATGCTGGTCAACGTGGTGCAGTTACGATTGCAACTAACATGGCTGGTCGTGGTACTGATATTAAATTAGGACCTGGTGTTAAAGAACTAGGTGGTTTAGCAGTTATTGGGACTGAACGTCATGAATCACGTCGTATTGATAATCAGTTACGTGGACGTTCAGGACGTCAAGGTGATCCTGGTGTAACACAATTTTATCTTTCATTGGAAGATGATTTGATGTTGCGTTTTGGTTCTGAAAGAATCAAGATGTTTTTAGAAAAGATGAAAGTTGCAGATGAAGATGCGGTTATTCAATCTAAGATGATTTCACGTCAAGTTGAATCTGCACAAAAACGTGTGGAAGGTAATAACTATGATACACGTAAGCAAGTTTTACAATACGATGATGTTATGCGTGCTCAACGTGAAGTTATCTACAAGCAACGTCAACAAGTTATTTTAGAAGAAAATTCCTTAAAAGATGTTATCATGTCTATGATTAAGCGTACGGTAGAACATACCGTGCAAATGCATACACAAGGCGATAAGAGTGCATGGGATTTAAATGGAATCTTAGATTTTGCAATTGCTGTTATGGTTAATGAAGATAGTATTACTATCGGTGATTTAACAGGTAAGAGCCAACAAGAATTAATCGATTACTTGATGCAACGAGCAGAAAGCAACTATGCAATGAAGACAAAACAACTTTATGATGCTAGTCAAATGTTAGAATTTGAAAAAGTTGTTATTTTACGTGTTGTTGACTCTCGTTGGACAGATCATATCGATGAGATGGATCAATTACGTCAATCGATTGGTTTGCGTGGTTATGGGCAATTAAATCCATTGGTTGAATATCAATCTGATGGTTATCAAATGTTTGAACAAATGATTGGTGATATTGAATATGACGTTTCACGTTTATTCTTGAAAGCTGAAATTCGTCAAAACATTAAACGTTAATAAGTCTGAAAATGGACTAGGGCCCAAAGCTTTGGTCCGTTTTTATTAAAGGAGATAGTTTATCATGGAATACAGTGATTACAAACGCGAAATTACACAGATGAATGATAAAATTTCAGACTTTAGGGGGTCTCTTTGACTTAGAAGGTCTGGAAGCTAATATTGCAGAAAACGAACAAAAAATGGCTGAACCTGATTTTTGGAATGATCAACAAGCTGCACAAAAATTAATTAATGAAAATAATGAATTAAAAAATAAATATGAAAACTTTCACCAATTAAGTGAAGGGGTTGAAGAGCTAGAAATTTTGTTAGAAATGGCCCAAGAAGACTCAAATATTATGGAAGAATTAGCTCAACAATATGATTTGTTATCCCAAAAGTTACAGGCTTATCAGATGAGTCTTTTATTTAATGAAAAGTATGATAAGGATAATGCTATTGTAGAAATTCATCCTGGTGCTGGTGGAACCGAGTCACAAGATTGGGGTTCGATGCTTTTACGCATGTATCAACGTTGGGCTGAACAACATGGATTCAAAGTGGATGTTTTGGATTATCAAGTAGGTGATGAAGCGGGAATTAAAAGTGTGACCTTAATGATTGAAGGCCTAAATGCTTATGGTTATTTGCGCAGTGAACGTGGAGTACATCGACTAGTGCGGATTTCACCGTTTGATTCAGCAGGAAGACGGCATACTTCATTTGCTTCAGTCAATGTAATGCCAGAACTTGATGATGATGTTGAAATTGAATTAAGACCAGAAGATATTAAGATGGAGGTTTTCCGTGCGAGTGGTGCTGGAGGACAGCATATTAACAAAACTTCATCTGCGGTAAGATTGATTCACATTCCAACAGGAATAGTTGTTTCTAGTCAAGCACAACGTTCGCAATTTCAAAATAGAGCAACAGCTGAAAGTATGTTACGTTCTAAGTTATATCAAATTGAAATGGAAGAGCAAGAAAAGAAACGTGCTGCAATTCAAGGTGAACAACTTGATATTGGTTGGGGCTCACAAATTCGTTCGTATGTTTTCCATCCATATTCGATGGTTAAAGATCATCGTACTAATTTTGAAACAGGAAATGTTCAAGCAGTTATGGATGGCGATTTAGATGGTTTTATTAATGCTTATTTGCAATGGAAGTTACAAAAACAAAATCCACAATAAAGCGACTGCAACAAAAGCCACTGAAATGAAACGATTTTGTAAAGTTAGTGCAATCTTAATAGTTGGAATAATTGCTATAATTAACATTGTCGATAAAGTTAGTATTAAACTTTGGAAAGGAAAAGCCATATTGTAAGATGATATGGCGTGGCATAAATCGTGATTGAATATAAAAATGTTTATAAAACATATCCTAATAACGTATCAGCAATTAATGGATTATCAGTCAAAATTAACCAGGGTGATTTTGTTTATGTTGTTGGACCAAGTGGAGCAGGAAAATCAACTTTTATTAAGATGATGTATCGCGAAGAAAAACCTACTTCTGGTCATATTCAAGTTAATGCATATTGTTTGGAAAGTATTAAAAATTATGAAATTCCACACTTCAGAAGAGAACTTGGAATTGTTTTTCAAGACTTTAAGTTGCTTCCACGCTTGACGGTTTTTGAAAACGTAGCTTATGCACTTGAAGTTATCGAAAAATCTCCTGATGAGATTCAAAAACGTGTAGTCCATGTATTGGAATTAGTTGGACTAGACAAAAAACAAAATAGCTTTCCTAATGAGCTTTCAGGTGGTGAACAACAACGTGTTGCAATTGCACGTGCAATTGCAAATCGTCCGGGGATTTTAATTGCCGATGAACCAACCGGAAATCTTGATCCTGAAAATGCTGAGATTATCATGGATATTTTAGAAAAAATCAATAAACAAGGAACGACTATTGTTATGGCGACGCATAATAGCCATATTGTTAACGAGTACCGTCATAGAGTTTTAGAAATTTCTGGTGGTAAAATCGTTCGTGATCAAGAAGGAGGTTTGTATGAAGATGAAGAAACAAACAATTAAACGCCACTTGATCGAAAGTTTAAAGAGTTTAAAGCGTAATACAAGGATGTCAATAGCCGCTATTGGTGCGGTAACCGTGACGTTGTTGTTAGTTGGTGTATTGTTGTCGATTATCTTTAACGTCAATAAAGTTGCAAATGATATTCAAAATGATGTCCAGGTTCGAGTAGTTATCGATCGTGGAACAAATAAAGAACAACAAGCGGTATTGAAAAAGAAATTAGCCAAAATTGATGGTGTAGAAGATATCAAATTTTCTAGTCGTAAGCAAGAATTAGAAAATGTTGTTGGAACTTATGGAAAAGAATTTAATCTCTTTAAGGGAGACGACAATCCACTTTATGATGTGTTTGTCGTTCAAGCAAGTTCTCCTGAGATGACATTAAAAGTTGCTAAGCAGGCTAAGAAACTCCGCAATGTTTATGATACTAAATATGGCGGAGCATCTGCTAAGAAGCTCTTTAAAGTTGTTGCCAACATTCAACGTTGGGGGATTTTGATTAGTTTATTACTTTTATTTGTAGCTGTCTTTTTAATTTCTAATACAATTCGGATTGCGATTTTTTCACGTAAAGATGAAATTCAAATTATGCGACTCGTAGGTGCTACAAATAGCTTTATTCGTTGGCCTTTTATTCTTGAAGGGGCTTGGACTGGTTTGTTAGGTGCAATTTTACCCATAATCGTTGTTGACGTGGGGTATATTTGGGCTTATGGGATTCTTTCAGATTCTTTGCGAGGCACAAGTTATCATTTAATTGCACCACATGTTTTCTTGTTTGAAATCGATTTGTTAATGGCATTGATTGGTTTGATAATCGGGGCATTAGGAGCAGGAATTTCGATGCGACGCTTCTTGAAACTATAAAATAGTAAATAAAAAGGCTCTTGTTAGCGATATTTAATCGTTGATAAGAACCTTTTTTTATTTAATATAAGTTTAATTTATAGACGCAAAATGAATTTAAATATTCCAAGCAAGTTAATATCAAAAATGGCAAAAGTTAGTTACAATTAGATAACGAAAAAAATTTAAGGACTGTTATTAAAAATGGACAAATATTTTTATTTTGAGTTAATTGTAATTAGCTTGATTTTTATTTTATATTTTGGCGGACATAAGTATCGCTTTATGAAGCTAGGTTTGATGTTAGTGATGCTTATTACTACAGGAATTTACTTGATTTGGAGAACGTTTTATACGTTACCAACGTCAAGTATAGCAAGTTTAATTGTAGGGATATTGTTATTAGCAGCTGAATGGTTAGGATTTGCAAATTCGGCAGTATTTTATTTTTTATTTTCTAAAGATTTTAAACGTCCGCTAAAAACAGTTGATGATTTATCTGAATTACCAAGTATTGATGTTTATATTGCAACTTATAATGAAAGTATTGATATTTTGAAACGTACGCTTGTAGCAGCAACACTATAGGATTATCCGGATAAAAGTAAGGTTAATGTTTATGTTTGTGATGATGGAAGTCGCTTAAGTGTTAAAAAAATATGTGCAGAATATGGAGCGACACATATCACACGCAAAACTCATGAACATGCTAAAGCAGGAAATTTAAATAATGCATTGAGTATTACAGATGGTGAGTTGATCTTGATTTTAGATGCGGATATGATTCCAAGACAAGATATGCTCATGCGTATGGTTGGTTATTTTAGTAATCCTAAACTAGCCTTTATTCAAGCACCACAAACCTTTTATAATGAGGATCCTTATCAATTTAACTTATTTGCTGCTGAAGAATTAGGTTCTGATCAAGATTTTTTCATGCGCGATATTCAGCAACATAAAGATTATTTTAATGCCGTTATGTTTATTGGCTCAAATGCTTTATTTAGACGTAAAGCGTTAGAGGATATTGGTGGTTTTAGTGTTGGTGTAATTACCGAAGATATGGCTACAGGTATGTTATTGCACAGTAGAGGTTGGCATGCTTATGCACTTTCAGAAAATTTAGCAAGCGGATTGCAACCAGAAAGTTTTGCAGACATGGTAAGTCAACGTGATCGCTGGGGACGTGGCAATATTCAGGTTTTGCGTAAATGGAATCCCTTAAAAATCAAAGGACTAAGTTTAATTCAGCGTATTTTTTATATAGATGGTATCTTATATTGGTTTTATGGCTTAAAAAAATTAATTTTTATATTGGCTCCTGTTTGTTATTTATGCTTTGGTGTTTTGTGTATGAATGTTGAATTTACTACTTTAGTATGGTTTTGGGGTCCAACTTTTATTGCGTCACATCTTTCTTTTGATTTGATTGCTAAAGGTAAGCAGTCATTATTTGTGAGCAATTTATATGAAACATCGCTTTCTGTTCATATGTCAAAGGCAATTTTAGCCGAAGTATTTTTTAAAAAGCATGATAAGTTTGTGGTTACTAACAAAGGGATAAATACCAAACACTGGTACTATAACTGGCGTTTAGCTTGGCCGTTATTTATAATATGGATATTGTCATTATATGGAATAATAAAAGCTATTTTGATTTTGTTAGGTTTACCTTCGAGTATTGAGGAAAATAGTATCTATCTTAATATTTTTTGGGCAATCTATAATTTATTTAGTATTACATTGGCTTTGTTTATGTGTATGGAACGTCCACGTTACCGTAAAGCTGAAAGATTTGTAGTCCAAAAAAAAGCTAAGGTTCAACTTGATAATCAACAACTAATTGAAGCTTTTGTTGTTGATTTAAGTGAATACGGCGCACATATAAAATTAATAAATTATAGTACTAAGCAGCAAAAATTAAGTGGATGGCTATTAATAGATGATCAAAAAATTGCTTTTGAAACACAAAGAATAACAATTACTGAACAACAAAAAGATGTCTATATAGGTTGTAAATTTACTACTGTAACTAAGCAACAATATAGTTATTTGATTACACAGACCTATGCACAAAAATCAACTCAAATTGTTCAACCGATTAAAAAAAATCGGATGTTTAGAGTACTTTTTTCTTGGATTATTAAACATAAAAAGTTGAGAAGTGTGAAATAAGGTGGCAAAATGCGAAAGAAAATCTTAGTAAGATTGACACTTATTATGGGACTTTTGATAATTTGCTTACAAGTATTTTTTAGTACTTATTTACGCAATACGGAGTTTCATGCAGAAATTAAAAATCTAGAAGTGACAGTTAAGCAGTCAATTCAAAATTATCAGATGCTTGAAAAATATCAAAAACAAGCACGCAATTTATTTGCAAAAGATTATTTTAAACGGGTACAGATAGCCCAAATAATTACAAATGAAAAGAATTTAGCCCAATTAAATACCAATCAATGGCAAGAAACTTTAAATTTTTTAGGAATACAGATAATTAATATCTTAAATGAGCATGCAGTTGTTGTACAAAGTAGTCAACCGCAAAATATTGGGTTGAAATTGTTACAAATAGGTGAACTTAGGCAATTAATGAATAATGCAGCTAAAAAATATATACTAGATTTGAATGGTAAAGATCCTGTAACGAAACAAAAGACTATTTATTTAGTGTGCAAATTGAGTGCTACAACTAGCATGCAGCTGCAAATCCCTTATAGTGAATGGCAAAGCTATCAACGTCAAGCAACTTTAAAACAGTTGACCAAAGCAATTCCCACACAGGCTAGCCGTACATTGTTTGTGTTAAATGAAAACAATAAGCTGTTAGCACTTTCTTGGAATAATACACAAAAAGTAAATATTGACAATCGATTAAAACAGGTCAAAAAGGCAACCAAAAATCCGATTATTGTTGAATTTAATCAAAAAAAGGTGTTGATGGTAGCAAAAAAATATGCCGATAAGTATTTTGTATATACATCACAGCTAAATAAAATCGAGCAAAAAATCTTGGGACAATTAGGCAATGTCATTTTTTTCATGCTAATTTTGTTATTGGTTGCATTATTAGTGGTTTACTTTATGATGGATCGGTTGGTTTTAAAAGATATTGAATCTTTAAATTTCTTGACGAAACGTTTTTGTCAAGGTTACAACGTGAAATTTTCTAACTATCATACACCTGAATTAAATGGCCTGGCTCAAAATTTGAGCAAGTTAATTAATGTAATTGGAACTAAAAATGAACATTTATCTAGTGTAGTTTCGCTTTTAGGTGATAACTTTGGTGCGTATGAGTATTATCGCGAACTTAATCAACTATATTATTCTAAAAATTTACCTAACTTGCTAGGTATAAGCGAAGAAGAATGTGTTGTGAAACTTAAAGAACAATTGAAAAAAGAGGGACAACGCTTAAATGAATTACCAGATGAAAATGCAAAAATCGAAAATAGCAGCATTTTTAAAACTGTTGATGGTAAAACTTTGTTAGGACATCATACTTATTCAAAACAGATATCGTATACTTTTTTTGAAGATGTTACTGAAGAGCAAAATATTAAAGAAAATTTAAAAGCAACCTTACAAAAGGCACAAAATGAAAATTATTTGGATTCGTTGACTAAATTATATAACCGTAAGATGCTAATCAAAAAGCTTACTAATATTATTAAACAAAAAGATCCTCAAGGAATTATCTTATTTATGGATATGGACAATTTCAAGGAAATTAATGACCAATTTGGACACTTACAAGGCGACATTTTACTAAAAGAATTTGCCGATATTTTGCGTGCTCAATTTGGGAATGATGCCGTTAAGGTCAGATTAGGTGGCGATGAATTCGTGGTTGTTTTGACGCATGCCATCGAAAAACAACTATTAGAAAAGAAATTGACTAATTTTTTAAAGGTTGTCAATGAAAAATTATTTGCAAAATATCATAATGTTAATTTAACAGTTAGTATTGGAGCAGCTTATATCATACCTCAATTCGATGATATAGATAGTTTATACCAAAAAGCCGATGAGGCAATGTATTATGCTAAAAAGCATGGTAAAAATAATTTTTATATAATCTAGTTTTAAAGGGATTGAGAAAAAGGTACCAGTCTGGACATAAGAATAGCTGATTGAATTTCTAAAAATGAAATTTGATCAGCCATTTTTCTATTATGTCTATTTTTGGTTCGTTTTTTTAGGGATTTTATCCCTCTTTTTTGGAATAAATGCCATAATTTTGATATGTTAATCGCCAGAAGTAGTAATCCTAATTCATTTCGAACTGCTTTTTCACCTCTAACGCGTACTCGGCGCACGCCAAAATTATCCTTCATATCTCCGAAAATTGTTTCAACATCTGTTCATCTTCTTGGTAGATAGTTGAACCTTTTTCGCTAGAAAGGTTTTCTTTAGCTTTATGTTTTAAATATTCCCAGTTTAAGTTTATTGATTTAGTCCGTTGTTGGCCTTTTTAAGTTTTCGTTAATTGTTCTAATTTCTTTGTTGCTTGAAATTTATTAGCTACGTAGACTTTAAAATCTCGTTTAACCCCATATTTATCCACACGAGAACTATATCTTTGAAACTTAAATACGACTCCATCAGGGTCTGTATAATAATCATCTTTATCGTGATATGTCCAATTGTTAATATTTTGTGGATCTCTTTGGTATTTACGACTTTGTTCTTTTTGATACGTTCCGTAAGGAATCAATGGAATCTTTTCAAACTTGTCAATAACTGCTTGATAATTAATTTCACTGCCATAGCCTGCATCCGCAACAATGTATTTAAATAAATTCAAATTAGAAAAAGACTTCAAAAAAGGTACCAACGTCCGTGTATCCGTTGGATTAGGGAAGATATCATAGTGTAAAACAAAACGACCGCTGGTCGCAATTTGTAAATTATAAGCAGGTTTTAATTGACTATTTTGTATGTGGTCTTCTTTTAAGCGCATAAAAGTAGCGTCAGTATCTGTTTTCGAGAAACTATTGCGATTTTTGAAAATTTCTCTATCACGTTCATACTTCACTTTTCTAGGAAGAAAATCTTCTTTCAATTTACGTTTGATACTCTTTAATTTACGACGAACACGTTTGTTTTTTGAACCCCCTTTTATAATCTTAGGTTCGGCTTCAATTTCTTTTTCCAACTCAACTAGTTTAATATCAGTTTCTTTGATAAGTTCTTTTATTGCATCACTAGAACCTAACATATCCTTTGAAATAGCGATATCAACTTGATGTTGAATTAATTGATCATAAGTATTAGCGACTTTTTCATCGAGTGATTTTTCAAATTTAGTTACGGCGTTTTTCTAAGTGAAACTGTAACGATTAGCGTCAGCTTCTAATTTAGTACCATCAATAAATAAAGCATCATCGCTATCTAACATATCATTTTGAGATAAAAGTAGGGGAAATAAGACAAAAGCATTTTGAATAATCTTTTTAGCGTGATCACTAGAACGAAAATTATTAATAGTTTTATAGCTAACAGGAGTATTACCACTTAACCACATCATAGGAAGGTAATACTGATTTAATTTAGCAATCTTTCTGCCAGAAAAACAGCTTCATGGTAAGTAAAAAGTGTCATTTTTAGTAGCATAGCCGGATGAAAAGCAGGCCGACCGGTATGTGAAGTCTCTTCTGAAAGAATATTAAATAAAATTGAGTCCACGAAGTGGCTGATTAAAACCGCAATATGGTCAGATGGTAATTTTAATGAATAAGTAGTAATATCTAATTCTAGTTCAGATGTGTTATAATTTTTGTACATGGTTAACCTCTCCTTTATTGGTTTTAGGGAACTTAATATTAACAGGAGATTAGCCATAAGAAAAGGCCTACGCCAAATTTTTTGACGTGAGCCTTTTTTCTATTGAAACTGAGTTTTTTCCCAGCTCCTTTCTCTTTTTTAGAACTGTAACATATTATTTTTATTACAGATTTTGTGAAAATTTTAAATGCTAAGCAAAGCAAGTGTGGCTAAAAGATTAATCAATAGATGAATCGTCCAATTAACGGTTAAGTTATTATGTCTACGATAACTGTAAGCCAATAACCAACCTATACCCATGTAGAGTAAAAAGCCGATTACAGAATTGTTAAGATGGACTAAACCAAAAAGAAAGCCACTAAAAAACAATGCCCAACCGTAGTTTTTGGGAGAAAATGAATTAATTAAAATTCCCCGAAATAGTAATTCTTCACACAATGGTGCAAACAAAACAGTCATACATGCCATCATCGCTTTGAGTGCAGGACTATAAGAAAAAAGTTGGCTAATTACTTGATTGTTTTGGGTTTCTGTATTATTTGAAAGCAAAGAGTATATGATATTTAAACCATAAATAGCGACAAAAACTAATAAAACGGTTTTAATTTGACCTTTAGTTAAGGGTTTAAAGATTTTTTTAGTTAATGGTTTTAATGTCTTGATTAAAAAAAAGATTGCTACAAGATACAAAAATATAAACAACAACCAAGCTGCCCAGATAGGAGCTTTATTTTTGATTACAAAAACGATGGCTAGTTGCGGTGTAGAGATTAGAGTCAATAGTAAAACGAAACGTAAAATATACCAAAATTTTATCATTATACGTGAGCGAGACATGAAGTACCATCCTTAAAAATATTGATTAAAATGTTGTAGATTCATTATAACATTTAATCAGATAAGCGTCATCGCAAAAAAAAGAAGCTCTCGTTAATGAAAGCTTCTTTTCATAAATATTATAAACCAAAGATTGCCTTGTAAAGTAAAGCAGCAGAAATACCTGCGCAAATTGGGGCTAAAACAGGCACCCAAGCATAATCCCATTGAGAAAAACCTTTGTGTTTTAAAGGTAAGATAGCGTGTAATAAACGTGGACCAAAGTCACGTGCTGGATTTAAAGCAGGACCTGTTGGACCACCAAAAGAAGTTACCAACACCATTACAAGCAAACCAATACCGATGAAACCAGCGCCTTGGTTACCATGATCAAAAATTGGTGAATGTGTGATTGCTAAAGCGCCAAAAATTAACACAAAAGTACCGAAGTATTCGTTGATGAAAGCATATAAGTGGCTCTTTGTAGCACAGATAGTTGAGAATGTACCTAAGATACTTTCAGGATCTTCTGTTAAATCGTAATGTGGTTTAAAGCAAGCAACAATAACAGCTTGACCAACGATAGCACCGAGTAATTGCATTGAGATATAAGGTAAAACTTGTGACCAAGGGAAATCTCCAGCAAAAGCCAAACCTAGGGTCATAGCAGGGTTGATTTGACAACCAGATACACTACCAAACATCAAAGCCGGTACCATAACAGCAAAACCGTATCCAACAGCAATGATAATCCAACCGTTGCGATATCCCTTTGTCCCTTTTAATTCAACGTTGGCAACAGAACCGTTACCTAAAATAACCATAATAGCCGTACCGAAAAATTCGGCAGCAAGTTTCGTCATGAATGGAAAGTCCATGATGTCCTCCTAAAAATAAATGATTTAATGAAATTCTGAACAAGTGCTTACACACTTACTTCAACACTTTTCCTATAATACATTTTTGCATGGAAACAGTCAATAATAACTGAAAATAAAACGTGAAAAAAACACGAAATATGAAAAGAAGTAGGATTTTTTTAGAAGAAAGGATTAAATTAAATTTTTATTATTGTAATTTTATAATGCTCCACGCTACAATATAGGTATAGTAATTTGATTACTGTACCTAAAAGATTGCGTGAGTTACAACGTTGTTTTTTGGCAAATAGTTGATAAGGAGGCAGTTTGTTGTTTTAAAAGGTAACATTTACTTGATTAGAGTAAATTTTAGCAACAAACTAGTGTAGATGATATCAAAAGTAGCTGAGGAAATGATTGGTGAGCGTCAAGAAAAGTTTTTAATCCCAGCAGAGATTGTCGCCAATGTACAAGAATCCAATCGTTTAGATCATGCCTTTTTAGTTTTAACCAAGGCACGCTATGCTAAAATTCCAGTATTAGATAGTGAACAAAAGTTTAAAGGATTATTATCATTAGCAATGATTACTGACACGATGCTTGGTTTAAATGGAATTGATCCAAGCAATTTACATCAATTGACAGTAGCTGATGTGATGCAAACAGACGTGCCAAAAATTCAATTACCATATGATATTGAAGATATCTTACATCTATCTGTTAATAATCCTTTTTTGGTAGTAACGACGCAAGAAGGAGTTTTTACAGGCATCGTAACGCGCCGTGAAATTTTAAAAGGAGTTAATCATATGGTTCATGAACTCGATAAGCGTTACGAGATAACCTTAAAAAATTAGGAGGATATAAAATGGCAAAATTAGATGCACATGAAATTATTAAAACAATTGCACAGGCAAAGAAAACTACCCCAGTTAAGGTTTATGTTAAAGGTGATTTAAGCCAAGTAGTTGCACCAGATATAATTGAAAGTTATCTTGAAAATAAGACGGGTGTTTTATTTGGAGACTGGCAAGAGGTCGAAGCTTTTATAAAGGCTACACCACAAATTACGCACTATCATGTAGAAAATGACGGGCGCAACACAGGCGTTCCAATGATTGATAAAAAGAAATTTAATGCACGTATCGAGCCAGGAGCAATCATTCGTGACCAAGTTGAAATCGGTGATAATGCTGTGATTATGATGGGAGCAGTTATCAATATTGGAGCTGAAATTGGCTCTGGTACAATGATAGATATGGGAGCAATTTTAGGCGGTCGAGCTTTAGTGGGCAAAAACTGCCACATTGGAGCTGGTACAGTGTTAGCGGGGGTGGTTGAACCACCATCAGCTCAACCTGTTATTATTGAAGATGATGTGTTGATTGGAGCAAATGCCGTAGTTTTAGAAGGTGTAAGAGTCGGCAAAGGGGCTGTAGTTGGCGCAGGTTCAATCGTAACCAAAGATGTTGAACCATATACAGTGGTTGCAGGAAATCCAGCACGCAAGATTAAAGATGCTAATCAAGTCGATGATCAAAAAAAAGAAATTGTCGAAGATTTGCGTAAACTCTAATAAGTAGTGAAATTCCGTTTAACCTTGAGTTAGGCGGAATTTTTGGTACGATAAACGAAAATGCAGTGTAGGGGGCTTTATGATGTTTAGTGAAGAACAATTAATTGAGATTAGACGAAGTTTACATCAAATTCCAGAAATCGGTATGGAAGAGTTTGAAACCTCAAAAAAATTAAAAGAAATTATTGCGCAACTACCACAGAAATATTTAGAAATAAAGACATGGCAAACAGCTATTATGGTAAAGGTTACGGGGAAAGATACGACTAAAACGTTGGGATATCGGACTGATATTGACGGTTTGCCAGTTAGTGAAGCTACTAATTTACCTTATGCTTCAAAACATTTAGGTAAGATGCATGCATGTGGCCATGATTTGCACATGACAATTGCTTTAGGAATATTGAGTTATTTTGCAAATCATCAACCGCAATACAATTTAATTTTCATTTTTCAACCTGCAGAAGAAAATGAAAGTGGCGGTAAACAAATGTATGAAAACAATGCTTTAGGTGATTGGAAAATAGATGAAATTTATGCACTTCATGATAATCCACAACTTCCTGTTGGTACAATTGGATGTTGTCAAGGAACGCTTTTTGCAGGAACCTGTGAGATACACATACGGTTTATTGGAAAGAGTGGGCATGCTGCTTATCCACATTTGGCAAACGACATGGTGGTTTGTGGTGCGCAATTTGTTACTCAGACTCAAACAGTTGTCAGTCGCAATATCGATCCTATCCAAGCAGGGGTGATAACTTTGGGACATTTTAATGCTGGAACAACAGGAAATGTAATTGCAGGAGAATGTCGTATCGATGGGACGATTAGAGCTTTAACACAAGAAAATAATTTATTGTTGCAAAAACGGGTGCGTGAGATTGCACAAGGGATAGCCCAAAGTTTTGCATGTGAAGTTAAAATTGATTTACATCAAGGTGGATATTTACCAGTTGAAAATAATCCGCAAACAACAGCATGTTTTATTGAGTACATGCAACAAAATCCAGATGTTAATTTTGTTCAAACATCACCTGCAATGACGGGAGAAGATTTTGGTTTTTGGCTATCTAAGATTCCAGGAACAATGTTTTGGTTAGGTGTTGATTGTCCGTATGCATTACATTCTGAACATTTTAATCCCAATGAAGCAGCTATTATGCAAGGTGTTACAAGTATTATTGGTTATTTCAAACACAGACAACAGCTTTTGAAGGCTTAATAAAAAGGCACTTACAGATTTAAATAAATTTGTGAGTGCCTTTTAGTTTATTATTTTGCAGTTAAATTGAGTGCTGGATTAGGAATATCAAAACCGGCATTGGTTAATTCTTGTAGGTAAGCAGCTAAAAAAGCGGCTTGAATTTTGACTTGTGCTCCATTTTTAGTATAAATAACAACCCGCATCGCCAAAGCGCCATTTCCTGTATCAACTGTACCGATAATAACTGGTTCTTTAGTGATATTATCGCGATATTTAGGGACAAGTTTTTCATTTACAGCAGCCATAATGTCTTTCATAGCAGTTAAATCCTTATTAGGATCAATTCTGACATCAATTAAAGCACGCATGTCGTTACGAGAAAGGTTGCTAACGATGGTGATATTTCGATTAGGAATGAAATGAAGTGTTCCATCGTAACCCAAAACTTGTGTAGTCCGTAATCCAACGGCGTGTACTGTCCCCTCAATCATACCGATTTTAACAGAGTCACCAACAGAAAATTGTTGCTCTAATAAGATAAAAAAGCCAGTTACCATGTCTGTTACAAAGCCTTGAGCCCCTAGACCTAACGCAACACTCATGATTCCTGCACCAGCTAAAAGTGTTCCAACAGGAACGCCCAAGATTGAAAGGATAGCATAAAAATAAAAGAATAAAACGGTGTAATGAAAAATGTTTTGTGACAAAGTATAGACAGTATCGATTCGGCCTTGGCTCCAATGTTTAGTTAATTTTCCTTTTTTGACAGCATTTTTAATCAATTTCTTACCCAGTGAATGAATTATAAAAAATAAAAATGAAACAACAATAAGTGAAATAACAGTAGCGATTACTTTGCTAAGGGCTGCATCCCAGTCAATATTGGCAATATAATTTTTAAAAATGTTAGAATCCTTAGTGATTTGTGGTGCAAGAATAGGTGTTTTAGTAGTTAATAAGATTGATGCAAACATGTGTGACTCCTTAAGATTTTTGACTAATAATTTACTTTAATTATATAGAAAGGTGAATGTTTTAGGCAAGTAACTAGCAAGATGACTGAATAAAAAATATTTTTTGTGAACGGAAACAAGGTGTGCTTACTTGCAGTTTTTCATTATGAATGATATGCTTTAAGCAGACAGTATTTACAAATAGGAGGCACATTTGAATGGAAATAACTTTTACCATGGGACAAGTTGCAGGCTTAATTGCGGCACTTGCATTTGTTGTGCTTGTCATTTTTGCAGTGCGTGTTTTGCTTAAATTAGCTCGAACATTTGGACAAATTAATGAATCAATTGAAATATTAACTAAAGATGCAGATGCACTTTCAAATGAAGTTGAACAACTTTTAAGCAAAACTAATACATTAATGGATGATGTTAATCAAAAGTCTAAGAAGGTTGATCCTTTGTTTGAAACTGTTGCACAGCTTAGTGAAAGTGTGTCTGATTTAAATCAAGCTAGTCGACAAATGGCGGGGAAACTTTCTGATTCTGCACAAGCAATGGGAAATGTCACCAAAGTTTCGACTGGATTAGCATTAGCTAAGGGAATTTGGAAATTTTATTCACGTAACAAAGAAAAATAATGGGTAAATAAATCGAGGAGGAAAAAAGATGAAAAAAACGTTTCTATTAGGCTTAGGTGCAGCTAGCGCCGTTGCGTTTATTGCTTCGATGAAATTGACAGAAGAACAAAAAGATAAGATTGCGATGAAAGTTGATGAAATGTTACTTGATGGTCGAGATACAATCTTAAAATATGACCGTTATGCGCGTAACTTCTTTAACGAAATGACTGCTGGCGTAGATGTTGAAGAAGAAATGGGAAATTTAAAAACTAAATTAAGTGATAAAGCAGATGAATTAAGAGAAGGACAAGTTGTTAGTGAAG
This sequence comes from Ligilactobacillus sp. Marseille-Q7487, assembly GCF_949152225.1. Classification (NCBI taxonomy): domain Bacteria; kingdom Bacillati; phylum Bacillota; class Bacilli; order Lactobacillales; family Lactobacillaceae; genus Ligilactobacillus; species Ligilactobacillus sp. Marseille-Q7487. The sequence continues at coordinate 593,672 of NZ_CASCJC010000001.1, forward strand.
CTTTAACATCTTTAAAAAAGGCAACTGCTGACTTAAAAGATTACATCACTCAAACTAAAGAAGATATCGATGCAGTCAAAGATAGTGCTGAAATAGCACAAATGCAAGATGATATCGTTATCGATGGTCGTTCAGCTTTTGGTGAAGCTAAAGCGACAGCTGAGTTTGAAAGTGATCATCCAACTGAAACATTTTATCCTAAAAATTAATTGATAATAGGGGCTGGGAAAAAAGCACCAGTCTGAACATAAAAATAGCTGATTGAATTTCTAAAAATGAAATTTGATCAGCTATTTTTCTATTATGTCTATTTTTGGTTCGTTTTTTTAGGGATTTTATCCCTCTTTTTTGGAATGAATGCCATAATTTTGATATATTAATCGCCAGAAGCAATAATCTTAGTTCATTTCGAACTGCTTTTTCACCTCTAACATGAACTCGGCGCACGCCAAAATTGCCTTTCATATCTCCGAAAATTGTTTCAACATCTGTTCGTCTTCTTGGGTAGATAGTTGAACCTTTTTCGCTAGAAAGGTTTTCTTTAGCTTTATGTTTTAAATATTCCCAGTTTAAGTTTATTGATTTGGTCCGTTGTTGGCTCTTTTGAGTTTTCGCTAATTGTTCTAATTTCTTTGTCGCTTGAAATTTATCAGCTACGTAGACTTTAAAATCTCGTTTAACCCCATATTATCCACACGAGAACTATATCTTTGGAACTTAAATACGACTCCATCAGGGTCTGTATAATAATCATCTTTATCGTAATATGTCCAATTGTTAATATTTTGTGGATCTCTTTGGTATTTACGATTCTGTTCTTTTTGATACGTTCCGTAAGGAATCAATGGAATCTTTTCAAACTTGTCAATAACTGCTTGATAATTGGTTTCACTGCCATAGCCTGTATCCGCAACAATGTATTTAAATAAATCCAAATTAGAAAAAAACTTCAAAAAAGGTACTAACGTTCGTGTATCCGTTGGATTAGGGAAGATATCATAGTGCAAAACAAAGCGACCACTGGTCGCAATTTGTAAATTATAAGCAGGTTTTAATTGACCATTTTGCATGTGGTCTTCTTTTAATCGCATAAAAGTAGCGACAGTATCTGTTTTCGAGAAACTATTGCGATCTTTGAAAATTTCTCTATCACGTTCATACTTCACTTTTCTAGGAAGAAAATCTTCTTTCAATTTACGTTTGATACTCTTTAATTTACGACGAACACGTTTGCTTTTTGAATCGCCTTTTTAACCTTAGGTTTGGCTTCAATTTCTTTTTCCAACTCAACTAGTTTAATATCAGTTTTTTTGATAAGTTCTTTTATTGCATCACTAGAACCTAACATATCATTTTGAGATAAAAGTAGGGTAAATAGAACAAAAGCTTTTTGAATAATCTTTTTAGCATGATCACTAGAACGAAAATTATTGATAGTTTTATAGCTAATGAGAGTATTACCACTTAACCACATCATAGGAAGGTAATACTGATTTAATTTAGCAATCTTTCTGTCAGAAAAAACAGCTTCATGGTAAGCAAAAAGCATCATTTTTAGTAGCATAGCCGGATGAAAAGCAGGCCGACCGGTATGTGAAGTTTCTTCTAAAAGAATATTAAGTGAAATTGAGTCCACGAAGTGGCTGATTAAAACTGCAATATGGTCAGATGGTAATTTTAATGAATAAGTAGTAATATCTAATTCTAGTTCAGATGTGTTATAATTCTTGTACATGGTTAACCTCTCCTTTATTGGTTTTGTTCAACTTAATATTAGCAAGAGATTAGCCATAAGAAAAGGCCCACGCCAAATTTTTTGACGTGAGCCTTTTTTCTATTGAAGCTGAGTTTTTTCCCAGCCCCAAATACTACTTAACGGGTAAGATTTGTAATTCTTTAGGGGTATGCGTGAATGGTTGGGCACCATCCTTAGTGACATAAACACAATCTTCAATGCGCACCCCTGCAACACCTGGGATGTAAATTCCTGGTTCAATTGAAAAGCACATACCTGGTTCAAGCATCATATCATTGCCCTCCATAATTGAAGGAAACTCGTGTTCACTTTGCCCCATACCATGGCCTAGACGATGAATGAAGTACTCACCATAACCAGCTTTGGTAATGATATCACGTGCAATCTTATCTAATTGAGCAGCTGTCATACCAGGTTTTACACTTGCTTGAGCGGTTAATTGGGCTTCTAGACAAACGTCATAGATTTCTTTAGTTTTAGCATCAATTTCACCAAAAGCAACTGTTCTAGAAGCATCAGAGATATAGCCATTATAAACAACACCTAAATCAAAAAGGCAAAGTTTATTTGGCGCGATTAGATCTTTTTTGGGAGCACCATGTGGATCTGCAGCATTTGCACCACTTTGAATAATGGTATCAAAGCTCATATGCATGATTCCTTGTTTTTTTAATTCATATTCGATTTCAGCTACAACATCTTGTTCGGTTCTATTTTTAGCTAAGGCTTGAAAACCAATTTCAAAGGCAACATCGGCCCATTTACCGGCAGTCTTTAAAATTTCGATTTCTTCAGGTGTTTTGTAAAGTTTTTCGTGTTCGATAAAAGGTGTTAGATCGCCAATAAATTCTGCTTTAGGATAGACTGATTTAATAGCTTCATAGCGACTAACTGTCAAATTACCTTTTTCAATTGCCCATTTATGCGGATTATGAATTCTTTTTTCAATATGTCCCTTGATAAGTTCAAAAGGATTTTCATGATCTAAATAACCGTAAACTGGATATTTCCAGCCGCTTTCCTTGACAGCTTCCACCTCTAAAGCAGGTGCGAAAATAAAAGGATCTTGATCTTTAAAAATAAATAAAGCTAAGACGCGTTCGATTGGATCACTTCCAAATCCAGTAAAGTATTGAATATTTTTGAAATCACTGACATATGCTAAATCATAATCATTAGTGTTTAGCCAGTTTTGAACGGCAGTAATGTGTGACATAAAATCACTCCTTAAATAACAGTTTGAAACAAGCTAATTATACCACTTTAAAAATGAAAATAAATAAGATAAGCTAAATTGAAAGTGTTATGAAAATAAAAACTAAAAAAAGCTTTGAAACGCTTGCAATTTTTGGAAAAGTCTGCTAAATTAATATCGTTATGTAAAAAAGAAATGAAAATACCAAAAAATGAAAGGAAGATTTTTTCATGGAAAAACAAACAATTACAATCTATGATGTTGCTAGAGAAGCGGCTGTATCGATGGCAACAGTTTCACGAGTTGTTAATGGTAATCCTAACGTTAAACCAGCAACGCGTAAAAAAGTTTTAGAAGTTATTGAAAAATTAGATTATCGCCCAAATGCTGTGGCACGTGGCTTGGCAAGTAAGAAAACAACAACGGTTGGGGTAATTATTCCAGATGTAACTAACTTTTATTTTTCTTCTTTAGCTCGTGGTATCGATGATGTGGCAACAATGTACAAATATAACATCATCTTAGCTAATTCAGACGGCAATAGCCAAAAAGAAATTCAAGTTCTTAATACTTTGTTAGCAAAGCAAGTTGATGGAATTATCTTTATGGGAAATAATTTGACAGATGAATTGCGAGCTCAGTTTAATCGTGCTAAGACACCGATTGTTTTAGCTGGTTCTGTTGATCAAAAAAATGAAGTTGAAAGTGTGCATATCGATTATGTCGCAGCGGTTGAAGAAGCTATTACTGATTTAATCAATCATGGAAATCAACGAATTGCGTTTATTTCAGGTCCAATGACTGATCCAATTAACAGTGAATATCGTTTACAAGGCTATAAGAATGTCTTGGCAAAACATGGGATTGAATATGATCCAGAATTAGTTTTTGAAACAGACTACAGTTATCGTGCAGGTGAAGTGTTATGGCCAGCATTGGCTTCCGCTAAGGCAACTGCTGCATTTGTGGGTGATGATGAATTAGCTGCAGGCGTGTTAAATGGAGCTCAAGATGCCGGTGTGAAAGTTCCAGAAGAATTTGAAGTTGTGACAAGTAATAACTCTAAGTTAACAGAAATTGTTCGCCCACAATTGTCTTCTATTACCCAACCTTTATATGATATTGGTGCGGTTGCAATGCGTTTCTTGACCAAGATGATGAACAAAGAAGAATTGACTGAAAAGACAATTCAATTACCTTACGGCTACATTAAACGTTCTTCTACTAAATAAAGAATTAAAGGCAAGATGCTAAAAGGTATCTTGCCTTTTTGAAAACTTTTGAAATAGGATTAGATTTTATGAAAAAATGTCATTTACGCCAAGTACTTTTTTTAAGTTTAGCATTTTTGATCATGCTTATTTTATTTATTAGTTCTTCGATGACCTATGAACAACAGACATCAGTTCCTTTTTTAGAAAAATATTTAGCCAACCAACCTTTTAAAGAAACCTTGAGTTGGATCCATTTTAAATATGCGACAGGTGAAGTAAGTATTTCTAGTTTAGGATACTATAAGTTTGTTGAATTTTTTATTCGTAAAGGAGCACATTTTGGAACATATTTTTTAATGGGATTATTTTTGTATTTAGGCTTACCTTATAAGCTTAAATGGCGTGTTATTTTGGTAGTTTTGGGGGCATTTTTTTATGCTAGCTTTGACGAATTTCATCAAATGCTAACTGGTGGACGGACTCCTTTATTTCAAGATGTCATGTTAGATACATTTGGTGCTATTGTTGGTATTTTAATAGCATTACTTTGTCGATATATTTTTTGTTCAAAAAAAGTTGCTAAAAAGCAAAGCATTTGATAGTATTTATAGTGGCTAACCGCCAAAATTTCAATTACATTCGGAAAGAGGTATTAGAAATGTCAGGACATTCAAAATGGCATAACATCCAAGGCCGCAAAAACGCCCAAGATGCAAAACGTGGAAAGATTTTCCAAAAAATATCACGAGAAATCTATATGGCTGCAAAGAGTGGTGGTCCTGACCCAAACTCTAATCCACAATTACGTTTGGTGATGGATAAAGCTCGTGCAGCAAACATGCCTAAAGATAATATTAAGCGTGCTTTAGACAAAGCAACGGGTGCTGGCGGTGCAGATTACGAAGAAATTACGTATGAAGGTTATGGACCAGCAGGTGTCGCAATTTTAGTGCATGCTTTAACAGATAACCGCAATAGAACAGCATCTGCAGTTCGTACAGACTTTAACCGTAATGGTGGTAACTTAGGTGAAACCGGATCAGTAAGTTTCATGTTTGATCGCAAAGGTTATATTGCTATTGCACGTGAAGACTTAGAAGTTGATGAAGATACAATGTTTGAAGATGTAATCAACGCTGGTGGTGAAGATTTACAAAGTGATGAAGAAGTTTTTGAAATTTATACCGATCCAAAAGCTTTTGAAGAAGTCCGCGATGAATTACAAAAGAAATATGAATTAGCAACAGCTGAAATTACAATGGTGCCACAAAACACTGTACCGGTTCCAGCTGACAAAGTAGAACAATTGCAACGTTTAATCGATCGTCTAGAAGACGAAGATGATGTGGCTGAAGTCTTTACATCTGCTGAATTTCCAGATGAAGAATAAGAAAGCTAAACACCAAGCAGCTAGTGCTTGGTGTTTATTTGTTATTGGGTGTAGCTTTGAAACCAAAGATATTATAAAATAAAAAAGATAGCATTGAAGAATTAGGAGGAAAATATCCACTATGACAAATAAAGTAACAGTTTTGGGTAGCTTGAATGTAGATACTATTTTACAAATTACGCGGTTGCCAAAGCCAGGTGAAACGATGCAGATGCATAATAAACAAAATGCCGGTGGTGGTAAAGGAGCAAACCAAGCAATTTCTGCGGCTAGATCAGGAGCACAGACTTCTTTTGTGGGAAAAATTGGTGCTGATGAAAATGGCCAAATGATGAAAAGACTTTTAGCCGAATCAATGGTGGATATTAGTCAGGTTACTATTTCTGAAAAGGATACAGGGCAAGCCTTCATATTATTACAAGATAGCGGAGAAAACAGTATTTTAGTTTATGGTGGTGCTAACCATACTATTACAGATGATGATGTTTATCAAGCAAAAGAACAAATTCAAGCAGCTGATTTTTTGATTGCCCAATTTGAAACACCAATTGAACAAACAATTACAGCATTTAATTTAGCAAAACAAGCTCAAGTAACGACTATTTTGAATCCAGCTCCTGCTAAAGAAGCATCAGCACAACTCTTTAGTTTAGTTGATTTGATTACACCAAATGAAACAGAAGCTGAGTTGTTGACAGGAATTCATGTAACTGATGAAGAAAGTCAGCATCAAGCGGCATGTAAACTACAAGAGATGGGTGTTAAAAATGTTATTATCACTTTAGGAAGTAAAGGAGCCTTTTATCGCTGTGGACAAACAGAAGGCTTTGTTAAAGCATTTAAAGTTGATGCAGTTGATACTACTGCGGCCGGGGATACATTTTTAGGTGCACTAGCTTCTCAATTACAACCAGACTTTAGCAATATTAAAGAAGCAATTCTTTATGCTAATAAGGCTTCATCATTAGCGGTTCAAAAGTTAGGTGCGATTCCTTCGATTCCAACATATCAACAAGTTAAAGATCAACTCTAAAGAAACTCACCAAATTTTTTGTGAGGTTTAAAGATTAGTATATAGCTAATTTTTAAACGTTCATGGAAAATTTGGTGATTTTTTTATATAGAAAAAAATATAATTTCTTCTTTTCGTATTTAATAGTTGAAAGGAGATGAGTAGATGAACGATAAAGTGCAAGATATTTTTGAACAAGCCCTGACTAAACAGGCAAGTGATATTTATTTTTTACCTCAAAAAGACAACTATTTAGTTAAGTTGAGTTTAGCTAATGGTTATGAAGTTTTACAAAACTTATCATTGGCACAAGCAAGTCAAGTGATTAACTATTTGAAGTATCAAGCTAATATGAGTTTGAGTGAAAAAAGGCGTCCACAATTAGGTGCTTGGATTTATCAAACAAAACAAACAGCCATTTTTTGTCGTTTATCTAGTGTAGGTGATTTTTGGAATCGCGAATCTTTAGTGGTGCGTTTGATTTATTCTCGCAAACATAAAAAAGCAACTTATTTTTTTCAAAATCAACTAATTCAACTACTAAATGCATGTCAAAAGCGAGGTTTGATAATTTTTTCTGGTCCAGTAGGTTCTGGGAAAACAACAGCAATGTACCAATGTGCAGCCTCTCAAGAACAAAAACAAGTTTTGTGTATTGAAGATCCTATTGAAATTTATGAACCTAAATTTTTACAGTTACAAGTCAATGATAAAGCACAAATGACCTATCAAGAATTATTGAAAGTATCGTTGCGCCATCACCCAGATATTTTTATCATTGGTGAAATTCGAGATGCACAAACTGCAAGAGCAGCAGTCGATGCAGCTTTAAGTGGTCACTTGGTTTTAACAACCTTACATGCTCAAGGTGTATATGGAATTTGGCAAAGATTACAAAGTTTAGGGATTGAACAAGGTGAGTTTTTACAAACGATTCGTTTATTAGTTTATCAACGACTGATACCAACAATTTCAGGAGAATTGAAAGTATTATTTGATATTTTAGACGCGCAAGACTTTTTTGCGAATGATTTTTTTAGTGTTAGGCAATCACAAATGAGTTTAAAATGGGAGGAAAATCTTGCAAAGTGTCAAAAAAAGGGATGGATTTCCCAAGAAACCTATCAGCTCTATGAAAAGGGCTAAAAAATTAAGTCTAAGGCAACAAGCTGATTTTTTTAGTTTATTGGCAGATTTATTAGCTGCAGGTTTTTCTTTGAAACAAAGTCTAGCTAATGTTGCAACCTTAAATCAAAGTAAACAATTTATGATTGAACAGGTATTAGTTCAACTTAATAAAGGTCAGGCATTTAGTCAAGCTATTCAAACTTGGGTTAGTCAGTCGACTTTTTTTCAATTACAGCTTTCAGAAAAAAATGGCAGCTTAGAGCAAAGCCTAAAACATTTAGGTGATTTACAAAAACGTTGGGTAGAGCAAAGAGAAAAAATTGCAAGTTTATTATTTTATCCAATTATGTTGCTTTTATTATTAGCATTTTTAGGAGTAGCTATCAAATTATGGTTAAGTCCTTCTTTACAAACATTTGCTGAATTTGGACAGGCAAATCAAAGTATAGTTTTTGACAAGCGTCAGTTAATTTATTATTTATGGTTATTTTTAGCACTATGTTTATTAGTGAGTGTTTTACGTTTTTGCTGGTGGTGGAAAAAGCAAGGGGTTTTAAGTCGACATAATTTCTATGCAAAGTTACCAATTATTGGCAAAATCTATCGACAGTATAGTTACTATAATTTGATGTTTAACCTAGGTATGCTTTTAAAAAGTGGTTTAGAATTTAATGAAATTTGCAATTTTTTAGTGCAATTTCCAGAAAAGACATTATTTTATCAATTTGGCAAACAACTTCAACGTAGATTACAAACTGGTGAAAGTTGGCAAAAAATTACTGATAGTTATGCTTTTATTCCTAAAGAATTAGCTTTGTATCTTAACAAAGGTTTAACAAAAGAAGAGCTAAGTGCAGAAATTTTGTTTTTTGCTGAATTATCATATAAGAGATTATTACGCCAAGTCGATAAGGCTATTTCTTGGTTACAGCCACTATTATTTTTAATTATCGCAGGTATCATTATTGGTATGTATTTATCTATTTTATTACCTATGTACACGGAAATTGGAGGAATGTATCGATGAAAAAAATTAAAAAAGCTTTTACTTTAGTAGAAACAGCTGTTGTTTTGTTTATTATTAGTTTGTTGCTGTTGATTATTATTCCTAATGTTAGTACACAACAAAAAAATGCGGTGGCAATCAATAAAGATGCATTACAAACTGAATTAAATACACAAGCACAAATGTATATGAATGAAAAAGGAATCACTGATATTACAGAAGTAACAGTTAACGATTTAAAAACAAGTGGTTATTTGACGGCTAAACAAATAGCTGCTATCGAAAAATATAATTTAACAATAACAACAGGAGATAGTGGAAGTGATTAAAAAAAGAGGCTTTACTTTGCTTGAAACAAGTGTTGTTTTGGGATTAATGACTATAATATTAGTTATAGGATGGGATGTGAATTTAGGGTTTAGTCAAAAATATCAAGAGGATCAATTTTGGCAAGCATTTAGGCAAAATTGGAGTTATATGATTTTGAAAGGAAGACAAGAACATGAACGTTCACGGGCATGTTTTTTTCCGAAATATGTTTTGTTTAAAATTAATATGACTGAACAAATAATTCGTTTAGAATATCCTAAAACAATGAAGTTAGTTGGTGGTCAATGTGATGAAACTGTATCATCTAGCGGTGTGGCTCAAGCGCAAACAGTAAGAATAAGTTCGACATTACCAGTAAAATATTATGATGTTAAGTTTCAGGTAGGTTATGGAGGACAATATGATTTACAAAAGGGTGAATAAAGGTTTTGTGCTGGCTGATAGCATCATTGGTTTAATTATAGTTTCATTGGGTATAGGAACTTTTGCCATGTTACAAGAGCAATTTAATTTTCAAGAAAATAAGGCTCGTCAAGAGATAGAATTGAACCGACAAGCTTTAAATGAAAGTTATCAGGTGTTGACGAATGCGCAAAAAACGACAAATTATAAATTTGAAAAAATTACTGTCAAACAGGGAAAACAAAAACTTGAAATCTATGTATTGCCACAATAAAGCAGCATTTACCTTAGTTGAGGTAGTGATTTCTTTAGGTGTTTGTTCTTTGGCAATTTTGTTGATTAGCGGTTTATTATTATTAATGCAAAAACAAACAATTCAAACAACTTTAGATGATCAGATTCAATGGCAACAGATGATTGAACTTTTTCATGGTGCAGATCTAGAATTGATGTATCAAGAAAAAATAACAGGAGGAAATTTAAAGTTTTATAGTCCTAAACAAGATAGAACATATATCTTCGTTTATCGAAGTAAGAAGATTTATATGGAAGATAGTCGAAGTGGCGGATACATGCCAGTACTATATGATGTTAGTGCATGGAACATGAGTTATCAAGAACCATATTTGAAAATAACAGCAACAATGCACGATAAAGAATATCAAGAAACACTTTATTTACAGCGAAAAGAGGTGGAGACGTGAGTTTTAAACCTCAAGAAGCAATGATATTACAAACAGCAGGGATTTTATTGATTATCATGTTTGGATTATTAGCAACACAGTGCTTGTATTTTCGAAGTACTATTTATGCTTATACAAATACAGCTCAATATAATTTAGCACATACATTAAAAAATCTAGCAGAAGCACAAAAAATTAAAGATGGACAAACAATTAAATTTAATCAAGGTCAAGTGTCTCTACAAGCTGATGAATATGAAGTTAAATTGACTAATAATCGAATTTATCATTTTGAGTAAGTAAACTTGAAATTCCTCTTAAATCCGTCTACACTAAGTTAGGATGTAAAACAATGGAGGAAAACAGCTTTATGGAATTTGCTAATATCGAAGAAAAAAATACTCTTTTAAAAGAAGCTTGTGAGTATTTGCAAGAAAAAACAGATTGTAACTATTATGAAGCCTTAATTGAGACTTTTAGTAATATCTTAGAGCCAGATGAACTTGCTAATAATGAACTTTATGATACTCAAGTCAAACAAAATTTAATTCAATATTATCAAAAAATTGATTTAACAAGTATTCCTAAGCAACAACAAGTACTTTTGTTTGAATATATGATTTTAGCAGGATATCGTACTCAAGTTATACATGTTAATCAACAAATGACACCAGATGCTATTTGTTTATTAGTCTGCTATATATTAGAAAAGATATTTGCCAAACAAAAACAAATAACGTTAACAGATATTACTGTTGGAACAGGAAATCTATTATTTAAAATTTGTGAACGATTTAAGACATATAATAAAGATTTAATTTTAAGTGGTATTGATAATGATGATACGCAATTGACACTTGCTAGCTTAGGGATGCAACTTCATGATTTAAATATTAATTTATATCATCAAGATGCAGTTGATACTTTAAAGCTTACCTTACAAGATGCGATTGTTGGAGATTTGCCTGTGGGCTATTATCCGCTTGATCAACGTACTAAAGATTTTAAAACCAAGGCAACAAGTGGACACTCTTATACACATCATCTTTTAATCGAGCAGAGTTTACGATATTTAAAGCCTAATGGAATAGCACTTTTTGTTGTTCCAAATGATTTGTTTACAAAAAATGAAGGTAAACAACTTTTGCATTTTATTAATGAAAATGCATATTTACAGGCATGTTTACAATTGCCAGACGATATGTTTAGTAATGCAAAATCACAAAAATCTTTACTCTTGTTACAAAAACCAGGTCAACTTGCTAGTCAAGCCCAACAAGTATTACTAGCTAAGTTTCCACAATTAAAAGCGCAAGATGATTTTGGAGCATTTGTGGCTCAAATTGAATCGTGGATAACACAAAATATTTTTGTTTAAAATTAGTCGTCCGTCTCTATGATGGACGCTTTTTAATTTATTTCAGATGAATTCTTATCATTTAAACTTGAATAAGTTGAGTTTTACTTCATGTTAGAAATAAGGTAGACTAATAACTATAATTTGTTAGACCAATTTAGGGCTTAGCGAGGAGAAAGAAAATGGAAAAAAATAAAAACGAATATGCTCGCAATTTAAAGGGACGCCATATCCAATTGATTGCTTTAGGTGGAACAATTGGCACGGGATTGTTTCTAGGCTCGGGCCAATCGATTCATTTAGCAGGTCCATCGATTATTTTAGCGTATCTATTAACTGGTGCGGTATGTTTCTTGTTGATGCGGGCTTTAGGCGAATTGTTGTTGTCTGATTTAGGCAAACATTCTTTTATTGAATTTATTAGCGAATATTTAGGTCATGATGTTGGTTATGTTGCTGGATGGACGTATTGGGTATGCTGGATAACGATTGCAATGGCTGATGTTACGGCAACTGGTTTGTATATTCAGTATTGGTTCCCCAATATCCCACAATGGATACCGGGTTTTGTTGCAATCGTTGTGTTGTTGTTGCTTAACTTGATTACAGTTGGTTTGTTTGGTGAAACAGAATTTTGGTTTGCCTTAATTAAAATCATTGCCATTATTGCCTTAATCGTTATTGGGATTGTTTTGGTAGTTATCGGTTATAAGACACCATTGGGTCACGCACAAGTCGCTAATTTATTTAATTATGGCGGTTTATTTCCGATGGGACTTAAAGGATTTGTCTTATCGTTTCAAATGGTGACGTTTGGTTTTATTGGAATCGAGATGATTGGTGTAACTGCTTCAGAAGCGCAAAATCCAACTAAAGTTATTCCTAAGGCAATTAACGAAATTCCACTACGTATTATCATCTTTTATGTTGGAGCGTTATTAGCCTTGATGTGCATTTATCCATGGAATGCAATTTCTGCAAATCAAAGTCCATTCGTGCAAGTTTTTGAAAATATTGGAATTGCTGCAGCTGCTGGGATCATTAATTTTGTTGTTTTGACTGCAGCTTTATCAGCTTGCAACAGTTCACTTTTTAGTACTGGGCGGATGATGTTTTCACTAAATTATAAGCAAGAAGGTAAGTTTGCTAAGAAGATGAGTACCTTGTCAAAACGCCAAGTTCCAGCTAACGGTTTGAAGTTTTCAGCTATAGTCATTGCATTAGCTGTTTTAGCTGATTTAGTGGTACCTAATACTTCATTATTCACGTTTGTTTCAAGTGTAGCAACGACATGTTTCTTATTTATTTGGGGAGCAATTATTTTAGCTCACTTACGTTATAAAAAGACACAGGCCAAACAAAATCCTGTTAGTTTTAAGATGCCACTTTATCCATTGAGTGATTATATTGTATTGATTTTCTTGGTTTTTGTGGGAATCATCATGTGTTTAGATAAGACAACGTTATTTGCCTTAATTGCGGCAATAATCTGGTTTGTGGCGTTGTATTCAATAATTTATTTACGCAAACGTGCTAGATAACTAAAAAAGTCATGGTTTTTGAAGTAACCGGTAAGGGAAGCTTCATTTACCATGGCTTTTTAGGTTGCTTTTTGTGTCATCGAGTAGAATATTTTGATTAAATGTATCTTTCAAAGCATAAGCGGTGTAAAATGAAATTGATTAAGGTAAAGGAGCAATCAGTATGCGTTTTTTTACAGCCGATACACATTTTTTTCATCAAAAGCTATTATATGATCATAATTTCGCACAACGAGATTTTTTATTGCTTGATGATATGCATGAAACGCTTTGTCAAAATTGGAATGCTGTAGTTAGCCCAACAGATACTGTTTATCATCTTGGTGATATTGCTTTAATTGCTGCTAAAAATACACAGTATCAACAAGTCTTTGAGCTTTTAGCCTGCTTAAATGGACAATTAGTATTTGTCAAAGGCAATCATGATACACGCCAACTTTTTAAATATCTTGCTAAACAAGAGCTTACATTGGCTAATCAACAACCTAAGTTTGTTTTTCATGATGTTGGAGTATTGTTAAAAACCAATCATCATCAGTTATTTATGACGCATTATCCATTAGCTTTAGGAAAGAATCACAATGCTCTTAATTTGCATGGGCATATTCATCGAGCAATTGTCAGTTGTGCGACTAATATCAATGTCGGAGTTGATAGTGGCGATGCGCAATATTTGGCAAAAAAACGCCCATTTGGCCAACCTTTTAGTGAAGCAGAAATTTTTGAAATGGCTCAAAATAAGCGTAGTGACTTTCAAAAAATGCGTTAAGGAGAAGTATTATGCAAGAACAAGTAACAATTTTACACACCAACGATATTCACTCTCATTTTGAAAATTGGCCTAAGATTAGGCGGTTTTTACAGCAACAAAAACAACAACTTATACAACAAGGCCAAACGGTATTAACCTTTGATGTGGGAGATGCTGTAGATCGGGTTCATCCGTTAAGTGAAGCTACAGATGGCAAAGCTAATGTAGAAATGCTAAATACAATTGAATATGATGGTGTAACTATTGGTAATAATGAAGGAATTGGCAATTCACATCAACAGCTTGATAACTTGTATACTAACGCAAATTTTTCAGTGATTCTAAGCAATTTTAGTGACCAAACAACAAATTTGATTCCTAAATGGTGCCAAGAATATCGAGTTATTATTACAAAACAACAAACTAAAATTGGAATAATTGCAGCCACCGCGCCTTTTGGTCCTACTTATGCGATGAATTCTTGGCATGCTTGGCAAATTGATGAGTTTATGCCTACTTTATTGGCCCGATTAACGGATAAAGTTGATGTAATCATCTTATTATCACATTTAGGAATTGATGCTGATCGCAAAATTGCGCAAGCTTATCCACAAATAGACGTTATTTTAGGAAGTCATACGCATCATTTATTGGAACATGGTGAAATTTGCGGGCAAACGCTGATTTGTGCGGCTGGTAAATGGGGACAATACGTTGGTAAGGTAACTTTACAGTTAGAAAAAAATAAGATTGTTACTAAAAAAGCAACTGTCCAGGCCACTGCAGATTTACCAAGTGCAGCTGGTGATCAAGTTGAAATTAATAACTATCAAAAGCAAGGCGAATTATTGTTGAACAAGCAAAAAATTGCTCAACTGCCTAAACCTTATCCGGCGGCATTAAATAGTGATTCACCATTGATGCAAGCGCAGTTAAAAGCTTTAGAAGAAGTTTTTGAGGTAGATACAGCGATTTTAAATAGTGGTTTGTTTTTGGATGGCTTGAAAGCTGGGATAGTCACGAAAAATGATTTGCATAAAATTTTGCCACATTCGATGCGCGCAATTAAAGTTAGATTGAATGGTTATAATTTATGGCGTTTGATTCGTGAAATGGAACGAAATCGGTCACGCTTACGCCGAAGTGTTGTTAAAGGCAATGGTTTTAGAGGTAAAATTTTTGGCGAGTTAGTGTATGATAATATCGTTTATTTAGAAAAAGAAAAACAAGTCTTGTGGCATGGAAAGCCACTTGATTTAGGCAAAGATTACGAATTAGCAATGGTTGATAATTTTATTTATGGACCATATTTTCCAACACTTGAGATTGCAGGACATTTTACGTATTTAGGAGATCGTTTTTTACGCGATATTTTAGGAGATTATTTTGCGGCGCGCTTTGGCGTATAGTATAATAAACGATGATTAGTTTGTAAAAGGAGTTGTTTTTTTGAATAGTGAGAAAAAAGAACGCCGTGAAGCCCAGTTAGCTAAAAAAGCCGAGGCTATTAAGGCTTTAGCAAGCGATGTCCAAATGACTGGACCAAACGAACTTTTAATCGATGGACACCCTTATATATTATTGGAAAACTATCGGGATGGATTCCAAATCGATAAGTTAAAGGAACGCTTTAGCCAGGTATTAACCAAGTATGATTACATTGTCGGAGACATTGGATATGATCAATTGCGTCTACATGGTTTTTATGAAGCTGGTAGCAAAAAGGGGTATCCATCACAAAGTATCGAACGCTTGCAAGATTATTTATTTGAATATTGTAATTTTGGTTGTGCGTATTTTGTTTTGAAGAATCTAGATGTGCAAATGCCAGAAGCTGCACCTAAGTTTAAAGAAGACAAAGTAATTCGTAAGTCAAACAAGCAAAGACGTAAAAAGCGGGCATATACCGAAGAAAAAATCTATGAGGTTCGTACAAAGAGGCCGCTTAAATCTAAGTCTAAAGTTACCAAAAACAAGGACACTAAAAAGCGGCATTTTACCATCAGGCAGAAAGGTTAGTTAGAGAAATGAAGAATTACAAAGGTTACATGATTGATTTAGATGGTACAATTTACAAAGGAAAAGAAAAAATACCTGCTGCTAAACGTTTCATCGAGCGTTTACAACAACATAATATTCCCTTTTTGTTTGTGACTAATAATAGCACGCAAGCACCTAGTAAAGTGGTTACTAATTTACGCGATAACTTTGATATTCATGTTAGTGAAGAAAATGTTTACACTACTGCATTAGCGACTGCAGATTATTTAGCAGATTTAGATCAGACTAAGCGTAAACTTTATGTGATTGGTGAATTGGGGTTAAAGCAAGCTTTACTTGATAAAGGATTTGTTTTTGAAGAAACTACCCCAGATTATGTTGTAGTTGGTTTAGATTATGACGTGACTTATCACAAATTTGAGTTGGCAACCTTAGCCATCAAACGTGGGGCGACTTTTATTGGAACCAATGCTGATACAAACCTCCCCAATGAACGCGGCTTAGTTCCAGGAGCAGGTTCTTTAATTGCGTTAGTCGAATGTTCAACGCAACAAAAAGCTTTTTATATTGGTAAACCAGAAGCAATCATCATGCAAAAAGCTTTACAGCGTTTAGGTTTACAAAAAGAAGAAGTTATTATGGTTGGTGATAACTATATGACTGATATTCAAGCTGGGATCAACTGTGGTATCGATACTTTGCTTGTTTATACGGGAGTTTCGACTAAAGAACAAGTTGCTACTAAAGAAATTAAGCCAACTTATGAACTTGATTCTCTAGATGAATGGAAGGTCGGCGATGCTTAGGTTAAAAATCGGCAATTATTTGCAAGGCCTAATCGTTTTTTTGACCCTGATAGCTTTTTGGATTGCGGTAACGATTAATTTTACACCGTTATATTACTGGTTTGTTATTCATGATAAATTAGCACAAGTTGCGGGAATGTCTGTGGCAAAATTGATGCAAAATTATCATGCTTTGTTAGGATATTTAAACTTTCCATGGCAAAAACAACTAGTGACGGATTTTATCATGTCTGCTAATGGAAGACAACATTTCAGTGATGTTAAGCAGTTATTTTTATTAGACTATATCATTTTACTTATTGGTCTTTTTTCAAGCAGCTGGATTATTTATCGTCTTGCACGGAATAAAAATTTATGGTGTTTGCTGAATCCTTTGCGCAATTTAGCAATCTTAATGGTCATCTTATTAGTTTTAATGCTGTGTAATTTTGAGAGCTTTTTCATCCATTTTCACGAGTTATTGTTTACTAATGATGATTGGCTCTTTGATCCATTGACTGATCCGATTATTAATGTTTTACCTAGCGCGTTTTTTATGGCGTGCTTTGGATTGTTTTTTGCTGGTTTTTTAATCAGTTTAGCGGCCTTACTTTGGCGTTTTAAAAAAGATTTACGTTAAACTCTGGAATTTTTTCCTGGGTTTTTTTAATTAGTGATGATATGATATATTAAAAAAACGCTTAAGTTAAGAGGGGGATTATGCAGTTTGTAATTGAACATCTGGCTAAAAGTTTTGAGAAGAAAAGAAGTTTTAAAAGATATCGACTTTACGTTTGAAGCGGGGAAAATTTACGCTTTGCTTGGGAGAAATGGGGCAGGCAAAACAACTTTATTTAATTGTTTAAATCGTGATATTAAAGCCGATGCGGGGTGTTTTTATTTGCAAGAGAACTAAGGCAAACGCCCAGTCAAACCTACCGATATGGGCTATATTTTATCGACACCGACCGTTCCAGAATTTTTGACGGCGCGTGAGTTTTTGAAGTTTTTTGTCGATGTCAATGAAAAATCAATCAAAGACAAGCGGAGTTTAGATGAATATTTCGAAAGTGTGGGAATCGAATCTGCGGACAGAGATCGGCTTTTAAAAGACTACTCTCATGGGATGAAAAACAAGATGCAAATGCTAGTCAATATCATTGCTAAACCCAATGTCTTGTTGTTAGACGAACCGCTGACTTCGCTTGATGTGGTGGCAGCCGAAGAGATGGAGCAGATGTTGCAAAATTTAAAACAAGATCACATCATCATTTTTTCGACGCATATCATGGATTTAGCCTTAAATTTATGTGACGAGATTGTTTTATTGCATCATGGTTGCTTGCAAGTAGTAGAAAAACAGGAGTTAGATAGTCAAGAATTCAGAGAAGAAATTATCGAATTATTGCGGGGGAAAGCCGATGTTTAAAACTTTGCGGATTTCTTTTACATTAAAAAACACTTATCGCGTAAATGCCATTTTATTTGCGTTGAAACGAATTCCACTACTAGGCAAAATCTTACCTGCTAGCCTTTATCGAGTACGAGGCTTAAAAATTGTAGCGTTTATCTTGGCTTTGTTTTGGGAAGTTGTGGTGTTGTTTGGTGGTAAACTCTTATATTTAGCTCTTTTTATTTTGAGTGTACAAGACTTTTTAACACGGGCAGCCGAGACGTCCAACCAAGTTTTTTTGCATATCTTGTTATTTCTTTCGCTAGTTGGGGCTTTGCTTAACACGGGGATTTGTGATCCAAGTAAAGACAAGTATTATGCACTAATCAGTTTACGGATGGATGCTAAACAATATACTTTGATTAATTATTTTTATGACTTGGCGAAAACATTTATTGGGTTTGTGGTCATGTTGATGTTATTTGGTAGAACGCTTAGTCCGGGGCTTTGCATCTTAGTTTTGCTTGGGTTTATTGAGTTAAAACTTTTTATGGCGGGTGATTTTTTAAAGGAATATGCCAGTCAACGTATGATTTTGACGGATAAATCATCTAAAAAAGTGTGGATGCTTAGTGCACTTTTCTTGTTTTTGGCATACAGCTTACCTTTTTTGGGTATGCGTTGCCGCATTGGTTGTCTTTAGCCTTGTTCTTAGTTTTTTTGTCACTTGGTTTATGGGGATTACAGAAAGTTTTGACTTTCGAAGATTATCGCATACTCAACCAGGAATTATTGGCTAAAATGCTGACACAGATGGATGATAGTAAAAAAGTATTGCAAAAGCAAGCACGCCAAAATTCCCCTTCATATCTCCGAAAATTGTTTCAACATCTGTTCGTCTTCTTTGGTAGATAGTTGAACCTTTTTCGCTAGAAAGGTTTTCTTTAGCTTTATGTTTTAAATATTCCCAGTTTAAGTTTATTGATTTGGTCCGTTGTTGGCCCTTTTGAGTTTTCGCTAATTGTTCTAATTTCTTTGTCGCTTGAAATTTATCAGCTACGTAGACTTTAAAATCTCGTTTAACCTCATATTATCCACACGAGAACTATATCTTTGGAACTTAAATACAACTCCATCAGGGTCTGTATAATAATCATCTTTATCGTGATATGTCCAATTGTTAATATTTTGTGGATCTCTTTTGTATTTACGATTCTGTTCTTTTTGATACGTTCCGTAAGGAATCAATGGAATCTTTTCAAACTTGTCAATAACTGCTTGATAATTGGTTTCACTGCCATAGCCTGTATCCGCAACAATGTATTTAAATAAATCCAAATTAGAAAAAAACTTCAAAAAAGGTACTAACGTTCGTGTATCCGTTGGATTAGGGAAGATATCATAGTGCAAAACAAAGCGACCACTGGTCGCAATTTGTAAATTATAAGCAGGTTTTAATTGACCATTTTGCATGTGGTCTTCTTTTAATCGCATAAAAGTAGCGACAGTATCTGTTTTCGAGAAACTATTGCGATCTTTGAAAATTTCTCTATCACGTTCATACTTCACTTTTCTAGGAAGAAAATCTTCTTTCAATTTACGTTTGATACTCTTTAATTTACGACGAACACGTTTGTTTTTTGAATCGCCTTTTTAACCTTAGGTTTGGCTTCAATTTCTTTTTCCAACTCAACTAGTTTAATATCAGTTTCTTTGATAAGTTCTTTTATTGCACCACTAGAACCTAACATATCCTTTGAAATAGCGATATCAACTTGATGTTGAATTAATTGATCATAAGTATTAGCGACTTTTTCATCGAGTGATTTTTCAAATTTAGTTACGGCGTTTTTCCAAGTGAAACTGTAACGATTAGCGTCAGTTTCTAATTTAGTACCATCAATAAATAAAGCATCATCGCTATCTAACATATCATTTTGAAATAAAAGTAGGGTAAATAGGACAAAAGCTTTTTGAATAATCTTTTTAGCGTGATCACTAGAACGAAAATTATTAATAGTTTTATAGCTAATGGGAGTATTACCACTTAACCACATCATAGGAAGGTAATACTGATTTAATTTAGCAATTTTTCTACCAGAAAAAACAGCTTCATGGTAAGCAAAAAGCGTCATTTTTAGTAGCATAGCCGGATGAAAAGCAGGCCGACCGGTATGTGAAGTCTCTTCTGAAAGAATATTAAGTGAAATTGAGTCCACGAAGTGGCTGATTAAAACTGCAATATGGTCAGATGGTAATTTTAATGAATAAGTAATATCTAATTTTAGTTCAGATGTGTTATAATTTTTGTACATGGTTAACCTCTCCTTTATTGGTTTTGTTCAACTTAATATTAGCAAGAGATTAGCCATAAAAAAGGCTCACGCCAAATTTTTTGACGTGAGCCTTTTTTCTATTGAAGCTGAGTTTTTTCTCAGCCCCTTTTAATTGAAAATGATTTTTGCAAAAAAAGATAATATTTTTTTAAGTTAACATAAAGAATTAATTCTATTTTTGTAAAACACTTGTTATACTTAATAGAGTAGGTGTTTTGTAAGGGGGTAATAAATTTTGCTTATTCAATTAATCGTTAATTTTTTATGTCAGCCACTGTGGTGGCTTGGAATTGTAATGACGGTTATTTTATATTTGTTACGTGTACGAAAAGAACGCAAGGCCTTTAGAATTGCGGTTAATAGAGATTTTTATGAAGGTCGACATTTTGTTAAAAAAGGTTTTGTATTCTTTGTTTTAGGCTCGATTATATTTTTTAGTTTAGGAGTCATGTTACCACCTAAATTATTAATTATTTATCAAATCGTAGCAATGATTGCTGTTTTATTTAGCCCTTTATTTGATGCTAGCTTAGTAGCAATACTGGGGATTGTTTTATATCAATGCATAACTTTCACAACTACAACTGTGATAAATAGTAGTTTATTTATTTTAATTGCCCTTTTTTTATGTTTTCGTTTGTTATATTTACAAAAAACTAGTAGTTCTTGGTTTACACCACGAATTAGACAAGGAAAACGGGGACGCAGAATTGCCTATTATTTGTGGCAAGAATTTACTGTTTTTCCAGTATTGTTGTTGATTCCAGGTGATCTGTTTAAGAGTGATTTAACATTGTGGCCACTTTTTTCATTTGGAGGACATGAGTTTGGCTTAATGTTAGTTCCGTTTTTGGTAGGAATTAATTGTCGTACGTTTAAGCAATCTATTATCAAAGTTGTTAGCTTACGCCGTAAACAAACTGTCATATTGTTAATTGAAAGTTTACTTTTCGTTGGCCTTAGTTATCTTAGCTGGTTTATAAGTCTTGGTGGTTTGGTTTTTTTAGCACTTACTAGTTTTTGGCAAGCATGGCAAAGGCAGCGTCTTGAACAAGATGCACAAGGATGGTATGTAGAAACGAGTGAAGGAGTCCGTGTGATTGCTGTACAAAATAATACACCAGCAGCTAAAATGAAATTAAGTGCTGGTGATATAATTTTAAGCTGTAACGATCAAAAAGTGACCAATGAAACGGAATTGTATGCAGCTATGCAAAAAAATTCAGCATATTGTCGCTTTAGAGTACGTAATTTTGCAGGAGAAATTAAGATTGCTGAAGGTGCAATTTATTCAGATGCTCCACATGAATTAGGATTGATTTTATTTCACTAATTATCTGTTGATTTAGGAAAGGAAAAGCTTGATGAAAAAAGTATTAGTAGTTGATGATGAAGTCGCGATTGTAACGTTACTCGAATATAATTTAAAAAAAGATGGTTATGAGGTTGAAGCAGTATATGATGGTTTAAGCGCATATCAAAAAGCTCTACGAAATGATTATGATTTTATTATATTAGATTGGATGTTACCAGAGATGGATGGCATGGAAGTTACTAAAAAATTACGTCAAGAAAAAGTTGAAACGCCAATTTTGATGTTGACGGCTAGAGATGATGAATATGATAAAATTATTGGTTTAGAATTAGGAGCAGATGACTATTTAACTAAGCCTTTTTCGCCTAGAGAGGTTTTAGCCCGATTAAAAGCAATTGGTCGGCGAATGAAAGTTAAAAATAATGACAGTCATAAAGAAAAGCCAAAAGTTGATGTTAAGCCTGCAACTCAAGAAGTATATCAGTTTAAAGATTTTACAATTGATTTGGAAAATTATACTGTAACGCGTCAAGAAGAGCCTATCAATTTGACTCCAAAGGAATTTGAATTGTTAGCTTATTTTGTTAAGAGAGCACATCGGGTTTTAAGTCGTGAAAAATTGTTAAATGGAGTTTGGGGATTTGATTATGTAGGACAAACACGAATGGTCGATATGCATGTTAGTCATTTACGCGAAAAAATAGAGCCAGATCCTAAAAAACCACGCAATATCGAAACAGTACGAGGATTTGGTTATCGTTTTGAAGGAGTAGTCGATGAAGATTAGTCATTTTTTGGGTCGCTGGGCACTTTGCATGGCGGCTCTTATTTTAACATGGATAATAGCTAAAATAAGTCATCAGCATTTTTCTTTTGGTTGGTTAATTGTGAATGCCGTGATTTTAGCGATTTTTAATTATGGCTTAGACATCTGGTTAGCACGCAAATTAAAAGTTGAAGTTGATTTGATGGTTCAAAAGTTAAATGATTTATCGACAGGGAAAAAAGCTAATCATATTATCTTAGATCAACGCGATCCTTACTACCAGTTAAGTAAATCAATCAATGCGGTACAAAGTATGCAACGTGACTTTTCTAAAGCTTATACCAAGCAACAGCGAGGTTATTTTAGTTTGCTTGAATACATTACAATTGGTGTAATGGTAATTGATCAAGAACGTGAAGTTTATTTGAGCAATCATACATTAAATGAACTATTAGGGAAAGAAATGGATCAAAAAGGAAGGACTTATTATACCTTATTGGGACATTTTGCTTTAGTTAAGTTAGTGGAAGATGCCTTTAGAAGTAAAAAGGATCAACGCAAACAACTGACTTTAAATTTAGATGGACAAGATAAAACAATTGATGCGCAAGTGATTTATGTTCCAATTAGTGAACAACAGTTTTTTGTGATGCTTTTGTTATATGATATTACTGAAAATAAACGAATTGAGCAGATGCAAATTGATTTTGTAAGTAACGTTAGTCATGAATTAAAAACGCCCGTTACAGCAATCACTGGTTTTAGTGAGACTTTACTGCAAGGTGCACTGGAAGATAAACAAGCAACTGAGCAATTTGTAAAGATTATTCATGATGAAAGTCTGCGATTAACTGATTTGATTAATGATATTTTATCGTTATCACGTATCGATGCAAAACATGCTTTACAACTAGAACCAATAAAATTAGCTAAGTTGGTTGGTAATACCTTGCAATCATTTACAGTCTTAATTAATAAACAACAAATTAAAGTGATCAATCAAATTCCAGAACAGTTAGAAGTGATTTGTGATAAAAATAAGTTACGTCATATTATCAACAACTTAATTCAAAACGCTATTCGTTATAATAAATTTGGTGGACAAATAATTATTAGCGCACAGCAATTAGAAAATGAATGGAGTTTAAGCATTCAAGATACGGGTGGTGGAATTAGAAAAGATGAACAGGACCGTATTTTTGAGCGTTTTTATCGGGTTGATTCATCGCGCAGTAAAGTGTCAGGTGGAACGGGACTAGGATTAGCAATTGTTAAAGAATGCGTTGAAAGCCTTTCTGGTACTATTAGTTTAGAAAGTCGTTTTAATCAAGGTTCAACATTTATAGTTCATTTGCCTTATTTTTCCTAAGCATAAACTTTGAATTTTTTCTTAAAATTTTAAGCTAAATGGGATCAATGATTGCGTGATGACTGAATAATTTGTAGAATTTGAGTAGTAATTAATTAGGAGGCAAAATATTGAAAAAAAAGTTAACACGTTCAAATAATCGTTTGATTGCGGGAGTTTGTGGTGGAATTGCACAATACCTAGGGGTTTCGGCTAAGGCCGTTCGTGTGGCTTATTTGGTGTTTTTCTTAATCTGTTCTTTTTTTGGGTTAAGTAGTACAATCCCTATTGTTTTGTATGTTGTCTTGATGGTTGCCTTGCCACCGGCTCCAGGTCCTTCTTATTATGATCTTTTTAGTTTATTTGGCAATTCTAAATCGTATACTCAAAAACAACACACAAGCGATCACAAGCGTAAAGTTATTACGGATGTCAAGGAAAAAGATATTTCAGATAAGTAAAAAGAAGTGAGGAAAAAGAATTGAATTTTATTCAAAGAGCGTTGCTTAATGCGGTTATTTTTATCGCAGCAGCTGGCTTGTTTCCAGCTAATTTTCATGTTGCTAATGTCTGGGTAGCACTGATGGCAGCTGTAATTTTAGGAATTTTAAATATGGTGATTAAGCCTATTTTAGTTGTTTTATCTTTACCAATTACTATTTTGACACTGGGCTTTTTTTATTTGTGTATTAATGCGTTTATCTTAATGTTGACTTCAATTTTTGTAAGTGGATTTTATTTTGCAAATTTTGGATCTGCTTTTTTAATTGCTTTGATTTTAAGTGGGGTCAATTTAATCATCACAAATCACTTTGCACGATAAAGCGATAGGCTAAAAGTCTTTAACATGATAAAATAGAAGATGAAGTATCGGGCTAAAAGCCACAAAGGAGTGAAACGCGTGAACAAGGTCAGTGTTCAAGAATTAGTCGATTCATGCGATTTAATTGTTTATTCAGGTGCTAAGTATTTAAATGAAAAATTTATTACTACAAGTGATATCTCACGTCCAGGTCTAGAATTGACGGGATATTTTGATTATTATCCTGCAGAACGTTTGCAACTATTTGGAATGACAGAGATTTCTTATGCGCATAAGATGGATGAAAAACAAAAAGTAGAAATTATGGCTAAGTTATGTCAAAGTGATTTGACGCCATGCTTTTTAATTTCACGTTATTTATCGGTACCGACAGAATTAGAAGAGGCTGCTAATGCACATAATATTCCAATTTTGCGTTCTAAATTGCCAACTACTAGATTATTAGCACGAGTGACCGATTATTTAGAAGCAAAATTAGCCGAAAGAAAATCGTTACATGGTGTTTTGGTTGATATTTATGGTTTAGGTGTTTTGATTACTGGTGATTCCGGAGTTGGTAAATCAGAAACTGCTTTGGATTTGATTAAACGTGGGCATCGTTTGATTGCTGATGATCGCGTTGAAGTTTATCAAAAAGATGAACAGACTTTGCGTGGAGAAGCACCGCGTATTTTACAACATTTACTTGAAATTCGTGGGGTTGGTATCATTGATGTAATGAATCTTTTTGGCGCAGGTGCAGTCCGCTCGGATACTGATATTTCTTTGATTGTGCATCTAGAAAACTGGAGTCCAGACAAGCAATTTGATCGTCTAGGTAGTGGTGAACAAAAGGTTCAAATTTTTGATGTTGAAGTACCGCGTATCACGATACCAGTTAAAGTTGGACGTAACATGGCAATCATTATTGAAGCTGCTGCGATGAATTATCGTGCAAAGACAATGGGATATGATGCAACTAAAACTTTTGAAAACAATTTAAATCAATTGATTAAAGAAAACTCAGTTAATGAAAGCAAATAATTTGAGGTGAAGAGAGTGACAAGTTTTTTAGGCGCTTTAAATCCAATTGCCTTTGATCTAGGTGGTATTCAAGTTCATTGGTATGGTATTATCATCTCATTAGCAGTGATGATTGCCGTGGTCTTAGCCGTAAGAGAAGGTAAAAGAAGAAATTTAGACGAGGATTATTTTTATGAATATCTCCTTTTGGCCTTACCCTTTGCCCTTATTAGTGCAAGAGCTTACTATGTGATTTTTGAATGGTCATACTATGCACAACATCCAAGTGAAATTTATCGCATTTGGGATGGAGGAATTGCAATTTATGGCGGATTAATAGGAGCTTTAATTGTTTTAGTTATTTATTGTCGTTGTAAAAAGATTTCGCCATGGTTGTTTTTAGATGTCATTGCACCAACTGTTATTTTGGCTCAAGGAATTGGTCGTTGGGGAAATTTCATGAATCAAGAAGCCCACGGTGAAAGTACGACACGAAAGTTTTTAGAAAATTTACACTTGCCAAACTTTATTATCGAACAAATGCAAATTAAAGGCGTTTATTATCAACCAACATTTTTATATGAATCATTGTGGGATATTGCAGGATTTATTTTGTTGATTGTTTTACGTCAAAAGAAAAACTTGTTCAAAAGAGGCGAAGTTTTCTTTAGTTACGTAATCTGGTATTCCTTTGGACGTTTCTTTATCGAAGGAATGCGTACAGATAGTTTGATGCTTGGTTTTTTACGTGTCTCTCAATGGTTATCGGCAATTTTGTTTATCGGTGCAATTATTTTTTGGTATGCTAGACGTTACTTTGAACCGCTAGAACCTTGGTATTTAGACGGAAATGATAACCATTAAAATGAAAGCACCAAAAATTTGGTGCTTTTTTTGTTGGAAAGGTAAACAAAAAAGTGGATTTCTTACTTAAAGTAAGTTATACTTAGGAACAAAGCTTAAGAAAGAAGGAAAGTAAAATGGTAAAAAAATATGATGTAATCGTGATTGGCGCAGGTCCTGGGGGAATGACGGCTGCTTTGTATGCTTCTAGAGCTAATCTTTCAGTCTTAATGCTTGATCGTGGAATTTATGGAGGCCAAATGAACAACACAGCCGAAGTTGAAAATTATCCAGGTTTTCGTTCGATTTTAGGGCCTGATTTAGCACAACAAATGTATGATAGTGCTACGCAATTTGGTGCGCAATATGCTTATGGAAACGTAGAAAGTGTGACTGTTTTAGATGATCAAAGCAAATTGATTAAAACTGACAGTGATGAATTCCAAACAGATGTCTTAATCATCGCAACAGGTTCACAATACCGTAAATTAGGTGTAGTTGGTGAAGAAGAATACAGTGGACGTGGGGTATCTTATTGTGCTGTATGTGATGGAGCTTTCTTTAAAGATAAACCGGTTGTTGTTGTTGGCGGTGGTGACTCTGCAATTGAAGAAGGAACATATTTGGCGCAACTTGTTTCAAAAGTAAATGTAGTTCATCGTCGTGACAAATTACGTGCACAAAAGATTTTGCAAGATCGTGCTTTTGCTAATGAAAAGGTGAATTTTATTTGGGATAGTGAAGTTACTGAAATTGTTGGCGATGGTCAAAAAGTAACAGGAGTTAAGTTGCACAATAAAAAGACTGGTGAAGACTCTGAATTGGCAACAGATGGTATTTTTATTTATGTTGGCTCTGAACCAATGAGTGCACCATTTAAAAATCTCCCAATCATGGATGAAAAGGGTTGGATTTTAACAGACGAAAAGATGCAAACAAGTATTCCTGGCATTTTTGCCATTGGAGATGTTCGTAAAAAAGAACTTCGTCAAATTACGACAGCAGTTGGTGATGGTGGAATTGCAGGGCAAGAATCATTTAATTATTTAGAAATGTTAAAAGATAAGCAACGCTAAACAAATTAAAAAAGATATGAGATATCATGGGTATTTCATATCTTTTTATTTTGGTAATCTTAGTAGGATATCTTTTATTTGTTGAAAAAACTGCCAGTTATTTGAATTTTATAGTATACTAGTAAGCGTAAAAATAATTTTACAGGAGTGATTAGATGAGTTGGCAAGAAACTTATGCCATTTGGCAAAACTATCCTGAATTGACAGAAGATTTAAAACAAGAATTAAACCAATTAGCAAATGATAATGCTGCTTTAGAGGATGCATTTTATGCACCGTTAGAGTTTGGGACTGCGGGTATGCGTGGTGTTTTAGGTGTCGGCATTAATCGGATGAATATTTATACTGTTCGTCAAGCTACTGAAGGTTTAGCACGTTTCATGGATACTTTAGATGAAGCAACTAAAAAACGCGGGGTGGCAATTAGCTATGACTCGCGGCACTTTTCACAAGAATTTGCATTTGAAGCAGCTAAAGTTTTAGGCGCACATCAAATTCCAAGTTATGTTTTTGAAAGCCTACGTCCAACCCCTGAATTATCATTTACTGTACGTCATTTAAATGCTTATGCGGGTATCATGATTACAGCTAGCCATAATCCAAAACAATACAATGGTTACAAGATTTATGGTGAAGATGGGGCTCAAATGCCACCTAAAGAATCTGATTTAATTACACAATATATTCGTCAAGTTGATGATTTGTTTGGTGTCGAAGTAGGACAAAAGGAAGCCTTAATTGAAGCAGGACTATTAAAGATTATCGGTAGTGAAGTTGATCAAGTTTATTTGGAACATTTAAAGCAAGTAACGATTAACCGCGAATTAGTGCAAGAAGAAGGCAAAACATTAAAATTAGTTTACAGTCCATTGCATGGAACCGGCGCAATGCTAGGAGAAAAAGCTTTACGACAAGCTGGTTTTGAAAACTTTACGATGGTAAAAGAACAAGCTTTACCAGACGGTGATTTTCCAACGGTTGAAAAGCCAAATCCAGAAGATGGAGCTGCTTTTGACTTAGCAATTGCTTTGGGTAAAAAAGAAGGGGCTGACTTATTGATTGCTTCTGACCCAGATGCTGATCGTTTAGGTGCAGCTGTTCGTCAACCTAATGGTGAATATCAATTGTTAACTGGTAATCAAATTGCAGCTATTATGTTGCATTATATTTTGACAGCTCATAAGCAAGCTGGTACACTACCTAAAAATGCAGCAGCTGTTAAATCCATTGTTTCTAGTGAATTTGCGGCTAAGATTGCTGAAAGTTTCGATGTGGAAATGATTAATGTTTTGACAGGATTTAAGTTTATTGCAGAACAAATCAAACATTTTGAAGCTACCGCTGAACATACCTTTATGTTTGGCTTTGAAGAAAGTTATGGCTATCTAGTACGTTCATTTGTACGTGATAAAGATGCTATTCAAGCCTTGGTAATGTTAGCTGAAGTAGCGGCTTATTACAAAAAACAAGGTAAAAACTTGTATGATGGTTTACAAGAATTATTTGAAGAATATGGTTACTTTGCAGAAAAGACGATTTCTTTAACATTTGATGGCATTCAAGGTGCAAAACAAATTCAAGATTTAATGAGTAAATTTAGAACAAGTGCACCAACTGATTTTGCAGGCTACAAAGTTGAAGTTATGGAAGACTTTGCTAGTTCACAAAAACATTTAGCTGATGGCACAATTATGACTATGAGCTTACCTAAGTCAAATGTTTTGAAGTATTATTTGGCTGATGGAACATGGATTGCTGTGCGTCCATCTGGGACAGAACCTAAAATCAAGTTTTATATTGGGACTGTAGCAACTTCTGATGAACAAGCAACTGAAAAATGTCATGCTTTTGAAGCTGCAATTCAAGCTTTTATTAAATAGTTCTAAATAAAAGAGTCAACAATAAAAATTAAAGCTAGTTTGCCTTCTTTACTGGATAAGTCTAGTGAAGAAGGCATTTTTTATTAAGTTTTTAAGATGCGAAAACATGTTCGATATGATAAAATGAGATGAACAAAATAATGCAGATGAGGTGAAAAAAGTGATTGAACGTCAAGCTGATCGAAAGTTCAAATTAAAGTGTGCTTATCAACCAACAGGTGACCAACCCCAAGCAATTCAAAAATTGAGTGAAAATGTCTTAGAAGGGAAAAAAGCGCAGATTTTATTAGGTGCTACGGGAACAGGAAAGACATTTACCATTTCAAATGTGATTCAAAAGGTTAATAAACCAACTTTGGTTTTGGCGCATAATAAAACTTTGGCTGGACAATTGTATAGTGAGTTTAAAGAATTTTTTCCCGAAAATGCCGTAGAATATTTTGTGTCTTATTATGATTATTATCAACCAGAAGCCTATGTACCATCGAGTGATACTTATATTGAAAAAGATTCTAGTATCAACGATGAAATTGATAAATTGCGTCATTCGGCAACTAGTTCATTATTAGAACGCAATGATGTTATCGTGGTTGCTTCTGTTTCGTCTATTTTTGGTTTGGGTGATCCAAATGAGTATCGAGAACACACGATTTCTTTGCGCTCAGGCCAAGAAATAGAGCGAGATGAGTTATTAAAACAATTAATCGAGATTCAATATGAACGTAACGATATTGACTTTCAACGGGGGCGCTTTAGAGTAAGAGGCGATGTGGTAGAACTCTTTCCTGCAGCCCACGATGAAAAAGCCTTACGTATTGAGTTTTTTGGTGATGAAATTGAACGAATTCGTGAAGTTGATCCATTAACAGGAGAAATTTTGGCTGAACGTGCACATGTTGCGATTTTTCCGGCTACACATTTCATGACAAATGAGGAACGACTCGGACAAGCGATAACAAAAATCGAAGAAGAATTAAAACAACGCTGCGCAGAACTGACAGCACAAGGTAAGTTACTAGAGGCTCAACGTCTTGAACAAAGAACAACTTATGATATTGAAATGTTAAAAGAGATGGGATATTGTTCGGGAATTGAAAATTATTCACGACATATGGATGGAAGAATGCAAGGTCAAGCTCCATATACCCTATTAGATTTCTTTCCTGAAGATTTCTTGATTGTAGTTGATGAATCACACGTTACGATGCCACAAGTACGTGGAATGTATAATGGCGACAGATCACGTAAACAGATGCTTGTTGATTATGGTTTTAGGTTACCAAGTGCACTAGATAACCGACCTTTGACCTTAGCGGAATTTGAAGACCATGTACATCAGATTATCTATATGTCTGCAACCCCAGGCCCTTATGAGCAAGAACAAACTAATGACGTTATTCAACAAATTATTCGGCCAACAGGATTGCTAGATCCAAAGATTGATGTACGCCCAACTGCTGGACAAATGGATGATTTGGTAGCAGAGATTAATCAACGTGTCGCAAGAGATGAACGCGTCTTTATCACAACTTTAACTAAGAAGATGGCTGAAGATTTGACCGATTACTTTAAAGAGTTACGTATCAAGGTGAAGTATTTACATTCAGATATTAAAACATTGGAACGTACACAAATCATTCGTGAGCTACGTCTAGGAAATTTTGATGTTTTAGTTGGAATCAATCTGTTGCGTGAAGGTATTGATGTGCCTGAAGTTTCTTTAGTGGCAATTCTTGATGCTGATAAAGAAGGATTCTTGCGTAATGAACGTTCTCTTATTCAAACGATTGGACGGGCAGCGCGAAATGAAAATGGCCATGTTATCATGTATGCTGATACACAGACAGCTTCGATGAAAGCGGCTATTGATGAAACCAAACGTCGTCGCCAAATTCAAGAAGCTTATAACAAAGAACATGGAATTGTGCCTAAGACAGTCAAAAAAGATATACGTGCAAATATTTCATTAACAAGTGAGCAAAATGCAAGTGATACAGCAACACAAGTTGATTTTAGTAAATTAAAACGAAGTGAACAAAAAGAATTATTAGCACGTTTAGAAGCACAGATGAAACAAGCAGCCAAGCAGTTAGATTTTGAAACAGCGGCTACTTTGCGTGATACGGTCTTTGAATTAAAAGCGATGATTGAATAAAGACAATTTAGTAATTTTTATGAAAGGAAAAGCTATATTTAATTGTGGAAAATAACTGCATAATGTATAGCAGATATAAAAGTGAGACAAAATAAGATTGTTATTCGTGGTGCAAGAGAACATAACTTGAAAAATATCGATGTTGAAATTCCTAAAGAAAAACTTGTTGTTATCACTGGACTTTCGGGCTCGGGAAAAAGCTCACTGGCCTTTGATACACTTTATGCTGAAGGACAAAGGCGTTATGTTGAAAGTTTATCGGCTTATGCACGCCAATTTTTAGGACAAATGGATAAGCCTGATGTTGATGCTATTGATGGTTTATCACCAGCAATTTCTATTGACCAAAAGACGACTTCAAAAAATCCCCGTTCGACAGTTGGAACTGTTACGGAAATCAATGATTATTTGCGGTTATTATGGGCACGAGTTGGGAAGCCATTTTGTCCAAGGGATGGTCATGAAATTACGAGTCAATCTCCTGAACAGATGGTGACAAAAGTTTTGGAATTACCTGAACGCACCAAGTTGCAAATCTTAGCACCTGTTGTTAGACAAAAAAAGGGACAACATAAAAAAGAATTAGCTAGGATTAGGCAAGAAGGTTTTGTGCGAGTACTTGTCGATGGTCAGATGAGAGAAGTCGAAGAAGAAATCGAACTGGAAAAAAATCAAAAACATGATATTTATGTGGTTGTTGATAGAATTGTAGTTAAAGAAGGCATTCGCTCACGCTTGTTTGACTCATTTGAAGCAGCTTTGCGTTTGGCTGGAGGCTATGCTTATGTCGATGTTATTGGGCAAGAAATGTTGCAATTTTCTGAAAACTTTGCTTGCCCATATTGTGGCTTTACCATTGGAGAATTAGAACCGCGTCTTTTTTCTTTCAATGCACCATTTGGAGCATGTGAGGAATGTGATGGTTTGGGAATGAAACTAGAAGTTGATGTTGATTTGGTTATTCCTGATCGTAAAAAAACATTAAACGAGGGTGCTTTAGAGCCATGGAATCCGATTAGCTCTAAGTACTATCCCACATTACTGGCTCAAGCGTGTGCTGAATTTGGAATAGATATGGATACGCCTTTTGAAAAACTCAGTGCTAAACAACAAGATATCTTATTATATGGAGCAGGAAATAAAAAGTTTCATTTTAGATTTGAAAGTGATTTTGGTGGTTTACGTGATTTAGACATGGAATTTGAAGGTGTCATCAATAATATTGAGCGCCGCTATCGTGAAACAACGAGTGATTTTACACGTGATGTGATGCGTAAATATATGACAAGTCTGACTTGTCAAACATGTCATGGTTACCGATTAAATGAACAAGCATTGGCCGTAAAAGTAGGAGGTTTGCATATTGGACAAGCTTCTGATTTAGCCATTAAAGATGCTTTAAAATTCTTTGAAGAGTTGGAGTTTTCACCACAAAATGAACAAATTGCACGTCCAATTCTAAAAGAAATCTGTGCACGTTTGAGCTTTTTGACTAATGTTGGTTTGTCTTATTTAACCTTGAGTCGAGCTGCGCGTACACTATCTGGAGGAGAAGCGCAGCGTATTAGATTGGCTACTCAGATTGGCTCTAATTTGTCTGGTGTGATGTATATATTAGATGAACCATCGATAGGATTGCATCAACGCGATAATGATCGCCTATTAGATTCACTAAAGAAAATGCGGGATTTAGGTAATACGTTGATTGTGGTCGAACATGACGAAGACACGATGCGAGCTGCTGATTACTTGATTGATATTGGCCCTGGAGCTGGTGAAAATGGTGGACAAATCATTGCTGCTGGAACGCCTAAACAAGTTCAACGTAATAAAAATTCGTTAACTGGGCAATATTTAGCAGGTAAAAAATATATTGCAATTCCTAAAGAAAGAAGAACAGGCAACGGAGAATTTGTTGAAATTACAGGGGCTACTGCCAACAATTTGAAAAATATCGATGTTCGCTTCCCATTAGGTGAATTTATTGCAGTTACCGGTGTGTCTGGATCTGGCAAATCGACGCTAGTTAACATGATTTTGAAGCGTGCTTTAGCTCAAAAATTACAGCATAATTCAGAAAAGCCAGAAAAATTTGGGCAGCTATTAGGGTATGAGGCCTTAGAAAAAGTTATCGATATTGATCAAGCCCCAATTGGTCGAACACCTAGAAGTAATCCAGCAACTTATACTGGAGTTTTAGATGATATTCGGACGTTATTTGCCCAGACAAATCAAGCTAAGATGCGTGGTTATGGTAAAGGACGTTTTAGTTTTAATGTTAAAGGTGGGCGTTGCGAAGCATGTAAAGGTGATGGAATTTTGAAAATTGAAATGAATTTCTTACCTGATGTATATGTTCCTTGTGAAGTTTGCCATGGGACACGCTTTAATTCCGAAACACTTGAAGTCGAATATAAGGGTAAAAATATTGCTCAAATCCTAGAGATGACCGTTTCCGAAGCGCTTGAGTTTTTCAGTGCTATACCTAAGATTAAAAATAAGCTACAAACGATTAAAGATGTTGGCTTGGGGTACGTTAGTTTAGGACAACCAGCAACGACACTTTCAGGTGGAGAAGCGCAACGAATGAAGTTAGCTTCTGAGTTACACAAAAAATCAAATGGCAAGACTTTTTATATTTTGGATGAACCGACAACTGGTTTACATGCCCAAGATATCAAACGTCTATTGGCAGTTTTACAACGTTTAGTTGATAAAGGGAACACGGTTTTAGTGATTGAACATAATTTAGATGTGATTAAGACTGCAGATTATATTATCGACATGGGACCTGAAGGCGGCGATCAAGGTGGACAAGTAATTGCGACTGGAAGTCCTGAACAAATTGTGGCTTGTGAACAAAGCTATACAGGGAAGTATCTTAAACCATTGTTAGATAATGGACATTATCAATAATCAAAGGAGCATAAAAAATGGCAGAAGTTGAAAGTTTTACGTTAGATCATACGGCGGTAAAAGCACCGTATGTTAGATTGATTAGTGTGGAGCATGGACCAAAAGGTGATGCAATTTCAAATTTTGATTTGCGTTTTGTTCAACCAAATCAAAACGCGATTCCTACAGCAGGTTTGCATACGATTGAACATATGTTGGCTGGTTATTTGCGTGATCATTTGGATGGAGTAATTGATTGCTCACCGTTTGGTTGCCGTACTGGTTTTCATTTGATTGTTTGGGGAACACCTGATACAGCTAAAGTTACACAGGCATTAAAACTATCGTTAGAAGAAATTTTGAATGCAACTTGGCAAGATGTTCAAGGAACAGATATTAAAAGTTGTGGCAATTATCGAGATCATTCATTGTTTAGTGCGCAAGAATGGTGTCGTGAAATTTTAGCACAAGGTATCTCAATTGATCCATTTGAACGTAAGATATTAGATTAATTTTTTGTCTCCTAAACGAAAATAAAGTTTAGGAGACTTTTTGTTAAGGGGAATTTTAAGTAAAATATCTTTGCCACCACGTAAGCAGCTTGATTAATGTGATATAATCTTTAAAAGAGAGAATTTGTGCGGGAGGGTTTTTTTATGTCAGATTCATTTGAACTAGTAATAGTTACTGGTATGAGTGGTGCCGGTAAAACAGTCGCAATGCAAAGTTTTGAAGATTTAGGTTATTTTTGTGTCGATAATATGCCACCAACGCTATTGCCTAAATTTTGGGAATTAGTTCAAAATTCGGATAAGATTCATAAAGTTGCGTTGGTTATTGATTTGCGTTCGCGCGCTTTTTATGATGAAATTATCGAAATGTTACGTGAATTGGAGGATGCTAACTTTATTGCAAGTCGTATCTTATTTTTAGATGCAGCAGATGAAGAACTAGTGGCACGCTATAAAGAAACCAGACGTGCGCATCCATTAGCGATGGATGGACGTTTGTTGGATGGAATCCATAAAGAGCGAGAATTATTAGCCGATATTAAGGCGCAAGCACAGATTGTGATCGATACGAGTAAGATTTCACCACGTCAATTACGTGAAAAGATTTTCCATAGTTTTGAACAAAAACAAACAGCTCCTTTTCATGTTGAAACGATGTCGTTTGGATTTAAATATGGTGTTCCAATTGATGCAGATATCGTAATGGATGTGCGTTTCTTGCCTAATCCATATTATGTTAAGGAATTACGTGAGCAAACAGGTTTGGACAAGGGTGTCTATGATTATGTTATGAATTCCAAGGATACCGAGCAATTTTTCCAAGAATTTATTCATCTTCTCCAATTTGTAATGCCTGGCTATGTTAAAGAAGGAAAATCAAATGTAGTGATTGCAATTGGATGTACTGGAGGGCAACATCGTTCTGTGGCCTTAGCTAAACGTATTGGAGATGCATTAGCTAAAGACTACCCAGTTCATATTTCACATCGAGATATGAATAAAAGAAAGGAAACGGTGAACCGCTCATGATGATGAAATCAAAGAGAAGTCGCTCAAAAATTGTTGTGATTGGTGGCGGAACCGGTTTATCTGTTATTTTAAAGGGATTACGTAAACGTAACGCTGATATAACTGCTATTGTAACAGTTGCAGATGATGGAGGTTCTTCAGGAATCATTCGGGATTATATTAACGTTGTTCCACCTGGTGATATTCGAAATGTTTTAGTAGCTTTGTCGGATATGCCAGAGATTTACAAGCAAATTTTCCAATATCGCTTTAATTCTAACGATCAATTTTTTTCTGGACATGCGATTGGAAATTTGATTATTGCAGCTTTGTCAGAAATGAATGAGCGTGGGATTTTTAATGCTGTTCAACAGTTAGCACAATTGATGCATGTTGATGGTCATGTATATCCGGTAGCTAATGTTCCATTGGTATTAAATGCCTTATTTAGTGATGGAACGCAAATTTCAGGTGAAGCAGAGATTACAGCGGCGCAAAAAACAATTAAAAAAGTTTGGGTAACAGCTAGTGATCAGCAAAAACCAGCTGCAATGCAAGAAGTTATCGACGCAATTATGCAAGCTGACCAAATTGTATTGGGACCAGGGAGTTTGTTTACAAGCATCTTGCCTAATTTAATGATTGAAAATGTAGGTCAAGCAGTTTTAAAGACTAAAGCAGAAATTGTTTATATTTGCAATATTATGACACAAAAAGGTGAAACAGAGCGTTTTAGCGATGCAGAGCATGTACGTGTTTTAAATGAGCACATGGGTGTTAATTTTATCGACACTGTTTTAGTCAATACAGAACCAGTACCTGATGATTATATGGATCGTCAAAAATATGATGAATACTTGTATCAGGTAAAACATGATTTTACCGGATTGCGTGATCAAGGCTGCCGTGTAATTTCGGATAATTTTTTATTATTGCATGATCAAGGTGTCTTTCATAATGGTGATCAAGTTGTCGATGAATTGATGAGATTGTTAGGACGCCCAAATTCATGGCTATGTGAATATAACAATTAGGAGGGAAAGCTTTGTCGTATGCCAGTGAGGTAAAAAAAGAGCTAACAATGCTTGAAGTTCATTTTGGAAATGCTAAGGCAGAATTGATGGCTTTAATTCGGATGAATGGTTCATTAAGTATTGTTAATCATCAGTTTGTTTTGAGTGTGCAAACAGAAAATCCAGCAACTGCGCGGCGAATCTATACATTACTCAAGCAATTTTATGATATTGAAAGTGAACTTTTAGTACGGCGTAAGATGAAGCTTAAAAAGAATAATCTTTATATTGTACGCCTAAAGAGTGGTAGTGATTATGTTTTAAAGGATTTAGATATTTTGGATAGTTTTCAAATTAAAGAAACAGTTCCTTTAGCTTTTTTAGATGATGATGCTAAAGTGCGTTCTTATTTGCGTGGAGCATTTTTAGCGACTGGATCTGTCAATAATCCAGAAACGAGTCGGTATCATTTAGAAATTTATTCGTTATATGAAGATCATAATAATACGATTTGTGAAATGATGAATCGTTACGGTTTAAATGCCAGAAAAACGGAGCGCCGCAGTGGATATATTACGTATTTAAAAGAAGCTGAAAAAATTGCAGATTTCTTATCGCTGATAGGTGCTACTAATTCGATGTTACGCTTTGAAGATATTCGGATTGTGCGTGACATGCGTAACTCGGTTAATCGAATTGTTAACTGTGAAACAGCCAATATGAATAAGGTGGCAGATGCAGCTAATAAACAAATTGAAAATATTCAATTTATTGAGCAAACGGTTGGATTGAGTTCATTGCCACAAAAACTTCAAGATGTAGCCCGTGCACGGCTAGCTCATCCAGAGATAAGTTTGAAAGAATTAGGTGAAGTTGTAGCTGACGGTCCAATTTCAAAGTCAGGGATAAATCATCGGTTACGTAAACTAAATGAATTTGCCGAACAATTAAGACAATAAAAAAGTTTCTCCCTACTTGATCTGTTCCCTGTCAAGTGGACACACTAAATAAGTAAAATTTATTACCCAATTGGCATCATGCTGATTGGGTTTTGTTTTTGAGTGACTCCTTATATTTTGCGATTCTTGGGTTAAATGCGATTGGATAATGTTTTGGTTTTTCGTTATTGATAGCTTCTATTCTTACTTCCATTGGTATTTTTGAATCGAATCTCGTTTGATAACGTTGATGATTATAGAAATCAATGTATTTGCTAATTGCTTTCACCAAACTCTCTTTATTACGGATATCATACATCTTATACATTTCTGTTTTGATGATTCCCCACAGACCTTCTGTTGGACCATTATCCAAACAACACGTTACTCTAGACATGGACTGCGTCATGCCTTGTTCCTTCAGTTTGCGCCGGAATTCCGAGCTTGTGTATTGAAAGCCTCGGTCTGAATGAAACAGTGGGTGAGTATCTGGATTTAGCTTAATTACTTGATTGAAGATGTCTAACACAAGTGTATTATCATTTCGATTACTAATAGACCATGCGATAATAGAACGATCATACAGATCGAAAAATGCACTAAGATATAGTTTTTCTTGCGAATGTGGGACTTTTAACTCCGTTACATCGGTTGTCCATTTTTCATTTGGTCCAGATGCTTCAAATTCTCGGTGAAGTATATTTTCAGCTTTTTGATTCAGCTTGTTTGAAACCGTACAGCAGGTTCTTTTTTCTCTGATTGCAGAATGAATCCCAAGAATCCCCATTATTCTACGAATACGTTTCGTATTATAGTGCTTATTATATTTACGATTGATGAAGATACACATTTTGCGATAACCTAAAATCCCACCGTATTTCTGATGATATTCCATGATGATTCCTGCTAGTTTCATATCTTCTTGTTCATTGGCTGTAATAGAGCGATTCAGCCATTTATAATAGGCAGAACGTTTAACACCTAATTGTTTGCACATCCAGTTGATACTATATTTCTTTGCTTCATGAAGTTCTTTGATAGCTAAGTATTTTGCTTCGTTTTTCGTTTTGGAGAATACCGCCTTCTTTCGATTTCCTGAATTTTTTTAAGAGCTCATTTTCCATTTCCTTAAGCTGACGCTCAAGAAGTTTTACCTTACGTTGCAGTTTCTCTGTTTCACTTAGCTGTTTTTCAGTCTTGTGCTGTCCGCGACGATCAATAAGACCTTTCTCTCCAGCTGATAGATATTTTCTAACCCATTGATATATCTGCGTATATGAAACATCAAATAGTTCAGCTGTCTCCTTATAATTCTTGTTGTGTTCCAAACAGTAATTTACGATTTTAATGCGTTCTTCTTTTGCTGTCTTTCTGCTGCGATCTTTCATATAAACCTTCAGCTTAGAATCGTAATCCTTAAGTTCTTCAAAGTTATTATACTTCTTAATCCAGCTTCTGACAGTACTGTATGAAAGAATTTTATATTTGATGGCAATATCTACGAAAGAACATTCTCCTACAAAATATGCTTGAACTACCTGTTGTTTGAATTTTTTAGTATATTTTGCATTATGTGTTTTATGGTTGAAACATGTAGGATCAAATGACTGATACATCTTTATCCATGTACTTATTGTCTTCCTATCGATATTAAAATCATTGACAAGCTCTCTTACACTTTTCTCTCTGTTTAAATATTGTTCACAAATATATACTTTTTCTTTTGTTGATAACTTTGGCTTTCTTCCCATAGAAAAATCCCACCTCCATAGATACACGTTTGTTTATTTCGTGTGTCTACTTTAGTGGGATCATATCAACTCATAAGATGTGTAGGAAGGAACTTTTTTATTATTTAATTTTTTTCTTATTAGTCATGATACTATCAATCAAACCATAGGCAACAGCTTCATCTGCTGTCATGAAGTTATCGCGTTCGGTATCTTTATCGATTGTTTCGATTGATTGACCAGAGCAATCGGATAAGATTTGATTGATTAACTTGCGTGTTTTTAAGATATGTTCTGCCGCAATTTGAATTTCAGTCGATTGACCTTGAACACCACCAAGAGGTTGGTGAATCATGATTTCAGAGTGTGGTAAAGCAAAACGTTTACCTTTAGCACCAGCTGTTGAAAGAACAGAAGCCATTGATGCTGCCATACCCATAACGATTGTTTGAACATCTGCATTAACAAAGTTCATTGTATCTAGAATTGCTAAACCTGCAGAAACTGAACCGCCTGGAGAGTTGATGTACATGTAGATATCTTTTTCAGAATCTTGTGCATCTAAAAAGAGCAATTGAGCGATAATAGCATTTGCCATGTCATCGTTGATTTCACCAGATACCATAATGATACGATCTTTTAATAAACGTGAGTAAATATCATAAGCACGTTCACCTTGTGATGATTGTTCGATAACTGTTGGGACTAAATTCATAATAAAGTTACCTCCAATAAATATAATCGGGAATATTTGAATATTCACTGTATTGTTAGTTTAACTCATAGGTCAAAAAAGGTCAAACGATTTACAAGCTCAAATAAAATTAACTATCTAAATATCAAGTGATGATGTAAAATGAAGAAGAAAGATTTTAAACGCTTACTTAAATGGATTGGAGAAAAAATAATGACTATCAATGTTTATTTAGTTAGACATGGACAAACAATGTTTAATGTTTTTAACAGAATGCAAGGCTGGGCCGATTCACCTTTGACAACTAAGGGAAAAGAAGACGCCAAAAAGGCTGGTAAAGTTTTAGAAGATATTCATTTCGATGGTGCGTATAGTTCGGATACGATGCGTGCATATCAAACTTGTCAAAGTATTTTAGACTTTAATCAAGCGTCTGGTGTCAAAGTTCCCCAAGCTAGCAGTTATTTTAGGGAACAAAATTATGGCTTTTTTGAAGGATATGATGTTGTTCAAACTTGGCGAATGGTTGGCTATGCGAAAGGATTAACGACGTTTAAAGAGCTTAGTGCTACATATTCTTTGGATGAAATAAAGGATTTGATGTTTCAAGCAGATCCATTTAAAGTCTGTGAAGATTGTCAAAATTATTGGCAACGAATAGACGCTGGCTGGGATTTAATTCGCCAAAATCATTATGAAGGCCAAAATATTTTAGTCGTCGCTCATTCAAATTCAATTGCCAGTTTGGTACAAAAATATGCACCAGAATATAAACCAGCACAAAACTATCCTTCAAATGGAGCGATAACACAATTGCAAGTCACCCCCGAAACAATCATAGTTACTAAGTATAATCAGTTAAGTATATAGATCAAAGCGGGATTGACTTGCTTTTTTATATACAAAAAAAGAATAGCAATGGGCCATTCTTTACAAGTTATATTTATTATGTTGATTTTTTTAGTAGTTTCTAATGATTTTTTTAAGCCAGAAACCTTGATTTTGAAATATCTATAGCTTACGATAAATTTGAATGCGCCAACAGGGAGTCGAACCCTGATTTCAAGAACCGGAATCTTGCGTGCGATCCATTACACTATCGGCGCGTATGTCTAACATGATACAATATTTTATAGATAAAAACAAGTAGTTGAAAGTAAAAAAGTGAGGTGAGATGATGGGACTAAACCAAGGATTTGAACAACAGCAACAGCAAAAACAATTACAAAAATTAGCGTTGACACAACAGATGCGTCAATCTATTCAAATGTTAAAGTACAATGCTGAAGATTTGCAAAAATTTTTGATTCAAAAGGAATTAGAAAATCCCTTCATCATTGTAAAAAAACAAAAAATTACCACGGAATTTACGGTTCAAGAGCAAAAAGATGACTGGACACAATACGCTACTAAGGGCAAGCAACCCTCGTTATTTGAATATTTATTAGAACAAGTTCATTTAACGATGCGCGCAACACCGTTGAGAAGTTGGTTATTGTTTTTGATAGCACGGTTGGATTCTAATGGGTATTTAAAAGCAAATTTGGAGCAGATAAAAGAAAGATATGAAGTTTCAGAAACGATGTTATTGGATGCTTTGACCTTATTGCAGCAATTAGATCCTCCAGGAGTAGGTGCTAGAAATCTGCAAGAATGCTTGATGCTGCAAGCTGATTTAGATTATAATGCGCCTGATTATACTTATGAAATATTGCGTGATGATTTTGATGATTTCATAGAAAAAAACTGGAGTAAAATTGCTAAAAAATATCAAATAGCTTTACCAGAAGTTCAAAAAATCTTTGATTATGTGAGGACTTTAAGTCCAGTTCCAGGTGCAGCATATAATCAAGATGAAATTGGCTATATTTATCCAGACATAATAATAAACGTTGATCAAAAAAACAATATACATTTTGAGTTAACAAAAGAAGCGCAACCAGAAATAAGTTTTCGTCAAGAGTATTACGACAGTTTGACTGGAGTATTTGATGAACAAGTAATGCAGTATTTAAAAGAAAAGAAAAAAGAATATCAACAACTTTCCAAAGATTTATTGCAACGTTCTTCGACATTAAAACGAGTTACAGAGCAAATCATTATACATCAAAGCGAATTTTTCATAAATTCCAAGCATCCATTAAAACCTTTTTTATTACGAGATGTTGCTCAATCTTTGCAATTACATGAATCAACGATTAGTCGTGCGGTTAATGGTAAATATCTTAAGACTTCATTTGGAACGTTTGAGTTGAAACACTTTTTTAGTCAAGCTGTAAATCATCATGGTATAGGTGAAGATGTGACAGCAAGTGCGATTCAGACTAGGATTTTAGCCTTGATCGCTGATGAAAATAAACAAAAGCCGTTATCGGATCAAAAAATAGTTGAACTTTTAGCGCAAGAGGGACTTAATTTGTCCCGCAGGACTGTTGCAAAGTATCGGGACGTATTAGGAATACCATCTTCTAGCAAACGAAAGAGATTCGAATAAGATTTAACAAATTAGATAGGACGTTTTTTGAAATGTGTATCGTTCTATAATTAAACGCTTTCTTTATTGTATCAACTGCAAATTGCTAAGTGTTTGATGGCTTTGGTTATAGTTGAGTAAAATATTATTCGGGAAATTTTGTTAATTATCGAAATTAATACAAAATATTCAGAATGGATTTTAAAAGTTTAGGTCAGATATACTTGCAATGTCGCGGTATTGTTGCTATAATTTTCTTTGTAAATGAGGTAT
This sequence comes from Ligilactobacillus sp. Marseille-Q7487, assembly GCF_949152225.1. Lineage (NCBI taxonomy): Bacteria > Bacillati > Bacillota > Bacilli > Lactobacillales > Lactobacillaceae > Ligilactobacillus > Ligilactobacillus sp. Marseille-Q7487. The sequence goes on from NZ_CASCJC010000001.1 coordinate 636,696, forward strand.
GAGAACAGTTTTTAATTGAAGTTGTTGTTATACTTTTTTCTTTAACTAAGCTGGGTCGCTAATTGACACTGTTGGACTTGACGTGTCCCGCAAGAAAGGTGACAGTCGGATGCATCAAGAAATTGAATGGATCGAAGCTGTGGCTCCTGATTTATTAGATACCATGAGTCATCGTTTAATGATTTTAAAAAATATCGCTTGGTCGCAACCTGTTGGACGTCGTTCACTTGCAACGAAGCTGAAATTAAGCGAGCGGGTTTTGCGCACAGAGACTGATTTTTTAAAGAAACAAGGGCTAATCAGTGTAAATAAGTCAGGAATGAGTTTGACTTATAAGGGCCAAGAAACAATTCAAGGTTTGTCTACCTTTATGGATGAGTTGTTGGGGATTCAACAGCTTGAACGTAGACTTGCTAGCCAGTTAGGCATTAAGCGTTGCTTGATTGTTCCTGGTGATAGTGATAGTTCAGTTAAGGTCATCGATGCTATGGGAAAATTACTTGATGATACGTTAAAGATGTTATTACCCAAAGGCAAAAATATCATTGCTGCGATGGGCGGAACGACGATGGCACGTGTTGCCAATTGTTTGACACCTGATATCGCACACGAGCGTGAATTATTATTTGTCCCTGCTAGGGGTGGAATTAGTGAACGTATTGATATTCAAGCCAATAATGTTTGTGCTCAGATGGCATTAAGAACCGGTGGGAAACATCGTACCTTATATGTGCCAGAGCAAGTAAGCGAAGATACGTATTATCCGTTGCTACAAGAGCCGGTCGTTCAAGAAGTCGTTACTTTGATTGCTCAAAGTAATGTGGCCTTACACAGTGTTGGTGAGGCAATTAGAATGGCTAAAAGACGTGCTATGAAACCTGAAGTGATTGAAATGTTACAACAAAAGCACGCGGTAGCTGAGGCGTTTGGTTATTTCTTTGATGAACAAGGAAATGTCGTCTATAAGATTCCACGGATAGGATTACAACTTGAAGATCTCGCTTCAATGGACTGTGTATTAGCAGTTGCCGGAGGTTCATCAAAAGCTAAGGCAATTGTTGCATACATGAAACACGCACCCAAACAGACCTGTTTGATTACAGATCAAGGTGCTGCTAAGATGATTTTAAAAGGGTAGTGTTTAGTCAGACATTACTTTTTAAAATAAATTTTTATTTCCTAAAGGAGGAAATTTTAGTATGACTACTAAAGTAGGTATTAATGGTTTTGGCCGTATCGGTCGTTTAGCATTCCGTCGTATTGCTCAAACATCTAAGGATTTGGAAGTTGTTGCTATTAACGACTTAACATCTCCAGCAATGTTGGCACACTTATTAAAATATGATACAGCTCATGGTCAATTTGACGCTGAAATTTCTGCTACAGAAAATGCTCTTGTTGTTAACGGCAAGACAATTCCTGTTTACGCAGAAGCAGACGCACGCAACATTCCTTGGGTTAAAAACGACGGTGTTGATTTAGTTCTTGAATCAACAGGTTTCTACACATCCGAAGAAAAAGCATCTGCACATATCGAAGCAGGCGCAAAGAAAGTTTTAATCTCTGCTCCAGCTGGCAAGATCAAGACAATCGTTTACGGTGTTAACGATAACGAAATTACACCAGAAGACAAGATTGTTTCTGCAGCTTCATGTACAACAAACTGCTTGGCACCACTTGCAAAAGCTGTTAACGATGCATTCGGTATTAAAGCTGGTACAATGACAACAATCCATGCTTACACAGCTACACAAAAATTACAAGATGGTCCAGATCGTGGTGGCAACGTACGTAACGCTCGTGCAGCTGCTCAAAACACAATTCCTCATTCAACAGGTGCTGCTAAAGCTATCGGTTTAGTTGTTCCTGAATTGAACGGTAAATTAGATGGTCATGCTCAACGTGTTCCTGTTATCACAGGTTCTTTAACAGAATTAGTTGCAACATTAGACAAAGAAGTTACAGCTGAAGAAGTTAACGAAGCAGTTAAGAAAGTTACAGAAAACAACCCATCATTTGGTTACAATGCAGATGGTATTGTTTCTGCTGATATCATCGGTACAACATTTGGTTCAATCTTTGACCCAACTCAAACACAAGTTGTTGGTAAAGGTGAAGGCCAAGTTGTTAAGACTGTTGCATGGTACGATAACGAAGCTGGCTTTACAGCTCAAATGATCCGTACATTAGAAAAATTTGCTAGCATGCTTTAATATTTAGCTTTTGCTAAATATCCCGACTGCTTAGCAGGTTATTAAGGCGGGGGGAGGCAAAACTTCCTTCGCCTTTTATTTTTAATAAAAATAATGGAGGTTTATGCACATGGCTAAACTTATCGTTTCTGATTTAAAAGACCTTAAAGGTAAAAAAGTTTTAATTCGTGTTGACTTTAATGTTCCTATTAAAGACGGTGTGATTGGTGATGACAACCGTATGGTAGCTGCTTTACCAACTATCAATTACGTACTTGAACAAGGTGGTAAAGCAATCTTATTCTCACATCTTGGCCGTATCAAGACAGAAGAAGACAAGAAGTCTTTGAGCTTACGTCCAGTTGCTGAACATTTAGCAGAATTGTTAAACAAGCCAGTAACATTTGTACCAGCTACACGTGGTGCACAATTAGAAGAAGCTATCGCAAAAATGGAAGATGGCGATGTTTTAGTTGTTGAAAATACACGTTTTGAAGATTTAGATGGTAAAAAAGAATCCAAAAATGATCCTGAATTAGGTAAATACTGGGCTTCTTTAGGCGATGTTTACATTAACGATGCATTTGGTACAGCACACCGTGCACACGCATCTAACGTAGGTATCGCAAGCAACATGCAACAAGCAGCAGCTGGTTTCTTATTAGAAAAAGAAATCAAATTCTTAGGTGAAGCTGTTGACAACCCAGCACATCCATTCGTTGCTATTTTAGGTGGTGCAAAGGTTTCCGATAAGATTGGTGTTATTACACATCTTTTAGATAAAGCTGACAAGATTATTGTTGGTGGTGGGATGACTTACACATTCTACGCTGCTAAAGGTATTAAGATTGGTAACTCTTTAGTTGAAACTGATAAGATTGAATTAGCTAAGGAATTACTTGAAAAAGCTGGCGATAAGTTAGTATTACCTGTTGATAACGTTTGTGCAAAAGAATTTAGTAACGATGTACCTAATAAAGTATTTGAAGGTGACATTGCCGATGGCTACATGGCTCTTGATATCGGACCAAAATCTGTTGCTTTATTCAAAGAAACTTTAGCAGACGCTAAGACTGTTGTTTGGAACGGACCTATGGGCGTATTTGAAATGAGCAACTACGCTAAAGGTACACTTGAAATCGGTGAATTCTTAGGTACATTAAGCGATGCTACAACAATCGTTGGTGGTGGCGATTCAACAGCTGCTGTTAAGAAACTTGGTGTTTCTGACAAGTTGACTCATATCTCAACAGGTGGTGGCGCATCTCTTGAATATCTTGAAGGTAAAGAATTACCAGGAATTGCTGCTGTTTCCGATAAATAATAGCTTTTAAAAAGACTATTCACGGGGAGGTTAATGCCTCCCTAATGTGTGAAAGGATGATTATTGTGCGTAAACCAATTATTGCAGGTAACTGGAAGATGAACATGAATCCAGTTCAAACAGTTGAATTTGTAAACGCAGTTAAGGATAACTTACCTTGTGGTTGCAAGGTTGAATCAGTAATCGCTGCACCCGCAGTTGATTTGGCTGCTTTAATCGAAGCTGCTAAGGGTTCAAACTTAAAAGTTGCTGCTGAAAACTGCTACTTTGAAGATGAAGGTGCCTTCACTGGTGAAACTTCACCTAAAGTTTTAAAAGAAATGGGTGTTGATTACGTAGTTATCGGTCACTCCGAACGTCGTGATTACTTCCATGAAACAGATGAAGACATCAACAAGAAAGCACATGCTATCTTTAAAAATGGCATGACACCAATTCTTTGCTGTGGTGAATCTTTAGAAACACGTGAAGCTGGCAAAGAAAAAGAATGGGTAGAAGCTCAAATCGTTGCTGGCCTTAAAGATTTAAGCGCCCAACAAGTTTCTCAATTAGTGATTGCTTATGAACCAATCTGGGCAATCGGTACAGGTAAGACAGCTACTGCAGACCAAGCACAAGAAATCTGTGCAGTTGTTCGTCAAACAGTTGCTAAGTTATATGATCAAACAGTTGCTGATGCTGTTCGTATTCAATACGGTGGCTCAGTGAAACCAGAAAATGTTAAGGAATTAATGGCAAAAGAAGATATCGACGGTGGTTTAGTCGGCGGTGCTTCCTTGATTCCTGAATCATACTTACAATTAGTTAACTATCAAGACTAATTTTTCTGAAAATTAGTTGTTTTTATTGAAAGTCCGCGGTAAAAACTGTTAAAATATTACCGAGGACATATTTCTCAAAAGTCAATCAAACTCAAAGGAGAGTAATAAAATGTCTGCAATTACAGAAATTTATGCTCGCGAAGTCTTAGACTCACGCGGTAACCCAACAGTTGAAGCTGAAGTTTACACAGAAGCTGGTGCATTCGGTCGTGGAATCGTTCCTTCTGGTGCTTCTACTGGTGAACACGAAGCTGTTGAATTACGTGACGGTGACAAGTCCCGTTACATGGGCAAAGGTGTTACAAAAGCTGTTGCTAACGTAAACAACATCATTGCTAAAGAAATTATCGGTTATGAAGTAACTGATCAAGTTGCTATCGATAAAGCTATGATCGCTTTAGATGGCACACCAAACAAAGGTAAATTAGGTGCTAACGCTATCTTAGCTGTTTCTATCGCTGTTGCTCGTGCAGCTGCTGATGAATTAGAAGTACCTTTGTACAACTACTTGGGTGGTTTCAACGCACACGTATTACCAACACCAATGATGAACGTTATCAACGGTGGTGCTCACTCTGATAACAAAGTTGACTTCCAAGAATTCATGATCATGCCTGTTGGTGCATCTTCTATCAAAGAAGCTATCCGTATGGGTTCTGAAACATTCCATAACTTACAAAAATTATTGGCAGCAGATGGTAAAGCAACTTCTGTTGGTGATGAAGGTGGTTTTGCTCCTGACTTTGCTAACAACGAAGAACCATTACAATACTTGATGAAAGCTATCGAAGCTGCTGGTTACAAACCAGGTAAAGACGTTGCAATCGCAGTTGACGTTGCTTCTTCAGAATTATGGGATGCAGAAACTAAGAAATACAAGTTACGTTGGTCAACAGGTGAAGAATTCACATCTACAGAATTCATCAAGTATCTTGAAAGCTTGGTTGACAAATATCCTATCATTTCTATCGAAGATCCTATCGATGAAAACAACTGGGATGACTGGAAAGAAATCACAGCTGAACTTGGTAAGAAAGTTCAATTAGTTGGTGATGACTTCTTCGTAACAAACACACAATACCTTAAGAAAGGTATCTCTGTAGGTGCAGCTAACTCCATCTTAATCAAAGTTAACCAAATCGGTACTTTGACAGAAACAATGGAAGCTATCGAAATGGCTAAAGAAGCTGGCTACACAGCTATCGTTTCTCACCGTTCTGGTGAAACAGAAGATACAACAATTTCTGATTTGGTTGTTGCTACAAACGCAGGCCAAATCAAGACTGGTTCTATGAGCCGTACAGATCGTATCGCTAAGTACAACCAATTAATGCGTATCGAAGATCAATTGACAGAAACAGTTGCAGAATACAAGGGTATCAACTCATTCTACAACTTAAGCGAAGTTGCTCGTCAAGACATCGTTAACAAATAATCATAATGATTAGTAAAAAAGACAAGTTTCATTTAAGAAGCTTGTCTTTTTTGCTTTTTATGGCTCTTTTTGCTGGATTTTCAAGTATTTTGTCTTTAATATTAAAAAGTTTTTTGATAGAGTCAATCTTTCTTTCAAAATTATTTGCTTTCATTCTAACAGATATTTTTATTTGTCTGTTTTTTGCAAAAAAATTATTTTTCCATTTAGTTAAAAGTTCTTGCGAAGGGTTAAGGATGTCTTTTTTGCTGAATTTAATGAAATCTGCTTGGAAAAATGGCTTTAAGTATGTTATATTAGAGTAGATGTAGATTACCTAAACGGGTGAGGAGGATACTTTAATTGTATAATATACTCTTAACACTGCTTATTATTGTGGCGGTTTTAATTATCATTGCGGTGATGATGCAACCAGCTAAGACAGATAATGCATCGACAGCTTTATCTGGTGGTGCAGCCGAACTTTTCAGTAAACAAAAGCCACGTGGTTTTGAAGCCTTCATGCAAAAAGTTACAACGGTCTTAGGAATTATTTTCTTTGTATTAGCATTGGCTTTGGTATATATTTCATCACATTAGCTTAAAAGACCCCCTGCATTTAAGTTCTCAGGGGGTTTTTTCTTGCTAATTTAAGATTTAACGAATAGAAGAGGATATAGATGAGTAAAAAAGAATTAGCTATTAAGATTTTAGGCTATTTTGAAGAAGAACCGAATGCAAAATATTCGGTACAACAGCTAGTAGACAAGCTAGCAATGACAGGACCAGGACAATTTAAATTTGTTGTACAAGCGCTAGCTCAATTAGAACATGAACAAAAGATTAAACTAGATGATAATGATTTATTTTCGTTGATCCAAGTGCAACAGTTGCCACGCTTTACTGGAGTGTTTCATGCTAGTGATCGTGGGTTTGGTTTTGTGACAGTTGATCCTGAAAGTCCGGACTTTTTTATCAATCCAACGCAAACAAATGGCGCATTAAACGGCGATGAAGTTGAAGTTGAAATGACCAATCCCGGCAATCCCACACAAGGTAAGAGTCCAGAAGGACGTATTGTTAATGTGTTAGAGCGTGCGTTAAAACAAGTTGTTGGTGAATTTAAGTACTTAGAAGAAGGTAATAAATTTGCTAATGTTATTGGGACGATTCACCTTAAGGATAAAAAGCTTTCGGCGTATCGTTTTTTAGTGGAAGATAAGGGATTACATCCAGTTGAAGGTGAAGTTGTTTTAGCAGATATTACTGCGTATCCAGATGTTGCTTTACCAGGAATCTTAAAGGGTGTGGTAACTAAAGTAATTGGCAATGTCAACGATCCGGGAATGGATATTTTACAGATTGTTTACAAACATGATATTCCAACTGAATTTCCAACAGAAGTTATGCAAGAAGTTGAATTAATTCCAGACCATGTAACAGATAATGATCGTCAAGGTCGTGTTGATTTAACCGAGCAAAAATTAGTAACAATTGATAGCATTGAATCTAAGGATTTAGATGATGCGGTTAATGTTTGGAAATTGGCCAATGGAAACTATCATTTAGGTGTGCATATTGCCGATGTTTCCCATTATGTGCGTCCAGGGACTGCATTAGATGCCGAGGCATTTGAGCGGGGGACTTCTGTTTATTTAACCGATCGCGTAATTCCGATGTTGCCACATAAGCTATCAAATGGGATTTGCTCTTTGAATCCACAAGTAGAGCGGTGTGCGATGACATGCGAAATGGAAATTACTCCTGAAGGTGAAGTTGTTAAACATAAGATTTTTCCAAGTATCATTAAATCAACTCAACGCATGACATATGTTGATATTAACAAGATATTAGAAGCACATGATGAAAAGACACGTGCGCGTTATGAAGAATTAGTGCCAATGTTTGAAGATATGGCACAATTGCATAAGATTTTATTAAAGATGCGTAAACGCCGTGGTGCAATTGAATTTGAAGATACGGAAGCCAAAATTATCGTTGATGAACAAGGACATCCAATCGATATTCAATTGCGGGAACGCGGGACGAGTGAACGAATGGTTGAATCGTTTATGTTGATTGCTAATGAAACAGTGGCACAACATTACAACAAGCTAAATGTACCATTTGTTTATCGTATCCATGAAACGCCTAAGCCAGAAAAAATCACAGCATTCTTTGAAACGTTGGCTTGCTTTGGAATCGAAGTTACGGGTAAAAAGAGTGAAATTAATGCTAAAATGTTACAAGGCATTTTGAAAAAAGTAGCCGGAAAACCAGAAGAAGCGATGATTTCGACTTTGATGTTACGTTCGATGCAACAAGCTAAATACTCTCCACAGCCATTAGGGCATTTTGGCTTAGCAGCTAGTGATTATACGCATTTTACATCTCCAATTCGGCGTTATCCAGATTTGATGGTTCATCGATTAATTCGTTTTTACGATGAAAATGGTATCTCACAACAAGCACAAGATAAGTACCGTTCTAAGTTAGAAGAAATTACAACGCATAGTTCGCAAATGGAACGACGAGCAATCGATGCTGAAAGAGATACCGATGCAATGAAGAAAGCCGAATTTATGGCTAATCATGTGGGTGAAGAATTTGATGCAGTGGTCAGTTCAGTTACTAAGTTTGGAATGTTTGTCTCTTTGCCAAATACGGTTGAAGGTTTAATTCATATTAGTGAAATTAAAGGCGACTATTTTGAATTTGTAGAAAAACACCTAGCATTGGTTGGACGTAAGACAAAACGAACATATCGAATTGGTCAAGAGATTCGCGTCAAATTGACTAATGTAAATGTTGATCAAAAAGAGATTGATTTTAGTTTACTTCATCCTGAAAATGCGCCTACAAGTAATTTGTTAGATGGAGTCAAATTACCAGAAATCAGACGTAATAAGCGTGATAATAAAGGTCGTGATGGCCAAAAGAAACGCAATGGTCATGGACACAATAATAATCAAAAAAAGCCGTTTTATAAGCAACGCAATAAGCAACAAAAGCGACGTAAATAAGACTTTAAGGAGGGGAAAAAGCCATGGCTAAAAGTAAGTCTAATGATCGCCCTTTAGCACAAAATAAGAAAGCTAGTCATGATTATCATATTTTAGAAACAATCGAGGCTGGAATGGTCTTGACTGGAACAGAAATTAAATCGATTCGGGCTAGTCGGATTAATTTAAAAGATGGTTTTGCACAGATTAAAAATAATCAAGCATGGTTGATGAATGTGCATATTTCACCATACGATCAAGGAAATCAGTTTAATCATGATCCGTTGCGTAATCGGAAGTTACTTTTGCATAAAAAAGAAATTCAGCAATTGGCAGCTAAAGTGGCTAATAAAGGAATTACGCTAGTACCATTGAAAGTTTACATTAAGCATGGCTTTGCTAAAGTTTTAATTGGTGTTGCACAAGGAAAACATGATTATGATAAGCGTGAAACGATTAAACGACGTGATCAAGAACGCGAAATTCGGCGTACCCTTAAGAATTATGGCTAAAAGCATCTCAATTAGAGATGCTTTTTTTAGATATAAGGCTAATTTTATAAAAAATTAAAATATTACAAATGAGTAACAAGTGCTAGTTTCGATATCTGATTGTAATCTAAGTGTAAATAAAGCAACTTGCATTTAAGTTATAATTTTAATTAGATAAAGGAGTTAGACGTTTATGAAAAAAATTAAAATAATTTTATTAATAGGGATACTAGTGCTAACAACTTCTGTACCAAGCATTAGCGCAGCAAGTGTAGAAGAATTGCAACAACAACAAGCACAAGTTAAAGCTCAACTAAATGCCAACTCAGATAAACTAGCACAAACTATGAATAAGGTAAATACTATCTATCAACAATTAAATGATTTGCAAGCGCAAAAACAAGAGACGACAGTTAAGATTCAAACAGCTACTAAGCAATTACAACAAGCTAAAAAAGAAAAACAACAACGAACCCGTGATGCTAAGCAGCGTTTACGTGAACTTCAGTTGCGTCAAGGTACAAATACAACATTGAGCTTTTTAGAAAAAGCACAAAATTTAACACAGTGGTTGAGTAGTGTAATTGTGTTGCAACGACTTCAAAATGTTTATAACGATAGTATGCAAGCAGTTAAGCAAAGTGTTGATCAATTAAATGAGACCCAAAATAAGCTAGCAAATTATCAAGCTGATTTGCAACGACAAAGTGATGATTTGCAACAACAACAAGCTCAATTAAATAAGCAAGTTGAACAGTTAAAGTCTGTTATGGCACAAAGTCAAAGTAAATTAAAGGATTTAGCCAATCAAGAACAACAAGCAAAAGCTATTGAAGAAGCTCAAGCTAAACAAGCTCAAGAAGCCGCTGCTAAGCAACAAGCTCAAGCTCAACAGCAAGTAACAAATGATACTGCTAATGTTGATTTGAATGGAGCAAAAACCTTAACGATGCAAGCTACGGGGTATTCAACTGAAGAATTAGGAGCTAGTGTTTATAGTGCAACAGGGATTAATTTACGTCAAAATTCAAGTTGTGTTGCGGTTGATCCAAGTGTGATTCCACTAGGTAGTATTGTTTGGGTATCTGGTTATGGTGTATCAATTGCAGGTGATACTGGTGGAGCAATTAAAGGCAATATTATCGATTTACATTTTGCAACGGTTGCGCAGGCTATTAATTGGGGTAGACGCACAGTGACTGTTAAAGTTTTAAGTTAAAAAGATAATATTTATTTTTCATAGATTATCTACCAAAGTCCTTAATCTTACGGTATATTTAGGGATTTAAATCATCATTACTGATTTAGTGAGGTATAAATCAGCATTGAAATATGAAAAATTGAATACAAAAGTAGGTGATGAAACGCCAATATTGACGTTTCTTGTCTATTTCTAGCCGTTCAGAAATGGACGGTTTTTTTATATCATAAATTTATTAATTTTGTAGTACTTGCTACACAGTTTATATTAGAAATAAAAATATTATTTCAAGGAGTATTGCAAATAAAAAGGAAACAATCAATTATGGAGTTGTGTTTTGAATAGTAAGCATGAAGCATAACTACTAAGAATGACATAATATGGTCTACATTTTGTAGCAGATAAAGCATTACAATATGTCATCGATCTGTATATTTCATTAGAAATGGTAAAATATATAGTGCTTTTTAGCTTAAGTTTTATTTAGATTAGATTTATTATGTAGTATAAAAATGTAACTTTTTGGCAAGCTGTAACACTGTATCACGATCACTAAAAGGTGTTTTTTTACCTTGGCAGTCGTTATATTCTTCATTTCCTTTACCGGCAATCAAAATAATATCGTGAGGTGTAGATATTTTTAAAGCATGCTCAATAGCTTGAGAGCGATCTAAAATTTCAAGGTAGTGATTAGTTAATGGTACCAATGTTGATTTGATATCAGCTAAAATTTCCATAAGCTTTTCAAAACGTGAATTATCTTCGGTTAAAATAGTTAAATCAGCATATTTTTCAGCCGCACGTCCCATTCCCTAGCGTCGCTTTTTAGAACGATTGCTACCACAGCCAAAAATAACGATTAAACGATGTGGTTTTAGTTGTTTAAGTGTTGATAAAACTTTTTCTAAAGAAGCTTCATTATGAGCATAATCAACGAAAATAGTATGCTGTGGTGTTTTTAAGACTAATTCAAGCTGACCAGCAATTTTTAAATTTTGTAGTGAAGTTAATGGTAAAGGAAGCTGTAAATATTGAAATAAACTAAGAGTAGCTAAGATATTACTAATATTATAAGTTCCAATCAATGGTACTTTAACACAAGAAGCTAGCAATTTTCCGTTAGAAAATAAATCAAAAGAGGTTGTGCTAAAATGTTTATGCTGCACCAATTTAAGATTTTGTGCGGTTGATTTAGTAAAGTTAGTAATCCCATAAGTAAAATAACAAGTTGACTTATTAATAAAAGCAGTAGCGTAGGCGTCATCGGCATTAATGATTCCAACTTTACTTTGAGAAAATAGACTTAGTTTACATTGTAGGTATTCATTAAAGTCGTGATGTTCATTTTGACCGATATGATCAATTGAAATATTAGTAAATAGCGCATAATCAAAAAAATTCCAGCAGTGCGTTTTAATTTTTGAGCTTGACTTGAAACTTCAATGACAACATATTTAATGTTAGCTTGTAGCATTTGTACTAAATATTTGTGTAAATCATAGCTTTCAGGAGTGGTATTTTGAGTTGGAATCTTGAAATTATTATAAAAAATACCATCAGTCCTAATTAGTCCTGTTGGCTGTTGATTATGTTCAAGTAATTGTTTAATAATCCAAGCCGTACTACTTTTTTCTTTGGTTCCTGTGATAGCAATACAAGTTAATTTTTGACAAGAATAGTTGAAATGAAAAGCTGACAACTTTGCTAAAACTAATCGTGTATTGGTAACTTTAACTACAGTTACAGTTGAAGGAATACTTGTTAGGTCAATTGTAGATTGAATTATTAGAATCTGGCATCCACGTGCTAGGACATCGGGGATAAATGTGTGAGCATCGAAATTAGCTCCTTTTAAACAAATGAAAATGTCGTTGCAATTAACTTTTTTTGAATTAATCGCAAAATCATTGACCGGTTTATTCAAACTTTTTTTGAAGTAAGGTATAATCGATGGCTTTTTAAATATTGTTTTAATGTTTTCATTAAACACTCAGCATTTCTTAAAAAATTAATTATAAAAAAGTGTAGTATTTTTATTTGAATGTGATTATTTTATTAAACTTTATGTGTTTTTTTATGAAAGGGGATGATTAAGGCATATGTGTTATCCCAAATAAACAATTGATTTGTGCCAAATTAGCTTTAAAGTAAATTTATTAAATGATTTTATCCAAGCAAATAATTGTTCTACTTAAAATTGTTTATTTTAAAGGGGACTTTTATTTTTTGGCACAAAAATAGGACTGATGAAAATTTTATCAGTCCTAAAAAATATTAGAGTTACTTTTTAGCTCCAAGCAGAAAGGTGTTGCCCAGATAACTTTTTTTGTTTTTGTTTGATGTTTTTTTGTGCCCAATGATCTAAAATGGCTGCAAGACATAAGCCTATTGGCTCATCGTTTATTTCTTTAAACCAAAATTCTAGGTATTTTCCCTTGGTTAATTTGACTTCAGAAATAGTCATTAAGCATGTTTTTGCATGATATATTTTGTAGTTAAAGGTAAAAATATTGCCTAAAATTAACCAATTAAGTCCCTTGACAAATAATATTTCACGTCCGATACCATAATAACGACGCAAGGAGCCGACATGTTGGTTTCCTTGATATAAATCAAAACGTGGGAAGATACCGAAATTTTTTTGCTTAATTTGTGCTAAAATCTCTCCATGGATAGAGAAAACTGTCAAAACATCTTGTTGTTTACCCCGATCACCGGTTATTAAATAGGCAATTTGACCATGTTCATCTTTTATTGTAATTGATCTTTGAGTTATTAGTGCATTGCGCCGTGAATATAGTGTCCGCAACTTCCTTCACCTCTATTGCTTACTTGTATGGACATTAGAAGTTACCTTTAGCTAATTGCTCTTCAATGGCTTTACCAACACCATCGGCAGTATTTAGATCGGCAATATATTTAGCAATTTTTTTAACTTCTTGAGTCCCATTTCCCATTGCATAACTGATACCAGCTACTTTTAGCATCGAGACATCATTGTTATTGTCGCCAATCGCCATTACGTTATCAAGTGGAACGTTTAGTCGGTCTGCATATGCTTGTAAGGCAATGCCTTTTTGTGCGTTAATATGGTTAATTTCGATATTTCCGGGACCAGAAGAAGTTACGACAATAGAAGGGTTTTTTAAAAGTTCTTCTCTAATTGGATTTAAAACTTCGGGGCCTTGTTGGCTGAATGCAACAATTTTAAAAATATCGACTTTAGGATCATCGGTTAAGTCAAAGTAATCATCCACATAATTGATATTCATTAATTCCATACGTGCCGATGCTAAGGCAACAGCTAATTTGTATGGAGTTTCAGGACTGATACTTGCTAATAATTCGGCAAAATTTTCAATTCGTTTAGCTTTATCATCGGAGCAAACGCCCTTGGAACAAATAACTTCAAAGTAGAGGCCTTTTTTCTTAAGATTTAAAATAATCTTTTTGGCTAATTGATCAGAAAGTGGAGCTGAACTTAAAACATTTCCATTTTCGTCTAAAACCAATGCGCCATTCATTGTAATCATCGGACAATTAAATCCGGCAGCTTCAATAAGTGGTTTAATTTCACGATAGGCTCTACCAGAAGAAACGATAAAATGAACGCCTTTAGCTTGTGCATGTTTAACAGCATCGGCGTTAAATTTAGAGATGACCATCTCATCATTGAGCATTGTGCCATCCATATCAGAAGCAATAATTTGGACCATGGTGGTACCTCACTTTTTTTAAGTTTCTTATATGGATAATTTTATCATGAAATTAAGTTTTTGTGCTAATCCAAGATAAAAATGAATTATTAATATATAGATATGTTAAAATATTAAGTGGATTTGGCTGAAGAAAATAAAAGATAAAAATATTCTCCAAATTAATTAACTTGTGTTAAAATAATATTCGAGGTGTTTAAATGAAAGCGTTTATTAATAATGATTGGCAGGATGTTTTGGCACCTGAATTTCAAAAAACGTATTATGCACAATTGCATAACTTTTTAAAAGAAGAGTATCAAACACAAACGATTCATCCAGACATGTATCATATCTATGAAGCATTTGAGTGGACGCCTTTTTCAAAAGTTAAGGTGGTCATATTAGGACAAGATCCATATCATGGTTTAAATCAAGCTCATGGATTGAGCTTTTCAGTTTTGCCAGGTGTTAAGATTCCACCTTCATTGCGTAATATTTATTTGGAATTACAGTCTGATTTAGGAATTACTCCTGTTAATCATGGTTATCTTGAAAAATGGGCGAAACAGGGTGTTTTATTATTAAATTCTGTTTTGACTGTACGTGATGGAATGGCTTATTCTCATCGTGGAAAGGGATGGGAACAGTTGACTGATGCTGCGATTGTGGCACTTTCCAAGCGACCAACACCAGTAATTTTTATTTTATGGGGAAAAGCCGCTCAAGATAAGATAAAATTGATCGATCAAAGTCGCAATGTCATTATCATGTCGCCACATCCAAGTCCACTTTCGGCTAGCCGAGGCTTTTTTGGTTCTAAGCCATTTTCTAAAACCAATGAAGCTTTAATCGCCATGGGACAGACACCTATTGACTGGCAATTACCAAGTGAGGTAAGTGCAATAAATTAGTTATTTGGAGGCTTATTCATGGATTTATTTACAAATTTAAAAGAAAAAATTAGAAATAAAAATATGCGAATTGTTTTTCCAGAAGGTGAAGAACCACGCGTTTTAAGTGCTACATTACGTTTAGCTCAAGAAGGAATCTTACGTCCAATTGTCCTAGGAAACGAATATGAAATTGAACGAACAGCACATGATTTAGGTAGAGATATTCCTAGCACAATCAGAGTAATTGATCCTGAAACTTATTTTGTTGATGAATATGAAGAAATGGTACGAACCTTTTTAGAAAGACGTCAAGGTAAAAGTACTGAGAGTCAAGCACGTAAACTTTTGAAAGATGTTAATTATTTTGGAACAATGCTTGTTTATATGCATAAAGCAGATGGTTTAGTTTCTGGCGCAGTTCATTCAACTGGTGACACAGTGCGTCCTGCATTACAAATTATCAAAACAAAGCCAGGTATCAGCCGTACAAGTGGTGCTTTTGTCATGACAAGAACTAATAAATTTGGCACAGAAACATATCTATTCTCTGATTGTGCAATTAATATTGATCCACCAGCAGATGTTTTAGCAGAGATTGCAGTTGAAAGTGCTAAGACAGCCAAATTATTTGATATTGAACCACGTTTGGCAATGATGAGTTTTTCAACTAAAGGCTCAGCTAAGGCTCCACAAGTTGATAAAGTTATTGAAGCTACTAAATTAGCGAAAAAATTAGCTCCAGAATTGCAAATCGATGGTGAATTGCAATTTGATGCAGCTTTTGTGCCAAAAGTAGCTGCTCAAAAGGCACCAAGTTCTAAGGTTGCAGGTAAGGCTACGGTCTTTATTTTCCCAGAATTACAATCTGGTAATATTGGTTATAAGATTGCACAACGTTTTGGTGGCTTTGAAGCAATTGGACCTGTTTTACAAGGATTAAATAGTCCAGTATCTGATTTGTCACGTGGATGCAGTGAACAAGACGTTTATAATGTGGCAATCATGACAGCAGCACAAGCTACACAAGCATAAATAAAGAGAATAGGGAATTGAAATGTTAAAAATTATGGTTAATTCTGAACAAGAAACACAAGAACTAGCAATGCGGTTAGCAAATTTGCTTAATCCAGGAGATGTGCTCTTATTAGATGGACAGTTAGGTGCAGGCAAAACAACTTTTACCAAAGGGCTAGCTAAGGGACTAGGAATTACGCGCAACGTTAAAAGCCCAACCTTTACGTTGATTCGTGAATATCAACAAGGACGCTTGCCACTTTATCATATGGATGTTTATCGCCTTGAAGAAAGTAGTGGATCTGATTTAGGATTAGATGAATATCTAAACGGACAAGGTGTTTGTGTGATTGAATGGTCGCAATTTATTGCAGATGAATTACCTGCTCAAAATTTAGTTATTCATTTTCAAAAAGATGATGATAACTTTGATAAACGTACCTTACTTTTTGAAGCTAACGGCGCGCGCTATGAACAATTATTAACGGATTTAACAAATTAATAAAAAAACCTTCTTTACATTTGATACGTACCCTCTTTACTGGACATCCAGTAAGGAGGGTTATTTTTATGCGCTACTCGCAAGAATATAAAATAAAATGTATCGAATTATACTGAGAAGGTAAATGGCCTGAAACACCAGATGGAATTAAAACATGGTGAGAAAATGGACTCGAATGCAAGAAGCACATGATTTTGATATCTTAAAACACAAGAATTTCAATAAAAATTGGACTCCTGAAGAAAAATTCGAATTAGTTTCTCAAGTGATTGCTAGAAAAGCTATTCAAGCAGGTATTAATGGTGGTTTATTGTATCAATGGGTTCGAAAATATAAGATTTATGGTTATAATGGTCTTGGAAATAAAAAGAAAGGTCGAAAATTCAGGAGCCCAACTATGAAAAAAGAGATATGCAAAAACCAAGAAAACTTAAAAAAAGCGAATATGAAGAGCTCATTCGGTTAAGAGCCGAAAATGAATATATTAAGACCAAAATTGCAGTGATAAAAAAAGGATCGCCTTGAGGCACGAAAAGTGGGCTGCGCAACTCAAGGCCAAAAAGCAGCGCTCATCAAAGAACTCCGGAAAGAAGGATATCAATTAAAGTATCTTTTAAAAGCCATGCGAATGGCTAGATCTACCTATTATTTTGAGATAAATAAAGTTGATGTTGTAAAAGTTAGAAACAAGGGATTGATGGCTAAGATTCAAGAAATATTTGAACGCAACAAAAGTAGATATGGCGTGCGTAGAGTTCACAAAGAACTAGTGAATTGTGGATATAATGTAAATCATAAACGAGTTCAACGTCTTATGCATAATATGAACTTGTTAGGAAAAACACCAAAACGTAGTTATCATTCTTATAAAGGTAAAGTCGGAAAAAGCACAGATAATATCATAGATAGAGATTTCAGCACACCTGCACCATTACAAAAATGGGCTACAGATGTATCGCAGTTTAGTTTTTTATGGGGAAAGTGTTATATTTCTCCAATTATAGATATGAATACAAATGAGATTATTTCCTATGATTTGTCGTTAAATCCAAACTTAGAACAAATTAAACGAATGCTTGATATGGCCTTTAAAAAATTCTTATCTGTAGAAGGACTAATATTGCATTCTGATCAAGGATAGCAGTATCAGCACGCGTATTTCAGAAATACCTTAAAAGAACACGGGATTATTCAATCGATGTCACGGAAAGGCAACTGTTATGATAATTGTGTCATGGAGACTTTCTTTGGAAGACTTAAAAATGAGGTCTTTTATGGATGTGAAAAAGATCACAGCTCATTTAATTATTAGTAAATATATCGATTACTATAACAATCAAAGGATTCAAGCCAAAACAAAATGGATGCCTCCTGTAAAATACAAGGAAGCATCCCTAGGATAATTTATTAAATTTTAACGTGTCCAGAAAACTGGGTACACATCAATTTTGACTGGTAAAGAGGGTTTTATTTTTTATGAAAAATTTTAATGGCAGACATATTAAACAATAAGCTAGTTAAATGAAATCTAAAAAAATAGTACCTCAAACGAAGCACTATATCAAAATATTAATAAGATTTAATGAACTTGTTCAAGTCATCAATTCCAAATTTTTGAACTTGATAAAGTAAGATTTTAGCACAAGCTAAGCTATCATCTAGAGCATTATGATGATGTTCAAGTGAGATTTGTAATTGCTGACAAACAGTATTTAATTTATGATTTGGCAAGTCACTAAAATAATGTCGACAAGTTTTGACTGTATCCAAAGCTAAGAAATTGGGAGGGGTAATTTGATAATATTCCAAAGTCTTTTTCAAAACACTGCAATCAAAAGGTGCATTATGCGCTACGATAAGCTTGTCTGGGCCAAAAAATGGCGCAATATGTGGCCATAATTCGGGAAATTTAGGTGCTTGTGCAACCATTTGTGGAGTGATTCCATGGATTTTAATATTATATGGTGAAAATTCAGTTTCAGGTTTAATCAATGAGTATAATTCATCGACAATTTGATTGTTTTGAACAACTGTTAAGGCTAAGGAACAAGCACTATGGCGTTTAGGGCTTGCTGTTTCAAAGTCTAAAGCAACAAAATTCATTTTTTGATTCTCCTTAGTTAAAATCATCAGTTAATAATGCAACAGGACAATGATCAGAGCCTAAGATATCACTTAAAATTAAGCTATCTTGCACTTGTGGTAGCAGGCTTTTAGAAACGACAAAATAATCGATACGCCATCCGGCATTATTTTTGCGTGCATTGAAACGGTAGCTCCACCAAGAATATTTTCCTGTTTTTGTGGGATAAAGATGACGGAATGTATCGCTAAATCCATTAGCTAAAAGAGTAGTAAATCGTTGGCGTTCTTCATCGCTAAAACCGGCATTTTTATGATTGGTTTTAGGATTTTTTAAATCAATTTCTTGATGAGCAACGTTTAAATCACCGCATAAAATAACGGGTTTTTTAGCATCGAGTTTTTTTAAATAATCTAAAAAGTCATTTTCCCATTCTAACCGATAATTTAGACGTTTGAGCTCAGTTTGCGAATTTGGTGTATAACAAGTTACGAGATAAAAAGTTGAATATTCAAGCGTGATCAAGCGACCTTCTTGATCGTGTTTATCTATTCCCATCCCATAAGTAACCGCTAAAGGCACTTTTTTAGTAAAGACAGCAGTACCCGAGTAGCCTTTTTTTTGTGCATAATTCCAGTATTGATAATATCCAGGTAAGTCGAGTTCAACTTGATTTGCTTGGAGTTTAGTTTCTTGTAAGCAAAAGAAGTCTGCGTCGAGTTGGTTAAAGATTGTCAAAAAATCTTTTTTTAGGATAGCGCGTAATCCATTAACGTTCCAGGAAATAAATTTCACATTAGTTACCTCCGTTTATTTTTGGTTACTTCCAGTTTAACAAGCTTTTTAAATAAATTCTACTAAAGAAATATGTCTAAAATAGTCATATTTTTTAAAAGGTGATATACTATTTCATGATTGTAAGTGAAAGGACACATTATGATGATAGAAATAAGTCAATTAGATAAGGTTAAGCTTTTAAAAGATGAACCACTGAGAAAATATACTTATACAAAAACGGGAGGGAACGCTGATTTTTTGGCGTTTCCTAAGTCGATTGCTGAAGTCAGTCTTTTAGTTACATGGGCTAAAAAAAATAATTTGCCTTTAACGGTTTTAGGTAATGCTAGCAATCTAATCGTTAAAGACGGTGGTGTCGCTGGATTAGTTATCATGATGACGGATTTAAAGCAAATAAGTTTTACAAAAAATCTTGTAAATGTTCAAGCCGGTGCCTCATTGATAGAAACAACAATTCAAGTTGCTAAGCATGGATTGACTGGTTTAGAATTTGCTGCCGGAATTCCTGGAAGCATCGGAGGAGCTGTCTTTATGAATGCCGGAGCTTATGGTGGTGAAATTAAAGATGTTTTAAAAGAGGTTACTGTTTTGACACCTGAAGCAAAGATTAAAACTTATACGGCACAACAATTAAATATGAGCTATCGCCATAGTCGTTTACAAGTTGAACAAGATATTGTTTTAGAAGCACAATTTGTTTTATCCTTTGGTGATCAAAAGGCTATTTTTGCAAAAATGGATGAATTAAATTACTTACGTGCAAGTAAACAACCTTTAGAATATCCATCGTGTGGTAGTGTTTTTAAGCGCCCCGTTGGTCATTTTACTGGAAAATTAGTACATGATGCTAATTTACAAGGTTATCGTTGTGGTGATGCTCAAGTATCTTTGAAACATGCAGGTTTTATTGTTAATTTAAATCAAGCAACTGCAAAAGACTATCTCCAAGTTATTGAACATGTAAAACAAGTTGTCTGGGATAAGTTTGAAGTAAAATTAGAAACAGAAGTTCGCATTATTGGGCGTGATTAAGGGAAAGTGTTATTAAAAGATAAAGAGGTTTTCTTTGTTTTTTGATAACACTTTTATTAAACTATGCTCTAATAAAAAAGGTGTGTTATAATTGATAAATGTTGCTACTTATATACACTAAAAGCTAATTTTTTTAGAAAGGAGAGCTGAAATGACAAGAAAAAGGTAACGATTAAAGATGTTGTTAACTATTCAGGAGTTTCGATTACGACAGTTTCGCAAATCTTAAATGGTAAAAGAGATTACTTTAGCGAAAAAACAATTGAAAAATTTTTGGCTGCAAAAGAAAGCTTGGCATATCAACCCGATTATGTTGCTCAAAGAATGATCATGAAGAAAAGTAAAACGATCGGAGTAGTTGTTCTTGATATTAGCAATCCTTTTTTGCGAAGTTGCTTCAAGGGGTTGAAGAGGTTTGTTATCAAGAAAATTATATTTTAATGTTGTGTAATGTTACACATGATACACCGCGTGAGTATGAATATTTAACAGAACTAATTAGACGTAGTGTGGATGAAATTATCATTGCCAGTTCAACGATTTCTAATCAAACAATAAATGAAACTTTAAGGGCGCAAAAAATCCCTTATATTGTGATAGATCAAAAAAAGGCTACAGGCTATAGTGATGCTATTTTATGTGATGATTATCAAGGTGGTATGTTGGTAGCCAAATACTTACAACAAGCAACGCACCAAAAAGTAGCAATTATTACGGCAAAAGATGCACCAATTAATATTCAAAAACGAGTTGCTGGCTTCAAAAGTGTATATAAGCAAGATGTTGTATTAATAAAAACCCAACTTTCTAAAAAAGGAGGGCAAACTGCAATACAAGAGGTCTTAAGACAAGATGTAACTGCGCTTTTTGCTGTTAATGATGAGCTGTCTTTTGGGTTATACCGTGGTTTAGCTCAAGCCGGTAAAAAAATTCCAGTTGATTATAGCATTGTTGGTTATGATAACGTTGAAATGTGTGAATATGTATTTCCTCCACTAACAACGATTGCACAACTAATTTTTCAACTAGACCAAATGACAGCGCAACTTTTATTAGCACGAATCAAGCAACCTGATAAAGCTTGGGAAGAAAAATTATTGCCAGTTAGTTTGGTTAAACGGGCTTCGGTAAAAAAATGAAATAGCTTTCAATGTATAGTATATTTTGATTATCCCAACAACTAAAACGTTTTAGTAAAACGATTTAGTTAAAAACATTAGTTTAGGAGACGAGACAAATGAATATAGTAACAGTAATTGGAAGTATTAATCTTGATACGACTTTGCGCGTGCAAAAAATGCCTAAACCAGGTGAAACTATTCATGCGATTGAACATTTTACAGCAGGTGGTGGCAAAGGTGCAAATCAAGCCGTAGCTGCTAAACGCCTTGGAGCTAAGACTTATTTTATTGGAGCAGTGGGAAATGATGCTGCCGGTCAAATGATGACGGATTTAATGAGTCAAGATGAGATTGATTTGACCGCAGTCAAGGTATTACCTAAAACATCAACTGGTCAGGCATTTATCACGGTTGATGCTGCTGGGGAAAATAGTATTACTATTTTTGCAGGAGCCAATCAAGCATTTACTAGTGATGATGTATTAGAATTTCAAGCAATCATTGCGCATAGTGATTTTATTATTGCACAATTGGAAAGTTCGCTTGATGCGACGATTACAACCTTTAAATTAGCTAAACAAGCAGGTGTTAAGACGATTTTAAATCCAGCTCCAGCGCTGACTGATGTTCCAAAAGAGTTGTTACAAGTTACTGATATGATTATTCCTAATGAAACAGAAACTGAAATTTTGACAGGGATTAGAATTACTAATCAAGAAAGTATGCAACAAGCAGTAGCAAAGTTGCATGCCCTAGGAATTCAAGCTGTTATTATCACGATGGGAAGTAAAGGTGCTTTTTATGATGTTGCTGGTCAAAGTGGGATTGTGCCTGCATTAAAAGTTAAAGCAGTGGATACAACAGCAGCTGGTGATACTTTTATCGGAGCATTAAGTACAGTATTGAATAAAGATTTCAGTAATCTAAGTCAAGCAATCGCTTATAGCAATCGCGCTTCTGCATTAACTGTTCAACGTTTTGGAGCACAACCTTCGATTCCATATGAACATGAGTTAAATGATTAGGAGATGGTGAAATGAAAAAGACAAAAGTGATTAATTCAGATATTTCACGCGTAATTGCTCAAATGGGACACTTTGATAAATTAGGTATTGGTGATGCTGAAATGCCAGTTCCATTAACAACTGAAAAAAATTGATTTAGCACTAACCAAAGGTATTCCAAGCTTTATGAATATTTTAAATAATGTTTTAGAAGAGTTAGAAGTACAAAGGATTTATTTGGCACAAGAGATTAAAACACATAATCCACAGATGTTAGCGGCAATTCAAGAACGTTTGCCTGAAACACCGACTACTTTTATTGAGCATGAAGAGATGAAAAAAGAGTTGCATAATTGTCATGCGTTCATTCGAACAGGTGAAATGACACCATATGCAAATATTTTATTAGAGAGTAATGTCGTTTTTTAAAAACGTAAATTTCTAGGAGGATAAGAGATGAGATTAGAAGCATTATTAATTGGGTTAGGACCGTTGTTAGGTTGGGGGTTATTTCCAACAATTGCCTCTAAAATAGGCGGGCGACCTGTTAATCAAATTACTGGGGCCAGTTTAGGAACATTGATTTTTGCAGCTGTTTATTCAGTGCTAAATGGCCTAACTTTTCCAACTGGTAAGGATTTGATTTTTTCTATTTTATCTGGAGTCGGTTGGGCTGTTGCACAGATTATTACTTTTAAATGCTTTACAATGATTGGCGCTTCTAGAGCTATGCCTGTAACAACAGCATTTCAATTACTAGGGGCTTCTTTATGGGGTGTTTTTTTCTTAGGCAATTGGCCAGCAATGACGGCTAAACTTTTAGGAGCTTTTGCGCTGATTTTAATTATGATTGGCGCTAAAATGACGGTTTGGTCAGAACAAAAAACGGCTGAAGATACAGGAATGATGAAAAAAGCGGTAATTTGGTTGGCTGTTGGAGAAATTGGTTATTGGGCTTATTCAGCAGCGCCACAAGCAACAACAATTGATGGCATGCATGCTTTTTTACCACAAGCAATTGGAATGGTTTTGGTTGCGTTTGTGTATTCATTAATTCTAACATTCAAAGATAAACAAAGTTTTGCGTTTGCTCAAGTTGTTTCTTATAAACAGATTTTTTCAGGCTTTTTCTTTGCTTTTGCGGCATTAACTTATTTAATTTCTGCACAACCTGATATGAATGGTTTAGCGACTGGCTTTATCTTGTCACAAACTTCGGTTGTATTAGCCACATTAACAGGGATTTGGTTTTTAGGAGAAAAGAAAACATCTAAGGAAATGATAGTTACAGTTGTTGGATTAATTTTGATTTTGATTGCAGCTACTATTACAGTATTGATTTAAAAACAGAACTGGTAGAATTTTCTATCAGTTCTATTTTTATAGAAACGATGTAAATAAAAAACCTCTTTGCTAGATGACAAAGAGGAAAGGTATCAATAAAGTTGTCTTTAGTACGAATTCAAGCTTTGGAGTTGCTGTAACGATAAAGTGTTAAACAAAACCAAATTAGTGTTTGAATCAAGGTCATGAAGATAACGAAAATAAACATTTTTTCATTCCAAATTGTTGAAATCTCATTTAGCGTCCATTTAGGATCAATAAATAAATAAGCTGTATGCAAACGTTCGAAACGTCCGATATATATGCCAATTGACGCAATTAGATTAAAAATCAAGATGAGTAAAGGCTTAAAGAAAAAATTTTCAAGTTTGCAGCGCTTCAAACAGGTTGTAGTAACGTAATCTAAGCTCCACATTCCTAAAAGGCTACAGCCCAAAGCGGCAATAACTAGATTAGTAAACTGTAGCCATAATTTTAAATCAAATAGCATAAGACCTGTCCTAGAATCATATGGATTAAAGCGCGCTAAATGAAATAAATCAGTTAATACATAAGGCGCATTAGGATAAAATAACAACCATAAAATTAATATTCCACTAAAAATAGCTGAATGCTGTTTGACTTTAAGATGCATGGCTAATTCAATTGGTATATATCCTAAAAATGTATTTAATAAGAGAAAACTATAAGCTTGATTTTGAGAATAAACGGTCAAATAAATGTAAAGTAAGTATAATAAAAAACTGCCTCTAACAAGCCAGCAATATTTTTTTTGCATAAGATTCACCCATAATTTAAGTTACTTTAATTGTAACAGTCTAATTCATTTTTAACATAGAATTTATTGAACTTCAAATAAATTTAATATTTAAAATAATTCTAGTTAAAAATAATACTGAGAAAGGTGATCTATCCATGCTATAATATAAAAGAAACCTTGGTAAAGGAGGAAGATGCTTTGGATTTTGACTTGGGTAGTTTACTTACCTGGCGTCATTTTGTTGATTTGCTAGATATTTTAGTTGTTTGGTTTGTAATCTATAAGTTGATGATGTTGTTGCGTGGAACAAAAGCAGTCCAACTTTTTAAAGGAATTATCATCATTGTTGTGATTAAGTTACTTAGTTGGTATATTGGTTTAGAGACTGTTTCATGGATAATGGACCAAATTATTAATTGGGGTATTATTGCGATTATCATCATTTTCCAACCTGAAATTCGCCGTGGTTTAGAGCACCTAGGACGTGGTTCGATTTGGGTATACAATCGCAAGCAAAATGAAGCCGAAGAAAAATTGATTGAAGCTTTAGATCAAGCTATTCAATATATGTCAAAGCGACGTATTGGTGCGTTAATTACATTGCAGATGAAAACTGGTTTAGAGGACTATATTGAGACTGGAATTCGTCTTGATGCAGATGTTACAGGAGCTTTATTGATTAATATTTTTATTCCAAATACTCCATTACATGATGGCGCTGTAATTATCCAAGATAATAAGATTGCGGTCGCAGCAGCATATTTACCCTTGTCTGAGAGTAATTTAATTCCTAAAGAATTGGGGACAAGACATCGAGCTGCTGTTGGAATTAGTGAAGTTACTGATGCCTTAACTATTGTTGTTTCAGAAGAAACAGGTGGAGTGACAATCACTAAAAATAATGAATTGTTACGTGATTTAACCCAACAAGACTACTTGAAACTTTTAAAAAATGAATTGATTCCTAAAACGGAGTCTAAAAATCAAGGAATTTTACGCGTGATAGATGGATTGTTTAAAGGAGGGAAAAAGCATTGAAAAAATTTCAAGACCTTCTTAGTGCTAAAGTTATTTATGCGTTGATTTCGTTGGTTTTTACTTTAATGCTTTTTACTTATGTTAGTACCGAAGTAGGGATGAGTACTAATGGACAATCACCAGATGTTAAACGAACGGCTTTAATGTCAAATGAATCTGTTACAGTTGAACTGCCTTTAAAAGTTAATATCGATGATGATAAATATTTTGTTGTAGGCTGCCCAGAAACTGTTAAAGTTAAACTTACTGGTCCAAGAGCATTGGTGACAGCAGCTGAAAATACGCGAAACTTCGATGTATATGTTAATTTAGCTGAATTAAAACTTGGAACACATACAGTTGCTTTAAAAACTTCAGGTTTAAATAAAGAAATTACTGCTGCAATTGAACCTGAAAAAATCAAAGTCAAGATTAGCAAAAAAGCTATAGCAACTTTACCAGTACAAGTTCGTTTTGATCCGGGTCAAATTGCCAAAAGTTATGCTGCTGGTAATGCAAGTGCTAGCAGACAAGTTGTTACGGTTATTGGCTCTAAAGCTGACATAGCAAAAATTGAAAGTGTAGTAGCCGATGTAGAACTAGCTAGTGGAACTAAAACAACCGTTACAAAAAGCGTATTATTGCAAGCAATCGATAAAAATGGCAAAGTTTTAGATACAGTAATAAGTCCTGAAACAGTACGTGTAACTGTTCCGATTTATCAAGCTACAACATCTAAGCGAGTAAATATCAATTTAGTTTCTAGTGGAACTGGATTGAATAATAAACGGTATAGTTTTTATTCTGATACTAAATCTGTCATAGTTTATGGAACTAAAGATTCATTAAGTAAATTAACGACTTTAGATGTTCCTGTTTCAATTACAGGGGTTAATGAATCTTTAACGCGAACAATTCAGATTACACCCACATTGGCAGGAATAACATCTGTTGCACCAGATACCATCATGGTAAAGATTACGGTAACAGACGCTGCGCAAAGTTCATCAGCAGAATCAACTGTGGAAAACAATCAAACACAAGATAATGAAAATAAAGATCAAAGTGCCACAAGTAGCTCAAGTAGTAGTCAAATTAGTTCTTCGAGCTCGAGCGCAACTAATAAAAATTAATTTGTGAAATGAGGATATGAATAATGAAGTATTTTGGTACAGACGGTGTTAGAGGGATTGCAAATCAATCATTAAGTCCAGAATTGGCTTTTAGATTAGGACGTTGTGGAGGTTACGTTTTAACCCAACATGCTAAAGACACCAAGCGTGCACCGCGTGTGTTGGTAGCACGTGATACTAGAATTTCTGGACAAATGTTAGAACAAGCTTTGGTTGCAGGATTGCTTTCCGTAGGGATTGAAGTTTTTTCTTTGGGTGTAATTACAACACCAGGGGTTGCTTATTTGGTTCGTGCTCAAGGAGCTGATGCTGGGGTAATGATTTCAGCTTCACATAATCCTGCACAAGATAATGGTATTAAGTTTTTCGGCGGAGATGGCTATAAATTATCTGATGAACAAGAAGAAGAAATTGAAGATTTATTGGAAAAAGAAGATACTTTGCCACGTCCATCAGCTGAAGGTTTAGGTACAGTCAATGATTATCATGAAGCTGCATTGAAATATACTCAATTTTTAGAACAAACAATTCCAGATGATTTATCAGAAATGAGAATTGCAATTGATGCAGCCAATGGGGCAACTAGTGGTTTAGTATCACATTTATTTGCTGATTTAGGTGCTGACTTTGAATTGATGGCAACCAATCCAGATGGTTTGAATATCAATAAAGGTGTAGGCTCAACTCATCCTGAAGCTTTGGCTAAATTTGTAGTTGAAAAAGGTGTGCAAGCTGGGATTGCATTTGATGGTGATGGCGATCGTTGTATTGCTGTAGACGAATTAGGTAACATTATTGATGGCGACAAGATTATGTTTATTTGTGGTAAATATATGAATGAACGTGGCCGTTTGAAAAAAGATACAATCGTAACAACCGTTATGAGTAATATTGGTTTATATAAAGCCATGGAAAAGGAAGGTTTAACTTCTGTCAAAACTAAAGTTGGCGATCGCTATGTTGTCGAAGAAATGCGTAAATCTGGTTACAATATTGGTGGTGAACAATCAGGGCATATCGTCTTTTTAGACTTTAATACAACTGGTGACGGAATGTTGACAGCTTTACAATTACTAAATGTTATGAAGCAAACAGGTAAAAAGTTATCTGAATTAGCTAATGAAGTAATTACGTATCCACAAGAATTAGTTAATGTTAAGGTTACTGATAAAAAAGCGGCCTTAGATAATGAACAAATCAAAGCAGCAATCGCAAATGTTGAAGTTAAGATGGGTGATGAAGGACGCGTCTTGGTTCGCCCAAGCGGAACAGAAGATTTATTGCGTGTAATGGCCGAAGCTAAGACGGAAGAATTAGTTCATGAATATGTAATGGAAATCGTAGATGTTGTTCAACGGCAAATGGGTGTTTAAAAAGTTATTGAGGTAAAAAGGGCTTTTCATGGAGGTGCAAAAAATGAGTTCACTGGATAAAACAATGTATTTCAATTTTGAAGATGGCAATCAAAAAGATGTCCATGATACGTTGACTACGGTTTATGCGGCTTTGGAAGAAAAAGGATATAACCCGATTAATCAGATTGTAGGGTATTTGCTTTCAGGCGATCCGGCTTATATACCGCGACTCAATGATGCACGTAACTTGATTCGCAAGCATGAACGTGATGAAATTATTGAAGAGCTAGTTCGTTCATACTTGGATAAGGAGGATAAATAATTGGGACGAATCATGGGCTTAGATGTAGGTTCACGAACAGTCGGTGTAGCTCTTAGTGATGAGCTAGGATGGACTGCACAAGGATTAGAAATTATTCCTATCAATGAGGAACAAGGTGAATTTGGCATCGAACGTGTCAAAGAAATAGTTGATCAATATGAAGTGGTGGGCTTTTTATTAGGGTTACCCAAAAATATGAACAATACGTTAGGTCCTAGAGCACAAGCAAGTCAGGCCTATGGGGAGTTATTAACTACTACTTTTGGCTTGCCTGTTGATTTTGAAGATGAACGCTTAACAACAGTTGAAGCTGAAAGAATGCTTGTTGAACAAGCAGATACATCACGAAAAAAACGTAAGAAAGTCATTGATAAGTTAGCAGCAGGCTTAATTTTACAAAATTATTTGAATCGTAAAGGAAAATTATTAGAGTTATTATAAGAAATGAGGAAATAAAATGAGTGAACAAAATAACCAAGAATTAATTACATTAGTTGATGATCAAGGCAATGAAACTTTATACGAAGTTTTATTTACATTTGAATCTGAAGATTATGGCAAATCATATATTTTACTAATTCCAGCTGGTTCTGAACCAGAAGAACAAGTTGACGTTTTAGCATTTTCGTTTGATCCAAACGAAGATGGTGAAGCAACAGAAGCTGAGTTGCATGATATTGAAAGCGACGAAGAATGGGATATGGTTGAAGGTGTCTTAGATACATTTATCAACGATGAAAATATGCATTAATGATGGAATAAAATAACTTGCATACTGGAAAACTTTATTTTCCAAGCGATGAAAAATTAGTTTTAGAGCAACAAAAATGTTTAGAAAAAGTTTACGACTATAACTTAACCAGACCTAGTGAGACTTTAAAAAGACAAAATCTGTTAACAGAAATGTTAGCAGAAGTTGGTAAAGATTGCTATATTGAGCCACCTTTCCATGCTAATTGGGGCGGTAAGCACCTACATTTAGGGAAATCAGTGTATGCAAATTTTAATTTAACAGTGATCGATGATACACATATTTATGTCGGTGATTACGCTATGTTTGAACCTAATGTTGTTTTAGCAACGACAGGACATCCAATTTTACCAGAATTACGCCAAAAAGCTTACCAACATAATCAACTCATTAAGATTGGGAAAAATTGTTGGTTAGGAGCAGGGGTGATTGTTGTTGGTGGTGTGACAATCGGTGATAATACTGTGGCTGGCACTGGGAGTGTTGTTACCAAGGATTTACCAGCAAATGTCGTAGCAGTAGGTAATCTTTGTCGTGTTTTACGTCCAATCGGTGAACATGATAGGTACTATTATTTTAAGGATAAAGAGATTATCATGGATAATTTAGATTCTTAAGCTTAGATGCACAAAGGGATGCTCAATCAAAGAGCATCCCTTTGTGTGTTATAATGATAACAAGAAATAACGGGAGGAAAAAAGATGACAGATAAGCGGCGTTTTAAGGTACAAATTGCTAATCAAACTTATACCATAATTGGTAAAAGTACCCCAGAACACATGAATGCAGTCGTAGAATTAGTTGAACAACAATTATCTGAAATTAAAGAGATGATGCCAAATTTAAGTCCTGAAAAAGCAGCAATTTTATTGGCGATTAATGCGGTTTCAGATCAATTATATAAACAAGAACAATTAGATGAACTAATGACTAAACAAGTAGAAAAGTAGGTGGTGAGATGATAGTATCGTTAATTATCATCCTCATTTGGTTATTAGCTTTTCGACATGGATTTAAAAAAGGTTTAATTAATACTTTATTGAGCTTTACTGGCTATATTGTTATTTTTGCTTGTGCTCTTTTGTTTGCAATGCCTTTAGGTGATTGGTTATTAGAATTAACAAATGGTTTAAATCAATCACTAACTAGCCAATGGTTATATCGGTTACTTGCTTTTTGGCTACTTGTTTTTTTAGGTGCTTTGCTGTTTAGGATTTTAAAAAGATTTGCCAATAAAATTTTTCGTTTACCACTTTTGGCACAGCTTAATGCTTTAGCTGGAGGTATTTTAGGATTTTTAATTGCCTATGTAGTAGTTTTTTTAGGATTATTATTATTAAAAGATTGGCCAGCAATTACGATTCAACAGTCGCTCAATAATGTTGCCTTAGTTGAATGGATTCTTAATCAGACACCAATATTTTCAAATGAATTAATACAGTGGTGGCAACAATTTTAAGTTTTGAAAGGAGGGTATATCTGTGAATCCTAAGGTCTGTAAGACATTAGAATACGCTAAAGTAAAACAAGAATTAAAACCATATCTGTTAACACAAGATGGCTTAGAAATTGTAGAACAATTAAAGCCAAGCAGTGATTTTTTGGCAGTACAAACACAACTTTTAGAAACTAAAGATGGAGTCGATATTTTACGTTTAAAAGGTGATTTACCGCTTAGTAAGTTATTTAGTATCAAAGCACAACTAAAACGTTTAGAAATTCAAGCAAACTTAAGTGCTAAAGAATTAGCGGCTATTTGTCGGCTTTTACGTTGTAGCGGTGAGATAAAAAGTTTTTTTGCTAAATTAAAGCAAGAAGAAGTTAAACTTAGTCAGCTTTATGATTTAGTAGATGGTCTAGAAACTTTGCCTGAAATCAGTAAACATTTATTAGTTGCAATTGAACTTGATGGTTATGTTACTGATGAAGCTTCAGGACTTTTAAAAAGTTTACGCAGACAAATAGCAACGACAGAAAGCCAAATTAGAGAACAACTTGCACAGTTGACCAAAGGCAAGGATGCTAAATATTTAAGTGATGCTGTTGTTACTATTCGTAATGATCGCTATGTTATTCCGGTTAAATCAGAGTATCGCACTTATTTTGGTGGGATTGTTCATGATCAAAGTTCGTCTGGACAAACATTATTTGTTGAACCACGAGCAATGGTAGAATTAAATAATCGTTTGAAACAACAACAAGTAGCTGAAAAAGAAGAAATTAATCGTATTCTAGCTGCTTTTTCTGAGCAACTTGCACCTTATACAAAGCAACTGGCATTAGATGCTCAAATTTTGGCTCGGTTAGATTTTGTTAATGCTAAGGCTAAATATGCTAAGCAACTTAATGCAACGCAACCGTTATTATCTGAGAATAACGAAATTCATTTAAGAAAAGCATGGCATCCATTATTAGAAGCAAAAAAAGCTGTTAAAAACGATATATTGCTAGGTAAAGATTATCAAGCTATTGTGATTACCGGACCTAATACTGGGGGAAAAACAATTACGCTTAAAACACTAGGCTTAGTTCAATTAATGGGACAATCGGGCTTGTTTATTCCAGCTGGTGAAGAAAGCACATTAGCAGTCTTTAAAGAAATATTTGCAGATATCGGTGACGAACAGTCGATTGAACAAAGCTTGAGTACTTTTTCATCTCATATGACCAATATTGTTGAAATTTTAAACAATGCTGATGAACATTCATTAGTTTTATTTGATGAATTAGGCGCAGGAACTGATCCGCAAGAAGGCGCAGCATTAGCGATTGCAATTTTAGATGATTTAGGTGCAAAAGGTAGCTATGTGGTGGCGACTACTCATTATCCAGAGCTTAAAGCCTATGGTTATCAACGCCCTAAAACGATTAATGCTTCGATGGAATTTGACAGCCAGACTTTGCATCCAACCTATCATTTACTTTTAGGAATTCCTGGACGCAGTAATGCTTTTGATATTTCTTATCGTTTAGGGTTAGATCAACAAATTGTTGCCAATGCACGTCAATTGATTTCAAAAGATAGTCAAGAATTAGATGAGATGATTGCAGATTTGGTTAAAAAGCGTCAAGATGCTAAAGAAGAGCAGATTATGTTTAAACACTATTTAACACAAGCTCAGCAGTTGCATGAAGAGTTAGAAAATAACTATCATAAGTTTTTAAATGAACGTGAAAGCATGCTAGAAAAAGCACGAAAGCAAGCTAATGAAATTACAGAACAAACACGACAAAAAGCAGATGAATTAATTTCAGAGTTGCGTAAACTCAAGTTAGAATCAGCCGCTAATATTAAAGAAAATGAGTTATCAGATGTTAAAGGACGCTTGAATGCTTTAGAACAACCACTTAATTTGCAAAAAAATAAGGTATTAAAAAAGGCTAAAAAACAACAAAGTTTCCAACCTAACGATGATGTCTTAGTTAAAACTTATGGGCAACGTGGCGTCTTATTAAAAAAGAATGGGGCGCATAGTTGGGAAGTTCAAATCGGTATTTTAAAGATGAAAATAGATGAAGATGATCTTGAAAAAATTCAAGTCAATGAATCTAAGACAACACGGGCGCATACGAGTGTGAAATCAGCACGTAGTAGTCATGTTTCACCAAATCTAGATTTACGTGGCAAGCGTTATGAAGAGGCTTTAACCGAAGTTGATCGTTATTTAGATGCAGCTTTGTTGGCTGGATATCAATCGGTAACAATTGTTCATGGGAAAGGAACAGGGGCTTTACGCCAAGGAATTACTAATTTCTTGCAACAGCATCGTTCGGTTAAACGGTTTGAGTTTGCCCCACCTAATGCAGGTGGTAATGGAGCAACAGTAGTTTATTTCAAATAATCAGACAAAAATATTTGCAAAACAAGAAA
Organism: Ligilactobacillus sp. Marseille-Q7487; assembly: GCF_949152225.1. Classification (NCBI taxonomy): domain Bacteria; kingdom Bacillati; phylum Bacillota; class Bacilli; order Lactobacillales; family Lactobacillaceae; genus Ligilactobacillus; species Ligilactobacillus sp. Marseille-Q7487. The sequence goes on from NZ_CASCJC010000001.1 coordinate 669,839, forward strand.
AATATGGTAAAATTTACTTACTAAAGTATAGTGGGAGGGTAAAAAATGGCAGTAGAATTTACAAAAGAAAATTTCGCACAGACAGATGAAGGTTTAGCAATCATCGATTTTTGGGCAACATGGTGTGGCCCATGTCGTATGCAAGGACCAGTAATTGAACAATTAGCTTCAGAATATGAAGGTGAAATTTTAATTGGTAAAGTTGATGTTGATCAACAAAAAGAATTAGCTGCTCAATTTGGAGTAATGAGCATTCCAACGATTGTCTTCAAGAAAGATGGTCAAGTGGTAGACCAAGTGGTGGGATATCATTCTAAAGATCAATTAGAAGCGATTATCGCACGTTTAAAATAATAAAAATATGAGTATGATACCTTTTAAGTATGCAGATTAAGTATGCTTAAAAGGTATTTTTTATGGACATTGATAATTAAGATTAAAAGTTCAAAAAAGACCTGATCGCAAAATAAATACGCAATCAGGTCATATAAACAGTTTTATAATATTAAGCAAGCTATTTAGTTATTATTCTTTGTCATTAATGGGATCTTTTAAGTCGATCTTGACTAACAAGGTAACGCCATTTTTGTTAGTTTTAGCGATGATAGCTTCAGTGATAAAACCGACTTGTTGTTGAATTGTTTGAGCTAAAAATCCAGCTTCCAATAAGAACTCAGCTCGCCCTAACTCTTGTCGTTTTTTTACTATTGGCCCACTAAGCTCGAAGGTTTGTTCATCTTTTTTGACTTTGACTTGTTCTAACTTTCCAAAATTAGCGTCTAGATAAAAAGCACTTAAATTATCGAGGTTAGCGACTTTAAATTTACGTGCTAAAGATTTACCCATCCAATATAAGATATTGTTGTCTGTGCCAACTAATTCGGGAATTAAAGCATCACGCAAAAGAAGTGTGCCAAATGTAGTACCTAATGAATTAGTTTGAACGGCTGATTGATAAAATTCGTTTTCCATCGATTTGCTCCTTTAAAATCTCTATATTCCATTATACTTGTTACTGGCCAAAAATGAAATTAAAATAAGCATAAGTTTGTGTTAGTAGCTCTTGAATGTCTAGAGGTAATAAAGCATAATAATAGTAAATTAAGTTAAGTAGGGATTGATAATAATTATGGAAAAAATTTTGATTGCCACAAATAATCCAGGTAAGGCACGCGAATATAAGAAAATTTTTGAACCTAGGAGGTTAGAAGTCTATACTTTAGCAGATTTAAAAGAAGTTCCAGAAATTGTCGAAGATGGCCAAACCTTTGAACAAAATGCCACAATTAAAGCTCAAACATTAACCGATATGTTAAATGTTCCAGCATTAGCTGATGATTCAGGGATTGTAGTTGATGCTTTAGATGGAGCTCCTGGAATCTATTCAGCTAGATATGCAGGTGATCATGATGATCAAGCTAATAATGCTAAATTATTAGCCGAATTAAAAGATGTACCTTATGAGAAAAGAACAGCCCATTTTCATTGTTCGATTGTTGTGACTCGCCCTGGAAAAGAACCATTAGCAGTTGCAGGAGATGCATATGGTTATATTTTAACAAAGGCTCAAGGTACAGGTGGTTTTGGGTATGATCCATTATTTTATTATCCAAAATTAGATAAGACATTTGGGGAATTAAGTGCAGAAGAAAAAAATAAAATCAGTCATCGTGGATTGGCTGTTCAAAAATTAATGGAACAATTTGATCAATGGTGGCAAGTTTAGGAGGCATTTTAAATGAAATACTTAGTAATCAGTGATAATCATGGAGATGCACAAATTTTACAAACAGTTGCGCGTCATTTTAAAGGACAAGTCGATTACATGCTACATTGTGGAGACTCATGTTTATCGGCTGATTCACCAGCTTTAGTAGGTTATCAAACTGTGTTGGGCAACTGTGATTATGAAAATTATGCAGAAAAAAAGTTATTAGAAGTTGAGCAAGACAAGATTTTATTGACACATGGTCATCTTTATGATGTCAATTACGGGTTAAATAGATTGAGTTTAGCCGCTAAGCAAGAACAAGCAAACCTTGTCTTTTTTGGTCATACGCATTGCTTAGGAGTTGAGTATGTTGAAAATTGTTTATACCTAAATCCAGGCAGTATTAGTTATCCACGTGGACAGTATCGTGCTTTAGGTGGTAGCTTAGCAATCGTTGAGACAACACCAGCTAAAATCAAGGTTCAATACTATGATCGTAATTTTGACGCGGCAAAAGAATTAGCGTGGGAGTTTGCGCGTTAGTTGGTAAGAAAATGGCTAATCTTTAGGGATTAGCTATTTTCTTTGCTAAAAACAAACTAAAAAGCTGATTATCCGCTAAAACACTGTATCTATCAGCATTTTCAAGGGAGAAAAGCAATCAATTTACTACGATTGAATGAGCCTTGATACGTTAAATATCCCAGATATGCAAAGATATGGCATAACACATCAATATTGAAACAATAAAAAATTGAATATCTCATACTAAAGGAAATATAATTACTGGTCTTGGTGTAATGTTTTTTGCATTGTTGTATGGATTGAGGTATATTTTTCTAAATCGAAATGCTAAATACTCATATCTTGCAATGCTGTTAGCTTTTATAATTTAGATAATTATATTATCTTTTATATGGCGGTTAATCATAAGATTGACCGCTTTTGCCATATCCAGAAAGGAGTGTTATATGGTATTGCTCAAATACAAGGGAAAGCGTATCAGAGCTTCTGACAGAAACCTTGTGTATCGCTTTTGAAATTCAAATACTTTAAAAAGTATATAAGCAACATACAAAGATAGAATTGTGGAAGTAGCATAAAGTATGATAACATATCTATTTAAAAAAAGTACGACTTTAGTTTGACAAGTAAAGGCTGAAGAGTATAATTATAAGAGTAATTTGATTAATGCCCGTTGGTCAAATGGTTAAGACGTCGCCCTCTCAAGGCGGAGTTGCGGGTTCGATTCCCGTACGGGTGATTTTTACCAAGGTCAAGGATTTGGCGTTGGTTTTTTTGTTTAGAAAAATTTTAAGTTAGTGTGTTATGAAATACTAAATAGTGCTATAATGAAATGATAGATTAGACGATGATAAGGAGGGGGAAAATGTTAAGAAAGACCAAAAACTTCTTGAAAGCATACAACGTTGATTACATGAAAGAACATGTTAATCCTTTGATGGTGCCAGATAAGGTTTATGTTTTAAAGTTTGGTAAAAAAGGTGGCGAATACAATAATCGTTTTATAGTTGAACATAGTTATACTTGGACGGGTAGAATCAAGATTAATAAGATCACTTTACGTTTGCATGGACAACAACATCCACGTGAATTTAGAAATGAAACAGAATTGTTACACTATCTCAAGAAAAATGTTAAGCGGTATGCTAAACAATTAAAGCAACCAACTAAATAAACAAAAACCTCTTCACTAGTCTGATATGTACCCTCTTTACTGGACATCCAGTAAGGAGGGTTATTTTTATGCGCTACTCGCAAGAATATAAAATAAAATGTATCGAATTATACCGAGAAGGTAAATGGCCTGAAACACCAGATGGAATCAAAATATGGTGAGAAAATGGGCTCGAATGCAAGAAGTACATGATTTTGATATCTTAAAACACAAGAATTTCAATAAAAATTGGACTCCTGAAAAAAATTCAAATTAATTTCTCAAATGATTGCTGAAAAAGCTATTCAAGCAGGTATTAATGGTGGTTTATTGTATCAATGGGTTCGAAAATATAAGATTTATGGTTATAATGGTCTTGGAAATAAAAAGAAAGGTCGAAAATTCAGGAGCCCAACTATGAAAAAAGAGATATGCAAAAACCAAGAAAACTTAAAAAAAGCGAATATGAAGAGCTCATTCGGTTAAGAGCCGAAAATGAATATATTAAGACCAAAATTGCAGTGATAAAAAAAGGATCGCCTTGAGGCACGAAAAGTGGGCTGCGCAACTCAAGGCCAAAAAGCAGCGCTCATCAAAGAACTCCGGAAAGAAGGATATCAATTAAAGTATCTTTTAAAAGCCATGCGAATGGCTAGATCTACCTATTATTTTGAGATAAATAAAGTTGATGTTGTAAAAGTTAGAAACAAAGGATTGATCGCTAAGATTCAAGAAATATTTGAACGCAACAAAAGTAGATATGGCGTGCGTAGAGTTCACAAAGAACTAGTGAATTGTGGATATAATGTAAATCATAAACGAGTTCAACGTCTTATGCATAATATGAACTTGTTAGGAAAAACACCAAAACGTAGTTATCATTCTTATAAAGGTAAAGTCGGAAAAAGCACAGATAATATCATAGATAGAGATTTCAGCACACCTGCACCATTACAAAAATGGGCTACAGATGTATCGCAGTTTAGTTTTTCATGGGGAAAGTGTTATATTTCTCTAATTCTAGATATGAATACAAATGAGATTATTTCCTATGATTTGTCGTTAAATCCAAACTTAGAACAAATTAAACGAATGCTTGATATGGCCTTTAAAAAATTCCCATCTATAGAAGGACTAATATTGCATTCTGATCAAGGATAGCAGTATCAGCACGCGTATTTCAGAAATACCTTAAAAGAACACGGGATTATTCAATCGATGTCACGGAAAGGCAACTGTTATGATAATTGTGTCATGGAGACTTTCTTTGGAAGACTTAAAAATGAGGTCTTTTATGGATATGAAAAAGATCACAGCTCATTTAATTATTAGTAAATATATCGATTACTATAACAATCAAAGGATTAAAGCCAAAACAAAATGGATGCCTCCTGTAAAATACAAGGAAGCATCCATAGGATAATTTATTAAATTTTAACGTGTCCAGAAAACTGGGTACACATCAGTCTAGGCTGATGAAGAGGTTTTTATTATATATGATTGGGCATACAGGGTTCGAACCTGTAAATTATGGATTCAGAGTCCACTGCCTTACCAATTTGGCGAATGCCCAATAAAATCAACTTCTTTAGTATAGACCTTTTTTGAAATAGTTGTCAACCGACAAAATATCTATTTTGACGCATAAAAATAAGCTTTACTTCACGATTCTGTGAAATAAAGCTTATTTTTTTAATCTGCTAATTTAAAAGATGCAATTGTTTTTTCGTCTAATTCTTTAAGAACATTAACCGCAATTTTAACGGCGTTTTGGTAATCACTCAAAGCTGCCCAATTATAGGCGGTATGTTCGTAACGCACAGGGATACCTAAAACGATTGTTGGAGCTCCGTTCCAGTATGCAATGGCAGCTCCATTCATTCCTCCACCTGTTCTAACAGAACGTGTGTAAGGGATATTAAGTTTATCAGCAAGATTAGCTGCGAATTCTTCAAAAATCGGATTGGCAATGAATGTTGTATCTAAATCACGTAACATTGGTCCGCGTTTTAAACCTGTTTGAGCCAACCAATCAGGGGTGAAAGTATCATCACATGGACAACCTTCAAAAACAATTGCTAAGTCGGGATTAAGCTTGCGTGCTGTAACATGAGCACCTCGTAAGCCGACTTCTTCTTGGCTTGATAAGGCAGCTGTCACATCGACTGCTAAATTTTGACCTTGTAATTGATCTAAAACATCGATCAATGCTGCTGCTCCAAGGCGATTATCAAAATCTTTGCCTAAGAATAGGCCTGTTTGCTCAAAATATTCACAAGTAGCATCGACAAAGATTGGGCACCCTGTGTTAATCTTATATTCATCGATTGTTTCTTGCCGACTGGATGAACCAACATCGATTGACATTTCGGCAATTACAGGGACTTGATTTAACTCTTCTTTAGTCATGAAGTGAGGTGGCTTGGTTGCAACAACTCCTTTGATATATTTGCCTTCTTTATTTTTGATGACAACTTTAGTGGCAGGAATATTTGTAGGAACCCAGCCACCAAGTGTGGCAAATTTAATTAAACCGTTGGGACGAACGGCTTGAACAATAAAACCAACCGAATCAGAATGAGCATCGAGTTGAACAAGAGGCTTTTGTCCATTGTTTTCATGGCGTGCGACATATGCATTAAATAAGCCATCGACTTCGGTTTGACCATATTTTTTAGCATAGCTCAAGAAGCGTTTAACCATGGCTTGTTCGAAACCAGGTACGCTATATTCATCGGCAAATTCCTTGATTAAATTGATTTGTGAAGTTTTGTCCAAAATGAGGACCACCTTTCATGAAAAAATAACTGATATTTTTAATTCTACCACCGTGGTGATTAAAATTGGTAATTTTTTTGAATATTTAAATGTTATATTTTATTACATTTAAATGTAAATTTAATTTTTGGGGAAAATGCTTTTATATTAAATGGAAACACTATTTTTGATGATTTATTATATAACATGTATGAAAAAGGGTAGAGGAGTGATGTGGAAAAATATTATTTTTTTAAAAAGTTCCTCATAACGCTGAAAACCTTGTTAAATAAGTGTTTTCTTCCTTTTGGAGGGCTGGAAAAGAAAACATAGTTTATTTTAACTGAGGTTTTATGTATCATTTTATGACAAAGATATGCTATACTTAATATTATTAAAAAAGATTGGGGAAGATATGATGAAAAAATTTATTACAACGGTTAGTCTGATTTTTAGTGTGTGCTTAGCTTTCGTCTTCTTCCAGTCAACGACAGCTAATGCAAAAGAAAAAACGTATGTTATTGATACAGACGTAACTTTCCCACCGTTTGTGTATGCTAATGCAGACAATAAATATGTCGGAATTGATATGGATTTAATACGGGCAATCGCTAAAGAAGAAGGGTTTAAGGTTGATATTAAACCAGTTGGCTTTAATGCTGCGATTCAATCGGTAAGTTCTGGTCAAGCAGATGCAATGATTGCTGGGATGACGATTACAAATGAACGTAAGCAAAAGTTTGACTTTTCTGATCCATATTATTCTTCAGGAATTGTAATGGCAGTTAAGCCAGGATCTGGAATTAAGAGTCTTAAAGACTTGAAAGGTAAAAATGTTGCGGTTAAAACTGGAACAGCTGGGGCGGATTATGCAAACTCCATTAAGGATAAGTATGGTTTTACAACGACAACATTTGATGATTCTGATAGTGTTTATAATGATGTTAAAAATGAAAATTCCGTAGCATGTTTTGATGACAGTGCAGTTTTAGAATATGGCGTTAAGACCGGGCTAGGCTTAGAAATTGCTACAAAGCCGACCGATATTGGTGATTATGGTTTTGCTGTAAAAAAAGGTGAAAATCAAGAATTATTAGCAAAATTCAATGCGGGTTTAAAGAAACTCAAAGAAAACGGTGAATATAACAAGATTATCCAACGTTATGTAGGGAAAAAAGCAACTGTTGCCAAAAAACAAGCTACTGCCAAACAAGGCGATAGCCATACTATTTTAGGCTTGTTAAAAGAAAATAAAGAAGTTTTGTGGGATGGAGTTTTAGAAACCTTAAAATTAACCGTAGTTTCAATCATTGGAGCAACTATTTTTGGTGTTTTCCTAGGTCTTTTGGGAGTAGTACCTAATAAATTTGCGCGTGGAGTATCAACTACGATTATTTATATTTTCCGTGGGTTACCATTGATTGTTTTAGCACTGTTTATTTATAATGGTATTCCTAGTCTAACAGGTTCAAAGATTCCGGCTTTTATTGCAGGGGTTATCACTTTAACTTTGAATGAAGGTGCCTATACAGCGGCTTTTGTTAAAGGTGGAATTGAATCAATTGATAAAGGACAAATGGAAGCTGCAAGAAGTTTAGGTTTGCCGTTTGGCAAGGCGATGCGTAGGGTTATCTTACCGCAAGGGATTAAAGTGATGATTCCATCATTTATCAATCAATTTATTATTACTTTGAAAGATACCTCGATTTTATCAGTAATTGGGTTATTAGAATTGACACAAACTGGTAAAATCATTATTGCACGTAACCTTGAAGGCTTTAGAATCTGGGCGATTGTAGCCGTGATTTATTTACTTTTAATAACGTTATTGACATTATTATCTAACTGGGTTAAAAGGAGGATTCACAACTAATGGAAGAATTAAAGGTTAATGTTTCAAATTTAAAGAAAAGTTATGGCAGTAATGAAGTCTTAAAAGATATTGATTTTAAGGTCAAAGCTAATGAAGTAGTTGTGTTGATTGGGCCTTCTGGTTCTGGTAAAAGTACACTTTTGCGTTGCTTAAATCGCTTAGAAGAACCAACATCTGGTCAGATTATTATTGATGGTAACGACATAAGTAATCCTAAGACAGATATCGATAAGGCTAGAGAAGATATCGGAATGGTGTTTCAACATTTTAACTTGTTTAACAATCTGACGGTTGGTCAAAATATTATGTTAGCACCAGTTGAACTAGGGAAAATGTCTAAAGATGAAGCTAAAAAAGTGGCCTACCAATTACTTGAAACAGTTGGTTTAACTGATAAATTTGATGCGATGCCATCGTTATTATCTGGGGGACAAAAACAAAGAGTTGCGATTGCTAGGGCGTTAGCAATGAATCCTGATATCATGTTATTTGATGAACCAACTAGTGCGCTTGATCCAGAAATGGTCGGAGATGTTTTAGAAGTTATGAAAGCTCTAGCCAAAGATGGGATGACGATGGTGGTAGTGACTCATGAGATGGGATTTGCTAAAGAAGTGGCTGATCGTGTAGTCTTTATGGCCGATGGATACGTGGTTGAAGAAGGTACACCGCAAGAAGTGTTTGATAATCCGCAACATGAACGCACAAAAGCATTTTTAAATAAAGTTATTAACATTTAGTTAAAAAGGTGGATTCGCAATGATTAAAACATTATTAGTGATGCATGATGCTAAACATGATGATTATTATCGTATGAATAAAACTTTTTTTGAAAGTTTACCTTGTGTTGGCCAATACATCTACAATTCAGATGGCTTAGCTTATCGTGTCCAAGAGGTTGTTAATTTAGCAGGTTATGTTTCTAGTAAGGGAGTAGTTGCGATTTTAGTAGTACAATCAGCTGCCAAGGATGCACCAGTTAATAATTTATATGGTTTAGATATTGAACAAGATTTAGATGATTAATAAAAAACTCAGGCTGACAAATGTAAGCCTGAGTTTTTTAGCTTAATAGTTCTTCGTAAGAAATTTCGATGAAATAAGTTTCTTGTTTTGTTAAATAAGCTGTAGTTAACCAGATTTCATTGTATTTAAGTGATGCTTTGGTAACTTTATGCCACAAGTTTTCTAGTAATTGCTGGTGTTTTTGTTGTGCTGTAGGATACAAGCACCAAGAATCTAGCATATTGCATTGAAAGTAGCGTTGATAGTCGATTTGAAAATCAAAATTTTTAGGAATGAAGATTTGAATCACGTTGCAATAACTTGTTTTTGAAAAAACAACTTTATTTGGATTACGATAAATATATGTTAATAAATCAAAGATAGTTGCAGAATGTTTGGTCACTATTACAAACCTCCTTTTTAAAACTTTTTCTTATTTATTGTACCAGTTTTTAAAGGAGAAAAAAACCAATCTGTTCATTAAAAAGTATTTAAAAATAAGGATAATAAATCGCGTAAATCTTTTGAATACTTAGGCTTAACGTATTATAATCAAAGTATAATTTTTAATGGGAAGGAGGTAGATTTAAATGGCAGTTGTTCATTTTTATTTGGTACGGCATGGACAAACGCGGCTCAATCGCTCTAAAAGATTACAAGGCATAACCAATTCACCACTAACCAAAAAAGGGATTCGTATGGCAAGACGCTTAGGTTATGAGTTGCGTGATGTGAAGTTTACAGCGGTCTATACAAGTGATTTAAAACGTACAAAAGAGACCGCAAATTATATTTTGAGTGAAAACAAACAAAACTATACACCGATTTATAGTGATCCGGATTTACGTGAGTTAAGTTTTGGGAAATTTGAAGAAGCTAAAAATATCAAGATGATTCCGGTTGCGTTGCGAACATTAGGAGTTAAACGGATCTTACAAGCTTTCATGAATCAAGAGCATGTGGCTGAGTTGACAGAATTGTTTCGCACGATGGATGGTACAGAGCAAATAGAAGACTCTGCACATTTAAATCTGCGCATGACACGTGCTTTAGAAACAATCGCAAAGCAATATCAAGAAGAGGAATGCAATATTTTGATTGTAACACATGGGTTGATTTTATCGAATTTTATTGAAGGTTTACGTGGAGACGTTCCTTTGTTTTTATTGGATAATTCACGGGCTAGTCGTGTTGATTATCAAAATGGGCGTTTTACGATCGTTTATATCAATCAATTGAAACAAGATGGGTGAAAATAAGTAATGATTTATCCAAAGACAACACGTTTGTTACATGAATTACAAGAAAATAAAATAGTTCCAGGAGTTTCATATGCGCTTTTTGCCTCGGGAAAATTTCAAAGTGAATCTTTTGGATTTAGTCAAATTTTACCATGCAAAAAATTTTTAAAGCCAAATATGTTGTATGATGTAGCTTCTCTGACTAAGGTCATTGGGACGACAACGGTAATTTTAAAATTATTAGAACAACGCAAGATAGCGTTGGATGAACCGATTTGTCGGTATCTTTCACGATTTAAAGATAAACGTGTGACTGTACGTCATTTGCTGACACATACTTCTGCAATTAATGGTTACATAAAAAATCGTAATCAATTAGCAGCGTCTGATTTGTTAACGGCACTGTATGGTTTAGAAGTAGGGGATTGGATAGGGGAAAAAGTAGTTTATTCAGATATCGGTTTGATTTTTTTAGGCGAGATTATTGAGCATTTTTATCAAAGACCTGTACAAGAAGTTATCGTAACAGAAGTTTTAACGCCTTTAGAAATGTTTGATAGTACATTTGAACCTACAGATCTAAGCATGTGTGTACCGACACAATTAGATGAAAAAAGAGGTTTGATTTGTGGACAAGTCCATGATCCTAAAGCTTTTATCTTAAAAAAACATTGTGGTTCAGCAGGGTTATTTAGTTCATTAAACGATTTGGTGAAATTTAGCCAATGGTTGTTAGATTCAAAAGATCAAAGAGTACTTACACCAAAGACAATTGAGCTATTGTTTGCCGACCAAACTCCAAATAACAAATTAGGACGGTCGTTAGGTTGGGATTTGCGCTTTAATAAAAAAGGTGCTTTGTGTTTATACCATACAGGATTTACCGGAACTTTTATGTTATTGGATCGAAGCGAACAAAAAGGTTTGATCGTGTTAACGAATCGAATTCATCCAACTGGGGTTAATCAGCTTTTTTTGGATAAGCGTGATGAAATTGTGATGACATATTTAAATGAATAAAAGCGAAGTGAGACATTTTGTCAAACTTCGCTTTTTGCTTTAATAAGTCGGTTTAATTTCTAATTGTTCTTGTTTGCTTAAATTGGCATCTGGATATTTGCGCTTAAGTGCTAGTAACAAAATGCGTTTAGCCAATTCGCCATTACGTGCTAGAATTGGTCCATGAAAATAGCTACAAAAGACGTTTTTATAGATAGCACCTTCGCCTTTGTCTTGACCGTTGTTGCCATAACCTTCTAAAACTTTTCCTAAAGGACGCTCACCTTCTCCAAGATAGGTGACGCCGTTATGGTTTTCAAAGCCATGATAGATTTGTTTAGTTTCGGAATTTTCAATCACAACATCACCAATAAAGCGATTGTTATCTTGACTTTCAGTATAGTGATTTAAAGCAGCGATGCCATCGATTTTTTGGCCATTAGCACCAATGTAATATTTTCCTAATAACTGATATCCACCACAAATCGCAAGCATTGGACCATCACTTTCGATAAAATCAATCAAGGCTTGTTTTTTATTTTGAATATCTTTTGAGACGATGACTTGCTCATAGTCTTGTCCACCGCCAAAAAAAGCGAGATCAAATTTTTGTGGATTAAAATCAGTGTCTAATGAAACGATTTCGCTAGTTAGTTTAACATCCATTTGCTTGGCATAATAATCTAAGACTAAGACGTTACCAATATCTCCATAGGTATTTAATAAATCACCATAGAGATGGGCTAAATGTAGGCTGTAAGTCATTACTGCATTCCTCCTTTTAGGTAACCTTCGCTAGCCAAAAGTTTACGCAATTGTAAAACTGCTGTATAAGTCGCCAAAACATAAATATGTTTGCTAGGGACTGTTTTTAAATAAGTTACAACTTCTTCTAAATTAGGGCGTTGTACAAAAGTAGTCTGCTCAGCTCCTGCGACACGCAATCTAAAAGTGATATCGCGGTAACGTTGACCACCGGTTAAGACTACTGGAATATTGGTGAAGTCTAAACTTTCAAAATTTCCATCCCAAATCCAACTTGTATCAATACCATCTGCGTAATTAGCGTTCAATAAAACTGCAAGTGAAAACGGCTCGTTGTCGGTTTTGATCATTTCTAAGACTTGATCTAAGCCAACAGGGTTTTTGACTAGAATTAAAGTAACTTCTTTATCATCAAGTTTAATAACTTCTTGACGTCCAAAGACTTTTTGATCATTATTACTGATAGCTTGAGCGATTTCTTCCGGTTTAACATCGTATAAGCGTGCTACACTATAGGCAGCTAAAGCATTATAGATGTTGTAGGTTCCTCCGATAGGTAATGTGATTTCTTGTGTGTCGATTGTGAAAGTTGAACTTTGTGGAGTTTGACAACTCAACTTAGTCACTTTATGAGTTAATTTAGGGCGCTTGAAATCACAGTTTAAACAGATATACTTACCAAGGTTGCTATATGTTCGTTTGTAAAAATGTAAGATGTGTTGGCAATGTGGGCAAAGTAAACCATCGGTATTGGCCGGAGCATTTTGCAACATGTCTTCTTGATAGTCACAACCATAATAAATAGTTGGATTAGGTAAGGGCTTGCTGTTAAAGATAGGAGCATCTCCGTTAGCAATGATAGTTGCTTGGGGATGTTTTTTAATGCCTGTTAAGATTTTATCGTAAGTAGTATAGATTTCGCCATAACGATCCATTTGATCACGGAAAAGATTAGTTAAAACAAACGCACTAGGTTTGATATAATCGCAAATAATAGGGACATTGGCTTCGTCTGTTTCTAAAACAGCTAATTTTTTGTGTCCTTTAACTTTTTTGGCAGTTAAAAAGGCGGTTACGATACCTTGTTTCATGTTTGAACCGCTTGGATTGGTTAAGACGTTAGCAAACTTGGCATTTAAAGCTTTGACTGTTAAAGCTGTTGTCAAGGTTTTACCGTTAGTACCGGTTACGATGACAATTTCGTAGTCTGCAGCTAATTTTTTTAAAACGTCAGGATCGATTTTTAAAGTTAATTTACCGGGCAACGAGGTACCACCATGCAAAAAATTGTGTAAGAACCAGTAAGAAAATTTACCGGCTGTAATTGCAAGAGAACTTTTCAGAGTCATCTTGTTCCTCCATCATTAAATAATATGCTATCTTGTATATTAGCATAATTTAGCAAAATATGCTGAATTTATCGCTAAGATTGGTAAAAATAAAAACCGATGATGAAATTTTAGTGTAAATCATATATACTTGAAGGTAGAGACTAATTTTTGGAGTGTGGGATAGGTGGCACAGCTTTTTTTCCGTTATGGTGCGATGAATAGTGGTAAGACTATTGAAATTTTAAAGGTTGCTCATAACTACGAAGAACAAGATAAAGACGTTTTGATATTCACGAGCGGTGTAGATAATCGGGCTGGCATAGGATATGTTGCTAGTCGAATTGGAATGAAACGCAAGGCGATTCCTATTTTTGCGCAAACAGATGTATTTTCATGTGTTAAACAAAGCCAAACTAAGGTAGCTTGTGTTTTGATTGACGAGGCGCAATTTTTAAATAAACATCACATTTTACAACTAACCAAGATTGTTGACGAATTAAACATTCCAGTCATGGCATTTGGTTTGAAAAATGATTTTAGAAACGAATTGTTTGAAGGTTCTAAGTATTTGTTGTTGTATGCCGATAAAATTGAAGAAATGAAGACAATTTGTTGGTTTTGTGGTAAAAAAGCAACGATGAATTTACGGCTTCAAGATGGCAAACCAGTATATACAGGTGAACAGGTTCAAATTGGTGGCAATGAGATGTATTTTCCAACTTGCCGTAAGCATTACTTTGCACCAGAGTTATCAGTAAAATCAATTAAAGGAGAAAAAAATGGATAAGTTATTTGATAGACTACAAATGTTAGAAGATCGTTATGAAGAATTAGGAGAACTTTTATCTGATCCTGATGTGATTGCAGATACACAGCGTTTTACCAAGTTATCAAAAGAAATGGCGGATTTACGCGAAACAGTTGAAAGCTATGATCGCTATAAAGAAGTCATTCAGTTAATAAAAGATGATGAAGAAATGCTTGGTGGCGGTTTAGATGATGAAATGACTGAAATGGTTAAAGAAGAATTGGCAGATGCTAAACGTCAAAAAGAAACGCTTGAAGAACAAATCAAGATTTTGTTACTTCCTAAAGACCCTAACGATGATAAAAACATTATCATGGAAATTCGTGGAGCAGCTGGTGGAGATGAAGCGAGCTTGTTTGCCGGTGATTTGTTGACAATGTATACTAAATATGCTGAACGTCAAGGTTGGTCGATTGAAGTGATTGATTCAACATTGACTGAAGTCGGCGGTTTCAAAGAAGTTGCGCTATTGATTAATGGGAATAATGTGTATTCCAAGTTGAAATATGAAAGCGGCGCACACCGTGTACAACGTGTACCAGTGACTGAATCAGCTGGCCGTGTGCATACTTCAACGGCAACTGTGGTGGTCATGCCTGAATCCGAAGATGTTGAAATTGAAATTGATCCAAAAGATGTTCGTGTGGATGTTTACCGTGCTTCTGGGGCTGGTGGACAACATATTAATAAGACATCTTCAGCGGTGCGCATGACGCATTTACCAACCGGGATTGTTGTAGCAATGCAAGATCAACGTTCACAACAACAAAACCGTGAAAAGGCAATGAAAATCTTGAAAGCACGTGTTTATGATTACTATGCAAGTAAAGAACAAGATGCATACGATGAAAATCGTAAATCAGCGGTCGGGACAGGAGATCGTTCAGAACGTATTCGAACATACAACTATCCACAAAACCGTGTGACTGATCATCGAATTGGTTTAACCTTAAATAAATTAGATCGTATCATGAATGGTGAATTAGAAGATGTTGTTGATGCGCTAGTTTTATATGATCAAACAAAAGCATTGGAGAAACTCCAAAATGGCTAACATTACCTTTTTTGAAGCTCAGAAATGGGCTTTTTCTTTTATAAAACAGTTTGATAATAAGCATCAAGCAGATGTAATGTTGTTGCTTCAAGGCCAGATGAATTGGACCAAAGTTCAGCTACTAACCAATTATCAAACGCAAATGACAGTCAAAGATTGGGAGCATTTCAAAAGAAATGTTGAAAAATATTGTCAAGATTGGCCAGTGCAATACTTGTTAGGATATGCAGATTTTTTTGGTTTGCGTTTAAAAGTTACTCAAGCAACTTTGATTCCACGGCCAGAAACCCAAGATTTGGTTGAATGGATTTTAGAAACTGAAGAAGCTAAGCCACAAAAGGTCTTGGATTTAGGTACGGGTAGTGGTGCGATTGGGCTTGCTTTAAAGACACAACGTCCACAATGGCAAATTACTTTGAGTGATTTGATGCCAGAAGCATTAACAATAGCTAAAGAAAATGCACTTACTTTTGGTTTGACATGTCAATATGTTGTCAGTGATGTCTTAGATGCATTTGACAATCAAGCCAAATATGATATTTTGATTTCTAATCCACCATATATTGCAGATGATGAAGTAAAGTATATGGATGCTTCTGTTTTAAAGTATGAGCCACATAGCGCATTATTTGCTAAAAATCAGGGTTTAGCTATTTACCAAAAGATTGCCAAGCAAGCACCAATGCATTTGACAAAACATGGTAGAATTTATTTAGAGATAGGCTTCAAACAAGCACGAGCTGTCAGCGATATTTTTACACGACTATATCCAAAAGCTAAAATTGAAGTTAAACAAGATTTAAGTGGCCACGATCGAATGGTCAAGGTTAGTTTTTAGAAGGGAAAAATAGCGATGTTAATTACAAAGATTTATCAATTAAACGAAATTGCACAGGCTGCAAATGAATTAAGATTGGGTGAATTAATTGCTTTTCCAACCGAAACAGTCTATGGATTAGGCGCGGATGCGACAAATGAAAAAGCAGTAAAGCGTGTCTATCAAGCAAAGGGGCGACCTTCTGATAATCCGTTAATCGTAACTGTGTGTGATCGACAAATGGTGATTGAGTATACAGGTGAACTTTCTAAACAGGCAAGTGCGCTAATGGATGCTTTTTGGCCAGGACCATTGACTTTGATTCTAAAAATAAAGCCAAATGCGTTACCTAGTGTAGTAACTGGCGGGTTAAAGACTGCAGCCTTTAGAATGCCACAAAATCAAGCAACTTTAGAATTGATTAGACAAGCGCAGGTTCCTTTGGTAGGGCCATCAGCTAATTCTTCAGGTAAACCCAGTCCAACAACGGCGCAGCATGTTTTTCATGATTTAGAAGGGAAAATTGCTGGGATTTTGGATGATGGACCAACTCAAGTCGGAGTAGAGTCGACGATTTTAGATTTGAGCACCGAAACACCAACTGTTTTACGTCCAGGTGCGATTAGTCCTAAACAGATTGAAGCAATCTTAAAAACAGAAGTATTATATGATAACCATCAAGTTAAGCAACAAGAAGTACCAAAAGCGCCTGGAATGAAGTATAAGCATTATGCTCCAGATGCTCAGGTAATCATTGTAAATGAAACTTCTTGGCCAGCTGCTTTAGCTTGGGCTAAACAACAAGTTGAAGCTGTTGGAATAATGGCTACAACAGATATTTTAAATGAACTTGAAACTACTAAATTGACTTATTGTCTTGGTGATGATGTTGTTTCGGCTAGTCAGAAACTTTTTGATGGTTTGCGTTATTTTGATGAGCAACCGGCAGTAAAATATATTTTAGTACAAGGATTTGCAGAAGAAGATTTAGGAGCCGCATATATGAACCGCTTAAAAAAGGCGGCAGGTAACACTTTTTTTGATAAATAATAGTTGCTAACGTAAGTGTTTGTAACTTTTTGTTAAATGCCTATCTTACCAAATGAAAACGGTGAGAAAGGTGTTTTTTTATAAACAGTGCGCCTATATTTTTAAACTTGAAAGCTTATATAGTAGTTTAAAGTAAATTTAATATTAGCTTTATTTTATCTTAAAATTATGATTAAAGATTTTAGTAATTTAAATCACAAATTCTAGTTAAATTATTTGTGAAATTTTAAATTTAAGTAGCTGTAATGATTGGCAAAAAATGCTTAATCGTCTAAAATATTAAGAGAACAATTATTATTTTTTTAGGAGGAAATTTGATGGGAAAGTTTGAAGTTTTAGATCATCCATTGATTCAACATAAGATGACAATTATTAGAGACAAAAAGTGTGGTACACGTGAATTTCGACAATGTGTTGATGAAATTGCAGGTTTGATGGCTTATGAAGTTTCGCGTGATATGTCTTTAGAAGAAGTTGAAATTGAAACACCGCTTGTTAAAGGAAAATTTAAGCGCTTAGCAGGTAAAAAAGTGGTTATTGTTCCGATTTTACGTGCGGGGTTAGGTATGGTAGATGGGATGTTAGATATGATTCCAGCAGCTAAGGTAGGACATATTGGAATGTATCGTGATGAAGAAACACTTCAACCCCATGAATATTTTGTAAAGATGCCAGCAGACTTACAAGAACGTGAAATGATCATTGTAGATCCAATGTTAGCAACAGGTGGATCTGCGGTAATGGCTGTTGATGCCTTAAAGAAACGTGGTGCACGAGCAATTAAATTTGTTTGTTTAGTAGCCGCACCAGAAGGCGTAAAAGCTTTGCGTGAAGCTCATCCTGACATTGACATTTATGCAGCAGCTTTAGATGATCATTTGAATGAACATGGATATATCATTCCTGGTTTAGGGGATGCAGGCGATCGCTTATTTGGTACTAAGTAAAAATATGGAAACATATTTTAGAAAGTGTCGCATTTCACGAAGTTAGTATGAAAACGCTGTGAATGTTGTGGTATCAAATAATTATAATAGTGCAAGGTTACACATAATGTTTCTTGTATAGCTAAATTTGTGACAAAATGTGAAAAAAGTAGTAATTTGTGCTTTGTAATTTAGCTAGAATGGTGGTATTATTGCATTTGTATTCAAGGATGGGTGTCTTTGAATCTTTCTATCTTATGGTTCGACCATCTGTTTAACCGTATTGATCACAAGTGAAAAGAGGTGAAACTTGGTGGAGAATACTCAAATTTTTAAGCTTTTTGGTATTCCCTTTAACGTTGGTAACTGTCTTTCGAGTTTGCTTGCGGCGATTATCATTTTTGCACTAGTTTTTTGGCTGTCGCGTGATATTAAACTCAAGCCAACGGGTAAGCAAAATTTACTCGAATGGATGATGGATTTTACTAACGGTATTATCAAGAGCACCATTCCTGATGCAGAAGGAAAGAAATACGGCTTGTTGGCATTTACTTTGTTCTTGTTTGTATTTGTTTCTAACCAAATCGGGCTGATGCTACAGTTCACAATGAACGATATCACTTATGTCAAGAGTCCGACTGCTTCGCCAATGACGACGTTGACGTTGGCTTTCATGGTATTGTTATTAGCACACTTTGCTGGGGTGGCAAAATTTGGTTTTAAAGGCTATGTAAAAAATTCCTACTTTAGCCCAATGCCAGCCTTGTTACCAATCAATATCTTGGAACAATTTACGAATTTCTTGACGTTAGCTTTACGTTTATATGGGAACATTTACTCTGGTGAAGTTTTGCTCACCACGATAGGATCTTTTGCTAAATCAAAGGGTGTTTTAACATTTATCCCTGCGATTCCGCTAGAAATGATCTGGCAGGGTTTCTCCGTATTTATTGGATCAATCCAAGCCTATGTCTTTGTCACATTGACAATGGTATATATTTCTCAAAAGGTCGAAAAAGAATAATCATATAGGATACTAAGGAGGATTTTTATATTATGACTACAGGATTAGCTTTACTCGGTGCAGGGATTGCTGCAGGTTTTGCCGCTATTGGTACAGGTGTAGGTAACGGTTTGGTTATCTCAAAAATGTTGGAATCTATGTCTCGCCAACCAGAATTATCTGGACAATTAAGAACAAACATGTTCATCGGTGTTGGTTTGATCGAAGCTGTGCCTATCATCGCGATCGTTATTTCATTCATGTTATTGGCAAAATAATTTCCTTGATGTACGTAAACGTCAAACATTTAAAGTTATTTGTAGATTAAGGGAGGTGTCAATAGATGAATTCAACATTTTTACTCGGAGCTGCTGAAGGTGTGCAATGGGGTGATTTCTTATTCATCTTAATTTTGTTTGTCATCTTGATGCTTCTAATCAAAAAGTTTGCTTGGGGTCCGGTTTCTGACATGATGGAAAAGCGTGCCAGCAAGATTGCTTCTGATTTAGATTCTGCTGAAGATGCACGCCAAAAGGCTGAAGAGCTCGCACAAAAGCGTGAAGCAGCTCTTAAAGATTCACATGTTGAAGCTTCTAAAATCATTGATCGTGCTAAGAAAAATGGTGAACAGCAAAAAGCAAATATCGTTGATTCTGCTACGCTAGAAGTTAAGACAATGAAAGAAAATGCTAAAAAAGATATTCAACAAGAACGTCAAGAAGCATTAGACAGTGTCAAAAACGATGTGGCTGAATTATCTATTGAAATTGCTTCAAAAATCATTCAAAAAGAATTGAATGCTAACGACCAAAAAGCCTTAGTTGATTCTTACATCGAAGGGTTGGGGAAGCAAAATGGCACTAGATAAAGCAACGATTTCACATCGCTACGGTAAGGCGTTATTTGAACTTGCATTAGAACAAGACAAACGCCAAGAAGTATGTGAAGAACTCAATGAGTTACAAAAAGTTATTCAAGAAGAACCACAATTGGTTCTTTTCATGACAAGCCCACAGATTGGTGGTCAACAAAAGCTTGCCATGTTGAAAACATTACAAGAAGGTGCTAGTCAATTAACGGTTAATTTGTTAGCAATGCTACATGATTATGGCCGAATTGCTAATTTAGCATCTATCATCGATGAATTTAACAGATTAAATGATGAATTTGAAAAGACGGTGCGTGCAACCGTCACAACCGCAGTTGAATTGGATGAAGGACAAAAAGAAAAGCTAGCCGCCGCATTTGCTAATGTTGTTGGTGCTAATAAAGTTGTCATTGATCAAGTCGTTGATGAATCAATCATCGGCGGAGTTATTTTGCAATCACAAAGTAACATCTATGACGGCTCAATCAAATCCAAGCTTGAACGCATCAAGCGTCTGTTATTAAAATGATTTTTAAAGAGGTGAGACTTTTATGAGCATTAAGGCTGAGGAAATCAGTGCTTTGATTAAACAACAATTAGCAAATTACCAAGATGAGCTCACTGTTGATGAAGTCGGAACAGTCACTTATGTCGGTGACGGGATTGCTCGTGCAAACGGACTTGATAATGCCTTATCCGGCGAATTGTTGGAATTTGCAGACGGCACATATGGGATGGCTCAAAACTTAGAGTCAAATGATGTCGGTATCGTTATTTTAGGTGCTTATAAAGGCATTCGTGAAGGCGATACAATTAAGAGAACCGGTCGTATCATGGAAGTTCCTGTTGGGGAAGAATTGATTGGCCGTGTTGTTAATCCATTAGGACAACCAATTGATGGCCTAGGTGATGTTAAAACTACAAAGACCCGTCCAATCGAAAAGAAAGCTCCTGGTGTTATGGAACGTCAATCTGTTAGTGAACCATTACAAACAGGGCTTAAAGCGATCGATGCGTTAGTACCAATCGGTCGTGGTCAACGTGAATTAGTTATCGGGGACCGCAAGACAGGTAAGACATCTGTTGCTATCGATACAATTTTGAACCAACGTGATCAAAACATGATTTGTATCTACGTTGCTATTGGTCAAAAAGAATCAACTGTTAGAACACAAGTTGAAACATTGCGCAAGTATGGTGCGATGGATTATACAATCGTTGTGTCTGCTGGTCCTTCTTCACCAGCTCCATTACTTTGGTTAGCTCCATATGCAGGGGCTGCAATGGGTGAAGAATTCATGTACAACGGCAAACATGTTTTGATTGTATATGATGATTTGTCAAAACAAGCTGATGCTTATCGTGAACTTTCCCTTATCTTACGTCGGCCACCTGGTCGTGAAGCTTATCCAGGGGATGTTTTCTACTTGCATTCTCGCTTGTTGGAACGTGCTGCTAAGTTAAGCGATGAATTAGGTGGCGGTTCAATGACTGCTTTGCCATTCATTGAAACTAAAGCAGGGGATGTTTCTGCTTATATCCCAACCAACGTTATTTCAATCACTGATGGCCAAATCTTCTTAGATAGTGATAACTTCTATTCTGGTGTTCGTCCTGCTATTGATGCTGGTACTTCCGTTTCACGTGTTGGAGGTTCTGCACAAATTAAGGCGATGAAGAAGGTTGCTGGGACATTACGTTTGGATTTAGCCTCTTATCATGAATTAGAATCATTTGCACAATTTGGTTCTGATTTAGATGAAGCAACACAAGCTAAATTGAATCGTGGTCGTCGTACAGTGGAAGTTTTGAAACAACCATTGCATAAACCACTTCCAGTTGAACGTCAAGTTGTCATCTTATATGCTTTGACCCATGGTTACTTGGATGGTGTCTTAGTTGATGATATTTTGAATTTCCAAGATCAATTATTTGAATTTATTGAAAGTAATCACAATGAAATCTTTGCTGATATTGCTAGCTCCGGTCAACTTCCAGAAGGTAGCAAGTTAGATGATGTCATCAAAGAATTTGCTGAAACATTTCAATCAAGTGTGAGATAAGAAAGGGTGGTGAGAACTGATGCCAGCTTCTTTACAAGAAGTTAAACGTCGAATTGCATCGACTAAAAAGACCGGTCAAATTACTAGTGCTATGCAAATGGTTTCGACCGCTAAACTTAGTCAGATTCAACGACATACAGCTAACTACCAAGTTTATGCCACCAAGATTCGCAGTGTCATTACCCATTTGGCAAAATCTCACCTTTTAGATTCTGCCGCTGCTGGCGGAGGTAGTAATAAAGAAGGTCAAGTAAATAACTTGGCTTTATTAAAGCAAAGACCGGTCAAAAAAACTGGGATTGTGGTTATTACCTCAGACCGCGGGCTTGTGGGCAGCTACAACAGTAACGTTATCAAACAAACGATGGAATTAATCAATGATAATGGTCGTAGTCAAGATGATATAGTTATCGTTGCGATCGGTGGAACTGGCGCTGATTTCTTTAAAAAGCGTGGGTTTAATATTGGTTATGAATATCGTGGAGTTAACGATATTCCAACGTTTAGAGAAGTGCGTCGAATTGTTGAAGCAATCGTAACGATGTATGACAGTGAAATTTATGATGAGTTATATGTATGTTATAACCATTTCGTTAATACATTGACTTCTGTATTCCGTGCAGAAAAGATGTTGCCAATTTCAGCTGAAAATATGGGTAACGATGATTTTATCGAAGAAACCAAGGAAGGTTATAATATTTCTTATGAAACGGAACCTTCACAAGATGCAATTTTGGAGGTCATTTTGCCACAATATGCTTCTAGTTTGGTTTATGGAGCAATTTTAGATGCTAAAACTTCAGAACATGCTTCTAGCTCGACTGCGATGAAATCTGCTTCTGATAACGCTAAGGATTTAATTTCTTCGTTGCAGTTGCAATATAACCGTGCACGTCAAAGTGCAATTACTACAGAAATTACTGAAATCACAGGTGCTCAAGCAGCCTTAGATTAGTATAACAGGAGGAATTAACAAATGAGTTCTGGTAAAGTAGTTCAAGTTATCGGACCTGTTGTTGATGTGCAATTCCCTCTTAATGAAACATTACCTGATATTAACAATGCGCTTTATGTTGAACGCGAAGACGGTACAAAATTAGTTATCGAAGTTGCGCTTGAATTAGGCGATGGCGTAATGCGTACAATTGCCATGGATTCTACCGATGGTTTGAAGCGTGGTGCCGATGTTACGGATACTGGTCATTCAATCAGTGTTCCAGTTGGGGAAGATACACTTGGTCGTGTGTTTAATGTTTTAGGGGATACCATTGATAATGGACCTGAATTTGCAGCAGATCATCGTCGTGATCCAATCCACCGCGATGCACCTGCTTACGATCAATTAAGTACAAGTACAGAAATTCTTGAAACAGGGATTAAGGTTATCGACCTTTTGGCTCCTTATATCAAGGGTGGTAAGATTGGGTTATTCGGTGGTGCCGGTGTTGGTAAGACCGTTTTAATTCAAGAATTAATTCATAATATTGCTCAAGAACATAACGGTATTTCTGTGTTTACCGGTGTTGGTGAACGTACTCGTGAAGGTAATGACCTTTATTATGAAATGAAAGAATCCGGCGTTTTAGCTAAAACAGCTATGGTGTTTGGACAAATGAATGAGCCACCTGGAGCTCGTATGCGTGTGGCATTGACTGGTTTGACAATTGCGGAATACTTCCGTGATGTTGAAGGACAAGATGTGTTATTGTTCATCGATAACATTTTCCGTTTCACACAAGCTGGTTCAGAAGTTTCTGCTTTGCTTGGTCGCATTCCTTCTGCCGTAGGTTACCAACCTACACTTGCTACTGAAATGGGGCAATTACAAGAACGAATCACTTCGACCAAAAAAGGTTCGGTTACTTCGATTCAAGCTGTTTATGTGCCAGCCGATGACTATACCGATCCTGCGCCAGCAACAACTTTTGCTCACTTGGATGCCACAACTAACTTGGAACGTGCTTTGACACAACAAGGTATTTATCCAGCTGTGGATCCATTGGCTTCAACTTCAAGTGCTTTGTCACCAGAAGTTGTTGGCGAAGAACATTATGCAGTTGCAACTGAAGTTCAACATGTTTTGCAACGTTACCGTGAATTACAAGATATCATCTCTATTTTAGGTATGGATGAATTGTCTGATGAAGAAAAAGTTGTCGTAGCACGTGCACGTCGTATCCAATTCTTCTTATCACAAAATTTCCACGTTGCTGAAAACTTTACAGGTGTACCTGGCTCTTATGTTCCGGTTGCTGAAACTGTTAAAGGATTTAAGGAAATTTTGGAAGGTAAATATGATGATTTACCAGAAGATGCTTTCCGTTCAGTAGGTCGTATCGAAGAAGTTGTTGAAAAAGCTAAGCAAATGACAAACAATTAAGGAGGTATGTCGCATGGATGACAAACCCGTTTTAACTGTTAATGTCGTTACGCCAGACGGCAGTGTTTATGAAAATACAACAACTTTGGCGATTTGCAAGACAACTGTTGGGGAAGTTGGGATTATGCCCAACCATATTCCAATGTTGGCTTCGCTTGCCATCGATGAAGTCCGGGTTAAGGTTGCAGAAGATCAATTTGATGAAATTGCAATCAGTGGCGGATTTTTAGAATTTTCGGATAACGTTTTATCGATTGTTGCATCTGCAGCAGAACGCAAAGAAGATATCGATACTATTCGAGCAAAGCGTGCAAAAGAACGTGCTGAAAAGCGGATTGCACAAGCTAAGCAAACACAAGATATCGATGAATTGAAACGTGCTGAAGTTTCCTTACGGCGAGCAATGAACCGTTTGAATATTTCTAGTCATAAATAAGCAAGAACCTCTTTAAATTTTTAGATTTAAAGAGGTTTTTGTTTGAGTTAAATCAAAGCAAAAAATTGGTGGAATTTAGCCAAGGCGGCATTTTTCATGCTAGGTTAACAATGAAAATTTGACTCAAATTAAACAAAGCAATTAATATTTAAAAATACTTTGAAAAAAAGATAAATATTTCTTGAAGTGGTATAGTTATGGCTTGCTAGCCAATAACCAGTTATGCTATGATTATTTCGAGTTGATATGTGAGGGATGTATCATGAAATTTTATGGATTTATGGCAATTTTAACAATGATTAGTCATTTAGCTTTTATTACAATTGCATTTAATGGATTACAGGCATTACGATTAGATCATTATATTGCTCGTGAAAAACAAGCTAAGTTTAAAATTGTCTTAGTGATGTTATCAGTAGCAATCGGTTATGGTTGTAGCCAATTTTTCTTGAGTTTTATCGATAACATTCGTAATTTAGCTTATCTTTTATAATGGCTTGTGAAAGTAGACGTGGAGGAAGTTAGTCGTGGAAAAAATAATTGTACGTGGCGGTAGGCGTTTGGAAGGTACTGTAGAAATAGAAGGTGCCAAAAATGCAGTTTTGCCGATTTTAGCTGCGAGCATTTTACCTAAAAAAGGGCGAACAGTGTTAACTAATGTTCCGATTTTGTCGGATGTTTATACGATGAATAATGTCATTCGTTTCTTGAATGTTAAAGTTGGTATGGACGAAGTTGAAAAAAAGATTGTTTTAGATGCAACGGGAACTTTATCATACGAGGCACCATTTAAATATGTTTCTAAAATGCGTGCTTCAATCGTTGTTTTAGGCCCACTTTTAGCGCGTTTGAAGCATGCTAAAGTGGCTATGCCAGGTGGATGTGCGATTGGTTCACGTCCTATTGACTTGCATTTAAAAGGCTTAGAAGCAATGGGCGCTAAGATTACGCGACATGATGGTTATATCGAAGCAACAACGGATGGCTTAGTAGGAGCTAATATTTATCTTGATTTTCCAAGTGTTGGAGCTACACAAAATATTATGATGGCTGCTACCTTAGCAAAAGGGACGACTGTGATTGATAACGTGGCACGCGAGCCAGAAATTGTTGATCTTGCCAATGTTTTAAACAAAATGGGTGCTCGTGTGATGGGAGCTGGAACAGAAACCATCAAAATTATTGGTGTAGATGAGTTACATGGAACCGAACATTCGATTATTCAAGATCGTATTGAAGCGGGAACATTTATGGTTGCAGCAGCTCTGACCAAAGGCAATGTGTTAATCAAAAATGGAATTGTTGAACATAATAAGCCGTTGATTTCAAAATTAGAAGAAATGGGTGTTATTGTCCAAGATGAGCCTGAAGGTGTACGAATTATTGGACCTGAAACACTAAAACCAGTTGCTGTCAAAACTTTACCACATCCAGGTTTTCCAACTGATATGCAACCACAAGTAACGGTGTTACAATTGATGGCAAATGGAACGAGTATTTTGACTGAAACGGTTTTTGAAAATCGCTTTATGCATATGGAAGAATTACGGCGAATGAATGCTGATTTTAAAATCGAGGGTAATTCAGTAATCATGTATGGTCCAACTAAGTTTAGTGGAGCAGAAGTGGCGGCTACTGATTTGCGCGCAGCAGCAGCGTTGGTTTTAGCAGGTTTAGTGGCTGAGAGTGTAACGCAGGTAACGCAATTGCAATATTTGGATCGTGGATATTATCATTTTCATCAAAAATTAGCTGCGTTAGGTGCTCAAATCAAACGAATCAACGATGTGACTGAAGAAACCACGTATTCTATCCCTGTAAAAGGTTAATAAAGTTAAGTAGTGCTACGTCTTTGATGTGGCACTATTTTTTACTTAAAGATTTAGTTAATCCTTATTTTTGATTGTTACTAGTTATGGTATAATTAACTGGATACGAAAAATTTCGTCTACTAAATATAATTAACTATGAGGATTTAAAGAGGAGAAATTAGTATGGCTAAGGATATCGGTATCGATCTTGGAACTGCTAATGTTTTGATCAACATTCAAGGCAGTGGCATCGTTTTAAATGAGCCTTCAGTAGTTGCAATTGACACTCAAACCGGTCGCATTTTAGCGGTAGGATCAGAAGCTTATAAAATGGTGGGACGTACACCTAATAATATTCGAGCAGTTAGACCATTAAAAGACGGTGTAATTGCTGATTTTGATATGACAGAACAAATGTTGTCATATTTCATAAAGAAATTAAATGTAAAAGGTTTAATGTCTAAACCTAATATTTTGATTTGTTGCCCAACAAATACGACAGATATTGAACGAAAAGCAATCCGGCAAGCAGCTGAGAAATCTGGCGGTAGTAAGGTTTATCTAGAAAGTGAACCTAAAGTAGCGGCAGTGGGAGCTGGTTTGGATATCTTCCAACCATTTGGTAGCATGATTATTGATATTGGTGGTGGAACCAGTGATATTGCAGTCTTGTCATTAGGTGATATTGTTGAAAGTAGTTCATTGCGGGTAGCAGGTGATCGCTTAAACGTTGATATCGCAAATTATGTTAGAAAGAAACATAGTTTACAAATCGGTGAACATACAGCCGAAAAGATTAAGATTGAAATTGGGACTGTTGTTAAAGGCCACAGACAAGAAGCGATGAATGTTCGTGGCCGCGATGTTGTAACTGGTTTACCAAAAACAATCACGTTAACTTCAGATGAAGTACAAGAAGCAATTAAAGATACTTTAGATGCGATTGTAATTGCATGTAAGGATGTTTTAAGCAAGACCCCACCAGAACTTGCTTCCGATATTATTGATCGCGGAGTTGTTGTCACCGGTGGTGGTGCATTACTTGATGGAATTGATATTATGTTATCTGAGGAATTACAAGTTCCAGTGGTTGTTGCAGAAACGCCACTTGATGATGTTGCTGTTGGAACAGGAATTTTGTTAGATAATATCGATAAATTAACCGATAACTAACGGGTTTAAAAACTTGAAAAAACTATTAATTTTCTTGATACGTGGTTATCAAAAATTTATTTCTCCACTTTTGGGACCAAATTGTCGTTATCAGCCAACTTGTTCTGCTTATATGATTCAAGCACTAGAAAAGCATGGACTTTTATTAGGCTTTTTATTGGGAATCAGCCGGATTTTACGGTGCCATCCATTTGCCAAAGGAGGCTTTGATCCGGTGCCAGATAAGTTTAGTTTACGACGAAATTTACAAGACACGCATGAGAAGACAAAACATAAGTAGGAGGGACTTTTGTGTCTAAGAGAGAAAAAAATATTCAAATTATCGAAAATGAAAAAATGGTTAATGGGCAACTAGTGACCGAACTAACTATTAAAGACGAATCTTTAGGAACCATCAGCCAAGATGGCAAGCGTTTTGTTGCAAAATTACCAAGTGGTGAAGAGTTTCGAGTAGCAACACAAAACGAAGGAATAGACGTATTGATTCGAGACTATCACTTACATCGTGGCTAATAAAGCCGCATAAAGGAGCGAAAGCAGCATGAAAAATGACGGTCTTAAGCGATCTGGTAATGAAGATGCCAGAATCGATTGGGGGATTATTCTCTCTGTGATGTTACTTGCAGTTATTGGAATGTTGGCTTTATATGTTGCCATTAGTCATGACAATGGTAGTGTAGGTAAGGCTATGTTTACCCAAGCTATTTTTTATGGAATCGGTACGGCCTTAGTGGTTTTCATCATGCAATTTGATGCTGAACAACTTTGGAAAGTGGCGCCAATTGCTTATGGCTTAGGAATCACGCTTTTGATTTTAGTTTTGTTTTTTTACAGTCGTTCCTATGCAGCTAATACTGGGGCTAAGAGTTGGTTTGCTTTGGGGCCATTGACGTTTCAGCCATCTGAAGTAATGAAGCCTGCTTATATTTTGATGTTAGGTCGTGTCGTGACTCAACATAATAGCGAGTATTATACACACACTATTCGAACAGATTGGCAGTTATTAGGCAAGATGTTTGCTTGGACGTTACCGGTAGCAGTACTTTTGAAATTACAAAACGATTTTGGGACGATGTTAGTCTTTTTTGCCATTTTAGGTGGTGTTATTCTGGTATCCGGGATATCGTGGCGTATTATTGTGCCGGTGGTTTTAACCGTGACGATTTTAGGTGCATTGTTGATTTTCTTAGTGGTCTATAGTCGTGACATTTTATTGGCGATTGGATTTCACCAATATCAGTTTAGCCGTATTGATTCATGGCTTAATCCTTCAGCAAATACTTCCTCGAGTGCTTATCAATTATGGCGAAGCATGAAAGCTATTGGTTCAGGATTATTATTAGGTAAAGGATTTAATGTATCAAATGTTTATGTGCCCGTGCGTGAGTCAGATATGATTTTTTCTGTTATCGGTGAAAACTTCGGCTTTGTGGGTGGTTGCGTGTTGATTTTCATTTATCTTTTATTGATTTTCCAAATGATCCAAGTAACTTTTGAAACCAAAAACGAATTTTATGCTTATATTTCAACAGGCGTAATTATGATGATTTTATTTCATGTATTTGAAAATATTGGAATGAGTATTGGTTTGTTACCATTAACAGGGATTCCGTTGCCATTTATCAGTCAGGGTGGTTCTGCTTTAATTGGGAATATGATTGGAATTGGCTTGATTATGTCGATGAGATATCATTATAAGAGTTACATGTTTAGTAATGAGGAAACATTTAAATAGTTTAGGATTTTTCTAAAAAAGCTTATTTCTTTTAATAGAAATAGGCTTTTTGTTGTTTTTGAAATCAATTTGAGGCATAATAGATAGTGTAAAATATATTCTTTTAAAGAGGACTTGATTATGAAAAAATTTTATTGTTATTCACGTTGCAGTACTTGTAGAAAAGCACAAAAATGGTTGGAAGAACATCAAGTAGAGTTTGAAAGCCAAGATATTGTCAAAAATCCGCCTAGTCAAGAAGAGTTGTTAGCCTGGTTGACCGCTAGTGACAAACCATTACGTTATTTTTTTAATACAAGCGGACAACGATATCGTGAATTAGGCTTAAAAGATAAATTAGCAGATATGACATTACAAGAAGCTAGTGCATTATTGGCGAGTGATGGTAAGTTGATTAAACGACCATTGATGGTTGAAGATAAACAAGTAACTTGTGGTTTTAAAGAAGATGTTTATCAAGAATTATGGCTTGATTAGGAATAAAGGGTAATTGAAAATAGTTCTCAACTAGTCTACAATAAAGGAAATTACTCATAATTTTAGTGGAGGGACGAAAGAAAATGGCAACATTAGAAATTAAAGATCTTCATGTTGAAGTCGAAGGTAAAGAAATCTTAAAAGGGGTTAACTTAACACTTAAAACAGGTGAGATTCATGCAATCATGGGACCAAACGGAACCGGAAAATCTACACTTTCAGAATCAATCATGGGTAATCCTGCTTATAAAGTAACTCAAGGTGAAATTTTATTAGATGGTGAAAACATTTTGGAATGGGAAGTAGATGAACGTGCTAGAGCAGGCTTATTTTTAGCGATGCAATATCCATCTGAAATCCCAGGAATTACTAACGCTGAATTTATGCGCGCTGCTATTAATGCGCGTCGATCTGAAGATGATGCAATGTCTATTCGTGCATTCTTGAAAAAATTAGATGAAAAAATGGCCTTTTTAGATATGAAAGAAGAAATGGCCGATCGCTACTTGAACGAAGGCTTTTCTGGTGGTGAAAAGAAACGCAATGAAATTTTGCAAATGATGATGATTGAACCTAAGTTTGCCATTTTAGATGAAATTGATTCTGGGTTAGATATCGATGCGTTAAAAGTTGTATCTAAAGGTGTCAATGAAATGCGTGGAGCAGAGTTTGGGTCATTGATCATTACTCATTATCAACGTTTGCTAAATTATATCGTTCCAGATGTTGTGCATATTATGATGGGTGGTAAAGTTGTTAAAACTGGTGGTCCAGAGTTAGCTAAGCGTCTAGAAGAAGAAGGATATGCAACTTTACGCGACGAATTAGGTCTAGACATCAAATTAGTAGATGAACAGGCTTAAGGAGGATGGTTAGATGACAATGATTGAAGCAAATTCTGCAGATATTTTAGCTTATTGCAAAGCAAATAATGAGCCTGCTTGGTTTAAGGATCAACGCTTACAAGCTAAAGAGCTCGCACCAACCTTACCATTACCTAATTTTGAAAAGATTCGTTATCAAAGATGGCCAATTCATTTGACAAAAGATTTGGTTAATCCGCAAGTTACTCCAAATGAGACTTTAAATAATTTAAAGACTAAAAACTGTGTGGTTCAACAAGCTGACCGTATTATTTGGCAAGATGTAACTGAACTGACACAACAAGGTGTTGTGATTTGTGATTGGCAAACAGCATTAGCTAAACATCCTCAATTAATCGAGGAATATTTTATGACTAAGGCGACAAAGTTAGCTGAAAACCAATTAAACGCTGAACATGTGGCGCAATTAACCAGTGGGTTGTTGATTTATGTTCCTAAAAATGTAATATTAACAAAACCGCTAACAACTTATTTTGTGCAAGATGCGCAGGTACAACAAGATTATGTGCATCATGTTTTAATCATTGCAGATGACAATAGCGAATTTTCATATTTAGAAAATCTGTTAACTGTAGGTCAAGAACAAGCAACGGCTAACATTATTGTCGAAGTAATTGCTAAGCCAAATAGCCATATTAAGTTTGCTAGTGTCGATCGTTTGGGTAAAAATACGACGACATATCTTAATCGCCGAGGCTATTTGCAACAAGATGCTAAAATCGACTGGTCATTAGGGATGATGAACGATGGTAATATCGTTGGCGATTTTGATTCTGAATTGGTCGGAGATGGTTCACATGCGGAGGTAAAAGTGATTGCGATTTCGACTGGTAAACAATTTCAAGGAATCGATACACGTGTGACTAACTATGGGCGCCACTCGATTGGTAATATCTTGCAACATGGGGTAATCCTTGAAAAATCAAGTTTGGTCTTTAACGGTATCGGTCATATTATCAAAGGAGCTAAAAGAGCAAATGCCCAACAAGAAAGTCGCGTGTTGATGTTGTCTAAGCGTGGACGTGGTGATGCTAATCCGATCTTATTGATTGATGATAACGATGTTGTTGCAGGACATGCTGCTAGTGTAGGCCGAATTGATGAAGAAAAAATGTATTATTTGATGAGTCGAGGCTTACCAGAAAAATTAGCCCAAAGACTCGTGATTCGTGGTTTCTTAGGTTCGGTATTAAAAGAAATACCAAGTCGAGATGTGCAAGTTTACCTTGAACAGATGATTGAAAGGAAGTTAATCGATGGGCAAAAAGATTTCTGATGCACGCGCAGACTTTTTGATTTTAGACCAAATTGTCAACGATGAGCCGTTGGTTTATTTGGATAGTGCGGCAACAAGTCAAAAGCCTAAACAAGTGTTAACAGCACTGCAAAACTATTATGAAACGACTAATGCAAATGTGCATCGGGGCGTGTATCTTTTAGCGCAACAAGCAACCCAAGCTTACGAAGATATCAGACAAAAAGTTGCAACTTTTATCAATGCCAATAGTAGCCAAGAAATTGTTTATACTAAAGGAACGACAGAAGCACTTAATTGGATTGCGCAAGGCTATTTTCGCCAGTTTTTACAACCAGGTGATGAGATTGTTTTGAGTTATCTAGAACATCATAGTAATTTGGTGCCCTGGCAGATCGTAGCTAAGCAAACGGGTGCTAAACTTAAGTATATTAAGCTAACAGATGAAGGTTTTTTAGATCTTAATGATGCTACTAAGCAAATTACGCCTAAGACTAAAGTTGTGGCATTAGCTCATGTTTCAAATGTCTTAGGAGTATGTAATCCGTTAAAACAATTAGCGCAGTTAGCTCATGAAAATGGTGCATTATTAGTAGCTGATGGAGCTCAAGCAGTTGGGCATCAAAGTGTGGATGTCCAAGATTTAGATGTTGATTTTTATGCTTTTTCAGGTCATAAAATGCTAGCTCCAACTGGAATCGGGGTATTATGGGCCAAAGCAGAATTGCTAGATAAGATGAGTCCACTTGAATTTGGAGGCGAGATGATTGAAACTGTTGAATTATATGAAACAACTTTCAAGCAAGCGCCGTATAAATTTGAAGCAGGAACGCAAAATATCGCTGCAGTAGTTGGTTTGGGAGCAGCAATTGATTATTTGAATCAATATGGTGTAAAACAAATTGCTCAACATGAAAAAGAATTAATGCAGCAAGCTTTACCAGCACTACAAGCAATTCCTGGGATTACCATTTATGGTCCACTAGATCCGGCTAAACGCCATGGAATTATTTCGTTTAACTTGAATGATTTGCATCCACACGATACTGCAACAGCGCTAGATATGGAAGGCATCGCTGTGCGCGCCGGACACCATTGTGCGCAACCGCTGATGCGTTATTTGAATACGCCAGCAACAGTACGTGCTAGTTTTCATTTATATAATACACCACAAGACGTCAGCCGCTTGATTGACGCCATTTGGGCGACAAAGGAGTTTTTTGAAAATGGGTCTTTCTAAATTAGATAATTTATATCGGCAGATGATTTTAGATCATGCGACACATCCGCATCATCATGGACAATTGGCGCAGCCTGATCATCAATTAGAGCTGGCTAATCCAACGTGTGGTGACGTTTTGACTGTACAATTAGAATTAAAAGATGGCAAAGTTAGTGATGTAGCCTTTTTTGGAACGGGTTGTACGATTTCTCAAGCCTCTGCTTCAATGATGACCGATGAGATTATCGGTAAAACACCAGCTGAAATTGAAAAGATGGTATTAACCTTTTCGGAGATGGTGACTGGTAAAGAAGTGGATGATGAGATTTTAGGGGATGCTGCGATTTTAGAAGGTGTAGCACAATTTCCAGCGCGTATCAAATGTGCAACGCTTGCCTGGAAAGCAGTTTACCAAGCATTAAAGCAGCAAGGAAAGGAAGAGTGAGATGACTGAACCAAAGATGCCAGATATTGGCGGTGAATATAAATACGGATTTAAAGATGATATTGAGCCAATTTTTACGACCGGTGAAGGTTTAAACGAAGAGACGATTCGGGCAATTTCCAAGGCTAAAAATGAACCAGACTGGATGTTAGAATTTCGTTTGAAGTCTTTTGAAGTTTACAAAAAATTGCCAATGCCTGATTTTGGCCCTGATTTATCAGGAGTTAACTTTGAAACAATCAATTATTTTAGACGTGATTCTGATCGCGTAGCACGCAAATGGGAAGACGTGCCCGAAGATATAAAAAGAACCTTCGACCGTTTAGGCGTGCCTGAAGCTGAAAGAAAGTATTTGGCAGGATCTTCAGCTCAATATGAATCCGAAGTTGTTTATCACAACATGCGTGAAGACTTTGAAAAGATGGGCATTATCTTTATGGCAATGGATTCAGCGATTCAAGAATATCCTGATTTGGTGCGAGAATACTTTGGCAAATTAATTCCACCAACAGATAACAAGTTAGCCGCTTTGAATTCAGCTGTCTGGTCGGGGGGAACCTTTATTTATGTGCCTAAAGGTGTTAAGACACAAGTGCCAATTCAAAGTTACTTTAGAATTAATGCCGGAAATTCTGGACAGTTTGAAAGAACCTTGATTATTGTGGATGAGGATGCCAGTGTTAACTATGTTGAAGGTTGTACGGCACCTAATTATTCTGAAGATAGCTTGCATGCGGCTGTCGTAGAAGTTAATGTGTTAAAGAATGCCTATTGCCGTTATACCACGATTCAAAACTGGTCTGATAACGTGTATAGTTTGGAAACAAAACGCGCGCGAGCGTTAGAAAATGCGACAATGGAATGGGTTGATGGTAACCTCGGTTCAAAAGTGACGATGAAATATCCAGCCGTGTATCTTGATGGCAAAGGTGCAAGAGGGACGATGTTGTCGATTGCTTTTGCGGGTAAAGATATCAAATCAGATACTGGGGCTCGCATGATTCATAATGCACCAAATACTTCATCATCGATTGTTTCAAAATCATTGGCTAAAGATGGTGGTCGGGTGGACTATCGTGGTAAGGTGCGCTTTGGTCGCGATAGTGCCGGTTCAATTTCACATATCGAATGTGACACGATTATTATGGACGATAAATCTTCAAGTGATACAATTCCATTTAATGAAATCTTGAATGGCGATGTTTCGCTAGAACATGAAGCTAAAGTTTCCAAGATTTCTGAAGAACAATTGTATTACTTGATGAGTCGGGGAATTTCTGAAGAAAAAGCGACCGAAATGATTATCATGGGCTTTGTTGAGCCATTTACTAAAGAATTACCAATGGAATATGCCGTTGAGTTGAATCGTTTGATCGAATATCAAATGGAAGGCTCAGTTGGTTAAAGATATTTAAAGCTAGCAGTAATGCTGGCTTTTTTTGTTAGAGTTAAAACTATGCTATGGAAAAAGTTGTATATTATTGTATAATGAGAATGTTATTTTAATGCGATTTAGAAGCAAAAAGACCAATATGTATCATAGATTTAAAAATCAGTATGGTGATAACTGTAGGAACGAAATATTTATATTACGAAATATCTTAAGCATTTTGTGGAAGAAGGCATATAGATGAAAATAAGCGAGGTATTAGCTAAATTAAAAAAAGCACCAGATGATACAAAATATTCTAAAAGAATGTTTAAAGAATATGAAGAAGGAAAAGAAGATCAAATAATCAAGCAAAGCAATAGCCGTCATCGACGAGACTGGTTGATTATTGCTGATATTTATCATGATGGAAATTACAATCAAAAGTTTCATTTGCAAAATTATTTAGAATTTCGTTTGCAAGATGGTTTAACCAAAGACGATTTATTTGAAACAAATTGTTATAGATATTTAAGAAATGCAGCGTTAATTTTGTACATCAGAGAGGTAATTTTTGAAGAATCAACAAAGCAACTCGAAGAAGCGTTTAATAGGGCTAAAAAATACTATGAAAATAATGGCAGGGTTAATAATTGTCCTAATTTGAGGAAGTAAACAATTATTGACTTTATAATTGACGATTTAGTTTGGTTTTAAGGAATAGTGTGTTTTTGGCACCCTCAGTATAAAAGTAGCTACTTTTATGATAAAATATATTAAAAATTTATAGATGGGGAGATTTATATTATGGAGTCCAATCCCAGAAAATTACTAGACGAATTTATTCCGGAGGCTATGGGAAAACAGTTTGTAATTCCAGTATATCAGAGAAAATATACATGGACAGTAAAAAACAATTGATTCAATTGATGAAGGATTTGGTTGGGTTAATCGAAGATGAAACGAAACAAAAGCAACATTTTTTAGGAACTGTTGTCTATTTAGAAAATGTTGTTGATTATAAAACGGTGTCCAATGCAGCTACATTAGTTCTTGGTGGAAGTAGAAACGGCTGGGATTATTGGAAAGATTCAACTGGAATGAGTATAAATGATTCATTAAGGAAAAAGAAATGACTAAATAAAGAATTTAAGGTATTTAAGTTAGTCAATTTTATTGAAAAAGCAAGTAATTTAATTTTAGAAAAGAACTAAATCACAAATGCGTGGTTTAGTTCTTTTGTTATGTAGTAGACTTCCTGATTTTTTCAGAAAGTCTATATGAGTTTATTGTAAGTTGGATAAACAGCGCATCACAATATCAGTATCTTGGTTTTCAAGTTCTTGAATAACGTGTAAATAGGTGTTTTGAGTAGTTGTCATGCTAGAATGCCCCAGTCGGCGTGAAACACTAGCAATTGATACTCCAGCAAAAAGAAGTAAAGAAGCATGAGTATGTCGTAAGCCATGAATAGAAATTTCGGTAATACCAAGGGCTTTGCAGTGTCGAGCAAGAACTCCATTGGGGGTTGAATTATAGATTTTTTGTCCAGGCTTAACAAAGATTGGTTGATTTTCTGGTAAATCTTTAATAAGTTGGGAAAATTGAATAGCTGTCATCCAATCTAGTGAAACTTTACGCACTGATGAAAAATTTTTGGTAGGTTGAAATCCGCCACCTTCTTTATAATTCCAAGTCTTATTGATAGAAATTGATTGCCGTGGAAAATCGAAATCTGCAGGAGTTAATCCAAGAGCTTCAGAAAAACGGACACCTGTTTTAGCAATTAATAAAATTAACCAATCCCAGTTTATTTCTTCTTTCAAATTAAGATGTCCAATAAGTGACTGGAGTTCAAATTGATTTAGAAATTTACTTTTTTTAGGACGTGGAGCTTTTCCTTTAATTATTGCTCTACGTGTAGGGTCACGATCAATGAGTCCTTCATCTACGGCATCTAAAATAGCGGCTTTAATATGATGATGAAAGTCCATAGTAGTTGTACGCTCATGATACATAGCATAGTTGTTAAGCAAATTTTGATATGAAAGACGAGTTACTTCACAGAGTTTTAAATTTGGAGCAAGTCGGCGCAACCATTGAGAACTAAGCGAATATTTTTTCATGGTTACCTCACGTATTGCCCCTACTTTATAGGTTTCCACCCATTTATCAAAATAACAACATAGTAATTCTTGATTGTTCATAAAAAACATTCCTTTCTTAAAAGCTACTAATATTGTATGCCAAAATGCGTACGCTGATGAAGGGTGATAAGGTTGTCAAGACTGCGAAAATAGTCCGCAATTAGGTGTTGCTCATCCTTACATTCCGGATAGCACACCATAGTTTTTTGCACATTAGTCCTACTTAACGATAAAACTTTAATACCTTGCATAAGAGGTAGAAGCTGATAATGATAAGCGTTGGAATTTAAGTAATAACCGAGATAACCAAATGCCATTTTATTGTGTGGACGACATACCATAGTGTGGAGTCCAGACACGACATTTAACCCTTGTGAATTTCCTATTTCACAGACTTTTCCAGTTGTTTCATCTTCCGCTGTATCTGCAATTATAATATCGCCATCTTGTAATAATGCACCCTTGAAATCATCGCTACTTTTTCCTGTCACAAAAGGTATTTTATCGTTTTGAACATCTACAACAGAACCGTATTTTATGAGAATATCTCCGTAGTGAATATTTCTTACAGAACCACTCTCATAATTCAGTTCCGCACGAGATAAGGTGTTGTTAGGTATAGTACTATCAAACACTTCATCGAACTTACGCTGTTCCCAAGCGTTAGTAAATGATTTATGAATAGAAATAATGAATAATTTTGCAAAAAAACTATATTCCAATAATTCCTTACGCTGATGAAGGGTGATAAGGTTGTCAAGACTGCGAAAATATGTCCCAATTTTATGTTGCTCATCATATTGAGGTACGAAAATATTTATTTCATTTATAGCTCCTTTTGATAAACTCGGCACCCCGGTTGACTCATCTTCCCTTTTCCAGTCAATATTTTGGAATATATCAAAAGCAAAATTCAAATCAACTTCTTTTCTTGGAAGGGCATAGAACAGCGTATCTACTGTCCAAAATGGAGATTTTAAGATATAAGGTGCATTAATTGTACCTTTTCTCCCAATTCCAATTGCATCTTTATCATAAGATAAAGCTTCATTTACGCTAAGCATATAACCCCCAGTTCCATAAACAGGAATATCACCTTCCGAGAGATGTCTATAATCTTTACCACTACAAATATTAACTAACTCTCCCAACTTACGCTGTTCCCAAGAGTTTCAAAATGAGTTAATAATTTTTAAGAGTTTTTGATATAATTATACTATCTTACAATAAAATGAAAATTAGGGTAGTTGAAGTAATAAAGTTTTAGCCTATGTAAAATAGTTTTATTTTTGGAGGAAATAACATGATTACGTCAGAGGGAATTAAACGAAAATTATGGAATGGTGCCAACGATCTTCGAGGATCAATGGATGCTAGTAAATATAAGGATTATATGCTTGGATTGATGTTTTATAAGTTTTTGAGTGATAAAACTTTGCAAGTATTCAAGATTAATTTTGATAATAGAGATTTAGAAGGTGATAACCTTTTAAAAGAATATGAAAGAAGCTATGAACAATATGGCGAAACTTTAGAAAAAATGATGAAGAAGATTCTCGGATATTATGTTTTACCACAATATTTATATCAAAGATGGTTACAAGATATACGAGAAGGGGAGTTTGAATTACAAAAGGTAATGGATAGTTTAAATAGTTTTGAACGGTCAATTACAGTTGCAGAAGATTCAAACGATTTTAAAGGCCTTTTTTCTAGTTCAATTATTGATTTAACTAATACTGCCTTAGGAAGTGACTTAAATAAGCGAAGTAAAAACATTAAAGATTTAATTTTACTTTTTGCAGATTTGAACATGGTAGAGTTGCAAGAAGGTGATGTACTTGGTGATGCATATGAATACTTAATTGGACAATTTGCATCAAATGCAGGTAAAAAAGCAGGGGAGTTCTATACTCCACATCAAGTTAGTGAGGTTATGGCACAAATTATTGCCAAAACAACTCCACAAGTTGGATCTATTTATGATCCAACCGTGGGCTCAGGGTCATTGCTTTTAACTGTTAGCAAACATCTAAGCAAAGATGCTCAAAAAGCGTTGAATTATTATGGTCAAGAATATATTACAGAAACATATAATTTAACACGGATGAACCTTTTATTGCACGGAGTTCGGCCTGAGAAGATGGATATCAGAAATGGCAATACATTGGCGCAAGATTGGCCGGAGGATCCTGAAAAGCCTAATGAGGGAGTTCAATTTGATGCGGTTGTTATGAATCCGCCATATTCTGATAAAAGATGGAACAAGCGTGAAGACAAACCGTTAAAAGTGAGTGATCCACGTTTTGCAGATTTTGGAGTGTTGCCACCTGACAACAAAGGAGATTTTGCTTATTTAATGCATGGACTATATCACTTAGGGCAAAATGGGACAATGGCAATTGTTTTGCCTCATGGAGTACTATTCCGAGGAGCAGCAGAAGGGGAGATTCGGAAACGACTCCTAGATAAAAACTATATTGATGCAATTATTGGTTTACCAAGTAATTTATTTACCAATACTGGTATTCCGGTATGTGTCTTGATTTTAAAGAAAAATCGCGATTTATCTGATCCGGTTTTAATAATTGATGCATCTCGTAATTTTATAAAAGTTGCTAAGCAAAATGTTTTACAAGAAAAAGATATTGCCAAAATTGTTGATGTCTATAC
Organism: Ligilactobacillus sp. Marseille-Q7487; assembly: GCF_949152225.1. Classification (NCBI taxonomy): domain Bacteria; kingdom Bacillati; phylum Bacillota; class Bacilli; order Lactobacillales; family Lactobacillaceae; genus Ligilactobacillus; species Ligilactobacillus sp. Marseille-Q7487. The sequence goes on from NZ_CASCJC010000001.1 coordinate 709,795, forward strand.
TAATAAAACTGAGATAAAAGGGTATAGTCACTTAGCGACACGTAAAGAAATCCAAGATAACGAATATAATATGAATATTCCGCGTTATGTAGAAGCGATAGATACTGAAGTTCCTCATGATGTTGATGCACATTTATTGGGTGGAATTCCAGAAAAAAATATTAAAGATTTAAAGGTCTTACAATCACTTGTTAAAGATGTCATGACTTCATCATTAGTCCAAATCAGACCAAATTATGTTGAGTTAAAATGCTCAATTTCTGAATTAACAGATAAGATTTTATCTAATGAACATATCCATGAATTAACAGCTGATCTTAAAGGAAAAACAGAAAAATATATTGATAAATATTGGGATATTTTGCGCAATGTAAGCCAACAAGATAACATTATTGATTTACGTGAAGCGATGTTAGTAGAAATTAAAGAATTACTTGCGAGTTATCATTTTATAGATGTTTATGAAGGTTATCAAGTTATTGCAGAACTTTGGAAAGAATTTTTAACTCATGATTTAGAGTTTATTAAAACAGAAGGGTTCCATAAGGTTGGCAAGAAACGAATTCCAAATCTAGTTGTAAAAGGAGCTGGAAATAAAAAAAGAGAAGAACAAGAAGGTTGGAACGGAGTAATTATTCCTAACGATTTAATTTCTAAGTATCTTTATGTTGAAGAAAACGAAGAACTAGATCGTATAAAATTTGAACAAGATAATATTGAAAATGAACTATCGGAACTAGCTGAGTCAGCTAAGAATGAAGAATCAGCAGAAAATGAATATTTATACGAAATTCTAAAGAAAAACAGCGATGATGAGCCGCAAGATACCTTTGACGCAAAACTAGTTAAAGATAAATTAAAAGAGGTAGCTAAGCAAACAGATGAATTCATTATAATTAATAAGGTAAAAGAGTTATTAGAAAAGAAAGCATCTTTAGCTAAAGAACTAAAAGAAAAGGAAAAAACTCTAAAAGAATCAATATATGAAAGAATAACAAAGCTAACAGATAAGGAAATTGATACGTTAGTAAGAGAAAAGTGGTTTGGAGACACAGTTGAAAAGATAACAAGCTTAATTGAGGCGCCAATTCACGCTGAATTAGCTACTTTAGAAATGTTACAAAGCAGATATGTTAATACCATAGATGATTTGGATAAAGAAATAAGTAATTTAGAAGCTGAGTTTGAAAAAATGATGAGCGATTTGGTGGTGATGCGAGATGAATAAAGGAAAAATACCAAAACGTCGCTTTAAAGAGTTTCAAAATGCAGACGCTTGGGAACAGCGTAAGTTGTCAGAGATATCAGATGTACGAGATGGAACACATGATTCCCCTAAATATGTGGAACAAGGTCATCCGTTTATTACCTCTAAAAATATAAGTGATGGGTCTATAAACTATGATGACGTTCAATATATTTCTAATGGAGATTTTGAAGAAATAAATAAACGTTCAAAAGTAGATATAAATGACATACTTATGGGGATGATTGGAACTATCGGAAATATCGCTCTAATCCGTACAGAACCTAATTTTACAATTAAAAATGTTGCTTTAATTAAAGATACAAAGCAAGTTGATTACTTATATCTATATAACTATTTACAATCTATGTCTGTAGAGCATCAACTAGCTAATTGTATGGATGGTGGAACCCAGAAATTCATTGCATTGGGAAAGATTCGACAACTAGAAATTATGATTCCATCAGAGCAAGAGCAAGTCGGAATAGGACATTATTTAGATAGCCTTGACAACCTTATCACCCTTCATCAGCGTAAGTTAGAAAAATTAAAAAATTTAAAATTAGCATATTTGTCTGAAATGTTTCCTGCTGAAGGAGAGCGTAAGCCTAAACGAAGATTCTCAGGATTTACTGGTGATTGGGAACAGCGCAAGTTGGGGGAAGTGGTAGAAATAACAATGGGTCAATCTCCATCCTCCAAGAACTATACCGAAAATCCAAATGATCATATCTTAGTTCAAGGAAACGCCGATATGAAGAATGGGCATGTTGTTCCAAGAGTATGGACAACACAAATTACTAAGCAAGCAGAGAAAGGTGATTTAATCCTTAGCGTTCGTGCACCAGTAGGAGATATTGGTAAGACAGATTATGACGTAGTTCTTGGTCGCGGTGTAGCAGCTATAAAAGGAAATAGTTTTATCTTCCAATTACTCACAAAAATGAAAATAAACGGATATTGGGCAAGATTTAGTACAGGTTCAACATTTGAAAGCATTAATTCTGACAATATAAAGAATGCCCAGATATCGATTCCAAGTCTTAGAGAACAAGAAAAAATTGGAGGATTATTCAACGAGTTTGATTCCCTCATCGCCCTTCATCAACGAAAGTTAGAAAAATTGCAAAATTTGAAAAAAGCTTATTTAAATGAGATGTTTGTTTAATTTCAGCGTAAGTAAAAAGAGTTTATTGTTTTTATTGGTTCGAGAGGAGACAGATTTTTATGAGTAATGTTGCCAAAAGTGCTAGTGAAAAAAGATTTCAAGAAAATTTTGTCCAAGAGTTGAAAAAGTTTAAATGGCAAACTCCAGATGAGCTAAATGGAAATACGCATAAAGTAACAGTTGATGACTTAATTGATCATTGGCGTTCTGAATTAAATCGAATAAATGCTGATCAATTAGAGGGAGTTGCATTGACCGATAATGAATTTAAGCAAGTTTTAGCTAAGGTCAGTCAAATAAACAATAGTTATGAAGCCGCTAAGATTTTAGCTATTGAAGATTCAAAAGGTAAGATTGATGGAATTTATCGTGATGATAATTTGCCTGGGGTAACACGTAGACAAATAACATTAACTATTTTTAAAAAGGCAGAAGTTAGTGGCGGAGACTCGTCGTATAAAATTGCTAGAGAAATATCTACTAGCAAAGGAAATCGTTTTGATATTGTCTTGTTGATTAATGGTTTGCCTTTAATTAATATTGAACAAAAGCGTGCTGATAAGACTTTGAATGAAGCTTTTGGTCAATTCAAACGGTATTATCAAGATGGTGAATATAGTAACAATTTTATGGCTTTTTCACAAATGATGGTGGTAACTTCTGAAATAGAGACACGTTATTTTGCTACACCTAAGACCATTGACGATTTTAATCCTAGTTTTGTTTTTCATTGGTCAGATAAAGAAAATAAAATTGTCAACGATTGGCGCAAAATAGTTGAAACTTTTTTGATGATTCCAATGGCACATCAAATGGTTGGGGATTATTTGGTAATCGATGAAGCAAAAGATGAAGAAAATAGACGACACATGTTGATGCGCCCTTATCAAGTCTATGCTTTACAAGCAATTGAATTAGCTGCTTTTGGATCAGATAATGAAAGTAAAATAGCTCATGGTGGTTTTGTGTGGCATACCACAGGTTCAGGTAAGACAATAACTAGCTTTAAAACAGCACTATTTCTTGCTACGAGAGCAGGATTTGACAAAGTTATTTTTTTAGTTGATAGACGAGAGCTAGATAGTAGAACATCTGATAATTTTAAAGCATATGCAGCATATGAACCTGTAACAGTTGATGATACTCAGTCTACTTATCAATTAAAAAAACGTTTGAAATCGTCGAAAGGAATTATAGTAACGACAACTTTTAAGCTAAATTCGTTAGTTAAAGATTTGGAAGAACAACATGATGATAGTTTAAAAGATAAGAATTTTATTTTTATCATTGATGAGGCTCATCGGACAACTATGGGACAAATGATGGGAACTATTAAACATTATTTCAAGCAAAATGGCTTATTTTATGGCTTTACAGGAACGCCTTTATTTGATGAAAATAATGTTAAAGGAAAAATTAATGAAAAAAGTGAAGTTATAAATACCACAGAAAAGCTGTTTGGACCGTTGCTTCATCAATATACTATTGATGAGGCAATTGCAGATGGTAATGTTTTAGGTTTTCATGTTGATTATATTAATACAGGGGAATTCAAAAACTATGAGGATTTGCGGGAACAAATTATTGAGAAATTTGTAAATGAAAATCCGCAGTCTTCAAGAAAAGCTATTGAGCGTGAGATTCAAGCTTTATCAGAGTTAGAAATAGAAAAAAAGGCCTCAGAACTTAATTTGTTAATCTATCAAGATAAAACGCATATTCCACGAGTTGTGACAGAAATTCTTGAAAATTGGGATAGTCAATCTCAAGCTAAAGAATTTAATGCAATTTTAACAGTAGCGTATAAGGAAAGGGTCTTGGCATATTATCAAGAGTTCAAAAAACAAATTAAGGATCGTGGAATAAAACTAAACGTAGCAATGACATTTAGTTTTGGAAATGAAAATGACCCTCAAAATGTTTCTTTAACTGATGTTGAACAAATGTTTAAGGACTATGCTGGTTTTACAGGAATCGAATTTGTGGCTGGTGATAAAAAACATGGAGAAGATGCTTATTTTGAAGATTTAATAGAACGTGCGACACGTGGTGGAAGTGGGAGAAATCCTAAGAATATTGACTTAATTATTGTGGCTGATCAACTTTTGACAGGCTATGATTCTAAAAGATTGAATACCTTATATGTTGATCGTAAATTAGAACTTCAAAAATTAATTCAAGCTTATTCACGAACGAATCGGGTGTTTGGTAGTTCTAAAGAGTTTGGAACAATTATTAATTTTCAATATCCACGAACAACAGAAGAAAGAGTAGATATGGCGCTTAAACTCTATGGAAGTGGTGGAAAAAATAGTCGTGTAATTGTTGATATGTATGAAGTAGCAGTTAACAAACTAAAAAATTGTATGCTACAATTACAGCAAGTTTGTCAAGATCCGACTGCTTGGGCAGATATTAAAGGTGACAAAAAGGCTGAAAAAGAATTTAAGAAAGCTTTTATGGCTGCTGCAAGTCAATTTAATCTAGTTGAGCAGTACTATGAATATAAGTGGGATGATAAACAATTTGGAATAACAGAGCATGTTTGGCTTCAATATGTAGGGGCTTATAAAAATATCTTTGATACACAAATTCCACCAGTTGAAGATGAAATAATTAGACCGTTAGTTGGTAAAACTAGATTAACTAGAACTCAGGTTATTAATGCATCTCATATTTTAGGTTTGATAGATGAAAAAATTCATGTAGTTAATGGATTGCAAACGATTGATAGTGAAACTTTAAGACTTATTTATGAGCAGATCCAAGAGTTAAGTGATATGGGTGAAGCTCAGCAAGCTAAATTACTAAAAGAATTTGTTGACGAGAAATTATCTAAAAATCAGTTAGCTGCAGGTTTAAGATTTGACGAAGCTTTCGAAGCTTGGAAGCAAGATAAAATACAAGCAGAAATTGTAGCCTTTGCTAGAGATTGGGGTATAAATGAAGAAATCTTGGCGCAATCTGTTAGAGATTATTCGGAAGCTAAGCCACATGAAATACCATATTATGATGAAATTTCAGAAAGTCTCTCATATTATGATGCAGAAAAAAAATCTGGTAAAAATGCGCTAGAACATAGAATGAGTTTATCAAATGAGATAGATGAATGGATGAAAAATTTAAAGAAAAATTATCAATAATAATTTATCTTTAAAAAGGACGTATTTTCCCTACGTCCTTTTTAATTTTTTCAGTTCACTTTTTTTAGCCTAAGTGATATGCTAAAATGATATTTGGTTTAAATACGAGAATAAAAAAATTAAGAAGGGAAAATATGATTTACTTTGATAATAGTGCAACGACCAAGGTTGCGCCTGCAGTTTTAGCCACTTATAATGCTGTTAGTGAAAAAATTTGGGGTAATCCTTCCTCGTTACATGCTTTAGGCGAACAGTCCTATGAATTATTGGAACAGGCCAGAGCTCAAATTGCGCAGCTGATAGGCTGCCAAGCTCATGAGATCTTTTTTACCAGTGGCGGTACGGAAGGCGACAACTGGATTATAAAAGGAACTGCTTTTGAAAAGATGAAATATGGCAAGCACATCATTGCTTCGAGCATTGAGCATCCAGCGGTCAGTCATACCTTACAACAATTAGTAAAATTAGGTTTTGAAGTAACATACTTGCCAGTTGATCGTCAAGGTCGTGTTAGTCCGGCCGATTTACGGCAAGCTTTACGTAAAGACACAATTTTGGTGACGGTGATGGCAGTTAATAATGAAGTTGGTAGCATTCAACCGCTAGCAGAAATTGCCGAGATTTTGAAAGAATATCCTAAGATTCATTTTCATGTCGATGCTGTCCAGGCCTTAGGCAAAGGGTTACAAACGTTGCTTAACAATGAACGTATTGATTTTTTAACTTTTTCAGGGCACAAATTTCATGCGCCGCGTGGAGTTGGTTTTATATATAAAAAACAAGGCAAGAAAATCCAACCTTTACTAGCTGGGGGCGGTCAAGAAAAAAACTTGCGTAGTGGGACCGAAAATCTGCCTGCAATCGCTGCGATGGCCAAGGCGTTACGTTTGCTTTTAGACGATGAACAAGCCAAAGTTAAGCAACAAGCCACCATCAAAGAGTATCTTGCAAATAAGCTTAGCACTTATCCAAATGTTGTCATGCATTCGCAAACAAGCGCAACTTTTGCACCGCACATCTTATGCTTTAGTATTTTAGGTGTTCGGGGCGAAACGATTGTGCATGCTTTTGAAAAAGAAGGTATCTACATTTCGACAACCAGTGCATGTTCGTCTAAAAAAGGTATTTCTTCAAGTACGCTAGCCGCAATGCATGTTGCCGATGATATTGCCACTAGTGCGGTGCGGGTTAGTTTAGATGAAGAAAACACTTTGAAAGAAGCTGAAGAATTTTTAGCTGTTTTTGCCAAATTATATCAACGTTTTGAACAATTAAATTCTTAAGAAAGGAAGTTTTTATGCAATACACAGAAATTATGGTTCGTTACGGCGAATTGTCAACCAAAGGCAAAAATCGCCAAAACTTTATCGATCGTTTAGCTACAAACGTTTCGCAAACTTTAAACGCTTTTCCGGAAGTAAAAATCAAGGCTCATCGTGATCGGATGCATATCCATTTAAACGGAGCTGATTCAGCTGAAATCATTAAACGCTTAAAAGTTGTTTTTGGGATTCAAAACTTTTCACCTTCCATTAAAGTTGAACGTGATGTAAAGCAAGTACGCCAAGTTGCTTTAGAATTAATGCAAAAACTGTATCATGAAGGAATGACCTTTAAGATCAATACACGGCGTTCCGATCACAACTTTGACTATGATACTAATCAAATGAATGATTATTTAGGTGGATATTTGTTAGAAAAAATTCCGGGATTAAAGGTTCAAATGAAAAATCCGGATGTAACTTTACGTTGTGAGATCCGCTTAAACGGAATCTATCTTTCCTATGAAACAATCGATGGAGCAGGTGGCTTGCCAGTTGGAACAGCAGGAAAAGCCGTTTTGATGCTTTCGGGTGGGATTGATTCACCTGTTGCGGGTTATTTGGCCTTAAAACGTGGAGTTGATATTGAAATGGTGCACTTCTTTAGTCCGCCATACACAAGTCAAAAAGCTTTAGATAAAGCTAAGGAATTAACTGTGAAGTTAACACCATTTGGCGGTAATATTCAATTTATCGAAGTGCCTTTTACCAAGATTCAAGAAGAAGTCAAAAAAGCCGTGCCATCTGGTTATTTGATGACGATTCAACGGCGCTTTATGTTTCGTTTGGCCGAAGCAATCGCGCGCAAACGCAATGATTTGGCGATCTTTAACGGTGAGGCTTTAGGGCAAGTTGCTTCACAAACACTTGAAAGTATGGCAGCCATCAATGATGTAACCAACATGCCAATCTTGCGACCAGTTGTTTCAATGGACAAAAATGAAATCATCGATATTGCCCAAAAGATTGATACTTTCGATTTATCAATCATGCCATTTGAAGATTGTTGCACGGTCTTTGCGCCACCAGCACCAAAGACTAAACCACGTATCGAAAAATGTCGTGAATATGAGCAAAGATTAGATGTCGAAGGCTTAGTCAATGAAGCTTTAGCAAATATCAAAGTAACTGAAATCAAACCAGGTGAAAGCTACTTAAACAAGCAAGCCGACACCTTTGCCGAATTACTTTAAAAAGGAGGCCATCTAAGAATTCTTAGGTGGCTTTTTTGTATGTTATAATAAAGATAACATTTTATTTAAAGGAGTGTTAACCATGGAAAAGATTATTTTAGATTGTGACCCCGGACATGATGATGCGATGGCTTTGATGATGGCCGTTGCTTCTCCTGAAATCGAATTGTTAGCGGTAACAACTTCAGCTGGTAACCAAACACCTGAAAAGACGTTAAATAACGCTTTGAAAATGTTGACTTTATTAGGTGCAACCGATGTGCCAGTCGCTGGTGGCAATCAGAGTCCTTTGATGAAAGAACTAGAAATTGCGGCGGATGTGCATGGTGATAGTGGTTTAGATGGGGCTCCATTACCTGAACCAAATTTTGCACCGGTTAAAATGCATGCAATCGAATTGATGGCACAGATTTTACGTGCGCAAGCAGAACCAATTACACTAGTGGTAACTGGTCCAATGACTAATATGGCGTTATTTTTGAAGGTTTATCCAGAATTGATGCCTAAAATTAAGCAAATTGTTTTCATGGGTGGCGCTAAAGGCTTTGGTAATCGCACGCCAGTGGCTGAATTTAACATTGCTGTTGATCCCGAAGCGGCTAAAATCGTGATGAATGCAGGAATTCCGCTTGTTATGGCAGGCTTAAACGTGACTCATCAAGCTCAGATTTGGCCCAATGAACTTGAAGAAATTGCCGCAATTACAGATAATGTCGTTGCGCAAACTCTTGCTGGTCAAATGAAGTTTTACAGCATTTATTACAGTGATGAAAAGTGGGGCTTTAAAGGAGTTCCAATGCATGATCCGTGTGTTTTGGCCTGGTTGATTGATCCAAGTTTGTTTACTTGTGCCAAATATAATGTCGATGTTGAAACCAAAGGTGAATTAACTAGCGGGCAAACCGTCGTTGATGAATGGGATTTGACCGGCAAACCTAAAAATACCGAAGTCTTGTTAGACGTTAAGCGTCAAGACTTTGTCGCTTTAATTTTCAAATTATTACATCATTTTGATGGGAAAACTACCTTCTAAGACTTGACGAGACTTTTTTTGAACGCTAAAATACACATATAAGTGATGAACAAGAGCAAAAAATTAAGCCTTTTTTCAGAGAAAGATGGGTTGGTGTGACATCTTAAAAAGTTAATTTTTTGGTAGCTTGGGAGCTGTTATCTTGAAATTAGTAGGGATAACCGGATGTCAATTCGTTAACAATGAGTTTAAGCGGGGTTAAAAGCCCAATTTAGGTGGTACCACGGCACTGTCGTCCTATTTGTGGATGGCAGTGTTTTTTTAAGCTCATTTTTACAAAAGAAAGGAAGATGATTTATGGCAAAAGAAGTTGAAATGTCAACTAAATACGATCCTAGTCAAGTTGAACCAGGACGCTATCAAACTTGGGTTGATGCTGGTTTATTTAAGCCAAACGCTAATCCAGAGGCAAAACCTTATTCAATTGTAATCCCACCGCCAAATGTTACCGGAAAGTTGCATTTAGGTCATGCATGGGATACAACTTTACAAGATATGATTATTCGCCAAAAAAGAATGCAAGGCTTTGATACTTTGTGGTTACCAGGGATGGACCATGCTGGGATTGCAACACAAGCTAAAGTTGAAGCGCGTTTAGCAGAAGATGGAATCTCACGTTACGACTTAGGACGTGAGAAATTTGTTGATAAAGTCTGGGAATGGAAAGGTGAATATGCTGATATTATTCATCAACAATGGGCTAAATTAGGCTTGTCACTTGATTATGATCGTGAACGTTTCACCTTAGATGAAGGCTTGTCTAAAGCTGTCCGCAAAGTTTTTGTTAAGCTTTATGAAAAAGGTTTGATTTATCGTGGCGAATACATCATCAACTGGGATCCAAAGGCTAAGACGGCTTTGTCTGATATCGAAGTTATCCACCAAGATGATCAAGGTGCCTTTTATCATGTGAAATATCCATTTGCCGATGAAGGTTTCACTTTTGCTGGTAAAAACTATATTGAAATTGCGACAACCCGTCCTGAAACAATGATGGGGGATGTGGCCGTAGCCGTTAATCCTAAAGATGAACGCTATCAAGAATTGATTGGTAAAGAAGTTATCTTGCCACTTCAAGGCCGTAAGATTCCAATCATTGCCGATGAATATGTTGATATTGAATTTGGAACGGGGATGGTAAAAATTACCCCAGCCCATGATCCTAACGACTTTGAAGTCGGGAATCGTCATAACTTGGAACGCATCAATACAATGAATGACGATGCAACCATGAATGAAAAAGCTGGCAAATACTGTGGCTTAGATCGTTTTGCAGCACGTAAAGCAATTGTGGCTGACTTACAAGAACAAGGCTACATGCTTGAAATCGAACCAATCACACACTCTGTTGGCCATTCAGAAAGAACCGGTGTCCAAGTTGAATCACGTCTATCAACACAATGGTTTGTGAAGATGGAACCTTTAGCTAAAGCTGCTTTAGCCAACCAACAAAGTGATGATCGGGTTGATTTTGTACCGCCACGCTTTGAACACACCTTTAATCAATGGATGGAAAATGTTCATGATTGGGTTATCTCACGCCAATTATGGTGGGGTCATCAGATTCCAGCTTGGTACCATAACGAAACTGGTGAAGTTTATGTTGGTGAACAAGCCCCAGCAGATATTGAAAATTGGACCCAAGATCCAGACGTTTTAGATACTTGGTTTTCAAGTGCTTTATGGCCATTTTCAACAATGGGTTGGCCAGATGAAAAAAGTGCTGACTTTAAGCGTTACTTCCCAACTAATACTTTAGTAACTGGTTATGATATCATCTTCTTTTGGGTTGCGCGGATGATGTTCCAAAGTGTTGAATTCACAAAACGTCGTCCGTTTAAACATGTGTTGATTCATGGTTTAATTCGTGATGAACAAGGTAGAAAGATGAGTAAATCACTAGGCAATGGGATTGATCCAATGGATGTCATCGACAAATACGGTGCCGATGCTTTACGGTGGTTCTTGTCAAATGGTTCAGCACCTGGTCAAGATGTGCGCTTCTCTTATACTAAGATGGATGCTGCTTGGAACTTCATCAATAAGATTTGGAATGCTAGTCGTTTTGTAATCATGAATCTAAGCGAAGACACAACCGGTCAATTACCAGCTAAAGAACAATGGCAATTAGCCGACAAATGGATCTTGGCGCGCTTAAATGAAACGGTTGAACAAGTAACACGCTTATTTGATAACTTTGAATTTGGTGAAGCAGGTCGTGCCTTGTATAACTTCATTTGGAATGATTTTTGTGATTGGTACATTGAAATGGCTAAAGAAAATCTCAATGGTCAAGATCAACAACAAAAACAAAACACGCAAAATATCTTATGCTATGTCTTAGATCAAACTTTACGCTTATTGCATCCAATCATGCCATTTGTGACTGAAAAAATCTGGTTGTCAATGCCACATCAAGGTCAATCTTTAGTAACCGCAGCTTATCCAACCCCAAATGCTGATTTTAGCAATGAAACAGCCAAAGCTGAAATGGAAAACTTAATCGAATTGATCAAAGCAGTACGTAACAGTCGGGCGGAAGTAAATGCGCCAATGTCTTCAGCAATTGAAATCTTAATTAAGACAACTAATCCACAAACTAAAGCGGTGTTTGAGGCTAATAAAGACTATATTGATCGTTTCTGCCATCCAAAACATTTGGAAATTGGTAGCGATGTAACACCACCAGCTTTAGCAATGACCTCAGTGATTACAGGAGCTGAAGTCTATTTACCATTAGCTGATTTAATTGATTTAAATGAAGAAGTTGCTCGTTTACAAAAAGAAGCAGCTAAGCTTGAAAGTGAAGTAGCACGTGGCGAAAAGAAATTAGGCAATGAACGCTTTGTGGCCAATGCACCAGAGCAAGTTGTCGCTAAAGAAAAAGAAAAATTAGCCGGCTATCAAGCTAAATTAGTAGCAACTAACGAACGGATTGCAGCTTTGAAAGCTCAACTTTAAGTAAAAAAAGACTTGTTTTAGTGCTAAAACAAGTCTTTTTTATTACATTAATTTACGTTAATAAGATTTTACGGTAAAATAAGGTTGAAACTATTATTAAAAGGATTTCAAAAAATGGAAATTACAACTTATCAGGATGCCTTAGCCTTTATTCATGGACGACAAAAATTTAAAAAGATTCCAAGTTTAAAGCGAATGCAGCAACTTTTAAAAAATTTAGGCAATCCCCAAGAAAAACTCAAGTTCATTCATATTACCGGAACAAATGGCAAAGGTTCAACAACCGCTTATACCCGTGATTTGTTATTAAATGCTGGGTTTAGTGTAGGAACTTTTATTTCACCATTTATTACCAAGTTTAATGAGCGTATCATGTTAAATGGTGTGATGATTAGTGATGCAGAACTTTTAGCTGAAGTCTTAGAACTTGCGCCTCATGTGGCTAAATTAGATCAACAAGATTTAGGACCAACTGAATTTGAAATTGTTACCGCATTGATGTTTAATTATTTTGCTAAAAAACGCCCCGATTATGTCATCTTAGAAGTCGGAATTGGTGGTTTATATGATTCAACTAATGTCATTACACCAGCTGTTAGTGTGATTACAACGGTTGCTTTAGATCACGGTGAGCTTTTAGGGACGACCTTAGCTCAAGTTGCCAAACACAAAGCCGGCATTATTAAAAAGCAAGTTCCACTTGTGCTAGGACAGCTACCAACCGAGGCCTTAGAGGTCATTAAGACAACTGCACAAGCAAAGCAAGCTAAAGTTTATGCCTTAGGAACTGATTTTGCAGTTACGTCTAAAAAGACCAGCACTTTTTTAGGAGAACAGTTTAGTTATCAAGGCTTAGAGCAAAACTTTATCGATTTAAAAACAAGTTTATTAGGGACCTATCAGCCTAAAAATGCCGCCTTAGCTATCACAGCCGTGTTGCTTTTAGCCAAACAAGAAGGCTGGCAGCTCACCAGTCAAATCGTCAAGCAAGCTATTGCCAAAACAAAATGGCCCGGTAGAATGGAAATTATTAATGAGGAACCATTAATTATTTTAGATGGAGCGCATAATTTAGCGGCGATTGAAGAACTCGATAAAACGCTCAAGCAACATTTTAAAAATTATCATGTACAGATTATTTTTGGGGCCTTAGCAGATAAACAACCACAACAAATGTTGGCTAAATTAGCGCAAGTAAAGCATTGTGAGGTTTATCTAACACCATTTGCTAGTCATCGCCCGACATTTGCGGCTCAAGAATTAGCCCAAAAGCTTAAGATGCAAGCATTTGAAAATTGGCCACAAGCTTTACAACAAGCACTTGATAACTTACAAGGGCAAGATTTAATTTTATTTACAGGATCGTTATATTTTATTTCGGAAGTAAGACAGTATTTTAAAGAAGGAGAATTGTCATGGATGTAGAATTAGTAATTTTTGATATGGATGGAGTTATTTTTGATTCAGAAAAAGTTTATTTCAAATCAAATAGCATTGCAGCCGAACAATTAGGCATGGATTATTCATTTGAATACTACCGTCAATTTATTGGTGGGGGCAATGAAGCAATGTTTGAACAAATGGTTAAAGACTATGGGGATCGTGATTTAATCAGCAAGTTTTTTGAAATTAGTTTTGCTAACATTTATCCAGTAGTTGACCAAGGTGAGTTGAAGTTAAAACCAGGATTTTTAGAATTAACTAAATATCTCGATGAACAAAAGATTGCCTATACGCTAGCTTCAAGCAATGACAAAGACAAAATTGAATATTTCTTAGAAAAAACGGGCTTAGAACATAATTTTCAACATATTATCTGTGCTGATGATGTGCATGAAGCTAAGCCAGATCCAGAAGTCTTTAATGTCGCTTGGGCAAAATCTGGCGCACCAGATAAGCAAAAAACAATTATTATCGAAGACTCAGTAAATGGCATTAAGGCCGCTAATAACGCGGAAATTCCAGTTATTATGGTACCTGATTATCTACAACCAGGTGAATACGAAAGACAACATACTTTAGCTATTTTAGACGATTTACATCAAGTCAAAGATTTTATTGTAAAATAAAAAGTTAAACCTTCCAGTGCGTATTTTATAACTGGGAGGTTTTTTTATGACATTAATTAATGAATATTCTAATGCCTATTTGACAGAACAAATTCAACGTTTTGGTGCACAAAATCTCAGTGACAAAGAACTGTTGTATTATGTTTTAAGTCAAACAACTAATCAAAAACAAGCAAAACAAGGTGTTAATAATTATTTTGCACAGCATACTAACTTAGGACAGTTTAGAGAATTGTTTAAAGGTGAATGGGTGTTGCTTTTTGCTAAGCAAGCGTGTTTTTTAGAAGTGTTAGTGGAGTTTTCAAAACGGATTAATTCGCTACGTCCATTAAATTTAGGGCAAATTTATTCAAGTCAAGAAATTGGTGAACATATGGCTAAAGAATTAGGAAATTTACAACAAGAAGTTTTAGTGTGTCTATATTTGGATACAAAAAATCAAATTTTAGCGCAAGAAACATTGTTTAAAGGAACTTTAAACAGTGCCACGGTTCATCCGCGTGAAATATTTAAAGAAGCTTTGCGTCATGCAGCAGCACGTTTCATGGTTATCCATAATCATCGTGAGACATGTTTGTAGTTGAAAAGACTGCACATATTTATAATATGAACGCTTTAGGTGTTGGATGAAATGATAAAGTAACGTTTTGAAGCATCCGCTTTGAGACTCCGACATGCGAATAGTTAGATGTTTAACTGTTGGTGTGAAACTCGGTAAAGGCGGCTTTTTGTGAGCCGGAAGTCGTAAAAAGTCTAATATGGTGAGGATACAAGTTTGTCGACGAACCACCGACTTAAAGATCTGAGTGGACAAAAAACAACTAGTGGTCAAGTAAAATGATGGTTATGAACGACCATGTGCATTTAAAGGATGTAGGTTAGTTGTTAGGTCAGAGGTGGCACCTAAGTTAGAAATTGAACACCTAAAGTGAACGTGGAAAGCTAGCAACGTGGAGAAAGCATCTTTGATGAAGCGGTTTGAGAAAAATAATAATTTCAATTAATGTTAGTGAGAGCGAAGGCACGAGCAAAGAAGCCTTTTAATCGAGGAAAAGCAACAGCCTTCAGCCGTCAAATGACGGTGGAACGCCGAGTACGGTGAAAGTCGTATGCTCGGTGTGAAGCAGGGGAAAAGTTGGAGTTAACAACAAAAGCTTACCTATTGCTATCAAGTGGAAACGTGACGCCTTCAAAAAATGATCTACTCTTAACTAAGAGATTAGCCGAGGCTGGCAAACTTTTAGGGATTGATTTGTTAGATCATTTGATTGTTGGACGCAATAATTATTTAAGCATGAGAGAAGAAAAAATTTTACATTAAGTCGTCTAGAACGCTTGTCGCTCATTTTAAATTATGTTAAACTTTCACAAAAGTGTTAAATTACAAGGGGTGAATGTGTGTTGCTAACTGGTAGTGTTTTGTCGTTTGATAAGCAAAAAGGTTTTGGTTTTATTAAGCCTGATGATCAAAGCGAAGAAGTATTTGTTCATTTTTCAGCAATTCAAAGTTCAGGTTACAAAACTTTAGAAGTCGGTCAGCGAGTAAATTTTGTCTCAGTTGAAGGCAAAAAAGGTCCACAAGCAGCTTTGGTAACTATCGAAGAGCAGTAAAAATAATATTTTCTTAAAAGTTAGACTATAATTTTAACTAAAAGATAAGCTCTAAGTATGGTATAATTTAAATAATGTGAATTTTATGCTTCACTCCTAGTTAGGAAGCATCATGAAGGGATGAAAGACAGTGTTCGGAATCGGGACAAAAAATATCGGAATTGATCTTGGAACTGCAAATACAATCGTTTATGCTGAAGGTAAAGGAATCGTTTTACGTGAACCTTCAGTTGTAGCTAAAAATACTAAAACAGGTGAAATAGTTTCTGTTGGTTCAGAAGCACGTGCCATGATTGGACGTACTCCAGCTAGTATTGTAGCAATTCGTCCAATGAAAGATGGCGTAATTGCTGATTATGATACAACAGTGGCAATGATGAAATATTATATTCAAAAAGCTTTGGGTGGTAAAAGTGGCAAGCCATACGTGATGGTTTGTGTACCAAGCGGTGTTACTGAAGTTGAAAAACGTGCTGTAATCGATGCTACACGTGTAGCTGGAGCTCGTGATGCTTATGTGATTGAAGAACCATTTGCTGCTGCAATTGGTGCAGGGCTACCAGTTATGGACCCAACAGGTAGTATGGTTGTTGATATCGGTGGTGGAACTACGGATGTTGCAACGATTTCTTTAGGTGGGATCGTTTCTAGTCGTTCAATTCGTATGGCTGGAGATAAGATTGATGATGCTATCATTTATTATGTGCGCAAGAATTACAATTTATTGATTGGTGAAAGAACAGCTGAGCAACTTAAGATGGATGTTGCTTCTGCTTCAGTGGAAGCTGCACGTGGATTAGATAGCCAAACTATTCGTGGTCGTGATTTGGTAACAGGTTTACCAAAGACTATTGAAATTAAGGCTGAAGATGTTGCCGAAGCTATCCAAGAAGTTGTTGAAGAAATTATCACAGCTATTAAAGAAACTTTGGAAGAAACATCACCAGAAATTGCAGCTGATGTTATCGATCACGGAATTGTTTTGACTGGTGGTGGAGCACAGTTGCGTCATTTGCCAGATGTTATCTCAGAAGCAACTAAAGTTCCTGTTTTTGTAGCAACTGAACCATTAGATTGTGTTGCTGTTGGTACGGGTGAATCTTTAAAGAGCATCGAAGTTATGAAGAAAAAATAGACGATTGAAGTCATTTTAGTTAGGAGGTTGGAGCTTAGTCGTCCAACCTCTTAATTTTTTTGTAAGGTAACTTAAAAAAATGAGTCCTAATTAACGTTATGCTATAATTTATAAAGTGATTGTTTTTACACGGCATAAATAATAAAAAAATGATATTATATTAATATGAGAAAGGAAAAAGCTAGGAGTAATTGAAGACTAGCTAGGAGTTTATTAAGATGCAAAAATCTTTTTTTAATAAGAAACTCGTAATCATCTTGATTGCAATTACAATTAGTTTTTTGATGATTGCCTTTTCGATTTCAGTACGTAACAATCGTTCGATGCCCACTTTTGTGCAACAGTTTGGTAATGAGGCAGCTGGGTTAGTAGAACGAGTAGTAAATGCCCCAATTGCAGCGGTTAGTTCAGCTGGAAAATCTTTTAGTGATTTGATTAACACTTATCAAGAAAATCAAGATTTAAAAAAGCAAGTTGATAATTTAGCTGCTCAAAAGGTTGAAAATCAAACGTTACGTGAAGAAAACAAGGCATTAAAACAACAATTAAAGTTAAATAAGTCTTTAACTGATTACGATAAAATCAGTGCATATGTTATTTCGCGTTCACCTTCGACTTGGCAAAATCAAGTTGTGATTAACAAGGGTTCTTTAGCAGGTGTGACTAAAAATGCTGCGGTACTATCACGAAGAGGATTGATTGGACGTGTCACAGAAGTCAACCAAACTAATAGTAAAGTTGAATTGATTACAACGCAAAATGATTCGGCTAATAGATTTGCAGTTCAATTGGTGAATGCCAAAGATAATGTTGTTAATGGATTGATTACCGGTTATGATGTCGATAACAATTTGTTAATAATGGGACAGGTAATCTTAAAAGAAGAAATCAAAAAAGGAACAAAAGTAATCACTTCTGGTATGGGAGGGAATACTCCTAAAGGTTTATTAATTGGAACCGTTGAAAAAGTGGCAGACAACGATTATGGCTTGCCATCAAAAATTTATATTAAACCCGCAGCTAATATTACTGATTTGGGTGTGGTAACGGTGGCCAAGAGAACTGATTAAAGGACGTGAAGTGATGCAAGCGATAGCTAAGAAGCGCTATATTTTTATTAGCGGAATGTTCATTTTTTTATTGCTCGATGGCTCGCTTAGCTACAATTTTTCAAAATGGATGTTTACTGCGACATCGAGTATGGAGAGTCGATTATTATTATTGTGGTTAATTTTAGCATTGTGTTATTTAGATTACGATAAGATTTTATGGTGGGCGTTTGTTGCAGGGATATTTTACGATTTATATTACAGCGGTATCTTGGGAATATTTACGTTTTTATTCCCATTGATGGTGTATTTAAATCGGGAAACCTTTAACTTTTTTTCACCGACATTTATGTTGGTCTTTTTGATCTATTTAATCGATGTAACTTTATTGACAACTTTATCTTATTGGATTAATTCGTTAATTGGATTGGCAAATGTTTCTGCAACTAATTTTATTGCACGAACATTAGGGCCAACATTAGCTTATAATATGTTTTTCTTTGTGGTCTTGTATGTGCCATTGAGAAAACTTTTTGAAAAATTCGCATGAGTTTAATTTAAAGGAGTTGTTAGCATGACAGCGGTTGTCTTAAAGGGGTTTAAAAATGGTTATGAATTAATTATTAAATCAGAAGCAAGCTTTGAACAAGTACTAGTAGAATTAACTGAGTTATTAAAAAAGCTACATGACGATACTAAGTCAACTAAACCAGTGGCATTTAATGTTAATACAAAACAACGCTTATTGACTGCTGAGCAAAAACAACAATTGGAAAAAGTTTTCAGTGTTTATCCACAATTTTCAATTCATAAGATTTTAGCAGATGTAATCACAGTAACCGATGCGCAAGAAATAATGCATAAAAACATGACACATTTTTGTGCAGATGTTATCCGCAATGGTCAAATTAAGACAATTGATGGAGATGTATTATTTTTAGGGTGTGTGCACCAAGGTGGCATCTTACAAGCTAAAGGAAGCATCTTTGTTTTAGGAGATGTTCAAGGAATTTTGCATGCTGGATATAAAGATGATACACGTGCTGTAATTGTTGGTAAAATCAAAGATGCTCAACAAGTTAGAATTGCAGATTTGGTAGATGTTTTAGAAGATGAGACAGTCGTGCAAGATGAAGATAATGTGGTCTATGTTAATGATTTGCATGATTTAGCGCATACACAAGTTGTTGAATTAAAGAACTTAAGACCGAAACTATTTGCACAGATGGGAGGTTTTTAATTTATGGGAAGATCAATAGTTATTACATCAGGTAAGGGTGGTGTTGGAAAGACAACTACAGCTGCTAATTTAGGCAGTGCCCTTGCGTTACTTAATAAGAAGGTGTGTTTAATCGATTTAGACATTGGTTTACGTAATTTAGACGTAGCCTTGGGATTGGATAATCGTATTATTTATGATATTGTTGACGTGGTTGAAAAACGAGCAAAGTTACATCAAGCTTTGATTAAAGATAAAAAGTTTGGTGATAAATTATTCTTACTACCGGCAGCACAAAATACTGATAAATCAGCTATTACCCCTGAACAAGTTAAAGAATTAGTTGAGGAGTTAAGACCTGATTTTGATTATATCTTATTAGATTGTCCGGCTGGTATTGAACAAGGGTTTATGAATGCTATTGCAGGAGCAGATGAAGCAATTGTTGTTTCTACACCTGAGGTTTCTGCTGTAAGAGATGCTGATCGAGTAGTTGGATTATTGGAACAGCGCCAACTAGAAAACCCACCAATGTTAGTAATTAGTCGAATTAGAAAGCATATGGTTAATGATGGAGATATGTTAGATATTGATGAAATAACACATCACTTAGCAATTAAATTATTAGGAATTGTTTTTGATGATGATGAAGTAATCAGTTCGGCTAATAAAGGTGAACCGATTGTTTTAAATGAAAATAATCCAGCTGGTCAAGGTTATCGTAATATTGCGCGTCGTCTAGAAGGAGAAACCGTACCGTTAATGTCTATGCAACAAGAAACGGGTGGCTTTTTCAAAAAAATCAGTGCATGGTTTAAGAAAGCTTAATTAGGTTATGCCATACTTAGGTGTGGCATAACTTTTTTTAGGCATCAGAGTGGAAATGTGCGTATAACCATAGTATAATCGCACTAGAATAATGACTAGGTGGTGGATGAAGTGGACGCAATTTCAAGCGTGATTGTGGCAATTATTGTTATTAACACTTTTTTAGCAGTAATTACGGTTTTTAAAGAAAAAAGAGATATTGCAGCAACATGGGCATGGCTGTTAGTCTTAAATTTATTACCAATTTTTGGATTCATTTTATACTTATTTGCCGGTAAAAAAATCTCTAAAGAAAAAATCTTTGATTTGAAGGCACAAACTAAACTAGGAATCGATCAACTTGTTGATTTACAAAAAGAACAATGGAATCGCCAAGAGCTGTTACCTAGTGATTTATTAACAAATGAGGCTAGACAAGCTGCGCATTTGTTTTTAGAATGTGATCAAGCTATTTTTACAAAAAATAATTCGTTGCAAATTTTTACTGATGGTAAAGAGAAATTTGCAGCACTTTTTGAAGATATGCGCAAGGCAACCAATCATATTCATATTGAATACTATTCAATCTTTAGTGATGAGATCGGTACGCAATTTTTAAAAGAACTAGAAGATGCAGCCAAGCGTGGTGTAGAAGTACGTGTAATTTATGATAGCATGGGATCTAGAGGGCAACGACATAACTTTTTTAAGAATTTAGAAAAATTAGGAGGACAAGCTGAACCATTCTTTGGCTCCAAGCGAGCACCGATTCATAGTCCTCGTATCAATTATCGTGATCACCGTAAAATCGTGGTTATCGATGGTAAGATTAGTTATATTGGTGGATTTAATGTTGGAGATCAATATTTAGGAAAATCAAAGAAGTTTGGCTACTGGCGTGATACACATGTCAGAATAGACGGTAATGCTACCGTTGCCTTACAATCTCGTTTCTTTATGGATTGGAATGCAACAATCAAAAATAGCAATGGTGGCAAAAAAGTAGAATATAGTGACAATTATTTTCCACTACGGCATGAATCAACAGCAGGTTCGACTGGTATTCAAATTGTTTCTTCTGGACCTGATAGTGAAACCGAGGCTATTAAATTAGGTTATTTAAAATTAATCAGTAGTGCTAATGAATATATCTATATTCAAACACCATACTTAATTCCTGACGATTCTGTATTAGAAGCTTTAAGTTTAGCTGCTTTGTCAGGTGTCAAGGTTAAAATTATGATTCCAAGTATGCCGGATCATATTTTTGTTTATCGAGCTACGCAATATTATGCAAAGAGTTTGCTTGAAAAAGGAATCGAGATTTATCAATACGAAAATGGCTTCCTTCACTGTAAATCATTTGTGATTGATGGTCAGTTGACATCAATTGGTTCAGCTAATATGGATATTCGAAGTTTTAAACTTAATTTTGAAACTAATGCGTTTTGTTATGATCGGCAATTAGCTTATGAATTTGCACATATTTTCGAAGAAGATCTTAAAAAATGTCGCCAGTTGACTCCAGAATTTTTTGAAAAACAATCAGCCTGGTTGAAATTTAAGCAATATTTCTCACGCTTATTATCACCAATTTTATAGTTAATCAAACTCATGAGCATTTTAAATGACATGAGTTTTTTAATTTTAGTTAAAAATAGTTAGCAAATTTCAAGAGAAGGTGTATAATAAATTTTGCCTGCGTAAAACATTTGAAACGAGGTTAGACTTTGAGTAAGAAAAAGAAAATTTTACTAATTAGCTTAGTCAGTGTTTTATGTATAATTGTCGTAGGCCTTGGTGCTGGGGCAAATTATTTGGTAAGTTATGCGTTTGGAAATCCATTAAAATCAACTAGAGCGCCTAAGCTAAAAGGAATCGATGCTCAATCGATTAGTTGGTTGAAAAAACAAGATCAAGAAGTTTGGCATCAAAGAGCTGTTGGAACCGATTTGGATTTGGTGGCTTATTATTTGCCGGCTAAAACAAAAACTAATAAAACGATTGTTGTTGCACATGGTTATCAAGGAAGTCATTGGAATATGGCTTCTTATATCAAGATGTTTCATGAATTAGGCTATAATGTCTTAGCTCCAGATGATCGTGGAAGTGGTGCAAGTCAAGGAAAGTATATTCATTTTGGATGGGATGATCGTTTAGATTATATCAAATGGGTTAAGCAAGTAATTGCTAAAGATGGTCAGGATTCAAGAATTGGTTTGTTTGGTGTCAGCATGGGAGGCGCTACTGTCATGATGATGAGTGGCGAAAAATTGCCAAGTCAAGTTAAAGCGATTATTGAAGATTGTGGTTATTCCAAGACAGAAGATGAACTAGCTTATCAATTAAAGGCGCAGTTTGGTTTGCCTAAAGAACCGTTGATTACGCTTGCTAATTGGATTGCTAAAGCGCGTGTAGGTTTTGACTTTAAAGAAGCTGACTCGCTTAAGCAACTTCAAAAAAACAAGTTACCAATCTTTTTTATTCACGGTGATAAAGATGATTTTGTTCCAACAAAGATGGTATATCAAAGTTATCGGGCAACTACAGCTCCAAAGCAAATTTGGATAACGAAAAATACGACTCATGCCAAGTCGTATATCAATTATCCTAAGCAATATCAAGAAAAAGTCAAAACGTTCTTAGATAAATATATGAACTAGTTTTGATTAATGACCTTAACTTCGAAACGGAACGGCTTGTCCGTTTTTTTATTTAAATAAAAAATGATATTTGAGTTTAAAGTGATTTCACGGTATAATCATTTTTGTAGTTAAATAAATGTTACCAGCACTAGGGGAGCCATTGGCTGAGAGTGAAATTTAATTTCAGACCCTTTGAACCTGTTCGTTAGTACGAGCGTAGGAAAGTGTTGCTTATTTATGCACTTCTTAGTGTCTGGCAACGTAGACATTAGGAGGTTTTTTATGCAAAGAACAACTACAACTAATAAGAGATTAAAGGTGATGCTTGAAGCGGCCTTGATGGCGGCATTAGCTACGATTTTATCGGTAGTCGTACCATCGATTGCTAGTTTCGATATAGCTTTAGGGATTATTCCCATAGTTATTTACAGCTTACGACGTGGTTTAAAGGCTGGGGTGCTAGCTGGCTTTTTATGGGGGTTATTGCCAATTTTGTTGGGCAAAGCTTCTGTGTTGACCTTATGGCAAGGGTTGTTAGAATATCCAATTGCTAATATGGTAGTTGGCTTAGCGGGCTTATATGCTAATAAAATAAAGCTAGCATTATTAAATAAACAACAAAAAACAGCTTGGTTATATTTATTTTTAGCAATTTTAATTAGTGTAACAGCTAAATATTTGATTCACTTTTATGCTGGAATTGTTTATTGGGGAAAGTATGCTCAATGGGGCTTAGGACCAATTTTATATTCGTTGGTGATAAATGGTGGAAGCTTAGTGATTAATTTAGTTTTAACTAGTATAGTTTCTTTTGCTATTGTTTCGCGCATGCCAGCATTAATTTCGTTGCAAGATTAAAAAACAGGATTTACACTAAATGTAAATCCTGTTTTTTAATGCTGTTATCCTAAAAAGGAACCAACAGCTCCTAAAACTAAGGCGCTTAAGGTGAAGATTAACATCAACCAAACAACGACCATTGTTATTTTTTGGAAAGTCGAACGCTTTTTTTTCAAAATAATTCACCCTTTATCATTTATACAGTTTACTATAATTCAAACATTATTCTCTGTCAAATTAAGATATTTATGATAATAAATTAAATTGCTATTAGTAAATTAAACAATTATAATAAAAAAAACGATGTTTTTTTAATCAGTCGTTAAAAGAACCAATGCAAGGGAGTTTTTCTATGAAAATAATGGTGCAAAAATTTGGTGGAACTTCAGTTCAAGATACTGATTCACGAAAAAAAGCGATGAAACATGTTGCATATTCGTTGAAAAATGGCTACAAAGTAGTAGTTGTTGTATCGGCAATTGGGCGTAAAGGTGCACCTTATGCAACTGATTCTTTGCTGGCTTTAGTTGGGGGAACAGATACACATTTAAATAAGCGTGAGTTAGATATGGTGGTATCTGTAGGTGAAATCATTTCGACGGCAGTTTTTGCTGAAATGTTAAATGCAAATGGAATTAAAGCAACAGCTTTAACGGGACCAGATGCAGGAATTAAGACGAATAACGATTATCAAAATGCGAAAGTTTTAGATGTTCAAACGGTAAATATTTTAAAAGCATTTGAAAATAATGATGTTGTCGTTGTAGCAGGTTTTCAAGGCTTATCAAAAGAAGGGCATATTACTACCTTAGGACGCGGGGGTTCAGACACCTCAGCAGCATTATTAGGTGTTGCTTTAGGTGCTGAAAGAGTTGATATTTTCACCGATGTATCTGGAATGATGACTGGTGATCCGCGTCTTGTTAAAAAAGCACGTTTTATTGAAAGTGTTAGTTATGAAGAAGTCGCTAATATGGCTCATGAAGGAGCTAAAGTAATTCATCCACGAGCAGTAGAAGTCGCTTATCAAGAAAACTTGCCTTTACGTATTCGTTCTACTTGGGATGATGTAACAGAAATGGGGACTTTAGTTTCTAACCGTAAATTAGCATTACGCCATTATCGTTCGGTGACCGGTGTTGCACATCAAGTTGGTTTAATGCAATTTACTATTTTTTCCAAAGATTGCGATGCACAAACCGTATTTGATTTGTTAGCAGAAAATAATCTAAGTGTAGACTTTATTAATATTGATTTAGAAAAAGTCGTATTTAACTTAGATCAAGAGCAAGGGCTAGTTGCACAAAAATTGTTGCAGTCACAAAATATTGCTGTGCAAATTATTGCAGATTGTGTTAAAGTTTCAATTATCGGGGCAGGAATGTTAGGAACCCCAGGGATTACTGCTAAGATGGTACGAGCTTTGACAAAACATCAAATTCAAATTTTGCAAACAACGGATAGTGATACTACAATTTGGGTTTTGGTGCATGGTAAAGATTTAACAGCAGCAGTTAATACTTTACATGATGTCTTTTTATTAGACGAAGAATAATGAAATAGGTGAAACAATGTTGATGGAATGGTATATACAACTAGCAATTATCTTTGTTTGCTGGCTAATATTAGATTTGATTTGGAAGAAATTAAAGATAAAAAAATTACGCGTAATTGATTTGTTAACACCATTGATTTTAGTGGCGCTTCATTTTTTGTCAGTGCAACTAATGGGATTATCAGTAATACCATTTATTATTTTTGGTTTAGCAGTTTTTGGTGTATTAAAAACTGTTTTACATGCTTATTTAGAGGGTGAAATTTTATATAGTTCCTTTTTATTAGGTTTTTGGCGTGTAGTTGATTTAGTTGCTTTAAGTAGTTATATTGTATTGTTGATTTTTCAATTGTGTATGCTTCTCAACATTGTCTAAACAAAGAAGCGATATCTGAGCATGATTTGATTGCTAAGATATCGCTTTTTTTAAATTATATAACTTTTTCTAAAATTATATAAAAGGATATTATTTTTTTAGTGGTATATTGTGGTGGAGAGTGGGGGAATGTGGTAGTATATAGGGTATAAGTGTAGTTTAGGAGATGATTTCTATGCTCATGGGAGAGTTTCGCCACGCCCTTGATTCTAAAGGACGTTTGATTATACCAGCAAAATTGCGTGAAAAACTTGGTGAGCGCTTCGTTTTAACACGAGGGCTCGATGGGTGTTTGTTTGGTTATCCTATGAGTAATTGGGAAACACTCGAAGAAAAACTACAAAAATTGCCTTTAGCAAAAAGAGATGCCAGAACTTTTGTCCGTTTCTTTTATTCGGCTGCAACTGAGTGCGAATATGATAAACAAGGAAGAATTAATATTCCTAAGTCATTACAAGAGCATGCTGCTTTGAGTAAAGCTTGTGTGATTGTTGGAGTTTCTGAACGAATTGAAATTTGGTCACAAGAACGTTGGCAAGAGATTTCGCAAAAGGCAGAAGAAGATTTTGATGAAATTGCAGAAAATATGATTGATTTTGGTTTTTAGAGGAGATTTTTTATGAGTGAGTTTCAACACACTACGGTTCTTTTAAATGAGGCTGTCGATAATTTAAATATTAAACCAGATGGTATTTATGTCGACTGTACCTTAGGTGGCGGTGGACATACTGCTAAAATCTTGAAACAATTGTCTCAAAAAGGACATTTATATTCATTTGATCAAGATCAAGTGGCGCTTGCTTATAATCAAGAAAAATTTGCACAAGAAATAGCAAATGGTCGTCTTACCTTAATTAAGAGTAATTTTTGCAATTTAAAAGTACAGTTGGAACAATTAGGTGTTAATCATGTAGATGGAGTTTTGTATGATTTAGGTGTTTCATCACCTCAATTTGATGTAGCAGATCGAGGATTTAGTTATCGCTTTGATGCGACTTTAGATATGCGAATGGATCAAAGTCAATCTTTAAATGCAAGAGTTATTGTTAATGAATGGCCCTATGAAGATTTAGTACGGATTTTCTTTCGTTATGGGGAAGAAAAATTTGCTAAATCAATAGCTAGAAAGATTGAACAAACAAGACAAAGTGAAGCAATCGAAACTACGGGACAGTTAGTCGAGTTAATAAAAGCTGCAATTCCAGCTAAGGTACGTCGTAAGAGTGGACATCCGGCAAAAAAAGTCTTTCAAGCAATTCGAATTGCTGTTAACGATGAATTAAAAGTCTTAGAACAATCACTTGAACAAGCATTAGAGATTTTAAACATAGATGGAAGAATTAGTGTGATTACTTTCCAATCTTTAGAAGATCGTTTGGTAAAATCTATGTTTAAAGAAAAGACAAGCTTACCTTCACTTCCTAATGGTTTACCGATTATTCCTGAAGAGCACCAACCCGATTTTAGGTTGGTAACGCGCAAGCCAATATTACCAACAAAAGAGGAAATAATACAAAATAAACGCGCACATTCGGCGAAATTACGTGTAATCGAGAAAATCAAATAAAGGATGTGGAAGTTATGCCAGCAACAGCAAGAAAATTAAATGTAGTTACGCCCAATCGGAAAGTCGATGTTAATCAACCGCAAACGCTAGCCCCTGGATATAGCGTTAATCCGTACATAAAGAAAACAAGAGCATTAATTATTAAAACAGCTCTTTGCTTAGCGTTTTTAGCAATCGTTATAGTTACATTCAATGCTAGATTAGCAACAGCTCAAATGCAGTTGCAAAAAGTTACCCAAAATGTCTCGCAAATCAATAATAGTAATGAAAGTAAAAAACAAGAGATAAGTGAATTATCGAGTCGTTCACGATTGGATAAAATTGCTAAAAAAGCGGGATTAACAATAGATGAACAAAAGGTAAGGAATGTTACTAAATGAAAATGGATAAACGGACGATGAATCAAAAAAAGCAAAAAAGTAATCGGAAATTATTTGGGATTATTTTATTTTTTGCAACATTAGTGTTTTTCACGGTTTTTATCGGCCGTTTTTTTTATGTTGCATTAGGTCATAATGTTTCAGGGATAAATCTTATCAAAAGTGCCCAAAGCATTTATGAACGGGCAACAACTATTAAAGCTAAACGTGGAACGATTTATACTGCAGATAAACAAGTAATTGCAGAAGATACCGAAACATATACGGTTTATGTAGTGCTTTCTAAAAATGCTGCTCCTAATTATTTAAAACCACAGCAAAAACCAGAGGCTGCTGAAATTTTGAGTAAAGCTTTGAATATGAGCTATGGTAAAGTTATTAAAATTTTGAATCCGGATAATCAAGAATTATATCAGGTAGAATTTAATGGTACTTCAATTTCACGCGAAACAAAGCAAATTATTGAAAAACAAATGGCTAAAAAAAATATCAAAGGTATTAATTTTACGGCCTCAGTTGCACGTTTATACCCTAATGGAGTTTTTGCCTCACATTTAATTGGGGTTGTTAAAAAAGATGAAAGTGATTCAGATAAGATGCTTGGAATCATGGGGTTAGAAAAGGTCTTTGATAAACAATTATCAGGTCAAGATGGGATTAAGACAGCTTCAACCGATGTTTATGGTATAGCAAATCCAAATACCAAAGTTAAAGCGCGTAAAGTCAAAGATGGAGATGATATTTATACAACATTAGATTCGCGTTTACAGACGTATTTAGAGACACTTTTAAGTAAAGCCCAAGAAAATTATCATCCTAAAAATATCAATGCAGTCTTGATGAATGCCAAAACTGGTGAAATTTTAGCTGCCAGTCAACGGCCAACCTTTAATGCGCAAACACGCGAAGGTATCAATGATCAATGGGCTAACACGTTATTTGAAGATACTTACGAACCAGGATCAACAATGAAAGTTTTTACGATGGCAGCTGCAATTGAAAGTGGGATATATAACCCAAATGCAACATATAAGTCAGGAACTTATCGAATTGATGGTATTCCAATTAATGACTGGGCAAGGAATTGGGGAACTTTAACATATCGTCAAGGTTTTATTCGTTCATCTAATGTTGGAATGGCCTATTTAGAACAACAAATGGGTGCTAAGACGTGGGAAAAGTATATTAAACGTTTTGGTTTTTTAAAAAGTACAAATAGTGGCTTAGGAAAAGAAGCAAGTGGTTCAATTAGTTTTAAATATCCTATTGAACAAGCAAACACTGCTTTTGGTCAAGGAATTGATGTGACAGTTTTACAGATGATGCAAGGGTTTAGTGCTATTGCTAATGGTGGGACAATGGTTAAACCGCGGTTGGTTGATAAGATTGTCGATCCAGATACCGATGATGTGGTTTATCAGTCTAAAAAAGAAGTAGTTGGTCATCCTGTATCAAAAGAAACGACAACACAGGTAATAGATATGATGCGTGACGTTGTCAATGATCCAAATGGGACAGGAACGCCATATAAAATGCAAGGGTATGATATTGCTGTGAAAACGGGTACGGCCCAATTTGCTAATGAATCTGGTAATGGTTATTTAACAGGTGAGAAAAATTATATTTTTTCTGTCGTAGGATTGGCACCTGCATCTAACCCAAAATATATTTTGTATGTTACAATGAAACAACCTAAGAGTTTAGGGACAGGTAATACAATTATTCTTTCGAGCATTTTTAATCCATTGATGAAACGGACTCTAGATCAGGATGAAGAAAGTATCAATGGAGCACAAACTATTACTGTTAAAAACGTGGTAGGTCAAAGTATAGAAACTGCTAAGGTACAGTTACAAGAAACTGGAGCTAATGTAGTAGTTGTAGGTAATGGTAGTGTGGTTAAAAAGCAAACCGATGTTAAAGAAACTTTATTAAAAGGACAAAGAGTGATTTTATTGACCAATGGTACTAAATTGATGCCAGATATTAGTGGTTGGTCGCGTAGTGATATTACCAAATTGGCTTATCTTTTAGGGGTAAAGGTTAGTTTTACAGGTTCAGGATATGCTACAAGTCAAAGTATTGTAGCTGGAACAGATGTAACTAATTTAAAGACTTTAGATGTAAAATTAAACTAAGTTTGTATTTAGTTGAAATAAAGGAGCAATTTTTTTAATGAGTACGATTCAAATCTTAATACCATTAATTAGTAGCTTAATTGTAACGGTATTATTTTTACCGTTGTTTATCGATTATGCACATAAAAAAAAGCAAGGTCAAATGATTAGAGAAGAAGGCCCAAGTTGGCATGAAAAAAAATCAGGAACACCAACTATGGGAGGTTTTGTTTTTAATTTGGCTATTTTGTTTACCGGGTTATGGTATCCATTATGGCAAAAAGAATTAACAGCAACACTGTTGGTATTAGATTTTATTTTGGTTTTATATGGCTTTTTAGGATTTTTTGATGATTCTATCAAATTGTGGAAGAAGCAAAATGAAGGCTTAAAAGCTTGGCAAAAATTATTGGGTCAAATTATTGGTGGTGTAATCTTTTTGATTGTTTATGTTCATAATAAAATGCCAATGGCACTACATTTTTTTGGATATGAACTCAATATAGGTTGGTTATATGCAGCTTTTGTTTTATTTTGGTTAGTTGGATTTTCTAATGCGGTTAATTTAACCGATGGTATTGATGGTTTAGTAGCAGGACAATCAATTATTGCTTTTGGAGCATATGCGGTTATTGCTTATGTGCAAAAACAAATTGATGTTTTAATCTTTTGTTTAGCAGTGATTGGAGCAATGATTGCCTTTTTAGGATTTAACCATAAGCCAGCTAAGGTATTCATGGGAGATATGGGATCGTTGGCTTTAGGTGGAGCTTTAGCGGCGGTCTCGATTATGTTAGGTCATGAATTATCCTTATTATTTATTGGAATAATTTTTGTTTGTGAAACAGCAAGTGTTATGTTACAAGTTACGTCATTTAAATTGACGGGCAAGCGTATCTTTAAAATGAGTCCGATACATCATCATTTTGAATTGTGTGGTTGGAGTGAATGGCGCATTGATTTAACATTTTGGTTAGTTGGATTGATTTTTGCAATTGTTAGTGTGTATATTATTATTTAGTAATTTATGTAAGGAAGTCCTGTTATTATGAAAATGATTAGTGATTATCAAGCAAAAAAAGTTTTAGTAGTCGGCTTAGGGAAAAGTGGTTTTAGTGTAGCCAAGCTGTTGGTTAAGTTAGGGGCTAAAGTTACCCTTAATGATAAAAAAACTGTAAATGATCAAGATACATTGGCACAATTAAAGCAGCTAGGAATCAAGGTTATTACTGGAAGTCATCCGTTGGAATTATTAGATGAAAATCAAATAGTTGTTAAAAATCCCGGAATTCCTTATAGTAATGAGTTAATTCAAGCTGCTCAAGCAAAGGGATTGCCGATTATCACAGAACCCGAAGTAGCTACAAAAGTACTAGAAGCTTCGCTAATAGGAGTTACAGGTTCTAACGGTAAAACAACTACGACAACATTAATTAGCCTGATGTTAAATGCGGGATTTCCTACTAAAAAAGCTTATGTTGCAGGAAATATTGGGATTCCATTGGCAGATGTTGCAAGCCAAGCTACTGTAGATGATACGGTAGTTGCAGAACTATCAAGTTTTCAATTATTAGGTATGCAAACTGTACATCCAAAAGTTGCAGTTTTAACTAATATTTATGAGGCGCATATTGATTATCATGGTTCGCGTCAAGCATATGTTGAAGCAAAGTTACGCTTGATTCAAAATCAAACTTCAAGTGATTATTTTGTTGTTAACTGGGATGAAATTGAATGGCAAGAATTGAGTAAAAAAGCCGTTAGCAAGGTTGTACCATTTTCACGTAAAAATCTAACACAAGCTGGTGCATATCAAAAAGATGGAGCATTATACTTTAAAGACGAAAAGATTATAGATGTTACTGATATCAAACTTCCAGGAACACATAATATTGAAAATGCTTTAGCTGCTATTTGTGTAGCGAAGATTTTTGGTGTAAAAACCGCAGCAATTTGTGAAGTGTTGGCAACCTTTGGTGGCGTTAGACACCGCACACAGTATGTAACGACAATTAATGAACGCAAATTTTACAATGATTCAAAAGCAACTAATATGCCTGCTACACAAAAGGCCTTAAGTGGTTTTGCTGATAATGTTATCTTATTGGCAGGTGGATTAGATCGTGGTTTTACTTTTGAAAATTTAGTACCTGATTTTAAAGAACATGTCTGTGCTTTAGTAGTTTTTGGGCAGACAGCAAAACTTTTTGCCAAAGCAGGCAAGCAAGCTGGGATAAAAGAGATTGTCGAAGTTAAAGATGCAGTAGCTGCAGTTAAAGTTGGTTATGAGTTAAGTAAGCCTGGAGATGTTATTTTACTTTCACCAGCATGTGCAAGTTGGGATCAATGGCCAACATTTGAGGTGCGGGGCGATAAATACATTGAAGAAATTCAAAAATTAGCCCAAGAAGTCGGAGGAAACTAAGATGAGACTATTAATCTCTGGTGGTGGAACTGGTGGTCATATTTATCCTGCGTTAGCGTTGATTGAAGAAGTTAAAAAAAAGCAACCAGATTCACAAATTTTATATGTTGGAACCACTAAAGGTTTGGAAAGTCGAATTGTTCCTAATGCAGGAATCGACTTTAAAACAATCGAAATTCAAGGCTTCAAACGGTCATTATCGTTGCAAAACTTTAAAACAGTTTATTTATTTTTAAAGAGTGTACGGGATGCTAAACAAATTATTCGTGAATTTAAACCAGATGTTGTAGTCGGAACTGGCGGATATGTTTGTGGTTCTGTAGTATATGCAGCTGCTAAATTAGGAGTGGCAACTTTTATTCATGAACAAAATAGTGTAGCTGGGGTAACAAATAAGTTTTTGAGTCGTTATGTTGATAAGATTGGTATTTGTTTTGATGATGTAAGTACAGCTTTTCCAAAACAAAAAGTTGTGTTTACTGGTAATCCACGTGCTCAACAAGTTGTTGGAATTAAGTCTAGTCAAAGATTAAAGGATTATGGATTGCAGGTAGGCAAAAAAACTGTTTTAATTTTTGGTGGTTCAAGAGGAGCTAAAAAAATTAATGAGACTGCGATTCAAACAGCGCCATTGTTTGCTGATAAAGATTATCAAGTTTTATTTGTTACAGGCCAAGTTCATTATCAACAAATAAAAGAAAAATTTGCAAACATACAATTGCCGGATAATTTTGTGATGGTTCCATATATTGATGATATGCCCGAATTGTTGCCAGATATTGATGTAATCGTAGGGCGAGCTGGTGCAACGAGTTTAGCTGAAATAACAGCATTAGGCATTCCAAGCGTCTTAATTCCAAGTCCATATGTAACGCATGATCATCAAACAAGTAATGCTTTGAGCTTGGTTAATAAAAAAGCAGCTTTGATGATTAAAGAAGATCAATTGACTACACAAAGTCTATTTGAGGCACTAGATGACTTGTTAAGTGATGAACAAAAACGCCAAGAAATGGCACAAAATGCTAAAAAAGCTGGAGTTGCAGATGCAAGTGATCGTGTCATAGATGTATTAGAAAATATAATGCACAAGTAGTAATTTAGTAGAAAGGAGCTAGCTAGATGGTCAAAAAAAATAACCGTAAAAATAATGATTATTATGCTAATCAAGAGCTAACTCCTTGGGAAATTGAACAACAAAAACGCCAAAAAAGGCAACAAAAACAGCAAAAAAAGCAGCGTTTTAAGCCGGAATCAATTAAAATAAATTTACCTAAATTAAAAGAAAGTCGTCAAAAGCGCTTGCGTTTGCGAATGAGTATTTTGTTAGCCGTATTTGGCACTTGTGCGTTAGTCATGTTATTTTTTATTTTACCATTTAGTAGAGTATGTAAAATAATTGTGCAAACCAATGATCCATTTTTGCGCAAAGAAGTAATTCAAGCCAGTGGTTTAAGCTATTATGAGTCTTTATTTGATGTAAAGCCACATACAAAGCAATTAGAGCAAAAAATTACACAACATGTTGGTGAAGTTAAAAGTACAAAGATTTCCTATCAAACAAGTACTGTCATCATTAATGTCAAGACTTATCCGTTGATTGGTTATGTTTTAAAAGATAATCAGTATTATAAATTAACGACTTCTGGCATTCCTGCAACACTTGCGGAAAAAAATATTAGCGGTAATTATCCTGTTTTTTATGGTGGAACAAAAAAACAAATTAAAAAGATGGCCAAGCAACTTTCACATGTTGCTCCCAAAATTATAAATGCTATTTCAGAGGTGCATTTTATTCCGACTAAAGCAGATCCAGGTAAGGTTCATCTTTACATGAATGATGGCAATGAAGTCATTGCAACTACAGCTACTTTTGATGAAAAAATCGGGTATTATCCAGGGATTGCAGAAAGTATGGGATATCAAGGAATCGTTGATTTAGAGGTAGGGGCATATTCTTATCCCTATTCTCAAACAAAATAAGAAAATTTATAATTAAAAGGTCTTAAATTATAGTATTTAGGGCCTTTTTTATGTTAAAATGAAGCGTAGTGTATACAATTGTAATTAAAAGTAAATTAATTAAGTGAAATTTTTAGTGGAAGGATTTGAGTTGATGGAAAATTCTGGAATTTACGTAGGATTGGACATCGGAACAACATCAATAAAAGTCATTATTGCAGAATATGTTAAAAATCAATTGAACATTATAGGTTATGGTAATGCTCGGTCAAATGGTTTGAGACGAGGAGTAATTGTGGACATAGATCAAGCTGTTAGTGCGATTAAGGCTGCAATTAAACAAGCTGAAGAAAAGGCGAGTGTATCAATTTCTCAAGTGACAGTTGGAGTTCCTGCTAACATGTTACAAATTGAACAATGTAAAGGAATTGTAGCTGTTAGTGCTGAAGATGGAAATTCAAAAGAAATAGATGATAATGATGTAAGAAGGGTTACAGAAGCTGCTTTAGTTCAAAATCTTCCTCCTGAAAGAGACGTTATCGATATTGTTCCAGATGAGTTTATTGTAGATGGATTTGATGGTATTAAAGATCCTCGAGGAATGGTAGGCGTTCGCATGGAGATGCATGGAGTAATGTATACTGGACCACGAACGATCTTACACAATACGAAAAAATGTATTGAAAAAGCAGGTTTGGTAGTCAAAAACACTGTGGTTGCGCCAATTGCATTATCAGAAATTGCTTTGAATGATGGAGAAAAAGATTTTGGAGCGATTTTAATTGATTTGGGTGGCGGTCAAACAACAGCAGCTGTTGTTCATGATCATAAATTAAAATATACTTATGTAGATCAAGAAGGCGGAGATTATGTAACACGCGATATTTCAGTTGTCTTGAATACTTCGATTGAAGATGCGGAAAATCTCAAACGCAATTATGGTTATGCTCTAGCCCAATTGGCTTCAAGTGAAGATTTCTTCCCAGTTCAAGTTGTTGGGCAACAAGAACCTGAAAAAATTACTGAAAGATATTTGGCCGAAATTATTGAAGCACGTATGTATCAAATATTCAGTAAAATGCGTAATGCACTTGAAAAAATCAATGCTTTGCAATTACCTGGTGGAATTATTTTGACCGGAGGGATGGCAGCCTTACCGGGAGTTAAAGAATTAGCCCAAGATGTTTTTGGAGTGAATGTGAAAATTTATGTTCCTCAAGAAATGAATTTACGTATTCCATCTTTTGCGCAGGTTATAGGACTGATTAGTCACATAACCAATCAAAGCGAAATTAATATGGTAGTAAAAGGCATTTTAGATGGCCAAGAGGCTCTTGAAGCATCAACAAACATACAGATAACTAATAATGAATCACATAAAGTTTATGAACAAACAACAAAACAAGATGACATGCCAAAAGAAGAAAAAAGTGGATTATTCAGTAAAGTTTTCAATGGCTTTAAAGGCATGTTCAATGATGATGAGTAACTAGGAGGAAATGAAGTATGGAATATTCATTAGATACAACGGTAGGAAGTAATGGTGCAAGAATTAAAGTAATTGGAGTCGGTGGAGCTGGTGGAAATGCCGTTAACCGTATGATTCAAGACGATGTTAAAGGTGTTGAATTTATTGTTGCTAATACCGATGTACAAGCTTTAGAAAGCTCTAAAGCGGAAGTCAAAATTCAATTGGGTCCTAAATTGACCGGTGGTCGTGGTGCTGGGTTCCAACCAGAAGTTGGTAGTAAAGCAGCTTTAGAAAGTGAAGAAGTAATTGCTGAAGCGTTAAAAGATGCTGATATGATTTTTGTTACAGCAGGTATGGGCGGTGGCACTGGTACAGGTGCAGCCCCAATTATCGCGCGTATTGCAAAAGAACAAGGTGCATTAACAGTTGGTGTTGTAACACGTCCATTTACTTTTGAAGGACCAAAGCGTTCAAATTATGCAGCTGAAGGTATCGTACAACTTAAGGAACAAGTTGATACATTAGTTATTATCTCAAATAATCGTTTATTAGAAATTGTTGATAAAAAGACACCAATGATGCAAGCTTTCCAAGAAGCAGATAATGTTTTACGCCAAGGTGTTCAAGGTATTTCTGATTTAATTACTTCGCCAGGATATGTGAACTTGGATTTTGCCGATGTGAAGACTGTTATGGAAAACCAAGGATCTGCATTAATGGGAATTGGTATTGCAAGTGGCGAAAACCGTGCCGAAGAAGCAACCAAAAAGGCTATTTCATCACCATTATTGGAAGTTTCCATTGCTGGTGCCGAACAAGTCTTGTTAAATATTACTGGTGGTCCAGATTTAAGCTTATATGAAGGACAAATTGCTTCTGACATTGTAGGACAAGCAGCAACTAATGATGTTAATATTATCTTTGGTACTTCGATTAACGAAAACTTGCAAGATGAAATTATTGTTACTGTAATTGCAACAGGAATTGATAAGAAAGAAAAAGCTGCTAAGTTGATGACCAACAGTCAAGCTAATTTGAAAAAAGATCCTTTGAGTGATTGGGATTTAACACGTGAGTTAAGTGGCGAGCGTAATGTTAATCAAATGAAACGCGACAATGATTTTAAAGATATTGAAAAGAAAGATTTCAATGTCTTTGGAACAGATTTTGCTCAGACAAATACAGATGATAATTTAGATGTGCCACCATTTTTACGTCATCGTAATAAATAAAATTAAAAATAGGGAGGAAATTGACAATGGCGGTTAAAGAAAAATTTTTCAATTTTTTTCATGGTGATGATGATTATGAAGAGTATGTGGATTATCAAGAAACAGACACTTCCCTTAGTGAAACCAAACCGCAAGCAACTCCCAAAGAAACAAAGGTGATGTCTTTGGTTAATAAGAATAATGGTGAAAAAAAGATTATGATTTTTGAACCACGAGTTTTCTCGGATGTTAAAGCGATTGCGACACGTTTGTTAAATGGACAAGCTGCAGTTGTCAATTTCCAAAGAATGGATGATCAACAAGCTCATCGTGTTGTTGATTTTTTATCGGGTGTTGTTTTGGCGGTAGATGGTAAGATTCAACGGATTGGAGAACAAATTTTTTTGTGTACTCCAAATGATTATGTTGTCGAAGGTGACATGACAGATAATTCGTTGATAGATATTTAAAAGAGTAGGAGCATTTAGGTGATATTTTTAATTCGGTTAATCAATATATTCTTTGAAGTTTATGAGATGGCGATTCTGGTTTATGTTTTGATGTCATGGTTTCCAGGTGCATATCAAACCAAGGTTGGTCAGTTGTTGACGCGCGTATGTCAACCTTACTTGAATATTTTTCGTTTTATACCACCGATATTGGGTGTAAGTTTTGCCCCGTTGGTTGCTTTGATTTTCCTAGAATTTGTTAAACAAGGTTTATACGCTATTTTATTTGGCTTTTAGGTGAAAAATGATGGATAATTCTGCAATTTATCAGCATTTTCGTCCTGAAGAGCGTCCATTGATAGATAATTTAGCTACTTTGATAGCACAAGCTGAAAATGAATATCGTCCAATTTTGACACATTTTTTAGATCCTAGACAGTGTTATATTGCGAACACTTTAGTTAAACGCAATGGTGGAGTTAAAATTAGTGAGCAGGGAGCTTATCCAGATGCCCAACGCAAACGATTAATATTTTATCCACCGTATTATGAGGTGCAAGCTAGTGACTTTGAGATAGCTATATTAGAAATTAATTATCCGGTTAAATTTGCAACGCTTAAACATAATCAGGTTTTAGGAACTTTATTAAACAGTGGTTTGAATCGAGAAGTATTCGGTGATATCATTCATAATCAGCAACGTTGGCAAGTTGTAGTGCAAGCAAATGTCGCAATGTATTTGATAAATGAAGTTCAAAAAATTGGAGCCATCAAAGTTAATCTACAACAAACACAAGACGTTTTACAAGCAACGCAGATTGATTGGCAAAAAGAGCAAGAAACAGTTAGTTCTTTACGTGTCGATAACGTGATAGCTGAGTTGTATCATATCTCACGTAAACATGCTAAAGAATTGATTTTGGCTAAAAAAGTTCAACTCAATTGGATGACTTTACCACGTGTTGATTACGAGTTAGCACAGTATGATTTGATATCTGTACGTGGCTATGGAAGAATTCAAATAGATGAAGTATTAGGCATGTCTAAGAAAGGCAAAATTAAGTTAGAAGTTTCAATTTTAAGAAAAAAATGATGAAATATCATCATACATAGGAGGTGTTGGGGAAATGACGTTGACCCCATTAGATATTCACAATAAAGAGTTTCATGTGAAGTTGCGCGGATATGATCAAGACGAAGTTAATGATTTTTTAGATCAAATTATCAAAGACTATGAGTTAGTGCTAAAAGAAAATGATAAATTAACAGGCAGTCTAGAACAAAGTCAAGAAAAATTGAAATATTTCAATGATTTAAAAGATTCATTAAATCAATCGATTATTGTGGCTCAAGAAGCTGCTGATAAGGTTAAGGCTAATTCTCAACGCGAAGCTGAAATTATCAATCGTGAAGCACAAAAACAAGGACAAGATATTATCGACCAGGCTAATGAAAAAGCACGACATATCATTGAAGAAGCTTCGCAAAAGGCTCAACGCTTAGCTTTGGAGACTGATGATTTACGTAAACAAGCACGGATTTTCCGTCAGAAACTACAAGTGATGATGGAATCTCAATTAGAAGTTGTTAAGGGTAGCGAATGGGATGAGATATTGAAACAAGGCGAAACAAGTAGCTATGAAGAAATTCAAGAAGCGATTCGTCTTAGTGAAGACCTTGACAAAGCTAGTGCTAAAGAAGTACAATCTATTTCAAATAGTGATGATGCAGTACTTACCGAAGATTTTGCTGTGGAACAAGCAAGTGAATCTGAAACTGTTGTGATTTTCCCTGACAGTACAGAAACTGCAAAACCACAACAGTTTGGTGAAGATATCATCATTGATGATGAAAAATAAAATTCAGAAGAACACGAATTTTTAGGTACAAACCAAGCGAGTCGGAGAATGGTGTAAGTCCGATGTTTTAGGCCTACTGATTTATCATCTTCGTTATGTTGGACTGAATTATAGTAGGTTCAATCGGCTCATTACCGTTACAAAATGACTTGAGAATGATTTTTAATCAAAAATTGGGTGGTACCACGATAGCCTCGTCCCTTGTTGGACGGGGCTTTTTCATTGTCAATCAAATATTTTTAAGGAGTTATGCCATGAGAATCAAAGATACTTTAAACTTAGGTAAGACTAAGTTTCCAATGCGCGGCAATTTGCCAGTCAAAGAAGCACAACGCCAACAGGAATGGGAAGAACAACAAGTTTATGGACGGCGTCAAAAATTAAATGCAGATAAACCAACATTTGTTTTACATGATGGCCCTCCATATGCGAATGGTAACATTCATATGGGACATGCGATGAATAAGATTTCTAAAGATTTCATCGTACGTGCAAAATCAATGATGGGCTTTAGAGCTCCATATGTTCCTGGATGGGATACACACGGCTTACCAATTGAACAACAATTAAAAAAAGCTGGTGTTAATAGAAAGACGATGTCTACGGCTGAATTTCGTGAAAAATGTCGTGAATATGCATTAGAACAAGTTGATAAACAACGGACTGATTTTAAGCGTTTAGGGGTTGCTGGTGAATGGGAAAATCCATATTTGACCTTGCATCCAGAATTTGAAGCCCAACAAATTAGAGTATTTGGAAAAATGGTAGAACGTGGCTTAATTTACAAAGGTAAAAAGCCAGTTTTTTGGTCATGGTCATCTGAATCAGCATTAGCTGAAGCTGAAGTTGAATATCATGATGTAACTTCACCATCTGCATTTTACGCTGAAAAAGTTCTAGATGGTAAAGGATTGTTAGATGCAAACACATATTTTGTTGTTTGGACGACAACACCATGGACAATTCCAGCTTCTGAAGGGATTACAATTGATGCTAACTTTGAATATGCTGTTGTTAAACCACAAAATGATGAACGCAAATTCATCTTGGCTGCTGAATTAGTTAATAAAAATGCAGAACTTTTCGGTTGGGAAGCATTTGAAATTGTTGAAACATTTAAGGGTGCGCAATTAGAAAAGATGACAGCACAGCATCCGTTTTATCCAGAACGTGAATTATTAGTGATGCTTGGAGACTTTGTAACACTTGATTCCGGGACTGGTTTAGTTCATACGGCACCTGGTTTTGGTGAGGACGACTTTAACGTTGGGACTAAATATGGTCTAGATATCTATGTACCAGTCGATGATCGTGGTTACATGACAGAAGACACAGGTGCAGATTTTGCTGGGGTATTTTACGAAGATGCTAACGCAGTTTCTTTAAAGAAATTACAAGAAGCAGGTTTATTATTAAAACAAATGGATTATGAACATAGTTATCCATTTGATTGGCGTACTAAAAAACCTATCATCTTTAGAGCTACCCCACAATGGTTTGCTTCTGTTGATAAGATTAGAGAAAATATTTTATCCGCTATTAATGAAGTTAAGTTCTTCCCAGAATGGGGTCAAAAACGTTTGTATAACATGATTCGTGACCGTGGTGACTGGGTAATTTCACGTCAACGTGTTTGGGGTGTGCCATTACCAATTTTTTATGCCGAAGATGGTACAGCTATCATGACTAAAGAAACAATTGAACATGTGGCTCAATTAGTTGAAGAACATGGCTCAAATATTTGGTTCCAAAAAGAAGCTAAAGAATTATTACCAGCTGGTTTTACGAGTGAACATTCACCTAATGGTATCTTTACTAAAGAAATGGATATTATGGATGTATGGTTTGATTCTGGTTCATCACATCAAGGTGTGTGCGCACAAAGAAGTTATCTTTCTTATCCGGCTGATTTATACCTTGAAGGTTCTGATCAATATCGCGGTTGGTTTAACTCTAGTTTGATTACTAGTGTATCTGTTTCTGATCATGCACCATATAAGCAAGTATTATCACAAGGATTTACATTGGATGGTAAAGGTCGTAAGATGAGTAAATCTCTTGGTAATGTTATTGTGCCTGATGAAGTCATTAAAAAGATGGGTGCAGAAATCATTCGTTTATGGGTCTTAAGTGTTGATACATCGGCTGATGTACGCGTGTCTATGGAAAGCTTCCAACAAATTTCTGAAAGTTATCGTAAGGTTCGTAATACCTTTAGATTCTTGTTGGCTAATGTTAGTGATTTTGAACCAAGCAAGGATGCTGTAGCATTTAGTGAAATGGAAGCTATCGATCAATACATGACTGTCTTAGTGAATAAATTTACGAAAGAAATTCTTGATGCGTATAGTAACTATCAGTTCATGGATATTTATAAGAACTTAATCAACTTTATTACGACAAACTTATCTGCATTTTATCTAGATGTAGCTAAAGATGTTGTTTATATTGAAGCACAAGATAGCCATAAACGCCGTTCAATGCAAACGGTGTTGTATGATGTAACAGTTCGTTTAGCTAAGCTGATGACACCTGTAATGCCACATACAACAGAAGAAGTTTGGGAATATCTTAAGGAAAAAGAAGATTATGTGCAATTAGCTGAAATGCCATTAGTTGAACATTTTGATAGAGAAGCAGACTTGCTTGAAAACTGGAGTCGCTTCATGAAGGTTCGTTCAGATGTCTTTAAGGCTTTAGAAGAAGCTCGTAATCAAAAACTAATCGGTAAATCGTTTGAAGCTGCAGTAACATTATATGTTTCAGAAAATATCAAAGATCAATTAAGCAAGCTAAATGCAGATATTCGTCAAGCATTGATTGTCTCAGAATTGACGCTTGCAGATTTGACAGATGCCCCAGCACAGGCACTTAAATTTGATGATATGGCTGTATTAGTTGAACATGCCCAAGGCGAAGTATGTCCACGTTGCCGAATGATTAAGACAGATGTTGGTACACATGAACACTTTGGACAATTGTGTGGACACTGTGCTCAAATTGTCGAAGAAAACTTCCCGCAAGCATTGACAGAAGGCTTAGAAGAATAGTAAGATTATTTATCCAATCGGATTGATAAAGTTTAAAGTTATTCATTTCAATAGTGAAGCTCTCTTTACTGGTTTTGCCAGTAAGGAGGGCTTTTTTATTGGTTTATTATGAAATAGTTAAGTTGTTTAACCAAATTGTATCAGAACTTGAATTAATAAAGTCGATATCGTTGCAACCTTGTTTTAAATCTGCACTTACTTGCAATTCGTGTTTTATCTGCAGTAGTAACAACATGTGTTTGTCCATACGATGGGAAATCTACAACGTTTAAAGTGTATGGTAAAGTTGGGATTTTTTGATAAGCACGCCAATAATCGATATCAAAAGATTTTGGATAAGGAATGCTTGGATCAAAAGCACCAGTCCAACCACCAACACGTTTTTCATAAAGCCCCAATAGTGTGAGCATTGGATAATCGGGACTTTTATTTATTGCTTTTAAAAGTTTTCCATCCAGATAAACGCTCATTGAAGTTGGTGTCCATTCAAAACCATAGGTATGGTAAGCTGCACTTAAATCTTGTTTAGTATCAACGACTTGGGCTTCATCATTAACATTACTATCCCATTTGTGCCAAGTATAATAAAGGTTATTTGGTTCACGTCCTAAAATTTCAAAGATATCGATTTCGCCATTTTCCTTAGAATCAGGATTATTATTTTGTTGGGCACCA
The DNA here is from genome assembly GCF_949152225.1 of Ligilactobacillus sp. Marseille-Q7487. Taxonomy (NCBI): domain Bacteria; kingdom Bacillati; phylum Bacillota; class Bacilli; order Lactobacillales; family Lactobacillaceae; genus Ligilactobacillus; species Ligilactobacillus sp. Marseille-Q7487. The sequence goes on from NZ_CASCJC010000001.1 coordinate 752,333, forward strand.
ATCATCCACCAAGCACTGTGAATTCCAGAGCCTTTTTAAACTCTAGCTCTGATTTCAAAATAGCCGTATTTTTGAATATGATTTAAAATAGTATTTTCATGATGATTAACATTAGGATAATTTGTCCATTTATGGAGCCAATCTTTTTCAGCAGTTTGTAGACCAGAAACAACCGTTTGTCCATCATACTCAGGATCCCAAGGTTGAGTTTCCTTATTGATTTTAAGATGCAAAATGCCAGAATTTAAAGCATAAGTTGCTGATGAATCATGCGATGTCCAATGTGGCAAATATCTATTACTAAAAATAGATTTATTGATATCTGTACCCGAAAACTCGTCTGAAGCTGTAATATAGTATTCTGTTTTTTGTGGAGTAGCAGGATCAATCTTGTCAGCAAAAATTGTACTAGAAGCAAATGTAGCTGCAGCAAATGCTACTGTACTATTATTAATTTTTTTCATAATTGTGTTTCCCCTAATTGTAATCATTTTAGATTTTGTTGATTAAAAAAACTTGTCACAAAAATTTACAATCAAACCATCCTCCATAAAAAGAAAGCGTTATCTAATAAACGTGATAAGATTATACTATTTTTATTGAAAAATCAATATTTTTTATAAAAATATTTTAAGTTGCAGTAACTAAGATATTTAGGTTTTTTGCTCCTCAAGCCATAAAATGGTATGATATAAATTATAGAAAAGATTGAATTGGTAGGGATGTAGACGATGAAATTACTAAAAGTTCATGGCTCTGGAAATGACTTTTATTTATTAGATGAAGAAAATTTAGATGAAACATTGACCGAAGATCAATTACGTATGCTAACGCGCAAATTATGCGATAGAACAATTGGCTTAAATGGTGGTGCAGACGGAGTATTGTATGTATGTCCAAGTCAAAAAAAAGAGGCGCTTGCTAAAATGCGCGTAATCAACGCTGATGGCAGTGAAGCTAGCATGTGTGGTAATGGATTACGTACAGTTGCACGCTATTTGAGCGAAAAATATGCTTTAGATACGTTTAAAGTTGAGACGATGTATGCGCAATTAGCAGTTGAAAAGCAACTAGACCTAGCTAAAGATGTAATGGCTTTTGGAGTAGAGATTTCACCTGTTAATTTTAATGCAAAACAAATAGGGATGAATCTTGGCTGTGATGAACTCTTGGAACAAAATGTACCAGAGTTTGATTCTGATTTGAAATTTTCAGCAGTATCAGTGCCCAATCCACATTTAATTACGTTTTGTAATCATCAAACACTCATATCTAATCGTTTAGGCAAACTAGCTGAAATGCTAAATGATGGAAAAAATCCATATTTTCCTGACGGGGTTAATGTTAGTTTTGTAGAAGTTTTGGCTAAAGATCGTTTATTTGTAAGAACTTATGAAAGAGGCGTTGGTTATACCAATGCTTGCGGAACAGCAATGTCTGCTTCAAGTTTAATGCATATTTTATTGAACGCTCCTAATTTGTTAGAACAACGGCTAACGGTTTTGAATCCAGGCGGAATGGTCCAAACAATTGTCCATCAAAAGCAAGATAAACAATACTTTATTTCATTGATTGGTAATGCAACTGTTGTCGCACACATTGAAATTAAGCAAGTAGCAGCTTTACAAGGTGATTTTTCTGAAGTTTTTTGGCAAGAAACGATCGAACAAGACGCATATGAAAAATTCATTACACAACTTGAAAAGTAGGTGGAAAAATGGAATTTGAAGAAAAAGTAACAAATGTCGAAAATGTTTTTAAAGGACATGTGATTGAGTTAAATGTTGAGACGGTTACACTTCCAGATGGACGCAAAGCCACACGCGAAATTATTCGCCATCAAGGAGCAGTAGGAGTCATTGCAATTACACCAGAAGACAAAATTGTCTTGATTCGACAATGGCGTGCACCTTTAGGTAAGGTAACTTTAGAAATTCCAGCAGGAAAAATTGAGCTTAAAGAAAAACAAACACCACTACAAACTGCTTTAAGAGAGCTAAACGAAGAAACAGGTTATCAAGCCCAATCTTTAGAACTTTTAACAGAATTTTATTCATCACCTGGATTTGCAGATGAAAAAATGTATCTTTATCACGCAGTTGGTTTGAGTAAGGCAAAAGAGAAGTTAGCACAAGATGACGATGAATTTTTAGAAATAGTTGAATTGGATTTAAAACAAGTTAATGAAGCTATTGCACGTAAAGAAATCTGTGATGCTAAGACATTAATGGCTATTTTATTTTGGAAAATGATGGAGTAAATGGATGAAAGAACCTTTGAGACGTTCTAAAGAAACAAAACCTTTAAGACGTAAAAAAAAGCCACAATATCAAAAACAAATGCCGGATTATGAAAAATATTTAGCTTCAAGTGAAGGATTAACCAGAAAGGAAGCTAAACAAGAGATGCAACAATTAGATGAAGAATTCAAGACAAAGCGCCTTGCTAAAAGATTAAATTGGGCTATAGTAATCTTGGTGATTTTGATTGTCTTGGTGTATTTATTCATGTTTTTTGTTAATTTTTAAAAGGTAGGAAATAAAATGAAATACGGTATAATTTGCGCAATGCAAGAAGAATTAAGGACACTTAAAGATAATTTAAATGAGTGTCATAATGCTAAAATTGGTGTTTACGAATTTTTTAGTGGTAAGTTAAATGAAGTAGATGTAGTCTTGGTGGAATCTGGAATTGGGAAAGTCCAAGCCAGTATCGTAACAACTTTATTGATTCAAGGCTTTAGTGTTGATTATGTGCTTAATTCAGGATCTGCTGGAGGAATTGGTCATGGTTTAGCAGTAGGTGATGTCGTATTGTCTGAAAGTGTAGCATATCATGATGTGGATGTGACAGCATTTGATTATTTACCAGGGCAACTACCTCAACAACCACAAAAGTTTAAAGCCGATCAAAACTTATTAGCTAAACTTAAAAAGGCAGCCCAAATCAGTGGTTTAAATGTTAAAAATGGTTTAATTGTATCAGGTGATCAATTCATTGCTTCTAAAGAAAAGATTGCTACAATTAAAGAGATTTATCCAGAGGCTTTGTGCTGTGAAATGGAAGGAGCTGCCGTTGGACAAACGGCTGCACAGTTTGGTGTGGGCTTTAGTGTGATTCGCGCAATGTCTGATACTGCAGATGAGCAGGCAAATCAATCTTTTGATGAGTTTATCATAGAAGCAGGAAAACGTTCGGCAGATATGATTTTAAATCTCACACGTTTAGGATAAGGAAAGGAAATGAAATAGCGATAAGATGATGGAACATATTTATTTAGATAATGCCGCAACTACGCCGATATTGCCAGAAGTTATCGCTTGTATGAATGAAGCAATGCAAGAGGTTTTTGGCAATCCTTCCGCCATTAATTACCATGGTCGTCAAGCAAAGCAAGTTCTTGAAAGATGTCGGCAAGTAATGGCAGATTCGCTAAATGCTAAATCTGCTAGTGAGATTATTTTTACTAGTGGTGGAACTGAAAGTGATAATACGGCAATCATTCAAAGTGCATTAACTAGACAAAATGAAGGTAAGCATATCATTACAACGGTTATCGAACATGAAGCTGTTTTGAAATCCATGCAGTATTTGCAAAAGCTCGGTTTTGAAATAACATATCTATTTGTAGACGAAAATGGCCAAATTTCTTTACAAGAATTAAAAGAAGCACTCAGACCAGATACTATTTTAGTTTCAATCATGGCTGGTAATAATGAGGTTGCTAGTTATTTACCATTAGAGCAGATTGGACAAATAGTAAAACAAACTAATGCATGGTTTCATACCGATGCTGTACAAGCTTATGGTATTACTGCAATTGATGTACAAAAATATCAAATCGATTTATTATCAGTATCAGCGCATAAATTGGGGGGACCTAAATTTATTGGCTTTTTGTATCAGCGCACAGGAATTGATTTTGGTGCATATTTAAAAGGTGGCAGTCAAGAAACAAATAGACGAGCTGGTACTCAAAACGTGCCGGCAATTGCAGGATTTGCTAAAGCTGTTGAAATTGCGCAACAGACATTAAAACAAAAACAAGCTAGTTATTATGAATTAAAAAATTACCTACTAACTAGTTTAACTAATGCGCAAGTTGATTTTGAGGTTAATGGTGTCCATGGAAAAGATGAATTAGCCCATATTGTCAATATTTGGTTTAAGGGTTGTCTTAATTCCCTTTTATTAACCAACCTTGATTTAGCAGGAATCAGTGTTTCGGCAGGTTCTGCTTGCACGGCAGGTTCCTTAGAACCATCGCATGTCTTAGCAGCGATGTATGGTGAGCATCCACGTGTTCAAGAGTCGCTACGTTTTAGTTTTGGTCCAACAACTACTAAAAAAGATATTGACTTGACGGTTCAAGCACTGGTAAAAATAATTAAGAGAATAAAATAGTTTTTAGAAAAGAGGTATGTATTATGGCATATGCACAACAAGCAGTTTTAAAAGGTAGTTCACAAGTTTATGGTTTATCCGCAAATATTAAGCGTTATACATTGCGTGACGTAGGTTTTATTGAATCTAAAGGTGGTAAATTTCAATTAGAACGTTCTTTAGATCCTAATTCACCATTTAACAAGAGTATTAAATTTAAGATGGTAATTGAACCAGATATGAAAAAATTCAAGATGGTAGTGACAGCACCTAATGGTTTAAAAGAAGTAGACGTTTATAATGTACCTAACTGTGAAAGCTATGTTGAGCAATTAAATTATTTATTGGATTTATTGATTGAACGTGAAGTTATCGTGAAGCTTTAACTTGTCAAAAAAAATGAACCTGTTATAATAGTTTGGACTGAAAAAAAACGACCTTCAACTCGTTTGGATTCAGAAATCTTAATGAAATGATGGTGAAAAAATGACAGACAACAGTAAGACGCGTGTTGTTGTTGGCATGAGTGGAGGCGTCGATTCATCGGTGGCTGCTTATTTGCTTAAACAACAAGGTTATGACGTTGTAGGTGTTTTCATGAAAAATTGGGATGACAAAAACGATAGTGGAGTTTGTACTGCAACCCAAGATTATGAAGATGTAGCTAAGGTAGCCGAACAAATTGGCATTCCTTATTATTCGGTTAACTTTGAAAAAGAATATTGGGACCGTGTTTTTACGTATTTTTTAGATGAATATAAGCGTGGTCGTACGCCTAATCCTGATGTGATGTGCAATAAAGAAGTTAAATTTAAAGCTTTTTTAGATTATGCAATGGCGTTAGATGCTGATTATATTGCAATGGGTCATTATGCGCGTATAAAGCGTGATGACGATGGGACGGTTCACTTGCTGCGAGGTAAAGATGATAATAAAGATCAAACATATTTTTTGAGCCAATTATCACAACAACAACTTAAAAATGCAATGTTTCCATTGGGAGATTTGCCTAAACCAGAGGTGCGTAAGATTGCCGAGCAAGCAGGTTTGGCAACTGCTAAAAAGAAAGATTCTACCGGTGTTTGTTTTATCGGTGAACGCAATTTTAGCAAGTTCTTGGATGAGTTTTTACCAGCTAAACCAGGTAAGATGGTCACTTTAGATGGTGAAGTTAAAGGTGAACATTATGGATTGATGCATTATACAATTGGGCAACGTAAAGGCTTAGGTATTGGTGGTGGCTCACAAAATAATGAACCATGGTTTGTTATCGGTAAGGATTTAAAAACTAATACTTTATATGTTGGTCAAGGTTATCATCATGAACATTTATATGCAACAAATCTACAGGCAAGTAAAATCAGTTTTGTAGTACCTGAACAAATCAAGGCGCGTGGCAATGAATTTCATTGTACAGCTAAGTTTCGCTATCGACAAAAAGACAGTGGCGTAACTGTTAAATTAGCAGATGATTGGCAAAGTTTAGAAGTGATTTTTGATCAACCAGTAAGAGCTATTACGCCAGGTCAAGAAGTTGTCTTTTATGATGGTGAAGAATGTTTAGGTAGCGCAACAATTGATCATGCTTATAAAGATGGGCAAATGTTGCAATATGTATGATAAGAAAATCAGGCAAATGCCTGGTTTTTTTATTACCTAAGCTTAGAATCATTAAGGTAATACCAACATATAAAGTCAAATAAAAAGTAAAAACTTATTTTGAAATGAGTAAATAAAATAGCAGATGTTTTGATTTTGCAGATGATAAAATTTTACGGTTATTTCAGTTAAATTTGGCATATAAGTTCATAGCCTTGATATTGTCAAGTAGATCAGTGGATGCTATGTAACCTCGTGAATGTAGTAACGGATGTTTAGTTAAAAAATGCAATTTTAAGATTTTTACAGATGAGGCAAATGTTTTTTTGAAAAAAAAGGTAACATTTGACTGAATTTATGAGATAATCAAAGAAGAATTTTTTAATGAGGATGTTTTAAATGACCAAGTTATTTTTTATTAGGCATGGCAAAACAAAATGGAATTTAGAAGGAAGATACCAAGGTGCACGTGGAGACTCTCCTTTGCTTGAACAAAGTTATCATGAAATAGAATTATTAGCCGCTTATTTACAAAAATATCAATTTGCTAAGATTTATTCAAGTCCGTTAAAACGTGCGCTGACAACGGCTAAACAACTCGCAAAAAAATTAAATCAACCTGTTAAAATTGAAGTAGATCAGGCATTTTGTGAATTTAATCTTGGAAAAATGGAGGGAATGAAATTCACAGAAGTTGAACGTCTATATCCTGAGATAGTTGATGCCTTTCGAAATCATCCCGAAAAATATGATCCAACAGAAATTGAAGGCGAGACATTTCAAGAATTATTTGAACGGATGACGCCAAAGATTGAAGAAATTTGTCGCCGTTATCCTACGCAAAATATCTTAATTGTCAGTCATGGAGCGGCTTTGTGTGCAGAAATTAGGCATCTTCAAGGTGTTAGTTTGGAAAAACTTCGCGCTAAAGGTGGTTTGGTAAATACAAGTACGACAATTCTTGAGACTAAGGATGGTCAAAGTTTTAAATGTTTAGCTTGGAATCAAACTGATTACTTAAACAAACAACTAGATTCTAGTGATATGGTGTAAGGTGAAAAAGATGCAAAAAAAGACTGGAGAAAAAGTGTTAACAAAATTAATTGCTAAAGTTGATGAAAATCCATATTGTCCTCAGGCATATTATGAATTAGGTAGTTTTTTAGTTGAATTAAAAAATTATGTGCAAGCAGAAGAACTTTTTAAACGAGCATTGAATGTTTTTGAAAAAGAACCACAAAAACAAGAGATTTTGCATTATGGCTTAGGCAATGTTTTTTATGCAAGTGAATTATATCCACAAGCAATACAAGAATTTCAATATATTACAGATAAAAATTTGAAGGCACAAGCATATATGATGCTAGCACAAACATATTATGCAACCAAAAATTATCAACAAGCATTAGCTTTTGCATTAACGGCTAGCAATACAAGTACACAAGCTTTAGATGCATATAAGTTGATGGCGGATTGCTTTTTGGCTTTAGGCGACTTTGATCAAGCACAAAAGTATTATCATCAAGTACTAAGTCAAAAAGTAGATGACGTGCATGCTAACTTTTATTGTGGGGTTTGTGCTACTGTTTTGGGGCAAGACGGGCAAGAATACTTTACTAAAGTTAAGCAAAAAGATTTAAAATATTATGAAAAAATGCATGAAAGATTGGCAGACATTCAAAACTTATTGAATACTAAAAAGTAAACGAGGTGGGTAACAAGGTGCTTAATTTATTTGAAGATGAGAGTCAACAAGGGTATATAATAGGCATTGTTACCCATGTTGTTTTTCAAACCAATACTAGTTTTTTTAAGGTTTTAAGTGTTGAGATTCAAGAAAGTGATCTAACAAGTTTGACATCAATTACCATAACAGGAAACTTTGCAGACCTCAAAGATGATATTAGCTATAAATTTTATGGTCAAATAAAAGAGCATCCAAAATATGGTGAACAATTCCAAGCAATCAATTATGAGGTTTTAAAACCAGAAACTATAGAAGGACTAGTAACTTATCTTTCGGGAGCTGATTTTGTTGGAATTGGTAAAGCTACGGCCCAAAAAATCGTTGCCCAACTCGGAAATGATTGTTTAGAAATTTTGACTAATCACCCAGAAAAAATTGCCCAACTCAATATAAGTCAAAAACAAAAAGAAAGTTTAAAACAAGGGATTGAAAAGACGACTGGCATTGAAACGATTTTATTTAAATTAGGGGAGCTAGGCTTTTCTAAAACTATGATTAATAAGATTCTTAACCAGTATCAAGAAAAAACGTTAGAGATTTTAAATACAGATCCCTATCGTTTAGTTTTAGAAATTGAAGGAATCGGATTTAATCGTGCAGATAAAATAGCTGCACAATTAGGTTTACAACATGATTGTAAGCAGCGAATTCAAGCGGCTTTCTTTTATGTTTTATATGATCACTGTCTAGCGAGTGGAGATACTTATTTACAAGCTGACCTATTGGTTGATAGAGTGTTAGAGTTATTAATGCATGGTCAAAATCAGCTTATTTCCATACAAAAGGTGACGGAACAATTAGTTGAGTTAGCATTTGACAAAAAAATAATTGTGATAAAAGATAAAGTTTATCCTAAAAAGTTTTATCAAGCAGAAGTGGATATTACACAAAACTTAGCACGTTTAAATACACAAGTAGATGAGCAAAAACAATATTCCAGAGAAGATATCATGCAAACGTTAGCCAAGGTAGAAAAAATGTTTGACGTTACTTATGATGAGATTCAAAAAAAGGCGATTATGAAAGCTTTACAAAGTCCAGTTTTTTTATTAACGGGTGGACCTGGGACTGGGAAAACAACGATTATTAATGGAATTGTGGCTGTATATGCGCTATTAAATGATATTGATTTAGGCAAAAGCCATCAAGCTCATTTTCCAATTTTGTTAGCTGCTCCAACAGGACGTGCTGCTAAGCGTATGAGTGAAACTACAGGTTTAAATGCAGTTACGATTCATCGCTTATTAGGTTTAAGTGGATATGATATCGATAGTGAACCAAATGATTTGGAAGGCAGTTTATTAATCATCGATGAAACTTCGATGGTTGACGTTGAATTAATGAGTCTGTTGTTACAAAGTACGCCAAGTGATATGCAAGTTATTTTTGTTGGCGACAAAAATCAGCTACCCTCTGTGGGACCAGGACAAGTATTTGCGGATTTATTGGCAAGTCAATGCTTAGCAAAAGAAGAATTAGTTAAAATTTATCGCCAAAGTGACTCTTCATCGATTGCAACGTTAGCTGCTCAAATCAAACAAGGGCAATGGCCAACTGATTTAACAGCTAAAAAAGGCGATCGCTCATTCATTGCTTGTCAAGCTACTCAAGTTGCCGATATTTTAAAACAAGTAGTTCAAGTCGCACTAAAAAAAGGTAATCAAGCTAAAGATATTCAAGTTTTGGCCCCTATGTACCGTGGTCAAGCGGGAATTGATGCACTTAATAAAATGTTGCAAGAATTGTTTAATCCACTTACCAAACGCAAAAAAGAGCTAGCCTTTAACGAAAATCAAACCCTTAGAATAGGCGACCGCGTGTTACAGCTTGTCAATGATCCAGAAAATAATGTTTTTAATGGTGATATTGGTAAAGTTATAGGTTTAGAATTGGCGCAAGACAAAAATGAAAGTGACAAGATTATTGTGTCATTTGATCAAAATGAGGTTACTTATGAACGTAAAGACTGGCATAATTTGGCGTTAGCTTATTGTATGTCGATTCATAAGTCACAAGGTGGCGAGTTTCCGATTGTTATTTTACCAATGGTTAGTCAATATAAACGGATGTTAGCGCGCAATTTGTTGTACACTGCGATAACTAGGGCTAAGGATAAATTGATTTTATTAGGACAACAAGAGGCTTTTTTGGAATGCATTAATGAAGATTCTTCGCAAAGACAAACGACGCTTCAACAGATGCTTGTGCAACAATTTGATGAAAGTTCTATAAAAGATGAAAAGAAAGCAAATTTATTAAAAGAAATCTATTTAACAAAAGATTTGATTATGAGTGAAGCCATTGATCCTTTAATCGGGATGAAAGGGCTGAGTCCTTTTGATTTTATGGACGAAAAAAGCGCAGCTAATTGAAAGTTTTGGCTTCAATTAGCTGCGCTTTTATTTGCGTTCTTTAACGGGAATACTTTGAATATCCATCCAAAATGGATATTTTTTAGCATTAAAATACAAGTCGTAATACTGACTACCAGTTTCTTCACCATCAACTTGTCCATATTCCAAAGAATTAATAATCAAATGAATATCCTTATTTTTATAATGATGAACAAAAGGTAAATCTGTTTGCTTTTGGAATCTCATCATGACGCTAAATAAGATAAATTTCAAAAAGCTCATGTTTTCAACAATCAATAAATCTAATTGATGATCAGTTGCGTTTGCTTTGGGGGATAAAACAATTTCACCATCATAATAAGGGTGATTAGCAATGTTGACTAAAAAAGCATGTTTGTAAAACTCATATTTACTACCAATCCGTACGGTAATTGCAAATGCTTCTTGATTAACATAAGCTTTAAAAAGATTAATGATATAAGGAATAAATGGCAAATGGAGTTTAGTGAAAGTTTCTTTAAAAGCAGGACGCTGATTTAAACTAACAATATAAGCATCGATTCCAACGCCAAAATCATTAAGGAAGTAACCTTGTTTAGCGTGAGTTGTTTCTACATAACTACCAATATCATAATATGAAGCTTCACTACAGTCTAAAACTTGTTGTAATGCTAGTAATGGATCTGTAGCAATTCCTATTCCAGAAGCAAAACCATTGTTACTACCCGAAGGAATGAAGGCTAAAGGAATATCAACTGTTTTAGCCGATTTAATTCCATTTAAGACGTCATTTAAAGTACCGTCTCCACCAACTACTAATACAAGCCATTTTTTAGCGCTGATGGTTGTTTGATGACTGGTAAATCTAAACGCCAATTTGAAGGCATCACCATTTTTTTTAGTGAATACCACTTGATAATCGATATTTTGTTCATCCAATTTAGCCTGTACTTTTAGCCAATTTAGTTGTGATTGTCCTTCATTGGCATTAGGATTAACAATGATAAAAAATGACTTCAAGCCTTTATCCTCCGTATATAGTAATTTTTATTTAACAGAAAAAACCTGCACATAAGCAGGTTTTTAAGCAACCTAAACAGTGATAAGCATTGGTAAAATCATTGGCTGTCTTTCTGTTTGGTCATATAGAAAACCTTGTAAGTCAGCAGTAATTGCTTCTTTTAACATGTTTTCTGTTATTTTTTCATTTTTTAATGTACGTTTAATTGTACGATAAACACGTTGACGGCCTTTATTAATTAACTCGCCTGATTCACGCATGTAGATAAATCCACGGGATAATAAATCAGGACCAGCTAAGACTTCACGCTTTTTCATATCAATAGTTGCTACAACGACTACTAGTCCCTCTTCAGAAAGAACGTGGCGGTCACGTAAGACGACATTACCAATATCGCCAATTCCAGAACCATCGATGTAGATATCACCAGCTTCAAAGTGTCCCGCTAGACGAGCAGAATCTTTAGTTAAAGCTAAGACATCACCATTTTCCATGATAAAGCAATTTTCTTTAGCAACATCGCAACGCTGTGCTAATTCGGTATGAATTTTAAGCATACGATATTCACCGTGTACTGGCATAAAATACTTAGGCTTCATCAGACGTAACATTAACATTTGTTCTTCTTGACCACCATGACCAGAAGTATGGATATTATTGACTTTACCATGAATGACCGTTGCGCCAGCTTCTTCAAGCTCATTAATAACCTTATTAACACTTGTCGTATTACCAGGAATAGGGGAACTTGAAAAGACCACTGTATCGCCGGGTTGAATTGAAACTTGGCGATGAGTACCATTTGCAATTCGACTTAAAGCAGCCATTGGTTCGCCTTGAGATCCAGTACATAAAATCATAACTTTATTAGCAGGTAAACTGTTAATTTCACGTGCTTCAACCAAGGCTTCATCGGGAATATCTAAATAACCTAATTCACGTCCATTTACAATAGCAGCTTCCATACTACGTCCAAAAACAGCAATTTTACGTCCGCGTTTGACCGCAGCCAAAGCTGCTTGTTGAATACGTGATATATTGGAGGCAAAAGTTGCAAATATAATGCGACCATCGACCTTTTCAAAAATTTGTCGGATAGATTTACCTACCCAACGTTCTGATTTAGTGAAATCTGGTACTTCAGCATTTGTACTATCTGAAAGTAAACATAACACGCCTTCTTCACCAAGTTTAGCCATCTTTTGAAGGTTAGGTGGTTGTTTGGTAACAGGTGTTAAGTCAAACTTGTAATCACCGGTACAAACAATAGTTCCTGACGGTGTCTTAATAGCAGCACCTAAAGTATCGGGAATAGAGTGAGTCGTTCTGAAAAATGAGATGCTAGTCTTTCTAAATTTTAAAACAGTATCTTCGCTGATTTCATGTAACTCTACCGAACGTAACAATCCATGTTCTTCTAGTTTGCTTTTAATCAATGCCAAGGCTAAAGGACCAGCATAAATAGGGATATTAATCTGTTGTAAAAGATAAGGAATCCCACCGATATGATCTTCGTGGCCATGAGTAATGATTAAAGCTTTGATTTTTTGCTTGTTAGCTACCAAGTATTGATAATTTGGAATAACGTAATCGATTCCTAATAAATCATCTTCAGGAAACTTGATACCCGCGTCAATGACAATGATTTCGTCTTGGAATTGAATACCATATGTGTTTTTCCCAATTTCTCCTAGTCCGCCAATTGCAAAAACAGCAGTTTCGTTATTTCTAACGACTAGCTTTTTCATCTGTCAAACTCCGTTAGTTTATAGTTGACGCTTTGTTGTTCATAAGCCAAAGCTGCTTGATCTAATCCTTCGATAAATTCGATATTGTATGGTGTTTGATTTTCGACCAAGATACGTGCTTCGACTTCTGAAGCAGCCTCGAGATATAAAACCTCGGTATTTTCACGACGAGGATTAATTTTCTTTGATGGTTGATAATAAACTTTAAAAATCATAATTAGTAATTAAATCTCCTTTAAAAAATAAATTTCAGGCAAGTTAAGACCTGAGTTAATAAATGTAACTTCCGAACAAGGATTGTTTGCACAATATTTAAATATATTCTAGCATATTATGGGGGTTAAGTATAGGATACTGAGTTGGAATAAAATACTTTTTATAATGTAAACGTTTTTTGTTAAAGAAAAATTAGACAATGTTGTATAATTAAGATAAGAAATGATTCGAGGTGATTTAGATGAGACCATTTTTTGTCTTATTTTTATTAGTCTTAGTCTTGCTGATGATTTTTAGTTGGCAAAAATATCGGCGTAATCAAGCCTTAAAGATTGTTCAAAATTCTAGTAAAAAAGTAACCGATGAAGCATTTTTGCACTGTATTAAACAACTTAAATTTTCTGAATATGATGGTAGTAAGGTTATAAATGAGATTGCTTCAGAGTATATTGCAGATGTGTGGGGAAAAGGAGTCTTAGCCTTTGAATACAGTATCGATGCACAAAAAATTACGACTGACCAACTTCCGTTAATTAAAGAAGAATTGACACATTTATTAAACAAATATGCTAAGACTCAAAATCTACCATCTTTAAATGGGCACCCCGTATTTTGTATTTCTGATATTTGGTTATTTGCAGATGTTTTACATGTTGATATTGCACATGTTGCTAATCAATCTACTCTTGGTTATTTACAAGACATAAAAAAATTAGAAGAATAAAAAACTGCTATGAAACAAATCAAATGTTTAAAAGATTAAACAATAAGATTTATTTCATGGCAGTTTTTATTCTAAGATTAGCATATCTTTTGGAATTACGAATGGATTGTTTTTATTGATGTGATCGTAAAACAATACACCGTTTAAATGATCTAGTTCATGTTGAACCACAATTGCTTCGTAACCGTTCAAACGTGCTTGATGTTCATTGCCATCTAAATCATACCAACGCAATTTGATGCGATTGTGGCGTGGAACATAGCCAGGAACTTCACGATCTACGGATAAGCAACCTTCGCCTTCACCTAAAGCAACCATTTGGACAGATTCGCTTAAGATGGTGGGATTGATTAAAACATGCTTGAAAAGAGGATCTTGTTCTTCTGTAGTCCCAGGAACTAATACAGCAGTCATACGCTTGGAAACTGCAAGTTGTGGAGCAGCCAAGCCAACACCTGCACGCAAGCCGTATTTTTCTGCAATTTCTTCATTTTGACTGTTTTCAAGAAATTCCATCATATCCTGTGCTAATTTTTTATCTTCTGGACTTAAAGGAAATTCGACCTTATTAGCACGTTGACGTAAAATAGGATTTCCTTCGCGAATGATATTTTTCATTGTAATCAAGGCCTTTAACCCCCATAATAAAAGATTATCTTCTTAATGATAGCATATTTTAAAAATAAATGGTATCAAGAGTTAAAAAGTGGGCTAACACATGTTTAATAATGGTTTTGTGGTATAATTTCAGTAAGAAATTTTAATTGCAAAGGAGTAAACTGAATGGAAAAAAGTTATGAGTATCCATTGCTACCAGAATGGACGACAGATGAATTAATCAGTGTTATTGATTTTTATGTTGCGGTAGAAAATCTTTATGAAAAAGGAACTAAGCGTGCGGAGTTCATTGATAAGTATCAAAAATTTTGTCAAATTGTTCCAGCTAAAATGACACAAAAACAGTTAGATAAGGAATTTGAAAGAGTTTCGAAGTTAAGCATTTATCGAGCTGTTAAATATGTACAAGCTCAATCAAATGATTTTGTAGTGTATCGTGAGGATTAAGATGACAGATTGGCAAGAAATTAATACTCATGTACAACAGTGGTTACAAACAGTAAAAAAACAGATTAAAGCAAGCCTACAATCCGACATAACTGTCCAAACTAAGACGAGTCGTACTGATTTAGTAACCAATGTAGATTGTTTAGTTGAACAATACTACACAAAGCAAATTTTAAAAACTTTCCCACAGTCACAAATCTTAGGCGAAGAAAGTAAGCATGCAGAAATTTGTTGGCAAAAAGGTTTGCTTTGGATTATCGATCCTATTGATGGAACGATGAATTTCGTGAAACAGCAGGCTAATTTTACAACAATGTTAGCTATTTATGAAGATGGACAGCCTAAGTTAGCTTATATTTTGGATGTGATGCAAGATAAGCTTTATTGGGGTGGACCAAAATGTGGAGTATATTGTAATGATGAACGTTTAAAAGCACCGGCTGATTTGCATTTGAAAGACGGGTTAGTTGGAATCAGTTGTCCTATGTTGCTTAATAATTATTGTAATTTGCAAGAAGTTGCTAGAAATGCAGCGGGGACACGGATTTATGGTAGTGCTGGGATTGAATATATTCATGTACTTACCGGTAAATGTATCGCATATGTGTCACATTTGCGGCCATGGGATTATGCTCCCGGTCAAATTTTGGCGCAAAGCATAGGTTTAGTCGTGAAAACGATTGACGGAAAAGCAGTAAATATGTTATCATCAACTGATGTATTGGTGGCTACGAAGAATGCACAACAAGAAATAGCTGCGATTATAGAGCACGCATAAAACTGTGAACAACGATATCACAGTTTTTTTATGGAAGGTTATGAAAATGGCGTGAACATTTTCATTTTGTTTCTGAAAAAATCTTGCGTACATTTCAAAGAGCACTAGAATTTTGAAAGGGAGAAATAAACTTGAAAACACGTGATGATATTCGCAACGTTGCTATTATTGCCCATGTTGACCATGGTAAAACAACGCTTGTTAACGAATTGCTTAAACAATCAAATACTTTAGACGATCATGCTCAAATCAGTGATCGTGCGATGGACTCTAACGATATTGAAAAAGAACGTGGAATTACCATTTTATCTAAAAATACTGCTGTTAAGTATAAAGATAAGCAAATCAATATTTTGGATACACCAGGACATGCCGACTTTGGGGGCGAAGTTGAACGTATCATGAAAATGGTTGATGGTGTTTTGTTAATCGTTGATGCTTTTGAAGGGACAATGCCACAAACGCGTTTTGTGTTAAAAAAGGCATTAGAACAACATTTAACACCAATTGTAATCATCAATAAAATCGACCGTCCAGGAGCTAGACCAGAAGAAGTTGTTGATGAAGTTTTAGATTTATTTATTGAATTAGGTGCAGATGAAGATCAATTAGATTTCCCCGTGATTTATGCTTCGGCTATGAATGGGACAACTTCTTTAGATCCAGATGTTGCTACACAAGCACACACAATGGATCCAATCTTTGATACAATTTTAGATGCTATTCCAGCTCCAATTGATAATTCAGAAGAACCATTGCAATTCCAAGTGGCAATGCTTGATTATAATGAGTTTGTGGGGCGTGTCGGAATCGGGCGCGTCTTTCGTGGAAGTGTTAAAGTCGGCGACAGCGTTACAGTTATGAAGCTTGATGGCTCTAAACAAAATTTCCGTGTAACTAAGTTATTTGGTTTCTTGGGCTTACAACGAATTGAAATTAATGAAGCTAAAGCTGGCGACTTAATCGCAGTTTCGGGGATGGATGATATTTTCGTTGGCGAAACCGTTTGTCCAGCTGATTCTCCAGAAGCTTTACCAGTTTTACGAATCGATCCACCAACCTTACAAATGACCTTTATGACTAATAACTCACCGTTTGTGGGTCGTGAAGGTGATCATGTGACTGCACGTAAGTTAGAAGATCGCTTGAAAGTACAATTGCACACTGATGTTTCTTTACGCGTTGAAGATACTGAATCTCCAGATGCTTGGATTGTTTCAGGCCGTGGAGAATTGCATTTATCAATTTTGATTGAAACCTTACGCCGTGAAGGTTTTGAATTAGCTGTATCTCGTCCAAAGGTTATTTATCGTGATATCGATGGAACATTATGTGAACCATTTGAAAATGTAGTAATCGATACACCTGATGAATACTCTGGTTCGGTAATTGACTCAATGGCACAACGCAAAGGTGAAATGGTTAACATGGAAACCGGAAATAACGGGCAAACACGTTTGACATTCTCTACTCCAACACGTGGCTTGATCGGTTATGATTCACAATTCTTATCCATGACACGTGGGTATGGTATCTTGAATCATACTTTTGCGGAATATAAACCAGTTATTAGAAATTGGGAACCAGGTCGTCGTAACGGTGCATTAGTATCTATCAACCAAGGTAAGGCTACGACGTATGCTATCATGGGTGTTGAAGGTCGTGGGACAATCTTTGTTGATCCAGGTACTGAAGTTTATGAGGGGATGATTGTGGGACAATCTTCACGTGAACGTGATATTTCAGTTAATGTTACTAAAGGTAAGAACATGACAAACGTTCGCTCTGCGACTAAAGATCAAACCGCAACGATTAAAAAGCCAACTCATTTGACTCTTGAAGAATCATTAGAATTCCTAAATGAAGATGAATTGTTAGAAATCACACCAGAAACAATTCGCTTACGCAAACGTACACTTGATACTAATATGCGTGAAAAAGAAGCTAAAAAGGCTAAAAAAGCAACGCAAGATTAAGAAGAGAAACTAGCTAGATAGTATTATTTAGCTAGTTTTTTTGTGTATTAGATTTTAAATGTTCGTTAATTAGAATCAAAATGAGATTTATTTTTGTTTTTATATTGCTTTTTGCAAGTTTTATCAGGATAATAAAAAAGAGTTTTCCCTTAAAAAGGAACCGATAACACACAACAATGAAAGAAAAATCTATGTTATAATTGATGGTAGTCATGAAAGGAGAAAGAAAATGGGAGAAGCTGTTACAAAAAAAGAGGCACTTGCTGTTTTAGAACAAAGTGCTTGTGCAATTCGCCAACTTATTAGCAATCAAAGGTCGACTCTTTGTTTGACAGGTTGTCCAGCTTTTGAAGAAGTTGCGGATACAAGGTTGTTTGGCTTTGCTTGTGAAGTTAAATTTGCGGTGGCTTGTGATTTGATTTCATATCAAGAAGGACAACAGCTAATCCGCAAATTGGAGGACGAATTGGAAGAAATTAAGAAACAAGCTTTCAAAGACTCTGAAAATATCGAATAAGTATTATGATGAAAACTTTACGAAAAAAAATGAGCTTTTTTGATTACTACCTGTTTATTCCATATTTATTATTATCTATTATTGGAACTGTGATGGTTTATTCGGCTAGTTCAATCAGTCAGTTGTATTTAGGCGGAGGATTTGATAGTTATCTATTAAAACAATTACTTTTTACTGTTTTAGGTGTGATTGTCTTTTTTATAGTCAGCTATCTTAATCAACGTATTTGGGCTAATATAATGGTTGTAGAATTTGGTTATGTTGTTTTAATTGGATTATTGATATACGCTTTAGTATTTGGAACGGCTGTTAATGGTGCTAAAGGCTGGATTAATCTAGGGGCTTTTAGTATTCAACCTGCAGAATTATGTAAGGTTTATATTGCTATTTATGTGGCATGGTTTTGTGGTATGCGTCAAAAAATCGTCAATCAAGATATTATTCCAACAAAGATAAACTTCTTAACTAGACCATATATTTTAGCTCTTATGATGATAATAATGTTGGGATTGATTTTAAAAGCGCCTGATACTGGTGGTTTTTTGATCAATTTCATGATTTTATTTATGATTTTATTGGCTGCTAGCAATTCACTAAAAATCGTTTTAGGTGGTTTAGTGGGGTTGCCAATTGCTTATAGTATATTATTGATAATATTGGCTAAAACAAAGCTTGGCACTCTTATGCCAGGATATGCTTATGGACGTATTTTGTCTTTTTTTGATCCTTTCAAGTATGCAACCGAAACTGGTAAACAAGTAGTCAACTCTTATTATGCAATCAGTAATGGTGGGCTATTAGGACAAGGAATTGGGAATAGTATTCAAAAAAGAGGTTATCTACCAGAAGCTCACACCGATTTTATTTTGGCAATTATTTCAGAAGAGTTAGGTGCGATTGGTGTGACAGTTGTATTGGTGTTATTATGTTGGATTATCATGCGCATCTTTTTGATAGGAATTCGTTCAAAAACAATATTTAATGCGTTGTTTTGTTATGGGATTGGAACTTTCTTTTTAATAGAAACCTTGTTAAATGTCGGCGCTGTTTGTGGCTTAGTACCTGTTACTGGTGTTACGCTACCATTTATTTCTTATGGTGGTTCTAGTATGTTGGTATTGTCGGCGGCTTTGGGAATGGTTGTTAATATTTCGATAAAACAAAAAAGAAAGCTAGAATTTGATGTGTTAGAAAAGAAACGTAAAAAATCAAGTTAAAAACTACATTGATTTTTAGAAAGTGGTGTATAGGAATTGAAGAAAATCTTAATTGCTAATCGTGGAGAAATTGCAATCCGTATAATTCGTGCATGTCATGAATTGAAATTAAAAACAGTAGCAGTTTATGCTAAAGAAGATGAATATGGTGTTCATCGTTTTAAGGCTGATGAAGCATATTTGATTGGAGAAGGTAAAAAACCAACTGATGCTTATTTAGATATGGATGCAATCATTGCAGTTGCTCAAAAGACAGGAGCTGATGCAATTCATCCAGGCTATGGTTTTTTATCAGAAAATGAAGAATTTGCTCAAAAATGTTTAGATGCTGGAATTATTTTTGTGGGTCCAAACGTTGAACATTTAGCTGTTTTTGGTGATAAGATTCAAGCTAAAGAAGCAGCAATTAAGGCAGGATTAAAAACAATTCCTGGTACAACAGATCCAGTTACTTCAATTACTGAAGTTCGTGAATTTGCTAAAGAACATGGGTATCCTATTATGGTTAAGGCGGCTTTGGGCGGCGGTGGCCGTGGGATGCGAATCGTGCACAATCCTAATCAACTAGAAGAAAGCTATAATCGTGCACGTAGCGAAGCAATGCAGTCGTTTGGTGACGATGAATTGTATGTAGAAAAATACTTGGAGAATCCAAAACATATTGAAGTTCAAATTTTAGCTGATAAGCATGGTAATGTTTTACATTTGTTTGAACGTGATTGCTCAGTTCAACGGAGACATCAAAAAGTTATTGAAATTGCACCAAGTATCTCGCTTGATGAACAAAGACGAAATGAAATTTGTCAAGCTGCAGTACGTTTAATGCAAAGTGTTAATTATTATAATGCCGGGACAGTTGAGTTTTTAGTGACGGCCGATGACTTTTATTTCATTGAAGTCAATCCGCGAGTACAAGTTGAACATACAATTACGGAAATGATTACAGATATTGATATTGTCCAAAGTCAAATTCAAATTGCAGCGGGTAAAGATTTGTTTGCTGACTTACATTTACCTAAGCAAGAACAATTAAGCTATCATGGAACTGCTTTGCAATGCCGAATCACAACTGAAGATCCGGAAAATAACTTTATGCCAGATACCGGAAAGATTGAAACTTATCGTTCTCCTGGTGGATTTGGCGTACGCTTAGATGGTGGAAATGCGTATGCTGGTGCAGTTGTTACGCCGTTTTTTGATTCTTTATTAGTTAAAGCTTGTGTTCAAGCTAGATCATTTACCGAAGCGGTTGCTAAAATGGATCGTGTTTTACGTGAATTTAAGATCCTAGGTGTAAAAACTAATATTGATTTCATGCGCAACGTTTTGAATCATCCAGTTTTTGCTAGTGGACAAGCACATACAACCTTTATTGATAATACACCTGAGTTATTTGAGATGAAACGTCAACAAAATACGGCAAACATGTTGCTTAAATACATTGCAGATGTAACGGTTAATGGTTTTCCTGGAGCTAAGAAACATCCAAAAGTTTATGCGCCAGACATTAAATTATCTGAAGGTTTGCATGAATATTCCAACGGTGAAAATGCTAAACAAATTTTAGATACAAAAGGTGCTTTAGCAACGATGGAATGGGTCAAAGCACAAAAAGAAGTTCTTTTGACAGACACAACAATGCGTGATGCACATCAAAGCTTGTTTGCAACACGTATGCGTACTAAAGATATGGAACCTGTCATTAAATACTATGATCGTATTATGCCAAATGTCTTTTCTGCTGAGGTTTGGGGCGGGGCAACCTTTGATGTGGCTTATCGCTTCTTAAATGAAGATCCATGGCAACGATTGAAGTTAATGCGCAAAAATATGCCACATACAATGTTGCAGATGCTATTTAGAGGTTCAAATGCTGTAGGATATAAAAACTATCCTGATAATGTCTTGCAAGAATTTATCAAGCAAAGTGCCCAAGACGGCATTGATGTCTTTAGAATCTTTGATAGTTTAAATTGGGTTAAACAAATGGAAAAAAGTATCCAATTTGTCCGTGATACTGGAAAGATTGCTGAAGGAACGATGTGTTATACGGGTGATATTTTAGATCCAAATGCGCATAAATATGATATTGCATATTACGTTAACTTAGCTAAAGATTTAGTGTCTGCTGGTTCGCAAATGATTGGAATCAAAGATATGGCAGGTTTGTTAAAACCACAAGCAGCTTATGAATTGATTAGTGCATTAAAAGAACAAATCGATGTACCATTACACTTGCATACACATGATACAACTGGCAATGGGATTGCAACTTATATTCAAGCAACTAAAGCAGGGGTAGATATTGTTGATGTAGCTTCAAGTGCTTTATCTGGTACGACTAGTCAACCAAGTATTAGTAGCTTGTATTACGCATTAGCTGGTGATAAGCGTCAACCAAAATTAGATATTGATAACGTTGAAACGCTCAATCGTTACTGGAGCGGCATTAAACCATTTTATCAAGATTTCATGAATGGTATGACTTCACCACAAACAGATATTTATCAAACAGGAATGCCGGGTGGACAGTATTCTAATTTGCAACAACAAGCTAAGGCTTTAGGGATTACTGATTTTGAATTGGTGAAAGCTAAGTATCGCGAAGTTAATGAGCTTTTAGGTGATATCGTTAAGGTTACTCCAAGTTCTAAAGTTGTCGGCGATTTTGCTATCTTCATGATTCAAAATGATTTGGACAAAGATAACGTTTTGCAACGTGGTAAGTTATTAGACTTCCCGGAATCTGTTGTCGCATTTTTTGCCGGTGATTTAGGACAGCCTGTGGGTGGTTTTCCAATAGATTTACAAAAGGTAGTTTTAAAAGATAAAAAGCCAATCACCGTTCGTCCTGGTAGTTTAGCAACGCCAATTGATTTTGAGCATGAGACTCAAGTATTAGCAGAAAAGTTACGGCGTACTCCAAGTAAAGAAGAAGTTTTGAGTTACATTTTGTATCCTGAAGTATTCATGGGATATGAAGAAACTTCAGAAAAATTTGGCTTGATGCATATTTTGGATACTCCAACCTTCTACCAAGGAATGCGTCCAGGAGAAACATTGCATGTTAAGGCTTCTGAAGGCAAATCGATGATTGTTCGGTTAGAGTCTATTTCAGATGCTGATGATGATGGTAACCGCAGTTTATTCTTCTCATTAAATGGACAAACTTTAGCGATTGTAACGCATGATAAGAGCAAAAAAGCTAAAGGACGAAAGGTTCCAAAAGCAGAACCGACAAATCGTAATCATATTGGAGCAACCTTGAGCGGTTCTGTATTAGAGATGTTAGTTCAAAAAAATCAAATTGTTCAAAAGGGTGAAGCTTTGGTGGTAACTGAGGCTATGAAGATGGAAACAACCATTAAAGCACCATTTGATGGTAAAGTAACACATATTTACGTCAAAAATGGTGATTTGCTAGAAAGTCAAGATTTATTGTTAGAATTAGAACCTGTTAAAAACTAGTTTCGGAGGGTATATGAAGCGCGCGTTTTGGCAATTTTGGGGGATATTTTTGTTAGTTTTGCTAACTAGTTATTTATTTACGGCGCTAGAACAACAAAACAGCCCACAAGTTAAACAAACAAAACACGATATAACACAAGTTAAATTAACCTCACCTAAGATTGATAAGATTAAAACAACAGAATTAGCTCAATATGTGGGAATGTCTAGTCGGCATTTTCAAGAAAAATTTGGGCAGCCTACCCTAACTTATCAGACGGCTGAAAATATGCAATGGTGGTTGTATAATTTTGATTCACAAGATTATTTAAGAGTCGGAATTGATAATTATACTAATCAAATTAGCTCGCTTTTTATTGTAGGTGAAAGGCAAGACATTGCACCATTTAGTATGGGGATGAGTTTTAAACAGCTTTTGAAGTTGAGTACTTTTTATGCTAATTTTGAAATAACAGCAAATGAACAAAAATTTCAATTAGAGTTATCAGAATCGGATATGAACACACATCCATTGATTGCTTTTGCAAATAATAGCTATGCAATTTGTTATCTAGAGCCAAAAACAAAGAAGTTATATGCATTAGAATATCTCAACGCAACTGAATTGTTACGTAAAGGATTTTATACTGTTTTATCTAAAACACCTTTACCAGTAGAATTTGGTGGTCAAGTAACCTGGGATGATTTATCCAAAGCAGTACCAGAAGATTTTTGGCAAACATTGAATGTAAAGACAGCTCTGGCTAAAAAGCAGTCATTAATTAAAGATGAGCAGTTGACTGATTTAGCAATGAAGACTATGACAACGTTAAAGCAAACACCTAAAGCTTTCTTGAATAAGAAACAGCAAAAAGCACTTCAAAATATGCAAAATGATGAATTTTCGCAAGTAACTAAGATAGATATATCTGATGATTCTGATTTTAACAAAAAAATGCTGACGGATTTTAAAGAAGATGTTGCTTTAAATATCTATGTGTTAGGTCCAGTTTTTTCAGCTCAAGATTTATTTACAGATAGTACTTTTTATGCAAGTACAAAAGAGTTTTTAAATGCTAAAAGGCTAGGAATTGCTTATGATAAAGGGCTTTTAGTGGTTGTGACTGGTCAGTGAGGTTTAAAAAGTGAGGTGGATGTTGATGGAATTTGAGATTAAACAACGCCAAAGTATTATTGTTTATTTGCAACATTTAAAGCAAAGCAAGCAACTTAGAAAGTATGGTAGTATTCAATATGTTTCTAGAAAGATGAAGTATGCTGTTTTGTATTTGGATAAAGAAGATGTTGCACAAACGGTAGCAAAACTAGAACAACTACGCTTTGTAAAGCAAGTATTACTTTCACCACGAGCGGAGTTAAGAGAAAAATATACTGCTGAATTATATCGATTGACAGATGAAGATCGAGATAAAATCAAGAGATAAAGAGTGATGAAAAAATGAGAATTGTTGCAGGTGAATATGGCGGTCGCAAGCTAAAGGCAGTTCCAGGAATGAAAACTAGACCAACTACAGATAAGGTTAAAGAAGCAATGTTTAACATTATGGGACCTTATTTTGCAGGGGGTGTGGCCTTAGATTTATTTGCTGGTAGTGGAGGTTTGAGTATTGAAGCGGTTTCAAGAGGTGTTGAGCATGCTTATCTAGTAGATCGACAATATCAAGCAATTAAAACAATTAAAGAAAATATTGAGGTTACTAAACAACCGGAACGATTTACTGTTTTAAAAGCGGATGCGCAAAGAATCCTATCTCAGTTTAGTGAACAGGGGCTACACTTTGATTATATTTTTTTAGATCCACCGTATAAACAACAACAAATCCTTGCATTATTAGGGCAAATGGTTCAAAAACAATTATTAGCGACAGATGCCATTATTGTTTGTGAGACAGATCAAGAAGCTAAACTTCCAGATCAATTACCGGGTTTTGAATGTTTTAGACAAGCAGATTATGGCATTACAAGATTAACTTTTTATCGTTATCAAAAATGAATTTTTTAAATTAAAGCAAGAAAGGAAATGCTATATTAATAGCAAAAAGCAAGTATGAAAGCAATTTTTCCGGGAAGTTTTGATCCAATAACAAATGGACATTTGGATTTAATTAAAAGAGCTAGCTTGATGTTTGATGAAGTAATAGTGGCTTTATTGACTAATAGTAGTAAACAAGGCTTCTTTACACTGGAAGAAAAGATAATTCTAACTAAAAAAGCAGTCGCAGATATTAAAAATGTTTCTGTTATTAGTGCAAAAGATGAATTGACAGTTGAAGTGGCTAAACGTTTGCATGCAGATGTGATGATAAGAGGTGTACGTAGTGTCAAGGATTTTGAATATGAACAAGAAATAGCTTTGATTAATAAACAACTAGCACCAGAAATTGAGACGGTTTTGTTGTTAGCTAATCCACAATACAGTGTAGTTTCTTCTAGTATGATTAAAGAAATCGCCAAATTCGGCGGAACAATAGAAAATTTTGTTTGTTCAGAAGTACAACAAGCTTTATTAAGAAAGTGGGCTGAGAAAGATTAAGACAAAAAAGTTCGTTGTTTTACTGAGTTTGTTAGCATTAGTGGTGGCTTTTTTCGCTTGTCCGTTGCCGTATTATGTTGAATATCCAGGCGCTGCCAAAAACGTTGCAGATTACGTTAAAGTTGATGGTAAAACGAGTCAAGCAAAAGGGAAATTAATGTTAGTTTATGTTAATATGATGCAGGCCACACCATTTATGTTATTAAAAGGATGGATTACACCGTTTTATGATATTGAGACAAAAAGTGAATCTTTGGGGACAAACACTATCAAAGAATACGATGCTATGGAACAATATTATATGCAAGATGCGGTTAATCAGGCGCAATATGTAGCATTAAATTTGGCACATCAACCAGTTACAGAAAAGTTTTATGGACTAGGTGTTATTACAACAACAAAAAACTCTGATTTTAAAGGTAAGTTACAACCAGGAGATTTAATTACTAAATTAGATGGTAAAAGTTATCCAACTCTAGAAACTTTTATGCAAGCACTGAAACAAAAAGACATAACAAAACCGGTGACACTGACGGTTTTGCGACAAAAAAAGACATTACAAATTACTGGTAAACTACAAAAAATTAACTCTAAGCAAAATGGCTTAGGAATTACAATGATGCAACAAGTGCAGATTCAAACTCCTAAAAAAATTGAAGCTAATATGCAAGATATTGGGGGACCTTCTGCAGGTTTGATGTTAACGTTGCAATTATATGAACAATTAGCACAAAAAGATTTGACAAAAGGGCGTAAAATTGCAGGGACTGGGACAATTGCTCAGGATGGACATGTAGGTGATATTGGCGGAATTGATAAAAAAGTTGTAGCAAGTGCTAAGTCAGGAGCAACAGTCTTTTTTGCACCTAATAATCCTGTATCTAAAGCGCAAAAAAAGGCTGATCCAGCAGCTTTAACTAATTATCAAGAAGCTAAAAGAGCGGCATCTAAAATCAAAACTAACATGAAGATAGTCCCGGTGAGAAATATCCAAGATGCTTTGAAATATTTAGAAAATAACGATTAGAAAGACTGTTCGTGAAAAAAGGAACAGTCTTTTTTGCGTATTTAAAGATGGTGCAAATAACAGGAGGTGAGCAGATTGGAAAGATTACAAGAATTTTTCCAAGAAAATAAATTTAAAATTATCATAATAGGTGTTTGTGCTGTTATTTTGTTGGGATTTGGTATTTTTAAAATTAGTATGCAACCTAAGCAAACTACACAACTAGATATGCAAAGCACAGTCAGTCAAAGTAGTATTTCACAAATTAATAGCCAAGCATCTAGTACAACTACAAAGTGGGTTTATGTTGATATTAAAGGGCAAGTCAATCATCCTGGAGTTTATAAACTAGCTAGCAGTGCGCGAGTTAATGATGTAATTAAACAAGCGGGTGGGGTAACCAAGCAAGCAGATTGTCAACAAGTTAATTTAGCGTGTAAATTATTTGATCAGATGTTAATTTATATTCCAAGTATAGGCGAAGAACCAACGATTGCAAGCCCGGCATTAATCTCACAAGAAAATCAACTGCAACAAGCAACGACGCAAGCAACAACTACAAATGAACAAGCAACAGCTCAAGAACCAACAGCAGATTCTGATAAGATTAATCTTAATACTGCAACTAAAGAACAACTTGAACAATTAACTGGAATTGGTGATAAAAAAGCCGATTTAATCTTACAATATCGTAGTGAACATGGAAGTTTTAAGTCAATCGATGAAATTAAAAATGTTTCAGGAATTGGTGATAAGACATTTGAAGCGATTAGTGGCCAATTAACGGTGTAATATAACAGATGAATTATGTTATACTCATAACTAGAAATGATTTTATGAGTAATGACGAGGTGGAAAAGATGGGAAAACAAAGAGTTCCTTGGAACCAATATTTTATGTCACAAGCAGTTTTATTATCAATGCGCAGTACATGTACACGCTTGGCAGTAGGTGCAATCTTAGTGCGCGATAAGCGTGTGATTGCGGGTGGTTATAATGGTTCTGTTTCTGGAGATGTGCATTGTATTGATGAAGGTTGTTATGTCGTAGAAAATCATTGTGTTAGAACGATTCATGCCGAGATGAATGCTATCTTACAGTGTGCTAAATTTGGAGTGGCAACAGATGGAGCAGAAATCTATGTGACAGATTTTCCATGTTTACAGTGTACAAAAATGTTATTACAAGCAGGGATTAGTAAGATTTATTATTTACGTAATTACAATAATGATCCTTATGCAATTTCGTTATTAAAGTTAAAAAATGTTCAAGTTGAACAAGTTAAGATTGACCCAGAATTTTTACAAGCGATAGTCGCTGGCGATATTTTTAATTCGACTGGTAAGTAATTTACGCGTCAATATTTGCTGTTTTTTACGGCTATCGCGTTGTTGGGGTTGGGCTATGTTAAATTATCTTTTTCATGGCTTGCATTAGTAGTTCTTGTAATTATTTGGGTACGCATTTTAGCGACCCAAAATAAAAAGATTGTTATCAGTATTGGAATATTAAGTTTTATTTTATTTGGTTATTTAACATTATGGCAAAATAATATAACAAAAAAATCCATTAATGAAGCAACAGAAATGAAAAGCCAACATTTATTGCTTTATCCAGATAATTGCGAAGTTAGTGGTAATTTATTGAAACTACAAGGTAAGTGGTTTGAAGGTAGACAAGAAGTAACTGCTTATTATACGCTAGAAAGTCAGGCACAACAGCAATATTGGCAAGCTAATCAAAAAACTAAAATTTTAACATTTGATGGTGAACTACAAGCAATTAATGGACCAACTAATGAAAATCAATTTGATTATCAACGCTTTATCTTAACCAAAAATATTGTCAATTCATTTCAAATCAGTCAACTGCAGCTCACTGATAATTTAAATGTACTTAAGTGGCACCAAAAATTTTTGGCTAGAATTCATGATTTACGCAAATCTTGGCTATTGAAACTAGATCATTGTAAACAACCTTTAGGATGGTTTGGGCAAGTCTTGTTGTTGGGGTATCAAAGTGATGATTTTCAAACAATTAGCGATAATATTTCACAACTCGGTTTATTATATTTGTTTTCTCTATCAGGGATGCATGTCTTTTATTTAGTTGCAGGTATCAAAAAACTTTTTAGCTGGTTACATCTTACTAAAGAAACAACTAATAAAGTATTATTATTGATATTACCGTTATATGCAATTTTAGGCGGAGGAGCTTTAAGTTTAACACGTTCTTTGGCTATGTCTTGGTTAAAGCTTTTTAGTGATTGCCTTAATTTAAGACAGTTACGTTTGAATACAACAGAAGCTTGGTCAATTGTGTTAATAATGAATCTTTTTTTAACGCCTGCAGCTATTTTTGCTTTGGGGGCACAATTAAGTTATTTATTGACGTTTATTTTAGTTGTTAATCGTCCTAAAAATGCGGTACTAACAGGTATTAAGATGAGTGCTTATAGCATTCCTTTGATGTTGTGGCATACCTTTGAGTGGAATATTTGGACTACATTATTGTCTATTTTGATTAATCCTTTGTTTGAATGGCTGATTTTACCGAGTGTTTTGCTTGGAATTTTTTGTTGGCCTATACAATTTATTTGTAATTATTTTTTAAAAGGATTAGTAGCAGTACTAGCGTTTTTAGCTAAATTAAAAGGAATGCTAATTTTTGGTAAACCAAGTTTATTTTTTGTGCTTGTTTTTTTAGGAATAACGTTTCTTTGTGAAAATAAAAAGCATCTTAAGACTAAGCTAACTTTGTTGATACTAGCCTATGTAAATTCATTTATTATTATTCACTGTCCGTTAGAAAGTGAAGTCGTATATTTTGATATTGGTCAAGGTGATAGCACGCTGATTCGAGATGCATTGAATCGGCAGGTTGTCTTGATTGATACTGGTGGACAATTAAATTTTAATACTGAAAAATGGCAAGAAAGAGTAACACAAACTAAAGGACAAACGATAATTGCGAATTATTTATTAAGTAAAGGTTTAGATCATATTGATGTCTTGTATTTAACGCATCAAGATACAGATCATGTAGGTAATTTTGCTAGTTTAAGTCAAAGTATTAAAATAAATAAAATTGCGGTACCTGCGGGGATGGAGAAATTAGCTAGTTTTCAAGTGCGTCTTAAACAGTCAATAAATAAAATGAGTGATGTAAGTCCATGTTTTGTAGGATATCAAGACCATTTAGCCAATGATTATCAGTTATTGCATCCATTTACTACCGGAGAAGGAAAAAATGAAGATTCGCTAGTTTTATATCGCAATATAAATGGAGTGCATTTTATTTTTACAGGAGATTTAGATCAAGCCAATGAACGTAAAATTTTAACAACATATCCACAATTAAAAGTTGATGTCTTAAAAACGGGACATCATGGAAGTAAAACTGCTACAGCTCCAGAGTTTGTAGCTGGTATTGGACCGCCTAAATTAGCAATTATTTCGGCAGGGAAAAATAATCGTTACGGTCATCCAAATGAAGAAACTTTGGAAACTTTAAGTACTTATCATGTGCCGTATTTGCTAACAGCCGATGTGGGAATGATTAAGTTAATTCCTAAAGATGCAACATTAAGTATTAAAACCTATGCAAGAGGAGCGTTTTATGATCAAAGCACAACAACTAATCGCTGATTTAAAAGCCAAGCGCAGTTTGGCAAATGTGTATTTAATTTTAGGGCAAGAACAATATTTAGCACGTCAAATCAAGCGTTTATTAATCAAAATGATTCCAAAAGATGAACAAGAGTTAAATATCGGTCAATATGATATGCAAGAAACACCGATTACACAAGCTTTAGATGATGCGATTTCAATTCCTTTTTTTGGACAAAAGCGCTTAGTCTTTATTGAAAATCCTTATTTTTTAACTGGAGAAAGCAAAAAGAATAAAGTAGAACACGATTTAGAGTTGTTAAACAATTATTTACTTGCACCAGAAAGTTCAACAACCTTGATTATTTTTGCTCCTTATGAAAAATTAGATAAGCGCAAAAAAGTTGTAAAAACACTTTTGAAAACGGCGTTAGTAGTGGAAAATGAACCTTTAAATGAACGCGAGCTAAAAAGCTATGTAAATAAATATTTACAAGGGATAAGCTTTACAATTCAACCATTGGCTTTAGATCTATTAATTGCGCGAACAAATGCAAATTTACCTCTTATTATGAGTGAGCTTAATAAAGTAATGTTGGCTAAAAAAGATGACAAAACGATAGATGTGACTACTGTAGAACAGATGGTGGCTATTTCTTTAGAACAAGACATTTTTGCTTTAGGAGATTTGGTGTTGAAGCACCAGGTAACAGATGCATTTAAACTATATAAAGATCTTTTGTTACAAAAAAAAGAGCCGTTAAAGTTAAATGCTTTATTAGTTAGTCAATTCCGCTTATTGTTGCAAGTTAAAATTTTACAGCAACAAGGATATCTGCAAGGCGATATCGTCAAGTTATTAAAAGTTCATCCTTATCGCGTTCAATTGGCTACAAAAACAATTATGCGATTTTCTCTTGGTAATTTACAAAATGCTTTTTTGGGATTAATCAAGGCAGAAGAAAAGCTAAAATCAACTAATCAAGCTCCTGAATTAATTTTTCAGATGTTTTTATTTGAATACTGTCAAAACTAAATAATTAAAAAGCGTATGAATAACTGAAGGAGTTAAGTTCATACGCTTTTTTATGGAAATAAAAAAACCAGGGAATCCCTGGTTAAAAATTATTTAGCTAAACGAGCAGCCATACGTGATTTATCACGAGCAGCTTTGTTAGCTTTGATTAAACCTTTTGAATGAGCTTTATCAACTGCAGAAACTGCTAACTTGTAAAGTTCTTCTACGTTATCTGCACCAGCAGTCTTAGCTTTTTCAAATTTTTTGATTGCTGTACGCATTTGGCTCAATTGAGCAGAGTTGCGAGCATTTGCTTTTTCACTTGTTTTAACACGTTCGATTGCGGATTTAATAATTGGCATGAAATTCACCTCCAACTTGGATGATTCCGTAATTCGGTATCACTGAATTTTTCAACATAAATCATTATACAAGAGCTAGCACAACAATGCAATAAAAAAATGCGTTTAATGTCAAGAAAATTTCCTTGACATAGATTTGAATACAAAAAAGACTTGCTTTTTAAGCCAATCTCTAGTAAATTATAGGAGTACGTATTAGCCGTACTAGACCTCTAACTTAGTTTGACGACAACACCGACGACTTACTCGGTTTGAGGCAACATTTATATGAAAGGTGGAAATACAATGGCTATTTCAAACGAAAAGAAAAACGAAATCATGAAGAAGTATGCTCGTCATGAAGGCGACACAGGTTCTGCAGAAGTTCAAATCGCAGTTTTAACAGCTGACATCAACGAACTTAACGAACATATTCGTACACACAAGAAAGACTTCGCTTCAAGACGCGGTTTGATGAAAAAAATCGGTCATCGTCGTAACTTGTTAGCATACTTGCGTAAGACAGATGTTCAACGTTATCGTGAATTAATCAAGAGCTTAGGCTTACGTCGTTAATTTTATTTCAAGCAAGGCTATTTGGCCTTGCTTTTTTAATATTTGAAAATTGTAACCGTTTTTTTAACGAAAAAGGTGTATACTTATTATTAAATGAACAAAATTGTAAAGAAGTTAAGATTCGGTGGAGGTAGTACTGATGAAAAATGTGTTTAAATTGGATATTTCAGGAAGAACATTACAAGTTGAAATTGGTGAAGTTGCAAAGCAAGCTAACGGGGCAGCACTTTTACGATATGGTGAAACAACGGTGTTAGCTGCTGCGGTTGGGAAAAAGGAAGCCGGTGAAGGGGATTTTTTCCCGTTAACGATTAATTACAATGAAAAAATGTATGCTGCTGGTAAGATGCCTGGTGGTTTTATTAAGCGTGAAGCTAAACCAAGTGAACATGCAACATTGACAGCACGTTTGATTGATCGTCCAATTAGGCCACTATTTCCTGAAGATTATCGCAACGAAGTTCAGATTACTAACACCGTTTTAAGTATTGAGCCAGATTGCTCACCAGAAATGACAGCTTTATTAGCTTCATCTATTGCTTTGTGTATTTCAGATATTCCGTTTTGTGGACCTGTGGCGGCTGTTAAGGTTGGTCGAGTAGATGGGAAATTAATTATTAATCCTACACCGCAACAAGAAGAACTTAGTGATATGGATTTGACGGTTGCCGGAACTAAAGAAAATATCAACATGGTAGAGTCAGGGGCAAAAGAAGTTAGCGAAGATGAAATTTTAGATGGTTTGATGTTTGCGCATGAAGAAATCAAACGAATTTGTGCGTTTGAAGAAAAAATTATTGCTCAGATAGGTAAAGCTAAGATGTCATACGATGTTTTACCACAAAATGAAGAATTACAAGCAGAAATTTATGATAAAGGTTATCAAGCTTTACGTGAAGCAATAACGACTTTTGATAAGTTACAACGTGATGCAAATATTGAACAAGCCAAGGCTGATTTAGTGGCTTTTTATGAGGAAAAATTTGCTCAAGCAGAAGATTATGATGAAAAAATGGCTGAGGTTGTTCAATTAATTGATGATTTAGAAAAGCAAACTGTAAGAACTTTAATTACTAAAGAAGATATTAGACCAGATGGACGTAAAATTGATGAAATTCGGCCTTTAGACGCACAGATTGATTTCTTACCACGTGTCCATGGATCGGGGTTATTTACACGTGGACAAACACAGGTGTTATCTGTTTTAACGTTAGCTACCTTAGGTGAAGGACAGACAATAGATGGCCTAGGCAAAGAAGAAACCAAGCATTTCATGCATCAATACAATTTCCCACAATTTAGTGTAGGTGAAACTGGTCGTTCAGGTGCACCTGGTAGACGTGAAATTGGACATGGGGCTTTGGGCGAAAGAGCCTTAAAGGCAGTGATTCCAAGTGAAGAACAATTCCCATATACAATTAGATTAGTAGCTGAAGTTTTGGAATCAAATGGTTCGTCTTCACAAGCAAGTATTTGTGCAGGAACATTAGCTTTGATGGCAGGTGGTGTTCCGATTAAAGCGCCTGTTGCTGGAATTGCAATGGGCTTGGTTAAAGAAGGACAAGACTATACTATCTTGACAGATATTCAAGGAATTGAAGATCATTTAGGCGATATGGACTTTAAGGTAGCTGGAACAAGAAAAGGTATTACAGCTTTACAGATGGATATTAAAGTTGATGGTGTAACCAGAGAAATCCTTGCGCAAGCTTTGGCTCAGGCTAAAAAAGCACGTTTCCAAATCTTAGATGTAATTGAAAACACAATTGCTCAACCAAGATTGCAACTTTCTGAATATGCACCAAAGATTGAATCGTTACAAATTAAAAAAGATCAAATTAAGATTGTTATCGGTAAAGGTGGCGACACAATCAATAAAATTATTGATGAAACTGGTGTAAAGATTGATATTGATGAGGAAGGTTTAGTCCAAATTGCATCTAATGATCAAGCGATGATTACACGTGCTAAAGAAATCATCGAAGAATTGACACGTGAAGCTAAAGTTGGAGATATTTATCAAGCTAAGGTAACAAGAATTGAAAAATTTGGAGCATTTGTTGAACTTTTCAAAGGAACAGAAGCCTTGGTTCATATTTCGCAATTAGCTGCTAAACGTGTAGAAAAAGTTGAAGATGTAGTTAAACTTGGTGATGTTTTAGAAGTTAAGGTAACTGAAATTGATTCACAAGGGCGCATCAACGCTTCACATAAAATTTTGTTACCTAAAGAAGATGATACCGAAGAAAGCAAGCAAGAAAAAAGAACACAAAATGGTAAAGCAGCAGGATACAAAAAAAGGGCAAATTCTAAATTTACAATTGAGCAAAAAAGTAAGTAAATAATTATACTTGCATATAAAAGTTGAATCATAGTAAAATCAAGCGTAATAGTATCACTGTATGGTATAATTAATTTTCAAGAGAAGAAGGGTTTTTTGTATGAATGAATATCGTGTAGCTGTCGTAGGTGCAACTGGTGCAGTTGGAACAAGAATGATTCAAATGTTGGAACA
The DNA here is from genome assembly GCF_949152225.1 of Ligilactobacillus sp. Marseille-Q7487. NCBI lineage: Bacteria > Bacillati > Bacillota > Bacilli > Lactobacillales > Lactobacillaceae > Ligilactobacillus > Ligilactobacillus sp. Marseille-Q7487. Next base: position 786,743 of record NZ_CASCJC010000001.1, read on the forward strand.
ATCGAGTTTACCGATTGCAAGTGTTAAATTTTTAGCATCTAAACGCTCGGCAGGTAAAGTTTTGTCCTTTAAAGATCAAGATGTTGTAGTAGAGGAATTAGTGCCAGAATCATTTACAGATATCGATTTGGCATTGTTTTCTGCTGGTGGTGGGATTTCTAAGAAATTTGCACCTGAAGCGATTAAACGAGGAGCAGTAGTGGTTGACAATACTAGTGCTTTTAGAATGGATAAAGATGTTCCTTTGGTTGTGCCAGAAGTAAACGAACACGATTTATACAAACATCAAGGGTTAATTGCCAATCCAAATTGCTCAACGATTCAAATGATGGTAGCTTTAGAACCATTACGTAAAGTATATGGATTGAAAAAAATTGTTGTAACCACCCTTCAAGCGGTTTCTGGTGCAGGAAATCGTGCAATTGAAGAACTGATGACACAAACTAAAGATGTTTTAGACAAAAAAAGTTGTAAAGCAGAGGTTTTGCCTGTTGCTAGTGATCAAAAACATTATCAAATTGCTTTTAATCCACTACCTCAGATTGATGTCTTTGAAGATGATGGTTATACACATGAAGAATGGAAAATGATTAATGAAACTAAAAAGATTATGGGCGATCAATCCTTGCAGGTAACAGCAACATGTATTCGTGTTCCTGTTGCAATTGGGCATAGTGAATCAGTGTGGTTTGAGTTGGAAAAACCAGGAGCAAATGTAGCAAAAATTAAAGGAATCTTAGCTAAAGCCCCAGGGGTTGTTTTACAAGATGATCCAGCTAACCAAGTTTACCCACAACCAATTATGGCTGCAGGTAAAAAAGAAACGTTTGTGGGACGTATTCGATGTGATCAAGAACAAGAAAATGCCTTCCATTTGTATTGTGTAGCGGATAACTTATTAAAAGGTGCTGCTTGGAATTCTGTACAGATTGCAGAGCGTCTTCATGCTTTGGATTTATTAGCTGTACCTAAAAACTAAGTGAGGTTAAAATGATGGATTTAAAAAATGCGCAAATTATGACAGCGATGGTAACACCATTTACACAAGATGGCAGTCAAGTGAGTGTTCAACGTTTAGAAAAGTTAATCGAACATTTGTTGCAAACAGGAACACAAGCTATTTTGGCGTGTGGTACGACTGGTGAAGCACCAACTTTGACTGTAGCTGAAAAATTTACCGTTATCAGAGAGTGTGCACGTATTATTGATAAACGTGTTCCATTAATAGTGGGAACAGGCTCAAATAATACAGCTCAAACAATTGAATATACGAATCAAGTAGCCCAAATTCCTGGTGTCGATGCGGCATTGGTAGTTGTTCCTTATTACAATAAGCCTAATCAAGCAGGAATGTTAGCACATTTTACGGCTGTTGCGGATGCCACTAAGTTGCCTATTTTGATTTACAATATTCCTGGTAGAACAGGTGTAACGATGGAAGTAGAAACGATTAGTCAATTGGCTAAACATCCTAATATCATTGGTATTAAAGATTGTACAGGTAATGTCAATTTAGCTAAGATTATTGCCCAAACCCCAGCTGATTTTTTAGTGTACACGGGTGAAGATGAAAATACATTAGTAGCAAAAACATTAGGGGCAACAGGAGTTATTTCTGTGGCTAGTCATATCTATGGTCAAGAAATGCAACAAATGTATCAAGCGATTGATCAAGGAAATGTAAAAAAAGCAGCCACATTAATGTGTGACTTGACGCCTAAAGTTGAAGCATTGTTTAGTTTACCATCACCAGGCCCTATTAAGGCAGCTTTAAACCATCAAGGAATTCAGGTTGGAGGCTTGCGCTTGCCATTACTTGCACTAGATGAAAAACAAGAAGTAGCTTTATTTAAGCAATTAGAAATTTAACAGACCGAGGTGAAAGTATGAGTAAAATAAAAATCGTTTCACTAGGTGGCATACGTGAAAATGCTAAAAACATGTATGTCGTTGAAGTGGACGATGATATTTTTATTTTTGATTGTGGGTTAAAGTACCCAGAAAATGAATTGTTGGGGATAGATGTAGTTATCCCTGATTTTGAATATTTAAGACAAAATGCTCGCCGAATTGTGGGTGTGTTTTTAACACACGGACACGCCGATGCAATTGGAGCTTTACCGTATTTTGTTAGCGAATTTGATGTGCCAGTTTTTGGCTCGGAGTTGACGATTGCCTTAGCTAAGATTGCCTGTGAAAATGAAGATGACGCACGTAAATTTAAAGATTTTCATGTTATCAATGCACAAACTGAAATTGATTTTCAAACTGCGAGTGTATCATTTTTTAAAACAACACATTCGATCCCTGATTCATTAGGAATTGTTTTGAAAACAAAGCATGGTGATATTGTTTATACTGGTGATTTTAAATTTGATCAAACAGCTGCTAAAGGATATCAAACGGATTTAGCGCGCTTAGCAGAAATTGGTAAAGAAGGTGTTTTAGCTTTACTTAGCGATTCTGCTAATGCGGAAAACCCTAAAGAAGTTGTTAATGAACGCGTGATTTATGAGTTTATTAATGAAACTTTTGAATATCACAAAGGGCGTATTGTTGTTGCTTGTGTTGCTTCAAATATTTTGCGTTTACAACAAATTTTGAATGCAGCAGCGACACAAGGGCGTAAGGTAGCTTTAACAGGCCATGATGCCGAAAAAATTGTACGAACAGCAATGAAATTAAAAAAATTACACTTACCAACTAAAGATTTGTTGATTCGGATTGAAGATGTTTCAAAATACGATGACGAAAAAGTTGTTGTTTTAGAGACTGGTCGCTCAGGAGAACCACTCAAGTCATTGCAAAAAATGGCACAAGCTAAGCATAAGTTTATTAATTTCCATGAAGGAGATTTAGTTTTTATCACGACCACGCCTTCACATGCAATGGAAACCAATGTGGCTAAGACAAGAAATATGATTTATCGAACAGGTGCAGACGTACGTGCAATTTCTGATAAGTTTGCTTCTTCAGGTCATGCTAGTCGTAATGATTTACAACTATTATTTAACCTATTGAAACCACGTTATTTGTTCCCTGTACAAGGCGAGTATCGCTTGTTAGCAGCCAGTGCAGATTGCGCACAAGAAGTTGGGATTTTACCGCAAAACATTTTCTTATTGAAAAAAGGCGATGTGGCTGAATATGAACGGGGTAAGATGCTAGTTGCTTCTAGTGTAACTGTAGGCGATACAATGATTGATGGTAGCGGAGTTGGTGACATCGGAAATATTGTCTTGCGAGATCGTAAAATTTTATCTGAAGATGGTATTTTCATTGCAGTTGTAACGATTGACCGACGTAAAAAGAAAATTGTTGCAACACCTAAAATCACTTCTAGAGGCTTTGTTTACATCAAGAGCAGTAAAGATTTGATGCTTGAAAGTGAAGAGATTGTTACAAAAGTTGTCCAAAATAATCTTGACAACAAAGAGTTTGACTGGGGTCACTTGAAACAAGATATCAAAGAACAGTTGACTCATTACCTATATGAGCAAACAAAGCGTCATCCAGTTATTTTACCGGTAATTATGGAAATTAATCAAAACAACGGTAACGGTGCCAAATATAAGAAGAAAACAACAACACCTAAAAAGGTAAAGGAAGATAAATAATAAATACGACAAGCCTAGGCTTGTCGTATTTATTAGTGATTAAAAAATATGGAAAATAACGAATTATTTCAGCAAGCGCAAGATTATATTACAAATAAACAATATCAACGCGCACAGTTTTGTTTAGAACAACTTTATTTACAACAAAAAAACTTTCGCAATAACTATTATTTGGTATGTAATTTAAACAAGCTAGCACAGCATCAACAAGCTTATCAGATTGCACAGGAATACTTACCACAGTATCTAGAAGATGATGAACTGTTATTATTTTATTTAAATTTGGGATTTAAGGCTAAGCAAATTATTGCCTTAGAACAATTAATGCTAGCTATACGTGATATTTTAAATGATAAGATCAACTTGTTTTGGCAAGAACAATTAGCTAAGTATCAATTGGACAATCAAATTGATTTGGCGCGTATAAAAAAAGACTTTAAATACTTAGGGAGTTTACGGCCATTTGAGCAGCGTGGAGTTTTAATGCAAGCCTATCAGCTTACTGGCGAAGACTTTGTGGAAATTAGTCGAATGTTGTTATTAGACAGTGATGTTCATCAATTAATCAAAGTTCAAATTTTAGAAGATTTAGCAAAATTAGGAGTAACTGAAATTAATTATCGAAATATTTGGCAAGAAACGATAACAGTTAATTTACATGAGCTTAAATCTGTAGAACAAACAGATCAATATTTATATTATCAGACAAAATTTTTTGATGACTCAATGCGTTTACAAGAGATTTATTTGAAATTAACATTGTTATATCCAGATTTTTCAAAAATAGATGATTATAGTACATGGCAACATGTTTTGCTTAATGATCAACAAGTTGCACAACTATCAAATTCTTTGCAAAAGGTAGCGCAAGCACTAGAAGAGCAACTGACAGCTTGGATTTGTTAAAAATTAACCAAAAAATTTTATTAATTTTAATTTTAGTATTTACAAACACGGCTCTCATATATATAATAATTCAAGGATTCTACTTCAAAGGGCGATTAAAAGAGCAAAATTGCTTGGATTTCTGCCGGAGAAGTAGTATAATAAAAATTAAAGGATTATCGGCAAATTATTGCAGATTGTCTTTGCAAAATTACAGGAGGTTCGTATTAATGGCAAAAGAACATTACGAAAGAACAAAACCCCATGTTAACATTGGTACAATTGGCCACGTTGACCATGGTAAAACAACTTTAACAGCAGCAATCACAACAGTATTAGCTGAAAAAGGTTTGGCAGAAGCTTCTGATTACGCTTCTATCGATGCTGCTCCAGAAGAACGTGAACGTGGTATTACAATCAACACAGCTCACGTTGAATATGAAACAGAAAAACGTCACTACGCTCATATCGATGCTCCAGGACATGCTGATTACGTTAAGAACATGATTACTGGTGCTGCTCAAATGGATGGTGCTATCTTAGTTGTTGCTGCAACTGATGGTCCTATGCCACAAACACGTGAACACATCTTACTTGCTCGCCAAGTTGGTGTTGAATACTTGATCGTATTCTTGAACAAGTGTGACTTAGTTGACGATGAAGAATTGTTAGACTTAGTTGAAATGGAAGTTCGTGACTTATTAAGCGAATATGAATTCCCTGGCGATGACATTCCTGTTATCCGTGGTTCTGCTTTGAAAGCTCTTGAAGGCGATGCAGATGCAAAAGCTGTTATCTTAGAGTTAATGGATACAGTTGATGAATACATCCCAACTCCAGAACGTCCTACAGACAAGCCATTCTTGATGCCTGTTGAAGACGTGTTCACAATTACTGGTCGTGGTACAGTTGCTTCTGGTCGTATCGACCGTGGTATCGTTAAAGTTGGTGACGAAGTTGAAATCGTTGGTTTACATGATGATATCGTTAAGACAACTGTTACTGGTGTTGAAATGTTCCGTAAGACACTTGATCAAGGTGAAGCTGGCGATAACATTGGTGCTTTACTTCGTGGTGTTGACCGTAACCAAATCGAACGTGGTCAAGTTTTGGCTAAACCAGGTTCAATTCAAACACACAAGAAATTCAAAGGTGAAGTTTACGTTTTAACTAAAGAAGAAGGTGGCCGTCATACACCATTCTTCTCAAACTACCGCCCACAATTCTACTTCCATACAACAGACGTTACAGGTGTCATTGAATTACCTGAAGGTGTAGAAATGGTTATGCCTGGTGATAACGTAACATTTACTGTTGAATTGATCGCTCCAGTTGCTATCGAAAAAGGTCTTAAGTTCACAGTTCGTGAAGGTGGCCGTACAGTTGGTGCTGGTGTCGTTTCTGAAATCGACGACTAATATTAACGTTAATGGTTTAAAGGTCCGAGTGTTACTCGGACCTTTTTGTTTAATATAACAGTAAAAAATAGCCTAGAATTACTAAAAAAACTGAAGAATTTATGTTAAAAAAGGTTTTTTAAGTGATAAACATTTACTTTTTGGGAATTCTAAGGTACACTAATTGAGTATGCAATAGAATATTTATTGTACAAATTTTTCGCTCGGAGGGAAAATAATGTCTGTAAAATGGGAAAAACAAGAAGGTACAAATAATGGTAAATTAACATTTGAAATTGCACCTGAAAAAATCAAGGAAGGTTTAGATAAAGCATTTACACGTGTGAAGAAGTCCTTAAACGTTCCTGGATTCCGTAAAGGTAAAGTACCTCGTCAAATCTTTAACAAAATGTATGGTGAAGAAGCTTTATACCAAGAAGCTTTGAATGTCATCTTACCAGAAGTATACTCACAAGCTGTGCAAGAAGCAGGTATCAAGCCAGTAGATCAACCAGAAATCGATGTTGAATCAATGGAAAAAGGCCAAGCTTGGGTTATTGTTGCAGATGTGACAGTTGAACCAGAAGTTCAATTGGGTCAATACAAAGATTTAGAAGTTACACCACGTCCAACACGTGTATTGAAGGGTGATATCGATGCAGAATTAGAAAACCGTCGTCAACAACAAGCTGAACTTGTTTTGAAAGAAGATCAAGCAGCAGAAAACGGTGATACAGTTGTTATCGATTATGAAGGTAAAGTTGACGGTGTAGCTTTTGATGGTGGTAAAGCTGAAAATTACTCCTTAGAATTAGGTTCTGGTCAATTCATCCCAGGTTTTGAAGATCAATTAGTAGGTCACAAAGCTGGTGAAGAAGTCGAAGTTAAGGTAACCTTCCCCGAAGAATACCATGCAAAAGATTTAGCAGGTAAAGAAGCAATCTTTACAACAAAGATTCATGAAGTAAAAGCAAAACAATTACCTGAATTAGATGATGAATTTGCTAAAGATATTGATGAAGATGTTGAAACTTTAGAAGAATTAAAGGCTAAGATTAAAGAAGAAATCAAAGCCAAAAAAGTTGAAGCAGCTAATGCAGCTATCCAAGATGAAGCTTTAGAATTAGCAGTTGAAAACGCAACAATCGGTGAAATTCCTAGTGCAATGATTCATGAAGATGTTCATCGTCAAATGAACCAATATTTATCTGGAATGCAACAACAAGGTATCAGCCCAGATATGTACTATAAATTAACCGGTACAACTGAAGCTGACTTGCATAAACAATTTGAAGAAGGCTCTGAAAAACGTGTCAAGACTAACCTTGTTTTAGAAGCTATCGTAGCTGCTGAAAACTTAGAAATTTCTGACGAAGAAGTTGCTAAAGAAATTAAACAATTAGCTGAACAATACGGTATGGAAGAAGACGTGGTTCGTCAAGCATTGTCTGTTGACATGCTTAAGCACGATATTGCAATCAAGAAAGTTGTTGACATGATTGCAGGTTCTGCTAAACAAACTCGTAAAGCTGACGATGCTGAATAATTTAGCAGCGCTATTAAGATTTTAATAAGAAAAGCAAGCAGTGCTAGATCGCCGCAGTGTTGATTTGGCACTGCTTGTCTAATATTATGCATTTGAGCATAACTGTTAGCTTTTCAAATCGAAGTTTGGTAGAATTAAAGTAATTATTATGCAAGGGTGATTTTTATGTACGAAGATATGGACAATGGTGAACCAATCGCATGCTCATTTTGTGGTAAAGCGGAAGCACAGGTAAAAAGCATGATTTCTGGTCCTGGCGTATACATTTGTGACGAATGTGTAGCACTTGCACAATCGATTATTAATACTGAAAATAAAGAACAAGCTGCACGCGAGTTAACAGATATTCCAACTCCAAAAGAAATTGTTGATATTTTAAATGAATATGTGATTGGACAAGAAGAAGCCAAAAAAACATTAGCAGTGGCCGTTTATAATCATTACAAGCGTATCAATGCTAGTTTGAGCGATGATGAAACAGAATTACAAAAAAGTAACATTTGTTTAGTAGGACCAACTGGCTCAGGTAAGACATTTTTAGCACAAAGTTTGGCACGTATCTTAAATGTGCCATTTGCAATTGCTGATGCAACAACATTAACGGAAGCAGGTTATGTTGGAGAAGACGTTGAAAATATTTTACTAAAACTGTTACAAAATGCTGATTATGATGTACAAAGAGCACAACGAGGAATCATTTATATCGATGAAATTGATAAGATTGCTAAGAAAAGCGAAAATGTTTCGATTACACGAGATGTTTCTGGTGAAGGTGTGCAACAAGCATTGCTTAAAATTTTAGAAGGTACAGTGGCAAACGTTCCACCTCAGGGCGGAAGAAAGCATCCACAACAGGAATTTATTCAAATCGATACAACTAATATTTTATTTATTGTTGGTGGAGCATTTGATGGAATTGAAACGATGGTTAAAAATCGCTTAGGTGATAAAACCATTGGATTTGGGGTGGATTCTAAACAAAAATATGATGAAACCAAGAGCTTAATGCAACAAATCATTCCAGAAGATTTATTGAAGTTTGGTTTAATTCCGGAATTTATTGGACGCTTGCCGATTTTAACTGCTTTGGAAAAATTAACTAAAGAAGATTTGGTACGTATCTTGACCGAGCCTAAAAATGCTTTGGTTAAGCAATATAAAAAGTTAGTTGAGCTTGATGGTGTTCAATTAGACTTTGAACAGGAAGCTTTACAAGAAATAGCAAATCTTGCTTTAAAACGCAATACGGGTGCACGTGGATTGCGGTCCATTATAGAACATACGATGCGCGATGTGATGTTTGATATTCCTGATCAAAAAGATGTTGCTAAAGTAGTAATTACAAAAGAGACGGTCGATGATAAGTCTAAACCAATACTTATCAAAAAAGATGTCACAAATTAAACTAAAGTGCGTTAAGAGTTGTTTTTAACGCACTTTTTATTGTTAAATCTACCTTTTAATTTATTAGTTTTTTTGGTAAGATAAATAAGAAACAATAAGATATTTGGGAGGTTCTGCGAAAATGAATAAACCACAAATCGGGGTTGTCGGTATGGCTGTGATGGGTAAAAACCTTGCGTTAAACATCGAAAGTCGTGGCTATACCGTTGCAATTTTCAATAGAACAGGTGCAAAAACAAAAGAAGTAATTGAAGATCATCCGGATAAAAACTTGGTTGCAAGTTATACTATTGAAGATTTCGTTGCTTCTTTAGAAAAACCTAGAAGAATTATCTTGATGGTTAAAGCAGGCGCTGCAACTGATGCAACCATTAAGAGTCTATTACCTTACTTAGATAAAGGTGATGTGTTAATTGATGGCGGAAATACCTTCTTTGAAGATACAATGCGTCGTAATGCTGAATTAGATAATTCAGATATTAATTTCATTGGTATGGGTGTTTCTGGCGGTGAAAAAGGTGCCTTAGAAGGACCTTCCTTGATGCCTGGTGGACAAAAAGAAGCTTATGATTTGGTTGCACCAATCTTAGATAAGATTGCTGCTAAAGCAGAAGATGGACAATCTTGTGTGACCTATATTGGACCAAATGGGGCCGGCCATTATGTTAAAATGGTTCATAATGGAATAGAATATGGTGATATGGAATTAATTGCGGAAAGTTATGATCTTTTGCGCAATGTGTTAGGTCTATCCGTTGAAGAAATTGCAGATATCTTTAACGAGTGGAAGCAAGGCGAGCTTAGCAGCTATTTGATTGATATCACAGCTGAAATTTTAACACGAAAAGATGATGAAGGCACAGATAATCCAATTGTTGATATGATTTTAGACTGTGCAGGAAATAAAGGAACAGGTAAATGGAGTTCACAAAGTGCATTAGAACTAGGTGTTCCACAATCTTTGATTACTGAATCTGTTTATGCTCGGTACATTTCAACCTTTAAAAATGAACGTGTAGCTGCAAGTAAGGTCTTGGCTAAACCAGCAGTCTTTGATGCTAGTCAATTAGATAAAAAAGAATTTATTGAAAAGATTCGTCAAGCACTGTACTTTAGCAAGATTATGAGTTATGCACAAGGTTTCGAACAATTACGCGTTGCATCGGAACATTATGATTGGAATTTACGTTTTGGTGATTTGGCTAAAATTTGGCGTGAAGGTTGTATAATTCGAGCACAATTTTTACAAAAAATTACAGATGCATTCGAACGTAATCCAGAGTTGAAAAACTTGTTGTTAGATGAATATTTCACACAAATTGCTGCTAATTACCAAGATGCAGTGCGTGAAGTTGCATCTTTAGCAATTAAAGCAGGTGTGGCTTGCCCTTGCTTTACTAGTGCAATCACATACTATGATCAATATCGTTCTGCTGTGTTGCCAGCTAATATTATCCAAGCTCAACGTGATTACTTTGGAGCACACACTTATGAAAGAACCGATAAAGAAGGTATCTATCATTACTCTTGGTATCATGAAGAATAATTAGATATTATTAAATAAATATCCCAGAAGGTATCTTTTTAGGTTCTTTCTGGGATATTTAATTTAACAGTCAAATTCATTTTATAGCATAAGGAACAATTAATTGAACATAATAAAGTATATGTCTGAAAATTGATATAATACTCTATAAGATATAGCAATTATGGAAAATTAATAATTCATATATTTTAAATTAAAAAAATTAAGTTGTTGGAATAGGAATTATTATGCTAAAATGTTAAAATTGAGAAGAATATGAAGCTTTTTTAATAAACTAATTAATCTTAATAGGAGTGCATAGCTTATGAATAATAAGGTTTTAATCATTGAAGATGAAGAACGGCTATCTCAGTTTCTTTCGCTTGAATTAACGCATGAAGGGTATTATGTAGAGCAATTCGTCGATGGTAGAGAAGGTTTACAAAGTGCATTAGATAATGATTGGGACATCATTTTACTAGATTTAATGGTGCCAGGCTTAAATGGATTAGAAATTTGTCGACGGATTCGTCAAGTTAAAAAAACACCAATTATTATGATGACTGCTCGTGATTCGGTTATTGATCGAGTTGCTGGCTTAGATCATGGAGCTGATGACTATATCGTTAAACCATTTGCTATTGAAGAATTATTAGCACGCATTCGGTCTATCTTCCGCCGAATTGAATTTGAAAATGAACAAGCTCAAGGTGAAGATACACAACAAACAATTGTGACTTATAAAGATTTAAGCATTGAAAAAGAAAATCATGTTGTTCGTCGTGGTAACGAAGTAATTGAGCTAACTAAACGTGAATATGAGTTATTATTGACTTTAATGGAAAATATCAATGTTGTATTAGCACGTGATTTATTATTGCAAAAGGTTTGGGGATATGAAACTCAAATTGAAACGAATGTTGTAGATGTTTATATCCGTTATTTGCGTAATAAAATTGATCGTCCAGGAGATGAAAGTTATATTCAAACGGTTCGTGGAACTGGCTATGTGATGCGAGAAGATAAGAAATGAAAAGAATAATTTTAAAACAACCAGAGGTAGATAAGAAATTTATTTCGTTAAAGTTTAAATGGTCAATTGCTACTGGCTTAGGTGTTGTTTTAATATTTGCAGTCTTTTTTATCCTGCTGTACCAAAGTTTTTCTGCTTTACTTTTACAGCAAGAAGAAAATTATGCGCATAATGCAGTAGACACAGCGGTTGCACGTCTTGAAAATTATCAAGCTGAGTTGACAGTTGCTGATGTTAAAAAAGTTTTAAATTATGAAACGGCAGTTGATAAAAATACTGAAGGAATCTATAGTGATGCAGTATTTTCAACTCTTTCACGTAAATATCTTGGAGTGAGTGTTTATAATATCTCAGGGGATTTGATTTTTGCTTCGCGTGATGTTCCAGTTAGGTTTACCAAGGCCTTATTAGATAATGATACTTTGACTAAGGAAAGTGGGCAAAGCATTTTTGTGACTTCTAGACAAGTACGTTCGCGATTGACACATCAAGTTATTGGCTATGTGCAAGTAACTAATCGCTTGCATGATTACGATAAGACTCGTGGTAAGTTATTGTTAATTTTCTTTGTGTTTGGAATTACTGCAGGGGTTGCAGCTGCTTTGTTAAGTTATGGATTGTCGTCATGGTTCCTTAGACCAATTGATACTTTAAATGAAACAATTGGTAAAATTAATAATGATGAAAAAGGTAATGCGCTATCATATGTACGTGTTCCTGAGTTTAGGACACACGATGAGTTAGCAGATCTGGGAACTTTATTTAATAGTATGTTAGATCGGATGGAACGAAATATCTTACAACAACAACAGTTTGTTGAAGATGTTTCGCATGAATTACGTACGCCAGTCGCTATTATTCAAGGACATTTAAATATGTTGAATCGATGGGGCAAAGATGATCCTAAAGTTTTAAATGACTCAATTGAAGCATCGTTACAAGAAATTGAACGAATGAAGAGTTTAGTTCAAGAAATGTTAGATCTTTCTCGTGCAGAACAAGTAGAAATTCAATTTGCTAATGAAACTACTGATATACAGTCTATAGGGTTACAAGTTTTTGAAAATTTCAAGCTAATACATCCAGAATTTGTCTTTTTGATGGATGATGACTTAAAAGGACCAACCTTTGTGCAAATTTATCGTAATCATTTAGAGCAAGTATTGATTATCTTGTTAGACAATGCAGTCAAATATTCACGGGAACGCAAGGAAATTCAAATTTCAATGGCTAAAAATGAACGTTTTGTAGAAATTGTGGTACAAGATTTTGGTCAGGGAATAGCCAAAGAAGATATTACTCGCGTATTTGATAGATTTTATCGAGTAGATAAGTCAAGAAGCCGTGAACAAGGTGGCAACGGTTTAGGTTTAGCAATTGCTAAGCGTTTGATTGCTGGTTATCATGGCGATTTAACTGTTGAAAGTGTTTTTGGACAAGGATCAATTTTTAAGATTACCTTACCATTACTCAATATGAACAAAGAAAATGACTAAGCTTGTAGATAGTTTTTTATGAAATGCGCTTTGCCAATCGGATTGATAGAGTAAAGTTAGTAATTTTGATTTTTGAGTTCTCTTTACTGGTTTTGCCAGTAAGGAGGGCTTTTTTATTTTACTAAAAATCTTTTTAAAAGCATTGATTTTGGTATTTTTGTATGTTTGTTAAAAAAATAGGACCGCTAGAATTTCTAGCAGTCCTAAAAAATGCAGAGTTATAAAAAAGCGTAATATTTGCTTAAAAGCTTATTTACGGCGTTGTTGTTTTCCTGCGTTGCGCTTGCGATTATTAGCGTGCATATCAGCTGTTTTTTGATTATTTGATGCTGATGAAACTGGTTTAGTAGGTGTAACTTTAGCAACAACTTTTTTAGGTGGATTGGCTTTAAGTTCAGCTGCAACTTTTTGACGAATCTTTGGTCGCATAGCGTTGATGATTAAAGTTTGAATACATGCAATGATTCCACCTACAAAGAAATAAAGTCCTAATGCAGCGGGAGAAACATAGGCCATGAAAGCCATCATAACCGGATTGATAAGCATCATTGATTGCATTTGTTTCTTTTGTTCTTCAGGCATTCCTAATGTAGTTAGCCATCCTTGTAATGCGTAAATAACGACGGTTAAGATCACGAAAAATAGACTACGCTGACCTAAGTTAATACCATAAAAGACAGAACTGGAAAGTTCTGGTGAGTATTGGATAGCGGCATATAAAGCAGCAAAAATTGGCATTTGGATCAATAACGGTAAACATCCAATACCACCGGTCATAGATATGTTATTTTCTTTATATAGGGCCATCATTTCCTGACTAATAGCCATCTTTTCTTCTTGTGTGGTGGCACGTTTTTGACGTTCTTGAATATCCATCATTTGTGGCCGGATTGAAGCCATTTTTTCTTGTTGGATAGTGGCATTATGCGATTGTTTTAACATAATGGGCATCAAAACTAAACGAACAATAAATGTAATTAAAATGATAGACCATCCATAACTACCACCTAAGACGTTAGCTAGCCATTCTAAAGCGTGTTGCGTAGGAATTGCCAAATGATCATAAACAAAGCCATAAGGTTTGCCTGATTTAGTACGTTGAACACAGCCACTCAACAGAAGTGGAAGTAACAAAAATACAGGCATAAGCTTGTATAATTTAGTTTTTTTCATAATTCAAATCCTTTCGAAAAGTAAACTCTGAATATAACTATACTGTAAGCACGCATTTTTTTCAATCATTCACGTAATTTTAATTTTAGACATTTTATACTTATTTCCAAAAAAATACTTGGCAAATACTTGCCAAGTACAGCCATCATTAGTAATAAGTAACAGAAAATTTAGTATAATCTTTTGGAGCAACATCTTCAATTAATACTTCTGAGACACGACCAGCAGGAGTCGGTGAAGCTTTTATCCCACTGATAAATTGGTCTAAGATTTGTTGATGAGCTTGTGCAACAATAAAAACAGCGCCATCATCTAAATTTTTAACGTATCCTGTAACTCCTAATTTATCCGCTAATAATTTAGTCGTATAACGAAATCCGACACCTTGAACCAAGCCTTTGACTGTCATTTGAACTGCTGGCATATGAATTCCTCCTCAAAATAATAATAACTTTATCATAAATTATACTACAAATTCTTAAAAATAAGATTAAGAATGGTGCGGAATTCAAAAGATTGGTATATAATCAAATATATCTTAATTTTTTAGAATGGGGAGACATTATGAAGATCGGAATCGACAAATTAGGCTTTTATACGCCACAATATTATGTGGATATGGCGAAATTAGCCCATGCACGCAATGAAGATCCTAACAAGTATTTAATTGGGATAGGTCAAAGCAAGATGGCGGTGATTCCGCCTACGCAAGATGTTGTGACAATGGCAGCTAATGCGGCAGAAAAGATCTTAACTCCAGAAGACAAAGAAAAAATCGATATGGTTTTATTTGCAACAGAGTCGGGTATTGATAATTCAAAAGCAGCAGCAATTTATGTAGCCGATTTGTTAGGTTTAAAAAAAGAGTTACGTGCTGTGGAATTAAAACAGGCGTGTTATGCTGCAACTGCAGCTATTCAATTAGCTAAAGGATATGTAGCACTTAATCCCGATAAAAAGGTTTTGATTTTTGGTGCAGATATTTCACGCTACGGACTTAATACTGGTGGTGAACCAACACAAGGTGGCGGGGCAATGGCAATTTTGATTGCTAAAGATCCTAAGCTTTTAGTGCTAGAAGATGAAAGTGCAGTATATGCGCAAAATATCATGGATTTTTGGCGTCCTTTAGGTTTTAGTGAAGCATTGGTTGATGGAAAGTTTTCTGCTAATGCATATATGGACTTTTTTATCAAGGTATTTAATTCTTATTTAGCAAAGACTAATAAGAATTTAAAGAATTTTGAAGCATTGCTCTTTCATTTACCATATACTAAGATGGGCTTAAAGAGTCTACGCTTAGCTTTACAAGAACAACCAGAAGATCTTACGCAAAAACTGTTGGCTCGTTTTGAAGAATCGCGTGTATATAACATGCAAGTAGGTAATCTTTATACTGGCTCGCTTTATTTGAGCTTATTATCGTTACTTGATAATAGCAAAACTTTAAAAGCAGGTGATCGTATAGGGTTGTTTAGTTATGGTTCTGGAGCACAAGGCGAATTTTTCACTGGACTTTTGCAACCTGGATATCAAGATTATTTACAAGCAACAGATAATCAAGAATTTTTACAACAGCGTATAGAGGTTAGCGTGCAAGAATATGAAGAGTTGTTTAGTTCGTTATTACCAACTAATCAAGCAGATGTTAGCCTAGATGTAACTAAAGACCAAGCTAAATACGTTTTAAGTGGTGTCAAAGAATATAAACGCCAATATCTAGCACGTTAAAATTAATTAAATTATCAAAAGTACGAAGTTAGAAAAAAACTTCGTACTTTTTTGCGTATTTTAAAGATTAGAAAGAGGTGAAGTAAATGGATAAGTTTTTTAATAAAAATTTAAAGATACGTATTAATAACGAAAATAGAGCAAGTGTTTGTCGTTATTTACGCGAACATCGCGAACAATTCAAATGGAATGTTTAAGCATTTAAAAAATTTTCATTTAGTATTTGATTATCTCTCTTTTTTTTGTAACAATATAGATAAAGAAAAAAAGATTTACTGAAGAGGGATAAAAATATGACGGATTCAAACCAGTTTGTTTTAGCCAATCATGCTAAAGCAACAAATGATCTTGCTAATGTATTAAGTACTAAACTTCAATATTTACAAGAATTAGCAGATGCAGTTGCGAAGCAAGATGATTGTGCGATATATCGATTAATTGATCAAAATCGTTATCAAAGCGAAATTTTGCAAAATGAGGTTACTGATACAGATGAACCATATAAGCGTTTAATTGCAGATAGTTATACACAATTTAGCGCTTATTTGAGTACTAATTTAATTGTCTTTTTACGGCAACGCTATCCGTTCTTTTATTTTGAAGAAACACAAACAGGCCAATTTCGTTTTTACTTTGGAAATTGGTGGGGGAGACGTTTGTTTGGAACATTAGATGTATTAAATGTTAAATTTGATTTTGATGAAATCGAATATCAAAAATTAGCACAGGCATTTGCTTTAGAAGCACAAAATAAAATGATTAATAGTGATAAGATTGCTCAATTATCAGCAAAAGTTGATGAATTGCAAAGCTTAATTGATTCACAACAACAACGTGATCAACAAAAAGATAATTTACGTCATGAAATCAAACGTAATTCTCAAGAAAAAGCTTTGCCTTGGGAAACAGGAAAGTTAAAAGAAGAGCGTCAACGTCTGATTGCAAAACTATCCGAGTTAACAGAATTAGATGAACAAGCTCATGATGCACACAAAAAGATCCGTGACTATCAAGAAGAAATTTTGAACTTGTCCAAAGAAAATACATTACTGGGCTATGAAAAGCAAAGTATTGTAGCTAAGTTTGGGAGTTTTGAAGGTTTTGAAGAAAGTAATCGTATTTTATATCGGGATTACATTGCCGAACTAATTGCTAAAAAAGGGCAGGTGAATGTAAATGACTAAAGCTAAACCACAAGATCTCGAAGTTGCTACAAATATTGTTGAAGAAGAATTTGTTAATGAAAATATTGAATCCTCATTAAGTACTAAAGGGCGTTTGTTGACTTATAACGAACAACTACGGGCTAGCTTAGAAAATGGTATTGATTTTACCCGTATCTTAGATGTGTTGATTAATACTAATGATACAACTGAATTATTACAAGCAGCAATGAAGTTGGTTAATTATCAGTTAGATTCTGCATATCTTGTTTATTTACAAAAGTATAGTTTATCGGATTTTTATTTAATTTTCCTCAATCGTTTATTACAGTTGCATAAAAATGAAAATGTAACTTTGGCTGCTAGCGAGCAACATAATGAGTTATATCATGAATATCCTAATTTAGGTGCAGCAGGTTATTTTATTTTTACGACAGATAATCAAAATTCGGGTGCTTATTATACTGAAAAACAAACTGGACAAAAGTTATTTTATTTAGATTTTGAACGAAAAATTTTGCGCTTTAATAGTCAAACACTAACAGATTTACTGGTGATTAACTATGCACAACAATTTGAGTATGAAGTTATTGAAGAAATAGCTGATCTATTGTTAGCATTAGGACGTTATTTAAAAGAAGACTATGGTTTTGATGTTGATTTTAGTCTTCTTGATCCATCTAATAATGCCTTTTATGAGATTGCACATACGCAAATGCCACAAAAACCATTAGATCGGTTGTTTATTAAGGCAGCAGATGCAGGTTTTATGTTGACAAACGGCTTGAACAATGAAGCATCTTTAGTTTTAGGTGATATCAAATTAACTATTTGTGAACAAGAAAGCCAGGATGGACTTAATACTAAATGGGGTATTATGATTGATGATGAAAATCAAGAATTTTCATGGTTTAAGATGTTATTTAAGTATGAGTTTTTGCATGACTGGTATTTAGAAAATTTAGCTGATTTAGAATTAATGTGTGATAACCGATATTTTTAAGGATGTTAGTTACAGATGAATATTAAAGATATGAGTACAGTAGCGCGCTATGTTAGTCGAACTAGTACTTTACCGATGTTTAAATTTAGCCCAGAAGAACAATTAGCTGAAAAATATGTTCAATTAAATTTAGAATTAGCGAATTTGGCTAGTGTAGTTAAACAAGATAAAAAGCAAATATGTACCCAATATTGTCGGGTATTGGAGTTGTTTTTAGAGATTGCAAATACTAAAAAATGGACATATTTATTGGTATTGACCCCTGAGGACTTAGCAAAATTTCAGCAAAAATGGGCAGCAACTTCTTTTAATAACTTTTATTTAATCATTCAAGAACAATTAAATAAAAGTTATTTTCAACGACAAGAAAGAGCTTTTGCGCTAGCTTGGCGAATGGTTATTAAATTTGGAATGGTTGAATTAGCTTTGAATATGGATGAAGTTGAGCAGGAATACTACAAGTTATTTAAATAATCTAAAAAACTCTTTGTCAGATCAGCTCGATAGGTTTATTTGCTAAAAAAGCAAGACATTAATTTGTCCTCTTTATAGGAAATTTCTTGTAAAGAGGTCTTTTTTTATCCAAAATAAGGATTGATAAAAAGTCTATCAGTTCTTGAGAAATAAAAAAAGGTTCTTTGTCAAAAAGGACTGATGCCAAAATTTTAATTATTATTTTTAAACTATTAGATGGAAGTCTAATAGTTTTTTTGTTTTAGGTGGAGAAGAAAATTACATTATTTTTTAGCGAAAGCAGAATCCTGAGTCTAAAATGCTTAAAATTATTATAGCCATAGGCTATACGCTTAATTACTTTAATGTGATTATTGACGCCTTCAATAGGACCATTGGTAAGTCTAGGTAAAACAAAACTATTTTCTATTTCTGCCTTATGCTTCTTGATAGTTTTTAAAGCTTGTCTCATTTCTGGTGGAGGATTCCAAGAAACTGTATCAGTTAATAAATTTAGTAATTGACAACTGTTTTTACGGTACATTTGTAGAAGTAACTGATAATATTCATAGGCTGTTTTCAATTCAGAAGACATATCAAATAAACGATCTAAAACTTCAGAATCGCTTAATTCAGCGTATTTAAAATTTATCCTTGGATAATATCGATGATAATCAACATCATCTTGATTTTTTAGAAGTAGTTTCCAAAAACGTTTCAAAGCTCGATACTCATGGGTTCCAGCTCCATATTCTTTCATAACCCTAATTCTAATTTTATTCATAGCTGTATATGCCTGTGTAACCACATGAAATTTATCTGCAATAATAAATGCATTAGGGAATAGCTCCTTAATCAAACTGCGGTAAGGTGCATATAAGTCAACAGTTATAGTCATTACTGATAATCTAGCTTTGTAACTATATTGAATGAAATAATTCCTAAGGAATTTATTATTTCTTTCAGGAATTATATCTATAATCCGATGATTGACTGCGTTGATTAAACACATACTCATACCACTAGATGAAAATCTTTTACCAGATTTGAAGTCATCTAAGGATAAGTGACTAGGAAGCCAGTTACAATTGACTTTAAAATTATTTTCTACATTCTCTAAAGATCTAATAATTGTGTTTGAAGATGTAAAAGAGTCCGCAGCAATTTCACACATAGGTCTGGATAGACTTAAATCACGTACAAGTTTGGCTTTAACAGCATTAGAAAAATGATCATGATAGTTAGTATCTTTAAATTTAGCTGTCGCAGTCTTTTTGCACTCAGGACACAGATACTTCTGTTTTCTTATAGAAAGCACAAGCTTTTTACCAGCAGAAGAAAGATGAATATTATTAACTACTTTAGTGCCGTTATGTAACATCAATGCTTTACAATTAGGGCAATACATAGGGTAAGACAAATATAGATGACAGAGCAAAGCCTTACTATTTTTAATAATTTTTTCTTCAATATACGAAGTATATTGATATTTAGGGTCAATAGTTAAATTAGGGTCTGTAATTCCAAGTAAAAGTTTGATATTATTATCCATAGAGATGGTGTCCTTTCTTTAATTAGATTGGCGTTGTGGGCCATCTCTTTTATTTTGCCGTAAAAATGGAGAAAATAAAAGAAGGACCGTAATGCAAAAAAATTTTACATTATCAGTCCTAAATATTATACAACCTAAAAAAAGTCTTGGTATAAACCAAGACTCAAAAAGTGATTCGGGTGAGATTCGAACTCACGACCGTTCGCTTAGAAGGCGAATGCTCTATCCAGCTGAGCTACCGAACCAACAACATCAATTATTATAAGGCATCTAAGAGAAGTTGTCAAACAATATTTAAAAAATAAAATTATTTGTTTTAAAAATAAAATCTTACTTTAACTATAAGTGACGTCAATCATTATTTTAATAAAATAAGAAAAAAGTAATCTTGCTTGCGATTTCTTTTTTTGTTATGCTTTTCATAAAAAAGAAAGGATGTGATAACGTGGTTTTAGAAGTTAAAAATTTAGTGAAACAATTTGGAGACTATACCGCAGTAAATCATCTATCGTTCAAAATTGATGACGGTTGCATTTTTGGTTTGATTGGCCAAAATGGAGCTGGCAAGACAACAACTTTTAGATTAATTTTAGATTTTTTAAAGGCAAATGAGGGTGAAGTTTTATGGAATGGTCAGCCCTTAAAACAAGTGAGTAATGATATAATTGGTTATTTACCAGAAGAGCGTGGCTTGTATCCTAAGACAACTATTCGTGATCAACTTTTATATTTTGCGGGTTTGCGAGGAAAGACACGTGCAGAAATTGAGCCACAAATTGATGGTTGGTTAGAGCGATTTAAAGTTAAAGGCAAAAAAAACGATAAAGTCAAGATGTTGTCTAAGGGTAATCAACAAAAAGTACAATTGATTGCGACTTTGATTCATGAACCTAAATTAGTAATTTTAGATGAGCCATTCAGCGGGTTAGACCCAGTTAATGCTGATATTTTGATGGATGGTATTTTGGAACTCAAGAAAAAGGGTGCTTGTGTATTATTTTCAAGTCATAACATGAATAATGTTGAAAAATTGTGTGATCATTTGGTAATGATTCGTAATGGGCAACCCGTTTTAAACGGTAAAGTCAGTGAGATTCGCGAAAGCTTTGGTAAAACAAAACTATATTTACAAGCACCAGTTACTAAAGAGGAACTATTGGCCTTTCCAGCTGTTAAATCTGTTGAAATATTGGCTAATGGCAGTTTTGATATAACATTAAGTGATCCTAACGCAGGGCCTGAAATCTTTGCTTATGTAACTAAAGATGGTTATATTCCGATGTTTAGTCAACAGCCGCCAACGTTAGAAGAAATATTTAAGATTAAGGCAGGTGAGCCAAATGAATTCTAAGCTTTGGATTGTTGCACTGGATGTATATAAAAAGACGATTAAATCACCTTCTTTTATCATTATGATACTGGCCCCGATAATTTTATTGATATTAGGTTATATGGGGATGGAGTTTTTTACTAAGGCTTCTAGTGCGCAAAAAATTGGTATTTATAGTCAACAAACACAAGTAGTACAGGCTGTTAAACAATTTAAAAACGATGATTATAAATTTAAACAAGTTAATTCTATTAAACAAGCTCAAACAGAAATTAAAAACGATAAACTTGATTATTACTTAGTTTTAGACGTTAAACAAGATAAAATTAATGCAACTTTGTATGGTGAAGAATCACCTGGAAATACTTTAAAGAATAGTTTGACTCAAAGTTTGACAATGCTTCAATCTAGTTTACGTGCACGTTCTTTGAATTTGACTAGTCAGCAAGTTGCCAGTTTATCTGAGCCAGTAATCGTACAAAACCAGATGATTCGCTATGATGATAATGGTCAAGTAAAAGCTAGCAAAGATAATTCGGGTACAAGGTTTGCGATTGGCTATGCAGCTTGTATCATTGCTTTTATTATCATCATGACTTATGCACAAATTATTGCTCAAGAGATTGCTAGCGAAAAAGGTATGCGTATCATGGAAGTAATTTTATCAAGCGTTAAGGCACAAACGCATTTTTATGGTAAGCTTTTAGGTGTGCTTTTGTCAGCTATAACACAGTTTGCGATATTGCTTGTGTTGTATGGCGGATTTTATTTAGTTAAACGCGACACTTTAGAACAATTGAATTTAAATTTTAATTTTTCTGGTTTTACACCTGGATTTTTAGGATTAGTTATTGCATATGTATTTATCGGTTGTTTATTGTATAGCGTATTAGCTGCTTTATGTGGTTCGTTGGTTAATCGCTCGGAGGATACGGCTAAAGCAATTGTACCAGTAACATATTTAAGTTTAATTGGCTATTTAGTTGGTTTGGTATTAGGTGCTAATAAACCAGATAATATTTTAGTTCAGATTTGTGGTTATGTGCCATTTTTATCATCATTTGTTGAACCGATTCGTTTAGCAAATGGTGTAGTTAGTCCAGTTGAAAATATTTGTTCTTTAGGCTTAAGCATCATAACATTGATAGTATTGACAATTTTTTCAGCTAAAATGTATAAATCAAATGTTTTGATTTACAATCAAAAAGGTGTCTGGGCTGCGCTAAAAGATAGTATAGCATTGATGAAAAATGAAAAATAAAGGTATAGATCAGGCAAATGTCTGATCTTTTTTAGACTTAAAATTAGCTAAGCGGTATAATAAAAGTAAGACGTTCAAGGTGGTGAAGGTATGGTAAAAAAGTTTAGTGAACGCTTGGCATGTGAACGGTATGTAGCACGTAAATTGGAGCATTATATCGCTGAAAATGAATTAGCTCATCAAGATAATCCTGATATACATGTTCGAGTTTTTACCTTAGAAATTTTGATAAGTGAGGGTTGGCATGAAAAAATCGATGATTTAGAGGCCTTTTTAGCGATTCGCGGTCAAAAGTTACAAGCTAATCATTTTTATATTGCGTTGCTGATGGGCAAATTAGATGAAGCAAGGCAAACCTTTACCAAGCAAAGCTTCAGATATGTTGATTGTGCAGCTTTAGAGGAAATAAAGTTACGACAGTTTTTTGGCAATCCACTTTTTGGTTTCACTAATAAAAAAGACTTGTTAGCTTTTTGTTCTAATTTATTGACGATAGCCGCACGTAATATGACAGAATTTATTAGTGAGAGTTTAAAAAATGATGCATTTTTAGTAAGATATACTAAGACCTTTTTTGATGCTAAACTCAACTTGGTAACAATTGTTTTTCAATGCGATGCACAGCAATGGTTAAATCATCAAACTTTGATTAAACTTTGTCATAGATATCGTGCTGATATAATTTGTGGTCGATTACAATCTCAAAAAACAAAGCAAGTTTTACGTTTGAGTTTACATCTGTAACTTTGTGAGTAGGAGAAAAATATAATGAAAATAATTACGGCACCAGCTAATCCTAACGTTAAAGAATGGAAAAAATTAAGCACGAAAAAAGGACGTTTGAACCAAGAGCGTTATTTATTAGAAGGTTGGCATCTAGTCAAAGAAGCCTTTGTTGCTCAAGCAGAAATTTTGCAAGTAATTGTAACTAATGATTTTATTTGGCCAGAGCAAGTAGATTTAGAAAATTTAGATGTTTTTCAAATTACGCCTGAGATTGCTAAAATTTTAAGTCAAACACCTAGTCCTCAGGGAATTTTTGTGACTGTTAAGTTGCCTAAAACGCAGTTGATTCCTAAACAAGCAACTGGAGCATGGCTATTTTTAGATGGGGTACAAGATCCAGGAAACATTGGAACAATGGTTCGAACTGCAGATGCAGCAGGTTTTAGTGGAGTTGTTTTTGGAGAAAATACCGCAGATCCATACCAACCAAAAGTTACACGTGCGATGCAGGGAAGTCAGTTTCATTTGCATTTAGTAAAGGCGTCTTTAATCGAATGGATAGATGCTTTTCAAGCTAAAAACTTACCGGTTTTTGGAACAGAATTAAATCAAGATGCAAGAAGTTATGATCAAGTGGGACAATATAGCGATTTTGCTTTGATCATGGGTAATGAAGGAAATGGAATGAGCCTTGAGCTTTTAAAACAAACTTCTTTAAATCTATATATTCCAATCAAAGGACAAGCAGAATCGTTAAATGTAGCAGTGGCTGCAGGAATTTTAATGTTTAAATTAAAACGTTGATTGTTAAATTTCTTTAATGATTCTTGCTTTATGATGTTTTTTAGTTGTCACTAGTAAATGAAGGTAGTATGATACCATTAAGAAGTGTACTGGATTATTAATAGTAACAAGTGAGGTAAAATAGCATAGATGAAGAACAATGAATGGCGTAAGGATCAAGAGTATATGAGCTATGTTAGCGACCTTTTGAGTAAACCAGAAGTTAAGAAATTGAGCAATTACATGCAACATCACCATACGACTAGATTAGAACACAGTATTACGGTTTCATATTTAAGTTATAAATTAGCTAAAAAATTCCACTTAGATGCTAAAGCAGTTGCACGTGCTGGTATATTACATGACTTGTTTTATTATGATTGGCGTGTAACCAAGTTTGATCGAGGAACACATGCCTTTGTGCATCCACGAATTGCGTTGCGTAACGCCGAAAAATTAACAAAGTTAAGTTCTTTAGAAAAAGATATTATAATTAAACATATGTGGGGAGCTACGATTTATCCACCTAAGCATTTAGAAGGTGTCATTGTTTCGTTAGTTGATAAGTATTCTGCAACAGAAGAATATACAGGGCATTTGCTAAAGAAATATGTTACTGTTTTAAATAAAGCATCGATACATTAAGATAAATGTTTAGCGAAGGTTCGTCACCATTTTAAAGGAACGAACCTTTTTAAATTAAGATGGGGAGAGAAAAATCATGATAGAACAAAAAAACACTTTTAAAATGTGTCCAAAATTTGAAAAGACTTTTGGAATTTTAGGTAAGAAATGGAATGGTTTAATTATCGAAGTCTTATTGACTGAAGGACCACAACGTTTTAAAGATTTAGCACAAAAAATTGATAAATGTAGCGACCGCGTCTTGACCGAGCGCTTAAAAGAACTTGAAAATGAGGAGTTAGTGCAAAAAGTTGCATCTGATCAAGGGTGCCGAATGTGTTATTGTTTAACGCCACGTGGTGAAGATTTAAAGCAAATTATGGATGCAGTACATGCTTGGGCAGAAAAATGGTATTCTTGCTCTTAAGCATAAATTCAAGGGTTGACGTTGATTGATTTAGCGTTTAAACTAAAAACTATAATATTAAGAGCGTAGATAGAAAAGTAGTAGGTCAAGGAAGATGTTTCAGAGAAAAGCCGGTAGCTGAGAAGGTTTTAGCATTGATTGATTGAATTCGTTTCTAGAGTGACCGTGGGAAATAACGGTCCGGGATCTCCCGTTAACAGTTGTTAAGTGTCACTAGATGTAGTGAAACAAGGGTGGTACCGCGAAGCCTCGTCCCTTTTAGGGGGATGAGGCTTTTTTGCGCTGATGATGAAAGGATGAGAATGATGGATTTAAGGAAGAAATTAGAAGAATTGAAGCATAATGGATTAAACGATATCCAAAGTGCAAAAGATTTGGAGAAAATCAATGATATTCGAGTTAATCTGTTAGGAAAAAAAGGACCGATTACAGAAGTTTTACGCGGTATGCGTGATTTGTCAGCTGAAGAACGACCACAGGTTGGAAGTTTTGCAAATAAGATTCGTGATGAACTAGCCCAAGCAATTGCTAAGCGTAAAGAGGAATTAGAGTTAGAAAAAATCGCTGCTAAATTAGAACAAGAAACAATTGATGTAACTTTACCAGGCATACAAGTTAAGCAAGGTCAAGCACATGTTTTGACTCAAATTATTGATCAAATCGAAGAACTTTTTTTAGGAATGGGTTATCAAATCGTGGATGGACCTGAAGTAGAAGAAGATCATTATAATTTTGAAATGTTAAATCTTCCTAAAGATCATCCAGCCCGTGATATGCAAGATACATTTTATATTACAGAACAAATTTTGATGCGGACACAAACTTCGCCCGTTCAAGCACGAACAATGGAAGTGCATGACTTTAGTAAAGGTCCACTCAAGATGATTTCACCTGGAAAAGTTTATCGACGTGATACAGATGATGCAACGCATTCACATCAATTCCATCAAATCGAAGGACTAGTTATTGATAAAAATATTACAATGGCAGATTTAAAGGGTACATTAGAATTGATTGCCAAAACTGTTTTTGGCAAGGAGCGTGAAATTCGTATGCGTCCAAGCTATTTTCCATTCACAGAACCATCAGCAGAAGTTGATGTTTCATGTTTTAAATGTGGTGGTAAAGGCTGCAATGTTTGCAAAGGAACCGGTTGGATTGAAGTTTTAGGTTCTGGAATGGTTCATCCTAATGTTTTGAAAATGGCAGGAATTGATCCAGAAGTTTACGGTGGCTTTGCTTTTGGCTTAGGGCCAGACCGCTTTGCGATGCTTAAATATGGTGTTGAAGATATTCGTGATTTTTATTTAAATGATGCACGATTTTTGCAACAATTTTCTCAGAAAGGCTAGGATGAAGAGATGAAAGTTTCAACAAAATGGTTAAATGAATATGTTGATATTGCGGATTTAGATTTAGAACAATTAGCTGAAAAAATTGAACGGACAGCAGTTGAATTGGATGAAAATTATTGTATGGCAGATGGTCTAAAAAAGATTGTGGTCGGACATATTTTAAGTTTAGAACCTCATCCAGATTCTGATCATTTGAATGTGTGCCAAGTCGATGTAGGTCAACAAGAACTTTATCAAATTGTATGTGGAGCACCAAATGTTGCAGCAGGGCAAAATGTAATTGTAGCCTTACCAAATTCATGGATTGCAAATCATACAAAAATTAAAAAATCAAAGATGCGTGGTATTGTGTCTCAAGGAATGATCTGTTCTTTACAAGAGTTAGGTTTTAACGAAAGTGTTGTTCCTAAAGAATATGCTGAAGGAATTTATATTTTACCTGCGGACTGTGTTGCAGGGACAGAAATTTTTGAAATTTTAGGCATGGACGAACGTATTTTGGGTGTTGATATTACACCTAACCGTGCGGATTTATTAAGTATGCGAGGCGTTGCGCATGAAGTTGGTGCGATGTATGGGCGCAAGGTTAATTTACCACATCCAACTGTTGAAGAAAGTGTTGATGAAAACATTGCTGATTATGTGAATGTGCAAGCACCATCAGATTTAGCTGCGCCGTATATGATGCGTATCATCAAGGACGTTAAAATTAAAGAAAGTCCAATTTGGCTGCAAAAACGTTTATGGAATGCTGGTATTCGTCCTGCAAATAACGTAGTTGATGTGACAAATTATATTTTATTAGACTATGGACAACCTTTACATTCATTTGACTATGACAAGTTGGGTAGTCAAAATGTGGTAGTTCGTTTAGCTCATGAAGGTGAACAATTAGAAACACTTGATGGTGAAAAACGTACCTTACAAAAAGATGATATTGTAATTACAAATGGCAATATTCCTGTAGCTTTAGCAGGAACAATGGGTGGTGCTAATACAGCGGTTGATGCTCAAACAACAACAATTGCACTAGAAGCTGCCGTTTTTGATCCTAAGCGAATTCGTAAAACTTCACGCCGAGAAAACTTACATTCTGAAGCAGCAACACGCTTTGAACGTGGTATCAATATGGAAACAGTTCAAGAAGCGCTTGATGCTGCTGCGCAAATGATTGCACAACTCGGTGAAGGTCAAGTAATTAAAGGCGTTGCAAGTGCGAATAATACAGTTTATAAACGGCCAAACATTGAACTTAGTTTGACTAGGGTTAATGATGTTTTAGGAACAAAATTAGACATTCAAGAAATCAGCCAAATTTTTACTAACTTAGGTTTTGAACATGAAGTAATAAATGATCAGTTCGATGTACAAATTCCTGCTAGACGTTGGGATATTACGATTGGGGCTGATTTGATTGAAGAAATCGCACGACTTTATGGATATGACAATTTACCAACGACTTTGCCTGTTGGTCCAACTACAGCTGGAAGTTATACACCAGAACAAAGCTTAATCAGACAAACGCGCAAGATTTTAGAAAGTAGTGGCTTAAGTCAAGCAATTTCTTATGGATTAACTACGCAACAAAAGGCACAACGTTTCTTGTTAGAAGACGATGTTTACCCAACTGATCTTGCATTACCAATGAGTTTGGATCATACTACTTTACGAATGAATTTGGTGAGTGGACTATTAGATGATGCCGCTTATAATATGGCGCGAAAAGTTTCAAATGTTGCCTTATATGAACAAGGAAGAGTTTTTTATCGCTATAAATCAGATAGTCGTCCAAAAGAAATTGAACATGTAGCGGGAATTTTGATGGGAGATTTCCAAACTGATAGCTGGAATGGTCAAAAACAATCAGTTGATTTTTATCTAACTAAAGGAATTGTTGAAAACTTGTTAGAAACGCTTGGATTAGCACAAGAAATAACTTATCGTGCAACAGCTAGTTATCTAGAACTTCATCCGGGACGTAGTGCAAAGATTTATGCAGATGATACTTTAATTGGCTTTATCGGTGAGGTTCATCCATCTTTAGCTAAAGAATTGAAATTAAAACGCGTATACGTATTTGAATTAGATTTAGAAAAGATTATGGCTTTACCTAAGCGAGATGTGATTGCAACTACAATTTCTAAATATCCAAGTATTAGTCGTGATATTGCTTTAGCTGTTCCACATGAAATTACCAATGCTCAAATTGTCGAATGTATTAAGACTTATGGGGGCAAATATCTTAAAGAAGTTAAGTTATTTGATCTTTATCAAGGCAAACATATTGCCAAAGGCTTCAAGTCATTGGCTTATAGCTTAGTTTATAGTAATCCACAAGCAACTTTAGTAGATCAAGAAGTCAATGAAGCTTTTAATAAAGTTGTAGCTAAATTACAAGAAGAACTAGAAGTTAGTGTTCGTTAACTTAAAAACCGCTGTTTATGGCGGTTTTTATCTAATTAGAAAATTGCGTTTGGATATGCTCTAGAGTATAATAATAGGGCATAAAATAAATAAGGAGGGGTAGTGTGGACAATCAATCAGAGAATAAAAATCCACAAGAACAGCCAAAACAAGCTCGTAAAATTATTTGGATTGTAGCTGCGATGGTGGTATTGATGTTTGTTCTAATTGGCAGTTTTGGCTATAATTATGTTCAATCTGCACTTAAGCCACTTGATCCTAAATCGCATAAAAAAATTCAGGTAAAAATTCCGATTGGTAGTACTAACAAACAAATTGGTGTGATTTTAGAAGAAAAAAAAGTAATTAAAAATGGTTTTATTTTTGATTACTATGTTCGGACTAAGAAATTTGCTAGTTTTAAAGCCGGATATTACGAATTAACGCCTTCGATGACACTGACGCAAATAGCTCAAGAATTACAAAAAGGTGGTGCCAATGTGCCAATTAATTCAGGTAAAGTATTAGTGCGTGAAGGTGTAACAGCCGATGAAATCGGAGACGTAATAGCGACGAATACACGGTTTAGTAAAAAAGATTTCTTGGATTTATTAAATAATCCAAAATTTGTGACGCAATTAAAAAATACGTATCCGGAATTATTAACGTCCGCACTAGCTGCACAAAACGTTAGATATCGTTTAGAAGGATATTTGTATCCCGCAACATATACGGTAAGCAAAAAAACAACTTTGAAACAATTGATAGAACAAATGGTGGCAAAAAGCAATGAAATGTATGCTCCATATTTTGCACAAATTAAGCAAAAAGGTTGGAGCGTTCAGACAGCATTGACGCTAGCGTCTTTGGTTGAACGAGAAGGCGTAACGGATGATGATCGTCAAAAAATTGCCGGAGTTTTTGAAAATCGTTTGGAAAAAGGAATGATGATTCAATCTGATATCTCGGTTTTATATGCTTTAGGCACACACAAGAAAAATGTCACTTATGACGATTTGAATGTTGATTCTCCATATAATCTTTATAAGAATCAAGGTGTTGGCCCGGGACCGTTTAATAATCCAAGTATTACTTCGCTACAAGCAGTCTTAAATCCTAAAGATAAAGATAAGGGGTATTTATATTTTATTGCCAATTTAAAGACGGGAAAAGTTTACTTTTCACAGACTTATGAACAACATCAAGAATTGACGAAAAAATTAGCAAAAGATAATGATGCATAATGTAATATAAAATGCTTTTTGGGAGGAATTTTTATGGCACAGCAAAAAAACGCTCTAAAACATCCAATAATAATCGGGGTGACGGGAGGATCTGGTAGTGGAAAGACTTCGGTTTCACGAGCAATTTTTGAAAAATTAGGTGACCATTCTATCTTACGAATTGAGGAAGATTCGTATTATAAGAGTCAAGACGATAAACCAATGGAACAACGAGTAAGTGTGAATTATGATCATCCAGATGCATTTGATACTGATTTATTAATTGAACAGTTGACAGAGCTGTTGAACTATCGTGCCATTGACAAACCAGTATATGACTATACTATTCATACCCGTAGCAAAGAAACAGTTCATGTTGAACCAAAAGATGTGATTGTATTGGAAGGGATCTTAGTTTTAAATGATCCACGCTTGCGTGATTTAATGGACATTAAGATTTTTGTCGATACGGATGATGATATTCGTATTATTCGTCGAATTAAGCGGGATATGGAAGAACGCGGGCGTTCACTTCAATCTATCATTGATCAATACATGAAGACTGTTAAACCAATGTATCATCAATTTATTGAACCAACTAAACGTTATGCTGATGTTATTGTGCCAGAAGGTGGCGAAAATGAGGTAGCAATCGATTTATTGGTAACTAAGGTTAAAGATATTTTGACAAAATAAATGAATTTTTTTAAACATTCATGCTATAATCATGATAGTTTAATTATAGATTTTTAAATGAAGAGAGGTATTGTGATGGCTGAGCAAAAGACTTATCCAATGACTGAAGAAGGTAAAGCAAAGTTAGAAGCTGAATTAGAAGAATTACGGACAACTAAACGTGCTGAGATTATTGAACGAATTAAGATTGCGCGTTCTTTTGGAGACTTGTCAGAAAACTCTGAATATGAAGCAGCAAAAGATGAACAATCTTTTGTAGAAGGACGTATCAAAGAAATTGATCATATGTTAAATCATGCAGTTATCATTGATAATGCACATATTGCAGCTGGTGAAGTTGCAGTTGGTAAGACGGTAACATTCCAAGAAGATGATGATGAACCAGAAACTTATCAAATCGTAGGTGCTGCTGAAGCTGATCCGTTTGCGGGTAAGATTTCAAATGAATCACCGATTGCAATGGGCTTGATTGGTCATACTGTTGGGGAAGAAGTGGATATCGATACCCCAGGTGGAGCAATGACAGTTAAAATTTTAGAAGTAAAATAAACTATTAAAGAGTATAGCGTGCTATGCTCTTTTTTCTTAGAGAAATGGGTAAAAAATATGATTGAAAACGAAATGATTAAGCGACAACTAAACCATAAGACGATTCGGGCATTTAAGCCGCAAAAATTAACGGATGAACAGTTGACTACTTTATTTGAAGTCGCACGCCAAACGGCAAGCTCGATGTTTAACCAACAATTTTCTATTATTCGGGTAACAGATTCTAAAAAAAGACAACAAATTAGAGAAATATGTAATCAGCCATATGTAGGACAAAACGGTGAGTTATTAATTTTTGTAGTTGATTTGTATCGTAACTACATGATTCGAAAGCAAAAAGGTAATGATGCCGGGCGCTTGCATACTACAGATGTATTTATGCAAGGGGTATCGGATACATTATTGGCAGCACAAAATGTGACTAATGCAGCTGAAAGTATGGATTTAGGCTGTGTTTACTTAGGGAGTATTCAAAACGATTCTCAAAAGGTGATTGATATTTTGAATTTGCCTAAATTAACCTATCCTTTACTTGGAATGCAAATAGGGATTCCTGACCAACAGCCACAACTCAAACCACGCTTGCCTTTAAAATTTACGTGTTTTGAAGATGAATATGGTTATAATTATCAATTAGAAGATCTAGTAGAATATGATAAGGTAGTCAATACGTATTATGATTTACGTGATACTAATCAACGTGTAGATAGTTTTACATATCAGATTAATTCGGCTAAATTAGACCGACAAATTACTACACGTGATAATATGTTAGAAACTTTGCATCGTCAAGAATTATGTTGGAAATAAAAAATAGATTTTCTCTACTGGGATGAAATGTAGAGAAAATCTATTTTTTGTGGCTATGAATCTATAAAAACTAATAATTTTTTAAAATAAAAAAATGAAACTAGAACTAAAAATACAACTAATTAAAAATAATAAACATAGACTTAAACTAATCCATGCTTTACCGATTTTTTGACGCAAATTATTACCACATAAGATGCAAAATAACAGACAACTCAAGGTAAAAAGCAAAAAGATACTTTTTAGAGGCGCAAAGATGTCAAGCAAAAATAAAGCACATAATAATAATAGATTGCGCCAGTTCTTATACCAAAGAATTGTTCCAAAAAAAGCACTACGATATGAAAAACTACGATTCTTAGGTAAGATATTAAATTTGATAACGACGGATAATATCCATAAAACATATAGAGTTATTCCGATAATAATAACAATCCTAGTGTTCATAGGCCAAGTCCTGTTTATTTAACGTTAGCAAATAAATTTGTCAATTTAGTCATAAATTCATTTAAGAAGCGTTCTTTATCAACGTTAACCGCTGCTTGAGTAAATTTAGCCGGTTCATTGATACGTGTTTCATCGCCGATTGTTCGTCCCGCAAATGGTGCTTTTGTATCAACCTTCATGTTAAGTTTGATTGTTTCAACCAATGATGGATCAACAGCTACAGCAACTGCTAATGGATCATGCAAGGCACATCCGCCTAAATGAGGGCTTGTAACCTTATAAGCATCGATGTAATAGTCAACAATATCAGCAAATTTTTCTCCAGCCAAAGTATTCAAATCACGCCATTGTTGTGTTTCTTTTGTAGTTAACAATGTACGTGTAGTTACATCAAGGCCAACCATGGTTAAACGAAGATTGCTACGGAAAACTTCATCGGCAGCTTCTGGATCTTGATTGATATTGGCTTCTGTTACAGGAGTAACATTACCAGGCACGCACAATGCACCGCCCATCAAGGTTACATTGCCGATTAAATCAATGATGCTAGGATCTTTTTTGATGGCAGCAGCTAAGTTGGTCAATGGACCTGTTGGAACGATAATTAAGTTTTCTTGATATTCATGAGCTGCTTGGATAAAGAAATCCACACCAGACATAGTTTCAACACAACGTTTAGCCTTAGGAATTTGGACTTCGCCGATGCCATTTTTACCATGAATTTGCGCACTGATTGGCATTACTTCAAAAGAAGTAGTTGTTGAAGAATGTGAAAGTCCGGTATAAACAGGAACTTCCGGGTGACCAAGCAACTCAAGTAAATCTAAGCTGTTTTGTACACCATTTTCGACTAAGACATTACCATATGAACCAACGATTCCAATCAAATCACATTCCGGAGTAGCTAGTGCATAAGCAATAGCCATTGCATCGTCAATTCCTGTATCTAAGTCTAAAATCATTTTGTATTTAGCCATGATAAACACTCCTTACGAGATAAATATTTCTGTTTACTCTTATAGTTTAGCAAAAAAACTAATTTTTTTCATTAAGTCTTGAAATAATCATAATAACTAAGTAGAATTTATTGCTGACAGAGACCAAATTAAGGTATCATAAAAGATACAAGAGGCTTTTAAAAAGCCAAACGAAAGGATGAAGCTCATGCAACAAGCAGACCTTTTGACATTTTTAGAAAATGGCTTAGGACAGTTAGATTTCGATGGCGATTTAGATTTAGGATGGCAAAAAAAAGAACGGACATTTAGTATTGATTTGATTTTTTATGCGCAAAACAACGATCATCAAGAAATCACAGATAGTGAAGGTGTTTTGTCTAATGAAGAAATTATTACT
Source organism: Ligilactobacillus sp. Marseille-Q7487 (assembly GCF_949152225.1). Classification (NCBI taxonomy): domain Bacteria; kingdom Bacillati; phylum Bacillota; class Bacilli; order Lactobacillales; family Lactobacillaceae; genus Ligilactobacillus; species Ligilactobacillus sp. Marseille-Q7487. The sequence continues at coordinate 820,711 of NZ_CASCJC010000001.1, forward strand.
TTTGTGGATTCTATTTTGATATATGATGAACAAAAATTTGATCCAAGCATGGTTCAACAAGATTATTTGATTTGTTTGCCATTTGCAGGCAAGCAAGGGTGGAGTCTAGCATATGGTCAAGCTTTTTTGACCTATTTGCAGATTATTTTAGATAATGGGCAATCTGATTTATTGAATTTCTTGAACAATTCGGAAGCGGAAATCTTTGAATTGGAATGGTCTAAAGACGAATTTGCTAAGATTTTAGCTGCAGAAGAAAAGCAATTACAAAATCAACGCTTATTATACCCAAAGTTTTAAAGGAAGTGGATTTATAGTGGAATGGACACAACTATCAGTCAAAACAACTAACGAGGCAAGTGAAGCTGTTTGCAATATCTTGCTGGAAGCAGGTGCACAAGGTGTTCAAATTGACGATAGCGATTATGCCCACCAAGTGGTAGTGATGACATATTTTACGGCACAAACACCTTTATATCAAAGCGTGGCGCAATTAGAGGCTAAGATCAAGAATTTACGTCAATATGGTTTAGATCCAGGGCAAGCACGAGTTTTATTAGAAAATCTCAATGATGATTCGTGGAGTCATGAATGGAAGAAATATTATCAGCCAATTCGCTTGGATAGATATCTGACAATTGTACCAAGTTGGACAGATTATCAAGCTAGTCAAATTGATGAAAAAATTATTCGCTTAGATCCAGGAAAAGCTTTTGGGACAGGGACACATCCGACAACGCGCTTAGCTTTGCAAGGCTTGCAACAAGTTTTACTTGGAGGCCAAAGTATGATTGATGTTGGAGCTGGTTCTGGAGTGTTAAGCATTGCAGCTAAGCTATTAGGAGCAAGTAAGGTTTGGGCCTATGATGTTGACGAAGAAGCCATTAAAGCAACACGCTTAAATATTGCATTAAATGACGGATGTCAAGATATTGAAGTAGCGACTAATGATTTGTTAAATGGAGTCTGTCAAAAGGTGGATATTGTTGTTGCTAATATTTTGGCAGAAGTTTTAGAACCGTTAATTCCGCAAGTACCAAGTTGCTTAAATGAAAATGGCTATCTTATTTTATCTGGAATTTTTTGGGATAAAAAAGAATTGATTGAAACTCTTTTGCAAAAATATAACTTTGAAATCATCGAGATTTTACAGCGTAAAGAATGGTATGGGATTGTCGCGCAATTAAAAGCAGGTGAGGCATAATGCAAAGATATTTTATTCAACAAACACAAATTAGCGAAGAAATAATGCTGCCAGCAGATATTTATAAGCATGCTGTGGTTGTTTTGCGGATGAAGGTTGGTGCCAAATTTGAATTAGTTAGTCAAGATCAAACGATTCACTTGATGGAAATTACACGCATTGAAAATAAAAGTGCATATGCTAAGCTCTGTGAGCGTTATGTCAAAGAAGTTGAACTACCTGTAAAAGTTAGCATTGTTTGTGGTGTTTCTAAAGGGGATAAAGCAGAATGGATTGTTCAAAAAGGAACAGAGCTTGGTGCTAATCAATTTATTTTTTATAACGCAGATTATTCGGTAGCTAAGTGGGATGCTAAAAAAGCACCTAAAAAGTGCAAACGACTAAGTAAAATTGCGCAAGCGGCTGCGGAGCAATCACATCGTACAATTATTCCAACTGTGAAGTTTGTACAAGACTTTAATGAGATTTTACAAATGGAAAGTACACAAAAAATAGTGGCTTATGAAGAGGCTGCTAAAGAAGGCGAAAAATCCCAATTATTATTGTCTTTGAGGCAATTAAAAAAAGAAAAAACACCTCATTTGCTAGCACTTTTTGGTCCTGAAGGTGGCATTTCTACCAAGGAAATTACACGACTAAAACAGGCTGATTTTGCTTTAGTTGGTATGGGACCAAGAATTATGCGTGCAGAAACTGCACCACTTTATTTACTTTCAGCTCTTTCTTTTATGTTTGAGTTAGAGTAAAATGATAATTAAGAAACTTTTGTAAAGTGAGGTTGTGTATGCTAAAAAAGGAACTACTATCATTAAAAACAATATGGTATTTGGCCTTTGCCGCTTTATTTGCGTTTGTAGTACCAATTATTTTTGTTACTTTGCAGATTGATGATACTATAAAGATAGGTTGTATCTTGTTTGGAATAAATGTATTTTATTCAGTCATTGTCGGATTATATGCAGGTAGACAGCAACATATGTGGATCTTTTTATTGCTGTTTCCAATCGTATATTTCATTGCTTACCGCTACTTTTTTGATGGCTATGCAAGGTATTTTGCACTAGTATATTTGTGTTTAACGTATCTTTCTTATGGAATTACAAAAGATTAGTTTTGTTGTAGGCACGTTTGATTTGAGATATCAGCGTGCTTTTTAATTTTAGACATTTGGCAAAAAGTTACATTAATGGAATGAGAGTGAGAAAAAATGGAAAAAGAGACGGTCTGGAGTGCACAAGATGTCTTAGATATGTGTAGAAAATATATGAATGAAGATCATGTTGCTTTTGTGAAGAAGGCTTGTGATTTTGCAACATACGTTCATCGTGAACAATTCAGAAAATCTGGTGAGCCATATATTATTCATCCAATCCAAGTGGCTGGAATTTTAGCGCAATTAAAGATGGATCCTGCTACAGTTAGTGCAGGCTTTTTGCATGATGTTGTTGAAGATACTTTGGTAATTTTAGCTGATTTAGGTGAGCTTTTTGGCAAAGATGTTGAAGTGATTGTTGATGGAGTTACTAAGTTAAGTAAAATTCAATATAAATCTCATCAAGAGCAATTAGCCGAAAACCATCGTAAGTTATTATTAGCAATGTCAAAGGATTTACGTGTGATTATTGTTAAATTAGCTGATCGTTTGCATAATATGCGCACACTGAGTCATTTGCGTCCAGATAAACAGCGACGTATTGCCAATGAAACATTAGAAATTTATGCACCGTTAGCTGATCGCTTAGGGATTAGTACAGTTAAATGGGAGTTAGAAGATACTTCTTTGCGTTATTTAAATCCACAACAATATTATCGTATTGTACACTTAATGAATTCTAAGCGTACAGAGCGTTTACAGTATATAGATGAAGTAATTGTACAAATTAAAGATGCTATCAAAGATTTGAACCTAGCTTGTGAAATTTATGGACGTCCTAAGCATATTTATTCTATCTATCGTAAAATGCGTGATCAACATAAGCAATTTAGTCAGATTTATGACTTATTAGCTGTGCGTGTGATTGTTGATTCTATTAAGGACTGTTATGCAGTCTTAGGGGCGATTCATACAAGATGGACACCAATGCCAGGACGTTTTAAAGATTATATTGCAATGCCTAAGGCTAATATGTATCAATCCTTGCACACTACCGTTCTTGGACCTAATGGAAAAACTTTTGAGGTTCAAATTCGAACAGAGGAAATGCATCGCGTTGCAGAATATGGGATTGCAGCTCACTGGGCTTATAAAGAAGGTAAGACTGATGGCATTAAGCAAACAACAACTGGTGACAAGTTAAACTTATTTAAAGAAATTATTGAATTACAAAATGAAGCTACAGATGCCAACGATTTTATGGAAAGTGTTAAAGGCGATTTATTTAGTGACCGAGTATATGTTTTTACACCTAAAGGAGATGTATACGAGTTACCTAAAGGTGCTGGTCCACTCGATATGGCATATTCAATTCATACTGAAATTGGAAATCATACGACTGGAGCAAAGGTTAATGGTAAGATTGTGCCACTAGATTACCAAGTTAAGACTGGTGATATTGTTGATATCATGACTTCGCAAAATTCAGCTGGTCCAAGTCGTGATTGGCTAGATTTAGTACACACAAATAAAGCACGCAATAAAATTAAACGTTTCTTTAAACAACAAGATCGTCTGCAAAATATTGAAAGAGGCAAAGAAATCTTGTTAAATAGCCTACAAGAAGAAGGCTATGATGCACATGAAGCCTTAACAGATAAGAATATCAAGCGAACTTTAGAAAAGAAACGTTTGACAAATATTGATGATTTATATGCTGCGATTGGATTTGGTGAGGTGCAACCGGTTGGTGTTGTTAATATTTTGACGCAAGATATTCGTGAACAACAAGAAAACGAACGTAAGCAACGCCAGGAAAAAGCATTACTAGAAGAACATCAAGAACTTGGGAATAAGACCACACAAAAGCATAAAAGCGATGAAAGTATTTTGATTGCAGGAATAGATAATATGTTGGTACGTTTGAGCCATTGCTGTAATCCAATTCCTGGAGATGAGATTGTTGGTTATATTACCAAAGGTCGTGGAGTATCAGTCCATCGAGTTGATTGTCCTAATATTAAAAATGCTGCTCAAGAAGGGCGCTTAATTGATGTTTCATGGAACCTTATTCCAGAAGTTCATACAATGTATAATGCCGATTTAGAAATTCAAGGATACAATCGTTCCGGAATGTTAAATGATGTTTTACAAACGATTAACAATACAACAAAGAATTTGAGTTCTGTAATGGGACGAGTTGATAATAACAAGATGGCGACAATCGAAGTAACTGTAAGCATTAAAGATAATATTCATTTACAAAGATTGATTGATAATTTAAAAAAAATTCCAGATGTTTATGTGGTTAAACGAACAATTCATTAGAGGAGAGTATAGATGAAAGTTGTTTTACAGCGCACAAAACAAGCAAGTGTCACGGTTAATGGCCAAATTATTGGTCAGATTTCTCATGGCTACGTTTTGTTAGTTGGTTTTTGCGATGGTGATGGCCTAAAAGAAATAGAATATTGTGTTCGAAAAATTGCAAATTTACGTATTTTTAGCGATGAAGAAGGTAAATTAAACTTGAGTCTAGCTCAAGTTGGAGGTCAAATTTTATCGATTTCTCAATTTACATTGTATGCAGAAACCAAAAAAGGAAATCGGCCAAGTTTTACTCAAGCGCAAGATCCACAGTTAGCAGATCAAAATTATCAAGTATTCAATCAAAAGCTTAGTGATTTAGGCTTTGTTGTGCAAACTGGCAAATTTGGTGCAGATATGCAGGTTCAATTAGTAAATGATGGACCCGTAACAATTATTTATGATACTGCTAATAAGTGAGGATAAGAGTAGATGATTTCATTAGAAAATGCAGCTAAAATGATTTGTGAACAACAACATCCTTTTCTCCCCACTTCAATTGGAATTGAGGTTTGGCGTCAAAGATTTGCTTTAGAGCAAGAAAAACAAGTATATTTGCATGAAGTTGACATGTATTGTGAAAAGATTGTTGCCCCAAATCTCCCAGCATTTGGAGTAAAGCTTTTCTTTCCTAAAGGGCATAATTTAAGCCAACGTTTACCAGTAGTTTATTACATTCATGGTGGACAATTTATGCGTGGAGATGCCCAGACTTATCATAAATTGATAGCTGAATTAACGATGCGTGCGAATGTTTGTTTGGTTTTTGTCGAATATGCTTTAGCGCCAGAGCAAAAAGCACCTGTACAATTTTTACAGAGTCAAGAAGGTTTTTTAGCTTTAGAAAAGCTCGCACTTAAATACCCCTTAGATTTAAATCGATTAATATTGGTTGGAGACGATGTTGGAGCTAGTATAGCTGTTTCTTTAGCTGTAAAACATAAAGATGCTAAAATATATAAATTAGTTTTATTTACACCAGTTGTAAATGCCAACTTTGATACGAGTTCTTATCATAGTTTTGCTGGTGGTTATGATTTGAGCCGCGAACAGATGAAATGGGCATGGGAGCAGTATTTGGGAGCAAATGCGTCGACTGATCCGCTTTTTTCGCCGCTATTATGGTCAAAGCAAGATTTAGCAACTTTACCTAAGACCTTGTTAATTACAGCTGAAGCAGATGTTGTCAGAGATGAAGGTGAAGCTTTAGGGCGTAAGATGCGTGATGCAGGAGTAGAAGTGGCTCAAGTTAGAATTCAAGGAATTATTCATGACTTTGTGGTTAAACATAGTTTAGATAAAACCAATGCTTGTCGAATTGCGATGAATTTAGCAGTCGACTGGATTAGAAAGAAAGATTACAAATGAAATATACAGATTATTTTTGGGATTTTGATGGAACTTTATATAATACTTATCCGCAAATGACAAAAGCTTTTGTTAAAACACTAGAGCAAGTAGGTGTTGTAGTTGATAAAAAGCAAGCTTATCAGATGATGCGTCAAAAATCATTAGGTGAAACTTTTGATTATTATTTAAAGAAAAATCCGCAGTTAAGTTTTTCTAAGTCACAACTACGAAAAAGATATCAAGTAATTGAGCAAAATATTTTGTTGAGTATGCAACCATTTGCGGAAACTAAAGAAGTTTGTCGGCAGATTGTTGCTGGTGGTGGACGTAACTTTTTATTGACTCATCGCGATCAAAGTGCGCTAAAATTGCTACAACGTGATGGTTTATTTACATTATTTACAGATTTTGTAACTGCTCAAAATCATTTTGCGCGTAAACCTAATCCAGAATCACTCAATTATTTATTAGATAAAAATGAGGTTGATCGTTCTAAAGCTGTAATGGTAGGTGACCGAAAATTAGACGTTTTAGCAGGACATAATGCTCAAATTGCAGGCATTTTATTTGATTATGATGATTTGTTGCAAGTGGATTTTATGTGCGAACGCAAGATTAAAAACTTAAATGAGCTATTAGATTAAAAAAGGCCTTGAAATGAAGAAAATGTTCATTTCAAGGCCTTTTTATTGTTGGGTATCTTGATTTTTGAAATATTTTATTAAGCCAGATGTGACATCTGTAATAACTTGATTTTGATACGCAGAATCAGAAATTTCAAAAAAATCACGATTAGAGTTAATATAACCCATTTCAAGTAAAACACTAGGAACGCTATTTTCGCGAATGACTAAAAAATTGCCAAATTCGATACCACGATTATCTAAATATAGTTTAGAAAAAGAAGAGTTAATCGCTTTGGCCAGTGCGTAAGAACCATTGTTTTTATGATAATAATAGGTGGTAAAACCAGTAGCTGAGTTTGCTACTGGAGCTGAGTCAAAGTGAAAACTAATAAAAGCATCGGCATGTACTTTTTCAGCTAAAGCAGGGCGCGTTCCTAAACCAACATAACTATCATCGTCACGTGTAAGATAGACTTTAGCTCCTAATCTTTCTAACTTTTGAGCTAAGGCCATGGAATAACGTAGTGTATATTTTTTTTCGTATTTTCCACTATTAGAAAGCGCACCAACATCGTTACCACCATGACCTGCATCAATCACAATTGTTGCATCGGCTAGATTAGTGATTGTACGTTTGTATTGTTGAGGTAATATCCAATCTGCAATCCAACCAAACTGTTTATTTTGTGTTTTAACATAATACCAATGATACTTAGAGCGAAGAACAGTCAAGCGTGTTCCTTTTGGAAGATCGGCTAATTCTTTGGATTCAATATCTGGTTTGTTAAATAATGTAGCGTAGTTGCTTTGAATTTCAACTTGTTTAAAATATGTTGTTGTACGATAAATAAAAATTCCAATCAAGATAAAGATTAAACAAAATAAAACATGTTTATGATAAGCAAAGTGAGTTTTTTGTGAACGTCTTTGCATATTTTCAACTCCAATAATGATTCAATTATTTTCATTATAACAAAGATTAGTTTGCAAAAACATAGTAAAAACTGGATTATTTCTTAAAAAATATGATGCAAAGCGCAATAACGCTTGACCTAATTAATGATAATTTGTATACTTGTAAGAAATAATAAGACCGGAAATGAAAGAAAAGTACAGCGTAAAAAAGTGCCCAGAAAGTGAGATTTTAGCTGCGAGTCTCATCTCTTTTTTACGAATTGGAAGACACTTTCTAGGTGCGTTTTGCCGTTAGTTACGTTATCCAAGAAGAGTTAAAATCAAGGTGGCACCGTGCTTTTTGCGCCCTTGTTGAGCTAATGAAGCTTGGCAAGGGTGTTTTTTATTCCCGGCAGACAAGGAGAAATTCAAATGAAGTATCAACGTCCGAAAGGAACTGCTGACATCTTGCCTAATCAATCAAGTAAATGGCAATTTGTTGAAGATAATGCGCGTCAATTATTTGCGAAGTATTGTTATCAAGAAATTAGAACTCCAATTTTTGAAAATTTTGATGTTTTTTCAAGAACATCAGGTGAAACATCTGATATTGTTACAAAAGAAATGTACGATTTTTATGATAAAGGTGATCGTCATATTACTCTAAGACCTGAAGGAACTGCTGGAGTAGTTCGTGCTTTTGTTGAAAATAAGTTATTTGCACCAGAAGTAAATAAACCATGTAAATTATATTATATGGGTCCTATGTTTCGTTATGAGCGTCCACAAGCAGGACGCTTGCGTGAATTTCATCAAATTGGAATCGAAGCGTTTGGCTGTGAAAATCCAGCTTTGGATGCTGAAGTGATCTCAATGGCGCTTGAATTACTTGCTCAGTTAGGAATTAAAAATATTAAATTAGCTTTAAATACTTTAGGAGATAATGAATCACGACAAGCGTATCGTCAAGCGTTAATTGATTACTTGACCCCACTTGCAGATCAATTATCTAATGATTCAAAACAACGACTTGAGAAAAATCCATTACGGATTTTGGATAGTAAAGAAGAATGTGATCAAGCTATTATTGCTAACGCTCCATCAATTTTAGATTATTTAACACCTAAGGCTAAAGAATATTTTGCAAACGTAAAAAGCTTATTGGATGCCTTAGAGATTTCATATGAAATTGATAGCAATATGGTTCGTGGTTTGGATTATTATAATCACACAATTTTTGAAATTATGAGTAATGATCAAGTTTTCGATAATAAATGGACAACTATTTGTGGTGGTGGACGTTACAGTGGTTTAGTCGAACAACTTGGAGGCCCAGAAATGCCAGGGATTGGATTTGGGATAGGTGTCGAACGGCTATTATTATTGCTAGAAAATTTAGAATTAGCTAATCCATTAGATGTTTACGTTGTTAGCATCGGAGAGCAAACACAAACCGAAACGTTTAAATTAGTGCAAAGTTTGCGTAAACAAGGTTTTGTAGCAGAAAAAGATTATCTTGAACGCAAAATTAAAGCACAATTTAAGACTGCGGATAAATTAAAAGCGCGGTATACATTGACTCTTGGTGAAAGTGAGTTAGAAACTGGCAAAATTAATTTAAAAGATATGCAAAACGGTGAAGAACACAGTGTAAACTTAGCTGATGTGTATGCTGATTTTGCGAAAATTTTAAAGGATTAAGAGAGGAGTTTTAAATAGTGAAACGAACAACATATGCAGGTTTAGTTGATGAGAGCTTTTTAGGTCAAGAAGTTATCTTGAATGGATGGGTTCAAAAACGGCGTGATTTAGGAAATTTAATTTTTATTGATTTACGTGATCGTGAAGGAATTGTTCAATTAGTTTTTAGCCAAGAATTTGGGCCTGAAGCATTAGAAATTGCAGATACTTTAAGAAATGAATTTGTTATTGAAGTCCAAGGTAAGGTAGTTGCCAGAGGAGAAAAAGCCATCAATCCTAATATGAAAACTGGTAAAGTTGAAGTGGAAGTCAAGCAAGTCAATGTCTTAAACAAAGCTAAGACTCCGCCGTTTTATATTGAAGATGACATCAATGTATCCGATGATTTGCGCTTGAAGTATCGTTATTTGGATTTACGTCGTCCTGAAATGCAACGTGCATTAAAGATTCGAAACCGAATTACACAAACAGTACACAGTTATTTAGATCAAAATGACTTTATCGACATTGAAACACCATATTTGACAAAATCAACTCCAGAAGGTGCACGTGATTATTTGGTGCCTTCACGTGTTTATCCAGGACATTTTTATGCTTTGCCACAATCACCACAGTTATTTAAACAATTGTTAATGAATGCTGGATTTGATCGTTATTATCAAATTGCTCGTTGTTTTAGAGATGAAGATTTACGTGGTGATCGTCAACCAGAATTTACTCAAATTGACATGGAAATGTCATTTATGACAGCAACTGAAATTCAAGAATTGACAGAAGGTTTGCTCAAAGCAATTATGAAAAATACTTTGGGAATTGAGTTGAAAACACCAATTCAACAGATTTCTTGGAATGAAGCGATGGATCGCTTTGGTTCTGATAAGCCAGATATTCGATTTGGAATGGAACTAAAGAATATGGCTGAAGTTGTGGCTAATTCAGGCTTTAAAGTGTTTGATACAACACTTGAAAACGGAGGCCAAGTCAAAGCAATTGCAGTCCCAGGTGGTGCAGATAAGTACTCACGTAAACAAATCGAACAAAAACAAGACTATATTAAACGTTTTGGGGCTAAAGGATTAGCTTGGGTTAAGGTTACAAACGAAGGCTTACAAGGACCTATTGCTAAATTCTTTGTTGATAAAACTACTGAAATCATGCAAGCTACTCAAGCAAATGTTGGTGATTTAATTTTATTTGTCGCTGATAAAGCAAGCGTTGTAGCTGATAGCTTAGGTTACTTGCGTGTGAACATTGCCAAAGAATTAGGTTTAATTGACGAAAATCAATTTGCTTTTGTATGGGTCGTAGATTGGCCATTATTTGAATATAGTGAAGATTTTGGCCGTTATATTGCAGCTCATCATCCATTTACGATGCCAAATGAAGAAGACTTAGAATTACTCAAGACAAACCCACATGAATGTCATGCTCAAAGTTACGATATTGTATTGAATGGGTATGAATTAGGCGGAGGTTCTATTCGTATTCATCAAAGAGAAGTGCAAGAAAATATGTTTGCAGCTTTAGGTTTTAGTGAACAAAGTGCTAAAGAACAATTTGGCTGGTTCTTAGATGCTTTAGACTACGGTTTCCCACCACATGGTGGTTTGGCTTTAGGTTTAGATCGCTTTGCAATGTTATTAGCGGGTAAGGAAAATATTCGTGAGGTAATTGCCTTTCCAAAGAATTCTAAAGCTTCTGAACCATTGACTAATGCACCAAGTTTTGTTTCGGATAAGCAATTGGATGAATTGTACTTGCAAACAGAAATACCTGCAGATGCTAAAATAAATGCACAAGATTAATTAAAAAGGTTGGGTTTACCAACCTTTTTTCTGTGAAATAAGGTATACTAAATTAGAACTAGAAGTTTATTAAATTGTATATCACAATTTTATAAATTGTATACAGCAATTTATAGGGGGAGAAACGTATGAAAAAACAAGATACGGCTATTTTTGCGGGCGGATGCTTTTGGTGTATGGTAGAACCCTTTGACCAACAACCTGGAATTATTTCGGTTCGCTCTGGATATACCGGAGGCAGTGTGCCTAATCCAACTTATGAGGAAGTAAAGAATGGTCAAACTGGTCACACAGAAGCAGTCAAAATTGTCTTTGATCCTACAATTATTAGTTATGAACGTCTAGTAGAGATATATTGGCAACAAACTGATCCAACAGATGCTATGGGACAATTTCAAGACCGTGGTAGTAGCTATCGCCCAGTGATTTTTGTTAAAGATGAAGTTCAACAGCAAATAGCCTTAAAATCTAAACAAAATTTACAAGCTAGTGGGCGTTTTAAAAAAACAATCGTGACGCAAATTGAACCGGCTACAGCTTTTTATGAAGCAGAAGAATATCATCAAGATTTCTATAAAAAAGATCAAGTGCGCTATGCTTTTGAAGAAGCTCAGGGACGTCAAGCGTTTAAAGAGAAATATTGGAACTAAATTGGAGATGAATTGAGCAGATGGATGAGTTACAAAGTATTTGGAAGCGTCATATTTATATTGCGCGTGCTTCCACGGCCTTTATTTATGGGATTATTGTGTCAGTTGCGATGAACTTTTTTTGGACACCAGGACATATTTATTCATCGGGAATTACTGGTTTAGCCCAGCTATTAACGACATTGTTAAAAGAAACTAATCTACCTTTATCAACGGCGTTTTTACTTTTTGCATTAAATGTGCCTTTGTTTATTTTGGCATGGTTTCAAATTGGACATCGCTTTACAATTTTTACATTTTTAGCGGTTATTTGTTCAAGTATAATGATTAAAATTATTCAACCAGTGACTTTGACACATGATCCAATTATTTGTGCTATTTTTGGAGCTGCAATTAATGGATGGGGCACGGGATTGGCGCTTAAAAATGGTATCTCAACTGGTGGTTTGGATATTTTAGGCTTAACCATTCGTAAACACACGGGGAAAAGTATAGGAACAATCAATATTATCTTTAATGCTTTTATTGTACTTGCTGCTGGTTTTGTTTATGGTTGGCCATATGCGTTTTATTCAGCTTTGGGTTTATTTGTTAATGCTAAGGTTATGGATATGGTTTATACAAGACAACAAAAAATGCAAGTGATGATTGTCACTAGCAAACCTAACTGCGTGGTTGAATGTATTCAAAATCGTATGCGTAGAGGAATTACGATAGTTCATGGTGCAGAAGGTGCGTATAAGCATGATACAAAGACTATTTTATTTACGGTTATTTCACGTTATGAACAACCAGAATTACGTAAGGCCATGGAAGAATCCGATCCACATGCTTTTGTAAGTATTGCAGATAACGTACACATTATGGGGCGCTTTTATGAACCGCAACCATAACATGACAAGGAGGAAAAAATGTCAGCTATCAAAGTCAGCATAGTCGTAGCAATTTATAATGTTGAAGCATATCTGGAAAAATGTTTAACGACCTTGCTTAAACAGACTTATCCAAACTATGAATTAATCTTAGTAGACGACGGTAGTAGTGATCGTTGTGGTGAAATTTGTCAGGATTTTAGTCAAAAAAATCCTGCTAAAATTAAATACTACCATAAAGAAAATGGTGGTTTGTCTGATGCACGTAATTATGGGTTACAATATGTGACAGGCGATTATGTTTTATTTATTGATTCAGACGATTATGTTGAAGAAAATATGTTAGAACGTATGGTCTTGATGAGTGCAGATGGGCAAAAAAAGATTGTCGAATGTAATTTTTTATGGGAGTATCCAGATAAAATACGCACTGATATACGAAAAAGTTATCGCAGTTTAAATGATTATTTAGTTAATGGACGTGTTGTTGCTTGGAACAAGATGTATTTGACTAGTTGGCTTAAAGAAAGTCAAGTATTGTTTCCTAAAGGAAAGCTTTATGAAGACCAAGCTTTTTTCTTTAAGTTGGTGACTTTTTTAGATAGTATTGATGATGTTGCTATAGATGAAGCTTGTGAGGTTCACTATGTGCAACGGGGAAATTCAATTTCTTATAGTGAAACTAAACGTATCGCGGATATTTTTTGGATTTATCAAGAAATAATCGATTTTTACCAAAATAAGGGTTGTTTAAGGCAATATTTTGCCGAACTTGAGTATCGTTTTAGTCGTAATCTACTAGGAAATGTTTTGTTGCGTAAGGTATTAAAACTCAAAGATAAAAAACTTAAGCAACAATTATTAACAAGAATATGGAAAAATGTTCATACTTGGTTTCCGGATTGGCGTAAAAATAAGTATCTTAAGACTAAAGATAAACAAAATATTTATTTACGTTTATTAAATAAGGTGAGTTATAAATTATTTTATCTATTATGAGGAGGAATGAGAAATGCTATTAGGTTCACACGTAAGTATGAGTGGCAAAGAGATGTTATTAGGAGCAGCTAAAGAAGCTGCTAGTTATCATGCAAGTACATTTATGATTTATACGGGAGCACCACAAAATACGCGACGTAAAGATATTTCTGAAATGAATATTGAAGCCGGCCAAAAATATATGCAAGAAAAAGGATTGAGCAACATTGTGGTTCATGCGCCGTATATCATTAATTTAGGTAATACCGTTAAGCCTGAAAATTTTGGCTTTGCAGTAGAATTTTTGCAAGCAGAAGTAATGCGTGCGCAAGCTTTAGGAGCAAAACAAATGACGCTTCATCCAGGTGCTCATGTTGGAGCTGGCAGTGATGCAGCTATTAAGAGTATTGCCAAAGGATTAAATGAAGTGCTGACGCAACAACAAGATTTACAGATTGCGATTGAAACGATGGCAGGTAAAGGCACTGAAGTCGGGAGAACCTTTGAAGAAATTGCAAAGATGTTTGAACTTGTGACATTTAACGACAAATTATCGGTAACTTTGGATACTTGTCACATTAATGATGCTGGCTATAATGTTAAAGAAGACTTTGATGGAGTTTTAAATGAGTTCGATCATATAATAGGATTGCAAAATTTAAAAGTTGTACATGTCAATGATTCTAAAAATCCTCAGGGTAGTCATAAAGATCGGCATGAAAATATTGGCTTTGGAACAATTGGTTTTGAAACATTAAATAAAGTAGTTCATCATCCGCAGTTAAAAGATATTCCTAAGATTATGGAAACTCCATATGTTGGACCAGATAAAAATGATAAGTACGCACCATATGCATATGAAATTGCGATGTTTAAAGCTGAACAATTTGATGCAGATTTATTGGATAAAATTTATCAAAATAAAGGTAAACTATAAATAAAAAATAAGCACGGACCTGGTTTTTCAGGTGTGTGCTTATTTTTTTAATTTGCTAAACTTTCCATAATTAAGGTTGCAGTTTCTTCAATTGATTTATGTGCAACGTTAATTGATAGGCATCCTAGTTTTTTATAAAGTTCATCTGCAAAGTTAAGTTCTGCTTTGATGTTATCAACGTTTGAATAAACGGTATCTGGATCAAGACCATACGAAATCATTCTATTTCTGCGAATATCATTTAAGACAGAAACATCGTTTGTTAAGCCAATTATTTTTTTAGGATCGACTTGATAGATTTCTTCGGGAATTTTGGTTTTAGGAACAAGTGGCAAATTAGCAACTTTATAACCGCGATTAGCTAGGTATAATGAAAGAGGCGTCTTAGATGTGCGTGATACACCTAATAAAACGATATCGGCTTTCAAAAAACCAGCAGGATCTTTACCGTCATCATAAGTTACAGCAAACTCAATGGCTTCAATCCGATTGAAATATTCCTTATCGGTATTATGATTCATACCCGCTTGATGTAGAGGTTCACATTTGGTACGTTTAGAAAATTTAGTGATTAAGTCTGAAATAATATCATAAGAATCTAGGTTGTTTTCTTGACAAAAATTAGCAACGTAATCTGCTAGTTTGTCTACAACTAAACTATAAACAACAAATGCTTGTTCACGTTTAGCCTGTTTTAAAATACCATCAAGCAATGAAGTCGTACGTGTAAGAGGGAAACGTTTAATATTAAAAATAGCATCAGGAAATTGGACCATGGCTGCTTGTACAAGATTAAAACCAGTTTCACCAAGTGAATCAGAGATGATGAACAAAGGAACTTTAGTTGGCGTTTTTTCTGACATAAAAAAACCTTCTTTCATAAAGTACTATAATTAGATTATATCCGTTTTCACATTTCTTCTCAAACAGATTTAAAGTTTATTAAAGAACTAATGAAGTTTTAGAGAAGACTAAAAATAATTTGCGTAATTTATTAAAGTTTTATTGACGTTGTATTTACCATTAGTTATAATGGAAAAGAACTGTTGAGTTTTGTTAGTTTAATACAATTTAAGACGGTTACATTTTTAGCTCGGAGGGAGGGAAATCACCATGTCAAAAACAGTCGTTCGTAAAAACGAATCTCTTGATGACGCTCTTCGTCGCTTCAAACGTTCCGTTTCAAAAACAGGTACTTTGCAAGAATATCGGAAACGTGAATTTTACGAGAAGCCAAGTGTAAAACGTAAGAAAAAATCCGAAGCAGCAAGAAAGCGTAAAAATAAGCGTCGTTTCTAGTTTCTAGAGGGAGGCAAATGTGATGAGTTTATTAGCATCATTACAAAAAGATATGGTGGCTGCGATGAAAGCTAAGGATAAAGAAACCTTAGGGACCATTCGAATGTTAAAAGCTGCCGTAACAAACGAGCAAATTAATGTAGGACATGATTTGACTGCTGATGAAGAAGTTAGTGTGTTGGCTCGTGAGTTAAAACAACGCAAGGATTCTTTGGAAGAATTCAAAGCTGCCAATCGGAGCGATTCGGTTGCTAAGTTAGAAGCCGAAATTAAAGTCGTTGAAAGTTACTTACCAAAGCAATTGAGTGCAGATGAAGTGAAGACCGTAGTTGAAGAAACGATTCAAGAAGTAGGTGCGACTTCAAAAGCTGATTTTGGTAAAGTGATGGGCGTTTTGATGCCAAAACTTAAAGGTAAAGCTGATGGTAAATTGGTCAATCAAATCGTTAAAGAGCTATTAAGTTAGACAATAAAAAAGAGTCTTGGATATCCAAGGCTCTTTTTTATGTGCAGAAAAGATAATTACGCAAGACTAGTTAAAACCTTGATTATATGATATATTAACAATATGAAATGCAACTAAAGGAGTCTTGATCTTTTGTCAAATCAACGAGTAATTGAAAAAAAATTTTATTTGCCCGATCCAAACTTAGAAGTTGCTTTGTTTGGTGTTAATGATAAATATTTAAAATTATTAGAAGAGGGCCAAAATGTTATCATTAAACCAGGTTCAGAAATTGTTAAGATTTCAGGAAAAGAAGATGACGTTATTTTAACGCGTGAAATTTTAAATGAGTTAACCAATCTTTTACAACAAGGTATTCGATTAGGCAGTGCGGATTTTGTTTCGGCCTTAAAAATGGCTCAAAGAGGAACGTTAGAGTATTTTCAAGATTTATATACGACTACTTTGTTAAAAGATTATCGTGGCCGTGCGATTCGAGTCAAAAATTATGGTCAAAGGCAATATGTTCAAGCGGTACGTAATAATGATTTAGTTTTTGGGATTGGTCCGGCTGGAACTGGAAAAACCTTCTTAGCGGTTGTGATGGCGGTAGCTGCTTTAAAAAGGAAAGAAGTTGAGCGCTTGATTTTGACGAGACCAGCAGTTGAAGCAGGCGAGTCACTAGGTTTTTTACCCGGTGATTTGAAAGAAAAAGTCGATCCCTACTTACGTCCAGTGTATGATGCTTTGCACACTATTTTAGGTGCAGAACATACAGAACGTTTGATTGAACGTGGAATTATTGAAATAGCTCCTTTGGCATATATGCGTGGGCGAACATTAGATAATGCGTTTGTAATTTTAGATGAAGCACAAAACACCACTAGAGCACAAATGAAGATGTTTTTGACTCGCTTAGGATTTGGATCAAAGATGATTATTAATGGTGATAAGACACAAATTGATTTACCTAAAGGGCATAAACAAAGTGGACTAGTTGATGCACAAAGAATTTTACAAGGCTTAGCTAACATTGAATTTGTAACTTTTGACGCAGCTGATGTTGTTCGTCATCCCGTGGTTGCACAAATTATCGATGCTTATGCAAATGTGGGACAAGAATTTAAAGAAGAAAAAGAGGAAGCATAATGGAATTAGCAATTTTTGATGAAACTAAACAAGTTTCACCCGAATGGATAAAATTAATCGAAGATGTTTTGAATTATGCTGGCGATTACCTAAAATTACCAAAAGATACAGAAATGTCAGTGACATTGATGGATAATGAAGCGATTCATCAAATTAATAAGCAGTATCGTGGGGTAGATAAACCCACTGATGTAATCAGTTTTGCGATTGAGGAAAACGATCCAACGGAAGTACCAATTATTCTTCCAGATGATGATGAGTTTGATTTGCCAAGAAATATTGGTGATATCATGGTTTCAGTTGACAAAGTTATTGAACAAGCAAAATATCTGGGACATTCACCCCAACGTGAATTAGGCTTTTTGGTAGTTCATGGTTTTTTACATTTAAATGGATACGACCATATGAATGATGCAGACGAAGCAGAGATGTTTGGTTTGCAGCGTGAAATTTTGGATGCATATGGACTTAAAAGATAAAGAAAAAAAAGCCAGATTGATTTGGAAGAATCAAACATTCTGTGAATCATTGCGCCATGCATGGGATGGAATAGTCGCTGTGTTTAAAGATGAACGCAATTTTAGATTTGACGTCTTTTCTCTAATCTTGGTCGTAATTATGGGAATATGGTTGCAAGTTTCAATGATGGAATGGTTATGGCTTTTGCTAGCATCATTTGCTGTTCTAATTAGTGAAGTTTGGAATACAGCAATTGAAAATGTAGTTGATTTGGCAACTTGCTATGAACGGCGGCCGTTAGCGAAGAAAGCTAAAGATATGGCGGCTGGTGCAGTATTGTTATCTGCTTTTTTTGCACTAATTGTTGCCGGAATTATTTTTGTTCCTAAATTATGGGGAATTTTGTTTTGAGTTAAGAAAGGAATTTTAAAGTGAGTAATGAATTTCGTTCGGGGTTTGTGGCGATTTTAGGTCGTCCTAACGTCGGAAAATCGACATTTTTAAATAAAGTTATCGGTCAAAAGATTGCGATTATGAGTGACAAAGCACAAACGACGCGCAATAAGATTCAAGGGATTTATACAACAAAGGATGCGCAGATTGTCTTTATTGATACACCAGGGATTCACAAGCCCCAAAGTCGCTTAGGTGATTTTATGGTAGAATCTGCTTTATCAACTTTAAATGAAGTTGACGCAATCTTGTTTATGGTTAATGCTACACAAAAGCGTGGACGTGGAGATGATTTTATCATCGAACGTTTAAAAAATGTCAATAAACCAATTTATTTAGTGATTAATAAAATTGATCAGGTTCATCCTAATGATTTGCTACCATTAGTAGATGACTATAAAGATACCTTAGATTATAAAGAAATCTATCCTATATCAGCACTGCAAGGAAACAATGTCGATGAATTAGTTGCTAATTTGATTAAGGATTTACCACAAGGACCGCAATTTTATCCAGAGGATCAAATTACCGATCATCCAGAACGCTTTATAGCGGGGGAATTGATTCGTGAAAAAGTTTTACAATTGACACGAGAAGAAGTTCCACATTCAGTAGCCGTTGTAGTAGAAAGAATTTATCGTGAAGACGAACAAAAAGTGCATGTACAAGCTACCATTATTGTAGAACGCAAGAGTCAAAAAGGAATTATTATCGGTAAAGGCGGGCAAATGTTGCGTAAAATCGGGACTTTAGCGCGCAAAGATATTGAAAAGATGCTTGGTGATAAGATTTATCTAGAACTTTGGGTAAAAGTTCAACCTAAATGGAAGGATAAAAAAGCAGATTTACAGGCATTTGGATATCGGCAAGACGATTATTAATGAAAAAGGCTAGATCGAGTTGATCTTGCCTTTTTATTTAAGGAGGCAAGTGATTTTGTTACAACAAGGTGTAGAATTTAACGGGATAGTTGTTTCTAGAAGAAATTATCGTGAGCGCGACATGTTAGTCGAGATCTTGACTGATCGTTATGGCTTTAAAACCTTTTTTATTCGTGGTGCTAAAAAAAGAGGCTTTAGGCTTGCTGCTGCAATTTTGCCTTTTAGTCACGGTAGTTATGTTGGTAGTATTAATGATGATGGACTTTCTTTTATCGATACTGCTCGAGAGGTTAGACAGTATCAAAATATTTGTCAAGATATTGAATTAAATGCTTATGCTTCATATATTTTAAGTCTAGGCAAAATAGCTTTAAAAGAAGACGTTGCTAATGCTTTATTATGGTGTGTGAAATTTCAAAAAGCAGTTGAGTTGATTGACGAGGGCTTTGATGCACAAATTATTACTAATATTATTGAAATTCAATTATTAGAATGTTTTGGTGTTAAGCCATATCTTGAAAGCTGTGTAATTTGTCAAAATACCAAGTTGGCTTTTGATTTTTCTGAAAATTATGGTGGTTTATTATGTCAAAAACATTGGTATTTAGACAAAAATAGGCTTCGTTTAGATCCAAGAACGATTTATTATTTGCGCTTGTTATCCGTGGTAGATTTAGAGCGTTTAAGCTCAATCAATGTCAAAAAAGAGACTAAAGATAGATTACAAGCAACAATTGATCGTATTTATCAAGATCAAGTTGGTGTTTATGTTAAGGCTAAAGATTTCATTAGACAGTTAAAAGATATCAGTCATTTTTTAGTATCAGATAATGAAAGGATAGATGTTGACAAATAGCGTTTTTTGGACTATTCTAACTTTATCTGAAAAAATAATAGAGACGTTGATGAAAAAAGGTTGTTTCTTTAGACGATTACAGCGAGTCTGAAGGGTGAAAGCAGACATTGTCTTGAAACAATTGGCGTTTTTGGAGTCTTATTTAATGAAGCTGCTAGTTAAGACTAGAAGTAGGGTGGAACCGCGATTAAAAATCGTCCCTATGTGACCGTTTGGCGTTGCATAGGGACTTTTTTTGTGGCGCTACGGTTGGAAATCTTTTGAGGAGGAAAAAAATATGACAAAAAAATTAGCAATGCAAGACATTATTTTGACTTTGCAACAATTTTGGGCTAAGCAAGGTTGTATGTTGATGCAAGCTTATGATACAGAAAAAGGGGCTGGAACAATGAGCCCATATACATTTTTACGTGCAATTGGGCCAGAGCCTTGGAATGTAGCTTATGTTGAACCATCACGTCGTCCTGCTGATGGACGGTATGGTGAAAATCCTAACCGTTTATATCAACATCATCAATTTCAAGTTATTATGAAGCCATCACCAAGTAACATTCAAGATTTATACTTAGAAAGCTTAAAGGCCTTGGGGATTGATCCTAAAGAACATGATGTTCGGTTTGTAGAAGATAACTGGGAAAACCCATCGATGGGGTGTGCTGGTGTTGGCTGGGAAGTTTGGTTAGATGGTATGGAAATTACACAGTTTACTTACTTCCAACAAGTTGGTGGCTTAGAAGTACGTCCAGTTGCAGCTGAAGTTACCTATGGTTTAGAACGATTATCATCATATATTCAAGATGTTAACTCTGTTTTTGATTTAGAATGGGCTGATGGCGTTAAGTATGGTGATATCTTCAAGCAACCAGAATATGAACATTCAAAATATTCCTTTGAAGAAAGTAACCAAGATATGTTACTTAAAGCGTTTGATACCTATGAAACAGAAGCTAAAAAACAAATTGCTAATGGCTTAGTACATCCAGCCTACGATTATATTTTGAAATGTAGTCATACTTTTAACTTATTAGATGCGCGCGGAGCTGTTTCGGTGACTGAACGGGCTGGTTATTTAGCGCGGATTCGTAATATGGCCAAATCTGTTGCTAAGGTTTTTGTTGAAGAGCGTAAGAAATTAGGCTATCCGTTGATTAAAGATGAAAAATTACGTCAAGAATTATTGAAGGAGGAAAAATAATGAGTCATACATTTTTACTTGAAATTGGTTTAGAAGAAATTCCGGCTCATGTCGTTACTCCAAGTGTTAACCAATTAGTTGAAAAAACCAAAGCTTTTTTAGATGCACAACGCTTAGCTTATGGCGAAATTTTACCTTACTCAACTCCACGGCGTTTAGGCTTAAAGATTGTTGATTTAGCAGATAAACAAGCTGATATTGAAGAAGAAGCTAAAGGACCAGCTAAAAAGATTGCTTTAGATGACGCTGGTAACTGGTCAAAGGCTGCTCAAGGCTTTTGTCGTGGTCAAGGGGTTAGTGTTGATGATCTTTTCTTTAAAGAGATTAAAGGTGTCGAATATGTATACGTTAAGAAATTCATCGCTGGTCAACTTGCTAAAGATGTTTTGCAAGGAATCAAAGAAGTTATCATGAGCATCAAGTTTCCAACGATGATGCGTTGGGCAAGTTATGATTTTGAATACGTTCGCCCATTACGTTGGTTAGTTGCGTTATTAGATAACGAAGTCGTTGAATTTAACATTTTAAATGTTGCTAGTGGACGTGTTAGTCAAGGGCATCGTTTTTTGGGTCAAACAGTGACTTTAAATGATGCTAATGAATACCCAGCAAGTTTATTACCTCAAAAAGTTATCGCTGATGCTAAGGAACGTAAAGATTTAATTGTTACACAAATCAAGGATTTAGCTGCGCGAAATGCTTGGAACGTCGATATTGATGAAGATTTGTTAGAAGAGGTTAACAACTTAGTCGAATATCCGACTGTTTTTGCAGGTAGCTTTGATGAAAAATATCTAGAAGTACCAGATGAAGTTTTAATTACTTCGATGAAAGATCATCAACGCTTCTTTTATGTTACCGATCAAAATGGTCAAATGCTACCAAACTTTATTTCGGTGCGTAACGGTAATGAAGATTATCTAGAAAATGTAATTGCTGGAAATGAAAAAGTTTTAACGGCGCGCTTAGAAGATGCTAAATTCTTCTATCATGAAGATCAACAACAAACAATTGCACACTATGTTGAACGCCTTAAAAAAGTTACTTTCCATGATAAAATTGGAACGATCTATGAAAAGATGCAACGGGTGGCTAAAATTAGTGCCTTTTTAGGTGAATATTTAGGTTTGAGCTCAGCTGAATTAGCCGATTTAGCTAGAGCTGCTGAAATCTATAAATTTGATCTAGTAACCGGTATGGTAGGTGAATTTGCCGAATTACAAGGGATTATGGGTGAAATCTACGCTAACTTAGCTAATGAAAATAAAGCTGTTGCAATTGCAATGCGCGAAGAATATATGCCAACAAGTGCAGAAGGACAACTGCCTGAAACTAATGTAGGTGCTGTGCTTTCGATTGCCGATAAGCTAGATAGTATCCAAGCATTCTTTAGTGCTGATATGATTCCAACTGGTTCAAACGATCCATATGCTTTGCGTCGTCAAGCATTAGGGATAGTTCGCATTACTTTGGATAAAGGCTGGAATCTTTCAACAACGTTACTACAACGTGCAATTGAACAAGCCGCTAGTCAAGTGCCTGAATTATATGAAAATATTGATCCATCTAAACATCAAGAAGAACGCGCAGCCTTTATTGTTGATCGCTTAGAACAACTATTAAGCAATGAAAATCTACGCCATGATGTGATTAGCGCGACAACAGCGGTTAAAGATAATCCATTTGTTCAAAGCAAACAAGCAAGTGAAGTTTTGAGTCAACATTTAGCGGATGCAGACTTTAAAGAAACAATTGAAGCTTTGACACGTGTTACACGTTTAGCTAAAAAAGCGCCTGAATTTTGTGATTGCGAAGAAGTTGATGGTGCATTGTTTGAAAATCAAGCTGAAATCAATTTGAATAAGGCAGTTGATGAAGTATTAGCTAACTATGCCAAACAAAATGTTGTGCAAAAATATGAAGCTTTACATTCCTTAAAAGAACCAATCAGTGCATATTTTGAACAAACAATGGTGATGGCAGATGACGAAGCTATCAAAAATAATCGTTTATTACAATTAAGTATTATTGCTGATTTAACTAGAGTATTTGGTTGTTTAGAAGAATTAAATGTTAAGTAATTAGTATAATGTAAGAGAAGTCTACACGAATTTCGTGGGGCTTCTTTTTAGTTGGTTTTGAAATTATGGAATTGACAAGTAAAAATTTCTGCGCTATTAATAAAGTGATAAATTTTTATTTATTAAGGAGAAAGAGTATTGTTCAAAAATTTTAAAATTCAAAGTTTGACTTTGATTATGGTAGCGTTTGTCTTAGGCTTTAGCGAATTTATCATTGTCGGTATTTTAAATGATTTAGCTAAGCAATTTACAGTTTCTGTAGCTAATGTTGGTTTGTTAGTAACGATGTTTGCCTTAATTTATGCAATTAGTACACCATTCATTACGTTATATATTGGTAGATTTAACCTTTTTAAAGTAATGTTAAGTTTACTAGCTAATTTTGGGTAATCTGTTAACGGCGTTAGCGGGGAATTATCTCACTTTAATTATTTCACGGATTATCACAGCTCTAGTTTCAGGCGTGATCATTTCGGTAGCATTAACATTTGCGACGTTTATTGCACCACTGGCTAAACGTGCTTGGTTAGTTTCGTGGATTTTTTCAGGTTTTAGCATTGCTTCGGTTTTTGGAGTGCCACTTGGGATACGGATTAGTACTTATTTGGGATGGGGGCAAGCTTTTTATTTGATTACAGCACTTAGTATTCTTACATGGATCTTATTTGTGCTAGCATTACCCCATGATGTTAAACAAGTTAAGAGTGGTGGCCTAAAGATGCAATTGGTGCTTTTGACTGATAAGCGAATTTGGTTAGGGATGTTATTACCACTCTTTAACCTAGGAGGGATATATGCCTTTTATACGTATTTACGTCCGAGTTTGTCACAAAGTTTGCATTTTCCAACAAGTTGGCTGACGGCTTTATTATTTGTTTATGGCTTAATGTCGTTATTTAGTAATCAATTTAGTGGTGTTTTAGCACAAAATGGTGGTTTAAATAAGATGCCATGGGTCTTTTTAGCACAAGTTTTGCTCTTAGGCTTTTTGCCGTTCTTTTTCATGAATCGTTGGATAGGACTAGGAGTTATCATGTTGTTAGCAATAAGCATGTATTTATTAAATTCACCGTTGCAACTGTATTTTTTACAAGTAGCTGAATAAGATTATCCCCAAGCGTTGGTTTTGGCTTCGTCTTTAAATTCAATTTTTGCTAATTTTGGGATAGCTTTGGGTTCAGCAACAGGAAGTTTTGTTGTCGAAAATTTCGGCTTAAAACCGTTAGGCCCAAGTGGCGCACTGTATGCACTGTTAGCATTTATTGTGGTTATATGCTTAAATAAAGCAAAGGCACACTATACTAAGAAAAGTTGTTAAGAATAGTTGACGTTTTGCTAAAAATTTGTTATGATTCAAATGTTGTATTTGTGCATGTCACAGCTACAACCGCACGTTTTAAGTTTAAGTGTTCAAATGAGCCACTACATTACGGCGAGTCTAAGTTTATAATCTCAAGGAGGTGCACATAATGTACGCAATCATTAAAACTGGCGGCAAGCAACTTAAAGTTGAAGCTGGTCAAGCTATCTATGTTGAAAAGTTAAACGCAAACGCAGGCGACAAGGTTACTTTTGACCAAGTTGTTTTAGTTGGCGGCGAAAAGACAGTTATCGGTACACCTGTTGTTGAAGGTGCTACAGTTACAGGTACTGTTGAAAAGCAAGGTCGTGCTAAGAAAGTTGTTACTTTCAAGTACAAACCAAAGAAGCATTCACATACAAAGCAAGGTCATCGTCAACCATATACAAAAGTTGTTATTGATGCAATTAACGCTTAATTACTTGAAAGTAGGCGCATAAGATGATTCACGCACAGATCAGACGACAAGGTTCCCAAATTAGCGGCTTTTGTTTGTCAGGACATGCGGGTTCTGGCGCATATGGACAAGATATTGTATGTGCAGCGGTCTCAGTCTTAGCGATTAATACCGTTAATAGCTTGGAAAAGTTAGCTTTGGTTAAGCCCAAAGTTGAAATTGACGAGGTAGATGGTGGTTATTTGAGTCTAGAACTCGACGCTCAAGATTTAGCAGACTTTAAGGCTCAATTGTTACTTCAAAGCTTTGTCTTAGGATTAAATGATATTGAGCGCAGTTATCAAGAATTTATTCAGATTAAAGATTAATCAAGGCTACGGGAGGTGCACTGATTATGTTGATGAACTTACAATTATTCGCTCACAAAAAGGGGGGCGGTTCCACATCTAACGGTCGTGACTCACGCTCCAAGCGTTTAGGCGCAAAGAGTGCTGATGGTCAAACAGTTACAGGCGGTTCAATCTTATACCGTCAACGTGGTACTCGTATCTACCCAGGTGTAAACGTTGGTATGGGTGGCGACAACACATTGTTCGCTAAAGTATCTGGCGTTGTTAAATTTGAACGTAAAGGTCGCGACAAGAAGCAAGTTTCTGTTTATCCAGTCGCTGAATAATTACGGAGCACAAAGCTTGATTTGACGGGCTTTGTGCTTTTTTGTTTGCTTAAAAAAATCATTTTTGCTAGATTTAGTTTTAAATCGACATAAATTTGGCAAATTTATATATATCTTTATAAAAGATGTTTCACTAATTATATAACAGTAGTACATAAAAAAGACGACAAGTTAATTACTAGTGCTAGGTGCTTTTTGGTATAATTAAATTGAAGCGTTAGCAATAATTTTTTTACTCTATTTTGGATTTATTCATGTAGATTTAACAAAATGAAAGGAATAGCGGTTTAATTACGCCTAAAATCAGCTTATGAAAGAAAAAATTTTAGTTTATCCGGTAATTGTTGCAAAATGTGATGATGAAAGTGGCAAATATTATAGTGTAACTTCGCCTAATATTAAGGGGATGGTGACGGATGGGACAACTTTACCTGAGGCAATTACGTATGCACAAGATGCAATCGCAACAATGATTGCTGATACAACATATCCAAAAGTCCAAGATCCAACAAAATGGCAATTAAGAAAAGATGAATATATCATGTGGATTTCTGTTAATATGACTAGATGGCTTAATGATTATGGCAAAACAGTCCGCAGAAATATTACGTTACCGGCTGTGTTAAATGAATGGGCTAAAGAAAATAATATCAATGTTTCCAAGGTTACAACCGAAGCATTAAAACGGTTGGCCAATATTTAATAGTTTAAATTATTAAATTTTATGTTAGTATAGAATAAATTAACTTTTTATGAAAGGTAAGTGAGCTTTTTATGAGTAATACACGTGTTGATAAATTACGCCAAAAGATGCAACAAATGAGTGTTGATGCCTTTTTAGTGACAGCTCCGTTTAATATTTATTATCTCAGTGGCTTTACAGGTGATGATGGTTTATTATTGGTGACTGAAAACGACAAGTATTTGATTACAGATGCACGCTTTAGTGAACAAGTAGCCCATCAAAATCCTGATTGGCAAGCTGTTATTACGCGTAATTACTTGCAAAGTGCCTGTGAATTGGCAAAGCAAAAAAATATAAGTGCAATGGCCTTTGAAAATACCATCAGTTATGCGCAATATGATTTGTTAGACGAATTAGCTCAATGTGATATTGTTCCTCTAGCAGGTATATTAGAGGAAATTCGTGCAATTAAAGATGAACAGGAAATAGAAATCATTAAAAAAAGCTGCGAACTTGCAGGTCAAGGTTATCGCTATGTGTTAGATATGATTGCAGCAGGTCAAACTGAAATGTATGTTGCTAATGAATTAGACCATTTTATGAAATTACATGGTGCGCAAGATAAATCGTTTGAAACAATTTTAGCTAGTGGAGAACATACAACGTGGCCACATGGGACTGCCAGTTCTAAAATAATTGAAACTGGTGATTTAGTGACGCTTGACTTTGGATATTATCTAGATCATTATACTTCTGATGTAACGCGAACCTTTAGTGTAGGTAAGCAAAGTGATGAAGTCAAAAAGATTTATGATACGGTATTAACAGCACAAATTAAGACAATCGAAGCCATTAAACCAGGTATCACAAGTAAAGAACTTGATGATATTGGGAGAGACTATATTAAAGCACAAGGCTATGGACAATATTTTGAACATGGAATGGGACATGGTATAGGATTAGATATTCATGAATTACCAAACATTAGTTATCGTAGTCAAGAAGTTTTGCAGCCAGGTCAAATCATTACGATTGAACCAGGGATTTATGTTCCAGGTGTTGGTGGAGTGCGGATTGAAGACGATATCTTAGTTACTAAAGATGGTTATGAAAATCTCACCCAGTTTACTAAGGAGTATTTAGAGATTTTAAACTAAATTTGTGAACGTTTTTCTTTTGAATAAAAACAGATATAACTTGACAAAGAGCCAATTTCACGTGAAAATAGGTTATGCGATAATTCTGGTAGTGTGTCCATTTTTAGTGACAAGTTAAACACTTCAGATGAACATCAAGGAGGAAAAACGAAATGATTTCAGTTAACGATTTTAAAAACGGGTTAACAATTGAAGTTGACGGCGAATTATGGCGTGTTGTTGAATTCCAACATGTTAAACCAGGTAAGGGGTCTGCATTTGTGCGTTCTAAATTAAAGAACTTACGTAATGGTGCCGTTCAAGAAAAAACATTCCGTGCAGGTGAAAAAGTAGCGCAAGCTCAAATTGACCGCAAGAAGATGCAATACTTATATGCAGATGGTAACAACTACATCTTCATGGATACAGAAACTTATGAACAATTAGAACTTCCAGGTGAACGTATCGAAAACGAATTGAAGTTCATGAAAGAAAACATGATTATTAGTATTATCATGTTTGGTGCAGAAACTTTAGGGGTAGAATTACCAAATACTGTTGATTTAGAAGTTTCTGAAACAGAACCTGGTATCAAAGGTGATACTGCTTCTGGTGGTTCTAAGCCAGCAACAATGGAAACTGGTTTAGTAGTTCAAGTCCCATTCTTTGTGAATGTGGGGGATGTTTTAACAATTAACACGGCTGATGGAACTTATATCTCACGTGCTTAATATTTAAAGGAGGTTTTTGTGATGGCTGAAGATAACAACATTGTCTTAGCAAGTAAGGAACCTAGCTTAGGTGAAGTTCAGATTGCTCCTGAAGTAGTTGAAGTGATTATCGGAATTGCAGCTAGCAAGGTCGAAGGTGTCTATGCAATGCAAGGTACTTTGGCAAATAGTTTTTCAAAGTTCTTTGGACGCCAAGATCGCAAAACAGGTGTAAAGCTTGACCAAGAAGAATCTGCTTTGAAAGTTGATGTTTATGTTTATCTAAACTATGGTGTTTCAGTGCCTAAAGTGGCTGTGCAAATCCAAGAAAAAATTAAACAACAAGTTTTGTTTATGACTGGTTTGGAAATTACACAAGTCGACGTTCATGTGCAAGGTGTTGTTCCTGAAAAGCAAGAACCAACAGTTGATCCTAATAACTTATTTGGTGAAGAAAACGGTGAAGAAAAGTGAGTATAAATAGACATCAAATTCGCAAGATAGCTTTTCAAACATTGTTTGCTTTAAGCAGTAACCCAGAAGCACAACCAGCAGATGTCTATCGTCAATTATTGGATGAAGTTTCAAAAGACCAACCAACGCCTGCTTATTTAGAACAACTTGTTAAAGGCGTTTTGAGTCAACAAGCAAAAATTGATGCGCTTATTGAACAACATCTTAATAAAAATTGGACATTGGCACGTTTGAATAAAACAGATCTTTTGATTTTACGTTTAGCTGTCTATGAAATCAAATTTGAACAAGATTTAGCAAATAAGATTGCTATAGATGAAGCGTTGCAATTAGCCAAAGAATTCAGTGACGAAAAATCACGCCGCTTTATCAATGGAGTTTTAAATAACTTGATTTAAAAATAATACCCTTTTTACTGCCTTATGTTAGTAAGAAGGGTATTTTAGTGCTTAATTTTATAGCCTTTGCATTCATAACTATGTTAAAATTAACCTAAATTAACTAGGAGGCTAGTAGATGACAGTATTATTAGACGGTAAAAAGTATTCTGCCAAGGTGAAAGATAATTTAAAACAAGAGGTAACACGGTTAAAAGAAGTTGGACTTCAACCTTGTTTAGTTGTAATTTTAGTCGGGGAAGATCCTGCTAGCCAAGTTTATGTTCGTAACAAAAAGAAAGCAGCCGAATTCATTGGTATCAAAACGATTGATCATACATTGCCTAAAACTACTACGCAACAACAAGTCTTGGAATTAGTTGAAAAGTATAATCAAGATCCTAGTATTCATGGAATCTTAGTACAATTACCGTTACCCAAGCATATTAGTGAAGAAAAAGTGACCCGTGCAATTTCTCCGCTAAAAGATGTTGATGGATTTCATCCTTTAAATATGGGACATTTGTTTATGAATGAGCCTTACTCCTTGCCTTGCACACCAAGAGGTATTATGGAGTTAATGAAAGAATACAAAATTGATGTAGTTGGGAAAAATGTAGTGATTGTTGGGCGCAGTAATATTGTTGGTCGTCCCATGGCAGCTTTAATGCTAAATGACGATGCAACGGTGACGATTACTCATAGTAAAACTAAAAACTTAAAAGAGATAACAAAACAAGCGGATATTTTAATTGTAGCAATTGGCAAGGCACTATTAATTACAGCCGATTATGTAAAAAAAGGCGTAGTAGTTATCGATGTTGGAATGAACCGCTTAGCTTCAGGAAAACTAGTGGGTGATGTTGATTTTGATGCCGTTAAAGAAGTGGCTGATTATATTACTCCTGTTCCTGGTGGAGTTGGTCCAATGACGATTGCAATGTTGATGAAACAAACTGTAGAATTTGCTAAAGAAAGTGTGAAGTAGATGCAAGAAAAAGAGCGCTACTTAACTGTCAGTGCATTGACTAAATATTTACACCGTAAATTTAGTGCAGATCCTTACTTAGGACGAGTTTATCTGACAGGAGAAATTTCAAATTTTAGATTACGGCCACGACATCAATACTTTTGTTTAAAAGATGATAGTTGCAAAATTGATGCGGTAATGTATGAAGGTAGTTTTAAAAAATTAAAGTTTCAGCCAGAAGAGGGAATGAAGGTTTTAGCAATTGGACGGATTGATTTATATGAGCCTAGTGGTGTTTATCAAATCATCATTGAAAAGCTTCAACCAGATGGTGTAGGAGCTTTGTATCAAGCATATGAACAATTGAAAAAAAAATTAGCAGCTGAAGGTTTATTTAGTGCACCTAAAAAATCATTAGTGCGTTATCCTAAGCGAATTGCGGTTATCACTAGTCCTTCGGGAGCTGTGATTCGCGATATTATTACGACTCTTAAACGACGCTATCCAATTGCACAAATTGTTTTATTTCCTGCAGTGGTGCAAGGAGAACAAGCGGTTGATTCTTTGGTAGCTAGACTTAAGGAAGTCAATATGCGTGGCGACTTTGATACGCTAATCATCGGTCGAGGTGGAGGTTCGATTGAAGATTTGTGGGCATTTAATGAAGAAAAAGTTGCTAAGGCAATTTATGCTAGTGAAATTCCTGTCATTTCATCTGTTGGTCATGAAACTGATACGACGATTGCAGATTTTGTAGCAGATGTTAGAGCAGCAACGCCCACTGCAGCTGCTGAGTTAGCCGCACCTGTTTTAAGTGATGAATTATTAAAAATTGGCCGTTTACGGCAAAGCCTATTAATTGCATTAAAAAATAGATTAGATTTGCAAAAAAAACATCTAGCTCAAGCTACTGCATCATATGTTTTTAGACAACCCAATCGCTTATATGAGGGTTATTTACAAAAATTAGATCGGTTAAATATGCGACAAAATCAGGTAATAATGCAATACTTGAATCGCGCTACTCAAGAATGTAGTCAACTTAAGAATAGATTAGAATTACAAAATCCACAGGAACTGTTGGAACGTAAATTGTTGATGACAACTAGCTTATCACAACGCTTAAAACAAGCGATGGAGATAATAATAAAGCAAGATGAACAATTTTTAATAAACATGATACAATCTTTAGATGCATTAAGTCCGCTTAAAGTTATGGGACGTGGATTTAGTTATGTAACTAGTGAAAAAGAAGTAATAACAAGTGTCAAACAACTTAAAAAAGAGCAATTGCTGACGTTACATTTGTTAGATGGGGTAGTACAAACAAAAGTTAAAGAGATAAAGGAGGACAACGATTAATGGCTGAAAAAACATTTGAAGAAAAAATGGTTCAATTAGAACAAATTGTTCAACAATTAGAACAAGGAAATGTTCCATTGCAACAAGCACTAGAACAATTTCAACAAGGAATTGCATTGAGTAAAGAGCTTCAAAAAACACTCCAAGATGCAGAACAAACATTGGCCCATGTCATTGATGATAATGGGGAAGAACAAGTCTTTGAAGAAGGAAATTAAGGTGAAAGATTAGATGTTGAATGATTTTCAAATAAAATATTTACCTTTGATAGATGAGCGAATGTGCTCTTATTTGGCAGATTTAAATACTTATCCAACATTAAAACAAGCGATGCTATATTCGGTGCAAGCTGGAGGCAAGAGATTACGTCCGCTATTATTGTTGGCAGTTTGCCAAAGTTTAGGCAGAAATATTGATGAGCAGGTTTTAGGTATCGGTGCAAGTCTAGAATTTATTCATACCTATTCGTTGATTCATGATGATTTGCCTGAAATGGATAATGATGACTTAAGACGCGGAAAACCAACCAATCATAAGGTTTTTGGCCAAGCAATGGCTGTTTTAGCAGGCGATGGATTGTTGACGACGGCTTTTGAAAATCTTGCATCACTTGATTTACCAGCTGAAAGTAAGGTTAAATTAATGGGGCAACTCGCATTAGCTGCAGGACCACAAGGAATGGTTGATGGCCAAGTTGGTGATATCGAAGGTGAACAAAAGCGACTGACTCTAGCTGAGTTAAAAATTGTTCATAAAAAGAAGACAGGTGCTTTGTTACATTTTGCTTGCTTGGCAGGGGCAATATTAGCTGATGCAGACTCTAAACAAACAGAAGCATTACTCAAGTTTGGGGATTGTTTTGGTTTGGCATTTCAAATTTATGATGATATCTTAGATGTGGTAAGTACCTCCGAAGAAATGGGTAAAGCAGTCCAAAAAGATGCGACAGAAAATAAGAATACTTTTCCAATTTTATTAGGACTTGATGGTGCCTATCAAGCATTAACCGATGTTTTAACCCAAGCAAAACAAGAGCTTGAAGTTTTAAAACAAATGGACGTAGATGTTACTTTGCTAAGTGAGTTTTTAGGATATTTTAAGTTAAGGAAGTAATTGATGAAAAAAGAACGAATTGATGTCCTTTTAGTTCAACAAGGACTGTTTGAAACTAGAGAACAAGCCAAACGTGCTGTGATGGCCGGAGAAATTTTGGGTGAAAATGAAGAACGTTTAGATAAACCAGGAATGAAGATTGATCCACAAACTAAGTTGCATTTTAAAGGGACTAAAATGCCGTATGTTAGTCGTGGCGGGTTAAAATTAGAAAAGGCAATAAAAGTTTTTAAGTTGCCGGTAAAAAATAAGATTGTCTTAGATATTGGCTCTTCAACTGGTGGTTTTACAGATGTGGTTTTACAAAAAGGAGCACAACTAAGCTATGCATTGGATGTAGGAACTAACCAATTAGCTTGGAAATTGCGACAAGATCCACGAGTAGTAGTCATGGAAAACACCAACTTTCGCTATAGTCAGTTAGCTGATTTTACAAATGGACAACCTGAGTTTGCTACAATTGATGTGTCATTTATCTCGTTGAAATTAATTTTGCCTAATTTACATGAGATTATCAAACAAGATGGTCAAGTTGTCGCATTAATCAAACCTCAATTTGAAGCGGGAAAAGAAAAAGTAGGTAAACACGGTATTGTGCGTGATGCCAAAGTTCATGAAGAAGTATTACAAGAGATTTTAACGTTTGCTTGTGAGCAAAAATACGATATTTTAGGCTTGGATTTTTCACCAATCACAGGTGGACAAGGAAATATCGAGTTTTTAGTAGCTTTGCGTGCAAGCGATACTTGCGGACAAATGATTGATAAAGATTTACTTTCACAAACGGTTAAAAATGCACATGCAACTTTGCAAGGTTAATTTTTAATTTTGTGCAAGTTGTTTTCTTTTATTTTTCAATAGTTGATGTGCTATTATAAGTGCAAGGTCAAAATAAAGTAAGGTGGTTTCAATGAGAAAGCAAGATAGACATAAATTAATTAAACAATTAATTCAAAATAATGTGATATATCGCCAAGAAGATTTTGTTAGTTTGTTGGCTCAACAAGGCATCGAGGTGACACAAGCAACAATTTCACGTGATGTTAAAGAAATGCAACTCATTAAACTTCCAAATAGCGATGGAACATATCAATATAGTTTGCCAACAGAAAAAAAGGTAAATACCGAAAAAAAGCTAAAGCGAACTTTGAAGGATGCTTATCTTTTTGCCAATTGTCATAATGATATGTGTATGTTTAAAGTGTTGCCAGGTAGTGGACCAAGTGTTTCGAATTTAATTGATCAAATGAATTATCCAGAAGTTTTTGCTTGTTTAAGCGATGATGATTCAATTGTTATCTTTGCTAAATCTGCACAAGAAGCAGCAGATTTACAACAAAAGTTATTACAATTAATCGAGATGTAATTAGTCAAGCCGTAATGACTTGGCTTTTTTTGTGATTGAATTTTTAATTTGGAAAAGATTTTACGTGTAGATAGCCTATGTTATAATAATAGAGGTTTATACATTTGAGAAAGGAAAAGCTGCGCTAGGCAGTCGGGCTGAATTTTGATTCAAGAGTTAGTTATTCGAGATTTGGCAATCATCGATAAATTAGATGTAGATTTTCAAGAAAAAATGACGGTCTTAACCGGTGAGACTGGAGCGGGGAAGTCGATTATTATCGATGCCTTAGGTCTATTAGCTGGAGGTCGAGGATCAAGTGAGTTTATTCGCAAAGGTGCTAATAAAACGTCATTGCAAGGCTTATTTATCGTGCCTAAGCATGCGATTACTAATCGAATCTTAGAACAGGTAGGAATTGAGTTAGAAGACGATACATTAATCTTACAGCGTGATATTCAACGTAATGGACGCAATATTTGTCGCATCAATGGTGTATTGGTTAATTTGGCAACTTTACGTCAGGTTGGCGAAACTTTAATTGATATTCATGGTCAAAATGAACATCAAGAATTGATGAAAGCAGAACAACATTTACATTTGCTTGACGAATATGATCACAATCTTCAAATATTAAAGCAAGATTATCAACAAGCATATAGAAAATATAAAAATTTAAAACAAGTAATTGCTAAACGCCAAGCAGATGAACAAGCGTGGGCTCAAAGATTAGATATGTTGCAATTTCAAGTTCAAGAAATTAGTGAAGCACAGCTTAAAGCTAGCGAAGAAAATGAGCTCATGCAAGAAAAAAGTCGACTTGATAATTATCAAGCAATTTATGGTGCGTTAGAGGGAAGTTATCAGTTATTAAATGGTGAAGAAGCCGATTTTTTGGGTGCGCTAGGCAAAGCGATGCATGAATTAGAAAAGGTAAATGAGTTAGCTCCAGAAATTCAAGGAGTATATGAAAAAATTGCGGGAGCCTACTATGAATTACAAGATGCTGCACGTGATGTTTCTAGTCAATTGGCAAATTTAGAGTGGGATGAAAATCGCTTAAATGCGCTTGAGCAGCGTTTAGAGTTATTGCATCAGTTGAAGCGCAAGTATGGAGATTCGATTCCTGAAGTTTTGGAATATTTAGCTAAGATTAAGCAAGAATTAGATGAGATGCGACTTAGTGAAAATGACAGTGACCAACAAAAAGAAGAATTGTGTAAAGCAAAAGAAAAGGCACAAACGTTGGCACAAAGATTATCAAGTAAGCGTAAAGAAGTTGCCAATAAATTAGAACAAGCAATTCAAGCCCAACTGAAAGCTTTGTACATGGATAAGGCGGTTTTCAAAGTTAATTTTGAGCAATTAGCAGCTTTAAATGAAAATGGTTGTGATAAGGTTGAGTTTTACTTGCAAACTAATCCAGGTGAAGCCATGGGATCTTTGGTTAAAATTGCTTCAGGCGGTGAGTTGTCGCGTATTATGTTAGCTCTTAAGACAATTTTTGCGCAAAATCAAGGAGTAACCAGTATTATCTTTGATGAAGTTGATACAGGAGTCAGTGGGCGAGTCGCCCAAGCCATTGCTGAAAAAATCAGTAGTGTCGCTCAAAATTCACAAGTTTTATGTATTACACATCTTCCGCAAGTTGCTGCTATTTCGGATAATCATTATTTTATTGCTAAGCATGTGATAAATGGTCGCACGGAAACGACACTTACTAAGTTAGATAAGCAACAACGTATTGATGAATTAGCCCGTATGTTATCAGGCTCAGAAATTACACAATTAACACGGCAACATGCTAAAGAATTGTTGGAACTAGCGACAAAACAATAAAAATTTTAGTATAAATGAAGGGGCTGGGAAAAAAGTACCAGTCTGGACATAAAAATAGCTGATTGAATTTCTAAAAATGAAATTTGATCAGCTATTTTTCTATTATATCTATTTTTGGTTCGTTTTTTTAGGGATTTTATCCCTCTTTTTTGGAATAAATGCCATAATTTTGATATGTTAATCGCCAAAAGTAGTAATCCTAATTCATTTCGAACTGCTTTTTCACCTCTAACATGAACTCGGCGCACGCCAATTTTTTGACGTGAGCCTTTTTTCTATTGAAGCTGAGTTTTTTCCCATTATTTGGCATAAAAAAATCCCTAGTATTTAAATGGAAAATAATAGAGAATTCATTAAAAAAAGATTAGATAATTGGCCGATAAAGACCAATAACTTTACCTAAGATAGTTATATAATCGAAATAAAAAGGTTCTAGCGCATCGTTTTCTGGTTGTAAACGATAGCGCCCATCTTCTTTAAAGAAACGTTTACAGGTTGCTTCGTTTTCTTCGGTCATTGCAATCACGATATCCCCATTTTGAGCTGTAGGTTGTTTTTTAACGATGACTTGGTCGCCGTCTAAGATGCCAATATTGATCATACTTTCACCGCGAATTGTCAACATAAACAAGTCTTGAGCCGAATCAAAACCAGGTGGCAGTGGAAAATAATCAGTAGTTTCTTCAACTGCTAATATAGGATTGCCAGCAGTAACCGTTCCAACTACGGGAATTTTAGTTAGTTTTTCTTGGATTCCTAAACTTTGTCGACCTTGTTTGGTAACTTCAATAGCTCTAGGTTTAGTAGGATCCTTTTGCAAGTAACCTTGTTCTTGTAAACGTGCTAAATAGCCATGAACCGTTGATGTGGATGACAAATTAACCGCTTCACCGATTTCACGAACAGTAGGGGGATAGCCTTTTTGATTGACATAATTATAGATGAATTCTAAAATAGCCAATTGACGTCGTTGTACAATTTTAGACATCACGATACCTCACTTAATTATTGATAGTTTGATTTTAGCATAATTTTGCATAAAATTCAAACTGATGTTCGTTTGAAATCCTTGTTTTTTTAGGCAATTTTGGGTATTATTAGGTATGATTAAAATTGAGAGTAAAGGAGAATTAATTAATGGAAAATGGTATTTCTAAGGATTTGATTGAACGCATCAATGAATTAGCTAAAAAAAAGAAAACAACAGGTTTAACACCCAAAGAAACTAGTGAACAACAACGTTTACGCGAAACATATTTGGCGATGTTTAGAGAAAATTTCCGTAGTCATGTTGAAATGCTTCAAGTGTATGATAAAAATGGGAAAGAAGTTACACCTAAAAAGGTCAAAGATATTCAAAGAAAACGTGGTTTACGGGACGATTAATTTAGCTTTTTTACGTGAAGTTCTTTATTTTTTCGTATTTCTTGTGTAAAATTATTTAATGAACTGTATAGATTAGAAAGGAGTAAGAGATATGTCAACTGGAATTTGGACTTTGATTGTGATTATTGCTTTAGTTGGTGGTTTTGCAGCCGGATTTTTTGCAGCACGTAAGTACATGGAAGATTACTTAAAGAAAAACCCACCATTCAATGAACAAATGTTGAAGCAAATGATGATTCAAATGGGGCAAAAGCCATCTGAAAAGAAGCTTCATCAAATGATGACAACAATGAAAGCAAACTATGGCAAAAAGTAGTTGCCAAAGCGTCCAAGAATCATCTTCTTGGACGTTTTTTAATGCAAAATAAAAAAAGCAAGAAAAAATCTTGCTTTAATTTATTTTTGTTTAGCAGGATCGATGTAAACAAAATTAGGATCGATTTGTTGATCAAGTCTGTGGAAGGCTTCTTCCATTTGAGCGATGACTTCTTGTTGAACTTCATCACTTGATTTAGTTGTCTTTGCAATTGTGATAGGGTCACCAAATGCCAAGGTAGTCTTTTTACGCGACAATAGACCTTTAAACGTCAAAGGTCCTTGATAAACGACAGGAACGATAGGTACCTTAGCCATTTTGGCAATTAAGACAACGCCACCTTTCATTTGCTGGGAGTGTCTAGTTCCAGAAGGAAACATGATTAAAGAAATATCACGCTTCTTAAGCCATTTAACAGGGGTTTTGATAACAGATGGCCCCGGTTTTTTACGATCAACTGGAAAGGCATTTGCATGAACTAGGATATAGCGTAAGATAGGATTTTTAAAAAGTTCTTCTTTAGCCATAAAGCAAAATTTTTTAGGTGCTGCTCCTAAGGCAAAATAAATCGGATCAAACCATGTACGATGAGGCCCGACTAGGATATAATTTCCTTGAGGTAATTTTTCTTTATTTAAGATACGTGGTTTACCATTAATTAAGTAAACGAACACGCGTGCAACTGCACGAATAAATGTATAAAACATACGAGTATCCTTTCTAAAACGTATTACAGTCTAAGTATGCCTAATTTGAAGGAAACTTGCAAGTAGCAAACTAAGAAAAGTAGGAAATAAAATGCAACAAAATTTAATTTTACCAGGTGAACGCATCGATGAATTATATGCCAATCAAGTCAAAATTATTCAAAGTCCAGAAGTCTTTTCTTTTTCTTTAGACGCTGTTTTGTTGGCTTACTTTGCACAACCAATCAAAAAAGCACAGGGACAAGTTGTCGATTTGTGTGCAGGAAATGGAGCTGTTGGACTATTTTTGAGTACAAAAACAAATGCTCATATTAAGATGATTGAGATTCAACCACGCTTAGCACAGATGGCACAAAGAAGTGTACTTTTAAATGAGCTTAGTACACAAATTGAAGTCTTGAATTTTGATTTAAATGATGCTTATCAATATTTAAAAAAAGACAGTATTGATACAGTTACGTGTAATCCGCCATATTTTGAAAATTTACCGGATAGCAAAAAGAATCCTAATGAACATTTGGCCTTGGCACGTCATGAAATTACGGTAACGTTAGCACAAGTAATCGAAAAGATGAGCGGTTTGCTTAAGATGGGAGGTAAATGTTATTTGGTCCACCGTCCGCAACGTTTATTAGAAATTTTAGATGAGATGCGCAAACAACGCTTAGCTCCTAAAAAGATTCAATTAGTTTATCCTAAAGCTAATAAAGAAGCTAATATGGTGTTAATCGAAGCTATCAAAGATGGTAGACCAGGAGGTGTTCGCTTCTTAGAACCATTAATCGTTTACGAGCAAAACGATGAGTATACGGCTATGGTAAAGGAAATTTTATATGGAAACTAAAAAATATTATGTTTATGTTTTGTGTTGTAGCGATCAAACACTTTATACCGGGTTTACGACTGATGTGACTAAGCGCTTAGCGGTACACAATGCGGGTAAAGGAGCTAAGTATACTAAAACTAGACGCCCATTACATTTATTATATTTTGAAGAATTTGTTGATAAATCACAAGCCTTAAAAGCCGAATATGCCTTTAAACGGTTAACACGAATACAAAAAGTGGCTTATTTAAGGGATAAAGGGGTTAAATTACCTTTAAAAAAATAATAAAGAAGCTAAAAACTTAGCTTTTTAGGCTAGTAAGATGGTACAATTGATAATGTATCTTGAATGGATAAATTTACAAGAATCAGTGAAATAAATTGGAGGAATTGTAGAGATGAAATTTATCGCTTTTAATGTTCGCGATGACGAACGACAATATTTTGAGACTTGGATTAAGGAAAATCAAATCGAAGTTGATTTGTATACAGATGAAATAACCCCAGATAACCTAGATTTAGTAAAGGGATATGATGCAGTTATTGCTTTACAGCCTAACGAATATCCAAAAGAGTTTTTCAGTAAGTTTGCTGAATTTGGCGGTAAGGTCTTTTCAATTCGTAATGTAGGTGTAGATAACATTGATTTAGAGGCAGCAGCTCAAAATAATATCCCGGTTACTAATGTACCCGCTTACTCACCAAATGCAATCGCAGAGTTTTCAGTAACCTTGTTATTGCAGTTATTACGTAATACTGAAATTTTCGAGAAGCGAATGCAAGCCAATGACTATCGTTGGGCACCATACGTAGGTAAAGAAATTCACGATTTAACTGTGGGAATCTTAGGAACAGGACGGATTGGACAAGCTGCTATTCAAATTTATAAAGGATTTGGTGCAAAGATTGTGGCCTTTGATCCTTATCATAACCCTGAATTAGAAAAAGAAGACATCTATGTTGACTCTAAAGAAGAGTTATATGCTAAAGCTGATGTAATTTCTTTACACATGCCAGCTACTAAACAAGATGAACACATGATTGATCAAGATGCTATTGCTTTGATGAAAGACGGTGTTTATATTATCAATACGGCTCGTGGAAGTTTAATTGATACTAAGGCATTGTTAGCAGCTTTGAAGTCAGGTAAAATTGCAGGAGCAGGATTGGATACTTATGAATATGAAAATCCTATTTTTAATCATGATTTACGTGGCCAAAAAATTGAAGACGAATTGTTTAATGAGTTGGTGTCTTTGGATAACGTCTTGGTAACACCACACGTAGCGTTTTATACACAAACAGCCGTTAAAAATATGGTAACTGTTGCTTTAGATAGTGCTAAATCAGTGATTGAAACCGGTAGTGCGGCTACTTTAGTAAAAAAATAATAGATTTAAAAATAGTTTCCAAGTTGGGAAACTATTTTTCTTTGGAAAATTTTAATGCTAGCCGTTGCAATCAAAGCTAGATTAAAGTATAATATTAAAGGCACTGTTATGTGCCAATTCACACCTTATGCGATAGACGAATGGGTGCTTATCTTAGATGAGTTGTTTGTCAATTGAACATAGGGGAGGAAAATCAAAAACTATATTATTCGGAGGTAAATTGTAATGGCAGTTATTACCATGAAACAATTACTTGAAGCTGGTGTACATTTTGGTCACCAAACACGTCGTTGGAACCCTAAGATGAAGAAATATATCTTCACAGAACGTAACGGTATCTACATTATCGACTTACAAAAGACTGTTAAGTTGATTGATGATGCATATGACTTCATGAAAGATGCCGCTGCAGATAACGGGGTTGTTTTATTTGTTGGTACAAAGAAACAAGCTCAAGATGCAGTTGCTGAAGAAGCAAAGCGCGCTGGTCAATACTTTGTAAACCATCGTTGGTTGGGTGGTACTTTAACAAACTGGAACACAATCCAAAAACGTATCAAGCGTTTGAAAGAAATCAAGGCAATGCAAGAAGATGGCACATTTGAACGTCTTCCTAAAAAAGAAGTGGCTTTATTATTGAAGCAATTAGAACGTCTTGAAAAATTCCTTGGCGGTATCGAAGACATGCCTCGCATTCCTGATGTATTGTTCATCGTAGACCCACGCAAGGAACGTATCGCAGTTAAGGAAGCTCAAAAGTTAAACATTCCTATCGTTGCTATGGTTGATACAAACGCTGACCCAGATGAAATCGACGTTAAGATTCCATCTAATGATGATGCAATTCGTGCCGTACGTTTGATTACAGCTAAGATGGCTGATGCTGTTATCGAAGCAAACCAAGGTGAAGAAAATGCACCTGTAACAGAAGAATCATTCGGCGCAGGTAACGAAGAAGTTGAATCAATCGAAGACATCGTTGAAGCCGTTGAAGGC
Organism: Ligilactobacillus sp. Marseille-Q7487; assembly: GCF_949152225.1. NCBI lineage: Bacteria > Bacillati > Bacillota > Bacilli > Lactobacillales > Lactobacillaceae > Ligilactobacillus > Ligilactobacillus sp. Marseille-Q7487. The sequence continues at coordinate 862,072 of NZ_CASCJC010000001.1, forward strand.
AAAAACGATAGCGTAGATGCTGAATAGTTAATAAACTTAGGCTGTCTTAGATATTAGGCAATTGGGCCTTGCGTCTTAGACAGCCTTTTTTAAAAAATAAATTCAAGGGAGGCCATTAAACTATGGCAAAAATTACTGCTGCTCAAGTAAAAGAATTACGTGATAAGACAGGCGTTGGTATGATGGACGCTAAGAAAGCTTTAGTTGCTGTTGACGGTGACATGGATAAAGCTATCGATTTCTTACGCGAAAAAGGTATCGCTAAAGCTGCTAAAAAAAGCGATCGTATCGCTGCTGAAGGTTTAGCAAATGTTGCTGTTGCTGGTAACTTTGCAGCTATTGTTGAAGTTAACGCTGAAACAGACTTCGTTGCACAAAATGATCAATTTAAGGAACTCGTAAAGCATGTTGCTGAACTTATTGTTGCTAATAAACCAGCAGACGTTGAAGCTGCATTAGCAATGCCAACTCAAGGTGGTACTTTAAACGATGAAATCATCGAAGCAACTCAAGTTATCGGTGAAAAGATTACTTTCCGTCGTTTTGAATTAGTAGAAAAGACAGATTCTCAAAACTTTGGTGCATACTTGCACATGGGTGGCAAGATTGCTGCTTTAGTTGTAACAGAAGGTGCTGATGAAGCAACTGCAAAAGATGTTGCAATGCATGTTGCTGCTATCAATCCTAAGTATGTAAACCGCGATCAAGTTCCTGCTGAAGAAGTAGAACATGAAAAAGCTGTTTTAACAGAAGAAGCAAAGAACGAAGGTAAGCCAGAAAATATTATCGAAAAAATGGTTGAAGGTCGTTTGAACAAATTCTTTGCAGAAATCACTTTGGATGCACAAGCATTTGTTAAAGATCCAGATCAAACAGTTGCTAAGTATGTAGCTTCCAAGAATGGTTCTGTTATTTCCTTCATCCGTTATGAAGTAGGCGAAGGTATCGAAAAGAAAGAAGATAATTTCGTAGAAGAAGTTATGAGCCAAGTTAGAGGTTAATAACAAATAAAGCTCCAACAATCGTTATTGGTTGTTGGGGCTTTTTTGGTGTGAGGAAAAAGACGGATACTTATAATTGCTAAAAAGACCTGGCCAACCATATGAGATTGACCAGGTCTTTTGGCTTATTTTTTATCTTGTTGGGCTAGCTGTTGAGCATAACGTTTATTGCCTCGATAGAGCTCTACTATTGTCCAAATTAATAGCAAGATAATAGCAACAATTAAAACATATGCAATGTTATGTGCTAAAGTTAATTCACTAGCTGTAGGATTGTCGCCAAAGAACCCAGCAATTGAATCAGGAAGATTACGCAAGTTGAGGTAGGTCAAAGCGATAACAGAGATCCAACCTAAAATTTTAACCCATACAGGATTTTTAAATCGTTTACCCATTTCAACTTCATTACTTGTCATAATTAACAACGGTAGCATACAAAATGGTAAAGCAAAGGCTAAAAAGACTTGCGAATTGTTCATTAAATTATTTAAAGCTTCATGTTCTTTAACAGTACTTTGACCAGAAGATAAAACGACACAAATTAAAACAGGAATAACTGATAAAAGACGAGTTAATAAACGACGTGCCCACATTGGCATTCGCATGTGAATGAATCCTTCCATGATAACTTGTCCTGTTAACGTACCGGTAATAGTAGAATTTTGACCAGAGGCAAGTAAAGCAATCGCAAACAAAGTTGATAAAATGCCTGATTTGGCAACGCTGATTAAAACACCATTACTTAAAGTTGAAGTATCGGACAATGCTTCATATAATCCGAAAAATGAAGGATCTTTAACGGCCCCGCTTTTGAAAACTGCAACCCCCATGATAAGCAACAAGCAGTTAACAATAAAAGCAGCAGTTAATTGGATGTTTGAATCCCATGTAGTGAAACGAACAGCAGAAGCAACATCGTCTTCATTATCATGGTTAATTTTACGTGTTTGCGAAACTGCAGAATGTAGATATAGGTTATGTGGCATAACAGTTGCTCCGATAATTCCTAAAGCACCAGAAATAGGTGTCATACCACGGATTTCTGGTGAAGATGAAAAGGTATCTGCGGTAGGAATAAAGCCTTTAAAGACAGCACCCCAATCAGGATTTGAGAGTGCAACTTGATAAATAAAGACAAATAAGATTACTAAAATTAAAGCTACAACTAAAGCTTCGATTTTTCTAAAGCCAACTTTAGTTAATAATAAGAGAATAAAAACATCTAAAACAGTAATAAAGACAGCATAAACAAGTGGAATATCAAATAATAAATATAGTGCGATAGCCGCCCCGATAACCTCAGCGATATCTGTAGCCATAATTGCCAATTCAGTCATAATCCATAATAAGATTCCAAGTGCTTTACCAGTACGTGCCCGAATGGCTTGGGCTAAATCCATCTGGGTCACAATTCCAAGTTTGGCTGCCATGTATTGTAAAAGCATCGCAATCAAACTTGATATTAAGATCACAGACATTAGCAAGTATTGAAAATTTTGTCCCCCAGTAATTGAAGTTGACCAGTTACCAGGATCCATGTAACCCACAGCTACTAGAGCGCCTGGTCCGGAGTAAGCAAATAAAGTTTTCCAAAAGCCTTTACCCTTAGGAACTTCGACGGTTCCATTGATTTCTTCTAGCGAGCGCCCGTTGGCATAAGAAATCATTTTATGTTTATTGTGTTTTTGTGCAGTACTCACAATAAATTTCCACCTTTCTTTTTTCTTTCCAATAGGTATTGTACACCTTATTAAGCATAATGAAAAGTATTTTTAGGTATACCTTAGAAAATATCTCTTTAAACTAAAAAAATTAATAAAATTGTGAAATTTTAGTAGATATTTCTACACAGATTAAAGTTTTTTTTAGGTATAATATAATATAGAAAAGAAAGGAAGGATTTTTTTGGATAGTCGTTACTTGTTGTTATTTTTTGACCAAAATCAATTACGTCGTCCAAAGACTATTTGGCAGTTATTGACCGCCAAACTAACAACATCAACTTTATATGGTGGTTTACGCTACGATTTATTAAGTTATATCAAGACGCCACTTGAGATGAACGCATTGCAATATGAAAAGTCTTTACAAGAATTAATAGCTAAAGGATGGTTAGAAGTAAACGAAGAACAGTATTTGTTGACTGCTGCAGGATTACAACAAAAGAAACATTTTTTTGCTACACATCCATATCTTTGTTTAACACAACCAGGATTATTTGCACATATTGATTTACAATTATGGAATGCACGATTGTTATTAGTTGTTCAGGCTGTTTCGGAATTATGTCATCAAAACGCACATTATTATCCATGCGTTGAAGATGTTTTTGTTCAAGCTACTATCAAGCGTTGGTTTAAACAAATTGGTAAAGAAAATGCTTGTGCTATTATTAAGGAAAGTCTTAATGAATTTTTAAAAGCACAGGATATAAAACAGGCAACAATTTTTAGTGCGCAACTTGTAGGCCATGAATTTAGTGGTTTTACTAAGCAACAAATTGCACAACAATTTCTATTATCACCAGCAGAAGTGAGTTTTATTTGGTCAGATTTGGCTAGTGGATATGCATACTTTTTACAAACACATTATCCAAAAGCAAAAGTGTTGTTAGATGGTGTTTTCAAAGTAAACATTTTATCTGCTAGTGCACAAGAAACATTTAATCTATTTAAACAAGGTGTCAGTTTAAATCAAATTGCGCAAATAAAAAAGGTTAAAGTAAGTACAGTACAAGAGCATCTATTGAATGCTGCTATTTTAAGTCCGGATTTTGACTTTGATGTTTTTTTAAATAAACAAATACGCCTTTTTTTGATAAAACATCTAGGTTCTGATATAGATGCTTGGAATTATCAAAAAGTTGCTGAAAAAATTGACTTTTTTAGATTTAGATTGTATGAAATTGAAAAAAGTAAGGAGCGTAATGCATATGGGGAAACTTGAAGATTTTTTACAAAAAAAATACGGTTATCCCGATTTTAAAGATGGACAAAAACAAGTTATTCAGGCATTATTAGCCCAGCAAAATACTTTGGCGTTACTCGCAACTGGAACAGGCAAATCTTTATGCTATCAGTTTTATGGGAAATATACTAAACAAAGAGTTTTGATTATTTCGCCTTTACTATCTTTGATGCAAGATCAAGTTGAGCAAATGCGATACAATGGTGAAAAAAGAGTGATTGCATTAAATTCAATGTTAACAGCATCTCAAAGAAAGATAGTGTTACAACATCTTAAACAGTATCAATATGTATATTCATCTCCTGAAATATTGCAAAATCAAGAGGTAATGCAAGCATTAAGAAAGTTAAAATGGGGCTTGTTAGCTATTGATGAAGCACATTGTATTTCGCAATGGGGACCAGACTTTAGACCAGATTATTTGCAATTAGGAAATTTAAGAAAAAAATTAGCTAATCCATTGACGCTAGTATTAAGTGCCACAGTAACACCTAAAATTCAAATAGATATTATTGAAACTTTAGCATTCGATACAAAACCAACGATTATAAAAAGAAGTGTTAATCGTGAAAATATTTATTTAGCATGTGAAAAATATCCATCTGAAAAACAAAAAGCAGACAGATTATTAACCTTAGTTGCTAGTTTGACAGGACCAGGACTGATTTATTTTTCAAGTAAAAAGAAAGCCAATGAGTTTAGTGACTTAATTCGAACTGATTTAAAATTGCCTTGTAGTGCTTATCATGCTGATTTGGAATTAAGTGAACGTTATAAAATACAACAACAATTTATCAAAAATCAATTACAAGTAGTTTGTGCAACTAGTGCCTTTGGTATGGGGATCAACAAAAAAGATATTCGCTATGTCATCCACTATCACCTGTCAGCTAATGTTGAAAGTTATCTACAAGAAATTGGTCGAGCAGGGCGTGATGGAAGAGAAAGTTTAGCCTTATTGTTGTATACTCCTAATGATATTGATTTGCAAAGAAAATTAAGTCTAGATACAATTCCAGACAAGGTAGAGATAGCCAATTATTATTGCCATCCAATGACGGCAACGTTAACTTTTAAGCAAGAATTGCTAAAATATTATTATGATAGGCATTATAAGCTTGATGAAGTAATGGCTTTATTTGAGCAAAGATTAAATGTTAAAAGAAGTGATTTAAGTGCGATGCAGTCTTATATAGACTATCAAGGATGCAAGCGCCAATATCTATTGAAATATTTTGGTGAAACAAAAGATGTAAAGCATGATGAGAGATGCTGCCAAGTAAAAGGGAGTATAGATATGACAAAATTCAATGATGTCAGTGTTAAAATGAGAGAAAAACTTTTAATACCAAGTTATTCGGAGATTTTAGCACAAATTTTTGCTATTTGAATATTAAATATGAGAATAGCTATCACTAGGCATGCTCTTTGTTTTGAATGTTTTTTATGGTAGAATACCATATAGCACCGTTGATATGGAGGAAAGTTTATGAGTCAAAAAGATGATCGTCATACCAAAAAACCTTGGGAAAATACATTTGATGATGAAAAAGATGACCAAGGGAATTATTCGCGGACAGCTAGTCGTAAAAGTTCACATAAAAATACCGTTTTAACAACCTCACTTTTAATAGGTTTTGTTGCAATAATTGTTGCTACAATTGCACTGTACTTTATTTCACAAAAAACAGCAAGTCAGTCTTTTGATGACAACGGCAATGTCAAAGTTGTAACTTCTACTGGAAAGAAGAGTTCAAAAAAGGAGGCGGAAAGCTCTAAGGCTGAAAGTTCTAGTCGACAAGATGAAAATACTAGTGAAAGTGCTACTGAAAGTAGTCAAGAACAAGCAAATTCTTCTAGTCAACAAGAAGAACAAAGCTCATCTGCAAGTACAGCTGAATCGACACAAGACCAAGAGGGACAATATGTTACCGTACAAGCAGGTCAAGGCTTGTATCGTGTCGCTACTAATAATGGTTTAACAGTTGACGAGTTACTTAAATTAAACCCAGGTCTAACAGCTAATTCGACCTTAACTCCAGGGCAACAGTTGAGAATTAAATAGTTAGATTTAAGGAGATATGATGATGGATAAGATACAAATTGCAATTGATGGCCCAGCTTCTGCAGGTAAAAGTACAGTTGCAAAGTTAGTTGCGAAACAAATGAATTACGTATATTGCGATACAGGGGCAATGTATCGTGCTGTAACGTGGGCTGCGTTGCAAAAAGGTATTGCGTTAGATGACGATGTAGCCTTGGGACAATTGTTAGAAAAGATTACAATTAGCTTTCAAGCTGCCAAACCAGAACAAAAGGTCTTTGTTGATCAAAGCGAAGTTACTAAAGAGATTCGTATGCCTGAGGTTACTAATAATGTTTCGTTAGTAGCCGCTCAACCAAGTGTCCGCGCGTATTTAACAACAAAGCAACAAGAAATTGCACAAGCTGGCGGAATTGTGATGGATGGACGAGATATTGGAACAACTGTCTTGCCTAATGCACAGGTTAAGATTTTTTTGGTGGCAAGTGTTAAACAAAGAGCGCTACGTCGATACAAAGAAAATCAACAAAAAGGTATAAATACACCATTAGATGTTTTAGAAGATGAGATTGCTAAACGTGATTATAAAGATTCGCATCGTGAAGTTTCTCCTTTAGTGAAGGCTAAAGATGCAATTTTACTGGATACAACGTCGTTAACAATTGAGCAAGTTGTCGAAGAAATTACAAAAATTATTAAAAATAAAATCGAAATAATGTAATTATAACTGGAATTATTGAATAAAATAGGTTAAAATTATTTTAGAGTTAGTCGTTAAGGAGGACATAGTCCATGAGTGAATCAGAAAATAACAAGGATTTATTAGAAGCTTTGAATAGTGTTAAGCCAGTTAATGTTGGCGATGTGGTTAAAGGTGAAGTTTTAGCCTTTGATGACTCAAAGCAAGTTATCGTCGGAATTGAAGGCACAGGTGTTGAAGGTGTTGTTCCAGCACGTGAACTTAGTGTCAAGACAGATAATGTCGAAGATGAAATTAAGGTTGGAGATATCTTAGATTTAGTCGTTATTTCTAAGATTGGTTCTGACAAGGAAGGCGGTAGCTACTTGTTGTCACAACGCCGCTTAGAAGCTCGCAAAGTATGGGGCGAAATCGAAAGCAAATTTGAAGCAGGTGAAAAAATTGTTGCACCTGTAACACAAGTTGTTAAGGGCGGTTTAGTTGTTGACGCTGGTGTTCGTGGTTTTGTTCCTGCATCTATGGTTTCAGATCATTTTGTTGAAGATCTTAGCCAATTTAAGGGTCAAGAACTTGAACTTAAGATTGTTGAAATTGAACCAAGCGAAAATCGTTTAATTCTTTCTCATAAAGAAATTGCACAAGCTAAGCGTGAAGAAAAACGGCAAGCTGTTTTGAATAGTTTAGTTGCAGGTGATGTAGTTGAAGGAAAAGTTGCACGTTTAACTAATTTTGGTGCATTTATTGATTTGGGCGGTGTTGATGGTTTAGTACACGTTTCTGAAATTTCATTTGAACGCATTGGTAAACCAGCCGATGTTTTACAAGTTGGGCAAGATGTAAAAGTTAAGGTTTTAGCGGTTGATCCACAAGAAGATCGAATTTCACTTTCAATTAAACAAACATTGCCACAACCATGGGACAACATTCAAGAAAAAGTTGCGGAAGGTGATGTAGTTGAAGGGACCGTTAAACGTTTAACAAGCTTCGGTGCTTTTGTAGAAGTTTTCCCAGGTGTTGAAGGTTTAGTTCATATTTCACAAATTTCTCATAAGCATATTGCAACACCAAATGAAGTTTTAACTTCTGGTCAAATTGTTAAAGCAAAAGTTTTAGGTGTAAATGCACAAGAACATCGTTTAGCATTATCTATTAAAGCTTTGCAAGAAAAACCAGCAGTTAAAAAAGAAGAGGCTCCAGTTCAAGACGAAGAACCAGTTGAATTTCCTGAAGAAGAAAAGGGATTTACTTTAGGTGATATCGTTGGAGAAGAATTAAAAGATTAATTTAATTAGTGATAAATAACTAAACTGACCCAGAAGTTACTTGCCTTTGGGTCAGTTTTTTGTTAAAAATAAAAGATAGATAAAATAAGAAAGTGAGGCGTTGCTAGTTGGCAAATCCAGTAGTGGCAATCGTAGGACGACCTAATGTTGGTAAATCAACTGTTTTTAATCGAATTGCTGGTGAGCGCATTTCAATTGTTGAAGATATTGCCGGCGTGACTCGTGATCGTATTTACGCACAAAGTGAATGGTTAGGCCAACCATTTAACTTAATTGATACCGGTGGGATTGATATTGGAGATGAACCATTTTTAACCCAGATTACGGAACAAGCAAAAATTGCAATTGATGAAGCTGATGTAATTGTATTTGTTGTTAGTGGACGTGAAGGGGTCACAGATGCAGATGAAAAAGTTGCGCGTATCCTGTATCAAACCGATAAACCAGTAATTTTGGCTGTTAATAAAATTGATAATCCTGAATTACGTACAGAAATTTATGATTTTTATAGCTTAGGTTTTGGAGATCCCATAGCAATTTCTGGAACTCACGGAATTGGAACAGGAGATTTACTTGATCGGATTTGTAAAGAATTCCCTGTTAAAGGTGAAGCCAGTGAAGATAATTCAATTAAATTTAGCTTTATCGGCCGACCTAATGTTGGTAAATCTTCATTAGTTAATGCTATTTTAGGCGAAAATCGTGTAATCGTATCAAACGTTGAGGGAACGACTCGTGATGCAATCGATACTCGATTTGTGACTGAGGATCAAACAGAATTTACAATGATTGATACAGCCGGAATTCGTAAACGGGGCAAGGTTTATGAGTCAACCGAAAAATATTCAGTTTTACGTGCAATGCGCGCAATAGATCGCTCAGATGTAGTTTGTGTGGTTTTGAATGCTGAAGAGGGAATCAGAGAACAAGACAAACATGTTGCTGGCTATGCACACGAAGCAGGACGTGGTATTATCATTGTTGTTAATAAATGGGATACTTTGAAAAAAGATAATCATACAATGAAAGAATTCGAAACCAAAATTCGCCAAGAGTTTCAATATCTAAGTTATGCTCCGATTATTTTTGTTTCTGCTAAGACACATCAAAGATTGGAAAACCTGCCTAGTTTGATTAAGAAGGTAAATGATAATCACGCACGACGAGTATCTTCAGCTGTATTAAATGATGTTGTGATGGATGCTATTGCACATAATCCAACTCCAACCGATAATGGCAAACGATTGCGTGTTTATTATGCAACCCAGGTTGCGGTAAAACCTCCAACGTTGGTGGTTTTTGTCAATGATCCAGAATTAATGCATTTTTCATATGAACGTTTTTTAGAAAATCAAATTCGAACTGCATTTGATTTTGAGGGAACACCAATTAATGTTGTATCACGTAGACGTAAATAAAGCGTTTTAATTGAATTTTAGTTTATTTTGATGAAATTGTTGTTTCATTTTTAAATAATTAAATATTATTAAAAATAATTAGAAAATTTGGAAGTTTTTTGTCAAAAAAAATGTCAAAAAGCTTGTTATGATAGCTTTTTATATGCTATCATATCAATGAGCAATGATTTTGTTAGTCGTTGTTTTACAGTTTTCTAATTAGTTAGAAAGCAAATAAATGATATAAATATTTATATCAATTATTCACTCAGGAGGTGAAATATATGGCAAACAAAGCACAATTAATTGAAACTGTTGCAGAAAAAACAGGCTTGACCAAAAAAGATGCAACTGTTGCAGTTGATGCTGTTTTCGGTTCTATTCAAGATTTCTTGAAGGACGGCGAAAAAGTTCAACTTATCGGTTTTGGCAACTTTGAAGTTCGTGAACGTGCAGCTCGTAAGGGTCGTAACCCACAAACTGGCGACGAAATCGAAATTCCTGCAAGCAAGGTACCTGCTTTTAAACCAGGTAAGGCACTTAAAGATGCAGTTAAATAATTTTTAATTTCAATTACATCCAAGAACCTTAGATTTAATCTGAGGTTCTTTTTTAGTATACGATGTAAAATCAAAGAAGTTATGTTAGTATTATAAAAGATAATATTAAAAGGTGAGATTAGATGACGTATTCTGAAAAGACATTAGATTTATTGCTTAAAGGACAGATTCAAGCTGCTGAAAAAGAGTTTTTTTGGGCTTTGCGCAAAGATGAACCCGAAATGTTATTTAGTTTAGCAGAAGAGTTGTATTCTTTAGGTTTTTCTAACATGGCTAAGCGTGTTTATACTAAATTATTAGAACAATTTCCAACTGAGGATGAATTGAAAACGGCATTAGCAGAAATTGCTATAAGTGAAGGCAAAGATGATGAGGCATTAAATTACTTAAAACAAGTAACACCTACTTCGAATGCTTATTTAGAAGCTTTGTTAGTTTTAGCAGATCTTTATCAAACACAGGGTTTATTTGAGATTAGTGAGCAAAAATTATTACAAGCTTATCGTTTAGCTCCAGATGAGGCTGTAATCTGGTTTGCTTTAGGAGAACTTTACTTTAGCTTAAAACAATATCGCCAAGCAAGCGACTTTTATTTGAAATTAATAAAAGCAGATATTTTAGAATATGCTAAGGTTAACATTTTACAACGTTTAGGTGTCTCATATGCAGCCAGTGGAGAGTTTGAACAAGCACGACAGTATTTGGAACAAATACCGTTGCCTCAATTAGATGCTGATACGTTGTTTCAATTGGCTTTTACTCAATTACAGCTAAAAGATTACGAACATGCTATTCAAAATTTTGAAGAACTAAAAGAAATGACTGCTGACTATGCAACACTTTATCCTTATTTAGGTGTTGCATATGAACAAAATGGGCAACTAAATGATGCTTTAGTGACATTTCAAGAGGGGATAAGTGTTGATTCATATAATGTCGAATTATATCAAATGGCAGGACGTGTGGCTGCTAAGTTAGGACAAAATGAGCAAGCTCAAAAATACTGGCATAAGGGATTAGAGCTTGAACCAGAAAACTTGACTTTGTTACTTGAGCTAAGCAATTTGTTAGATGCATTGAAATTAGATGAGGAAAACTTAGCATTATTAGAAGAGTATTTGTCACAAGAACAAAGCGATCCGCAACTATATTGGAATCGTGGAAAAGCATTGGTTCGTTTAGATCGTTATGATGAAGCTATTGAAGATTATCAAGCAGTTTTAAAGCAATTAGATGAGTCCGTCGACTTTTTGCATGATGCAACTTTATTCTTTAGAAATGTCGGTTTGCGTGAAGAAGCATTGTATTGTGTTCAAAAATATTTACAACAAGTCAATGATGATTTTGAAATGGAACAGTTATTTACTGAATTAAATAGCGAACTATATTAAAAAAGCCTAGTGTAGGAAGCATTTTTCCTACAACTAGGTTTTTTAAAGTAATGCGGCTTGCTTTTTATAATAAATTAAAGATGTCGGATTAAGTCTCAATGTTGTTAGTAATCGCTCAGTTGGTGTATCAAGATGAGTATTTAAATGATATAAAATAGCACTTTGATAAAGTTTCTGTGGACTAAGGATTAAGCTACAATGAGCTTGATCCTTTTTTAAAAATTTATGCAATCCAGGTAAACTCAAACGAGGATTGGCCAAGTTAATTCGTTGTTTTAAAAACAAATCTTGACAGTTTTGAAGTTCTTGTAAAGGCGCAATAAAAACCATAAACTCGGTCAAAAACTTTTGTTGTTCAACAGATAGCTCACAGTTAGCTAAGATTTGATAAAAGTTTGGCTGTAGAATTTCATTAATCGTATAAAACTTACTGAGCAATAATAACATTAAACGTGTGTAATAACTTAAACTTTGATCTGTAAGAAAAGTTGTTAAATTAGTTGTCCAATCTAAACCGGTAATAGAAGTTTCTTGTTTTGCAAGTCCTTTAAGTGTTAACGTTGGCATACTAGTTGTTAACTTATGACTGAACAAAAAGATAAAATAGCTATTTAGATGAGTTAGTACCTTATTGTAAGTAGAATTTTTGATTTCACGTTTAACCTGTAACATATTGAAATAATCTTTGATATCACTTTGTTCTAGTAAGGAAAGATCAGGATTTTCACGGTAAATAGGGTTAAAATTGCGTAAATGGATAAAAAGATCAGAAACATCATGACAAATATCATTAATCGTGATGTCTTCTAAAAATTTTTCAGTTTGTAAATATTTCCGAAAGTGTTGTTCATAAGGAAAAGACATTTGATTATCCCCCTAATTCATAATAAGAAGTTACTTTAACTTTAACACAAAAAAACGTTCTAGACTAGTACCTGCTAAAAATCTAATGATTTACAGGCAAAAAAATCCAGGGCAAAGCCTGGATTGGTTGTAAAATTTTATTTTTGGGGTTCAAAAGAAAAGCCTTCTCCTAAAGCTTCTCCTACTTCAAGAATTGAAACGAATGCCCGTTGATCATAATTATCTATGATACGTTTAACCGCAGTAAGTTCACTAGGGCTCACAACGCAATAGATAGCTTTACGTTGTTCGTTAGAATAGGCACCTTCAGTGTGTAAGTAAGTTACACCACGATCGAGGTTTTCCATGATATCATGAGCGATTGTCTCTGGCGTAGAAGTGATGATAATAACGCCACGAGCAGCGTATGAACCTTCTTGTGTGAAGTTTACAATTCGTGAAAAGACATAGGCGGCTAATAGGGTATACATCATTTGACGGATATCGATATAGCTTAATGAAAGAACTAACACGATGGTATCAAAAATTAATAATGTTTTTCCCATAGCAACTCCGCGATGCCTTTCAAAGATACGTGCAACAACATCGGCACCACCGGTAGTTCCACCAAAACGATAAACTAAGCCAGAGCCACCACCACCTAAAATTCCGGCTAAAACACCAGCAATAAATAAGTCATGATGAATATCGATGCTTAAAGGAATTCGTTGCCAAATCCAAATCCAAACGGATAAGGTGATAGTACCAAATATTGTATATAATAAAGAACGTTTCCCTAAATAATGATAGCCAATAAGGATTAAAGGTATATTGAGTGCTAAAGTTGAGTAAGCCGGATTAATATGCAACCAATAGCGTAATATTAATGTAATTCCCGTAACGCCACCTTCCGCAAGATTGTTGGCGATATTAACCATTACTAAACCAAAGGCATATAAACCACAGCCAATAGTAATCATTAATAAATCGAGCAAGCGAACTTTTTCCTCATTTTTCAAGAAGACTCCCTCCCAGATCATAAATGTTTGCCTTACTATCATAACACTTTTAAAGAAATAACGCTAAAAATAAAAGAAGATTATGATATGATAGTAATATATATATTTAGAAGGAATGATTTGAATGATAAATGTGTTAGTAGCAGGATTTAAAGGTAAAATGGGTGCCACAACGGTCCAAATGATTATAGATAATCCTAAATTTAAATTGACAGCAGTATATGATCTTAAGGCACAAGAAAAAAATTTAAATGAGTTAATTGAATATCAAAATCAAGATGTAATTGTATATCGTGACAAAGAAGAAATTGCGACCGACAAAATCGATGTGTGGGTTGATTTTACTCATCCTAGTGCTGTTTTTGAAAATGTTAAGTTTGCACTAGAACACGGTATTTCACCTGTTGTTGGGACTACTGGATTAACTGCTCAACAGGTGACTCAATTACAAGAGATTGCCAGTCAAAGAAAAATTGGTGGTTTGATTGCGCCAAACTTTGGTATTTCAGCTGTGCTATTGATGCAATTTGCTAAGCAAGCCGCCAAGTATTTACCTGATGTTGAAATAATCGAGATGCATCATGATAATAAATTAGATGCGCCATCAGGAACAGCCCTTAATACTGCTAAGATGATTGCTGAAGTTAGACAAGAACATATTCAAGGTAACCCGCAAGAAACAGAATTACTCCCAGGAGCAAGAGGCGCTGATTATCAAGGAATGAAGATTCATGCAATTCGTTTACCAGGTTATGTGGCGCATGAACAAGTATTGTTTGGTGGTAAAGGTGAAGCATTAACAATTCGTCAGGATTCATTTGATCGTATTTCATTTATGTCAGGTGTAGCAGTGGCAGTTGAAAAGATTCAAAAATATCAAGAATTAATGGTGGGATTGGAAAATATTTTATGAGATTGACAAAAATTCCTCAAAAATTTAAAGAAGCATTACCAATCTTAAAGAAAATTCAAGAAGCCGGCTTTGAAGCTTATTTTGTAGGTGGCAGTGTGCGCGATACTTTATTAGGTTTGGAGATTCATGATATTGATATTGCCACAAGTGCTTATCCTGCAGAGATTAAGCAAATTTTTTCAAAAACGGTTGATACAGGGATTGAACATGGAACTGTAATGGTTTTAGATCATGGGATTGGCTATGAGATTACGACTTTTCGTACAGAATCGACATACCAAGACTATCGGCGCCCAGATAAAGTAGAATTTGTACGTTCATTAGCAGAGGATTTAAAGCGACGTGATTTGACGATTAATGCTTTGGCAATGGACTCTAATGGTCAGATTGTTGATTTGTTTGGAGGATTATCCGATTTAGACGCGCATATTATTCGAGCCGTTGGTATTGCGCAAGAACGGTTTCATGAAGATGCTTTACGAATGATGCGAGCCTTGCGTTTTTCTAGTCAATTGGATTTTAAAATTGAAAAACAAACACTTCAGGCAATCGTTCAAAACGCACCTTTATTAGAAAAAATTGCGGTTGAAAGAATTCATGTTGAGTGGATTAAACTATTAAAAGGAAAAGCCCCATCTCAGGGATTACAAGCATTTATTGAAACTAAGATGTATCGTTATTGTCCGCTGTTGGAAACTAAAAAGCAAGGATTACAAACTATGTTAGAAATGCAACCTTTTAGTTGTCAAAGCGATGAACAATGTTGGGCTTACTTGAGTTTTTGTTTGAATTTGACAAAACAAGATACAGTAGAGTTATTACGTGCTTGGAAATGTGCTAATGAAACTATTCAAAAGACACAAAAAGTTATAGCGTTTTTGCAATCGTTAAAGACTGAAAATGTGACTAAACGATTGTTATTTGAAACGGGAAAAGATTTAATTAGTTGTGCAAATCAATTAGCTTTACAAGCTGGCTTTGGTTGGAAAGAAGAACAATTAATGACTCAATATGAATTGTTGCCATTAAAAAATAAAAAACAGCTTTGTCTAAATGGAAAAGATTTAATGGCCTTAGGCTATCAACCAGGGCCTAGTTTAGGTGAATTATTAGCAAGAGTTGAGCAATTAGTTTTGGATGGTCAACTTAAAAATAATAGCCGAGACCTAGAAGCCTATGCTATAGAGCAATTATCAATGAATGAAAGAGTGAAGTAGATGCAAACTTTGCGAGTCGAGCACTTAACTAAAACTTATGGAGAAAAAACATTATTTGAAGATTTAAATTTCATTATTAATGAGGGCGATCGAATCGGACTTATTGGGACCAATGGCTCAGGTAAGACAACATTATTAAATGCATTAAGTCAAATTGATCCAGCTGACCAAGGAGATTTGATTTGTCCTAATGATTATCGGATTGGCTATTTAATGCAACAACCTCAACTGGATGAGCAAAAAAGTGTATTAGACGCAGTGTTTGATGGAGCTGCACCTGTTTTTCAAACTATTCGTGCTTATGAACAAGCGGTGGAAGCTTATGGTCAAAATCCAGACGATAAAAAATGCGAACAACGTTACATCAAAGCTGAAGCCTTAATGAATCAAGAAGATGCTTGGAATGCAGAAAGTGATGTGAAGATGATTTTGACGCAACTTCATATTACGGATCTGACACAACAAGTAGCTAGTCTTTCTGGTGGACAAAAGAAACGAGTAGGACTAGCGCAAGTTTTATTACAAGCACCAGATTTATTGATATTAGATGAACCAACTAACCATTTGGATTTCGATTCAATTGCATGGTTGGAAGGCTATTTGGCTAATTATAAGGGAGCCTTGTTAGTTGTAACTCATGATAGATACTTTCTTGATCGTTTAGCAACACAAATTATGGAATTATCATTTGGTAAGCTATACACTTACAGTGGCAATTACCAAGACTTTGTTAGCCAAAAAGCACAACGTGTTGAGCGTGAATTGATTCAAGAACATAAACAACAGCAACTTTATAAAAAAGAATTAGCTTGGATGCGTACAGGAGCTAAGGCACGTACAACTAAACAACAAGCACGTATTAATCGTTTCGAAGAGCTAGAAGGAAATTTAAATAAAGTTCAAGTTGATGGTAATGTTCAAATTGATTTGGCACAAAGCCGATTAGGTAAAAAAGTTTTGGAATTACAAAATGCAAGCTTAAAAATTGCAACGCACCAAATTATTAAAGATTTTGACTTATTGGTTAAAGCCGGAGATCGAATTGGGATTACAGGGGTTAATGGTGCAGGAAAATCAAGTTTTTTGAATGCTTTAGCAGGTAAGTTAAGTCTTGATCAAGGACAATTAATCGTAGGTGAAACGGTTAAATTGGCATATTATCAACAACAAACAGAACCAATTCCAGAAGATAAACGTATGATTAACTATTTAAATGAAATCGGTCAAGATATCGTTGATAAGAATGGTGAAAGAATCAGTACGACGCAACTTTTAGAACGATTCTTATTTCCACGATTCATGCACGGAACGTTGATTCGTAAGCTTTCTGGTGGAGAAAAACGGCGCTTATATTTATTAAAGCTCTTGATGCAACAACCAAATGTTTTGTTGTTAGACGAGCCGACTAATGATTTAGATATTGCAACATTAACGGTATTAGAAGATTATCTTGAAAATTTTAATGGAACGGTAATTACTGTGTCGCATGATCGTTATTTCTTGGATAAGGTAGCAGATGAATTACTAGTCTTTGAAGGTCAAGCTAAGATTGAACGTTTTATAGGTTTGTTTAGTGATTATCTTAAAAGACAACAAACTAACGAAAAGGTTCAAACAACTCAAATAAAAAAACAGGTTCAAGAAAAACCGGCAAAACAGCAGGTGAAAACCAAATTAACCTATGCTGAAAAGATTGAATATGCTAAGCTAGAAGAAGAAATCGAACAATTAGAGCAAAAGCAAGCCGAATTAACTATGCAGATGAATACTGCTAAAGGTGACGATTATGCTTTATTAGGCGATTTACAGCGTCAAATTGACGAATGTCAACAACAGGCAGAAGAAAAAATGTTACGCTGGGAAGAATTAGGGCAGTATGTGGAATAAATAAGGGAGTGTTTTAGATGGCGATTTTAGAAGAACCATATTTGCAGTTAATCCGAGATATTTTAAATCACGGAACTTTAAAAACAGATCGTACCAATACAGGGACTAAAAGTTTGTTTGGTTATCAAATGCGTTTTGATTTGAGTCAAGGTTTTCCGTTATTAACAACTAAACGTGTACCTTTTGGATTGATTAAAAGTGAATTGTTATGGTTTTTACGTGGTGATACGAATATTCAATATTTATTAAAGCATAATAATCACATTTGGGATGAATGGGCATTTAAAAATTGGGTAAATAGTGCTCAATATCAGGGCCCAGATATGCAAGATTTTGGTTTGCGTTCACAAAAAGATCCTGAGTTTGCTGAGATTTATCATGAACAAAAAGATATTTTTTGTCAAAAAATTGTATCTGATGATGAATTTGCACAAAAATACGGTAATTTAGGTGATGTTTATGGTGCACAATGGCGTCATTGGAAGACTAGTCAAGGACAAACAATCGATCAAATTAAAGATGTAATTGAAATGATTAAAACAACGCCAGATTCGCGGCGTTTGATTGTCACAGCTTGGAATCCAGAAGATGTACCAACCAGTGCTTTACCACCATGTCATAGTCTTTTTCAATTTTATGTAGCGGATAATAAGTTGAGCTGTCAGTTATATCAAAGAAGTGGGGATGTCTTTTTAGGTGTCCCGTTCAACATTGCAAGTTATGCTTTGTTGACACATCTGATTGCACGCGAAACAGGCTTACAAGTTGGTGAATTTGTGCATACTTTAGGTGATGCTCATATTTATAGCAATCATTTTGAACAAGTTAAAGAGCAATTAACACGAAAGCCACAAGATGCACCAACTTTATGGTTAAATCCAACTAAAAAAGCAGTTTTAGACTTTGAGATGGATGATATTAAGGTTGAAAATTATCAACCTGCACCGGCAATTAAAGCGCCGGTAGCAGTTTAGGAGGCTAGCATGTTAGGATTTATTTGGGCGCAAGATCAAGCAGGACATATCGGCTATCAGGGTAAACTTCCGTGGCATTTACCCTCTGATTTAGCCTACTTTAAACAAGTAACTGCCAGTCATCCGATGATTATGGGTAAAAAAACATTTGCAAGTTTTCCTGGGCTGTTACCGAATAGGTTACATGTGATTTTGACGCATGATGTGACACTTGCTGATAAATATGCGAATAATAAGCAAGTCTGTGTACTAAATAGTAAAGCTAAATTGGATGAATGGCTGGCTGAACATGCTGCTGAATTATGTTATATCATTGGTGGGGCTTCTTTGTTTGAACAATATAAAGATCAAGTAGATCTGCTATACGTCACACAAATTGCAGCAACATTTGAAGGTGATACTAAGATGCCTACTTTAAATTATGATGAATTTGAGTTGATTGAACAAAAATCAGGGAAAATCGATGAAAAAAATCATTATCCACATGAGTTTTTGGTTTATCGGCGCAAGTAAAAAAAGACTTTCTTACTTTTTTGATTTATACTTTTTTACTGGATCATCCAGTAAAAAAGTACATATCAGCTAGTAAGAAAGTTTTTTAGTTTACCAGTAAAATAAATCCAAGAATCCAGCTTAAAAGAGCAAAAAGTTCGAAAAAATTACCGAATAATGTAGTTTTAGAAAAGTTTTGCAAACAAAAACTCAAACTGCCTAAAATTAAAGCACTTATTAACCAAATCGAAACTATCTGTAATTGCCAAGTTAAAATAATAAAATTACTACTAAATAACAAGAGACCACTGATTATACCATAAATAGGGTGGCAATTAGGCCAAATACTTTTAAAGATTGTGCGCAATATACTCCAGATTAAGCTTAAACCAAAAAAGCACCATCCCCAAGCATTCAAGCTTAGTCCAAAGTTAAGTATAAAAAAACAACTGCTGATAAAAAAACAACCAAAGGCTAGACTTAGGAGGCTAAACACATGATAAGCTTTGGTTTTTGCTAAAGAATTAGCAAGGATTTTTAATCCAAAATAACAACATCCAAAACCCAATTGTAAACTAGCTGCAATAATCAGACTAGTAGAAGAATTAGTAGTTTTTAAAAGCCAGATATTTAACCAAATATTAAAACCTAAACAACAGGTAGCACAAAAACAGTTAAATAATTGATTAAATAAATTTTGTGGTTTAGTCATATTAACACTCCTTTAAAAAAGAGTTAATCTTCTCTTAAGCTCTGTATAAGGCTTTAAGTCAATTGTAGCATACTACAGGTTTTTGCGGTAAAATTATTAAAAGTTAGATTTTAAAGTTAGGAAAGATTAAAGTGAAACATCTTAAAAGCAGTCTTATTTTTATTGTTAGTTTAGTATGTTTAACCTTAGTGTTTTTAGGGGGATTATTTTTATTTTTTAAACCGCATCAAGAACTAAGCTCAAATTTTGCATCCCCACAAAAGGAAAAAAGAATTTCTCTAGTAGCAATTGGGGATTCGTTGACACATGGAGTTGGTGATACAACAAATAAAGGTGGCTATGTATATTTGATAAAAAAACGATTACAAAAAGAAGATTATCAAGTTCAAACTGCCAATTTTGGTAAAACTGGTGATCGTAGTGATCAAATTCAAACACGAATTGAACAACAAGCAAATATTCAAAAAAAGTTAAAAAAAGCAGATGTAATTACTTTGACCGTTGGTGGTAATGATTTAATGAAAGTTTTACAGGATAATTTTTTATTGTTAGCATCTAACCAACTAGATAGTGCAATGCCTAAAGCTGAAAAAAAATATCAAAAATCACTGACAGATTTACTATCAAAAATTCGTAGTTATAACAAAAAAGCACCAATATTCTTATTTAGTATTTATAACCCATTTTATGTTTATTTTCCGCAAATAACTGACTTGCAAAAATATACTAACCGCTGGAATCAAATTGCGCAAAATGTGGGTGAAAGTACAAAAGAAGTGTATTTTGTCGATATTAATCAACAACTTTCACAAGGACAATATTTGAAACAATCTAAGCAAAAATTGAAACAAACAACGCCTGTTGATTTGACGAAAATATCTAGTGATAAACTTGAAAATATTTTAACTAACCAAGAAGAAAAAAATAACTACTTATCAAGTGCTGATCATTTCCATCCTAATTTAAAAGGTTACAAATACATGGCTTCACAGTTGTATCAAGTTATGCAAGCTAATAAAGATAAGTGGCAAAAGGAGTAACGAAATGCAAACACGTAAACAAAATAAGATTTTGAAAAAGAAAATAAATCCATGGAAGTGGGCTTTTATTGTATTATTAGCTTTGATACTTGCAACTGGAGCGTTCATTTGGCTTAAGGTGACGATGCCAAGTAATGATCAAATACAGATTCAAAAAAGTGCTACACAATTAATAAAGGCACAACAAACGGCGGATATAGATGTATCGATGAATAAAGAACAGCTCAATGCTGCAATTAATTATTATTTAGCTAAAAAAGAAAAAAAGGGTATTAAATATCGTTTTTTACTAGATAAATCGGCAATTTTGATGGGAACAACAAAAATTTTAGGGAAAGATGTATCTTTTACTTTATATACGCAACCTAAATTAGATAAAGAAGGTAACATTATGCTTAAAGCAAAGTCAGTAGCAATTGGCTCATTGAATGCACCGCCTAGTTTTATCTTAGGTTACATCAAAGGAAATTATGACCTAGGTCAAGGAGTGCGTATCAATACTAAAAAAGAGACAATCACACTAGACTTAAATAAAATTGTTGAAAAACAAGGTCTTACAGTAAAAGGCCAAGAACTTGATTTAAATAAAGATAAATTTTTATTTAAAGTTTCGATACCATTAGAGTAATCAAGGAGATTAAAAATGAAAAGACAATCTTTTTATCAGTATTTAATGACTCAAAGAGATCCTAATGCAATTGATGAAATAGCACAATTTGCTAATAATGCTTTTTATGATCAAAGTTTTCCTAAACAAGCAAGTGAGTATGAAGAAGTTTCAGCTTATCTAGAATTAAATGCAGGCTATTTGCCAAGTATGTCGGTATTTGACGATGCTTGGCATAATTATCTTGAAAAATTAGCTTAGATATCAAAGAGGAATTTTTATGCGAAAAGAAAGGCGAAATACTAAAAAATATAGTCTGGGGGTAGTAGTACTAATTGGGGTATTAGCTCTTTTTATAGGAGCAAGTGGAATGTATTGGTTATTAAATGATCAATTAAATGCTTTACAAAAAACAAATAAATCGTTAGCAAAAATTAGTACAGTTTATCAAGCCATTTCAGATAATTACTATCAAGATGTTAAAGCTAATAAATTAACCGATAGTGCGATTGAGGGGATGGTAAAAAGCTTAGATGATCAATACTCAGAGTATTTAGACAAACAGGCAACAAAAAATCTTAATGAAACTATTTCTAGTAGTTTTGTAGGCATTGGTGTCGAAGTTACTAAGGATGATCAAGGAGTTAAAATTACAGCAATCACACCCAATTCACCTGCGCAAACAGCAGATTTACAAAAAGGGGATATCATTTTAAAAATCGATGGTAAAAAAATTGATAATAAAAGTTTAAATCAAGTTACTAAATTGATTAAGGGAAAGGCTAATACTGAAGTTAAAATGACGTTTAAGCGTCAAGATAAAATATTAACTAAAACACTAATGCGTAAAGAAATTAATGTAGCAACCGTAAATGGTTTTATTGATTCAAACGATAAACAAGTTGGTTATATTCAGATTACTAGTTTTTCGAAACGAACAACACAAGAGTTTAAAACTATGATTAAGAAATTACGAAAATCAGGTGCTAAAAAATGGATTATTGATGTGCGGGATAATCCAGGTGGCTTGCTAGATCAGGCCTTGAATTTATCATCGATGTTTTTGAAAGACGGTAAAACAATTATGCAAATTGAAGATAAACAAGGTCAAAAGCAAGTATACAAAGCACAAGCGAAGTATGATAAAGGGTTTAAGATTTTTGAACCAACCACGGTTTTGATTAATGGAAATTCAGCTAGTGCTGCTGAAATATTCGCAGGAGCCTTGAAACAAAGTGCGCATGTTAAGTTGGTAGGAACTAAGTCTTTTGGGAAAGGGACAGTACAAACTACTATACCATTTAAAGATCAAACAGAGCTTAAATTAACAATTGCAAAATGGTTAACACCTAAGGGAAATTGGATTCATCATAAAGGCTTACAACCAGACATAACCGCAAATAGCACGGTTTTTACCACCCAAGGTGTAATAAATGGTAATTATCAGCTTGGCGATGAAAGTCTTCAAGTTTGTATTTTACAAAAAATCTTAGCAGATTTGGGCTATACAGTAACAGTGAATGGGACTTTTGATGAAACGACCAAAAATGTTGTAGCACAGTTTCAACAAGAAAATAAACTGCAAGAAAATGGGAAAATAACGCAAACAACTTTAAATGTAATATTAGCTAAGTATCGTCTTCTTAAAGATACAGCATATCAAAAAGCAATTAATTTGTTAAAATAGATAGATAAAACACATCGTTTTTTACGATGTGTTTTTGTCATATCTAGTAAAAATATGTATACTAGTGAGTGAAAATAAATTTATTCAGTGAAGGTAATAAAATGCAAAAAATAAAAAAGATTAGATTTGGTTATTGGATTCCATTGATCTTTTGTGCTGTTTGTTTGGCTTTATTTATTCGTTTATTTGTACTGGTTCCTTTACAAGTTGAAGGAGATTCAATGGAACCAACCTTGCATAATCGTGATGAAGTATTAGTTAGACATTTTGGTAAAATCAAGCGTTTTGATATTGTTGTAATTAAAATGCCGAGTGGTGAAACTTATATAAAGCGCGTAATTGGCTTGCCTGGTGAGAAAATCGAATATAAAGATGATAAACTTTATGTTGATGGTAAATATATTTCTGAAAAGTTTTTGGAACCATTGGATTTAGATGCCAAACAAACATATACTTCGGATTTTACCTTAAAAGATTTGTTAAATGTAGATACAGTACCTGAAGGAAGATATTTTGTTTTAGGCGATAACCGACGAATAAGCAAAGATTCGCGAACTTTTGGTGCAGTAAAAACAGAATGGATTCAAGGACAGGCTGTTTTGACATATTGGCCGTTAAAAAATTTTAGTTGGCTATAACTTATAATAAATATTCGAAGAATGTGAAGTGTAGCACAAACAACTGCATAAAATCGCGCTTTTTGACAGAAATATAAGAATACATTTACATTGTATATCAGAATTTTCTTTTGACATTTGTCACAAAAGAATGTATTATATGTCTTGAAAGCGCTAATAATCTATTGCTTTTAAACACCCAAGGAGGTTAGTTATGGAAAAAATGGTTATGAAAGAATGGGAAGGCTTTAAAGCTGGTAGATGGCAAAGAGAAATTAATACCTTAGACTTCATTAAGCAAAATTATACTGAATATACAGGTGATGATAGCTTTTTAGAAAAAGCCGCTCCATCAACAGAAAAATTATGGAATAAGTTACAAGAGTTATTTGAAGTACAACACGAAAAAAATGGCGTGTATAACATGGATAATAATATCCCTGCAACAATTACTTCACATAAACCAGGTTATTTAATTAAAGAAGAAGAAAAAATTGTTGGTTTGCAAACTGACGAACCATTGAAGCAAGCATTTATGCCATTTGGTGGGATTAACATGGCTAACAAAGCACTTGTTTCTAATGGTTATGAAACTGACGATGAAATGACATTTATCTTTAACAAATGGCGTAAGACACATAACCAAGGTGTGTTTGATGCTTATACAGATGAAATGCGTTTAGCGCGTAAAAACAAGATTATTACAGGTTTACCAGATGCTTATGGTCGTGGCCGTATCATCGGCGATTACCGTCGGGTAGCTTTATATGGTATTGACTACTTGATGGAACAAAAGAAAAAAGACTGGAGCTTGATTGGTAATAAGGTAATGACAGACGATGTAATTCGTTTGCGTGAAGAAGTTACTGAACAATATCGTGCTTTAGCTGATATGAAAGAAATGGCAGCTTCATATGGTTACGATATTTCTAAACCAGCAACTAATGCTAAAGAAGCTATCCAATGGCTTTACTTTGGTTATTTAGCAGCTATCAAATCACAAAACGGTGCTGCAATGTCAATCGGTCGTATTTCTGCATTCTTAGATATTTATATTCAACGTGATTTAGATCGTGGTTTGATCACTGAATTTGAAGCACAAGAATTAATCGATCATTTAATCATGAAATTACGTATGGTTAAATTTGCACGTACTCCAGAATACAACCAATTATTCTCTGGCTTCCCAATTTGGGCAACATTATCAATTGCAGGGATGAATATCGATGGCCGTTCCTTAGTAACTAAAAATGATTTCCGTATCTTGCATACTTTAATCAACATGGGACCATCCCCAGAACCAAACTTGACTGTTTTATATTCTTCACGCTTACCAAAAGGCTTTAGAACATATGCAGCTAAGATTGCGCGCCAAACATCATCAATCCAATTTGAAAATGATGATTTGTTAAGACAATACTGGGGTTCTGATGACGCAGCGATTGCATGTTGTGTGTCTGCAACTGTTATCGGTAAAGATATGCAATTCTTCGGTGCTCGTGCTAACTTGGCTAAAGCTGTTTTGTATGCAATTAACGGTGGGGTTGATGAAATCACCAAGATGCAAGTTGGCCCACGCTTTAGACCAATGGAAGGCGATACGCTTGATTATGATGAATTTATCGAACGCTACAAGGATATCATGGATTGGTTAGCTGAATTATATGTAAATACTTTAAATGTAATTCACTACATGCATGATAAGTATGCTTATGAAGCTCCACAATTGGCTTTGATGGATACGCATTTGAAACGGACCTTTGCAACAGGGATTGCTGGTATTTCTCATGCGGCTGATTCCTTGATGGCGATTAAACATGGTAATGTTAAGGTTATCCGCGATGAAGATGGCATTGCTGTTGACTATATTCCACAAAACGAATTCCCAACTTATGGTAATGACAACGATGAAGCTGATGAAGCAGCAAACTGGATTTTAGAATACTTCATGAGCCAAATCAAACGTCAACACACATACCGTAATTCAACTCCAACCTTGTCATTATTGACAATTACTTCAAACGTTGTTTATGGTAAGAACACAGGTAACACTCCTGATGGTCGTCGTGCGGGTAAACCACTTGCTCCAGGGGCAAATCCAAGTTATCATGATGGTAAGTTCTTAGGTGAAAAGAATGGCTTGCTTGCATCCTTAAACTCAACAGCTAAGTTAAACTATGCATGTGCATTAGATGGAATTTCTGATACACAAACAATCAATCCAGGCGCTTTGGGCCGGACTGATGATGAAGACATGCAAATTGATAACTTACGTAACGTGTTAGATGGTTACTTCGATAAAGGTGGTTACCACCTAAACGTTAACGTCTTTGGGCGTGAATTGTTAGAAGAAATGGACAAGGATATTGATAATCCTAAGTATGCTAACTTCACTATTCGTGTTTCTGGTTATGCAGTTCGCTTTAGAGATTTGACACCAGAACAACGCCGTGACGTTATTTCTAGAACTGATCATCGTATGATGTAAGATAAGTGATTGATAGACCGAGTAAAACAGTGTTTTACTCGGTTTTTTTGTTTTGTAAAAAGAACTTTAACCAGAAATGATTAATTAAATCCGTTTTTTGACAAGGAGCAAAAAAATAAAAATAAATAAGTTATACTTAATAAATTAAGATGTAGCTAAAAAATCTGTTTTTTGGGGGAAAAGATGAATTTAATTGAGATTAATGATTTAAAAAAGAAATATGGTACTAAAGAAGTTTTGAAGGGGTTATCTTTAAGATTAGCATTGGGTAAAGTTTATACGCTACTTGGAAAAAATGGGGCGGGTAAAACAACTTTTATTAGTATTTTGCTTAAACTTATTAAAGAAGATTCCGGTGAAATTAAAAATAATTTGAATATTAAAAACGAAGTTGGAGTTGTTTTTCAAGAAGATTATTTTCCAAAAGATTTAAGTGTTAATGATTTAATTAAATTACAAGCTTCATTTTTTAAGCAAAAAGTCAATATTGATGAGCTTTTGACAAAATTTGATCTAATAAAAGAAAAAAAGCAAAAAACAGCGACACTTTCGAGCGGACAAAAGCGAAAACTTTCATTCTTACTTGCGACCTTGTCTGACCCTAAGTTATTAATTTTAGATGAACCAACAGCTGGCATGGATTATGATAGTGTAGAAAAGTTTGTAAAACAAATTAAACAATTAAAAGCGCAAGGCAAGACCATTTTGTTAATCACGCATGATTTATATCAGATTAAATCTTTTGTTGATTATATTTTATTGCTAAATGATAGAGTATTTGAAGAAAGTGTTGCAATCGACGTATTTATTGCTGAAGAATTGTATGAAATTCCTAAGAAACTGATAGATAATTTACCAAAAACAGAAGAAATTTTTTATTTAACTGAGCAAAGCGTGGATATGGTTTGGTAAAATTGCGAAAAATTTTAGACAATTATCCAAACGTTTTAATTAAAACTAGAAGTTCAGGTCACATTTTTAGTTAGATTATTGAAATTAATTAAGTTTAGGCTTTGATTTTGCCTAAACTTTTTTGTTTAAATGAAGTTGGAAAATTTATTTTAAAAATCAAAAAAGCTAAAAACATGTTACAATGGTACTTGATTACTTTATTTTTTTAAAAATTTAATTTCTAACTAATAATTAATGAAGGGATGATGAAACGATGGCAACTATTCAATGGTTTCCGGGCCATATGGCAAAGGCCTTACGTCAAGTTAAAGAAAATCTTAAAGCAGTCGATGTTGTTTTAGAATTAGTCGATGCAAGGTTACCAGAATCTTCGCGTAATCCTCAGTTAGCTGAATTATTAAATGATAAAATGTCGTTACTTGTTTTAACTAAGATGGATTTAGCAGACTCTAAGCAAACTAAAGCGTGGGTTAACTACTATGAAAGTTGCGGTCAACCAGCAATTGCAGTTAATAGCAATCAAGGAGCTTTAAAAATCATTGAAAAAAAATTAATGAGTATGTTAGCCGATAAAATTGCTAAAAGACAGGCACGTGGAATTAATAATCAAACCATTCGGGCGATGTGTGTAGGGATTCCTAATGTCGGAAAATCAACGCTCTTAAATCGATTAGTCAAAAAAAATGTTGCCCAAGTTGGTAATAAACCAGGGGTGACTAAATCTCAACAATGGCTAAAAGCTGGTAAAGAATTACAGTTGTTAGATACTCCAGGGGTATTATGGCCAAAATTCGAAGATGAGTTAGTTGGTAAAAAATTAGCTTTAACCGGTGCAATCAAAGATACGCTTTATCATAAAGATGATGTGGCATTGTATGCCTTAGAACATTTTATTGCAACTAATCCTGGGGCACTTACAGAACGTTACCGTTTGACACAACAACAATTACAAGAGCCAGTGGTTGATATTTTGTTAATGTTGACGCAAAAATTTGGCTTTAAAGATGATTACGAACGTGCAAGTGAACGATTGATTATTGAAATTCGTAAAGGTAAATTAGGCTGTTATACTTTAGATAAAGTTCCAGTTAATGCAAGCAAGTTAAAGGATTAGGAAAAATGACAAAATTAACGATTAAACAAGTTAAAGAATTACTAGCAAGTACACCTAGTCAACAAGAGTTAGAATTGTTAGCAAGCGATGAACGTAAAGGAGTGCAAACTCAATTACAAAGTTACTATAAAAAACAAGCACAACTAGCCCAAAAACAAGAACAGTTTGCCAAACGTTTGACATTAGAACGTCAGTTATGGCAACAAGACGTTGATTATATTGCAGGCATTGATGAAGTTGGACGTGGCCCATTAGCTGGTCCAGTGGTAAGTGCAGCAGTTATTTTGCCGCATGATTTTAATCTAGTTGATGTTAATGATTCTAAGCAATTATCTGAAAAAAAACGCGAAGAACTTTATTTAAAAATTTTAGAAGTAGCTGTGAGTGTTTCGATTGGCATTGCGGACAATCAACTGATTGATGATATTAATATTTATCAAGCTACTAGACAAGCCATGAAGCAAGCTGTTGAAAATTTAAGTGTACAACCACAACATTTATTAATTGATGCAATGCAAATTGATAGTCAAATCCCTCAAGACAAGTTAATTAAAGGTGATGCTAAATCAGCTTCAATTGCAGCAGCAAGTATTGTAGCTAAAGTTTATCGAGATCACTTGATGACTTTTTATGATCGTCTTTATCCTGGTTATGATTTTGCTAAAAATGATGGCTACGGGACCAAAAATCATTTGGCAGGTTTAGAAAGCTTAGGAATAACGCCAATTCATCGCTTAACTTTTGAACCAATTAAATCAAAATACATGTTTTAAGTGTTTTTTTGCGTATTTTATGATGGAAAATAATACGCAAAAGGACGTGACATATTAAATGAAAGAAAGAGACTTTTTGGTACGCTTGCATCTTTGTCCAGGAATTGGTTTAAGTGGGGAATATAAGCTTTATCAATTTTATCAAAAATTTACACGCCTACCAACGCCAATAGAGTTACAGGTTTTATTAAATTATACGGCTAAACAAGCTCAAAACTTTTATGATGCTTTTAAAAGTGAGCAATTAACGCAAAAAGTGGCTTTAAATATCACTAATAGTCAGGTGTTAACAATTGTAGATGAACAATATCCACTTCAATTAAAAGAAATATATCAGCCGCCTTTAGTGCTATTTTGCAAAGGTGATTTGAAATTGTTACAAACACCTATGTTAGCGATTGTTGGAGCAAGACAGATGAGTTCTTATGCTACACAAGTATTAGAAAGTTTTATGCCTAAATTAGCGATGAAGCTAACAATTGTAAGTGGTTTGGCTCAAGGAGTAGATAGTTTAGCTCAAAATTTAACACTAAAAAATTATGGTAAGACAATTGCGGTAATTGGAACGGGTTTAAATATTTCTTATCCCAAGAGTAATGCTTTTTTACAACAAGAAATTGGCAAAAAAGGGTTACTTCTTAGTGAATATGGTTTAGATGAAAAACCATTGCGGTTTCATTTTCCATATCGCAATCGTATTATTGCTGGATTAGCTCAAGCTACGCTGGTTGTTGAAGCCAGACATAAAAGTGGCAGTCTAATTACTGCTAATTTAGCTTTACAAGAGAATCGAGATGTTTTGGCAATTCCAGGATCACTATATCAACCTTTGTCTGAAGGATGTAATGAATTGATTCAAGCTGGGGCTAAATTGATACTTACACCGCAAGATATAATAGAAGAATTTTCAAATTACTTGACAAACTTCAATAAAATAGAATAACATGATAACGATTTTAATATATAAAATGAATAAATAACAAAGGAGTTGGGTTAGTTGCCTAAATCCCCTACAACAACTAAAAAAACAACGACTCGTAAAAAGAGTACTACTAAAAAGAACTTAGTCATTGTTGAATCACCTTCAAAGGCTAAAACAATTGAAAAATATTTAGGTTCACGCTATAAGGTTATGGCCAGTTTAGGTCATATTCGTGATTTGCCTAAGAGCACCATGGGTATTGATGTTGAAAATAATTATGAGCCACATTATATTTCAATTCGTGGTAAAGGTGAAATTATTAAAGAATTACGCAAAGAAGCTAAAAAAGCAGCACACGTTTATTTGGCAGCCGATCCGGACCGTGAAGGTGAAGCTATTGCTTGGCACTTGTCGTATCTTTTAGGTTTAGATCCTAAAGATAAAAATCGTGTGGTTTTCAACGAAATTACTAAAGATGCAGTTAAAAACGCCTTTAAAACACCGCGAGCAATCGATATGAATTTAGTTGATGCTCAACAAGCAAGACGTGTTTTGGATCGATTGGTTGGTTATTCAATCTCACCATTATTATGGGCGAAGGTCAAAAAAGGCTTGTCAGCTGGACGTGTCCAATCAATTGCACTTAATTTAATTATTAAGCGTGAAAATGAAATTAAGGCGTTTATCCCTGAAGAATATTGGACCTTAGATGCACAGTTTAAAAAAGATAAAAGTAGTTTTGAAGCTAGCTTTTATGGTTTAGATGGGAAAAAATCTGAATTAAAAAATAATGATGAAGTGCAAGCAGTGTTGGCTAAGCTTGATAAAAAACAGCCGTTTATAGTAGCAGAGGTTGAAAAAAAGGAACGTAAACGTCAACCTGCCTTACCATTTACAACTTCCACGATGCAACAAGTTGCTAATAATGTCTTGAAGTTTAAGACACAAAAGACAATGATGATAGCGCAACAACTATATGAAGGAATTAGTATTGGTCGTGGGGGCGCTGTTGGTTTGATTACGTATATGCGTACTGATTCAACACGTATCTCAGATGTAGCTAAACATGAAGCGGCTGAATATATTCATGATACTTACGGTGAACAGTATGCTGCTGTCAAGCCACGTAAAGGAAAAATCTCGGAAGGTGCACAAGATGCACACGAGGCTATCCGTCCGTCATCTGTATTAAGAACACCAGAGTCATTAGAAAAATATTTAACTAAAGATCAGCTAAAATTATATTCATTAATTTGGTCACGATTTGTTGCTAGTCAGATGACACCAGCTGTTATTGATACTATGCGAGTTGATTTGGAACAAAACGGTGTAACCTATCGTGCAAATGGCTCAAAGCTTAAATTTGATGGTTTTACTAAGGTCTACGCTGAAGCTAAACGCAAAGATAATATTTTGCCAGAATTAGCCCAAGGTGATGAAGTGATGATGGATAAAAATCAAGCTAATCAACATTTCACCTTGCCACCGGCACGTTATACGGAAGCTACCTTAATCAAAACTTTGGAAGAAAAAGGTGTGGGGCGTCCTTCAACTTATGCCCCAACATTAAATACGATTCAAAAGCGTTATTATGTTAAATTAGTTACACGTAAATTTGAACCAACTGAATTAGGTGAAATCGTCAATTCAATGATTGAAGAATGTTTCCCAGATATTTTAAATATTAATTTCACAGCGCAATTAGAAGATCGATTAGATGAAATTGAAGAAGGTAAACAAGAGTGGGTAAGACTGATTGACGAGTTTTATCAACCATTTGCTAAAGATGTTCAACTAGCTGAAAGTAAGTTAGAAAAAGTTAAGATTAAAGATGAACCAGCCGGAATTGATTGTGAGATTTGTGGGGCTCCGATGGTTATTAAAATGGGTAAGTATGGCAAGTTTTATGCTTGCAGTCGGTTCCCAGACTGTCGTAATACTAAAGCAATTACTAAAGAGATTGGTGTGACTTGCCCAGTTTGTCATAAAGGACAAATTATTGAACGAAAAACCAAGAAAAATCGTCTCTTTTATGGTTGTGAAAATTATCCTGAATGTGAGTTTATTTCTTGGGATAAACCAGTTGGTCGTGATTGTCCTAAATGTGGTCACTATCTCGTATACAAAAAGGTTAAAAAGGGTTTACAAGTTAAATGTCCAAATGATGATTATCAAGAAGCAATTCAAGGTGAATAAAGTAAATATTGAGGAGAAACTTAATGGAAAAAATAGTTAATGTTATCGGGGCTGGCTTGGCAGGAAGTGAAGCGGCTTGGCAAATCGCTAATCGTGGCGTGAAGGTGCGCTTATATGAAATGCGTCCCCAAAAATCAACACCAGCGCACCATACAGGAAATTTTGCAGAGTTAGTTTGTACAAATTCTTTGCGAGCTAATCAATTAACTAACGCAGCGGGACTTTTAAAAGAAGAAATGCGTCAATTGAATTCTTTAATTATGAAAGCTGCTGATGCAAATAGTGTACCTGCAGGTGGAGCGTTGGCTGTTGATCGTGAGGGATTCTCTGGTGCTGTGACACAAGCATTGCAAGAACATCCAAATGTAGAGATTGTTTGTGAGGAATTAACTGCTTTACCAGAAGGATTAAGTGTTGTAGCCACTGGTCCATTGACGGCAGAAGGTTTAGCAAAAGACATCAAGCAATTTATGGGTGATGATGGCTTGTATTTTTATGATGCGGCTGCTCCAATTTTAGAAAAATCATCACTTGATATGGATAAGGTTTACTTGAAATCACGTTATGATAAAGGCGATGCAGCTTATTTAAACTGTCCGATGACAGAAGAAGAATTTAAAGCTTTTTATCATGAATTGATCAATGCGCAAACGGCCGAACTTCATGAATTCGAAGATGAAAAATTCTTTGAAGGCTGCATGCCTATCGAAGAAATGGCCTCACGTGGTGAAAAAACTATGCTTTTTGGTCCGCTAAAACCAGTCGGCTTAGAAGATCCGCGAACAGGAAAAGAGCCATTTGCGGTAGTTCAATTGCGTCAAGATAATGCGGCTGGAGATTTGTATAATATTGTTGGTTTCCAGACTCATCTAAAATGGGGTGAACAAAAGCGTGTCTTTTCAATGATTCCTGGTTTAGAAAATGCTCGTTTTGTTCGCTATGGGGTAATGCATCGCAACACATATTTGCGTTCACCTCAAATGATGGAACAAACATATCAAACTAAAAAGCGACCAGATTTATTGTTTGCTGGACAAATGACAGGAGTAGAAGGTTACGTTGAAAGTGCAGCAAGTGGACTTTATGCTGGAATTAATGCAGCGTTATTGGCACAAGAAAAAGCGCCAGTGATTTTCCCAGAAGAAACAATGATGGGAGCAATGGCATATTATATTACGCATGCAAATAAAGATAATTTCCAACCTATTAATGCCAACTTTGGAATTATTCGACCATTGGGTAAACGAGTTCGAGACAAACGTGAACGTAATATGCAACTTTCGCAACGAGCCTTGGATGAATTGGCAAAATTCAAAGCAAATAAATTAGACTAGTCAAAGAGGTGTGATTTGTTTAATCACACCTTTTTTTAAGTTATGCTAAGGAAAAGCATAAAGAGCTTGACTAACTTTGACCTATATAAGAGAATGTTAATTGAAAGGCGGAGTGCAGATGTCTCTTGAACAACATTGGATTAGTGATTTTAAACGTTATTTACAAGTTGAACGACAGTATTCAGGTGAAACTTTGAAAGCTTATGGCGAGGATTTGGAATTGTTTAAGCGGTTCTTGTTAGAAAATGGAGGCGCTCAGTCCTTTGCTGATGTTTCAAATTTTGATGTACATGTTTATATGGGTTATTTGTATGATCAACAGTATAAAACAACAACTATTTCACGGATGGTTTCGAGTTTGCGTTCTTTTTATCGCTTTTTAATGAAAAATGAGTACGTTAATGATAATCCATTTGCCTACGTTCAGCTTAAGCGACAACCACGATCCTTACCGCATTTCTTCTATGAAAAAGAAATGAATGCGCTTTTTGAAGCGACTAGGGGAGATGATTGGCGGTCTTTGCGAGATTATGCTTTGTTGGAAAGTTTATATGCAACAGGAATGCGGGTTAGTGAATGCACAGGATTGACTATAAAAGATATTGATTTTAGTACGCAAACAATGCTATTACATGGTAAAGGTTCTAAGGATCGCTATGTTCCTTTCGGCCGTTTTTGTAAGGATGCTTTGCTAGTTTATTTTGAACAAGTACGTACACCTTTGATGACTAAACATCAACAATGTCACGATTACGTTTTCGTTAATCAACATGGAGCGCCATTAACCGCGGCTGGAGTCGCCTATATTTTAAATCAAATTGTTAAGCGAAGTTCTTTGACAACGACGATTCATCCTCATGAATTACGGCATACTTTTGCGACGCATTTAATGAGTAATGGTGCTGATTTACGCGCAGTTCAAGAGTTATTAGGACACAGTAGCTTATCGACAACACAAATTTATACACATGTTACCCCCGAACATTTGCAAAGGGATTATCGTAAGTATTTTCCTAGAGCATAGTTTTGAGGCAAAATTTTAAGGAGGAAAAACAATGCCTATTTCATTTCACGCGACTACCATTTGTGCAGTTCGCCATAATGGTCATTTAGCGATGGCAGGCGATGGTCAAGTGACCATGGGAGAAAAAGTTATCATGAAAGGAACGGCACGTAAAGTTCGTAGAATCTATAACGGGAAAGTTGTAGTAGGCTTTGCGGGGAGTGTCGCTGATGCGTTTAATCTTGAAGAACGTTTCGAAAAAAAATTAAACGAATACAGTGGTAATTTACAACGTGCAGCTGTTGAGTTGGCACAAGAATGGCGTAGTGATCAAGCTTTACAAAAATTAGAAGCATTATTAATTGTCATGGATAAAGATAATCTTTTATTGGTTTCAGGTTCTGGAGAAGTTATCGAACCAGATGATAATGTTTTAGCGATTGGTTCTGGTGGCAATTTTGCTTTATCTGCAGCTAAAGCCTTGACTAAATATGCTCCATCTATGAGTGCATTAGATATTGCAAAAGCAGCAATTGGAATTGCCGGCGATATTGATATCTTTACAAATCATAATATTATTGCAGAAGAATTGTAAGCAAAGAGGTTAATTAAATGGAACAGTTAGATAAAACACCAAAACAAATTGTAGCTGAATTAGATAAGTATGTTATTGGTCAAGAAAATGCAAAAAAAGCTATTGCGGTTTCTTTGCGTAATCGTTATCGGCGTATGCAATTACCAGTAGAAATGCAAGAAGATGTAACACCTAAAAACTTGTTGATGATTGGGCCAACTGGGGTAGGTAAAACAGAAATTGCTCGACGTTTGGCAAAAATTGTTGGAGCTCCTTTTGTTAAAGTGGAAGCAACTAAATTTACTGAGGTTGGCTATGTCGGACGCGACGTGGAATCTATGGTACGTGATTTGGTTGAAGTAGCTTATAAGATGCAACAAGAAGAAGTTTATAAGCAAGTACGTACCCAAGCTGTTCAATTGGCAGATAAGCGCTTGATTAAGCTTTTAGTCCCAGCGCAAAAAAAGCAAAATAAACAAAATCAACAATTAAACTTTATGCAACTGATGCAAGATTTACAAAATGGGAAGTTGCCACAAGGGTTTGAACCTGAGCAAGAAGAAGTAACTGATGAAATTCGGAACCAACGTTTGAGTGTCAGTGAACAACTAAACCGCGGACTATTAGAAAATAAAGAAATCACAATTGAAATGGATGATCCAGCTCAAAGTTTTGGTAATCAATCTGATATGTTAGGTCAAATGGGAATTGATTTAAATGATACTTTGGGTAATTTGATGCCTAAAAAGCGTGTAACAAGAACGATGAGTGTTAAGGATGCACGTGAAGTCTTTGTACGTGAAGAATCGGAAAAACTAGTTAATAGTGCAGATGTTGCAGATGCTGCTATTAAGAAAGCACAAAATATGGGGATTATCTTTATTGATGAAATTGATAAGATTACCTCTAAATCTAAACAAAATGCGGGTTCAGTTTCACGTGAAGGAGTTCAACGCGATATTTTACCAATCGTTGAAGGCTCACAAATTAAAACAAAATATGGCATTATCAAGACCGATCATATTTTATTTATCGCTTCAGGAGCATTTCATGAAAGTAAGCCAAGCGATTTGATTGCCGAACTTCAAGGCCGTTTTCCAATTAGAGTGGAACTAGAAGACTTAACTGCCACAGATTTTGTTAAGATTTTAACAGAACCAAATAACGCTTTGATCAAACAATATATCGCGTTAATTAGGACAGATAATATTGAAGTAACATTTACAATTGAAGCAGTTGAAAAAATTGCACAAATCGCTTACCAGGTTAACCATGAAACAGAAAATATCGGTGCGAGACGTTTGCATACGATCTTAGAAAAATTATTGGAAGACTTACTGTATGAAGGACCAGACATGCAAATGGGGCAAATCACGATTACAGAAGCCTATGTTGAACAAAAAATTGGCACGATTGTGGCCGATAAAGACCTCAGTCGCTATATCTTGTAAGATTATCTAGGAGGAAATGTTAGATGGCAGTTACAATTCAAAATCAGTATTTAAGTGCGACAGTCAATGAACATGGAGCTGAATTAGCCAGTTTAATCGCTAAAAAGACCGGCATCGATTATATGTGGTCGGCTGACGCAAAATATTGGGGACGACGATCACCGGTCTTATTTCCGATCGAAGGCCGGTTAAAAGATGATCAATACGTGTGGCAAGATAAAACATATCATTTGACGCAACACGGTTTTGCACGTGATTGTGACTTTGAAGTCGTCACAAAACAAAGCGATTACGTTAGTTTTGAATTAAAGCCAAACTCAAAGACTAAAGAAAACTACCCATTTGACTTTATTTTACGCCTAAACTACCGCTTGATTGCCGATAGCTTGGAATTAGAATATGAAGTAATTAACCCAAGTGATAGTGAGTTGCATTTTGCATTAGGTGCACATCCTGCATTTAAGGTTCCTTTAATAGAAGGACAAGCTTATGAGGATTATTATATTGAAATCTTACCAAATAAAGCACGTAAGGTTATTCCTTTGAGTGGAGGATTAACAGATCCTAAAAATGCTTATTTGACTAAAGGTGATGTCTTAAAGATTTCACATGAGACGTTTAAAGATGATGCGATTATTTATGATTTAGAGCAAGAAGAAACAACCTTTGTATTAAAAAATAATAAAGATGATCATGGAATAGCATTAAAGGCCAAGGATGCTAAGTTTACCGGCATTTGGTCGTGTTATCCGGCTAAAGGACAGTTTGTTTGCATCGAACCTTGGTGGGGCTTAGCAGATACGGTTCAAGCTAGTGGAAAGCTTGAAGAAAAGTTTGCTAACAATGTTTTAGCCGGTCATGAAACCTTTAAGACTTCTTTTAGCGTACAGGTCTTTTAAAATATCAAAAGATGGATACTACTTTTTTAGTGGTATCCATTTTTATTAAAAAACCGACTAATCGTATTTGATTAATCGGTTAAATGTTATTTATTTTTTTGTTGACGCTTTTTGTAGCCTAAACCAAATGGAACTAAGTTTTCTGTTCCATTTTTAATTCGCTCAATATTACCCCAGTGTCTTACAAAAACAAAGATTGTTAAAGCTACAGCTACACATGTCAAAATCAAATCATGATAAAAGAATGATGCAAGCGTAATTAAAGTAAAGCCCACCATACTAGCCATACTGACCATGCTGGTAATGTAAAGTGTGATTAAAAAGATTGCCCAAGAAAGTAAGAAAAATTGCCAGTTATAAACAAGCAATACTCCAACACTTGTTGCAACAGCTTTACCACCTTTAAAACCTGCAAAAATTGGGAAAACATGTCCTAAAATAGCAGAAAGACCAATCAACATTACATTGGCATTCGAATGAAATATAAATGGTAAACAAGCAGTTAGAGTTCCTTTTAACATATCCATCAATAAAACAACGATGCCAGCTTTTTTACCTAACACTCTAAATGTATTGGTAGTTCCCATGTTTCCACTACCAAAATTACGAATATCTTTGTTGTAAAAAATTTTTCCTATCCAAACTCCAGAAGGAATTGATCCTAAAAGATAGCCTATAAGCAACATGATGATAATCTTAGAATCCAAGGTTAAACCTCCTTTTTCATATAATACCTGTCTTATTCTATCACTTATTGGTCTTTAACCGCAATAAGCGATAAAATGTGGTATGTAGTAGTCTGTATGCTTTTTTTGCAAACGATGCAATAAAAAAGTATAAATAAACTACTGGTAGACTCGCTTTTTATAAGGTATGATAGTAAGAGTTATGATTAATTACGAAATAGAAAGGATTGAAAACTGTTGGTAAAACCAAACTACAATGATGATGCAATTCAGGTTTTAGAAGGTCTTGAAGCGGTGCGCAAACGTCCAGGAATGTACATCGGTTCAACTGATTCTAAAGGCTTGCATCACTTAGTGTATGAAATTGTAGATAATGCTGTAGACGAAGCATTATCTGGTTATGGTAATCAAATAGACGTGACGATTCATACAGATGATTCGATTACTGTGGTAGATTATGGACGTGGGATGCCCGTTGGGATGCATGCTTCAGGGATACCGACCGTTGAAGTAATCTTTACTGTCTTACACGCTGGTGGTAAATTTGGACAAGGTGGCTATAAAACATCTGGTGGCTTACACGGTGTAGGTGCATCTGTTGTTAATGCATTATCTTCTTATTTGAAGGTGACAACGGTTAGAGACGGTATTGAATATGAAGAACAGTTTAAAAATGGTGGTCAACCTCAAGGTACATTGCGCAAGTTAGGAAAGACTACTAAGAAAAGTGGCACAACTGTAACATTTAAGCCTGATGCAACGATTTTTTCAACGACACATTTTAATTATGAAATTTTAGCGGAGCGTTTACGAGAGTCAGCATTTTTACTTAAAGGTGTAAAAATCACTTTAAGCGATGAACGTACGCAAACAACAGAAATTTTTCATTTTGAAGAAGGTATCAAACAATTCGTTGCTTATCTTAATGAAGACAAAGATGTTTTAGGAAACGTAATGTATTTTGAAGGAACCAAGGAAGGAATTGAAGTCGAAGTAGCGGCTCAATATAATGATGGTTATTCAGAAAATATTATGTCTTTTGTAAACAATGTGCGTACTAAAGATGGTGGTAGTCATGAAGTTGGGATGCGTTCGGCATGGACTAAAGCTTTTAATGAATATGCGCGTAAGATTAATCTTTTAAAAGACAAAGATAAAAACTTAGAAGGTAGCGATGTACGTGAGGGCTTAGCAGCAATTATTTCGGTGCGTATTCCAGAAGAATTATTACAATTTGAAGGACAAGTTAAAGGCAAACTAGGTACACCTGAAGCTAGAAGTGCTGTAGAAACACTTGTTGGTGAGCAACTAAGCTATTATTTGATGGAAAATGGCGAATTTGCTCAAGATTTGGTTCGTAAATCAATTAAGGCTAGGGAAGCGCGCGAAGCTGCTAGAAAAGCACGTGATGAGAGTCGCAACGGCAAGAAACGCAAGAAAAAAGAACAGTTGTTATCCGGCAAACTGACGCCAGCACAATCTAAAAATGCTAAGAAAAACGAGTTGTTTTTAGTCGAAGGTGATTCTGCGGGTGGTTCTGCTAAACAAGGACGGGATCGTAAGTTTCAAGCAATTTTGCCTTTACGTGGTAAAGTCTTAAATACTGAAAAAGCTAAGTTACAAGATATTGTAAAAAATGAAGAAATCAATACGATGATTTATACAATCGGCGCTGGTGTTGGGGCTGAATTTAATTTGGCCGATGCCAATTACGACAAAGTCATTATCATGACTGATGCGGATACTGATGGGGCCCATATCCAAACGTTATTGTTAACGTTCTTTTATAAGTACATGCGCCCACTTATCAACGCAGGTAGAGTTTATATTGCCTTGCCTCCGTTATATAAATTACAAAAAACAGTCAAGAAAAAACAACTTATTCGCTACGCTTGGACCGAAGACGAATTAAAGCAAGCTATTAAAGAATTAGGTAAGGGATATACACTTCAACGTTTTAAAGGGTTGGGTGAAATGAACGCCGACCAGCTTTGGGAAACGACGATGAATCCCGAAACACGCACTTTAGTTCGCATCAAAATCGATGATGATGCGGTCGCAGAAAGACGAGTTACCACTTTGATGGGAGATAAGGTTGAACCAAGAAGAAAATGGATCGAAAAAAATGTCCAATTTACCTTGGAAGAAGATGGTAGCTTACTTGATACGGTAGTGGCCCAAGAAGCGCATCAAACCAGCATACAAGAAGAAATGAATTTATTTGATGAAACTAACTACACTGAAGAGTAAAGGAGGCCGGTAAGTAACAATGGAAACGACTAATATTCAAGAAATTTCACTTGAGGCGGTCATGGGTGAACGCTTTGGCCGCTATTCTAAATATATCATTCAAGAACGTGCATTACCTGATATTCGTGACGGTTTAAAACCTGTGCAACGCCGTATTTTATTTGCGATGAATGAAGATGGTAATACTTTTGATAAGGCCTTTAGAAAATCGGCAAAATCGATTGGAAACGTGATGGGGAATTTTCATCCCCACGGTGATTTTTCAATTTATGAAGCAATGGTACGTTTGAGTCAGCATTGGAAGCTAAGAGAGCCTTTAATCGAAATGCATGGTAATAACGGCTCAATGGATGGTGATCCGCCAGCAGCAATGCGTTATACTGAAGCGCGTTTGTCAGAAATAGCTAGTGAAATGCTTAAAGATATTGATAAAAAGACGGTTGATATGGTACTGAATTTCGATGATACCGAATATGAGCCAACTGTTTTACCGGCGCGTTTTCCCAATCTATTAGTTAATGGAGCGACCGGGATTTCGGCGGGGTATGCGACGGAAATTCCGACACATAACTTACACGAAACGATTCAAGCTACGATTCGTTTGATGCAAAATCCAAACGTCACATTAGCCGAATTAATGGAAGATATCAAGGGACCAGATTTTCCAACCGGTGGTATCTTACAAGGTATTGATGGAATCAAGAAAGCTTATGAAACCGGACGTGGTCGTGTAATGTTACGTTCAAAAACAGCGATTGAAGATATCAAAGGAGCTAAACAACAAATTGTTATCACCGAGATTCCATACGAGGTCAATAAGGCTTTGTTGGTTAAAAAAATTGATGAGATTCGTTTGCTAAAAAAAGTCGATGGTATCGCTGAAGTCCGTGATGAAAGTGATCGCGAAGGCTTGCGTTTAGTTGTTGAACTAAAGAAAAATGCTAATGCAGAGGGAATTTTGAATTATTTATTTAAAAATACTGATTTGCAAATTTCTTATAATTTCAACATGGTTGCAATCAATCAAAAACGACCACAACACGTAGGTTTAAAGACGATTCTAGAAGCTTATTTGGCGCATCAACGTGATGTTACAACTAAACGAACTCAATTTGACTTAAATAAAGCCAAAGAACGTGAACATATTGTTGCTGGGTTGATTAAGGCTTTATCGATTTTAGATGATGTTATCAAGACAATTCGCGCTTCACAAAACAAAAAAGAAGCCAAGGATAATCTGATGGTGGCTTATGGGTTTACCGAAAAGCAAGCTGAAGCAATTGTTTCTTTACAACTTTATCGGTTAACTAATACCGATGTGACAGCTTTGCAAAAA
This sequence comes from Ligilactobacillus sp. Marseille-Q7487, assembly GCF_949152225.1. NCBI lineage: Bacteria > Bacillati > Bacillota > Bacilli > Lactobacillales > Lactobacillaceae > Ligilactobacillus > Ligilactobacillus sp. Marseille-Q7487. The sequence goes on from NZ_CASCJC010000001.1 coordinate 903,361, forward strand.
GAAGCTGAGGAACTAGCGGCTAAGATCGCTACTTATGAAAAAATTTTGGCACAACCCAAAGAGCTTGATAAAGTTATCAAAAAAGAATTGTTAGCTCTAGATAAAAAATATGGCTCACCACGTTTGACTGAGATTCAAGAGCAAATCGAAGAAATTAAGATTCAAACAGAAGTAATGGTTGCGCAAGAAGATGTGATGCTATTAGTATCTAAAGGGGGCTACGTCAAACGCTCATCACTACGTTCGTTTAATGCGTCTGATGATGCAGATAACGGTCTTAAAGATGAAGATTACCCAGTTTATCAAGCAGTCGCTAATACGTTAGATCACTTGTTGATGTTTACCGATAAAGGCAATGTTATTTATCGCCCGGTTCATGATATTACGGATGCCAAGTGGAAAGAAACCGGCGAACATCTCTCACAAACAGTCGGTTTAGATGCTGATGAATCCGTCTTAAAAGCTTATTGTTTCAAAGATTTAAAACAAGGAAGCTTTGTTTTTGCAACTAAGGAAGGATTCATTAAGCAAACCAAGTTGGCCGATCTTAAACCAGGTCGGACCTATAAATCACGCGCTGCACAGTTCATGAAGCTAAAAACACCTAGTGATCGGGTGTTGATGATCGATTATTTACAAGAAGATCAGACTAAACAAGTCTTTTGTGCAACGTATGGTGGCTATGGCTTAAGATATGAGCTATCTGAAGTACCAGTAACTGGTGCTAAGACTGCTGGTGTCAAGAACATGGACTTACGTGATGATTATTTAAGTGCGGTGTTGTTGGTTGATGAAACTAGCGAAGTGGCTCTTGTTACTCAACGCGGTTCCTTTAAGAAGATGAAAGTTAGCGAGGTTCCGTTGAGTAGTCGGGCACGCCGGGGTGTGCTAATCTTACGCGAATTAAAACGCAATGCTCATCGAGTGGCGTTGGCTTGTGTTGTCGCGGACTCCCAGCGCCTAGAGATTTTGACTTCGACCAATGAAAGAGTTGAGGTGTTAAGCCAAGACTATGTTTGTGTCGATCGTTATTCAAATGGGTCGTTTGTCTTAGATACACAAGCCCAAGGAGAACCGCTTTATTTACGCGTGTTACCTGCGGATGCTTTAAAAGATTAATCGAGTAAATTTAATCCTCATTACTAGAGCTGGCTAGTAATGAGGATTTTTTAGTTGACAGTATTGCTTATTTCAAAAATAATGCTATAATGTTGTTAGATTATTAGTTAAATGACTAAATATTTTAGGAGTGATATTGATGAAGTTTACGGATATTGTAAAAAAAGATTGGTATTTGTATTTGTTGATTTTAGTCGGCTACTTATTTGGTTTGAGCGTTTATTCTAAACTTCCATCTCAAATACCTAGCCATTGGAATACTGCTGGGCAAATCGATAATTACTTTCCACGAATGGTTGGAGTTTTGTTGCTGCCGACGGTATGTTTAGGAATGTTGATTTTGTTTGAAGTTTTACCTCTAATTGATCCTAAAAAATATAACTATGCGCTTTTTTTAAAGAGTTATCAACTTTTTAAGGTTGTCTTTATTGTTTTTATGCTAGTTCTTTATGCGGTAACGATTTTGGTAGCATTAGGCTTTGCATTAAATGTTGGCTTGATTGTAACGAGCGGGATTGGTATTTTATTTATGATTTTAGGCAACTATTTAAGTAAGATTCAGCCTAATTATTTCATCGGCTTTAAACTACCATGGACCTTGGCGAGCGATTATGTGTGGAAAAAAACGCATCGCTTGGGAGGTTGGTTAGTGTTTTTGAATGGTTTGCTTATTTTAATCAGTGGTTTTGTGTGGCCCAATGCGTTAGGAGCTATAATCATAGTAACGGTCGTTTTATTGGTTGTAGTCCCGAGTGTTTATGCGTATCTAATCTACAAAAATCATGAAAAGGGGCATAATAAATGAGCTTAAATCTAGCCTTTAAAGCCTTAGCTGATCCGACTAGGCGTAAAATAATTACGTTGTTAAAAGAACAAGATTTAAGCGCAGGAGAGATTGCGCAAAATTTTGATATCTCTAAACCTAGTATTTCTCAGCACTTGAGTATCTTAAAACAAGCCGATTTAATCAGTGCTCAACGTGCGGGCCAAAAGATTATTTATTCGCTAAATACGACGGTTTTGCAAGAAATCACGAAATGGGTTTTTGATATATTTGAAAATTAGTAGTAGACCTTCTTGTCAGTGGATAAGAAGGTCATTTTTATAATCAAATCATTTGAAATTATATGCTATAATTCTGAAAGGGATATCATCTAAAGGAGCAACGAGTATGAATGAATTACAACGAGTCGCGACGAGCTTAAATCTTTTAGGGAAATATTTAGGAATTCGTGATGTTGCAGATTTAACAACTATAAAGGTTGATGTATTAGTTCTTTATGGGGGCAGTATCTTACAGGGTGCCGATGAATTTGCCAAGGCTTATCAAAAAGGTGTTGCTAAATATTATGTTCTTTCCGGCGGACATGGCCACACTACTAAATATTTGCGTGCTAGCTTAGAAAAAAGAGGTTATCAAGGTTTAGAACATTTATCTGAAGCCCAGATGTTGGCCTTGTATTTACAAAAAGAATATGATATTACAATTACCTTATTAGAAAATACTTCGACTAATTGTGGTAATAATGTTACATGCGTCTTAGAATTGTTAGAGCAACACCAAATTAATTTTGAAAGCCTAGCACTTATCCAAGATGCAACATTGCAAAAACGAATGGCCGCGTGTTTTGCTAAATATTTGCCAAATAAAAAAATCATTAATTATGCTGCGTATCAAACTGAGGTTGGTGTGAAAAACGCCGATTTAATATGTATAAATCAGCCCAATGGAATGTGGACTTTAGAGCATTATAGTAAATTATTATTAGGTGAAATCGTGCGTCTACACGATACTAAAGAAGGGTATGGACCAAATGGGAAAAATTTCATTGCACATGTTGCTGTACCCCAAGATGTTTTGTTGGCATATCGTTTTTTAAGCCAATATCTAGGTTATACAACGCGTCAAGCTAACCAAGCCTATCAAACGACAAACTTAGGTTATATTCATAAACAAATAATCAAAGAATATTTTTCTATGTGGGTCAAACGTGATTTTAAGCGTTTACCAGAGCTTTTTTCAAAAGATTGTCGTTATGAAGAATGCTATGGTCCTATCTATGAAAATTTGCATCAGATAAAAGCGTGGGTTACAGATACTCTTTTGCGTCAGAAAGTTTTGAGTTGGCAGATTAAGGCTTTTTATCATAGTAAGAGTAATCAAGTTTTTGTGGAATGGAACTTTAGTGCTCAAGAAGCAGGGAAAATTGCAAGCTTTGATGGTCTTTCTTTGATTGAGTTTGATGATAGACAACAAATTAGTCTAGTCAAAGAGTTTGAGGCTAAATTAGTAAGAACGTATCCATATCGTAAAAAATCATGCTAAAATGAAGATATCTTAAATAAATATGAGGTAATAATTGTGAAGAAAACGCAGTATATTAAACTTTTTTCCCATAATGATTTAGATGGGTTTGGAGCACCAGTTTTATTGGAAACAGTTAAAGAACAAATGTTTGCCAATGTTAAATTTGATTTAACAACTTGTTCAGCAGGCAATCTAGATCGGGAATTATCTTATTGGTTCAAAAGCTCGGAAATGAAACAATTTACAGACGTCTATATTATGGATATGACACCGGATAGTGAATATTCGTTTGAAATGCTTGAAAACCATTTTGCTAATCACTGGTTGATTTTTGATCATCATGAAAGTGAAGAAGAGTTACGTCAAAAATATCGTTTAAATTGTTTGTTGCCGACTAATCAGGCTCAAACGCCAAGTGCCACAAGCTTGGTATGGGATTGGTTACAAAAGCAAGTAGAATTTGCTAATATTACGGCTAAACGCCAAGCTCAACTTGCACAATTGGTTGAATTAATCCGAGCTTATGATACATGGGATTGGCAAAACGATCCGTTAATGGCACCAGAAACAAAGATCGCTGCAGATGAATTAAACCAGCTTTTTTGGTTTTATCCTCTCCAAAAGTCTCAAGCTTTTGTGAGCGATGTTTTTGCGAAAGGCTGGGAAGCTTATCGTGATCAAAATGAGTTATTAATCGAAACTTTAAATGAACGCAGAAAACGCTATTTGGAACGTCATTTACGTTCGGTGGTTGAATTTGAATTAGCAAATGACAAGTTTGGCATCGTTTATGCGAGCGATTATAAATCTGAAATTGCGCATGAATTATTGCATAGAAGACAGTTAGATGCGGTCTTGGTAATTGACAATCATAGCGTCTCTTTACGTAGCAACGGGCGTATTGATGTTGCCAAATTCGCAAGTGAATACTTCAATGGTGGAGGACACAATGAATCGGCAGGGGGAACGTTGAGTATAAATCCCGTTGAAGTTGGTGAACAAGCAGTTGCCGATGAGCTTATTCAATTAGCCAAGGTTAAGCAAAAACAAATCGGAGAAGAGCAAAATACGTTAGCAGACCAATTAGATCCAGAGATTGCTGCTAAGATGGCGGCGTTATTTGGTAAAGATTAGTAGAAAAATACTATGAAAAAGAATTTTATAAAAAGAAGTATTTTAATAATTATTGGGATTTTGTGTCTGAGCGGTGGTGGAATTTGGTTAGTAAAACAACATCAAATTAGGACTCAACATGAAATTCAAAAGAGGGCGGAGCAAGAAAAAATAACTCAAGTTAAGCAAACAACGCAAAGTTTGCTACAAACTAAAGATATTTCCAAAAAATATTGGGGTTAAAAAAATTAATTCAACAAGAGCCCAAACAAAGCTCTCAACATGTAAAGCAGATTTATCAAATTGCCATTAAAAAACAGGTCAGATTAGAAATTAAAATACTTTGACAACCTTAACTATAAAAGATTTAGCGAGTGCTACACAAGAACAAATTCAAGCTAAAAGTGAAAGGCTCAAGGCCTTTTTAACGAAATTGATGCAACAAAAACTAGTTTATTCAAGTAAACAATATGACATATTAACATCAACAATTAATACATTATTGCATTGTACCAATATGATGCACAAATCAAAGCTTTAGAAGAAAAATTAAAACAACAAGCACAACAAGCAAATGTAAGGCAAAAGTCTCAAATTAATCAAACTACACAAACCAATTTAAATTCAACGGTATTACAACAGCAAACAACACAACAAGCAAAAGATAACAACGGTAATAATGACAATAATAATGAGACTGTCTTATTGAATGTTCCTTATATTAATATATTGATCAATATCAAGTTGGTGAAATGGCCTGTAAGGCAAGTTCATTGCTTGAAGCACTGCATTTTAAAGGATATGCGACTAATTATATTATAGTTTAGCAAGTTTTATTTAAACAATGCCTATTTCAGCTAGTGGAAATCCTAATGAAGGCTTTGGTGGTAGTTATCAAACAGTTGTAGCAAACGTTTTTCAATCGATTTATCCAGCACCATTAGCCACCTGGGGCCAAAGATTTGGTAATGTCCGCAATATTTCAGGTGCAAGCTTGGAAGATTTAAAACAACAATTGCGTGCTGGAAATCCAGTTGTTGTTTATGTAACGCTGCATTTTGCAGCACCTAAATATCATCAATATTTTTGGGGAACTGGCATCGATAATAGCCACGTAATGACTTTAGATGGCTTTAAACCTGGCTATTATCATGTAGTCGATCCAGCTGCCGACAGCTATTGGGTTTTAGAAAATTCATTGGCATATTCGTATAATTTAACACGTTATGCTGTGGTTATTGCTTAATCAATAACTTATTGATTAAAATTTACACTGAGTTTTAAATTCAGATTTTTTCGGTTAAAAAAGCATGTTTTTCATAGATTAACATGCTTTTTTGTTTAGTATCTAATAGGGCGGTTTTCTAAATTTTATCTTTTATCTAGTTTACATAATATACATTATCGAAAGTGGGGTTTTTAAATAAAAACCGCCCTAAGTATTAATACAAATAAAAAACTCGCCCTTAAGCGAGTTTTGATTAATTTGCATCATATGAATTAATAATTTGGCGTTTGCTATTCCAGAAAAATACTTTAACAACACCTAATATTTTCTTTTTGGGGACAAAACCATAATAACGACTATCATTTGAGTTAGCACGGTTATCACCCAAAACCAAATATTCATCTTTAGGAACAGTAAATTTATGTCCACTTCCTAACGTGAATTGGCTAGTTGCTGGTAATTCTAATGTCAATGTCCCTTTTTGTTGTTGTTCTTTAGAAATATAACTTTGTGAACTGAATTTACCATTGATATAAAGATCTCCATTATCTTTATATTCTACTGTATCACCAGGCATTGCAATTACACGTTTTACATATTTAGCATCTTTTTTTGCACTAGGATCAACACCATCGGCATCAAAAACGATAACTGAATCATGCTTGATTTTACTTTGTTTAAACAGCATAACCCATTCGTTATTTTGCAAGTTTGGATACATTGACAAACCATCAACACGTACCAATTGGAAAAGATATGTTTTAATTACTAACGATAAAGCAATGGCTATAGCGATTGGTATAAGCCATCCTAAAATAAATTTAAATGTTTTCATATAAGGTAAGGACTCCCTTTTGCAAATTATAATGAAGCTACTAATGATGTCAAATATTTATGACTAGCGATTTGTTCCTTGGCATCATTTTGATTTGCAAGATTTATTTCATAAATACTACTAGCAGTTGGATTTAATAATGGCAAAACCTCTTTCCAAGGAATATTTCCTTGACCAAGCGTTAGACTATCATGTGTTTGACCATACGAATCTACAAGATGATAATGGACAATATTTTTCTTTAGATTTGCTAGAGACGCTAATAATTGATCGCTTTGACCGTGACATTTTATGAAGCAATGGGAAGTATCAAATGCTAAACGACATCCTAAAGCTAAAATATCGGCTTCTTCTTTGGCATCTCCATAATAAAAAAGATCTGAAATTGAGTTTTCAAACATAACATGATCTTTACCAAGTTCTTGAAAATGAGCAATTCTTTCGAAGACTGCAAATCGCGCATATTCAAAGCTAGGATAAAGCGCAATATAATCTGCAGTTTGACGAGAATATGATCCGTGAATCAAAACATCAACATCATAAGTAAAACCAATTTCTAATAATTTTTGAGAACTTTCTTCAACAAAATGATAAAGCTCGCGACATTGTTTTTGCGGTGCAACAAGCTCAGTAAACTGATCTTGCCAACGCATCGGATGATGTAAAATAATCCGTGGAGTTACTTGTTTAACTTCTTTGATAGCTTCGATTAAGCGTTTATTACCGGCAGTAGTAAAATCATATTCACTCGTGAAAAATTCAAAAACGTCTGGATGATATGCTAAACGATTTGTGACTTGTTCACTAGTACTACTAGCTTTTAAACCTAAGCTGATTTTCATAAATGCACCTTCAAAAATCTGGACAAAAATCTTATTCAGATAAAATTAGTTATTATCAATATCACGCATCCAAGCCAAGGCCAAAGCTTTTTCGCCTAGATGTGTACCGATAACTGGACCAAAATAACTTATATCAATTGGATATTGTGGATATTTTTGGGCTAATTCTTCCTTCCAAGCTATAGCTGCCTCTTCATCATTGGCATGGATTACGATAAGACGTAAAGGATAGTTTATCTCTTGGAGACGTTGTTCAAATAAATCTTCCACACGCTTTAAAGCACGCTTAGAGGAACGTACTTTGTCAAAAGCAACGATTTTATCGGTTTGATCATCAAAAGTTAAAATAGGCTTAATCTTTAATACACTTCCAATAAATGCCGAAGCATTAGAAAGACGTCCGCCACGAACAAGATTTTGTAAATCGTCAACAATAAAATATTCTTTGACCGTTTTTCGTAGATCTTCCAAATGAGCAATAATTTCTTTTGCAGATTTATTTTCCTTAGCCATACGAGCTGCTTGAATACACATATTTCCCATTAACATTACAGTAATTTTTGAGTCAAATGGAATAATTTTAATATCGTGCATCTCTTGTGCGACTGTTTCAATAGAACCAATTAAACCTGAAATTGTTGAAGCTAAATGAATACTAATAACAGTATCATAACCTTGCTTTGCTAAGGAACCATATAATTCCATCAACTTTCCAATTGCTGGTTGAGATGTACTTGGAAAAGATTTAGTATTTCGTAACTTTTCATAAAATTCTTCTGGTGTGATATCGACACCTTCATCATAAACTTCACCATCAAGAACCACAGGAATCGGCACGACATGAATATCGTTTTCACGAATCTGTTCAGGTGTTAGATAGGCTGTACTGTCTGTTACAACAGCTATTTTCATAATTAATTGCACCTACTTTTATAAATTTATCGCAATACAATCATATCATACAACATGTTTGTATTCTAGCACTGCCTTTTAGAGCTTATCACGTTCAAGACTTTTAGCCAATCTATTTAACAAAATTTTTAAAAGATTTTCTTCTTCAGCTGACCAATGTAAAAAAAGATGTTGCTTAAATTCATGTAAATTTTTTTCAAGATTTACAATGGTCGCATCCCCTTTAGTTGTTAAGCTATAAGAATGCTTTTTTTTGCTATTAGGAAAGGCACCAGGGATTTTTTGAAAAGAAATCATCTGTTTATCTAATAACTTGTTCAATTGTCGACTTAAGGTAGAAACATCTAAGCTAGATTGTGTCACTAAATCCTTTTGTGTTCTAGCACCGGCCTTGATGTTACGTAATAATTCCCATTCAGCAATGGTCAAATCATGAGCACGTGTTAATTTTTGAAGCTGCTCACGATATTTTTTTTGCACACTCCACAAATTATCTAAGACTTCTTTCATAATTTTATCCCCTTAATTTCTTTGTGCTTTTATTCTATTAATTGTATAATACAACTCATATTAAAAGCAAGCAAATTACAAATTAATAGGAAAAGTTTATTTTGCTCATTTGCAAGGAAACAGGTAAAATAAGACTAATATAAAAAAGAAAGTGAGTTGAAGCAAATGGCATTTGACGGCTTCTTTACCCATGCAATGATTGTTGAACTTAAGAACAGGCTGTGTGACGGTAGAGTTACTAAAATTTCGCAACCATATCCAAATGAAGTTATTTTAACAATTAGAGCCCAAAGAACAAATTATCCACTATTATTGTCTGCCAATGCAAATTATGCGCGTTTCCAAATAACGGAAATTCCTTATACTAATCCGCCAGTCCCTACAAACTTTACTATGATGTTACGCAAATATTTAGAAGGTGCTAAACTAGTCGATATCCAACAATTAGAAAATGATCGAGTAGTATATTTCAGTTTTTTAACGCGTAATGAATTGGGTGATGCCTTACCTTTACTTTTAAGCGTTGAAGTTATGGGTCGGCATAGTAATATCATTTTGATTAATCAAGCAGAACAAAAAATTATTGATACTATTAAACATGTCGGAATGGATCAAAATCGTTATCGGACATTCTTACCTAATGCAACGTATCGTACTCCGCCTAAGCAAGAAAAGGTAAATCCTTTTGCATCTAATGCAAGCGCGCTATTGCAAGACATCGATTTAACACAGGACTTAACAAGTTTAGCTAAAGAATTAATGCAAAATTATCAAGGTTTTGATCGTAACACAGCATTTGTATTAGCTCAGTATTTGCAAGCTCCTAATATAAATCCAAGACAAGAATTTTTAAAGTTTTTAGATGATAAGCAAGGAACTCCTTGTATTTATCAACATGAAAATAAAATGATGTTTAGTAGTGTCTTACCCTTTTTTACAAACAAATGTCAAACATTTACTACCCTAAGTCTAGCTTTGGATGCTTATTATCAACAAAAAGCAACTACAGATCGGGTTGCACAACAAGGTGCAAATTTAATACATGTTGTTAATGTTAATTTAAAACGTAATCGTCTAAAATTAACTAAGTTAACACGTGAATTACAACAAACTAAAGGTGCGGATAAGTATCGGATCTGTGGAGAATTGTTGACAACTTATCTTTATCAAATTAAGCGTGGAATGATAGAGATTAGTTTGCCAAACTATTATGATAATGAAAAAATGACCACGATTCCCCTATCCAATCAGTTAAATCCTGCACAAAACGCACAGAAATATTTTAAAAAATATCAAAAGCTTAAAAATGCTGTTGTGCATATTACAAAACAAATTGAGCTAACTAAAGCGGAAATTGCATATTTTGAAGAATTAGAGGCTCAATTACAAATCGCTAAACCACAAGATTTGCCTGATATTAAGCTTGAATTAGAAAATGGTGGCTATTTAAAGGCAAATCATAAAAAGACTAAGCGAAAAGTTAAACTCAGTCAGCCTGAAGTCTTTTTGTCAAATGATGGTACCAGGATATCGGTCGGCAAAAATAATTTGCAAAATGATCAATTAACACTTAAAACCGCTAAGAAGTCAGATATTTGGTTACATGCTAAAAATATCCCTGGTTCACATGTAATTATTCATAGTGCTACACCTTCACACCAAACGCTATTAGAAGCAGCTAATCTAGCAGCGTATTATTCTAAATCACGTTTGTCAGCTAATGTTGCCGTAGATTATGTAACAGTTAATAAAATTAAAAAGCCTAATGGTGCTAAACCTGGTTTTGTAATTTATGAAGGTCAAAAGACTTTATATGTTACCCCTGATGAAAAATTAATTACACAACTGGCCTTAAATCAAGAATAATAAAAACTCTGTTTGTATCCTAGCCTTTTTTGAAGCTGTACACAAACAGAGTTTTTTAAAATTCATTTTCTAAGCTATCATAAGCTTTTTTAACCGTGAGAGCACTGATTTTTAGTTCTTTAGCACTCGAACAGATGGAAGATTGTCGTTTTCTTTTAGTGTTTCTTGACGAATCAAAGCTTTAATTTGATCGATAATTTGTTCATAAATAGGTACCATTATGGAGGTGTTAATGATGATTTTTAGTAATGAGTATTTAAAAATATAACTAACCTAAGAATTCAAAAACTTCTTTACGGTCATAAAGTTTAAAGATTTTTTCAAAAATAAGTTGTCCGATTAAAGCTGCAATAACAGGTACAACTAACCAACAAACAAGTACCATAATAACGTTTAAACCGGCATCAATTGAGGCTAACGGGCCTACTAAACCAACTAGACCAAAACCAGCCGAAGCAGATGTTCCAGAAATTGAAAGTAAAGCAACTGGAATTGCAGAGATAATAGCTGTAAAGAAGCAAGGAACTAAGATGATTGGTTTTCTAAACAAATTAGGCATCATCATTTTCATTGCTCCTAAAGCAATCGCAATTGTTACCCCTGGTTTATTAACTTTCCAAGAATTAACCACTAAAACAACTGTTGTAGCAGCTACACCCATAGCAGCAGCCCCTGCAGAAACGCCATTTAATTGAATAGCCAATCCAATTGCAACAGTTGAAATTGGTGAAATAATTAACAACGCAAATGAACAAGCAATTAAAATACTCATAAAAATTGGTTGCAAAGTTGTAAATGTGTTGATTCCATCCCCGATTGCTGCGGTAATCATTGTTACATATGGATAGAGGTAATAGCCGATTAATCCAGCACCAGTTCCAACAACAATTGGCGTTAGTACAATTGCTACAGAGCCAAATTTATTGCCAATTAACATGATTAAACCAACAGCAATGGCTGCAGTGATCATTGTGTTGATGATATCACCGGTCCCAGCTCCGATGAAAGCACCAGCTTGGGCATTAAACTTAACTACACCAGAGCCAACGAAAGCCGCACCACCAACAACCATCATTGGCATTGGTTGGAAACCAAATTGTAAAGCGATTAGAGCACCAATAATTAATGGAGTACCAATTTGGAAAATCAAAGCCATTTGACTAAGTGCGATAGCAAAGCTGTTATCACCAAAGAATTTTAAAATTGCGCCTAATACAGCATTAGGAATCAAACCAATGATGATTCCAGTAGCAGTCCCTGCCAAAACCTTATTTAAGAATAACTTTGGGGTTAATTTTTCGTTCATATAATCAATCCTCATTTATTTATTGTTAATTTACTTTGCGCCTAAGATTTGTTCTTTAGCATGAACCAATTGGGTCAAAAAGTCACAGTATGGGGTTGCAACGTTATATTTTTTACCTTTTCGCGAAACTGCTCCGTTAATATAATCAATTTCTGTTAAACGGTTGTTTTTAATTAAATCTTGGTGCATGGATGGAAAATGCATGCCAATGGTGGAAGCATCAAAGCAAGATTCAACATGTGCAATAACTTCTGCTACATCCAAGTTAACTCCTTCGCATTTAGCAACACTAGCAAATTCATTGACAATTGTAACAACCATATCATGTGCAGTTGAAGTTTGTCCTAATCCTGCCATATTAACATCTAAAACAGTACATAAACCATTCATCGTTCCATTAACACAAGCTTTGCGATAAATTGAGTAATGAATATTATCAGAATATTTAGCATTTAATCCGGATTCAGATAGGACAGCAGCTAATTTTTGAGCAGCTTCTTCTTGCCCTTTACCTAGATTTTGCAATTCGATTGAGCCATTTCCGAATAATTTAACTTTTCCTGGACCTTCCATTCCTGCAGTCCACATAGTATTTCCGATAAAGATTTTTTCCATTGGAACATATTTTTCAATAACATCTTCGTGACCAATACCGTTTAATAAGCATAAAACTTCAGTATGTTGTGCAATCAAAGGCTTGATATCTTGAAGCATCTGATCAAGTTGCATAGCCTTAGTAAACAAAATAATCAAGTCAGCATGTGTTTGTGCACTAACTTTTGATTGCAACATAATAGGTAAATTAACAGTGATGTCTTCACCATTGAAATTTGCCTTTAGCCCTTCTTTTTTGATGGCTTCAACATGTGCAGGCCAACCGTCGATTAAAGTAACTTCATTGCCTCCTTTAGCTAACATAATTCCAAAGCGACTACCCATGGCGCCGGCACCTGCGATTGCGATTTTCATAACAAACTCCTCCTCTAAGGAAATAATTGATTTTTACAGCAACATAAACAGTATGTTATACTCACTAAAAGTAAAATTTGATGAATATGTGCTGAATATCACAAAGAGAATTATAGCATTTTCTTTTGTTTTGTGCTAATTTTTCTATAGAAAAAAGCGTTATTTTAAGCCGAAAAATGCAAAAAAAATTTAATTATATTATAAAATTATTTTATATCAACTAAAAAACCTACTAGTTTTATAGTAGGTTTAAAAGTTATGCGCTTGATTGGTGTCTTTACGAACTAACTTCATTCTGTTTAATCGATGTTTATTCATGGCTTGGGTTAACTGTTCTTTAGACCATTCAGGGACAGGACTAAACTTGAATGTGATAAACATCTCAGTATCTTCAAAACGCACATTGGTTATTTCATCGATATTAACCCAGATGCCTAGTGCATTGTCAAAAAAGATTTCACCCACTTCGGGCAAATTATCAAACTGATCTGATTTAAATGATAATTCGGTTAAAGTTGGTAAATATTCACTAGAAAGATCGGGTGTGCCGAATTGTTGACCTAGACAATAGTAAACAACAGTTGGATTTGGGAGGTGTTTACCGACTACTTCAATTCCTAAAATATGTGTAATCACAAAGGTCGCCCCGCGATAATCAATGACTTCTCCTACACTAAGTGGATTTGTAGTTTGTCGTTTTAGACGAATGCTTTCAATCATCATGAACCTCCTTTAAATAATACTTATTTGTGTAATTATATCACGAAAAAACACTAATTAGAAAAAAAGAGTTTTTTTCTTTGCAATAAAAAAGACACACTGCTTGTCAGTGCGTCTTAAAAACAATTAAAGATATGAACTGATATCTTTAGCAATTAATTCAGCTGTTAAATGGTTTTGCGATAATAGTTGATCTTTACTACAATCAGTGAATTGTTTTTGTGCTCCGAATAATAAAACTTTAGTATTTGAAGTGGCAAAGAAGTGGGCTATTTTTTCGCCAAATCCACCAGAAAGACTTCCATTTTCGAGAGTTGCAATAACTTGATGTGTTTTAGCTATTTGATTGAGTAACTTTGCATCTAAAGAAGTTGCGGATTTAGGATTGATAATAGTTGGCTTTACACCAAAACAATCTTCTAATTGTTGAGCAGCCTTTTTAGCCAAGTCTAAGAAGTCACCTAAACCAATTAAAGCAATTTTACTACCTTCTTGTACAATGTCATATGAAATTTCATCATATGAATTTTGTGTAACAGCACCGCTATAGACAGGACCACTTGGTTTGCGAATTACGACAGGCTTATCACTTTGTGTTAAGGCCCAATCTAGCATACTTTGTAGTTCTTCTTTATTAGTTGGTGCTAAATATTCAATGTTAGGGATACTTGTAAGATAAGGAATATCAAACATTCCTAAATGTGTTCGTGATCCACCATTTATTCCACCATCAACGATTAGCACCACTGGTTGTTCATTTAGGGCCATATCATGTGAAAGTTGATCATAAGCTCTTTGTAAAAATGTACTACTTTGGAATACTACCGGACGTGCACCACGTTTAGCTAAACCAGTTGCAAATGCAATTGAATGTTGCTCTGCAATACCGACATCGACGTAATTGGTTGGATGTTTAGCTTCGAATTTCTTAAGGTTAAAACTTCCTGGAATAGCTGCAGTGATTGCTACGATTGGCATACCAGCAGCTACTTTTTGATCTAATTGATCTAAGATAACATCATTGTAAGTTTCTTGTGTTTGTGGATTGAGTAATTCGCCAGTTTCAAGATTAAATGCAGCACGCCAATGGAAAGCCATCTTATTTTCTTCAGCTAACTTATAACCTTTTCCTTTAAGTGTATTGATGTGTAAAACAATTGGATGGTCAATATCTTTGATGCTTTTAAAAGCATCAATCATGTCAGCCAAATTATTACCATCAGCAACATATTTGTAATCATATCCCATGGCAATAAATGGATTATTAGGATCTGTGCCATTGGTTTCACGCAATTTAGCAAGACCTTGATAAATTCCACCTTGATTTTCATCAATTGACATTTGATTATCATTGACAATAACAATAAAGTTTGAATTTAAAGTTGCTCCATTGTTTAAAGCCTCAAAGGCCATCCCACCACTTAAAGAACCATCGCCAATCAATGCGATAATGTTTTCTTTTTGATTTAAGAGATCACGAGCTTTAGTCATCCCTACTGCTAAGCTCACAGAAGTAGAGGTATGCCCAATAGTATAAAAATCATGTTCACTTTCATCTGGACTAGTATAACCAGAAACCTCATCATATTGTTCAGGATCTAAGAAACCATTTTTTCTACCAGTTAACATCTTATGTCCATAAGCTAGGTGGGATACATCCCAGACAATCTTATCTTTAGGAGAATCAAAAACATAATGGAAAGCTAATGTTGTTTCCATTATTCCTAAGTTAGGACCAACATGTCCACCGATTGCTGCATCTTTTTCTAAAACTAATTGGCGCATTTCGTTGGCTAATTGTTTTAATTGCTCGAGTGTAAAGTTTTTAATATCTTGGGGTTGATTTACCTGATTTAGTAAAAATTCAGGATGCTGATTCATTTTAATCACTTCCATATCAAAATATTTATTGTACAGTGACAATTATAAAAGTTTAGGGTTACTCTAATGCAACAAAATTTCCAAAGTGTCTAAGACGCCATCTTCATCGTTTGAAGGAGCAACATGCTTGGCTACCTTGAATACCTCTGGTAATGAATTAGCCATTGCGTAACTATGGTTAGCTAATGTCAACATTTCAAGGTCATTGCCTCCATCACCAAACGCTGCTAAATCTTTGGCACTTAAATTCCAACCTTTTAAAACGTGATTTAACCCCCAAGCTTTATTTAGACCTGGAATAATTAAATCAATTTCTCCATGTCCGCTAGAAGTAGCGACCGCATTGCCTGCGAGTTTGAGATTTAAATAATCTTGGTATTTTTGTGTTTGGTTTTTAGGTACGCTAAGAGTAAATTTAAAAAGTTGATCGTTAATTTGAGATATATTATCGATAACTTGTAAACGAGGACAAAAAAAGCCTAATCTTTCAATATATGCTTTATCTTGTGTTGCTAAAACATAAGCACTTTTTTTACCACATATTCCTACTTTAATTTCAGGTAAATCCGCAAGTGTAGCAAAAATTGTGTCTAAAGCACTTGCTTTGAATGCACCACAAAAGATTTCTTCTTGTCCGTGCAAAATATACGCCCCATTTTCTGCAATAAAGGTAATGTCATTCCAGTGATCGGGAAAATAAGAACGCAGTTGATAATATTGATTACCACTTGCAACGATAAACTTAATATTACGTTGTTGCATTTTATCAAATAAATAAGCGAATTTTGGCCGATTGTAATTTTTAACGGAATTTAAAAATGTTCCATCCATATCGACTGCAACAGCTTTAATCATGAAAAGTCACCTCTTTGAAATCATTTACATAAAATATGATAGATTATTTAAGATGAAATTACAATAAATACTATAGTTCGTCATCATTAATTTTCCAATGACGTTTTTGATTACGTTGCATTTTTTGAGCAATGATATCTTCTGGATCAATATTTAATTTATCACACATAAAGAAAAGATAAATTAATGTGTCAGCAATTTCTTCTTTAAGATGTTCTAGTTGTTTGTCGTCCAGTTTTTGAGAAGAATCTTGCCATTGAAAAATTTCTAATATCTCGCTAGCCTCTAAATTTACCGATAAAGCTAAGTCTTTTAGATTATGATACTTTTGCCATCCCCGTTCATCACGAAATGTAGTTAAAATCTTTAGTATTTCTTGATAATTCATAAACGCTTCTCCTTATTTGTATATAACAAATTTACATATTTCATTATACAATTTCTTTAATTTCTTCGAGTTTGTGAATTTCATAGGTTGGCTGAATAGTTGAATTGTTAGCAATTTGTGCTGGATTATACCAAAGTGTATCAATCCCCGCATTGATTCCTCCTTTAATATCTGATGATAAAGAGTCTCCAATAATAATTGCTTGATTAGGAACTAAGTCAAGTTTATTAAAAATATGTTCAAAAAACTGTTTTGTAGGTTTTTGATAACCAATTTCTTCTGAAATAAAGATTGTATCAAAAAATCGGTTGAAATGTGAATCATCTAAACGTTTATATTGAATGTTTTTATTTCCGTTTGTTACAATATGTAGTCGATAATTAGCTTTTTTAAGATCTTGTAGCAATTCTTTAGCTCCTTTGATCTGTTGATGTCCTTGAGCTAAAAAAGAAGTATACTGTTTTCCAGTAACAATCCCGTCGACATCTAAAGCTAAATGTTCTTTAAAAAATGTAGAAAAACGTTTTTCTAATAATTCCTTACGTGAAAGCGTCCCTAATTCAAGTTTTTTCCATAGACTTTGATTAAATTTTTTATAGTCTTTTTCCAGTTGTGGTGTCATTTCAAGATTATACGTTGCAAAAAGAAGCCTGAGAGCTTGAGTTTCAGTTGCTCCAAAATCAAGCAATGTATCATCTAAATCAAATAATAAATCTGTATATTTTTGTGTCATGTTATTTCCTCTTTTTAATTCATGATTAATTCGTAAGCTTTGCGTTTTGGATCGACAGGATCGTTGACGTTGATTACGCCGCATTCTTTAAAACCAAATTTGTTTAAAATATGTTGCATTTTAAGATTTCGTTCATGGGTATCAATACGTACACGTTTAAAATTTTGGCGACAAAGTGTTAATAAATTACTAAAGAAAAACTCATTGAGATGTAATCCGCTATATTTAAATGCTATTGCGACGCGATGAATCACCATATAATCCGAAGTTTGCTTCCAAAATCCATTACTGATTACTTGATAATTTGGATCTGGTCCAATTTGAAGAGTAGCCATCCCTGCTACCTCTTGATTAACGATTAAAACGTAGCATTGCTGTTTAGCAATATCGTTTTTAAAGTCCATTAAGGTTGGTGCTCCATTTTGCCATTGAGGACTACCATCTTGTTTTAAAATACTTTTAGCTTGTTCAAATATTTCCGAAATTTGCGCTAAATCAGCATCATTTGCTTTTCTAACGTAATAAAGTTGCATGTTATTTCCTCCTTTTTAAAGAAAAAGGCATCATCTAAAATTAGATGATCCCCTTAAGATTAAAAATCATTTTCAAAGAGCTTACGACTTAATTGAATTTCAGTTTGTGTTTGTAAACTATTTTCAAAGCAAACACTTCCAGCATGAGTATGGTCTTGTAATAAGTCTTTGACTTGTAAAACTCTTTTTAGTTCACGAGCTGCCCCATTACCACCATCGATGATTGCAGTATCAGGTCCCATGATTTCTTGAATTACACGGCGAGCAAACGGAAAATGCGTACATCCTAAAACTACAGCATCGACTTTTTGACAGTAAGGAGTTAATAAGTCTAAAAGATAAGCATGTAACTCAACAGAAGATGTATCTCCTTTTTCAATAAATTCAACGAGTTTAGAAGCTGGTAGTTTATAAATTGTCGCTTGGTTTGCAAATTGTTGTATTAGATCATTAAATTTAGCTTCTCTTAAAGTTAATTCAGTAGCCATCACTAAGATTTTAGCATGGGGTTTTAATAATGTCGCCGGTTTTACGGCAGGTTCAAGACCTATAATTGGTAATTCAGGATAAGTTAAACGTAACTTTTTAGCGGCTGCACTAGTGGCTGTATTACAAGCAATCACAATAGCTTTAACGTTTTGCTGTAAGAATTTAGTGACGATTTGTTGACTCAAATTTTGAACTTCTTCAACGGTCTTAGTCCCATAAGGTGCATTTTTAGAATCACCAAAAAAAATAAAGTCTTCATTAGGCATCAATTTATGCAGTTCTTTTAAAACACTGATGCCTCCTAGTCCAGAGTCAAATACACCTATTGGTTGTTTTTTGGTTAATTTCATAATGCTATATTTCCTAACGTGATTTTACATAATCTTGAATTCTTTTAGCCGCAGTCTTCAAGTCTTCCATTGATGCGGCATAGCTTAAACGTACATAGCCTTCCCCACCAGGACCAAAGGAAATACCAGGGATTAAAGCAACTTTGGCTTTTTGTGCCAATTCACGTACAAAATGCCAGGAATCAGTGCCAAATTTAGTAGGAATCTTAGCAAAAAGATAAAATGCACCGTCAGGACTTGCCATTTCAAAACCGACTTCTTCTAAAGCTTGTTTCATAAAGTCTCTACGTTTAATGTATTGTTCTTTCATCGCTAAACTATCATTTTGTCCATTTTTCATGGCTTCTAATGCGGCATACTGAACGTTATTGGTAGTTGCAGTTACCATGTATTGGTGTGCTTTGACAGCTTGTTGAACAAAATCCGTTGGAGCAAGGATAAAGCCCATTCGCCAACCAGTCATTGCATGAGATTTTGATAAACCAGAAATTAAAATAACTTGTTCGGGAATAAACTGAGCCAAAGAAACATGATTAGTATTATATGTTAGTTCTGCATAGATTTCATCACAAATTACCCAAATTCCAGCTTCTTTAAGCACTATTGCTAATTGTTCAAGTTGTTCTTTGCTATAAGTAACACCTGTTGGATTACTTGGATAAACTAAAACTAGTGCTTTAATATTCTTGTCTTTGTTTTGCGCTAATACTTCTTTAAGTCTTTGAGCAGTTAAAACAAATCCATCATCACTTGTATCGATTGTTACATAATCTGCATGATTAAGATTAGTAACCGGCATATAGATAGGAAAAATAGGTGTTGGAATTAGTACTGTATCTCCAGGATTTAAAATTGTTTGTAGGCTAGTGCTGATAGCTTCAGTAGCTCCAATAGTAGCAATAACTTGATTATCTTGATAATTTAAAGAATATTTTTGATTGAAATATTTAGCAACGGCTGTACGTAATTCAGGAATACCAGCATTTGGTGTGTAATGTGAGTAATCAGCTTGAATTGCCTCAATCGCAGCTTGTTTAATATGTTGAGGCGTATTAAAATCAGGTTCACCTAATGTCAGCTTGATAATATCAGGAATTGAGCTGACTTGAGTATCAAATTGACGAATATCAGAAACAGCAATTTCTTCAATTTTATGGTTAAATTTATTTTGTAAATTCATATGTTTCATCCTCATTAGTTCAAGTTAATTTTTATTATACTCTAATATAATGGTAAATGAAATGTTTTAACAAGTAAAAAAGAGCGTCAAAAGCGCTCTTTTTCAATAAAACTATATTGTTTTTGGTACTTTTTGGACGATTAAACAAACTAAGATTACTTTAATAATTGCTGGTAAAATAAATGGAACTACACCTGTTAATAAAGTTGCGGTTAAACTAATCTTTAGCACAGGAATCATCCATAAAGCTCCAAAAAATAGTTGTGTCAATGCCCCTAAAATATTGGCACAAAATAAAGTTAGAAAAGTTCTTTGTTTAAAACGTAAAATGCTAGCAGTTATCAATACATATAATAAGAAAGTTAGCAAATATCCTCCAGTTGGACCAACAATAATCCCAAAGCCACTACTGAAACTTGCAAATACGGGTACTCCTAAAATCCCTAAAAGTAAATAAGCAATAATAACTTCTAGTGCATAATTAACTGGTAGTAATGAAGCAACTAAACCAACAGCTAGTGTTTGTAATGTCAAGGGTACAATCGGCAATGGAATCGTTAATTGAGCACAAACAATTAATACAGCCAATAATATACCTGAGAGTGTTAGATAGCGTAAATTAAGTTTTTTCATTAATAAATCAACCTCTTTGTCTAAAAATGTATCCTTAATATACCCTATATCTGGTATTTTAGTCAACTTATTTTTAAAAAAGGTTAACAAAAATTGATTACAAATTTGTAATCATCTAGAAATATTAAGCGTCATAGGAAGCAACTTGAATCTTAGTATGTGGCCCAAACATTTCTATTTGTTGTTTAGTAGGCATTTTGTCTGTGATAAATATAGAAATATCACTGAGTGGGCAAATGCGATAATATGATTTATTTACAAATTTTTGATGTTCCGCCACTAGAATGACTTTACGTGCACGTTTAACAGCCATTCCAACAATTTGGGCATCGCTTTGATCTAAGAGGTAAACTCCATTTTCATCAATTCCAGAAGCCGCAATAAAGGCAGTATCAAAAACAATATCTTGGAGCTCTTCTATTGCTAAATTGGAATGAAAGAAACGATTTTCGTGATTCAATGTCCCACTTAAAACTTTAACTGAAACCTTATTGTGTTCTGATAACGCAATACAATTATCTAAAGAATGTGTCACAATAGTTAACGGCAAATTGATATTTTGGCATGTTTTTAAAAGAATTGTCGAAGAATCTACAAAATAAACTTGTTGTGGATGGAAATATTTAGTAGCTTCTAAGGCAATTTGGGTTTTTTCTCGCGTGAAATATGCTAAGCGACTTTGATAGTTAGGAACACTTCGACCAAAATTAAGTGGTAGAATTCCACCATGTGTGCGCTTTACTTCACCTCTTTTAGTTAATAAGACAATATCACGTCTGGCGGTATCTTGAGAAACCCCAAATTCTTGCATGATATCTTTAGTTGATAATTCTTGTCTTTGAGCTAGTAATTGCTTAATTAGCTCAATTCTTTTTTCTTGACTCAAAGTACGCATCTCCTCAATATCTAATCTATTACTCACTTATATTATACCGATAATTTTCTGTAAAAAAAAGTATTTGTAATGATTTGAGAAAAATAAAAAACGCACAAATGTGCGTTTTCATGATTATGCGTTAAAAGCTGCTTCCATTGGAGGAACAACTTGTTTTTTACGTGAGACCACGCCAGGTAAATCAGCTTTGTTATCAACTAATTTTACAGAAAATGCTTTTTCAACCATTTCTTGTGGTTCACCGATTACTAAAATACGTGTATTAGAATCTAAAATGTTTGTTACCATCAATAAGAATAAGTCATAGCCATTTGCTTGACTTTCTTTAGTAATAGTTGCACGTAAAGCTTCTTCGCGAGCAAAAACTTCATCCAAGTCAACTGTGTTAACTTGATTAATTCTAACAGTTTTTCCACCCATTTCAAATGACTTAGCATCAGCACTGATTAATTGTTCTTCTGTTTTACTTGCAAGATTTGTGCCAGCTTTAAGCATTGCCAAACCGTATTCTTCATAATCAACACCAGCGATTTGCGCTAATTTCTTAGCGATTGCAATATCATCTTCAGTAGTTGTTGGAGACTTGAAAAGTAAAGTATCCGAAATGATAGCAGAAAGCATTAAACCTGCTAAAGGTGCTGGAATTTCAATATTATGTTGAACAAATTCTTTATAAACAATGGTACTACTGCAACCAACTGGTTCGATATGGCAGTATAATGGTGCTGCAGTTTCAAAATTAGCAACACGATGATGATCAAGTACGTGTGTTACTGTAACATCTTTGATATCAGCAACACTTTGTTGTGCTTCGTTATGATCAACTAACATAACAGCTTGTACTTCTGCTTTAGCACTAGTAATCACACGTGGAGCATCTTGTTTGAAGTAATCAAAGGCATATTTGGTTTCTTCGTTAAGTTCACCTAAAGCAACTGCTTCAGTATCAGCTCCTAATTGATTTTGTAAATATGAATATGCTTTTGCAGCAACGATTGCATCTGTATCTGGATTTTGATGTCCAAAAACAAGTTCTTTCATGGATAAATAGCTCCTTAGTAATTTTTTAGTTTTAGTAACCGAATAAAATTATACAATGCACACTATAAAAGTGCAATTGAGTTTACTTAGGCATTAGTTTCTGATAAACGAGTAATATAGTCCTTTTCATTTAAATAACGATCAAAAGATTTAAAGAAGCTTTCGATACGTGGAATTTGTTCTTTACCTTTGCGGAAGACAAAAGATAAATCAAACTTAATTTCAGGATCAAATAGTGCTGTAAATACTTGATTATCAGTATTATTTGCTAAAACATAAGACATTGGTAAAGCAGTAAAACAACCTGTCTTAATCGCAAAATTAAAAATTTGATCAGGATCTGCAAAGTGAGCAACAGATGTTGGTTGATCAGTTAACCCTTCACAAAATACTTCACGAATGGTTTCGTTTAAATAATATTCAGAAGGATAGGTTACCCACTTGTTTGTCAAAGTATCTTTTAATTTAACTTTTTTACGTTTAGCAAATTTTTCGTTTTTATGAATAAAAATTAAATCTTCAGTTAAAATGCGTTTGCTTTCGTAAGGTTTCCAATTCTTAATACTTGAATCTGGTAAGTACATGATAGCGAGGTCAATCGTATTATTTTCCAAACGTTCCCAAATTTCTTTACGAGAAAGATTATAAGTAGAAATAGTAATATCGTTATGTTGTTTATAATATTCAACTGCAAAATCAGAAAAAATACTATATTCAACCGAAGAAAGAATTCCAATATTAATGTTACCTTGAGTAGCACTAGTAGATTGTTGAATTTCATCGGTAGCTTTATTTAAAGTTTCATATATTTGATGTGTAGCATCAAGCATTGTGTAGCCAGCATCTGAAAGATGTAATTTTTTACCCACTGAATAAAATAAAGGTGCCCCAACAGAGCGTTCTAATTTCTTGATTTGTTGAGTTAAAGCAGGTTGAGTAATCCCTAAAATCTGTGCTGCTTGTGTATAACTCATGGTTTCAGCCAATTGTAGAAAATAAGCTAAAGTCTTAGAAGAAAAAATACTTTCTTGTTGTGTTTTCATAAAAATCCCTTCTTAAAAAGTTTTTTATTCTTAAGATAAGTTTTTATAATCTTATCAATCCATAAAATAATAATACGATCAAATCATTTAAAATGGAATGCTTTTTTGAAATTTTAGCAAAAAAGTTATTATTAATTCGTAAAAAACTAATAATTGTCAAGAAAATTTGCAAAAAAATTAATCAATAAAAAAGTGAATCACTCACTAAAAAGAGTAATTCACTTGAAAAAACAGTCTAGCTTAACCAGTTTTCTGGATCTTCACGCCATTTATGCAATAGTTCGCGTTGGTCAGGACTTACGTAGTTTTCTTCAACAGCAGCCTCAATTAGTTCACCATAGTTAGTTAAAGTACTAAAGCTAACCCCGGATTGTTTAAAGTTAGCTTCGATAGAAGGAAGTTGATAACTAAAGATAGCACAAACTCCAACAACGTCAGCCCCTTCGTTTTTAGCAGCTGAAACGGCTTTTAATACACTACCACCTGTTGAAAGTAAATCATCGATAACAACAGTCTTTGCTCCTGGAGCTAAGACACCTTCAATTTGTTTTCCACGGCCATGATCTTTTGGTTTTGAACGAACGTAAATCATAGGTAAGTTTAATTCTTCAGCAACCCAAGCTGCATGTGGAATTCCTGCCGTAGCAGTTCCTGCAATCACTTGTGCATCTGGATATTGTTCTTTGATTAAAGCAGCAATACCTTTAGCAATTCGTGTTCTGATTTCCGGATAGCTGATAGTCAAACGATTGTCACAATAAATAGGACTTTTAATACCACTAGCCCATGTGAATGGTTCTTCAGGTGATAATTTGACAGCTTTAATATTTAATAAATCTTTAGCAACTTGTTTCATGCTTAATTTTCCTCCCATAGTTGTTTAACTAAATTATAAGCAGCAATTGGATCTTTGGCTTTAGTAATTGCACGACCAACAACAATGCCACTAGCGTGATTTTTAGCAGCTTGATCTGGTGTCATTACACGTTTTTGATCACCAACATCGCCACCAGCTAAACGGATTCCTGGTGTAACTCGTAAAAATTCTGGAGAAGTAGCAGCTAAAATGTCGCTAGCTTCATGAGCAGAACAAACAATTCCATCTAATCCAGCACTTTGAGCTAATTTTGCATAATTACGCACACTTTCTTCTAAACTAGCAGAAATTAATTGTTCATTTTTCACCATTTCTGGACTAGTAGAAGTTAATTGGGTAATAGCAATAATTTTAGCAAGATTCTTACCCCCAGAACCATCCAAAAGACCTTCTTTGGCTGCTTGCATCATTTCTTTACCACCAGCTGCATGAACAGTTGTTAAGTCAACCCCTAAGCGACCCAAAACACGCATTGCACTATATACTGTATTAGGAATATCATGGCATTTTAAGTCAAGAAAAATGTCATGGCCTGCTTCTTTAATTTCTTCAACCAAGCGTTGTCCTTCACTGTAAAATAATTCCATTCCGACTTTAACGAAAAGCTTTTCTTCTTTAGGAAATTTATTTAAAAATTCCATAGCAATAGAGCGTTTTGGAAAGTCTAATGCTATGATTGGACGTGAAATCTTATCCATGATGGGCCTCCTTGACTTCTTGACGAAGTTTTTCTAAACTTTCAATTTGTAATTCATCCATAATTTCAGGAAGTTTAGCAGCTAATTTAGGACATGCTAGCCAGTCTTTAAAATGAGCTGTCCCAACTTGAACTGCACTAGCTCCGGCTAAAAACATTTCAATAATATCTTCAGGGCTTTCAATTCCACCAACACCAATAATTGGGATATTAACTTCTTTAGCCACTTGATAAATCATGCGAATTGCCACAGGCTTAATACTACGTCCAGAAAAACCACCCATTACATTACCTAAAACAGGCTTTCTTGTTTTGATATCGATATGCATGCCTAAAAGTGTGTTAATCATGGTTAAACCATCAGCTCCACCTTCTTCAACTGCTTTAGCAATCTTAACGATATCTGTTACATTTGGTGAAAGTTTAACATAAACAGGAACTGTGGCTACTTCTTTAACCTTTTTAGTTAAGCTTTTAGCCACCTCTGGTACGGTACCAAAAGCCATTCCGCCTTCGTGTACATTCGGACAGGAGATGTTTAATTCTAAAGCATCAACCAATCCGCTTTGACAAAGTTTTTTAGCTACTTCAATATAATCTTGTTCGGTAGATCCGCCAACACTGCCAATCAAAGGTAATGTTGGATATTTTTTCTTTAAAGCTGGTAGTTTTTCACTAACAACTACATCAACTCCAGGATTTTGTAGACCAACCGCATTCAAGACGCCGTTATCAATAATAGCAATTTTAGGATCCGGATTTCCGTCACGCGCCTCTAAAGTAGTTGTTTTTACGATTAGGGCTCCTAATTCATTAAAATCGAATTTATTAGCACTTGGAATATCTCCAAATCCAAAGGTCCCACTGGCAGGCATAATTGGATTTTTTAAATCAAGTCCAGGTAATTTAACAGCTAGACGCTCAGGCGACATTGAGCTAACCTCCTAAAAAATTAGTTTAAAGTGAATCTGTTGCAAAAGAACGGTTTTCCAAAGCTTTAAGTAAGGCATCTGCTGTATTAAGTGATGTTAACAATGG
The DNA here is from genome assembly GCF_949152225.1 of Ligilactobacillus sp. Marseille-Q7487. Taxonomy (NCBI): domain Bacteria; kingdom Bacillati; phylum Bacillota; class Bacilli; order Lactobacillales; family Lactobacillaceae; genus Ligilactobacillus; species Ligilactobacillus sp. Marseille-Q7487. The sequence goes on from NZ_CASCJC010000001.1 coordinate 929,722, forward strand.
AATATTATGTTCGATTGCAGTTTGACGAATGACAAAACCATCAGAGGTTTGTTCTAAATCATGTCCCATAGTATTAATTACCAAATCAACACTATCAGATGTTAAAACATGCAAAATATCTTCAAAACGCTCATCGGTTTGACCGATTTTGTTAACTGGAATTACATGTAAACCGTGTTCACGTAAGAATTTGGTTGTACCCTTAGTTGCTAAGATACGATAACCAATCTTAGCAAAACGTTTTGCTAATGGTAAAACAACTTCTTTATCAGTATTTTCAATTGTTAACAAAACACTGCCATCATCAGGTAATTTCATATTAGCACCGGCAAAAGCTTTATACAAGGCTTTTTCATAGGTATAATCACTACCCATTACTTCCCCAGTTGATTTCATTTCCGGTCCAAGATAGCTATCAACATCTGCTAATTTACTAAATGAAAAGACAGGTGCTTTAACATGGACTGTCTTACTTTCTGCAAATAAGCCAGATTCATAACCAAGTTCTTTTAGTGTTTTGCCTAAGATAACTTTAGTTGCAACCTGTGTCATTTCAATACCAGTAATCTTGCTTAAGAATGGAACAGTTCGACTAGCACGTGGGTTAACTTCTAAAACATAAGCTTCATTTTTATGAATGATAAACTGAATATTCATAATCCCCACACACTTCAAAGCCACTGCTAATTTTTTAGTAGCATCAACGATTTGATCTTTGACACTTTGGTCGAAACTTTGTGGTGGATAAACAGCCATCGAATCTCCAGAGTGAACCCCAGCATGTTCAATATGTTCCATGATACCTGGTAATAAAACATCGGTTCCATCGCAGATTGCGTCAACTTCGCATTCCATACCTTCAAGATAAGCATCAACAAGGATTGGATGATCGATTTCAGCAGGAGCATTTTGAGCTAAATATTCTTCTAATTCTGCATCGCTATAAACAATTTCCATAGCACGTCCGCCTAAAACATAACTTGGACGAACTAAGACAGGATAGCCGATTTCTTTAGCACACTTCAAAACATCATCATGTGTAGTAGCAGTTTTACCGATTGGTTGTTTTAAGCCTAATTCATTGATAACTTGATCAAACAATTCACGGTCTTCAGCGCGATCTAAATCTTCAACAGTTGTACCTAAAATCTTAACGCCATGAGCTTGTAATCCAGCAGCTAAGTTAATTGCTGTTTGTCCCCCGAATTGAACAATTACTCCTTTTGGTTGTTCTAATTCGATTACGTTTAAAACATCTTCTAATGTTAAAGGTTCAAAGTAAAGTTTATCTGAAATGGAGAAATCTGTTGAAACAGTTTCTGGATTAGAATTCATGACAATTGCTTCATACCCCATTTTTTGGATAGCTTTAACACTGTGTACAGTTGCATAGTCAAATTCAACACCTTGACCGATTCGAATAGGACCCGAACCGATTACTAAAACAGATGGTTTATCAGAACGAAGGCTTTCGTTTTCATCATCATATGAACTGTAAAAATATGGTGTATGGGATTCAAACTCGGCTGCACATGTATCAACCATTTTATAAACAGGAATAATACCATTGTCTTTACGCAATTGACGAATTTGATCTTCTGTTTGATTCCAAAGTTTACCGATTGTTAAATCACTAAAGCCATAGCGTTTAGCCATCTTCAAAGTGGCTAAATCGTTAATATTTTGGCGAATTTGTACTTCAAGTTCAGTAATATGCTTGAGTAAATCTAGGAAATAAACGTTAATCTTGGTTAACTCATGAATTTCTTGTAGACTGTACCCGCGACGAAAAGCTTCTGTTAAATAGAAGATTCTATCATCTTGAACGTGCATGATTTTTTCTTCTAATTGATCATCACTTGCTTGACGTGCATCATCTGAAAAGAGATCTTTTTCATCAATTTCAAGTGAGCGAATAGCTTTTTGAATAGCTTCTTGTGCATTACGACCGATTGCCATAACTTCACCAGTAGCTTTCATTTGACTTCCTAAAGTACGATCTGCTTTTGAGAATTTGTCAAATGGCCAACGTGGAATTTTAGCGACAACATAATCTAAAGCTGGTTCAAATTCTGCATAAGTTGTCCCTGTAACAGGATTAATAATTTCATCAAGTGTCAAGCCCACGGCAATTTTAGCTGCCATCTTAGCAATTGGATAACCAGTTGCTTTAGATGCTAAAGCTGAAGAACGCGAAACACGTGGGTTAACTTCGATGACATAATAATCAAAACTATTAGGATCTAAGGCTAACTGAACGTTACAGCCCCCTTCAATTTTTAAAGCGCGAATTAATTTTAAAGAACAATCACGCAACATTTGATATTCACGATCTGAAAGTGTTTGAGTAGGAGCTAAAACAATGGAATCCCCTGTATGCACACCAACTGGATCAAAGTTTTCCATTGAACATACGACCATCGCATTGTTAGCCGAATCACGCATTACTTCGTATTCGATTTCTTTAAAGCCGGCAATTGATTTTTCAATTAAACATTGTGTAGCTGGTGATAATTCTAATCCATTAGCCGCAATTTCTTCTAATTGTTGGCGATTATCACACATTCCACCACCAGTACCGCCCATGGTAAATGCAGGACGTACGATGACTGGATAACCGATTTCTTCTGCAAATGCGACAGCATCGGCAACAGTATTAACGGTTTTAGATGCAGGTACTGGTTCGTTTAAATCTTCCATTAACTGCTTGAAACGTTCGCGATCTTCCGCTTGATCAATCGCGTTTAACTTAGTTCCAAGTAATTCAATGTTTAATTCATCTAAGATACCCGTTTTTGACAAAGCGATAGCAAGATTTAAACCGATTTGTCCTCCAAGAGTTGGAAGTAATGCATCCGGATATTCTTGACGTAAGATACGTGAAACAGCATCTACAGTCAAAGGTTCAATATAAACTTTGTCGGCTACTTCTGTATCTGTCATGATTGTTGCTGGGTTTGAGTTAACTAAGACAACCTCATAGCCTTCTTCGCGTAAAGCCATGCAGGCTTGGGTTCCTGAGTAGTCAAATTCGGCAGCTTGGCCGATGATAATTGGGCCGGATCCAATCACCATAATTTTATGAATATCCGTTCTTTTAGGCATTAGCTTTATCTTCCTTTCTTTGATCAATCATGTGCATAAAATCATCGAAGAGATCGTCAGCATCATGTGGTCCGGGAGCTGCATCCGGATGGAATTGAACTGAAAAAGCAGAATATTTTTTATGGCGTAAGCCTTCTACTGTTCCATCGTTAATTTCTTTGTGTGTAATAATTAAGTTTTCTGGATCAACTGAATCAGGATCAACTGCGTATCCGTGATTTTGTGATGTAAAGGTAATTCGCCCAGTAGCAATTTCACGTACTGGATGGTTAAAACCACGGTGACCAAATTTCATTTTATAAGTGTCTGCACCATTAGCTAGGGCAAAGATTTGATGACCTAAACAAATACCAAACAATGGAAGTTTTTGTTGAACTTCTTGCACCATTGCAATTGCATTTTTAACAGTCTTAGGATCGCCAGGCCCATTTGAAAGTAACACGCCATCTGGTTGTAATTTGAAGATGTCTTGTGCAGTGGCAGTATATGGTAAAACAATTGTATTACAATCACGTTTAGCAAGTTCACGTAAAATACTATGCTTTGCACCATAGTCGACTAAAACAATATTCCGTTTACTACCTGGATTTGGATATGGTTTGCTAGTTGAAACTTGAGCTACAACTTGGTCATTAATCACGGTTGCACGTAATTGTTCAAATGCATGATCGTCAGGTAATGTATCTAATAAACTCCCTTTCATTGTGCCGTGAACACGTAAAATCTTAGTTAATTTTCGTGTATCAATACCACTAATACCAGGAATATTCATTTGTTTTAAGAAATTATCAAAAGAATCTTGTTGACGCCAGTTGCTCGATACACGTGCAACTTCACGACAAACAACACCTTTACAATTTGGTTCAATTGATTCGTAATCATCCAAAGTAACACCGTAATTACCAATTAATGGATTAGTAAAAACCAAGATTTGGTTAGCAAATGATTGATCGGTTACGGCTTCTTGGTAGCCGGTCATACCGGTAGTAAAAACAACTTCACCAGTTGTGCTTGTATCTGCTCCAAAGGCTTGGCCTTCAAAGATACTACCGTCTTCTAAAATTAAATAGCGTTTCACTATTTTTCCTCCTTTTGGTATACGATTTTGCCATCAACTAGAGTCATATAAGTTACACCATAAACATGTTGCCCTGTGAATGGTGTGTTTACCCCTTTAGATAAATAATTTTCTTCCTTAATTTCTTCTTCCAAACCTAAATCAAAAATAGCAAGATCAGCTGGTTTACCAGGCATAATCATACCCGCTTTTGACATGTTGAATTTCTCTGCTGGATTGATACTCATCCAATCAAGTAATTGTTCAAGCTTAAAAATCCCTGTTCTAACAAATTTAGTATAAAGTAAACTAAAGGCTGTTTCACTACCGGTAATTCCAAAAGCAGCATGACGCATATCACCGGTTTTTTCATCGATTGAATGTGGTGCATGATCAGTAGCAATCATATCGATTGTACCGTCAAGTAAGCCTTTAATCAGTGCTTGATGATCGACACTGCTACGTAACGGTGGATTCATCTTATAATATGGATCGTTTCCTGGAATATCATCTTCACATAATAAAAGGTGATGTGGTGAAACTTCACAAGTCACGTTAATACCATGAGCCTTAGCAATACGTATCAACTCAACGCTTTCTTTGGTTGACACATGACAAACATGATAATGTACACCTGTTTCTTTGGCTAATAACAAGTCACGTGCAATTTGTGAGGATTCGCTAATACCTAAAATACCAGGCAAACCTAATTCTTTAGCACGTTTACCTGCATTCATAACTCCACCAAATAATAAAGAGTTATCTTCAACGTGGGCCACAATTGCCATATTTAATTCTTTAGCAGCTTTCATTGCTTGATACATTGTTCCTGCAGTTTGAACGCCTACTCCATCGTTACTAAAAGCAAAAGCACCCGCTGCTTTCATACCAGCATAATCAACTAATTCTTCACTTTTTAGTCCTTTGGTAATAGCAGAAAATTGTTTTACATGAACAACGCCGTCTTCTTGATTGCGCTTGACCATTACTTGCATTTGTGCTGGTGTATCTGGGACCGGATCAAGGTTAGGCATTGCACAAACTGTTGTATAACCGCCATGAGCCGCTGCTTTACTTCCACTTTCAATAGTTTCTTTATAGGTAAAGCCTGGATCACGATAATGAACATGAACGTCAACTAATCCCGGGGAAACTAATTTATCTTGAACATCAATGATTCTTGTTTGTGCTGTGCTTGGTAAATCAGTCCCTAAAGCTTTGATTTTGCCGTCAACAATTAAAATGTCCATTTTGGTTAATTTTCCAGCTTGATAAACTAAGCCGTTTTTAACTAATGTTTCCATTAAGCTTTACCTCCTAATTTTCTACCGGCAATAACTGCTTCAAGCATTGCCATGCGCATGAAAACACCATTTTGCATTTGAGTTGCAAAGCGTGATTTTGGTGCTTCAACTAATTCTGAAGCAAATTCAACCCCGCGATTAATAGGACCTGGATGTAAGATAATTGCATCGTCTTTAAGCTTTTCATAACGTTTCTTATTTAATCCGTATTGAGCATGGTAACTTTCTTTAGAAAAATCTTTTTCATCACCAGCATGTCTTTCATGTTGTACACGTAAAAGCATCATAACATCTACTTGTTTTACTAGTTCATCCATTGATAAATATTGACCATATGCATCAAATTCTTCAGAATACCAATATTTTGGACCGGAAAAGAAGACTTGTGCGCCTAACTTGGTCAATAATTGCATGTTACTACGAGCAACTCTTGAATTAGTCAAATCGCCAACAATAGCAACCTTTAAGCCATCAAAATGACCAAACTGTTCATGAATAGTCATCAAATCTAACATACATTGAGAAGGATGTTGACCACTTCCATCGCCAGCGTTAACGATCCCCATTTGCATCTTTTGGTCAGGTTGTAACGTAATTAAGTCTTTATAGTATTCATTTTCAAAATGACGAATAACACTAAGATTAACTCCGATAGAACTCATTGTTAATAGCGTATCATAAAGAGTCTCCCCTTTATTAACGGAACTATGTTGTGGATCAAAAGGAATAACTGTTAAACCTAATTTACGTTCTGCCATTTCAAAACTAGTATGTGTTCGAGTCGAATCTTCAAAAAACATATTCGTAACGTAAACTGGTGTATCGAATTTAGGAACGGCACCGCCTTTTTTGAAGTATTCTGCACGTTCAATTAAGTCTAAAACTTGTTCATTAGTTAAATCTTTTACAGTTACAAAATGAGGTAATTTTACTGTTGTCATTTAAAAAAATCTCCTTAAGTATAAAATCACAAAATAAAAAGGTCTAAATCAAATATCTTTGATCCAGACCTTTGCCATGGTTAACTTGAATAGGCACGCAAATACTCTACAAGTTACAACCCTTTTGGCTCTCTCTGGAGTCATTTAAATGGTTGAATTATTTGGTTTTCTTTAATTCAATTCCATCTTTATTGTCAATTTCTTCAACATAAACTGCTATTTCTTCTTCAAGAGAAGTTGGAATATTTTTGCCAACAAAATCTGCACGAATTGGTAATTCACGATGTCCGCGATCAACTAAAACAGCCAAATTAATCTTTTTAGGACGGCCTTGATCCATTAATGCATCTAAGGCTGCACGAATGGTACGACCAGTGAACAAAACGTCATCGACCAAGATAACATGTTTATCATTGATATCAATTCCTAATTGTTCTGTTTTAACAATTGGTTCGCTTCCAACTTGACGATCATCACGGTACAAAGAAATATCTAATTCTCCGACAGGGATATTTGCTCCTTCTAGTTGTTGTAAGCGAGCGGCGATACGTTTAGCTAAATAAACACCACGCGTTTTAATCCCAACTAAAACAAGTTTGTCAATTCCCTTGTTTTTTTCAATAATTTCATAGGTAATCCGAGTTAAAGCTCGTTTCATTGCCATTGAATCATAAATTTCTTTTGTCATAGTTATTCCTCCTAGACGAGTAGTAGATGTTTTGTAAAACAAAAAACCACTTAGTCAACAAAACATCCAAGATGTAGACTAAGTGGTAGACAATTGTCTTTGATCCGAGCTCATTAAGACGCTGCCTTCTTAGCCTCACAGGACTAATTTTAAAGGATCTCTGTTATGAATAATTTACTTTATTTTACAGCTTTTGTCAAGTGTATCATGGCAAACTTAATTTTAATGTGATGCTAGTTTAGCTAGGGTGTTGGTAAAATATTCTGGTAAAGGCGCTTCAAAAACTAATAGCTCACCAGTCTTAGGATGAGTAAAACCCAATTTAGCAGCATGCAAGAACTGGCCTTGCCCAAGTAATGTTTTTTTAGGACCATAAAGTGGATCAGCTGCCAAAGGATGCCCGATATATTTTAAATGGACCCTAATTTGATGGGTACGTCCTGTTTCAAGAATGCATTTAACTAAGGTGTATTCTTGATAACGTTGTAAGACTTCTATATGTGTGATAGCTGGTTTTCCATTAGCAACCACAGCTTGTTTTTTACGATCCTTAGGACTTCTGCCGATTGGAGCATCTATGGTTGCACATTCTTCTTTTATATTCCCATGAACCAATGCAATATATTCACGAATATTGGTTTTGTCTTTAAGCTGTTGAGCCAACGATTGATGTGCGTGATCGTTTTTAGCAACCATTAATAATCCTGATGTATCCTTATCTATACGATGAACAATCCCCGGACGAAAAGTACCGTTAATCGTTGATAATGGACAATGATGCAATAAAGCATTAACTAAAGTCTTATCACTATGCCCAGCAGAAGGATGAACCACCATTCCTTGTGGTTTATTGACAACCAAAACATCATCGTCTTCATAAACGATATCTAAGGGGATGTTTTCAGCTATAAGATCCAATTGTTTTGGTTGTGGCATGTTGATTTCAATATAATCATTTGGTTGAACTTGATATTTAGTTTTAACAGTTTGTTTATTAACAGTAATCTGCCCGTCTGTTATCAATTGTTGAATTTGTGAGCGAGACAGTTCTGGCTTAATTTGTGCTAAAACCTTATCTAATCTACCTGTTTGTGTAGTAATTGTTACTGCAATCATTTGATATCTTCCTTTAACATAGCAATTAAAATGATTATTACCCCTATGGTTAACGCACTATCAGCAACGTTAAAAATTGGGAAATTAATAAAATCGGTAGCAAACATGTCAATAACATAGCCTAAACGAATGCGATCAAGCAAATTTCCAACAGTCCCTCCGATAAGTAAGGATAATCCTAATGCGTAAGGCCAATTATGCCAAAGTTTTTTGAACATATATGCCATGATAACTAAAGCCACAATGGAAATTACAAGGAAAAACCAACGTTGTCCGATAAGCATACTCCAAGCCGCGCCATAATTACGAATATGAGCTAAAGATAAAATACCAGGAACAAATGGAATGCTAGTATTTAATGGAATGTTTGCTACTACTAAAATTTTTACTAATTGATCTAACAAAACAATTGCAAACATCAATAAAAAATAAAGCGGCATTATATTATCACCTTTCTTAACCGTAAAATAATACAAATAATTATAACATAAAGCTCTTAGTTCAAACAAAAAAAGAATGCCCCAAAATATAGGGACATTCTTTTTTAATACAATCCTTGGACAGTTCCATCAGTTGCTAAATCAACAGATACAGCTGCTGGTTTTTTAGGTAGACCAGGCATCGTTAAAATATTTCCTGTTAAAGCAACGATAAACCCAGCTCCTAATTTTGGAACAAATTCACGAATATGAATCTTAAAGTCAGTTGGTGCTCCAATTTTTTTAGCATCATCTGAAAATGAATACTGTGTTTTAGCCATGCACACTGGCAATTTATCCCAACCTACTTTTTTAAATTCAACTAATTGTTTTTGAGCCTTAGGGGCAAATTCAACACCACTACCACCATAAATATTGGTAACAATTTTAGTAATCTTTTCTTCTAAAGAGTCATCAGATTGATAGAGTGGTTTGAAGTCTTGAGTCTTCTCACACGCTTGCATCACATTTTTTGCAAGTTCTAAGGCTCCTTGCCCTCCTTTAGCCCAAACATCAGCAATAATTGCCGTTGTGTTATCTGTTTTACAAAGTTCTTGAACTTTTGTTAATTCAGCAGAGGTATCTGAGCTAAAACGATTTAATGCAACAACAACAGGAACATTATATTGCTGCATATTCTTAATATGTCGTTGTAAGTTAGCGTATCCTTTAATAACAGCTTGTAAATCTTCTTGATCTAATTGCTCTTTTGATACACCACCGTTCATTTTGAGCGCTCTAATTGTTGCAACAATGACAATTGTATCTGGTGTTTTACCAAGGACTGGCGTCTTGATATCCAAGAATTTTTCGGCGCCTAAATCAGCTCCAAATCCAGCTTCAGTAATCGTATAATCTGCTAATTGTAAGGCTGTTTTAGTTGCTAAAACACTGTTACAACCATGAGCGATATTAGCAAATGGTCCGCCATGAATAATAGCTGGAGTATGTTCGAGAGTTTGTACAAGATTGGGTTTTAAAGCGTCTTTTAACAATACTGCAACTGCACCAGTAGCATTTAAATCAGCTACTGTAATCGGCTCTTTAGCAAAATTATATCCAATTACAATTCTAGCAATGCGTTTTTTTAAATCCTCGATATCGCTTGCTAAACATAAAACGGCCATTAATTCGGATGCTACAGTAATATCAAAGCCATCTTCACGCGGAACACCTTGTAAAGCCCCACCTAATCCAACAACAATATGGCGTAATGCTCGGTCATTAATATCTAATACACGTTTCCAAATGATTCTTCTTTGGTCGATTTGAAGTTGGTTTCCTTGATAGATATGATTGTCGATTAAAGCTGATAAAGTATTGTTAGCAGCGGTTAGTGCATGCATATCTCCTGTAAAATGTAAATTAATATCTTCCATCGGCACAACTTGTGCAAATCCACCTCCAGTTGCGCCCCCTTTCATTCCCATTACAGGACCTAATGAAGGCTCACGTAAACAAATCATGACTTTTTGGTCTAATTGCTTAAAAGCATCACCTAACCCAACAGTTACGGTTGATTTACCTTCACCAGCAGGCGTTGGATTGATAGCAGTTACAAGGATTAATTTCTCTTTGGTTTTGTTAGTTTTGTGCAAAGGAAGCTTAATCTTAGCTTTGTATGCTCCATATTGCTCAATTTCATCATTATTTAGTCCAACAAATTGTGCAACTTCTGTGATAGGCTTCATTGTTGCTTGTTGTGCAATTTCAATGTCTTTCATGTAACATCCTCCCGATAAAAAAGATAGCTATATTATAGCTTTTATTTGGATTTTTGTCATTAGTTTAATTAAAAAAAGCTATTCCGGTTAAGGAATAGCTTTTAAAAACGAACAATATGATTATTTATTTAAAGAAATGTAAAGTTTTTCTGCGGATTTAGGAGTTAGTAAAATATTATAGCTTCTGAATCTAGTGATTAACTGTAATCCATATTTGGTTTTTTTAACTTTATTTAGTTCATTTAAAGGAATTTCCTTATTATTAAATGAAACAACCGCACGCAACAAAAGTACTTGTTCATTTAATAAAACTTGTCGTCTCAAAATCTGAACTATACTTACTAGTACAAACAAAATGAATGTTAATGCAGTCCAAATTTGAAAAACAGTAATTTCAAGCCATAATAACAAACTTGATAAAAAAATCATTCCAGTAAAAGACCAACAAATAATAGAGGTAGCTAGGTCTGGTTGATAGTAAAATTTTTGTTTCAAACTCTAAACACCTTTCTTTTATTATTAAAGCAACTTTGATTATAACAAATCTTTGGCTAAAAGCGTGCTACTTTGTAATTTTCTTAGTATAATATTAACGAACACTTACGCAAAGGAAAGAAAAATGATTAAATTATATACAGATGCAGCAACAAAAGGCAATCCCGGTCCTAGTGCTGGTGGAGTTTTATTAGTTGTTGATGGTATACAACATCAAATAAAAGTTGATTTACCTTTTGTTAGTAATCATGAAGCTGAATTTTTAGCAGCAATTGCTGGTTTTGAGTATGTCAAAGAACATTACGGATGTAAACATAACTTATTTTTTTATTCTGATAGTAAAATCGTCATTACCAGTCTAGAAAAAAACTACAGTAAGTCTTATCCCGAGCTATTGGCTAAATTAAATAAGTTACATGATCAATTTACATTAGTTGTATATCAATGGATACCAGAAAAACAAAATCAAGGCGCCCATCAGCTGGCCTTACAAGGACTAGCTAAGTTTATAAACTAACTTGGTAATTTCATTATTAAAAGAGTCATAAAATACGAATGTAATTTCATGACTCTTTTACTTAAAATCACTATTTTTTAATCGGTTTACCCCAGTATTGGAATAAATCAGTTCGTAAAGCACCGTTATATAGCTTACGCCGTTTACTTGCCTTTTGTCCGTAATATTTTTCAAATTCTAAATCACTAGTCAAGATATATTTGCTCCAACTAGTCAACGGCCCGTAGACTTGTCCCATTTGTTGGTAAAGTTTGCGAACACTATCTTGATCACTTAACCGTTCACCATATGGTGGATTAGCCACGATTACTCCATTTATTTTGGTAGTTTTAAAGTCTTTAGCTGCCATTTGTTTAAAATTAATTATATCAGCCACACCTGCATTTTGAGCATTTTGCTTGGCAATCTCAATCATACGTCCATCGATATCATAACCTGAGATATCGAGCGTAACATCACTCTTAATAGCTTCTTTAGCCTGTTGTCTTAACTTATTTGCTAAAGGCTTACCAATCCAGGTCCACTCTTCACAAACAAATGAGCGTTGTAAGCCAGGTGCGATGTTTTTGCCAATCAAGGCTGCTTCGATTGGTAAGGTGCCCGAGCCACAAACAGGATCGACGAATGCTTTATCCGGATACCAATGCGCTAAAAAAAGTAGTGCGGCTGCCATATTTTCTTTTAACGGTGCGCCCCCTTTTTCTAAGCGATATCCACGTTTAAATAAACTTGAGCCCGTGGTGTCAAGCGTTAAAAGAACTTGATCTTTGTTAAGAGCTACTTCGATTGGATAAACAGCTCCAGTTTCAGGCAAACGAGTTTTACGATGATAAACCTCACTCATTTTAGTTACAATAGCCTTTTTAACAATTGCTTGGCAACTAGGCACATTATGCAGCGTTGATTTTTGTGATTTACCAGCTACTGGAAAATTAGCATCTAAAGGTAAATATTGGTCCCACGCGATGGCTTTAGTCCTTTGGAAGAGTTCTTCAAAGGTTTTAGCCTTAAACTCTGCTACAACTATTTTGATTCTATCAGCTGTACGCAGCCAAAGATTAGTTAATAAAATATCTTCAACATTCCCCTTAAAACGTACACGACTATTTTCTACAACTACTTCATAACCGCGATGCTTTAATTCATTACCTACTACGGCTTCTAGTCCAGCCGCAGCAGTTGCAATAAGATTAAATTCTTTCATATTACTTTTAAAATCCCTTTCTATGGGTAATTTATCTCAAAAAATAAAGAGCCAGGATTAACATCCTAGCTCTTAACCTGATATGTAGTCCTCTATAAGCCACGTTCTGTACGTCATTTGGTCCAGGAAACCAAAATCGGTGGTAATCATCTATCTGCAAATGAAAATATATTCATCGCCCCCATGATTAGTTCATTTCCGTCATGAAGCGCCCCTACCAAAGTTTGGGTTACCTGCTCGAGGGGTTTACCGCGTTCCACCAGAACGGTTTCCCGTTCTGCTTCGTCACTGTGGCACTTTTCAGGATTACTCAGACATAGTTACAAACCTTAGCCTTTTTATCCGCCGTTACTCAAAGAGTACCTTGCCTTATTTTTTCGGCAAGCACGATCACTACAAGCATCTCAGCCTGTGCAAGCTTGGACTTTCCTCAGCCTATTAAAAATAGACCGCGATTACCAGAGAGCTACATAAATTTAATTATTTAAAAACGATTATTTTGATCGTTATCATTGTTAAGCTGTACACCGAAAACGTGTCGTTCCAAATTAGACAAACGCTTCAAAATATCCATATTTGTCATGGTAGACGTTTGTCGTGAAGTTTGTGACGAATTATTAACCGCTAATTGTTTAGTCAGCTCATCTACCTTATTAACAAGGCGATCATTTTCTGCTTGAAGTCGTTGATTTTCCTTAGTATAGTTTTCATAATCTTGAATCACTAAATCTAAGAATTCATCAACATCAGCGGGATCATAGCCTTTAATCTTTGGCTTGAAATTTTTGTTTACGATGTCCTTAGGCGTAAGATTAATATTTTCCATCAAAAATTGCACCTCACATTCGGACTTAACTCATAACATTATTATTATAGCAATTGTTATTCAAAATGCCAAGAGTTTTTACTCTCAAAATAGACTTGTGCTTGATCTTGTAATTGGTCCATATCGATTAATGATAGTCGATAATCTGTTTTTTTCAAAATATCTCGATACAAATACTCACACTTTCCTGGATATTGTGAATCATACACCAGCAAGGCTTCATCGGTATGATTTAGCATGAAATCTTGATAATTACGTAGTTGTTGTGGATTACTGTAAGGCATTTGACTAACAGTACCCAAAAAATCCGCTTGTTGTTTTAAAGAAAATAACTTCTCTTGTGAATTTTCTTGCCAATTTTCTCCAAAATCTGCAAAAGGAAACATTAATCCTAATTTAAGCTCTGGATACTCTTTTTTTAATTCTAAAACAACTTGAGCACCCCATTGTTCAACTCCTAATTGACCACCAGTAATTACCCATTCTAATCCGTTAGAAAGTAATTGTAGTAGTTCTTGTTGCAAACTGTATTTAATAACTTTAATTTTAGGATCTTGATCATTGAAGATTGATAATTCATAGCTACGATATCCACTTAATAATAAACGCATATTGTCCCTTCTTTTTTAGCTTAATCATTTAGAATTATAATAAAATCTTAGGATTTAGTAAATGGCGTAGCTCTAAGACTTGCTTGTTTGCCAACTAAAGCAACAATTGTTATAATTAAGCGCATAGGAGCGTGATAGCTTAATGGTTTTACATTATCCAAACGGGAAACCTTTTAAAAAAGAATTGTTACAACCTAACACAAATCTAAAAGCTAAAAATGTTATTTATGGTAACCGCGGAATGTCTTTAGAAGAAGAAATTAACATCAGTAATCGTTATTACCTACAACGAGGAAAAGCTGTTATTCATAAAAAACCAACACCTATTCAGATTGTTAATGTTGATTACCCTAAACGAAGTGCAGCTGTTATTAAGGAAGCATATTTTAAACAAGCTTCTACTACTGATTATAATGGTGTTTATCGCGGATATTATTTGGATTTTGAGGCAAAAGAAACACGCAATAAAAATTCTTTCCCATTGAATAACTTTCACGAGCATCAGATTATCCATATGCAAGCTTGTCAAAGGCAACAAGGTATTTGTTTTGCGATTGTCAAATTTAGTATGGATAATGAGCTTTTTTTATTACCTGCCCAATTTTTGTTTCATTGTTGGTCTCAAAAGGATAATGGAAAAAAATCAATACCCAAAAGCGCAATTGTTAAACATGGTTACCAAATAAAATATGGTTTACATCCACGTATTCCTTATTTAGATTTGGTTGATAAACTAATAGATAATAATTTTTAAGACTTAAAGGAGCGTATTTATGACAACTCAAGATCCCCAAAATTCAAGGGTAGCACGGCGCAAACAAAGTCAAGAAGATAAAAGAAAACATTCTAACCCTAACAAAAAAAAGCATGGTTGGTTGTTTAAGGTTTTTGTGACTTTGCTTTCGTTATTTGTTTTAGGAATCATTTTTGGTGCTGGACTCTTTGTCTTTTATGCTAAAGATGCCCCTAAACTTGATGAAGATAAATTAACATCTGCAGAAGCTTTAACCATTTATGATTCAAAAGGCAAAAAAATTACTTCGTTAGGAACAGAAAACGTAGTTCATGTTGATGAAAAAGATATCCCGCAAACTTTAAAAGATGCGATTATTTCCATTGAAGATCGCCGTTTTTATAAGCACAAAGGAATCGATCCGACACGTATTGTTGGTGCGGCTTTAGCTAACATCACTGGTTCTTCAGGCGGATTACAAGGTGGTAGTACATTAGATCAACAATTAATTAAACTATCATTTTTTTCAACCAAGCGTTCAGATCAAACTTTGAAACGTAAGGCGCAAGAAGCTTGGCTAGCTTTACAATTGGATCGTAAATATACTAAAGATCAAATTTTAACATTTTACGTTAATAAAGCTTTTATGGGAAATGGTTGTATCGGGATGCAAACAGCTGCTAAATATTACTATGGCAAAGATTTAAGCAAATTAGATTTAGCACAAACAGCATTGATTGCAGGAATTCCTAATGCCCCTTCTTCTTATAATCCATATTCTAATCAAGAATATGCAACTGCAAGACGTAATGACGTGTTAAATGCAATGGTAGAAAATAAAAAAATTACGCAAGCACAAGCTAATCAGGCTAAACAAGAAAGTATTACTGAAGGTTTATTGCCACAGCATGAGCAAACCCAAAATAATCAAAAAGCTAAAGTAGCTGATTCGTATATCAAACAAGTTATTGCAGAAATTAAAAAGAAAGGCTATGACCCATATAAAGATAGCCTAAAAGTCTATACTAACCTTGATATGGGTGTTCAACAACATTTATATGATATCGTTAATACAGATAAGTATATCTACTTCCCTGATGATGATTTTCAAATTGCTACGACAATTATTGATCCAAATAATGGCAATGTTGTTGCAATGATTGGAGGCCGTAAAACAGGCGACGTTACCTATGGATTGAATCGAGCTGTTCAAACTAATCGCACAAATGGGTCTACAGCAAAACCATTGATGGATTATGGTCCTGCAATCGAATATTTAAGTTGGGCGACTTATCATGCTTTAGATGACTCTAAGTATATTTATCCTGGTACTAACATCGAACTTAACGACTTTGATAATCAGCATAAAGGTGAAATGACGATGCGTGAAGCTTTAGTTGAATCACGTAATATTCCAGCAGTGAGAGCTTTGCAAGCAGTTGGAATTACTAGAGCTACGAACTTCATCAGTAAATTAGGTTTTAATTACAAGAAACCATTAGAGTTCCAAAATGGGATTGGGTTACCATCTTCAACTCTACAAAATGCAGCCGCATATGCTGCTTTTGCCAACGGTGGAACTTACTATAAACCAAATTATATTAATAAAATTGAAACGCCAGATGGTTCAGTTAAAGAATATTCAAGTACTGGGAAGCAAGTGATGCAATCTTCAACAGCTTATATGATTACAGATATGTTAAAAGGCGTTTTCACTTCTCCTTTGGCAACTGGATATCGTGCTAATATCCCTGGATTATACCAAGCTGGCAAAACAGGAACAAATGCTTATCCAGATAATGTAACTAAATTTCCTGCTAATGCCATCATGGATTCTTGGTTTAATGGATATACAAAACATTATTCTGTGTCTGTTTGGACTGGTTATGATAAAGCCTTTGAAGATGGACATTATATTTCATCGGCTTCATCTGGAATTGCTGCATTGATCTATAAATATATTATGCTTTATATGTCTGAAGGCAAATCCAATACTGATTGGACTAAGCCAAGTAATGTTTATACTAAAGAAGTAAATGGTGTCCGTGAGCTTTATTTAGCAGGAGCAGAAGATCCAGATATTATTAAGCGAATATCTTCTGAAACAAGTATTCTTTCATCTGCTGAATCATCTAGTTCTGAAGCTTCAGAAACAATTAGTTCTAGTTCAGCACAAACCAGTACTACTTCATCCAGTTCAATTTCTTCAGAAAGCTCAACGTCTAGTGAATCTAGCAGTTCAAGCATTAGTAGTACACAAACACAAAGTGTAGAATAAATAAAAGACCTCGTGAAAATGAAGTGCAACAAAAAAGTTAGACAAAAATAAAATATTTTTAAGCAACTAAGACATGGGTTCGGTAATCAACCGGACTCATGTTTTTTGTTTTATTGGAAATTCGATCATTATTGTACCAATTGACATACTTGTTAAAGAACTGTGTGAACTGAGAAATATTCTTACACTTCTTTATTTCAGGCTGTGATTCAACTTTAAAAAGATGGAAAAAACTTTCCATTGGAGCGTTATCTAGGCAGTTTCCCTTGCGGGACATACTTTGAATTAAACCTAATGAATCAATCTTTTCACGATAATAGTCTAATTGGTAGTGCCATCCTTGGTCAGAATGGATAATTGGATTAAAGTTATTGGGGAGATTATCCTCAAACTGACTTAATGTATCCATAATCAACAGTTTATTTGAGCTTTGGCTAACAGAAGTGGCTAAAACTTCTTTGGTAGCTTGATCTAAAATGACTGACATGTAAGCCCAGGTCGAATTACCTAAACGTACTTGTGAAACATCCGTATGAAGAACAGTAAAAGGAGATGTAGCATCAAATGTTTGGTTTAACAAGTTATCAGCTACCTTACCAACTGTACCTTTATAAGAAGAATAGTGATTATTTTTACGGCAATTATACATACCTGGTTGTACACCTAATTCATTCATTAAGCGACGTAAAGTAGCTTCAGCCATGTGATAAAGAAGTGGCATTATACGGCGATAGCCGTATGTGTAAGAATCTCTCCATTTACCTTTTTCCGCTATTTCCTTGATTACCACCTTAACATCAGCATACTTATCATTTTTATTGATGATACGTTTGCGTTCGTCGTAATAAGTCGGTCGCTTCAAGTCGATCGTTTTTAGAAGCTCACCAATCCCATATCGTTCCTTTTTTGGCAAGTTTTGTTGGTCCACCCTGATCTGATCCACAATTATTGTTTTCTCCTTAGCTTTGAGGGTCCGAACAGGGTCAACGCTTTTTTTAAGATATCACGCTCCATTTTGGCTTGACGTAATTCACTCTTTAGTGCCGCAATTTCATCACTTTCCTTTTTTAAAATTTTACGTGCATCCTTCTTTGTCATTTTTGACATCTTACTTGGCCTACCTTTCTTCTTGGGTTTCAAGGCCTCAGATCCACCTTCCATAAACAACTTCAACCAGATAGATATCTGTGAACACAAAAGATTATGGGAAGCCGCCACTTTGGACATTGAAACATCATTATTTAGGTAGTAGTTTATCACACGAAGTTTAAAATCAACAGTAAATTTACGTTTGAAATGTCGTAATTTCAACCCTTCGGGTCCTTTTAAATTGTATGCAGTCCACCATTTTTTTAAGGTATCCTTTGGTAAAGAATACTTATTTTCTAGACATCGTTGTGAACAGCCAGTATCTAGGTATTCTTGAATAAGATCTAATTTGAATTTTTGAGTATATTTAGTCATACGGAAAAAGCACCTCACAATCGCTAGACTTTGTCTAACAATTGTAAGGCACTTCAAAAATTATTTTCACGAGGTCTTTTATTTATTATTGTTTCAATTGTTTTTGTCCAAAATTACATAAATCAATGAGTGGACAAGTAATGCATTTAGGTGAGCGCGCCATACATTGATGTCGTCCCCAATAAATCATACGATGATGTGCAGCAATCCAAATCTCTTTAGGAAGTTTCTTCATCAAAGTTTGTTCAATGGTTAATACATCATCTGATTGTCTAACAATTCCTAGTCGTTTAGAAACACGACTAACATGTGTATCGACTGCAATTGCAGGAATCTTAAAACGTTCTGCTAAAACAACATCGGCGGTTTTACGCCCAACACCTGGTAAAGACATCAATTCTTTTAGTGTTTGCGGAACAACTCCTGCAAATTTTTGTTCTAAAGCTTGTGCGCATTGAACTAAATATTTAGCTTTATTACGGTATAATCCGATTGTTTTAATATATTCTTCAACTTCATTAGGCGTAGCTTGTGCAAGTTCTTTGGAAGTTGGATAGCGCGCAAATAACGCTGGTGTTGCTAGATTTACTGATTTATCTGTAGCTTGCGCACTTAAAATAACAGCAATTAAAAAATGAAAATCTGAATCTGCTACTAAAGAAGTTGTCGCATCTGGAAAAACTTCACCCATGATAGTAACAGCCTCTAGTGTTTTTTTATTACTAAGCATTAACTATCCTCTCCTTTTGGCATTTTAGCCCATTTATAAATAGGAATAGGTGGAGCATCTGGTGGCAATTCAAATTTGGGATTGAAATGATTATTACGCTGTTGTTCATGGTTGGCCAAATCAACAGCATTTTTGATTCCTTCTTGCTGCCAATTATTTAAGATTTTGTCTATATATTTAAAATTAACTTTCCGATGTAAAACAGCTTCTCTTAATGCCAATGTAATTAATTCACAAGAATATTTATCTTTTGTTTGCCAATCATCTAATAATTGAATCTCAAATGGAGATAGAAGTCTTCCTAACTCACTTTCAAATTTTTCAAACAGTGTAACCTTTTCTTGATTATGTTGCTTATTATTTTTATCTTGTACTTGTTGTTCTTCCAATGCCATTAATTTTTTGTAAAGTAAGGTGAAATTATAACAATCACCTTTTTTCCCATTGATTTCAACTTGCTTGATTTGTAAAAATTTCTTTTCTAATAAAGCTTGCAATAATTCGTAAACAGAATTAGTTGATATTTTCATATTGGTTGCAATTTGATCAAAATCAGGATTAACTCCCTTTTGCAGACAACTATCTATTTGTAAAAATAATATAAATTCTGTATCGGTTAATCCCAGATCAGAATAATGAGTTAATAAAAGATTAGAAAGTGTCATTTGACCTGCTGCTAAATATTGTTCAAAATAATCCATATCAAAACACCTCCTCTTTAGGCAAAAACAGCAGCAAGATAACCTGCTGCTGTAACAAAAAATCATTAAGGATAAATACGATTTAACAAACGTGGGAATGGAATTGCTTCGCGAATATGACTTTCACCTGTAATCCATGTAACTGTACGTTCTAAACCTAATCCAAAACCAGAGTGTGGTACACTGCCGTAACGGCGTAAATCAAGATACCATTCGTATTCTTTTAAATCTAAACCAGCAGCTTCAATTTGTTGTGCTAAATATTCTGGATCTGTAGCACGTTCGGAGCCACCGATAATTTCACCATAACCTTCAGGTGCTAATAAGTCAGCACAAATTACTACATCATCACGTGTTGGATGAGGCTTCATGTAAAATGGTTTCATGGATTTTGGATAGTTCATCACAAAGACAGGTTTGCTGAAATGATTTGCCAAGTAGGTTTCTTCTGGCGAACCAAAATCATCACCCCATTTAACATCTGGGAATTGACCAGATTCTTGTAATAATTTGATAGCATCATCATAAGTAATACGTGGGAATGGAAGTTGTGTATATTGCTTAAGAACTTCTTTATCGCGTCCCAAGATATCCAAAGCATATTCACAGTTATCTAAGACATTTTGGACTAAAAATGCAATATAGCGTTCTTGTAATTCCAAACTTTCTTCTTGGTGCATGAATGCCATTTCAGGTTCAATCATCCAAAATTCGATTAAGTGACGACGAGTCTTAGATTTTTCGGCTCTAAATGTTGGTCCAAAAGAAAAGACTTTTCCATAAGCCATTGCACCGGCTTCTTCGTAAAGCTGTCCTGATTGAGAAAGATAAGCATCTTTTTCGAAGTATTCTGTATGGAATAATTCTGTTGTTCCTTCTGGCGCACTTCCAGTCAAGATTGGTGCATCAAGTTTGATGAAACCTTCTTTATTAAAGAATTCATAAGTTGCACGAATCAATTCATTACGTACTTGCATGATTGCAAATTGACGAGAAGAACGTAGCCACAAATGACGATGATCCATCAAGAAATCTGTACCATGTTCTTTAGGTGTGATTGGATAATTATCACTTTCCCCTACAAATTCAATATCTTCAATTTCAATTTCATAGCCAAAATGAGAACGTGTATCTTCATGAATCGTCCCTATTACATAAAAACTAGATTCTTGTTTTAATTCCTTAGCTAATTTAAAAGTTTCTTCAGAGACGTTATTTTTAACAACAACTCCTTGGAAAAAGGCAGAGCCATCACGTAATTGCAAAAATGCAATTTTACCACTGGAACGCTTATTAGTTAACCAAACACCAATCTTAACTTTTTGTTCGACATGATCTTTAGCGTTAATAATACTAATTGTTTCCACAAAAAATACCTCCTAATTAAATTCGATCTTCGATAAATTTTTTGATACGACTGATTGCTTCTTTTAAACTTGCCAAATCTGTAGCATAACTTAAGCGAATATGATCAGGCATTCCAAACGCAGATCCAGGAACAACAGCCACATGAGCGGTTGTTAACAGCGCGTTTGCAAATTCTTCAGTTGATGCATATCCGGTCATTGCGACAGCTTGTTTAACATTAGGAAACAAATAAAAGGCACCTTGAGGTTTTTCTAAAAGACTCACCCCTGGTATAGTTGTTAATAAATCAAATACTGTATTAAGGCGCTTTTCATATTGTTCTTTCATTTGTTCAACACAATCTTGTGAGCCGGTGACAGCCGCTAAAGCTGCATATTGACTAACCGCAGCTAAATTGCTCGTTGCGTGTCCGACAAAAGCACCTAAACGAGCGATAAATTCTGTATTAGCTACTGTATAACCGACACGCCAACCAGTCATTGCATAAGTTTTCGAAAATCCACTGACTAAAATCGTTTGTTGTTTAATCTCATCACTAAGATCTAACAACGATACGAACCGATTACCATTATAGACTAACTTGCCGTACATGTCATCAGCAATTAATATAATATCATTTTTAACCGCCCAATTGCCAATTGCAATGAGTTCATCTTCAGAATAAATCAAGCCTGAGGGATTTTGAGGCGAATTGATAATAACTGCTATTGTTTTATTTGTGCGTGCAGCTTCTAGTTGTTCAACTGTTACTTTTAAAGAATCTGGCGCAGCTGCGACAAAAACAGGTTTTCCTCCTGCAAGCTTAACTTGTTCTTCATAACTAACCCAATAAGGTAACGGAATTAGAACTTCATCTCCTGCATTTACCAAAGCTTGAGTTACCGCGTATAAAGAAAATTTCCCACCGACCGTTACAGCCACATTTTTGGCTGTGAAGGCTGTTTGATACTGTTGATTTAACTCATTAGCAATTGCTTGTCTGAGTTCTGTAATTCCTAAAGCTGGCGTATAACGATCAGATTGATTGTTATTAATTGCTTGAATAGCAGCGTCTTTAATATGCTGTGGTGTTGGAAAATCTGGTTCCCCTACTGATAAATTAATGATATCCACGCCTGCTTGTTTTAATTCATTTGCTTTAGTTGATAAAGCTAATGTTGCGGAAGATTGAATATTTTCAATACGCTGTGACATCTTCATGACTATAAAAACTCCTTTAAATATTTTGAATCGTCTTAAGAACTTCACCATCTTTAAATGAAATTAGATCATAACACAAATTATTAGCAGCATTACGATAACTAACTTCCCAAACTGGTTCGCTTTTACGCATGCCTAAGGCTACATTAATAATTTTTTTAGGTTTACGCATATCAGTTACTAGTTTAGTTGCTTGTGATGCCGAAATTCCTTTGTTTTGAGAATAAATGTTAATTTTATTGCCATTTTTAGAGATAATTACATAGACTTTTTCTTTTTCATTATTTGTTCCAGCTACTGTAAAATATGTTTTATCACGATTATACCAATAAAAAGCGGTTGGATTGTTAACGTGGGCATATTTTTGAGCCAAAGCATAAGCTTGCTTTTGAGCTTGTCTTTTAGGAGCTTGAACATAACTATAAAATGCAAATAAAGCAAATAAAATGACAATAATACTTCCTAAAATGATTGTTTTACGTAAAACAATGGAACTTTCATTTGATTTTTTCATTTTTCTACCCTATTCTATTTAAAAATATTACAAACATTCTTTATTATACCAACAAAAAAGAAGCTTTCATAGTTTTTCAACATTTTCATAAAAACTCTTTAATTTTTGTAGGCTTTCGGATGTTGAACACTTTATTTGAGGTAAAGTAGCAGGTAAAACATTTCTAAATAGATATCCATAGTTCTTAGTGAAAATACGTGCATCTAAAATTAAACAGGCTCCATAATCAGAATTCGTTCTAATCAGCCGCCCAAATCCTTGTTTAAATTTGAGAAGTGCCTCAGGTAAAGCAATTGTTGTAAAAGGATTTTGATTGGCCCATTTAGCTTTTTGATAACGTATCTTATTAAAAGATTGATCTAAAGATTGAAATGGTAAACGAGTGATGACCAAAAGTTCTAATTGATCTTTTGGGAAATCGATTCCTTCCCAAAAAGAACCTGTTGCCAGTAAAATACAGTGTTTATCTTTATCTAAAATAAAACGTTTCTTAATCTTTTCTACTCCTCCAGTAATTCCTTGAGCCAAGATTATTCTTTGTCCTAACACACCATTTTCTTCAAGTTTAGTATAAACTTCGGCAATAGTTTCTAGCGAATTAAATAATACCAATGTTTGTCGTTTAAGATTACAAGCAATCTGTATCAATACTTCACTCAAATACTCAATATAATCTTGTGTAGAACAATTGCTTATATCAGGTGCGTCTTTTATTAAGATTGCGCAAGCTTGTTTTTGATAATCAAAAATCTCTGGGTACTGTAAAATATCGGTATCTGATGCTAAATCAAAATTTTTACGTGTATATGCTAAGTCTTTAGGTAGAATCATTCCTGCACCGATCAAAAGTGTTTTAGCAAATTTAGAATAGATTTGTGGGTCTAAATAATTTTGACTTTCTAAAACACCAAAATTTATCCGTAAGTGGGCATTAGGATTCATACTAGCATAGCTTAGCCACACACTTTGAAAGCGACTTTTTTGTTCAAAGCAATCCAATTCCAGATTTGAAAATTGTTGCATTTGCTCGGCTAACTTTTCGCTTAATGAAAAGTATTCATAAAAAAATTGACGTTCTTCATTATTTAGCCGATCATTAGCTTGTCTATAGAATTGTTTCTTTAAACGCCAATTAAGTTGTTCGAATACTAGATAGGCTTTTTTTACTTTTTTAATCAAGCCTAAATGCGCCTTAATAAATCCCTTGAACTTATTGGTAGTTAATGCTATTTCTAAATGATCATTGGTCCTAACTTGGCGAACTAAAAATGCTTCAAATATCAATGATCGTAATTGCCAACTACTATGGTCGACTATTTGAAGATTAAAAATTAATTCTTTGGCATCATTTGGATCTAAAAAACGATTCGCAATTAATTTAGCAAAGGATAATGAAACGTGTGATTGCATCTTAACTAATAAAGTATCTGCTAAAATTTTAATCTCATCTAAATCAAGCGTTTCTTTGTTAGTATTAAGAGCAATTGTCTGAAAACTTTGAGCTTCATCAAGAATTAAAATATCTGCTAGTTTTGCCAGTTGTTTGGTGTGTTGCAATAAGTAAGCATGATTAGTTATTAAAATGTCCGCTTGTTGTTGTTTAATGTTTTGACGATTAACAAAATCTAACGAATAAAATGGATTGTCTTTTCCTAAACTATCTAGGCCGCGATGGATTATTTCAGCAAATAATGGTATCTGATGATTAGTCAAATTTAGTTCTGCTAAATCTCCTGTTTGTGTTTGGGTCAACCACACCAAAATTTTCATCTGCAAAAGTCTACTGTTGTGTGGTTGAGGTTCTTGTAAACTCTTGGCAAAAGCAGCTAAATCTAAGTAATTTTGACTGGCTTTGACTTGTAAAGCTGTAATTTTAAAAGGTAATATTTCTTGTAATTTAGCTAAATCTCCTGTCAATAATTGCTTTTGTAGTGCCGTTGTTGCTGTACTAATAACAATTTTTTTGCCCTGTGTTGTTAAATAAGCAGCCGCAAACAAGTAGCCTAATGTTTTTCCAATACCAGTAGGTGCTTCAATTACTAATTGTTTTTTCGATGAAGAATTCAAAAAGTCATAAACATCATTCATCAAAACAAATTGAGCCATACGCTCATCTAAGATGTTAGCTAAGATTTGCTTTTTCTCTTTTGCACTTACAGGATATTCTAAAGGCTCATTGGTATATGTTTTATACTTTGGCCTTTGTAAAATCAATGTATTAGCTTGTAGTAAATCAGCAGGTAATTTCTTTTCTTGTGAACTTTGTGCAAGAATTTGCTTGAAAAATAAAGTTGTATCATAGAGTAAACAATCACTCATTAAACTGAGTTGTTGTTGTAAATGATACGGTAAATTTTGTGCACGCCTTATTAATTTTAAAAAAAGCTTAGCTGTCACATAAGTATCACTATCAGCTTGATGAGGGTGCAAATGTTTGATTGCTAGTTTTTTAGCTAAATCACTTAAACGATAAGATTCAAGCGTTGGAAACAAAATTTGAGCTAATTGAACTGTATCAAAGGCTTTGATTTCCAAAGTTGGGTAGCCCGCTCTTTCAAGTTCGTAATTTAAAAAACGATAATCAAATTCAACATTATGAGCTACAAAAATTGTCCCTTGTAAAATTGAGTAAATAGTCCCTGCTACATCTTCAAAATAAGGCGCATCCTGCAGATCTTCATCCGAAATCCTAGTTAATTTTTTGATGCGCTCCTCTAATTTTTTACCAGGATTAATAAACAAATTAAAGTTATCGATAATTTTTTCTTTTTCAAGTAAAACACAGCTGAATTGAATGATGCGATTATCGTTAGTTAAACTACTACCCGTTGTTTCTAAATCGACAACTGCATATATCTGATTAGTCTGCATTTTTTCACCAACTTTTAAAATATTCTGGTGTTATTTTAGCATAGAATTTGAAATTACTCTAATTATCATCTTAGTTATTTTAAACTAAACGATAATTTAACCAGATAAATTGTTGTTTGAAATAATATTAAACTGTATAATTAAGTTGTTTGTATTGCTCATCAAAGATAATTCAGACACTTTAGTATTAAGGAAGGTGACTTTTGATGAAAGACATGACAACATGTTTAGGGCAAGGGATGAGTCACGCTAAGATAATCCTTATCGGTGAGCACTCGGTAGTTTATGGGCAACCGGCAATTGCATTACCACTCTTTGCAATTACCGCTAAGGCTCAAGTGAAAATTTTAAAAACTAAGCAACAAATTATCAAAAGTAGTTATTATGACGGTTTAATGGAAAATATGCCAAAAACAATGCAAGGCATTAAACATTTAATCAAACACTTGTGTATTGAACTATTTAAAGAAAACATTGGTTTTGAGTTGACGATCACAAGTCAGCTACCTGCCGAGCGCGGGATGGGCTCTTCTGCTGCAGTTGCTGTTGCAATTATTCGAAGTTTTTATGCTTGTGCTAAACAAAGTATTTCAAAGAACAAATTATTGAAATTAGCTGAAATTTCTGAAATTGACACACATAAAAACCCTAGTGGTTTAGATGCTGCAACAAGTGCCAGTTCGACTCCGGTTTGGATGATTCGTGGACAAGAACTTTGTGAGATTCCAATTAATTTAGATGCATATCTAGTAATTTGCGACAGTGGAATTAAAGGTCAAACCAGTGAAGCAATTGGAATTGTTAAACAAAGACTTTTACTTGAGCCACAAACAAGTAAAAAACATATTGAAAAATTAGGTGAATTAACTCGAAAAACAAAAACCGTCTTACAAACTGGTGGTATTAGTGATTTAGGAAAAATCATGGATGAAGCACAGAATAGTTTGAAGGCTTTAGGTGTTAGTCTGCCTGAAATTGAAAATTATTTACAAGTTGCACGTGCAAATGGTGCACTTGGGGCAAAATTAACGGGTGGTGGTCGTGGCGGCTGTTTTATTTGTTTAGTCAAAGATCAGCAAGCTGCTCAAAAATTAGCTACTACCTTACAAAAACATGGGATAACAAAAACCTGGATAGAATCGTTATCTCAACGGGAGGATTAATTGCAAATGGGTAAAGCGACTGCTATGGCTCGAGCTCACACTAATATTGCATTAGTAAAATATTGGGGAAAAGCAGATACTGATTTGATTATTCCCATGAATAATTCATTTTCGTTGACACTTGATCATTTTTATACAGATACAAAAGTAACTTTTAGCAACGACTTACAAGCAGATGAATTTATCTTAAATGATAAACAACAAGAAACCACTAAGATAACGCCGTTTATGAATCTTGTTCGTCAAATGGCAAATAAAAATTGTTTTGCTAAAATAGAATCGACAAATCACGTTCCAACTGCTGCTGGTTTGGCTTCTTCTGCGTCTGCTTACGCAGCTTTAGCTAAAGCTGCCAGTGTAGCTGCTGGTTTAAATCTTTCTGACATTAAATTATCACGTTTAGCAAGACGCGGATCTGGTTCAGCGTGTCGTTCTATATATGGAGGCTTTGTCGAATGGCTTAAAGGTTTTGATGATAAATCTTCTTATGCTGTTCCATTCATGGATAAAGTCGATTGGCCTATCCAAATGATTGCAGTCGTTGTTAACGCTCAAGAAAAAAAGATTGGTTCACGTGCTGGAATGCAAACAGTAGTTGAAACTTCCCCTTACTATGATGCTTGGATTCAACAGACTGCAAAAGATATCGTTGCTATAAAAGAAGCACTGCTAGCACAAGATATCGACAAATTTGGACAAATAGCCGAAGAAAATGCAATGAAGATGCATGCGTTGAATTTAAGTGCTTCACCACATTTTAGTTACTTTGAGCCAGCTAGTCTTGAAGTGATGCAAAAAGTAGCTGAATTACGTTCGCAAGGCATTTCTTGTTATTACACTATGGATGCTGGTCCAAACGTTAAAATAATTTGCTTGAAAAAAGATACACCGGCTATTTTAGCCGCATTGGGTACAATGTTTAATAAAGAACAATTATTAGTTGCTTCTCCTGGACCTGGAGTACAGCTCTTAGATTGTTAATATTTGCGAAAGGGCATGATTTCTTGATAAAAGTCAAAGCACCAGGAAAGCTATATATTGCTGGTGAATATGCTGTAGTTGAAAACGGCTATCCGGCAATTTTGGTAGCTCTTGATCAATTTGTTTACGTTTCAGTGGAAAAAAGTTCAGATTATGGTTCTATTATTTCAAAACAATACCAAGAAGACTCATTGTATTGGCGCCGTCAAGGTGATCAAATTATTTTTGACCATCGTGATAACCCCTTCCACTATATTTTAACGGCGATTGATTTTACTGAAAAATACGCACAAAGTTTAGGTAAAAAACTCGATTGCTATCATCTAAAAATTGATAGTCAATTAGATAGTCCCGAAGGCAAAAAATATGGCTTAGGATCGTCAGCTGCTGTTACGGTTGCAACTGTTAAAGCCTTATGTCGCTACTATGATTTACCTGTAACTAAAAATGAACTTTTCAAATTAGCAGCAATCATTCACTTTGAAGTTCAAGGAAATGGATCATTAGGTGATATTGCAGCTAGTGTATATGGTGGATGGATTGCCTACCATTCTGTTGATCGTAACTGGCTAGTAGCGGCACGTAATACCTATTCTTTAGCAGAACTATTAGTAATGCCATGGCCTAAGTTAAAAATTGAATCTTTACCAGTTTTAGATAACTTACAGTTATTGATTGGGTGGACAGGTTCTCCAGCATCAACCTCTCATTTAGTTGATGCTGTAACTCTTAAGACTGCCGGACATGCTAAAGATTATCATGATTTTTTAAATTCCAGTCAACAATGTCTTGAAAAAATGATTGATGGATTTAAACAGCATGATTTAACAACAATTCAAAAGCAACTTCGGATAAATCGGCAACTATTGAAAGAATTAGCTAGTTTGAGTGGTGTAGATATTGAAACTCCCCTACTTAAGTTTTTAATTGAAAGTGCTGAAAATATCGGTGGCGCTGCTAAAACTTCCGGCGCTGGTGGTGGTGATTGTGGTATAGTGATAATTGATAAAAACATCTCTTACCAAGATTTATTTACGCAATGGTCTGAGCATCAAATTCGTCCACTTGCATTTAATGTGTACCACATCAAAGACTAAGATAAGGAGACTATATGGATATTCATTCGCACAGAAAAGACGAACACCTATTTATTGCTCAAAAGTTATACCAAAAAGAATCCTCTAATGGGCTCCAAAATGTGCGCTTAATTCCAAATAATTTACCAGAATTAAGCTTGACTCAAATTGATCTAAGTTCACACTTAGTGGGCAAAGATATCGCCGTCCCCTTTTTTATTAATGCGATGACAGGTGGCAGTCCGCAAACCAAAAAAATTAATGAACGCCTAGCAAAAATAGCGCAAAAAACCAATTTAGCTATGGCTGTTGGTTCACAAAGTGTAGCACTAAAGAATCCGGCAGTCGCTGATGGTTTTTCAGTAGTTCGCCAAAATGCTAAGCAAAACTTAATTATTGGTAATCTTGGTGCAAGTCATTCATTAAAAAATGCTAAAAAAGCAATAAGGATGCTTGATGCAGATGCGTTAGAACTTCATCTTAATGTAGGACAAGAATTAGTGATGCCTGAAGGTGATTTAGAGTTCTTTTGGAAAGATAATATCAAACAAATTGTCGCAAATTTATCTGTCCCTGTGCTTGTTAAAGAAGTCGGAATGGGTATTTCTCCCTTGATTTTACAAGAATTGAAATCTCTAGGTGTAAAGTATGTAGATTTATCGGGTAAAGGTGGTACTAATTTTATTGCCATTGAAAATCAAAGACGAACGCTAAAAGATTTTGCTTATTTAGAAGATTTCGGGCTCACAACTGCTGAAGTTTTAATTGGCGCACAAGCTTTTAAAAACGATTTTTCATTAACTGCTTCTGGTGGTATTAAAACCGCACTAGATATTGCCAAATGTATAGCTTTGGGTGCTGATAATGTTGGTATTTCTAATCTTTTCTTACACACGCTCGTCAGATTTGGTGACGAGGCATTAATTTCTTTAATTGAACAATTAAAAGAACACCTAAGAAAAATCATGCTTTTAGTGGGTTGTAAAAATATCGTCGAATTACAGCAAGCGCCATATATTTTAACGGCGGATTTGCTAGCATATCAAAAACAATGTCAAACATTATTAAAGCAAAAAAGACAGTAGCTTATATATTGAGCTTACTGTCTTTTTATTTATTGTTTAAATCTTAAAGCTTTAGGAAAGAAATTTTTAACGTTATTGCCAACAACTTTGCCAAAACTAAATGGTTTATGTTCGCAGATTAGCAAGTACCAACCATTTTTCAAAGATTCATTTAAAATAAGTGGATTTCCTTCAACGTAGCTTTGCCATTGTTCTAAGGAGACTTCTAAAACATTTTTAGCATGCTTAGTAGATAATGCCAAAGCAAATGTATAACTTGGTTCAAAACGTTTCTTTTTAAAGACCCCTAATAGCAATCCCGGACGCATGAACTTAAGGCTTGAGAGATCGGGTAAATTATCAGGATAAAGATATAAATAATCACCGTAACATTTAAGATCTTTTTTGACAAAATTACAATTAAGTAAATTTGCTTGTGCAAAATCTTGCCATAATTTAAACTGTTCTGCATTCAATTGATTGTTATTTGTGCCTTTTTTATTACGTTTTTTCTTTTTAACAGGTGCTAAGTCTAGTACACGCGTATCTTGTAGTTTAGCAATGAAATGTCCTTCTCCACGAAAATGATGTGGCATCAAACGTATTGTTCCAGCAAGATTTGGATTTCCATCACTAAACTCAGGACGACCAGCATCCATTCCTTGATAACGCGGAAGTTCAACAATTTTTAAATATGGATACGTAGCGATTAACCACGATACAATTTGTTCATCTTCTTCTGGCGCAAATGTACAAGTCGAATAAACTAATTGTCCCCCTGGTTTTAACATTTTCATTGCTTCGCTTAAAATTTCACGTTGGCGTTTTGCGCATTTAGCTGGATAATCGGGGGTCCAATATCCTATGGCATCAGGATCTTTGCGAAACATCCCTTCTCCTGAACAAGGAGCATCAACAACAATTTTATCAAAAAATTCTATAAATTGTTTAGCTAAAGAAGCTGGATCTTCGTTTAAAACAATAGTATTCCAAGCGCCTGTTCGTTCAATATTTTCAGCCAAAATAGCCGCACGCTTGCGATTAATCTCATTACTCACTAACAAACCTTGATTAGCCATCATTCCAGCTAAATGAGTTGATTTTCCTCCAGGAGCAGCACACAAATCAAGTACTGTTTGTCCTGGCAAGGCATCAGTTATTTCAGCAACATACATAGCACTTAAATCTTGACTATAAACATACCCTGCTTGATGTTCTAATGAACGACCGCTAACTTCACCGTAATAACCAGTTTTGACATATTCAACAGGCTCTTTTAAAGAATAACGAACATTAGTAAAATCTTCTTTTAATGGATTTAAGCGAAAACCTTTTTGAACTTTTCCCGTAAAGCTTGCTAAAAATTCCTCAGCTTCAGCGGTTCCTAAAAGATTTTGATATTTGTTGATAAATTCTGATGGTAGTTGCATTTTTTATAGCACTCCTACTCTTCTTTTTTCGTACGAATATTTAAAATAATATAAAATAAACAGCTACATATCAAGAATATTACAATGTTATAAAGGAAAATTCCTAAATACGAGTTTAAGGAATAAATAAAGATTCCTACTAACACACCTAATATAATTCCGATTCCGTTAAACAAACAATATGCTTCCCAAGCTTCAAAAACAAACTGTTTACGTTTTTTATGAATGAATTTAGCTGCTTGATAGCTCTTGTGCAATGATAAAATCCAAAGATATGAACAGCCAATAAATACTAGCAAAATAAGCATCAAACCAATTATTTGATATCGATGTAAGTTGAACCATGCATCGTTTGATAAGATTAATTTTTGCGAAACAAGTTTCTTTAAACTTGCAGTATCAAAAACTTGCTGCACTGTTTTTTTAGCAAGTGGTTGATAACCATCTAAAACAAGATTATAGTTAGCGGTATTCATCTGAGCTAATTGATTTTGGGAACAAGAAATAAAAATTTGATTATCTAACTGAGATTTTTCTTTATCCCCCATTATACCTAAGACTGGAATATATTGACCGTTAAGTAACAGATATTCTTGATCTTTAGGACGATAAAGTTTTTTAGCCAGATTTTTGCCAACTACTGCAACCGTTACTTGAGTTGAAAAATCGTTTTTTGAAAAGAAATTTCCTGAAATCATTGGAGGAGTTTCAAAATCTCCCTTGCCAAAAAAATACGTTATATTCTTATTTTGTTTATCTTGATAATGCAGTTGAATATCATCTATTTTAGGATTATTTTGAATTTTTTGATTGAGTTGCGCTAGAGACACATTATCTTTTAGCGTAAATTTAAACGCATCTGCAGATAAGTTATGATTATTTAACTTAATCATAAAATCACGTTCTTGAATACGATAAAAACAAAAAACACTCAAGAATGCCAACAGTCCTGCAAAAAAGACAACGATGATATTTTTTCTAAACAACGTCTTTTGTCAATCCTTTCTTTAATGGATGCCTAATGCCATACGAGCATAACGCGTCATGCGATCGACACTCCAAGCAGGTTCCCAAATAAACTTGACTTCAACTTCTTTAATTTCAGGAATCTGTGTTAAGGCGCGCGTAACCATATCTGCAAGTAAATCTGTCAAAGGACATCCCATTGTTGTTAACGTCATTTGAACTTCACATTGACCATCATCTCCAATTACGACACCATAAATAAGTCCTAGATTAACTATATCGATTCCTAATTCCGGATCCATTACGGTTCCTAATTGATTTAAAACTTCTTCTTTTATTTCTTCATTACTTCTTCTTTCCAATATTTTCTCACCTATTCTTTAAAGTATTTGGCAAATTTTTCAGCCATTTCAAGTGTTGTTTCATACGATACCTTATGCTTAGCCCCAGGTGTTGTGGTAAAGGTCACATTTTGTGCATAAGAATGATCTTTGATACAATCATAGAAATCTTTTGTTGGTTGATAAGGTACCATTTCATCTGCTGTACCATGCCAAAAATGCAATGGTCGTTTTGCAATTTTTTGTGGATTATGCGATAAGTCAATACTTGCTAATTGTTCTAATTGCTTGTTAATATATTCAGGCGCAATGTTTTCAATCCCTGGCATTGTTTCAATTAATAGTTTAGCAAATTGAATTGGACATGGTGACCCTTCTAAACATACTGCCGCACTAATCCAATCATAAACGCTAAACAACGCACAAGTCGTAATTCCTCCCATTGAAAGACCACTGACACCAATTTGTTGATTTTTGATGAGATTTAGTTTGCGATAGTATTCAACAATTTGTGGGAACTCTTTAACTGAATTAACTACTATTTGCCAAAATTCAAATTGATGTGCTAAAACATTGCCAACTTGACGTTGCCCATGATACAAAGCATCTGGTAAAATAACACGCAAGTTTTGTTTAGCTAACTCATATCCTTGAGTCAACACCTGTTCTTTACAGCCTGTCCAGCCATGATAAAAAATAACTAGTGGCAAAGCTTCATTTTGTTTATTTTCACTAACTAATTCAAGAACTGGCAAACCATTTATTTCTTTGGATAATACAGAGATCATCTCATTACCTCCAATCATTTATTCCACTAATTATACAACGCAAATAGGATTTTGCTCTAGTAATTTCAATTTCTTTATGGTATTTTTAATTTGCATCCCTTATTTTAAGGAGGATATCAATATGGAAAGAAAACTGATTACAATCGATTTAGATGGGACAACCTTAAATAAACAAGGTGTAATTAGTCCTAAAACAAAATATGTTTTACAAAAAGCTAGTCAACAAGGTCATATCGTATCAATTGTAACTGGAAGACCTTATCGTATCTCAAAAAACATTTATGATCAATTAGGAATTAATTCGCCAATGATTAACTTTAATGGTGCTTTAGGCCATATCCCTCACCAAAAATGGGATAAGGAATACGAATTGACATTTGATAAAAAGATTGCACTAGATTTATTGAATAATAAAAAAGAATTAGGTATCAAAATCATTGCGGCTGAAGGAAAAAATATGTCTCTAACCGATGTATTTAATCAAAAAATTGATGACTTTTTCCCAGTAGCTTCAAAAACTAATGAAGTTTTAAACAAGTTAAACCTTAAACAAGACCCTGCAGCAATCACGATGTTAGTTGAAAAAACAGAATTACCTAATATTGTAACTGCTTTAAATAAAGGCTATGGCCAACAAATCAATATTGGTGTTTGGGGTGGACCTAATCCAATTTTAGAGCTTTCGCCTAAAAATGTTAATAAAGCTCACGGAGTTAAATATTTAGCCAACGCCTTTAATATTGATCGCAAAAATATCATTGCTTTTGGTGACGAACATAATGATGTTGCAATGATTGATTATGCCGGTTGGGGTGTTGTGATGCAAAACGGGACCAAACAACTTAAAGCCATTGCTAATGATATAACACCTTTGGATAATGATCATGATGGCTTGGCACATTATCTTGAAGATTATTTAAAATTAGCTGAATAATAAAAATAAATTTTGCATGCATCTCTTATTACTAAAATTTGATAAGACTTTTCTATGAGGATTAATTTTTGTATTTTACAGAAATTAATCCTTTTAATTTGGAAATAAAAAAGCAAACCACAAAGGTTGAATATCCGATCTTTAGGTTTGCTTCGTGCGATAAAGATTTATACATTTATGCTAAGATTTATCGCAAACTTAATTCATAGGCTAACATATCTTGATAAGTTTCGCGTCGAATAACTAACTTAGCTTGACCATCTTCACAAAAGACCACAGCAGGACGCGGATTGCGATTATAATTTGAAGCCATTGTATAACCATATGCACCAGTTGATGGAATTGCCAAAATATCACCGGGTTTAGTATCTGGTAATTCACAATTTTTAACTAAGACATCCCCTGATTCGCAATATTTACCAACAATAGTTGCCACTTGAGTTGGTTTTGCTAGTGGATCTTTAGCTAAGAAAGCATCGTATTTGGCTTGATACAAGGCTGGACGAATGTTATCTCCCATCCCACCATCAACTGCAATAAAATGGCACACATCGGCTACTTCTTTGCTTGAACCAATTGTATACAACGTTGTAGCTGCCTGACCAACTAAAGCACGTCCAGGTTCGATCCAAATTTCTGGAAGATTTAAGTTCGCTTGGGTAATCTCTTGTTTAACCACGCGAATAATTTCTTTAACAAAATCTTGTGCGGGTAAAGGTTGATCTTCTTTAGTATAACGAATACCAAAGCCTCCGCCGAGATTTAAAATTTGTGCTTCAAAGCCCAATTCATCATGCCATTGCTTTAAAATCCTAACCATTTCTTTGGCGGCCATGATGAAACCATCAACAGCAAAGATTTGTGACCCAATGTGACAATGAATGCCACAAACTTGCATACGCGGATTAGCTAATAATTGTTCTAGTGCTTTTTTTGCTTGACCAGATAGAACATCAAAGCCAAATTTTGAATCGGATTGACCAGT
Source organism: Ligilactobacillus sp. Marseille-Q7487 (assembly GCF_949152225.1). Lineage (NCBI taxonomy): Bacteria > Bacillati > Bacillota > Bacilli > Lactobacillales > Lactobacillaceae > Ligilactobacillus > Ligilactobacillus sp. Marseille-Q7487. The sequence continues at coordinate 965,376 of NZ_CASCJC010000001.1, forward strand.
TGTGATGTACTCATGTGTTTCAGCTTCTACACCAGGAGTAATTCTTAAAGCGACCTTAATTGTTTGCTGTTTTCTTGTTAAAATTTCATCTAAAAATTCAATTTCCTGGAAATTATCAATAACAATACAGCCAATTTGAGCATCTACAGCCATTTCTAATTCTGCAGGTAATTTGTTATTGCCATGAAATTCAATCATTTCTGGTGCCATTGATCCTTGCAAAGCAGCATACAATTCACCACCAGAAACAACATCGCATCCAACTCCATTAGCTGCAATTAATTGATACATTGCTAAAGCTGAAAAAGCTTTGCTAGCATAAGTAACTCGATAAGAAACATTTTCTTTAATGAAAACTTCTTTAAATGCGGCAATCTGCTGTTTAATTTGCTTAACATCATATGCAATCAACGGTGTGCCAAATTCTTTAACCAATTCTAACGTATCTACTCCACCAATGGTTAAATGACCTTGACTATTCGTTGAAATAGTTTGTGTCATATTTTTCACCCTTTCTATTATTCAATAAAAAAAGCTAGGAGATTTTCCCAGCTTTTAATTACTTGTCTTCGTCACTTTTCAGCACGCCACCAACAGCGTAGCGATCTTTTTTCATTTCATTTAAGATGACGTGGACATGTTCAGCTGGTGCACCAGTATTTTTAGTAACTGCTGTTGTTACATCTTCCACGAGTTGTTTTAATTGTTCTTGTGAACGACCTTCAATTAATTCAATATGAATAAGTGGCATAATAATTCCCCTTTTGCTTTCAGTATATTTCAATCTTAACTAAAAAGATATTAGAATGCAATTAGATTTTTTGATTATAGCTAAATCTCTCAATGAGATTTGATTGTTTTTCAAGTATAAGGGTTGTTATAATTGAAGTTAGAAAGTTTAAAATTAAAAAGGAATGATTAGATGAATAAAGGTTTTGATTTTTCAGCGTGTACGAGTATTTTAGTTGGTAAAAAAGCAACTCTTGATGGTTCGACTTTTATTGCTCGAAATGAGGATGCCAAAAGTGCTTGGCCTAAGCACATGAAAGTCCATGAAGCGCAAACTGCTATTGCATCAACATTTGTTTCTAATGCCAATGGTTTTAAAATTGAATTACCAGCTACAAAAGCTAAATATACTGCAACTCCTGAATGGACCGATGAATTTGGCTTATTTGAAGAAGATGGATTTAATGAATATGGTGTAGCAATGAGTGCAACTGAAAGCGCCTATGCCAACAGCCGTGTTTTAAGTTGTGATCCCTATGTAGAAAATGGTATCAGTGAAGAAGCCATGATTACTGTTGTTTTACCTTATGTTAAGTCAGCTAGAGCCGGTGTTTTACGCTTAGGGCAAATTGTTGAAGAATATGGCACCAGTGAATCAAACGGAATTTTATTTGCCGATAAAGACGAAGTGTGGTACATGGAAACTGGTTCCGGGCATCATTGGGTGGCACAACGTATTCCAGATGATTGTTATGCGGTTGTTGCCAATCAATTAGCAATTCAAGAAATTGATTTTACAGATTCTAACAATTTTTTATGGTCTAGTGGTATTCAAGAATTTGTAAATCAAAATCATCTTAATCCAGCATATGAAGGTTTTAATTTCCGCAATATTTTTGGAACACACGAACTTTCAGATGAAATATATAGTACTCCACGTGTTTGGTATGGACAAAAATACTTAAATCCTAGCATCCAACAAGATCCAATGAGCGAAGAACTGCCTTTCATTCGCAAAGCTGAACGTTTAATTTCTAAAGATGACATTGCCTATATTTTAAGCTCACATTTCCAAAATACACCGTATGATCCGCTTGGAAATGGGCCAAAGGAATTAAAAAATAAATTTCGTCCTATTAGTTTAGCAAAAACACAAGAATCACACATCTTACAGATTCGCCCTAATTTGCCAGTTAACCTAGCTTGTATTCAGTGGCTAGCTTTAGGTGTAACTGCTCAAAGTGTATATGTTCCTTTTTATTTTGGTGCAACTGATGTGCATCCAGCATATAAAAGTGGTCAACAAACACACGACTTTGACTCGGCTTACTGGGTCTATAAACTAGTTGGTGTCCTTGTTGATCCACATTATTTAGCCTTTGGACGCCAGTTAAAAGATACGCAAAAACAATTAGATATTTTATTTGGTCAAAAAATTAAAGAAATCGATCAATACGCTAATACGTTAAGCGGTGCTAAGCAGGCTAGTTATTTAACCCAAAAATCCATTGAACTACAAGAACTAGGTTTACAAAAGTATCGTCAGTTAGCTAGTTCTTTAATCACACAAGCAACCGAGCTTTCACCTTTAAACTATCAAACAGATGCAAATCTTTAAACATGAGGAGATAAATTTGTCATGACGACACATTATAATGCTCAAGACAACGGTTTTTACCTACAATGTAACGCTACAACCATAGCAGTTGACCTTACGCAAATAACTGCTAACAATAGCAGTTATTTAATTATAACTCATCTAAAGACTGAAACTTTATCCTTATTACAAAAAGAGTTAACTATACCGATCTATCTTTCACAAGATCTTTTTTGGTTGTTGCAAAAGTTAGCACGTTTTTCTTTCATTAACTTGGCAAAACAAGAATGGAAGATTTTACCATATGGTTATTTTGTTGAATTAGGCGATTTTAAAATTCAAGCTTTAAAAAGTGATGATGGACTTTTTGGAGCCTGTTCTTTACTGTTAATCGATAAACAACAACACACTATCGGTTATTGTGGAGTCTTTTTTAATCATGGTACTCATAAAAAAAGAATTAAGGCTTGGAAAAAAGTGTTTGCTCAATCTAGTCTAGAACATTTAATTTTGGTTAAAAATAAACAAATAATGCCCCTTAGCACAGAATTAAGTGAAAATAACATTCAAAAAAGTTTACTCAAGTTTTTAAATCACACTTCAAAACAAGAAACTTCAGCTATTTTTTCTCCCTGGAGTCCAGAAAGACTCTTGCGTTATCAAAAAACAGCGATGGGCGCTGGATGGCAAATCGTTTGGCAAAAAGATTTTGCTCAATTTTTAGCAGCCTTTTATCCATTTGAGGAATTTTTAACGACACCAAGTCTTCCTACCAAAAGATTATATCAAGTAGCCCAGCCTCGTTTTAAACAAGATTTCGAAGTATTTATAGATCCTGTTATTACAGCATTTGTGAATGAACCAATTGAATTAGCCGATTTACAAGCACCGTTAGTTGGATTAAATGACAGTGAATTAAAAGAATTTATAAATTATTTAAAACCTAAAGAGCTACACTATTGTAATTAAAAAATATGATTATAGGACTGATAGAATTTCTATCGGTCCTAATTTTTTATTTAAATAAAAAAGCTTTCTTCATTGGAAATCTCCAACAAAGAAAGCTTAAAAAGCCTTATTTTTTAATTTGAAAAATAAGTTGCTTTTATTGTTAACCATCCATGTAGCTTACTAAAGACTAAAGCAAAGGCACTCCCTACTAAAACTCCTTTAATAAGATTAAAGGGAATGACACCATATAAAACCAATTTAGCTACAGGCAAACCTAGATTTAAACCTAAAACAGCAATATAAACAGGAGTAATTACCAACCAATTTGCTAATGATAATACAACTGTTAAGATAATCGTGGCTACTACAATTGCTAATACATAATTTTTTATTTGTAATGTTTGTTTATTCTTGAGTAAAAAATATAACGGTAGACAAAAGACTAGTGATGCTATAAAACTCGTTGCAACACCAATAAAGTTACCTAAAGACACTCCTGTAATTACAAAATATAAAACAGAACGAATTGCTGCAACACCAATACCTCCACTAGTTCCTAGAACAAAAAAGCCAATCAAAACTGCTAAATCGCTAAAATCGATCTTCATATATGGAACAATTGGAACAACCGCGAAAGATAAAAACATCAATAAATAAGAAATCGCCGCTAAACACGCCGCCAAAACCCACTTCTTAATTGAAACTTGTAGCATAAAAAGATTCCTCCCAAAAGGAATATCTTCATTTGACCTGTGCAAGACGAACTAAAAAAACTCTACCTCGTCTTCCAGGACATAGGTAGAGTTTCATTTAAAATTAACCAATTCAAATAAAGCCCTATCTTCTTTCATCCAGACTATACTGTCGGTACCGGAATCAAACCGGTTCAGCCTTACTGTTAGCAGCAAAGGTCGCGGACTATACCGCCGGTCGGGAATTACACCCTGCCCTGAAGATAAACCATTAATTATATTTATTTTACTTTCTAGATTTTAGCATATAACTAAGTAAAAGGCAATATTCTGTTACTTTTTTGTCTAACTTGCTTTTTTAACTCCTTAACTTCAGCAAAGGTCAGTGGCCTAAACTGGCCGGCCGTTAGCCCATCTAGCGTCAAAAAGCCGTACGTTTCGCGTTTTAGTTTTTGAACAGGATGACCAATAGCCGCAAACATATTTTTAACTTGATGATAACGTCCTTCGTGAATCGTTAAACTCACCAAAGCAAAATCTTTTTTCTTGTCAATTTTTAAAATTTTAGCCTTAGCCCTAGCCGTTTTATGCCCATCTGGTAATTTGATGCCGGCACGCAACGCTTTGATTTGTTCGTTAGTCGGAATCCCTTTTACCTTAGCCAGATAAGACTTTTCAACATGATAACGTGGATGCATTAATTCGTTGGCCAACTGTCCATCATTTGTCATCAATAATAATCCTGAAGTATCATAATCTAATCGTCCAACAGGATAGAGACGCTGACTAATTTCGGTAAAATAATCAGTAACAACCTTGCGTCCTTTGTCATCTTTAACAGCAGAAATCACACCGCGTGGCTTATAAAAAAGAAAATAAACTTTTTCTTCTTGATGTTCAATAGTCTGACCGTCGACTTTGATGATATCATCACCGGCCACCTTAGTACCTAATTCGGTAACAACCTGTCCATTAACTTGGACACGTCCTTCTAAAATCAATTTTTCACTAGCTCGTCTCGAGGCAATCCCTGCTGTTGCCATGACTTTTTGTAATCTTTGTACCATTTATTTATCTTCCTCCAACATCAACTCTTCTCCTAGTGTTTCTTCAAATAAAGTCAACAACTCAATTGACTCATCCTTTTCTTTTTGTTCATCTATTTTAGGTAAATCCGTGATATTTCGTAAGCCAAAATAATTTAAAAATTCTTCGGTTGTAGCATACAAAATGGGACGTCCAGGCACTTCAAGACGTCCATCTTCTCTAATCAAATCAAGCATTAATAATTTTTGGATAGATGAACTTGAATGAACTCCACGAATTTCTTCAATATCAACACGAGTTATAGGCTGTTTATAGGCAATAATCGCTAATGTTTCTAAAGCAGCAGCAGACAAATCTGTCATAGCTGGTGATTCAAAATATCTACGCAATAAAGACTCTAGCGACTTTTTAGTTGCAAGCCGATATTTTTCACCCGTTTGTAACACTTCAAAACTACAATTTTTATCCTTTTGATATTTATCTTGTAATCGTTCAAGCTGTTCAAAAACAGCCGGTTTCATCAGGCCTGTTAATTGTGCTAATTGAGTAGCCGTAATGCCTTCACTACCACAAGCAAACAACAGACTTTCTACTTTAGCTTGATTAGAAATCATTTGCTTTCACCTCGTTTCATCAAAATTTGACCACAAATATCTTCTTGAAAAGCAAACACACTGCCACGCTTCATTAACTCTAACAAAGCCAAAAAAGTTGTCACTAATTTTTCTATACTAGCATCTTTTGAAAAAAGATCATTAAACATGATTGGGTGTTCAATATGCTTTAATTTATTTAAAATATTAGTCATCTCATCTTCAATGGAAAAACGCTCTGGCTGCACCTTACGCCTTAATTCAGGTAATTGTTTTTGCTTAGCCAATAATTTTGCAAAAGCTTTTTGCAACTTATTTAACGACAAACTATCTTTATTGAGCTGTCCAAGTTGCGTATCAGCAGGCATGGGTTCTTGCTCACGACTATATTGCTTTTGACGTTCATCAGCACATTGACGCAGTTGCCCGGCTGCTAACTTAAAAGTTTGGTGCAAAATCAATTGTTGTACTAAATCTTCACGCGGATCTCCGAACTCTTCTACATCATCTTGTAATTTAGTTTGTTCAGTCGGCAACAACATCCGACTTTTAATATTGATTAGAGTTGCAGCCATCACTAAATATTCTCCAGCAACATCTAATCGTAAAGTCTGCATTTGGTGTAGATAGTCGATATATTGCGCGGTAATTTTTGACATTGAAATATCATAGATGTCCATTTCATTTTTACGAATTAAATGCAACAACAAATCAAGTGGGCCTTCAAATTCAGCAATTTTAAAAGTTAAGGGTGTTTCATGTATTATTTGTTCTTTCATATTCTCTCTTTTCCCACTTAGTAAATAAAGCTGCAATATCCAAACTTCCTAATACCTTTTTAGTCGGATAAAGTTGCGCAACAGCATCCAATAGCTCATAGACTAATCTCCCATCACGTTCAGTGGGAGTCACAGCAATGTGTCGCACTAATACACTTGAATCAAGAACTAATAAGCCTATGATTCCAGTAAAATCACCATATTTATTTTTCCACAACAACAAGGCACGATTAGAATTATTAGCATACCATTGTAATTCTATTTGCAGATTGTTAAAGTTTTTTAGATCAGGAATAAACGACAACAATCCCATCGCAATTTTTGCATAATCATTTTTATATTTATATAGCATTGTTTATCATCCTTTCACTAAAATCATGCATGTGGATGTGCTTGATTATAAACTTTAGATAATCTTTGTTTTGATAGATGCGTGTAAATTTGAGTTGTCGAAATATCAGAATGACCTAGCAATTCTTGTACAATTCGTAAATCTGCACCATTTTCTAAAATATGTGTAGCAAATGAATGCCGTAATGTATGGGGAGTAACGTTTTTTTGAATTCCGGCTTTTTTTACATGAGCTTTCAAATTTTTCCAAATGCCTTGTCGTGTTAACTGTTCTCCATGAAAATTCAAAAAAAGATAAGGTGAACGTTTTTGTTTTAATAACTTAGGACGTGACTCGTTTAAATAACGTTCAATCCATTTAGCAGCAACGTCTCCAATTGGAATAATTCGTTCCTTATTACCTTTACCGATCGTTTGAATGATGCCTAAGCTCAAATGTAGATCGTTTAATTTGATGTTGATAATTTCACTAACCCGTAAACCAGTTGCATACATTACTTCTAAAATGGTCCGATCGCGCATTCCTAATATTTGTGCGGTATTTGGTGTTGCCAATAAAGTTTCGACTTCTTTAATTGATAGAACTTCTGGTAATTTTTGCTTCTTTTTAGGTGTATCAATCAATAACATTGGATCTTTGATGATAATCTTTTCTTGTACCAAATAACTAAAAAAACGGCGTAGACTCGTAATACTATGAATGATTGAACTATTTTCCTTATGTTGTTGGGTTTGAAAGGTTAGATATTCTATAATAGTGTTTTTATCGACTTCAGTCAAAGTAGTAATTTGCTTAGTTTGCAAATATTGTAAAAATTGGTTTAAATCATTACGATAACTGGCTAAAGTATTATGCGCCAAACCACGCTCGACACGTAAATAATGTAGATATTCTTCTAACAATCTATTTATGTTACTCACCTCGTAATTTAGCTTGACGTTGACAATCTTCACAAATTCCTAAAAAGGTTAAGCGATGATCACTAACTTCAAAATGAAATTGGCGTTTAACCAGGCGTTCAACATCACCTAACAAGTCTTCATGAATTTCTTGGGTTTTACCACATTTTGTGCAAACTAAATGATGATGAAAATGTCCATGATCTTGTGTCAACAAATCAAACCGTGCAATACCATCTTCAAAAGTTATCTTATTAACTACTTTTATTTCAGTTAAAATATCTAACGTACGATATACAGTGGCTAATCCAATTTCAGGCTCTTTTTGAGTCAAAAAAACATAGACTTCTTCAGCGGATAGATGTTCTTTATGATGTTCAAGTAAAATTTTAACGGTCGCTTTACGTTGTGGTGTTAATTTAAAGCCTGCATTATGCAAAGCTTCTTCAATCCGTGTCAATTCATCTTGTTGAACGTCTGCCATAACCAACTCATCTCCAGTCTATTTTAAAAATAATTGTCCATCTTCTTGATAAACTAAATTTGCTTTCATCAAGTGTCCAACTGCGCGTTTAAATTGACCTTTACTAATACCAAAATAAACCTTAATCGCTTGTGGATCACTCTTATCACAAAACGGTAAACTTTTATCTGGACTATGTTGCAAAGCAACTAAAATCATCTGTGCATCATCACTGATAGCTTCATGGGCACGTGGTCGCAAAGATAAATTTAAAGTACCATCATCTCTAACTGCAATCACGCGCGCTTGTAATACTTCACCTAAACGGGGTTCTTGTTCACGCTCAGATTGATGAATGAAGCCAAGACAATAATCTGAAGTTAAAACATAACTTCCTACCATTTTCAAACGGTAAACTGTAGCTGTCACGTTTTTATTTAACATTTTTTGATTAGCCTTAACACTGACAGCTCTAAACATTTCTTCAGTTGCTAAATCTCCCCAAATTCTGCCTTTAGCATCAACTTTAAGCGCGACCATTAAACGATCACCACGTTTAGGCCAAAGTTCACTCAATTCTGGTAATTCATCTAAAGAAATGACAATGTCTTTATTTTCCAAGCCAATATCAACAAATACTCCAAGACCACGTTGAACCTTGACTACTGTTGCCCAGGCATATTTACCAATTCCACTTTTAGGAGTATTTTTAGTTAATTGTAACTGATGATTTTCATTTTCATAAGCAAATCCTGTAACTTGTGCTCCAATTTTAGGTAACTTATTTAATTCTTTTTTCGCTAATCGAAAAGTTTGTCCCGCTTGTTGAGCGAAAACATAGTCTTGATTTTCATCAATTACAGTTGCTGTAATATTTCTACCAAGTAAATCTTGTAACATTTCTTACTCCTTTAATTAAAACTCAAATGTAATAAACTAACGATACAATAAGTTATCCCGCTAGCAATAACTGGACCAGCAGCAACCCCTTTTAAGAAAACAACACCAATAATTGTCCCTAAAACTAAAGCTACGGTAACTTGTGGTGAAGCAGATAATTGATTAACACCATAACGCGAAAGAATTGCCACTAAAATACCACAGGCTACTGCAATCCAACCTGCTGGTGTTTGAAAAACATGCATCAGATCTTTAAAACCAATTTGACCTGTTGCGATTGGAACTAAAATAGCAATTGAAATAATTGTAACGCCCCAATTGATTCCCTTTGCTTGAATCGTAGGCAACCATTTAGCCGTAAGTGGTAAAAGTTTTAAAACCATCACTGCAAGGGTTGCGATGATTAGTGAGGTATTTTTACCAAATAAAGCCACTCCTAATACTAATAATAAAAACAACCAGCTTTCCAAACTCTTTCACCTCATTAATCTGTTTACATTTGAAATTTTCTCTAAAATAATTCATTCTCTTCTATTTTAACTTAAATAGTGTCAAAAAGCGAATCAAACATGTAAATAAAAACACTGTCCGCAAAACTTTAAGTCTATGCGAACAGTGTCAGTTATTTTATCAATTCAGCAATTCTTTATATATTAAAGAACGTTTGAAGCACCATGGTAAACAATACCACGACGAGAATCAACAGTGATTACTTCATCGTTTGATACTAATGTTGTTGCATCAGCAGCACCAACGATTACAGGAATTCCCATAGAAATACCTACAACAGCTGCATGTGATGTTAAACCACCATTTTCAACAACTAAAGCAGATGCTTTTTCAATTGCTGGCAAGTAGTCTTTGTCAGTTGTTTTTGTAACTAAAATACAACCTTCAACAGCTTTTTCGTTAGCTTCTTGTGCGGAAGTTGCTACAACAGCTTTACCAATAACTGTTTCATCGCCAACACCTTGGCCATCAACAACTTTAGAACCAATTAATTGAATCTTCATTACGTTTGTTGTACCTTTTTCACCAACAGGAACACCAGCAGTAATTAAGATTAAGTCGCCTTCTTTAGCAAAGCCTGCTTCTTTAGCTTTTTCTGTAGCTAAAGTAAACATTTCATCTGTAGAAGAAGGTGCTTCTGCTAAGACAGGATATACACCCCAGTTGATTGATAAACCACGACGTGTACGTTCATCAAATGTCACTGCCAAGATGTCTGCATCTGGACGATATTTAGAAATTAAACGAGCTGTATGACCAGATTTTGTTGCAGCAACGATTGTCTTGATGTTCAAGTTATCTGCTGCTTCCGCAACTGCACGTGCAACTGCTTCTGTCACATCAGTCTTATCAAAGTCATTCAATGAGAATGTCTTATGTTGACGTAAAGCTGTTTCAGCCTTAACATCGATACGAGCCATTGTAGCTACAGCTTCTACAGGGTAATCTCCGTTTGCAGATTCACCAGAAAGCATTGTTGCATCTGTACCATCAAAGACAGCATTAGCAACGTCAGATGCTTCAGCACGTGTAGGACGTGGGTTTTCTTGCATAGAATCAAGCATTTGTGTAGCTGTGATAACTGGCTTACCAGCAGCGTTACACTTCTTGATTAAGCTCTTTTGTACCAAAGGAACGTTTTCTGCTGGAATTTCAACACCCATGTCACCACGAGCAATCATTAAACCATCAGATACTTTGATGATTTCATCAAAGTTGTCGATACCTTCTTGAGATTCGATCTTAGGGAAGATTTGAACATGTGTCATGTTCTTTTCTTCTAAAAGTTCACGAATATCTAAAACGTCTTGTGGTTTACGAACGAATGAAGCAGCAATAAAGTTGATTTCATTGTCTAAACCAAAGCGAATATCATCAGAGTCTTTTTCTGTAATACCAGGTAAGTTGATAGAAACGCCAGGAGCGTTAACACCCTTACGTGAACCAAGTGTACCTTCGTTTAAGACTTTACATACTAATTCTTTGTTTGCTTCGTCTTTGCTTTCGATTTGCATATCAATCAAGCCATCATCAAATAACACATGGCCACCAACATGAACATCATCAAATAAGCCAGGGTAAGTAACGGCAATCTTTTCTTTTGTACCTTCAAGTGATGCATCCATAGAAATACGAACTTCATCACCGATATTGAAGTGAAGTTTACCTTCTTTTTGAACAGTTGTACGAATTTCAGCACCCTTTGTATCAAGCATCTTACCAACTATCTTGCCGGTAATCTTTTCAGCTTCATCAACGAGTTTCATACGACCTAAATGTTCTTCATGGTCACCATGAGAGAAGTTAAAGCGGAAAACGTTAGCGCCCGCTTCAATTAATTTAACAATTGTATCTAAATCAGAACTAGCTGGTCCAAGTGTACTTACGATCTTGGTCTTTTTCATGAGTGAAATCTCTCCTTTGAAAAAATTTAAAAATGACTTTTATGTCGTTTTTAACAAAATTAATTATGGCTACGCCTGATTAAAAACGTAGACGATCATTTAAATCAAGTAAGGAAACATCTGTTTGATGTTTATGGTTTTCTAATGTATCGATGATATCTGTTGCAACAAGTTTGTTATCACGAATACCGATAGCCAAACCACCCTTACCTTCAAGTAATAATTGAATTGCATAATCACCAAAACGGCTTGCTAAAACGCGATCTTTAGCTGTTGGAATACCACCACGTTGAACGTGTGCTAATGTGATTGCGCGACTATCAAAGTCACCGTATTGATCAATTTCAGCTTTCAATTCAGCAGCAGATTTTACACCTTCTGCAACAACAACAATACCGTAATCTTTACCTTGTTCACGGTTTGCTGTTAACTTGTCAGCAATTGCTTTTGCATCGTATTCACGTTCTGGAATAACAATTGCATCAGCATCAGTTGCAATACCTGCCCATAAAGCAATATCGCCAGCGCCACGACCCATAACTTCAACAACGAAGATACGTTGATGTGACTTAGCTGTATCATGGATACGATCTAAGTTTTCAACTGCGACGTTAACTGCAGTATCAAAACCGATTGTAAAGTCGGTACCTGGAATATCATTATCAATTGTGCCTGGGATACCAATTGAATTGAAACCATGTTTAGTTAATTTTTCAGCACCATGGTAAGAACCATCGCCACCGATAACAACTAAAGCATCAATACCGAACTTCTTCAAAACTTCGATACCTTTTAATTGGACTTCTACTTCTGCAAATTCTGGGAAACGTGCAGAATAAAGAATTGTACCGCCACGGTTGATGATACCATCAAGATCCATAGATTTCATTTCGAAGATATTACCTTCAACCAAACCCTTGTATCCATAGTTGATACCGTATGCTTCAAGGCCTGCATTCATTGCAGCACGTGCGATTGCACGCACAGCAGCGTTCATACCTTGGGCATCGCCACCGCTTGTTAAAATACCAATGCGTTTCATTTCTTCACCTCAAGTAAATAAATCTGTAGTACTACATTCTCCACTTGTTATATTATCACTTCTTCAAACTATTTTCAATTGATTTTCATAAGTTTTCTAAGAATGTTGGTATGCTTTAAGAAACGTTTTTCGTTAACCTGAAAGCGTGTTCTGGAAATAATTCTTGTTTTTCACAAAAATTGTAAATCAATTCTCATTTTCATAATACTTTTTCAAAAATTTAGCACATATTTCCAGATAATATTCGTTTTTTTACCGAACAACAACATTTTCTGAGCCTAAAATATGCTTTAACCTTGCCAATAGTTCTTTTGAAATTTTCACTGACAGATTTTTATTTAGTAAAAATTTACTATCACTAGCAACATCATACACTATTACTTGTGTTGAACCACTAAAATTTCGTAGTGTCGTTTGTAAAACTTCTTTATCAACAAAATTCAGCGGAATACGGATATATAATTTTTCCATTGTAGTCTCTTTTGCTAACTCAATATGTTGTGCAATTAGTGTCAACCGCTCTCTTGGTTCAACTTTCCCTTGAATTAATAAAACTTGTTTAGCAGCTAAGATATCTTTGAATTGTTGATATTGTCGCGGAAAAATCGTTACATCCAATTCACAACTTGCATCACTACCATGTAAAAAAGCCATCAAATCGCCTTTTTTAGTCCTAATTTCTTTAAGAGACTTAGGATAAAGCAAAATATATGCTTCTTGATTAGCTTTAAGTAAGGCAATTGGACAGACATTAAACTTACTAGCTAAATTCTTAAAATTTTCAGTTGGATAACTTGATATATAGGTTCCTAAATAATGGGCTTCTTTTTCTAATAAAAATTCTTGACTAAGTATTTGAACTTGTTTATTTTGTTTAGGCGCCAACATCTTAAATAATTCTATACTATCTCCACTAAGCTCAATGTTACTCAAAATACCTGGATATGCAGCCAATAACTCTGAACGTGATTGTTTAAATTCATCAAAAGCACCTGAATAAATCAAAGCTTCGATTTGATCTTCTTTTAAAAACTTCTTATCTAAGCGTTGCATGAAGTCAGCTAGACTCTTAAACTTTCCATGATGCTTTCTTTCACTTAATATTGCCACAATAAAGTTAAACGATAATGTTTTAATATTTTTCAATCCAAAGTAAATACTATTATTTCGTAAGGTAAAATAACCCTGGCTTTGATTAATTGATGGTGGAAAAACTTTTATTTTGCGTTGTTTAATTTCAGATAAATATTTTTTCGTTTTATCGCTCGAATTAGTATTTAATAATGCAGTAAAAAATGCTGCTGGATAATAAGTTTTCAAATAAGCTAACTCAAAAGCTAATTTGGAGTAAGCAACTGAATGCGAACGGTTAAAGCCATATCCTCCAAATTTTGCAATATATTCATAAATTTGTTCGGCAACTTTTTGTTCAACATTGTGTTTAACTGCTCCTGAAATAAAACGTTGCTTTATTTTTGCTAGTAATTCATCATCTTTACTACTGATAGCACGACGTAAAATATCAGCTTCACTCAAATCAAAACCTGCTAATTTTGCTACAACTTGCATGACTTGTTCTTGATAGACAATGATTCCATAAGTTGAAGCCAAAATTGGTTCCAAAAGTTTATCATAGTATACAATTGGTTTTTGTCCATGTTTACGCGCTATAAACTCGCCAATATTTTCCATTGGTCCTGGTCGATATAATGCGTTAGCTGCCACAATATCTTCAAAACAACTAGGTTTTAATCTTACTAACAATTGTTTAATTCCATCTGATTCAAATTGAAAAACACCATCAGTATCGGCATTCCCAAATAACGCTAATGTTTTTTGATCATTTAAATTAATGCGCGTAATGTTAAAACTTGCATCATAATTATTTAAAACGATTCGCAAAGTATCATCTAGCAAGGTAAGATTTCTTAAACCTAAAAGGTCCATTTTCAATAGACCCACTTTTTCAACTTGTTTTTTAGCAAATTGCGTCAGTAACATTCCATCTGTGCTTGCTTGAACTGGAATTACATCACTTAAATCATGATCACTCAAAACTACGCCAGCTGCATGAATCGAATAATGACGTGGCAGACCTTCAATTTGTTGTGCAGTATTAAAAATTAATTCATTTATGGGGTCTTCATCAAATAAACGTTTGATTGCATAATGATTTTGACAGCCTATTAATGTGCGTGTGTCATTGTCATTTAACGCTTTACTTAAAGCTGCACTCCATTTATTTTGTTGTAATGTTGTTTGTCCCATTACCCGAGCGACATCTCGTATAGCTTGTTTTGCCGCTAGTGTTCCAAATGTTATAATTTGCGCTGTTTTTTGATGTCCATATTTTTGATGAACATATTTTAAAACATCTGCCCTTTTACGATCAGGAATATCCAAATCAATATCTGGCATTTGCGCACGTTTAGGATTTAAAAATCTTTCAAACAACAACTGATATTTAAGTGGGTCAACATCAGAAATAAATAAGCAATATGAAACTAATGACCCCGCAGCAGAACCACGTCCTGGTCCAATTCGTATCTGATGCTGATGTGCAAAATTAGTAATATCCCAAACTATTAGAAAATAATCATCAAAGCCCATCTGATGAATAACAGACAATTCGTAGTCTAAACGTATTTGATACTGTGTTATATCCGTACTTAAACCTGCATTTAGACGTACTTTTAAGCCTTCATAACATAATTTTTTAAGATATTGTTGACTATTAAACCCTTCTGGAACAGTAAATTTAGGTAATTGAACATCAGAAAATTTTAGTTCTAAATCTATTTGATTAACAATTTCAATTACATTTTGATAAGCCTCTACTAAATTTTTTTCTTGACAACGTTTAAAAATCTCATCTGGAGCATATAAATAATGACGTCCCCATCTACGAGCATCTAAAGCTGTCTGTGACAAAACTTGCTGCTTTTTTATTGCTTGAACGATCATTGTCTTAAAATAATCGCCAGCTTTCAAATAATGTACTGGACTTGCAAAAACTAACCTAAGCTGCATTTTTAGCGTTAATTCTTTTAATTGTTCCAAATATCTTTCATTTGTACTAATACTAATACCTATCAGTAAACTATTTTCATCTACATGTTGCTTAAGCTTCATTAGCCAGCTTTGAGCGCTATCTTGTTGACCAAGCTGAACTAATTCACTAATTGGACTGTTTTGTGTTGGTAAAATTACGTATAAATTATTCAAATAAGCAACTAATTGATCTAAACTCAGTGCTTCTTCTTGTATCATCTTTAATGAAGAAATTTTTAAAAGGTTATGATATCCTTGCAAATTTTTTGCAAGTAATACTAATTGACCATCCTCTAATTGAATAGTCAACCCAATGATAGGCTTAATATTTTGTTTTTTACATTCTTCATAAAAATCAAGCACCCCATACATCACATTTAAGTCTGTCAAAGCTAAGGCTTGGTAGCCTAACTTTTTAGCTTCACTGACATAAGTCTTTATGTCTATGGTACTTTGTAATAAACTATAACAACTCAAAACTTGTAATGGGCTGTACATAATCTCACCTCACATCGCTTTTTTTCTTTAATTATACTAGATGTTTTGATATAAATGCGACAAATTCGCAATTTTATTTGTGCAGTTTGCATCAAAATGTGCTAAACTACTACATATTGAGAGGTGTTTTCTAATGGCAAAACAACTTACCATTTTATTTTGGGGCTTTATTTACGGTACCGTTTTGGGTTACATCGTGTCTTCTTTAGGCGCACTTGAATTTAATCCAATCGAAAGTGGTGTCATTGCAATGATTGGTGGTTTTATTATCATCAATATCTTGGGAACAATGATTAAAGCACCTAAAAAAACTAATTAATTAAAAAGTCGGCAAGTGAAAGCTCTCCTGTCGACTTTTATTTTTTATGATCTATAGTTAAAGTAACTTCTTATTTTTATTATTTCCTGTAAAAAAAACGAATCCCCCTTTATAGGAGATTCGTTTTTTATTATTCAGATTGGGGTTGATTTGTAAAAATCAACGATTCATGCTCACCTAATTCAATTAACACCTCACTATGTGGCATTATTTTACCTGCAATTATTTCACGAGCAAGCGGTGTCTCTATTTGATTTGTAATATAACGTTGTAATGGACGTGCTCCGTATGCTGGATCATAACCGTTGTTAGCCAACCACATCTTAGCTTTAGGCGTAATCTTAAGAGAAATTTCTTGACTAGCTAAGCGCGTTGAAAGTTGTTGGACAAATTTATCGACAATTTCTTCAATGGCATGCAAGCTTAACGGTGTAAACATAATAATATCATCAATTCGATTCAAAAATTCAGGCTTAAAATGTGCTTGTGCTAGTTTCATGACCTGTTGTCTGGTTTCTGTTGAAATTTGCCCGTCTTCTTGAACATTTTCGAGCAATACTTGTGAACCTAAATTAGAAGTCATAATTAAAATCGTATTCTTAAAATCAACCGTGCGCCCTTGTCCATCAGTTAAGCGACCATCATCTAAGACTTGTAACAAGATGTTAAAGACATCGGGATGAGCCTTTTCAACTTCATCCAATAACACAATTGTATATGGATTACGCCGAACTGCTTCGGTTAATTGGCCCCCTTCTTCATAGCCTACATAACCCGGAGCAGCACCGACTAAACGAGAAACAGAGATTTTTTCCATGTATTCACTCATATCAATCCGTACCATATGTTTTTCAGAATCAAACATATTTTCAGCTAAGGCTTTGGCTAACTCGGTTTTCCCGACCCCAGTTGGTCCTAAAAACATAAATGAACCTAATGGCTTAGATGGATCTTGCAAACCGGCACGAGAACGTAAAACCGCATCAGCAACAGCATTAACTGCTTCATCTTGTCCGATGACACGTTGATGTAAGCTCTCAGCTAAATGCAAAAGTTTTTCACGTTCCCCTTGCACTAATTTAGCGACTGGAATACCTGTTAAGCGACTTACAACTGCCGCAATTTCATTTTCAGTCACGGATTCTTCAACTAACCATTCATCTGGCCGTTCGGTATTTTCTAAATCATGTAGTTCTTTTTCTAAACGTGGAATCGTTCCATGCTGTAACTTAGCGGCCTTTTCTAAATCATATTGGTTTTCAGCTTCTTCTAAATCATGGCGCGCTTTGTCTAATTCGGCTTTTTTATCACTAACAGCTTTGATATCTTGTTTTTCCGTTTCCCAACGCATCTTGAGTTTATTGGCTTGCTCACGAGACTGAGCTAATTCTGCTTGAAGCTCTTCTAGGCGACGTTTGGAAGCTGGATCACTTTCTTTTTTCAAAGCTGCTTCTTCAACTTCTTGACGCATCAATTGGCGGGTAATTTGATCGAGTTCATTTGGCATTGAGTTCATTTCAACGCGAATCTCTGCACAGGCTTCATCGACTAAATCAATTGCTTTGTCTGGTAAGAAACGATCGGTAATGTAGCGATTAGATAAAGTAGCTGCAGCAACTAAGGCGTTGTCGTGAATACGAACACCATGATGAATTTCATAACGTTCCTTTAAACCACGTAAAATAGAAATCGTATCTTCGACGGTTGGTTCTTTAACGAGCACTTTTTGGAAGCGACGTTCTAAGGCTTTATCTTTTTCAACGTATTCACGATATTCATCTAAGGTCGTTGCACCAATCAAATGCAGTTCACCCCGAGCAAGCATTGGCTTTAAGAGGTTACCAGCATCCATACTACCTTCTGTCTTACCGGCACCAACAATATTATGGATTTCATCGATAAATAAAATGATTTTACCTTCACTTTTGGCAACTTCTTTTAAGACGGCTTTTAGGCGTTCTTCAAATTCACCACGATATTTGGCCCCAGCAATCAAAGATCCCATATCTAAAGAAAAAATTGTTTTATCACGTAAATTTTCTGGAACGTCTTTTCGGACAATCCGTTGGGCTAATCCTTCGACAATCGCCGTTTTACCAACACCAGGTTCCCCAATCAAGACTGGATTATTCTTGGTTTTACGTGAAAGAATACGGATGACATCACGAATCTCATCATCACGTCCAATAATCGGATCTTGCTTGCCACTACGAACTTGTTTAACTAAATCTACTCCATATTTTTCTAGAGCTTTGTATTGTTCCTCTTGATTCTTAGACGTCACACGTTCTCCTCCTCGCAAGTCTTGAATTATTTTTTCAAACTTTGCTTTCGTTAAGCCATGATTAATTAAATATTGTGTCAAGGGATGATGCTTCAAGTCAAATAAGGCTAATAAAATTGTATCAATCGCAATATACTCATCGCCTAACTTTGTGCGAATTTGTTCAGCACTTTGCAATAAACTTAACATATTTTGGCTAATATTTTGTCCGTATTGAACACTGCCTTCAACTACTGATAATTTGTCTAATTGCCGATCGATTTCTTGTTCAAAACTAGCGACATCGATCTGCGCTTTTTTGTAAACATCAGCCGCAAATTCACCCGGTTGCACTAAGAATTTGAACAGATGAACCACATCGATTTCTTGATGATGCCGTGTTACCGCAATCTGTTGAGCTTGGCCAATCGCAGCTTGCAAGGCCTCGGTTAATTTTTCAGGATTCATACTTATTCCTTCTTTCAAGAATAATTCAACTAACTATATTTTACCGCGTTTTATTTAAAAGATGAAATGATAAGTGTTTTAAAGTACAACAAAAACAGCCAACCATGAGATTGACTGCTATAGCCAACTTATGCTAACCACCAAGTTCCATCTGGGCGCTGTTGCATACACCCAAGTTTTTCAGAGACTAAATTACCTTGAGAATCTCTGATGATGACTTTTTCGTAATACTTATAATCTTGTGTTCATCGTCCCAGCCTTCTTCTATCCAGGCATCCAAATATACCTTGTCATCTGAAATCAAGCTGACGGTTTCATTAGCTTTTTTAGGAAAACTAAAACTCTCCGGATAATAACAGATAAACTCATTATCTTTGCTTATAATGCGGACATCTTCTCCAATGATACGTAAATTATAAAGTTCTATTTCTGTTATTTTAAATTGTGTGACTGGTTCTAGCAACTTACCAGGAAAATACTTAAATAACGTGATTTTTTCGCTATTGAAACTCCCTTGCAAAAACCAATAATAATTTTTTAAATAGACCGGCTCGCCATATAGCACATTTTTTGTTTGACAAATAGCTCATAGACCTTGCCATTAGTATAATCATAAAAGACCAGCGTCTGACCTTGAAAATCACCTTTTTTCAGCCATTCCAACATATCATAAAAATCAGTATTATCACTTAATGAATAGCCTAAACGTACTTGACCATAAATTTCTTCGATATAGTTTCCACTAATAACTTCAAAACGCTTGAAATTCATAAAAATCTCCCTTTTATGATAACTAAATTAATATAAAGTCGTTATTACTGGAGCTAAAAAATAGTCGCCCTCACATGAAGAGCGACAAATCCCAAAATGGAACGAACGATTTCCAGAGGATATCTTAATTCACGCTCTCACACGGAGAGCGACGACGTTGATTTTAAAAATGACGAGCACCAAGCCGATTTCAATCCACGCTCTCACACGGAGAGCGACAAAATCAAGTTGTTAAAGCTATACAACTCGATACATTTCAATCCACGCTCTCACACGGAGAGCGACTTTAAATAATATACATTCGGATAATTCGTCTATCATTTCAATCCACGCTCTCACACGGAGAGCGACTAGAATTGGAGCTGATGAAATCAGAACTATTGTTATTTCAATCCACGCTCTCACACGGAGAGCGACACAGTTACGCTTTAAATGTAAATGATGCACACGCTATTTCAATCCACGCTCTCACACGGAGAGCGACAAGACCAATTTTAATGATATTTTGTTGCGTTGCTATTTCAATCCACGCTCTCACACGGAGAGCGACAGTGACATGAGTATTTTTAAAGGATACGAGCTAGATTTCAATCCACGCTCTCACACGGAGAGCGACAAAAGACTTGGTTATTTACAATTTTAGAAGTGACCATTTCAATCCACGCTCTCACACGGAGAGCGACTATCCGTTGTCGCTTTTATTTAAAATTTCAAATCATTTCAATCCACGCTCTCACACGGAGAGCGACTTATTTTCTTGTCCGTTTCCATCTTTTAAGATTTATTTCAATCCACGCTCTCACACGGAGAGCGACAGTTACACAAATTCTTACGCTGGAATTGGTGCGTTATTTCAATCCACGCTCTCACACGGAGAGCGACTGATCGTTGGGTTGCTAATTGGGGAAGCAACAATGATTTCAATCCACGCTCTCACACGGAGAGCGACAATCATTTCTTTACGCTTAAAATCAACATCTATTATTTCAATCCACGCTCTCACACGGAGAGCGACTAACTACTTGGAAAGCGTTGTTTGATTTAATTATATTTCAATCCACGCTCTCACACGGAGAGCGACAGCGGAGCGTTTGAAGACCCAGCAATTATTAAAATTTCAATCCACGCTCTCACACGGAGAGCGACGTAACCTATGACGGACAAGGTTTACTAGATAAGCTTATTTCAATCCACGCTCTCACACGGAGAGCGACAAGAATTAAAGGAGCAAGGTCTTTTAATACCTGATTTCAATCCACGCTCTCACACGGAGAGCGACTGTAATTTTACCTAACTCACGTCTACTAGCACTTGATTTCAATCCACGCTCTCACACGGAGAGCGACTACACAAACAACAATTTTCAAATACGTTCTTTAAATTTCAATCCACGCTCTCACACGGAGAGCGACTTGAAGACATGATCGCCAAAAAAAGAAAAGGCGAAATTTCAATCCACGCTCTCACACGGAGAGCGACGGTCGAGAAAGGCGTGCTCTGTTGGGCTTGGCTTTATTTCAATCCACGCTCTCACACGGAGAGCGACCTACCGATTGTTTTTAGTTTGATTAATGGCGAAATTTCAATCCACGCTCTCACACGGAGAGCGACAAAAGTCTGGTCGTTTGATTGCGATACGACCAACTATTTCAATCCACGCTCTCACACGGAGAGCGACCTGAGTTTGCAGATAAATATTTAAGATACGAAAAAATTTCAATCCACGCTCTCACACGGAGAGCGACTGATATTTTACCATTGCTTGTTTTTAGGATATTTTATTTCAATCCACGCTCTCACACGGAGAGCGACCTACCGATTGTTTTTAGTTTGATTAATGGCGAAATTTCAATCCACGCTCTCACACGGAGAGCGACAAAAGTCTGGTCGTTTGATTGCGATACGACCAACTATTTCAATCCACGCTCTCACACGGAGAGCGACCTGAGTTTGCAGATAAATATTTAAGATACGAAAAAATTTCAATCCACGCTCTCACACGGAGAGCGACGCTACGGATTTTACGACTTCGGAGTGTTCATCGGCATTTCAATCCACGCTCTCACACGGAGAGCGACGGTGCTATTACCAACGCAGACGGTACACTTAACGATTTCAATCCACGCTCTCACACGGAGAGCGACATCACCTACACCCACATTGATATCTAAATTGCCTATTTCAATCCACGCTCTCACACGGAGAGCGACACGTGTTTAAAGGTATTAGTAAAACAACTGGTGATATTTCAATCCACGCTCTCACACGGAGAGCGACGTAATCAAGAGATATTAAAGGAGACGATTTAAAATATTTCAATCCACGCTCTCACACGGAGAGCGACAAATTTTTTCTAACTTCATCGATTGCATAATCACGAATTTCAATCCACGCTCTCACACGGAGAGCGACTTGCAGTTCCTGTTGAACCGCCAAAGGAAGATTCTTATTTCAATCCACGCTCTCACACGGAGAGCGACCGTTGATAGTTTGACTAACCGTGTAAGTAGCGCTATTTCAATCCACGCTCTCACACGGAGAGCGACAATGTGCACAAGATAAAGTACACAATAATTCGACATTTCAATCCACGCTCTCACACGGAGAGCGACTCGTTGGAGCACTTGGTTTTACATCAGGTACTGTATTTCAATCCACGCTCTCACACGGAGAGCGACCAAAACAAAAGCAGAAGCTAAGAAATATGGTATTATTTCAATCCACGCTCTCACACGGAGAGCGACGACGTGTCAGGACTTTTGTTAATGAGATATTCCAACATTTCAATCCACGCTCTCACACGGAGAGCGACTCGTACCTTTGTTTGTTGTACCCCCAAACAAGAGTATTTCAATCCACGCTCTCACACGGAGAGCGACTTAATAACTGTTACGAGCCAGTGCCGATTCGATTTATTTCAATCCACGCTCTCACACGGAGAGCGACTTTTCTACCGCCAGCGATGTGGCTGGGGCGTTTTTCATTTCAATCCACGCTCTCACACGGAGAGCGACGTTGTCCCTAGCGTCGATACAACCGATTTCGTGAATTTCAATCCACGCTCTCACACGGAGAGCGACGATAATTTCGTAAGGTAATGTGTCACAATCTGTTTATTTCAATCCACGCTCTCACACGGAGAGCGACGATAAAAACGTATAAATTTCATCTTCACACTTTGATTTCAATCCACGCTCTCACACGGAGAGCGACGATATGATAGGTTACAAGATTGGTTTAAAGCGTGAATTTCAATCCACGCTCTCACACGGAGAGCGACACGAAATCATAGCCGAAACAAGGCTAGTTCATTGATTTCAATCCACGCTCTCACACGGAGAGCGACAACCCCGTTTCCTAAAAAAAAACGGGGGCGTAAGATTTCAATCCACGCTCTCACACGGAGAGCGACTGTTTTGCCAAGTTGTACCGTATCTGTTAGCGATTATTTCAATCCACGCTCTCACACGGAGAGCGACAAAATTGTTTAAATGAAATTTTCTTAGCAAGCTTATTTCAATCCACGCTCTCACACGGAGAGCGACTTTAATTAGCTTTGAACAAGCTAATATTTCCCCTATTTCAATCCACGCTCTCACACGGAGAGCGACGATCGTCCGCTCCAACAACTCCGTATTCAAATTGAATTTCAATCCACGCTCTCACACGGAGAGCGACAAATCACAGGTAAAAGACGCCGTATGGGTGATGTGATTTCAATCCACGCTCTCACACGGAGAGCGACTTTTAGACACTCTGACGGTAAATTCTTTTGCATCATTTCAATCCACGCTCTCACACGGAGAGCGACAAAATGCGCAAAAACAGCTGATGAACTTGTAAATATTTCAATCCACGCTCTCACACGGAGAGCGACTGACTGGCAACTGGAAACAAGCCGGAGCGGATTTAATTTCAATCCACGCTCTCACACGGAGAGCGACGCAAACTTTAAAATTTAAGCCAAACCGCGAGTTAATTTCAATCCACGCTCTCACACGGAGAGCGACTTGTCCGATTTTTGGAAAAAAACAGGCATTACTGATTTCAATCCACGCTCTCACACGGAGAGCGACTTGACTCAGTGGGGTTGCTTTAGAAAAATTTGGAGCATTTCAATCCACGCTCTCACACGGAGAGCGACAGTTTTTCTTCTCCTAACCAATCAATGCTCATAAATTTCAATCCACGCTCTCACACGGAGAGCGACCCAATCGTATTTAAACACTTCAAAATCTAATCATAATTTCAATCCACGCTCTCACACGGAGAGCGACGCGTATTGCTTACTTTGTTCAGCGTACAAAGTTGCATTTCAATCCACGCTCTCACACGGAGAGCGACAATGCGCTTGATGTATCGTTAGATTTAGAAACAGATTTCAATCCACGCTCTCACACGGAGAGCGACGTAACCCTTTCATCAAGCTTTTCATAATCGCAAATATTTCAATCCACGCTCTCACACGGAGAGCGACAGAATTGGAAACAATTGCTAAAAAGAAATTAGCAATTTCAATCCACGCTCTCACACGGAGAGCGACCGTCTATAACGTCGATTACCCGGCAATCATTAAGATTTCAATCCACGCTCTCACACGGAGAGCGACTGGTAAGCGACATTTTAATTGTTTCGGACAAGTCATTTCAATCCACGCTCTCACACGGAGAGCGACAATGCTATGAATGCTACACCTCGAAATGTTATATTATTTCAATCCACGCTCTCACACGGAGAGCGACCTCGCATTATAACGATATTATTTTAGACATTAACATTTCAATCCACGCTCTCACACGGAGAGCGACTTGACGACCCTTTAAAAATCACTTCCATTACTGTTATTTCAATCCACGCTCTCACACGGAGAGCGACGTATGAGCTAAAACTCGTATCTCATACGATTAATATTTCAATCCACGCTCTCACACGGAGAGCGACTAAAAGTTTTTAACCGTCTTGCGTCTGTTCCAACATTTCAATCCACGCTCTCACACGGAGAGCGACGTTACGCGTTGTTAGACTTAAAATGTAACAAGCTTATTTCAATCCACGCTCTCACACGGAGAGCGACTGGCCGGAGTTAAGCGCGGTAAAGCTATGACGTTTATTTCAATCCACGCTCTCACACGGAGAGCGACCGGTAACAAGTACACTAAAGCATTTAAAAAATTAATTTCAATCCACGCTCTCACACGGAGAGCGACGCGAGGTTAGTTATAAAAATCGTAAATTAACCTTATTTCAATCCACGCTCTCACACGGAGAGCGACTAGGGTCCTTGAGTAATGTGGCTTCTTGAAGTGGCATTTCAATCCACGCTCTCACACGGAGAGCGACCTAAAATCAGGCTTAACGTCCGTTGCGTTGTCAGATTTCAATCCACGCTCTCACACGGAGAGCGACAGACATGACATATTTGTATGGTGTAGATTTAAGCATTTCAATCCACGCTCTCACACGGAGAGCGACATTAATCATTACTCATAGTTGACAAAATCAAATCTTATTTCAATCCACGCTCTCACACGGAGAGCGACGTAACGACGAGTTAGTCGCTGACAGAGAGAACTTCAATTTCAATCCACGCTCTCACACGGAGAGCGACTTTCATTGCTTTCATCAGCGTTTGCATCTTCAGATTTCAATCCACGCTCTCACACGGAGAGCGACTAAAAATCGTTATTAACGGCACGTATGGAGCAATATTTCAATCCACGCTCTCACACGGAGAGCGACTTGACACAAGCAACAACGACGTTGCGAGTCAATTTATTTCAATCCACGCTCTCACACGGAGAGCGACAATTTTTGGGAGGTGACAATTTAAATGTTAAAAGACATTTCAATCCACGCTCTCACACGGAGAGCGACTGCGCGAAAGTACGCAATTTTTATGAGTCTTAGTCTAAAATTAAACTTTAATTTAGCTATTAATCTTTATTTTAGGACTCAAATTATTAATTTTTTTACGCGAACCTCATATAAATTAATGTTTAACATAGGTTCGTTAAAGACTATTTTATAAAATTAAAAGATCTTTATCAGGATCGTATGAATCATTTTTTCCGATTTTTTCTAATCTTTTTTGCCAATTTTTTCCAAGAAGATAAAATCTAATACTATCATTTTTTAAATCAACTATTTTTGCTAATTTATACTTTATTTCTACAAATTCAGCTGGGGTAATTGAACATTCAAAAACAGAATTTTGAACTCTTTGTCCATAATCAACACATAGCTTCGCAACTTTTCGTAATCTAGATTTTCCAGACTTACTTTCAGTATTGACATCATAAGTAATTAAAACCATCATAAATATAATCCCTCATCTCTAAATCATAAACGGTGGATACGATTCTATTTCACCACGAATTGTCTTTGCTAAAAGTTGTGCTTGAACATACGGTAATAACATTATCTTTATCTTTTCATCAATATACGGATGCGTAATCTCCGAAATATTTCTTTTTTGCCAATTTTCTAAAAAAACTTTTCGGCCTTTTTCGTTTAAAAAGACACTACCATTTTCCTTTATTTCAAAATGCTTTTCATTAACTTGTTTTCTGTTAATTAATGAAAAAACAAATCTATCCACCAAGTAAGATCTAAATTCTTCTATCAAATCCAACGCCATTCCAGCTCTTCCAGGCCTATCTGTATGAAAAAAACCAACATAACTATCTATTCCAACAGTTTCTAGTGCTGCTTGACATTGATTAGTTAACAACGAGTATCCAAAAGATAACATTGCGTTTACACAATCCATTGGAGGTCTTTTTGATCTTCCTTCAAAATAAAATATATCTTTATTGGCTAGGATACATTCATTAAACACACTGAAATAAGTATTTGCTGCATTTCCTTCGATTCCTCGAATACTATCTTTATCACTACTATTTTGAATTTGATAAATCATATTCAAAAGATTTTCTTCAGTATCATTAAAAACATTCTCATTAATAATCGCTCTATGATCCCTTTGAAATCTAATTAGATATTTTCTAGAATTAGAAATTTTCGCAGTTATACTATTTCGAACATAATCTATAGACCTAGCATCATCGTCAGCAATTCTATACTGTTCTCTTCTTAGCAAGACATTGCCATTTGTTTTTCCAATAAACCGTCCATAAAAATGTCCGTATGGTGACAAAAATGATAATGCTATATTAGTCTCATTGCACAATTGAATAGCAGATGGAGAGACTCCTAAGTAAGAAAAACAAACTATCCCTTCTAAAACCCGAAATGGAAAGCGTTTGATAACCTTACCATCTTCCTTGATTACAATATTATCTCGATCTCGAGTGATATAATAATTTTCTTGGGTAACGTATAAAGTATTTAATAGTTTTCTCACAATACTTCATCTCCCATAATAGCATTCTTAATATAGTTACTAGTGTTTTTGGATTTTTTACTGAGTCTAGGCATACAAACATCTACTAAAGAACAGGTTTGACAATTCCTAAAATATTCCGCTTTAGGTAACTTACCTGTACTATAAAAAATATGCATTTGTTTCGCATATGAGGTAACTTCCGCTCGTAAACTTTTGGTAATTTCAATTTCCTGTTTATTATTTGTACTATGATAATATAAATAACTTTTATCTATTTTACAACCTAATGTTTCTTCTAAACAAATCACTTCTGCAACTAGTTGAATTATGTCTCTATTATCTTTTTTAGGTTTCCCCCGTTTATATTCGACTATATACGGTTTCCACTTTCCACGCTTATGATTAACTTGAATTCCTTGCGAATCTTTATGGAATTCTACAGCATCCAAGATTCCGACTAATCCCAATTCCTTTGAGAAAACATGCATTGCTCTAGAAATAAAGATATCTTTTCTTTTCTCTTTTAGCAAAGGATTATCAACTTTTGTATGAATAAATTGTCCTTCAATAGTATACTCATTTTCCTGCCATTGCTGATTTATATGGATAAGCCCCCATTGACGTTTACAAAAATAAAAATGTTGAATCCCTGAAAGCATTAAATAGTCATCTTCTATCGACATGATTACTTACCTGTTAAATGTTCAAATGTTAATCCTTGTGCTTGATACTTAGCTAGTTTTTCTTCATCTAACTTAATTTGATAATCATTATATTCTACATTTGCCATATCTTTGGTATCTGTCCAAGTTAATAACTCGCGAATATTAGCACTTGAAACATTTCCTAATTTATTGCTATGTTCAAACCAGAATAAATCTTTGATTGCCATAGATCCCTCTGGCCGTGCTGATGAAGCGTCATTTTCAAATAACGTCAACAAAGCTTCTTTCAATACTGCTAAATCTTTATCATCAAATCCTGTTTTTTCGGAAAGATATGCATTTACTGATCCATAAACTACATAAACTTCTTGTTCAACAAAATGCTTGCTTCCCATCGTATCAGAAGAACGTCCAGATTCCTTTTTAGTTTCCATACCATTTGTACTACGTGTAATTTGCATAGTAGTTGTAGCAATTGGGCGTAAAGATCTCGCGATACTAATTGAAACTGGTCCTCTAATTCCAATTGACTTTTTCAAAAATGTAATAACTTGACCAAAAGTTCTTACATCTAGCCATTTCTCATTAGATTCCTTTTCGATTTTTTCATCACTATCTTTAGCAGTAAAACTAGCTTCAAAACGTTTTTGAAGAGACATAAAATCATCATCGATTCTATCACGAGATTTAACAAAAATATCATACCCCATGTCTTGCATCCGATTACGAATTTTACGTTTAATCGCAACATCACTAATTAATCCATACCCATTCGAATCAATTCGTGGCATATTGCCCGCTAATGGATCACCATTAGGGTTAGCATACTTCACATCAATAGTCATAATAAAATCAATCTTGTTATTAATCATTTTTATTCCTCACTTTCTTTTTTAGAAAAAATATAACCATTTTCTGCATAATATCCAAAAATAAAATTATAATCCAATGGATTGTTAACCTCTGATGATAAGTAATAATTGTCATTGATTTTTTGGATAATTTCAGACTGCTCTTTATCAAGTTTTATAAATAGAGGATAATTCGATTGTAATAAGCTTTTTTTGTAAAAAGAAGTTTTTTTAATCAATGTGTCCATAAAAATTGCTGGTTGATTAGTATACGAAGTCCAAAACTTTTGTGCATTTGTCAACCTTTTTTCATCTGCTCCAAATGTAGCAGCTTCAATTCTTTCAAAAACAGCTAACAATCGTCCATATAAATACGAACGATTTGTATATTCCCTATCTAACATAGGTGTTAATTCCTCCTTACCTTTATTGTGGAACAATCCTAACGTTACAGACTGTATTGTCATCCACGTTTTTTCATATTTTAATCGTTGGCGAATATTTTGATCAGCAGCTCTTAAAATATTATCTGGTACATTTTTGCCATCAATTAAACTAGTAATTAATTTCTCAAATTCAGCTTTAAAAAAGCTCTCGTTTCTTAACTCTAATCCTTTGT
The DNA here is from genome assembly GCF_949152225.1 of Ligilactobacillus sp. Marseille-Q7487. NCBI lineage: Bacteria > Bacillati > Bacillota > Bacilli > Lactobacillales > Lactobacillaceae > Ligilactobacillus > Ligilactobacillus sp. Marseille-Q7487. The sequence goes on from NZ_CASCJC010000001.1 coordinate 994,684, forward strand.
CTTCTTCAATTCCATAAGATACTAGAATCATTTGAGCCATTGACGGAATATATTTTTTAAATTGTTTTGTAGTTTTATCATAATATTCCCATTCATTGTCTGATTGCCACTTTTTTAAGTTATCAAATAATCTAGATACTTTTAATTCTCTGAAGTATTTTAAAGAAATTCTACCATTACTTGCTTTATCAATAATTGCAACATAATATGATGCATCATCAGAAAATTCTTGACGACCTTTTATAAAGGATTGTCCAACTAATTTGTTCTCCTCTGTAACTACATTTTTGGCATCATCATCTAATTCGTCTAAAAATGAATTAGATGGATATACATAATCTAATTGACTTTCATTAGAAATATCATCTGAGAACCAATTAATCATATATTGGCTTTCTTTTAGCCATTTCCGACTATTATTATTTTCTAACAGATACTTTAACATTAAGTGGATTTTTTCTGAGGTTTGATACCCTATAGAGATGATATCTTCCCCCTTATTAAATCTTCCCTTATAATTTTCCGTATTATTACTTACAGATATTAGTTTTGCATTTCCCATCAATCCACGATGCTTAGTAGTTAACTGTTGCATTGTTCCGCTGATATTGCAAACACCTTTTGGTAAATCAAGATGTTCAACGTATCTTACATACTCTTGATGCAAATCAACATTTTCTGTTATAGATACATCTTTAGCTCCATCAAACTCAATAATTTTAAATGTTAGAAAAACAGCATTAAAATCAACTCTTTTAGCTTTTCCATTTTCTGAATAACTTACTTTAAGACAATCTCTATCTATATTTTGATTAGGATATAATTTTGATAACAATAAATCGAAGAAATTTTCTTGAGTTAAAAAATCTTTTATCAAATCTACAAAGTTCTTTACTTCAGGATCTTTTATTGCTTTAAAAAATTTATTCGACTCTTCTAAATACATTTGATGTAATTGAACATTGTCATTCGTAAGATATGATAATTTATCAATCAACGGGTGACTCAAAGGAAATTTACCTGATCGAGCTATTGAATCTTGGCTAACCGGAAAAATAATTTGTTCATCCTTAGGCAAAAAACTAGCAGAAACTAACTTACCTTCTTTATCTAAACAAGCTTCCACTATATTAGTACCACTTGACCTTAAATTTGTATGGTACAGTGGTAACAGTACAGTTTTATCACCATCATGCTTATCAACTAACTCTTTTTCCTCACAGTATTCATACGCACGTAACAACGCACTCAAAAAATCCACATTAATCACCTCTTTTTATTTAAAAATTTTCATATTCTTCATACTCAGTTCCAACGTCTTTAAATTGACTGCTTTCTTTAAAAGAATATGTTGATAACTCATTTATAACTTCACAATCTTCTTGATTTTTAAAAACAATCGTACTGTCTTTCATAACAGTTTCCGTGTAACAGCTTTTTAGTTTTTCTTTAGAAGACTTAGGATATATAAATGAGTGAAACTGTAGACCAAATGAGATAGTTTGATTAAAATATGCACCTTGTGCATTATCGTAATCTTCTTTAGTGATTCCAGTTACTAAACCTACACATTCTCTAGTACCTAAAAATACATCTCTTCGTCCGCCACGTTGAATTGAACGTTCTGCTATCGCTTCATGTTTTTTCATATTACGATCTTGTTTAAGATCTTCACGAGTTAGGTTCCACTCAAAATGATATTTAACTAGGTACTTTACATCTCTTAAATAAGTAACATAGTTAAGATCAGCCCCCATGTTATTTAACAACATTCTACTCCCCATTGTTTCTGTTTGAATAGGGTTTATGACTTTAACTTCATCAATAATATTAACTATTGTAGGTTTATAATAAATCGCATCTACAATTCCATTTAGCGCTTGTCTCGAAGGCGCATTGCACGAGACGTTCTCGCCACCACCTTTAGTTGTAGGATTAGTAAACAATGCATAATCCCCTTCAAGACAGACATAGAAAAACTTCGACTTTTCATTATCCATCTTGCCACCTCCTTTCTGTGTTAAGTATAATAAGGAATGATGATGATGTCAACAATGTTTATCTAAAAAGTTGATTTTTTTTTAGCAACAGGTTATCATACAGATTATAATCACGATATTTCGTGTGGATTGAAGTTGTGTGAAGGATAATATTCCTTAAATTCAGTTGGTCGTGTCATATGGCACGACCTTTTTATAATACAAAAGTTGCTCCTTCTAAATTAATTCCTAAAGCGTTATCGTAATAGTCTTCAGGTAATATTTGAACACTATCATCTAGATACTTTAATGTAAAACGTGATAGTTTATTTCCTCTTACATTAACCGTATAGGGTTGTAATTGTTGTAAAATATTTCGAATATCTTTTAGGTATTCTGAATCATAATTACGTTCATATTTGTCAATCGTCACTATTAACTCTTCAATTTTTTCTTTAGCATCACCATAATAAATAATTACACCTGTCGATTCATCTTGAATCAAATCCATTTTATCAGCAGCAATTTTATATTTTTGATACATAAGCCACTTTCTAGGATTTCTTTTCGATAACAACTCATAAACACTTTCGTTATCTTTACCTAACGAATAGTCAAAATCTTTTTCGTTTGCATAGTATTTTTCAAAAAATTTATCATTTAAATCAGTAATATTAATTTCTCCATGCTTATCAATAATAATTTGACTGGTTTTATCCTTTTTGCTTTTAATTTCCTTTAAAAAATCTAAGTTTTCTTCTTGCGGATCAAGATTTAATAACAAAACATCTCCGTTAACTTTTTTACCTTCACGATTGCATCTTCCAGCAGATTGAACTATTGAATCGATACCTGCATATGATCTGATTACCATATCAAAATCAACATCGACGCCTGCTTCGATGAGTTGTGTGCTTACACAAATGATCGGCTCATTTTCAGAAAGTTTTTTCCTAATTTCATCAATAATATCTAATCTATGCTTAGGACACATGTTTGTTGATAAATGATAAATTTTCTTTTGACTATCTAAATTTTGCAATTCTTCATACATTTTTTTTACAGCATTTTTTGTATTTAATATTATTAAAATCGACTTATTCAAAACACCTTTAATCTGGGTAGCTGCTGTTGCTATATCTAAAATATTACTCTTCAAATTAAAATACTCTTCAAATTTGTAAATATTTGTACGTTTAAAGATATTGCTTTCTTCTTGACTTAAAGTCACCAACTCTGAACTTTCATTACCTTCTCCACCATAAACGACAGTATGCTTTAAGTATTTCGAATCAAATTTAGGTTGTGTAGCAGTGCATAATACAACTGTTGCATTCATAATATTTTTTAAGAAATTGACAGTTAAATTAAACAAAGTTGTAACTTGAACAGGTAGTGATTGTACTTCGTCTAAAATAATCACGGAATTAATTAAATTTGAAAATCGCCGCAAATTAGCTGATTTTCCTTTAAACAGGGTTTGAAAAAACTGAACCATTGTACTCAAGACAACTGGACTATCCCAAGTATCTAATAAATATTCCTTCATAATAGAAGTTTTAGTATCTTCTTCTTGTTGGTCAATCTCATTATTGCCATCATATTCAGAAACCATATTTGAATGATGCTCTAAAACACCATTTTCGCCTAGAATTCCTTTTATTTCTTTGGCATTTTGCTCTAAAACTGATAAATAAGGGGTAATATAAAAAAATCTTTGTTTTTCTTGATTAATTTGATGAATTCCATAACGCATACTCAATTTAGTTTTCCCTGCACCTGTTGGTAAATTCAATTTATAAATCCCAGTTGTATCATTTAAAGCTCGTTTGTTTAATCTATTAGCAATTGCCATACGTATCTTATTTAACTCTGTTTGCTTCTCTAAATTTTTCTCATATTGTTGATAGAGTAGCTCAATTTTTTCTAAATATTGATATTTTAAATCTAAAACTTCATTTTGAGTATAAGGAGTAATTTCAAATCTATACGCATTAATTGTATCTAAAATATCAGCATTTTTTAGCAACGATAGATACAATCTTTGAACTAGAGAAAAATAATAAAACATTTCGTCTGTGCTTTGTTTTAATTTATTTACTTTTTTAAAAATATTTTCAAAATCGTTGAACGCCGCAACTATTAACTCATCAATATTCTTAAATTGATTATTTACAATTAAACTTTTATCTATCTCCTTTACAAATGAATCAATATCTTCATAATTATAATTTGGATTTTTTATGTATTCTTGCATTCTACGGTACAGATTACTTTCCATATAAGCAGTCTTATTTGCCCCTGATAAAGGTATATCATAAATTCCATGATGCGCACTAATTGTATAGCAAACTAATTCTGTAAAAATTTTAACAATCCCTTTATCATAAGAATAAAATTCAAGAACTGTTGGAATTTTTTCAAATAAAAAATATGCGCCTGCCGAAGAATGATCAACTTTATCATTAGGCTTCTTCATTAATTTATTTTGAAAAGCTTGACTGGCTTTCCCTAAATCATGAAAAATACCAATTAAAAACAACACATTCTCTTGTCCAACAGTTTGTGCTTCCTTCGCTCCACTGCGTGCAACATTAAAAAGATGATCTAACAATAATTGCTTATCAGTTCCATTATAATGTGCATAAATCTTTTCTTTTTCCATTTATTTCACCTCAAAAATCTTATACTTTAATTATATCTCACTTAAATATAAAACGCTTTATTTATATCAAAAGAACTCCTCAATATATAAATAACAATTGAGAAGTTCTTTATTGATATATAACGCTTCATTTAATTATTTTTAACTTTTTTCATCAACTCTTTTTGTAATTGTTCATCCACAGCATACAAATATAATCCTTTGACACCTCGAGTTAGCAAAACATTTAATTCATGCTTTAAGAGCTCTGGACCAAAAGATATCATTTGAGAACCTTCTTTAGTTATAATTGAACGTCGTTGTGTTGCTTTTTTATTAGCACTCTTTGCTGGATCAAAGACAATTTTACCGTCACGATAAGTCACTGATGGTCCTAAAATAACACCTGCATAATTTAGATCAAAGCCTTGAATCGTATAGGTTGAACCAACTTCATTGATAGTTATCGCCTGTTCAGCCCAAGAATCTTCTTTATTACTATTTGGATCTTTTAATTGCAGATTCCAAGGTAATTTCCAATCACCAATTTGAACATATGATAACTCACCTTTTGCATTTGTATTGTATTCCCAATCAAAGGTCGCAACCATCCGTGACAATCCTGCTTGTTCTTGGTTTTTCTCAACTATCGCTTGATGCATCTTAGCTGGATCATCAAAGACTCTCAAATCATATTTATCATCTTTAGGTAAAGTTTTAATTGTACCATCATCAATCATCGTTCTAAGCCAATCAATTGTTGCTTCATTCGCATTCATACGCATTTGATTCATCAAGGTAAATTCTTGCACCGGATAATCATTGCCTAATGTTTGTAAAATATCTTCTTGCCAGATTTGTTCACGTGTTAAAATTTGTTTATCATCAAATACCGCAATAACTACTTTGGCCCGATCTAACAAATCAATTAATTGATTTTTACCGCGATATGATTGTTTCCCTTGTGTTAATAAAAGATGAGCTTCATCTACTAAAATTACATCAACTTTTTGTTTTGGACTATGCTTATTGATAAAGGATGTTGGTTTAGCAACCACTTCATCTTTTTTCTTTTCTAAATCTAACTTACTAGCAATCGTTTTATAAACCGTTAATTGTTCATTATGGTTAACCAAAAGATGCACATCTTTTGCTCTTTTCGCTAAATTATAAAATAAACTACTCATTAAAACTGTTTTGCCTGAACCTGCTTCGCCTCTAACTAAAATCAATTGTCCACTTTGTTTTTTAGCTATCGCTTTATCTACAAGTTCCAAAATTGCAGTTTGTGCCTTTTCTTGTTCCTTAGTCAAACTATGGAAAGGAGAGGCTTTAAAAATTGCCGAATTAACAATTTCTTGTTCTGAGATAAACAGATTTTGATTTTTTTCATGTAATTTTTTCCAAATCTTAGTAAAAATCAATGACATTTCATTTGAAGTATAGTATTTTTTTTGAGCATTAGTGCGTTTATTATGGATTTTTTCAACATTTGGCACACAAGATAAATACTGCATTATTTTATTTTCGATATCTAATGTCAAAGATTTATTAAAATGTTCATGTCCAATAACATACATCAGCGAAGTTTTAGAATTTCTAAAGTTATCCCAATAAATTTCATTCTTACTATCTTTAATTAAATGTTCATTGGTTCGTTGTATTATATCGTTGGTTTCACCAACATAAACTTTATATTTACTTCTTTTTTTCAATCGATCATCTTGAATAATATAGACAGTTGGATAATCGGTAATGTATTCGACATTTTCTTCACCAATTTCTTGTCTTACTTTTTCCTCTAAATCATACGTTGCTAAATCCGTATATGGTGTTTCATAAATCACCGGCGCACTAACTTGTTTTTCCATCTTTCCACCTCAAACATCATACTTGTAATTCTCGTTTTTTAAAGACCCAGATGCTACTTAAAAATAATACTATAGCCGCTAAAAATAAGCTAAGGCTTTCGGTATAAGCTGGAGTATTTGCCACTAATTTATTAGCATCAAACAGCGTAAAAACCGTAAAATAGCGTAAATTAGCCAACTTATCGCCCATGTTAGCTAGCATTTGAAGCACATACATCAAGGCACAAATTCCTGCACTAACCGTTAAGCATTGTTTAGTATCGTTGGCACTGACTGAACATAAAAAGCAAAAGGCTGCTAAACTTCCTTGCTCTAGATACTTAGCCATCAAGCCGTTAGCTCGAATAATGCTATAAACCATCGGAAAGACTAATAAAATAAAGCCATACAAATAAGAAATCATAAAATGCATCAGACTATCCGGTGTTCCTTGCATCCCAACGGCTGCCATCACTTCAGGCATCACTTTTTCAAATCACTACAAGGCTTGCGCTGTTTTTGGGTCGTACATCCCGATAATCAAGACGATATACATTGTTAAGATTGCCATAAAAATCACTAACAACTTAAGTGAACTGCGCATTTCTTTTTTAAATAATGCTAGATTCATTATTTAATTTCATAGTAGTCTAAAAAGATTTCTTCTAAATTAGCCCGATGCTTCAATAAAACTTTACATGGGTCATCTTTTGCAATTTGGCCACCAAAATCATGACTAAAAGCAGTCGCTAACTGTGGCGTTTCTAAGGTGACCATGTATGTTCGCTCGTGCTTTTGGCTCAGTTTTTCGGATGTTTCAGACGTAATCAAGCGCCCTTTACGTAAAATGCCAACTTGATCGGCTGTTTTTTCAACTTCTTCAAAAATATGACTAGCCATTAAAATCGTGGTCCCTTTATTTTTTTGTTCTTGAATCAATTCAATAAAACGTTGTTACATCAAAGGATCTAAACCGCTCGTTGGCTCATCTAACAACAAAATTTCTGGTTGATGCATGAAAGCGGCCACGATACCGACCTTTTGTTTCATTCCTTTACTCATTTTTTTAAGCTTAATCTTAGGATTTAATTCGAAGCGCTCTATTAATGAGTGCATCGTTTTTTTATCTTGCAACCCCCGATAATTAGCCAAAAAATCGAGATACTGCTGACCCGTCATATCATCAAAAAAGTTAATTTCTCCAGGAAGATAGCCTAGTTTCTCTTGAATCGCGCTCGCGGCTTGCCAACAATCTAAATTATTAATCCGACAAGTTCCTTGCTTGGAACGTAAAAAGCCCATCAAATGACGTAACAATGTCGATTTGCCCGCTCCATTTGGACCTAAGAGCGCATAAATCTGTCCAGCTTCAACTTTTAAAGAAACTTCAAATAAACCACGCTCGTTTCCATAATCACGCGTCAAATTAGTAACTTCAATCACGGCCATTTTGCATCTTTCCTTCACGTAAGTTTTAATTAAATTCTAATCGATATAACTAGCAAAAGCAAACGTTTGTATACAAAAAATCCCTAGGTCATAAAGTCCTAACTTTATTTCACCTAGAGATTTATAATCTATTTCTTTTCAGTCGTTAAACGCACGATTTCTAATAAGACATCAATAGCTTGTTGCATAACTTGCACAGACACGTATTCAAAACGTCCGTGCATGTTTTCACCACCAGCAAACAAATTAGGTGTTGGTAAGCCCATAAAGGAAATCTTAGAGCCATCAGTTCCCCCACGAACTGGATAAACTTCTGGCGTAATATCCAAGTTTTCCATCGCTTCTTTCGCTAAATCAACTACGGTCATATCTTTTTCGATAACTTCACGCATGTTATAGTATTGATCTTTCATTTCAATAACTACACGTTCTTCACCTAATTGTTGATTCATCTTAGCCGCAATGTCTAACATCAATTGTTTGCGTTCTTCAAATTTATTTCGATCATGATCACGAATAATATAGACCATTTCAGCTTCATCAACTGTTCCGTTAAAAGCAAAGAGATGGAAGAATCCTTCACGTCCTTCTGTTTTTTCTGGAACTTCAGCAGCTGGCAATTGATTTTGATAATCGATACCAAGCTGTAAAGCGTTGACCATTAAACCTTTAGCCGTTGCTGTATGCACACTTTTACCAATTAATTTAATCTTGGCTTGAGCCGCATTAAAAGTTTCGTATTCTAATTCACCAAGCGGGCCGCCATCAACGGTATAAGCAATATCTGCGCCAAATTGGTCAACTTCAAATTTATCAGCTCCGGTCCCAATTTCTTCATCCGGTCCAATACCAACTTGAATTTCGCCGTGTTTAATTTCAGGATGCTGAATCAAGTATTCAACCATGGTAATGATTTCTGCGACCCCTGCCTTGTCATCAGCACCAAGTAGCGTCGTGCCATCAGTCGTGATCAAAGTATGACCGGCATATTTTTTCAAGCTAGCAAATTCATTAGGGTCTAATTCATACCCACTTTGGCCTAATTTGATTGCAGAAACGCCATCATAATTTTCGATAACTTGTGGTTTAACATCTTTAGCATTAAAGTCAGCGGTATCCATATGGGCGATAAAACCAACTTTTTTAACATTAGTATCATCGTCTAAATTACTTGGTAAGGTCGCATAAACATAACCACAAACCGGTGAAATCCGCACGTTACTCAAACCAATTTCCTTTAATTCAGCCGCAATTTCTTTGGCAAAATCAACTTGACTTTGTGTTGATGGAATGGTTGTTGAACTTTCATCAGATCTAGTTTCAGTCTGTACATACTTTAAAAAACGTGGTACTAAATTTTCGTATTTAGTCATTTAAAACACCTCTACTTTTAATAATTAGACAAATCTGAAAGGATCGGTATTTAACGTTGAGGTATACAACTCAATGTCCCAAGCCTCTTGTTGCTTCCATTGACTGAATTTTTGCGTTAAACGTTCCTTGCAGACTTTTTCGAAATGATGACCAGGGTCTATCACGCTTAAGCCACTAGCCAAGATATCATGTCCTACATGATATGATACATCACCAGTCACATAAATGTCAGCCCCTTTTAGCAAAGCATTTGAATAAAATTTCGCTCCACTGCCACCTAAGACTGCCACCGTGTTAACTTTCTTGTCTAAATCAGCACTAATTAAACGCAAGCCCTGTAAACCCAATACCTCTTTACAATACTTGGCGTATTCCAAAACAGTTAATGGATTTTCAAAAGCGACTTTTCCGACTCTACCCATGCCATATTTTTGGCCGAGTCCTTCGATTTGATATAAATCAAAAACGACTTCTTCATAAGGATGATTAGCATACATTGCCGCTAAAACCTGATTTTTCAAAGATTTAGGACAAACGACCTCGACTTTTTCTTCTTCAACCGCGCTAACTTGACCAGCTTGTCCAATAAATGGTTGAGCTGCATCACTTGCACTAAAGCGCCCGGTTCCTGTTTGTGAAAATGAACAAGCACTGTATTGTCCTAAACGACCAGCACCCGCATCAGCTAATGCTTGCCGCAACTGTGCTGCCTGTTGCTTAGGCACATAAACCGCTAGTTTATACATCTCTTCTTCTCTTATTGGCAGTAGTGCTTGGCAATCAACTAGATTTAATTCTTCAGCTAGCCAATCGTTCATTCCACCATTAGCATTATCTAAATTAGTGTGAGCTGCATAAACTGTAATATCGTTTTTGATTAATTCGGCATACATTTTGTTTTGCGGTTCACTTAAATCAAATTTTTTGACTGGTACAAACATCGCTGGATGATGTGCAAAAATAAAATCAATACCGTTTTCCAAGGCTTCTTGTACAGTTTCGGGACGCACATCTAATGTAATCATCATCTTTTTAACTTCTCGATTCAAGTCTCCTAACTGCAAACCAATCGGATCACCTGGTTCAGCCATCCATTTAGGCGCAAATTCTTCGAAGCGTGCCACGATTTCCTTAACTTTCACCATTTAAAACACCTTCAATCAAAGTTATTTCCTTTTGTAGCTGCATCTTTTTAGCAAGCAAATCTCCTTTAGCATTTTCAAGTTGAGCTAATACTTTCTTTTTCTTTGTCAATTCTTTATGCCACTTCGCTTGGAAAACTTCACCAACCTTGGTTAACAAGCATGGGCCAAATAGTAATTCTTTAGGCGTATATATTACAGTATCACGGGTATAGCATGCCACAATTATTTCGTAAATATGACCGTCTTCTGCGATGATTTCTTCTGCTTCAATACGATAATTATTAGCACTCAACCAATCACGTACATTTTTTTCACCTACATTAGGTTGTAAGATCAACAAAGGATGATGTGCCAATTTCTCTTTACCAGCTGTCAAGATCTCACAAATTAATGGCCCGCCCATTCCACAAATTGTAATCGTATCAATTTGATCATCTGCTTGAATTGCTGCTAAACCATTAGCCAAGCGTGCAGTAATTTGTCCGCTCAATCCTTCTTTTTGGATTTCATTTACAGCATTTTGATATGGCCCTTTAACCACTTCACCAGCAATCCCAAAACTTATTTGTTCTTGCAATGCTAAATAGGCAGGCAAATAAGCATGATCCGAGCCAATATCAGCTAAACGAGCTCCTTTAGGTACATATTTTGCAACTGTTAATAAGCGTTGTGATAGATTTTTTGCGTCCATAATAGCCTCCTTGCAAAAAAGACAGCTAGCCTTAAGCAAGCTGTCTTAAACATTTTTATTCTAAGAAATCTTTTAATTGTTTTGAACGTGATGGATGACGTAGCTTACGTAATGCCTTAGCCTCAATCTGACGGATACGTTCTCTGGTAACGCCAAAGACCGTACCAACTTCTTCTAATGTTCTTGTGCGTCCATCGTCTAAACCAAAACGTAGTCGTAAAACATTTTCTTCACGGTCTGTCAAAGTTTCCAAGACACTTTCAAGTTGTTCTTTAAGCAATTCATAAGCCGCATGATCAGCTGGACTCGTTGCATCTTGATCTTCGATAAAATCACCTAAATGTGAATCATCTTCTTCACCAATTGGTGTTTCTAAAGAAACAGGTTCTTGTGCAATCTTTAAGATATCACGCACTTTATCTGTTGGCATATCCATTTCTGCACCAATTTCTTCTGGAAGTGGTTCACGTCCTAAATCTTGTAACATTTGTCGTTGAATTCGAACCAATTTGTTAATCGTTTCAACCATATGCACTGGAATACGAATCGTTCTTGCTTGATCCGCAATCGCACGTGTAATAGCTTGACGAATCCACCATGTTGCATACGTAGAAAATTTGAAACCTTTGCGATAATCGAATTTTTCTACAGCTTTCATCAAGCCCATATTACCTTCTTGAATCAAATCTAAAAATGACATTCCACGCCCCACATAGCGCTTGGCAATTGACACTACTAAGCGTAAGTTTGCTTCTGCCAAACGTTGCTTAGCTTCTTCATCGCCTTCTTCGATTCTCAAAGCCAAGGCTGTTTCTTCATCGGCTGTCAACAAGTTTACTCGTCCAATTTCTTTTAAATACATTCTTACAGGGTCATTAATCTTTACACCTGATGGCGCAGAAATATCTTTAGCTTCACTTTCAGCTGCAATTTCTTCATCACTAGCAGCCTTTAAGGCTTCTTCAGTTGGATTACCATTTTCATCAACTACTGAAATGCCTGCATCTTCTAAGCGATTAATTGTATATTCGATTTGTTCGGCATCCATTTTTAATGGATTAATCATCTTTTTAGCTAACTCATCATAAGTGATTTCTTTTTTAGCCTTATAGCCTTGAACCGTTTCACGTAATAATTTGTTAAAAGCGACTTCATCTAATCCACTCATCATTTTCTTTTCTTCTGCCAAAGATATTACCTCCTTAAATTGCCAATTGAGACTCACGCTTTACTGACAATTCAGTTATTTTTTCCAACAAACGTCTTCGTTTTTCTTCATCGGTTGTTTGGCCAACCTGATTAATCAATTCATTTATTTTTTGTTCAATTAAACTCTTAGCTATGACCCCTAAACAATCATTTATCTCTTCTAGAGTTGATGTTGGTGGATAGTCATTTTCAATATCAATCTCAGTGATCAATTCTTGTAAGGCCTTGTCTTGAACAACATCAAAAAAGACTGCTGGTTGATATTCTGCATATCTTTTAAAATAGCTTTGAGCCAAGATATATAACACTTGGTATTTTTCATGAACAAAAATAAAATTCTCTAACTCACTAATCTTTTGATAGATTTCTGGTTCATGTAAGATACGATATAATAACAATTCCTCTGCTTTTTCTACTTGCGTTTTTTGCGCATATCGTGGCAATGGTTGTTTAACAACGATATCTTTTTCTTGAACCGTCTTTTGTTTCACAACAAATTTACTTAATCTCTGCTCTAAACTAGCCTTGTCTAACTTAAACCGCTCAGATAAACGATTCAAATATAACATTCGTTCCATTGAATCTTTAACATTAGCTAACTGCTCCAAAATATCATTGATATATGCTAGTTGTTCTGTTTCATTGTTTAAGTTACGTCCACGTTCAAAATAACGCATATAAAATGCCATTGGACTTTCAGTATGCTCATTGAGCGCTTGTTGAAAGGCTTGTTCACCATACTTTTTAATGTATTCATCAGGATCAAGTTTTTCTGGTAAACTAACTACTTCTAACTTAAATTTACCTATTTTTTCTAACAAACTCAATGCTCGTTTAGTCGCTTGTTGTCCAGGATCGTCACCATCATAACAAATCACAACGGTATCCGTAAACCGACTCAATATCGCGATTTGTTGTTCTGTCAAGCTTGTCCCCATCGAAGCAGTTGCATTCTTAATTCCTGCACGATAAGCGGCCAAAACATCCATAAATCCTTCACACAAGAGCGCTTTTTTTTGTAAACGCATTGCTGCTTTAGCCTTATCCATGTTAAATAGCAATTCACGTTTATTAAAAATCTTAGTTTCTGGCGAGTTCAAATATTTGGGCTGATTATCACTAGGAGTTAATTTACGTCCTGAAAAACCAATAATTTGTCCAGTCATATCTTTTAAGGGAAACATCACGCGATCAATAAAACGATCATGTAAACTTCCATCTTCTCTCTTAGTAAACAACCCACTGGCTTGCAAAAGCTGTTCATCAATTTGTCGCTCTTTGAAAAATGGAATTAAAAGCTTCGTACTTGGTGCATACCCCAATTCAAACTCTACAATCAATTCATCACTTAACCCACGCTCATGTAGATAATTAAGTGCTTGTTCACCAATTTGGGTGTTAACTAAAACATGGTGATACAATTGAGCGGCTTGTTTTTGAATATCTTTTAACTTGGTATATTCTGATGTCGCTTGAACAGAATAGGCATTTTTTAACAAATACTTCGTGGAAACCTCTACATTACCAAGTTCTGCTACTCGCCGAAAAGCTTCAACAAATCCCAGTCCTTCGATTTCCATCATAAACTTATAAACATTGCCCCCACGATGACAAGAAAAACAATTAAAAATTTGTTTTTCTTCATTAACAGAAAAAGATGGGGTCTTTTCAGCATGAAAAGGGCAAATTCCAAACCAATTGGAACCTTGCTTTTTTAGCTGAACGTATTGACTAACGATGTCTAAAATATTTACCTGCGAACGAACTTCATCTAAAACCTCGTTTGGTATGTTTTGAACCATTGCCTCACCCCTGTTCATAAACGACCAAGCATAGAAAAGCCGCACCAAAAGCGCGACTTTCACTAACGTTAAATTACATAATCATATTTAATTATATGCCATTTTTCTTTTTTTTTCAACAAAATCAGTCTTTAATTTTAGAAGTTTTCTAAAAAATACTGCATATTTTTTATGTTTCCCATTATAAATAACTTCTTGCTTAACATAAAAAAGAAACGTCTTCTTGAAGTAAATCTTGTTAATCACTTCATCGTTTTAGACGTTCCCTTTCTCATTATTTTAACTATCCTTATCTTTTAAGCTAAGGATAATTTATTTTGCATTTTCTTCATCCGTCTTTAAAACTGCCATGAAAGCTTCTTGTGGAACTTGTACTGTACCAACAGCTTTCATCCGTTTTTTACCACGTTTTTGTTTATCTAATAATTTAGCCCGGCGATCTGGATCACCAGTATGAATCCGTGCGGTAACATCTTTACGGTAAGCCTTAATATTAGTACGTGCAATAATCTTAGCACCGATTGCAGCTTGAATTGGAATTTCGAAGTTTTGACGTGGAATAATCGTTTTCAACTTATCGGTAATCACACGTGCACGTTGTTGCGCAAATTGCCGGTGCGCAATGAAACTCAACGCATCAACACGATCGCCATTTAACAAGATATCAATCTTAACTAAATCACTGCTACGACTGCCGTCTAATTCATAATCAAGCGAAGCATAACCGCGTGTACTTGATTTTAATTTATCAAAGAAATCAAAAATAATTTCTGATAATGGCATATCATAAACCACATTTACGCGGTAATCATCTAAATATTCCATTGTCACAAATTGACCGCGTTTACGTTGACACAAGTCCATCACAGCGCCGACGTATTCATTTGGCACCATGATTTCCGCTTTAACAAACGGCTCGTTAATTTGGCGAATCATCGGTACTTCTGGCATCTGAGCTGGATTTGAGACCTCAACATGACTACCATCAGTTAGTTCAACATCATACGTAACCGATGGTGCTGTCGTAATTAAATCCATGTTAAATTCACGTTCTAGCCGTTCTTGAACAACATCCATGTGTAATAAACCTAAAAAACCACATCTAAAGCCAAAGCCTAAAGCTTGGGATGTTTCTGGTTCAAATTCCAAAGCCGCATCGTTTAGTTGTAATTTTTCCAAGGCTTCACGTAAGTCGTTGTACTTGGAATTTTCAGTTGGATATAATCCTGAAAAAACCATTGGATTCATATCACGATAACCAGCTAATGGCTTTTCAGTTGGATTTAACGCATTAGTTACTGTATCACCGACACGTGTATCTTGAATATCTTTGATACTTGCAGTTAGATAGCCTACATCGCCAGCCATCAAATAATCACGTTTCAATGGTTTAGGTGAGTTAACCCCGACTTCGACTACATCGTATTCGGCACCACTATTCATTAAACGAATCTTATCACCAGGTTTAACCGTTCCTTCAACAATTCGTAAACTTAAAACAACTCCACGATAATCATCATAAACTGAGTCAAAAATCAAAGCTTTAAGTGGTGCTTGCAAATCACCGGTTGGTGCTGGAACCTTAGCGACGATTTGTTCTAACATTTCTTCGATTCCTAGCCCTGTTTTGGCCGATGCTAAAACCGCCTCTGAAGCATCCAACCCAATAATGTCTTCAATTTCTTGGCGCACTCTTTCGGGTTCAGCCGACGGTAAATCAATCTTATTAATTACAGGTAAAATTTCTAAATCATCGTCGATAGCCAAATAAACGTTTGCTAAAGTCTGCGCCTCAATCCCTTGCGCTGCATCAACTACAAGAATTGCCCCTTCACACGCTGCTAAAGAACGCGACACCTCATACGAAAAATCGACGTGTCCAGGAGTGTCGATCAGGTGAAAAATATAGGTTTCTCCATCTTTAGCTTGATAATGCAATTCAACAGCGTTTAGTTTAATAGTGATTCCACGTTCACGTTCTAACTCCATCGAATCTAAAAGTTGATCTTGCATTTCGCGCTTAGAAACCGTATCGGTCATTTCTAAAATCCGATCAGCCAAAGTTGACTTTCCATGATCGATATGAGCCACAATCGAAAAATTTCGAATATGTTTTTGACGCTCTTTCATTTCTTCTAAATTCATTTAGCCTAAATTCCTACTTTCATTCAATATCTCTAACTATTAATTATAGCTTTATTCAACAGGCGCCGTCAAATCTCTTTAGATAAAAAGGTGCGATAATTTTTAGTGCCAAAAAACAAACATATAAAAGTTAAAGCAAAAAGCCCTCCGTACTAGAAAACCAGTAAGGAGAGCTTAAAATTAATAACTTTAATACTCTATCAGTCCGCTACCAAAGAACCGAAAAGTATTGGAAAAACTAACTTCCCAACACTTTTAATCATTAAAGTTTACCGTTTTTTAAACGATCGAAAAACGATCCTTCACCTGTTGTTTTTTCACCTGAAGCTTCTGCAAATTCTTTTAACGCTTCTTTTTGCTTCTTGTTTAATTTCTTAGGTGTGATAATCTTGACAGTGACAAGTTGATCGCCGTTGCCATTACCACGTAAACGAGGAGCTCCTTTACCACGCAAACGGAAAGTTGTCCCAGTTTGTGTTCCAGCTGGAATTGTTAATTTAACATCACCGTGTACAGTTTGAACTTGAATTTCATCACCTAAGGCAGCTTGAACAAAACTAATTGGTTGATCAAGATAGATTTCTGAACCGTTTCGTTTGAAAATTTCACTTGGAGAAACAGTAAAGACAATGAATAAATCGCCATATGGTCCACCATTTGTCCCAGCTTCACCTTGGCCTTGATAACGAATTTGGTTACCATCTTCAACACCGGCAGGAACCGTTACTTCGATTGCATGGTGTTCTTGAACATGTCCTGTACCATAACAAGTCGTACATTTATCCTTGATTTCTTTACCAGTTCCATGACAAAGATCACACTCTTGTTGTGTCATAATTCGGCCAAGTGGCGTCTGGCGTTGAACTTGAACAAAACCACGACCACCACATTTTGAACAGGTTACTGGTGAAGTGCCAGCTTTAGCGCCAGAACCACCACAAGTCTTACATTCAGCTTCACGGGTATATTCAATCTTAGTTTTCTTACCAAAGATTGCTTCTTCAAAAGTTAGATGCATCTCATATTGTAAATCACGCCCTTGACGTGGTGCATTTTGGGAACGTCCACTTGTAGCACCGCCACCAAAAAATGAACTGAAAATATCTTCAAAGCCACCGCCGCCAAAACCACCAAAGCTACCATCAAATCCGCCATTACCAAAGCCACCAAAGCCTTGAGCATCTGTCGAACCGAATTGATCATATTGTGCCTTTTTTTGTGGATCACTTAATATTTCATAGGCATCGTTAATTTCTTTGAACTTTTCTTCTGCCCCAGCTTCCTTATTTAAATCGGGATGATATTTTTTAGAAAGCTTGCGATAGGCCTTTTTTATCTCATCAGCCGACGCGTCCTTAGATACGCCCAAGACTTCATAAGGATCTCTTTGTGCCATCTTATATAATCCTCCATCATTTTAATACTAGTCTAGCTTACCATATCGTTAGCTAAATAAAAAGTCAAAGTCCCAAACGGGCTTTGACTTTTTATCATTAGCCTTTTTTTGACTACTTATCGTCTGGGTCTACTTCTTTAAAGTCACCATCAACGGTTGTGTCATCTCCATTAGCAGATGTAGCATCTGGATTTGCTTGACCTTGAGCAGCTTGTTGCGCTTCTTGTGCTTGTTGATAAAGTTTTACAGATACTTCTTGAACTTCTTTCATCAAGTCATCTTTTTTGGTCTTCATTTCTTCAAGATCATTAGCTTCTTGCGCTTTCTTCAAAGCATCGCGTGCTTCTTCAAGTTTCTTGATTTCATCAGCTGAAACTTTATCTTTAACTTCTTCTAAAGTCTTATCTGTTTGGAAGAGTAATTGATCAACTTCATTACGTAAATCAACTTCTTCTTTACGCTTCTTATCGGCAGCTTCGTTTTCCTTAGCTTCCTTAACCATACGTTCGATTTCTTCATCTGATAAACCAGAAGAACTCTTAATCGTAATCTTTTGTTCTTTGTTTGTGCCCATATCCTTAGCTGAAACATTTACAATACCGTTTTTATCGATATCAAATGTTACTTGGATTTGAGGAATACCACGTGGTGCTGGTGGAATATCCGTTAATTGGAAGCGACCAAGTGTCTTGTTATCTGCTGCCATTGGACGTTCACCTTGTAAAACATGGATATCAACGGCTGGTTGATTATCAGCAGCTGTTGAGAAGATTTGTGATTTAGATGTTGGAATCGTTGTATTGCGATCAATTAACTTGGTAAATACGCCACCCATAGTTTCGATACCTAAAGACAATGGTGTAACATCAAGTAAGACAACATCTTTAACATCACCTGTGATAACCCCACCTTGAACTGCAGCACCTAAGGCAACTGCTTCATCTGGGTTAACTGATTCATTTGGTTTGTGGCCTGTTTCAGCTTCAACAGCTTCTTTAACAGCTGGAATACGAGTTGAACCACCAACTAAGATAACTTCATCGATATCAGCATTAGTTAAACCAGCATCCTTTAAGGCATTACGTACAGGAATCTTTGTTCTTTCAACTAAGTCAGCTGTTAATTCATTAAATTTAGCACGAGTCAAAGTTGTTTCCAAGTGTAATGGACCAGCTGCACCAGCCGTAATAAATGGTAAGGAGATTTGAGCTGAAGTTACACCTGATAAATCTTTTTTAGCTTTTTCAGCTGCATCTTTCAAACGTTGCATAGCCATCTTATCAGATGAAAGATCAATACCATTTTCTTGTTTGAATGTAGCAACTAACCAATCAATAATCTTGTTATCAAAGTCATCCCCACCAAGATGTGTATCACCATTTGTAGAAAGAACTTCAAAGACACCGTCACCTAATTCAAGAATAGAAACATCAAAAGTCCCACCACCAAGGTCAAAGACTAAGATTTTTTCATCTTTATCAGTCTTATCTAAACCATATGCTAAAGCAGCTGCAGTTGGTTCATTAACAATTCGTTCAACTGTTAAACCAGCAATTTTACCAGCATCTTTAGTTGCTTGACGTTGTGAATCATTAAAGTAAGCAGGTACTGTAATAACAGCTTGAGTAACAGGTTCACCCAAGTAAGATTCAGCATAATCTTTAATATATTGTAAAATCATTGCTGAAATTTCTTGTGGTGTATATTCTTTACCTTCAATATTTACCTTATAATCTTCACCCATATGGCGTTTGATTGAGGCAACCGTGTTAGGATTTGTAATTGCTTGACGTTTAGCAACTTCACCAACTTGTGTTTCACCGTTTTTAAAGGAAACAACAGATGGGGTTGTTCGATTACCTTCTGGATTTGTAATAATTTTAGCTTCTTTACCTTCAAGAACAGCAACTGCAGAGTTTGTTGTTCCTAAGTCAATACCAATAATTTTTGACATACTATTCAACCTCTTTTAAAATTATTTTTTTACTGTGCAACAACGACCATTGCTGGACGTAAGACACGATCTTTTAACAAATATCCATCTTGGAAAACTTCCACGACAGTTTCTTTTTGACTATCTTCACTAGCTTCAACTGTTTTAACGGCTTGATGAAGCGTTGGATCAAATGGTTGACCTAAAGCTTCAATCTTAGTAACGTTATTGTTAGTCAAAGCATTATTCATATCATTTGCAACCATCTCAATACCACGTTTTAATTGTTGCGAACCTTCATCACTAACTTCAATGCTTAGTGCACGATTTAAATTATCAATCACTGGCAAGATAGCCTTAGCCAAAGCTTGCCCTTCGTATTTTAATAATTGTTCTTGCTCTTTTTTGAAACGAGTATGCATATTAGCCATTTCTGCTTGAGAACGTAAATACTTATCTTCCATCTCAGCATATTTCGCTTCTAGTTGTGCAATCTTTTCATTTGCTTCTTGCATTGGATCTTTTTCTTGAATTTCTTGGGTTTTTGTTTCTGTAGCTTCTTCTTGTTCATTAGCTACTTTTTGTTCTTCTGCCACTTCAACACCCCTTTTCATTAAAAACTATTGTAATAATTGGTAAGTCGCCTAGACAACTCATTTCTAAATACATCTAACAGGCCAATCATCTTGGAATACGGCATATTTGTCGGTCCCAAAATTGCGATTAATCCTTGACCATTATTGCCATCATTATAGGTAGCAGAGATTACACTATAATCTAACAAAATATCATTCGTCAACTCACGTCCAATTTTAACAGAAATATCATCATCAAGACGTCCCAATAACGAATTCAAATCAGTTTTATGATCAACCAATGAATACAATAACTTGATTTGTTCAAGATTATCACTATTCACTAAGTTTAGCAGGTTCTTTTTACCACCAACATAAACATGTTCACGTACGGCTTTTTCTAAAACATTGCCAAATACCTCGATAAAACCTGCTGGTTGGTGCAAATAACGCTGTAACAACGCCATATTATTTTGCAAGTGCGCCTCGATTTGATTCAATGGCAAGCCAACCAGTTGATCATTAATCAATCTGATCACGGCTTCTAACTCATCGCCACTAATGCCTGCTGGTAGGTTAAAAATTTGATTTTCAACCGTTCCATCACTCGTTACCATCAGCAACATCACTTGTTGACTTCCAAGCGGTACCATCCGAAATCCTTCTAAACGAAGTTCTTGTGAACCAGGTTTTAAAGAAATTGCCGTATAGTTTGTCAAATCAGACAAAATCCGCGCCGAGGTTGCCACAATCTCATCAACCTTAGAAAACTCACTATCAAAAGAAGTACGAATATTTCGCAATTCTTCTTGATTAAGCTTACTTGGTTGCACTAAGTTATCAACATAATAACGATAGCCAAGCAAAGAAGGTACCCGCCCCGAACTTGAATGTTCTTTAGCGATATAACCAGCTTGCTCTAAAGCGGCCATTTCGTTACGAATCGTTGCTGAACTCACGTGCACTGGTAATTGCTCTTGCAACTTTTTAGAACCAATTGGCTGACCGATATTTGTATAATCTCGGATGATCGCTTCTAAAATCAACAACTGTCGTGGTGTCAACATCACAATCACCTCTTTTTTAGCACTTGATGTATTAGAGTGCTAAGTCAATTATTAATATACACGAGTTTTCATTAAACGTCAAGAATAGTCAATCTTTTTTTTGAAAATATTTCACAAAAAATAAAATATCGCCTAGTCCCCTTTTACTTGAAGTTCCTAAGCGATATTTAATTAATCTTTTTGATTAACAATCTTTTGATAAACTTGTGCAGTTAACAAATAGACGCCTAAATATAATAAACTCAAACACCCAAAAACAATTAAACTGACTGTTATAAATAGTTTTTGATCATACAAAGAAAAGATTTTCATTACACTGATAATCGCTGGGAGTGCACAAGCCGTATTAAGCCCACTCCCTAATAACGGTAATAAAAAGACTGCCAAAACTTGACCAATAATTGTTTTTTTGGTTTCCTTACGACTTAAACCAACCTGTTGCATTGTTTGGAAACGTTGGCGATCAGCATATCCTTCAGATAATTGTTTATAGTAAATAATAATAACAGTCGTCAAGCCTAAAGCAACACTCACTAAAAAGCCTACAAATAAAAAGCCACCTGTAAATTGTTTAAAGAAATCACGCATCTCAGCTTTAAACGAATACTGTGCCGATACTAATTTGAAGTTTTGAACTACTGCTTGTACAAATGATTTTTGATTTGGTAAACTACCAGCTAAATTAAATAATTTTAAATAAACATAATCATTATTTGAGTTAGGCAAAATTGAGTCCTTTTGATGATGTTTGCTAAAGATTTTATCAAGCTGTTGTTGATCTTTAACAACTAAAAAGACCGGTTGAAAAATTGAGTGGTCATAATTAATCGCTAATTTAAAATCTTTAATTTGTTTAATTTTTAACTTATGACTAGCAACAGTTAATTGCTGGCCTAACTTTTCATTTGGAGCATAGATTAAAGCTTCATTTTCTTTTAGCTGATAATTGGTTTGTTGCATTTTGTTATATTGGGCAAGTGTCAAGCCTGCTAGTTTATAAATTGCTGTAGAAAAGTTTTCTTCCACAAAGCGATTACCTTGAAACTTTCCAATAAGTGGTTGCGCCAAAGTCAAAGCTGTTTCATCAGTAATTTTCACCTGTGATTTTTTAGCTAAGTCATTTAGCGTTGTTTTTTGCGCCGGTGTCAAATCTTGGGGCAAATTCAAAACAACTTCTGTTGGATTCCAAGTTGCAAGTGCTTTTTGTTGTCCTGCATATAAACTAATCGTTGATATCATCACTACACAAACTGATGAACATAATAAACAAATCGAAGCTAAGCCTGCGCCATTTTGTTTCATTCGATACAACATGCCTGAAAGAGAAATAAAATGTTTTGGATTATAATAATAATTAAGACGCCGTTTTAAAAATTTTAATAGGACAATACTAAAGCTAATAAAAACTAAATATGTTCCTAAAACAACTAATAAAATTGCCAACATGAATTTATTAATTCCTGCCATATTGGGCTTAGTTGTTATCGCTAAATAATAACCCCCACTTAAAATCACAATACCTAAAAGGCCTAATAAAATATTTTGTTTAGGTTCTTTTTCAGGTTTTTGGGCACCATGCCAAAGTTCAATCGGATTAACACGCCAAACATAAAAGAGATCCTTTAATAATAAAAGCAGATAGATTCCTGCGACATAAGCTACATTGATTCCTAATACATCTAATTCAATAGTACTACTTAAACCATCCAAGCCAATAATGCGTTGAAAAATTAAGAAGAAAAACTTAGAAAAAAGGATTCCTATACTTAAACCAATGGCAACTGTTGCTAAAAGTAGACAACAATTCTTTAAAAATTGAAAGAGGTATAAATCTCCTTTGGCAAAACCTAACATGTTATATAGACCTAATTGTTTTGCTTCAATTGTTTTTTGCGTATTATTAATATAAAACATAAAAAACAAACCAATTAAAGCAACAAAAGAAATCCCTAAACTTGCCGTTGTTGTAATTGTTGCTCCTTGTTGTAGCTTTGCGAGACTAGGATTTTTAAAGATTGACCAAAAAATATAATTCAAAGCAGTCAAAATACTAGCTGAAAAAATAAAAGGACCATAAATTTGTTTATTTTTAAAGAAACTTTGTAAAACTAGTTTTAAATGTAACATCATTTAAGCCCCCTTAATTATTCAAAGCTAAGAGACTTT
Organism: Ligilactobacillus sp. Marseille-Q7487; assembly: GCF_949152225.1. Taxonomy (NCBI): domain Bacteria; kingdom Bacillati; phylum Bacillota; class Bacilli; order Lactobacillales; family Lactobacillaceae; genus Ligilactobacillus; species Ligilactobacillus sp. Marseille-Q7487. Next base: position 1,018,109 of record NZ_CASCJC010000001.1, read on the forward strand.
GCGAAATTTTTTCGAGATATTGTTTTCGACTCATCTCACCTTTAAAAAGTTCATGATAAATCTTACCATCTTTAATAAAAAGGGTCCGTGTAGCATAGCTAGCAGCTTTAGCACTATGCGTTACCATCACGATTGTTTGCCCGTTTTGATTAACTAATTCCAATAATTCGAGCATCTTAGTTGCTGTAGCCGAGTCCAAAGCCCCAGTTGGTTCGTCAGCCAAAAGCAGGTCGGGCTGTGTAATCAAAGCTCTAGCCGCCGCAATCCGTTGCCGTTGACCACCTGAAATTTCATAAGGATAGCGTTCCAATAAATCTTCAATCTGTAAAATTTTAGCTAGCGGTTTTAGACGTTTATGCATCTCAGCTGGCTTAGTCTTAGCTAAAACTAAAGGCAAGAAAATATTGTCTTTATTATTAAATGTATCTAATAAGTTAAAGTGTTGAAAGATAAAGCCTAGGTGTTCTCTTCTAAACTTAGCGGCTGCATTTTCTTTTAGTTTTTGTAGATTATTTTCCTTTAAGAAAATTTCTCCACTTGTGGGTTTATCTAAGGTCGCAATTATGTTTAAAAGCGTCGTTTTACCTGCGCCCGATTCACCCATAATAGCGACAAATTCTCCTTCTTGAACCTCAAGATTAATGTCTTTTAAAGCTTCAACTTCAATACTACTTTCATCTGTAAAAACTTTACGTACATGTGTTAATTTTAAAATACTCATTTTTTGTTACCTCCTAATTGATAACTCAATTATAAAAAGGTTTCTATCATACTAACAGTTACGAAGCAGATAGAAACCTTACAATTTGTTATTTTAGTAGTAAGTCTTTTTTTAAACTTAATGCAACACACGTACCTTGCTTAAGAACAGATGTTATTTCTAATTTTATCTCTAAGGCTTGACAGACCTTTTTGACCATAAAAAGTCCCATCCCTGTCGCTGAACCATATATACGTCCATTTTGTCCCGTAAAGCCCGCTTCAAAGATACGTGGTAAATCACTGGCAACAATCCCAATCCCTTGATCTTGTAATATTAGCGTTTCATCTTGCCATTTAAAAGTAATCTGGCGATGTGATGGACTATATTTGATAGCGTTTAGCAATAGTTGTTCAATCACAAAACCTAGCCATTTAGCATCACTAATAACCTTAACACTTACTAACTCAACTTTAATTCGAATATCTTTTTGAATACACAAAGGTGCACATTTATGGATTTGCTGCTTCACTAATTCACCTAAATCCAACTTGTTAAAAGCCAAATCATGATTAAAATCAGCTAATCGTTCATTGGTCAAAAGCATTTCTAATTGGTAATTAGCTTGACGTAATTGCTGTTGTACACTAGTAGCATCCAATTGCTCATTAGCTTGAGCTAAAAGATTTAAAGCTGTTAGTGGTGTTTTAATTTCATGGCTCCACAAACGTAAATAGTCGCTTCTGGCAGTTTCTTTTTGGCTTACTTTTTGCATTAATTCTAAATAGTCTAGTTGATAGTGCCTCATGGCTTGATAGTAGGCTTGATCTAATAAGCCTTTAAAATCTTGGTCATCTAATTCCTGTAAGTTGCGCAACTTTTGTAGCCATAAAATCCGCCGATAAATCTTAGTTGCAAAATAAAGCCAAATAATCAAAATAAATAAGCTACTAAAGCGCAAAACGTCACCTAAAACCACCTTGGGCAAAGTATATAAATGCCATAGTATCAGCAAAAACGCCATAATAACTAGATAGATAAGCAACACATAGCCTTGGTCTAGCAGAGCTTGACAATATAACTTAAATTTATTCATCTTTTTTGGCAATGCGATAACCTCGTTTTCTCTCCGTAATCAATCTTTGTCCTAAATCTAAGGAAGACAACTTTGCACGCAAACGACTCAAATTAACATTTAAAGCATTTTCATCGATAAATTCGTTTCCCGCCCATAAGACTTGCATGATTTTTTCTTTAGTGACCATTTGTCCATTAGCATTAAACAACAAGCGTATAATCAAAGCCTCTGTAGGCGTTAAGCGTAAACTTTGTTGTTGTTTTGTCAATGTATTAGTCAACAAATTGAGCTGATAATCTTCAAAAACTAAAATTTGTTCAAGATTTTCGTTAGGCGCATACCGTTTAAGCAACACCTTAATTTTAGCTAACAATACATTTAAAGAAAACGGCTTAACAATATAATCATCTGCACCTAAGGCTAGTGCCATTACCGCATTAGGATCGAGCTCCCCGCCCGAAACAAACAAAATCGGCGTCTTTGTAAAAGTCCGGATCTTTTGTGTCCAATAAAAGCCATCAAATGTCGGTAAGGTTATGTCCATTAAAATTAGATCTGGTGCAAAATTTAAAGCCTCGTGATCAACATTTTGCCAATCTTTCACGCTGGCCACTTGATAATTCCATTTTTCAAGTGTTTCCTTGACTGTTGCGATGATCATTTGGTCATCTTCAATTAAAAAGATTTTTGCCACAAGCACACCACCTTACTTTAAGCCAAAATACTTTCTACCTACAATTTCATCATTTTTTAGTTGCTTTATTAGTTCATCTACCGTTTTAAATTTTACAGTTGGGCGAAGATAATGACACCATTTTACGACAACATCTTGTCCATAAACATCTTGATTGAAATCAAATAAATAAACTTCCACCGTTAATTGACGATCATCACCAAAAGTTTCATTATGTCCAATGTTAGCTACTCCATAATACCAATTATCAGCAACTTTTGTTTTAACTGCATAAACACCGGTTGCTAATAAACGCTGGTCTTTTTCATAAGCAATATTTAACGTTGGAAAACCTATTGTCCGCCCACGCGCATCACCATGAACAACACGACCACCAAATTGATAAGAATAACCTAACAAAAAATTAGCCTCTTGTAGATTCCCCTCATCAATGGCTTGTCTGATTCTAGTTGAACTAATTCTGCCTTGCTGGTCTTTTTTATCTGGAACTGCCACAATTTCAAAACGTCCTTGAGCATAGTCTTTTAACGTCGTCATATTAGCAATTTGTGGCTTGCCATAAGTATAATCGCTTCCCGCAACTACACATTTAGCATGCAATGCAACCATATATTTATCGACAAATTCTTGTGGTTTCATCGGCACTAGATTTTGATTAAATTCAACTACATAAGTGATATCTACACCTAATTTGGCAAATAATTCCAGTTTAGTCGGTGTCTTAGTTAGATAAGTCACTGTTGCTTCATCTAAATTTTGATAAGCTAATTTAGGATAACGATCAAAAGTCATCACTGCTAAAAGACAGTTTAACTGCTTAGCCTTTTGTTTTGCTGCTAAAATCACCTCTTGATGACCCAAATGAACACCATCAAAAAATCCTAAAGCTAACACAATTGATTGATTAACAATCTGCTCTTTAACATAAGGTTCCGCTAAATTTATTACTTTCACATTAACACTTCCTTACGTCAAGTCTATCATTTGTTCTGGCTGATAGCGATCTTTTTTTTCGTTGTAGCAATAAACACAGCGAACCTTACCACCATAAAATAACGCCAGTTTAGTTACAATTTGACCTGAATTGACGTATTTAGGACTTAAAAAGCCTCCATTTTTGACAAAACTCCATTGCTTAGCATCTAACTCATAGAACGTAAAATCAGTCAAAGCATGTTCAATTGGTTGTAGCTTAGTTTGTAATTGTTCTTCACTCATTTGTGCTAATTGTTCTAAGCTTACCGCTTGTCCAATTCTAAATCCTCCGCTTTTTAAGCGTGTCAAGTCTGACATCACAGCCGCTACTCCTAATTTTTTTCCTAAATCAACTGCTAATGTGCGAATATAAGTTCCGCGTCCACAAGCTACTTCAAAAAAGATAGTTTGTTGTTGTTGTTCTTCGTCAAAGATAGGTGCTTTAGTTTGCTTATAATATTCAACATAAATCTTTCTTTGTGGTCTTTGAACCGGATCGCCACAACGAGCATAATCATATAAACGACGCCCATTGACTTTTACCGCCGAATACATAGGTGGAATTTGAATCATCTCACCTGTCAAACTTTGCATTGCTTGCGTGATTTCTTCACTGCTAAATGGTGTTTTTAGCGGTGTTTCTTCAATAATTTCACCATCTAAATCTTCAGTTGTTGTTGCAAACCCTAGCGTGATTTGTCCTTGATATATTTTGCCAGAATCCATCATATAATTAACTACTTTAGTTGCCTTACCAATACAAATTGGTAAAACTCCATCAACATTAGGATCTAACGTTCCAGAATGACCTACCTTTTTGGTTTTAAAAATTTTACGACACTTAAAAACAGCATCGTTACTTGTCATGCCCCGCTCTTTATATAAAGGGAGAATTCCATCCATATCTTTTTCCTCTCATCTCAAAAATAAAAGGAGACCAGAAATTTCCAGTCTCCTTTTGAAAGCAAAGTGCTAAACGGCTATATGCTATCGCCGCTTAAAATTCACCGGAACGATGCAATTTATTTAGCAATTCATCGATATGATCGCCATATTGAACCGAGGTATCGCGTTCAAACACGATTTCCGGCGTTACATATATGCTCAAGCGATGACCCAATTCACGCCGAATTAAGCCTGTTGCTTTTTCCAAACCTTGTTGTGTCTTTTTAGCATCGGAAGCCAAATCAGATAAAATACTGTAATAAATCTTAGCGCGTTGTAAATCACCAGTTACTTCTACTCCGGTAATCGTCACACCATAAACACGCGGATCGCGCACACGCTTTTGTAAGATATCATTGACTTCACGTTGAATTTCTTGTGATAACCGACCAACACGATACTGCTGAGCCATATATTTCCTCCTTAAAATGTAAAACACTCTCTATACTTATTGCACAGGAACTTCTTCCATAACATAGGCTTCGATTTGATCGCCAACCTTAATGTCATTGTATTTTTCAACCATCAAACCACATTCGTAACCTGATTTAACTTCTTTAACGTCATCTTTGAAGCGTTTCAAACTTGCAAGAGTTCCTTCATAAACTACAATACCATCACGGATGACACGCACACCACTGTTACGTTGAATATAACCTTCTGTAACATATCCCCCACCAATTGTACCAAGCTTAGATACCTTGTAAGTTTCACGAATTTCAACTTGACCGGTAATTTTTTCTTTAAATTCTGGTTCAAGCATACCTTTCATCGCAGTTTCAACTTCATCGATAGCCTTATAGATAACGTTATGCAAACGAATATCAACACTGTCATTTTCCGCTTGGGATTTAGCTAATGGAGTTGGACGCACATTAAAACCGATGATAATTGCATTTGAAGCTTCTGCTAAGGTTACATCACTTTCATTGATTGCACCAACAGCTTGGTGAATAATGTTAACACGAACACCTTCAACATCAATCTTTTTAAAACTTTGAGCCAAGGCTTCAACAGAACCTTGTACATCAGCCTTAATAATCAAAGCTACTTGTTTTAGTTCGCCTTCTTTAAGCGTAGCAAACAAGTTATCCAAAGTCACATGACTTGTTTGACTTCTTTCAGCTAATAAAGCTTTTTCAGCACGTTTTTCACCAGCGGCACGTGCTGTCTTTTCGTCATCAAACGCAACGAAACGATCACCTGAATCTGGCACGCCATTTAAACCAGTGATTTCTACTGGTGTTGCTGGAGTTGCCTTTTTAATCACCTTACCACGTGCATCTGTCATTGTTCTAACACGACCAAATGTATTACCAACAACAATTGGATCACCAACTTGTAAAGTACCTTGTTGAACTAATAAGGATGCAACCGAGCCTTTACCTTTGTCTAAACGTGCTTCAATAACAGAACCTGCACCGTGTTGCTTTGGATTAGCCTTTAATTCAAGCATTTCTGCTTGTAATAAAATCATATCTAAGAGTTCATCAATATTTTTGTTAAATTTAGCAGAAATCTCAACAAAAATTGTATCCCCACCCCAAGCTTCTGGAATCAATTCATATTCCGATAATTGTTCCATGACATGGTTTGGATTAGCACCTGGTTTATCAATTTTGTTAACAGCCACAATAATTGGTACTTGTGCAGCTTTAGCGTGGTTGATAGCTTCAATTGTTTGTGGCATCACTCCATCATCTGCAGCTACTACTAAAACAGTAATATCAGTAATATCTGCTCCACGCGCACGCATGTTTGTAAACGCAGCATGTCCTGGTGTATCTAAGAAAGTAATAATCTTGTCACCTTGTTTAACTTGATACGCACCAATGTGTTGTGTAATTCCACCAGCTTCACCTTCTGTAATATGAGAATTACGTAACTTATCTAGCAAGGTTGTTTTACCATGGTCAACGTGACCCATAATAGTCACAACTGGTGGGCGTGATTCTTGATATTCAGTATTATTTTGTTCATCTTCAAAGAATTTATCGATATCAGAAACATCAACTTCAACTTTTTCTTGTGCTTGAATACCATAATCAGCCGCTAAAATTTCAATTGTGTCCTTATCAAGAGATTGATTTTGGTTAACCATCACACCCATCATAAACAACTTCTTGATAATTTCTGCTGGTTCACGATGAATCTTTTTAGCAATATCAGCAACATTCATTCCCACAGTATAAACTAAAACTTCTGGCAATGGCTTATTTTTACGTTGTGGCAATTGTGGTTTATTTACATTTTGATTGCGCTGATTTTTCTTGCCACCTTTTTTATTTTTCTTTCCACCAAATTGGTTGTTACTTGCGGTGTTATTGAATTTACCTTTACCGCGTCCATTATTACGATTATTATTGTTATTATTTTCCATCTTTTTCTCTGCATGCCTTTCATTATTTCTTTGGGCATCGCTTGCTTGGGCTTTTTTAGCAGCTAATTTTGCTTTAGCTTGATGATTGCCGCTAGCTTGCACTTTTGCAGTTGCTTTTTTATTGTCTTGCACTGCTTTTTTTGTGTTTTCTTTTTTAGGCTGTGGTGCAAATATTGCACGTAATTGCCGTTCTTCATTTTCGCCAACGACAGACATATGATTACCAACCTTAAAACCTTTTTCTTTAGCAGCGGCAATTACTTCTTTACTCGAAATATTTAGTTCTTTTGCCAATTCATAAATTCTTTTTTTAGCCATTATTTTGTCCTCCTTGGCACATCTCCCATCGCTTGCCCAAAGCCGACGGGAAGTCTGCTAAAAGACAAGTAATGTTTGAATTTTTTGCGCAAAGCCTTTATCAGTTAATGCTACAATCGTCCGTTTTTGTCCAATTGCTACACTTAATTCGACTTGATTGAATTCTTCACACAAATCAACCTGATAGCTTTGACATTTATCAGTTACTTTTTTGCGGGTCGCTTGTCCACAGTCACTAGCCATCAATACTAGACTTAATTGACCATTGCGTAATTTTTTTAATACCATTTCTTCACCAGCAACTACCTTACCCGCGCGGCGTGCTAATCCTAATAAGTTAAGAATCTTTTGTCTATTTTCCATTTCCGAATAATTCTGCCCGTGCAACTTGATGATCAACATAAGCGATTAATTCTTCATAAAAATCATCTGTTATTTTTATTCCAAATGCCTTATCAAATGTTTTTTGTTGTTGTGCTTTCTTAGCTGTTGCAACATCTAAATGAATATATGCACCGCGTCCAGCTTTTTTACCTGTTGGATCAATGCTAACTTCATTTTCCTTATTTTTAACAACACGTACTAATTCTTTTTTAGGTTTCATTTCACCTGTCACAATATCTTTACGCATTGGTATTTTGCGTTGCGCCATTTGACTCACCTCTATTCGTTGTCAAACACATCTTCTTGTTGACTTTCACTATTTGTTTCTTCAACTTCTGGTTGTGAAAGCATATCTTGTTGTGACTTGATATCAATCTTATAACCCGTTAAACGTGCTGCCAGACGAACATTTTGACCTCGTTTGCCAATTGCTAATGATAATTGATTATCGGGAACAACGACTGTACAAGCATGTTCATTTTCAGGATCAAAAATTACTTCCAAAACCTCGGCCGGATTTAAAGCATTAGCAATGAACTTGGCTGGTTCTTCACACCATTCAACGATATCCATGTTTTCACCTTTTAACTCATTTACGATCGCTTGAACACGTTCACCACGTGGACCAACACAGGTACCGACAGAATCAACCCCTTCTGCATGTGAATAAACCGCAACCTTAGCACGATCGCCTGCTTCGCGTGCGATTGATTTAATTTCAACCGTGCCATCAAAGATTTCAGGAATTTCTTGTTCAAATAAACGTTTTAACAAGTCAGGATGCGAACGACTCACATAAACTTGTGGACCTTTACTTGTATTATCAACTTTATAAATATAAACCTTGATGCGATCATGTGATTTATATTCTTCACCTGCAATTTGATCTTGGCGTGAAAGTAAAGCTTCAACCTTACCTAAATTAACGTAGATATAGCGACTATCATGACGTTCAACTTCACCTGTTACGATTTCATTTTCGTATTGAATATATTGATTATAAATAATTGTATGTTCTTCTTCACGCATACGTTGAATAATAACTTGTTTAGCAGCTTGTGTTGCGATACGACCAAAATCTTTTGGTGTAACTTCAAATTTAATTTTATCGCCAATTTCATATGCTTTGTTAATCATTAAAGCATCTTCTAGACTAACCTCTAAATTTGAATCAAAAACTTCATTAACAACTTCTTTTTCAGCGTAAACATGAATATCGCCACGTAGATTATCAAATTCTACAACAGCGTTTTGAGCTGATCCATAGTTTTTTTTGTAGGCAGATACCAACGCATTTTCTAACGCTTCAATGACAACTTCTTTTTTAATTCCTTTTTCTACTTCAAGCGTATTTAATGCACTTAGTAATTCTTTACTCATTTTTTCTTTAACTCCTTTAAGAAACTTTTTAAAACTTAATTGCTAAGCGAGCCTTGGCAATCTTATCTCTTGGAATTACAACGCTTCGTTCACGCGTCTTATCCATATATACTAAGGTCAATTCAGTGGCGGTCAATTCTACCATTGTCCCTTCAAAAACCTTGCAACCATCGATAGGCTGATACAAAGAAATATTGACATAACTATTCAAAGCTCTTTGATAGTCACGTTCTTTTTTTAGTGGTCGTTCTGCACCCGGTGAAGAAACTTCCAAATAGTAAGCCTGAGGAATCGGATCTGGTTCACAATTATCAAGTTTTTCACTCAATTGGTCACTTACCAATGCACACTCTTCGATATTAATTCCATTTGGCTTATCGATATAGACACGTAAATACCAGCTTTTTCCTTCCTTAACAAATTCAATATCAACTAATTCAAATTGATATTCATCTAAAATCGGCGTTACTAGTTCGGTAACTGTTTCAACAACACTACTCACGCTTTAACCTCCTAAAAATTTTTTGACCTTGATGGTTCAAGCATTTACTCCAATAAAAAGAGTGAGCATTGCTGCTCACTCCTCGCGAGTTATCAAATTACCTCAATCAGTATAGCACACTTGGCATTAAAACTCAAGTTTAAAACAAGTCTTCAAACAAACTGAGTTGGTTTTCATCTGGTAAATGATCTAAGACATGGTTTTGGTTCATATATTCAATTAAAGAATTAGAAACATGTCCTCGTTTAGCCAAATCTTCTTTAGAAATAAATTCTTGTTCTTCCCTAGCTGCAACGATTTGTTTAGCAACGTTTAAGCCTAGCCCTGGTATCGCAGAAAACGGAGCCAATAATGTCTTATCATCTAAAATTATCCAATCAGATGAATGTGAACGATTGATATCAACCATTTTAAAATTAAATCCACGTTCTATCATTTCATTTGCCAATTCTAAAACAGTCAATAAATTCTTTTCTTTAGCCGATGCATCATTGCCTTTATCATTGATAGCTTGCATCGCTGCTTTGACCGATTGTTTACCATGTGCCATTGCGACTAAATCAAAATCATCTGCTCTCACTGAAAAATATGCTGAATAATAAACTAATGGGAAGTAAACTTTAAAATATGCTATACGCAATGCCATCAAAACATATGCAGCCGCATGAGCTTTAGGGAACATGTATTTAATCTTCAAACATGCTTCGATATACCATTCAGGAACATTTGCTTCGCGCATTTGCTTTTGCCAATCATCTGGAATACCTTTGCCTTTACGCACAGATTCCATGATTTTAAAGGCGATATCCGATTCAACTCCCATATGAATCAAATCCATCATGATATCATCACGACAACCAATAACTTCTGGCATCGTAACCGTACCATTTTTAATTAACTCTTCGGCATTTCCTAACCAAACATCGGTTCCATGCGATAAGCCAGAAATTTTTAATAACTCAGCAAACGTCTTGGGATGTGTTTCTTCTAACATTCCTCTAACAAAGCGAGTTCCAAATTCAGGAATTCCCAGTGTTCCTGTTTTCGATTCAATTTGTTCAGGTGTTACACCTAAAATCTCTGTCCCAGAAAATAACGCCATCACTCCTGGATCATCGGTTGGAATCGTCTTAGGATCAATTCCTGATAAATCTTGGAGCATCCGAATCATCGTTGGATCATCATGCCCTAAAATATCAAGTTTCAAGATATTATCGTGGATCGAATGAAAATCAAAGTGTGTGGTCTTCCAAGCTGCCGTTAAATCGTCAGCTGGGTACTGAATAGGTGTAAAATCATAGATATCCATGTATTTAGGCACAACTAAGATACCAGCTGGATGTTGCCCAGTTGTTCGTTTGACCCCAGTAGCACCTTTAGCTAAGCGATCTACTTCTGCACCTCGCAAAGTAATTTCATTATCACGCTCATATGCTTTAACATATCCATAAGCCGTCTTATCTGCAACCGTTCCAATTGTTCCGGCCCTAAAAACATTGTTTTCGCCAAACAAAACTTTGGTATAGTTATGTGCAATCGGCTGATAATCACCAGAGAAATTCAAATCAATATCTGGAACCTTATCACCTTTAAAACCTAAAAAGGTTTCAAATGGAATATCTTGACCGTCTTTGACCAATTCACTACCGCAGTTTGGACAATTTTTATCTGGCAAATCATATCCAGAACCATATTCACCTTTTTCAAAAAACTCGGTCCAACAACAATTTGGACAACGATAATGTGGAGGCAGCGGGTTAACTTCGGTAATTCCTGTCATTGTCGCGACTAAACTTGAACCAACCGATCCCCGTGAACCAACTAAATAGCCATCTTTATTAGATTTATGCACTAATTTTTGTGAAATCAAATAAATAACCGAAAAGCCGTTACCTACAACAGATTTGAGTTCTTTATCAATGCGCGCTTCAACAACACGCGGTAAGTTTTCACCATAAAGTTCATGCGCTTTATTAAACGTTAAATTATTGATATCATCTTCTGCGCCTTCCATTTTAGGCGTGTAAAGTTCATCTTTAACAGGAGAAATATCATCACACAAAGCTACAATTTTATTAGGATTAACCACGACTATTTGATGTGCACACTGCTCACCTAAAAAAGCAAAATCAGCTAACATTTCATCTGTTGTTCTAAAATGTGCATCAGGTAATTGTTTTAATTTATTCAGTGGATTAGCACCACCTTGGGAATTAATTAAAATCTTACGATAAATGCTATCTTCTTTATTCATGAAGTGCACATCACCTGTTGCTACTACTGGAATGTTTAATTCTTCACCTAAACGTACCATATCAGCGATAATTTCTTCTAAGTTATTTTCATCACGTACCAATTCTTGTTCAAGTAAAGGTTGATATAAAGCTTTAGGCTGAACTTCTAAATAATCATAAAATGTTGCTTTTTGTTTTGCTGCCGCGTAACCTTTTTGCATCATTGCAGTAAAGACTTCACCATTAGCACAAGCAGATCCAACTATTAAACCTTCACGATATTTTTGTAAAACTGCGCGTGGAATTCGCGGAACTCTATGAAAATATTTTGTCATCGACGCTGAAACGACCTTAAATAAATTTTTAAGACCCGCTTGCGTCGTTGCCAAAATAATCGCATGAAACGGATGCTCATGTTTGTAAGCATCATGTTGTCCCGTATATTGATTAAATTCATCATGATATATTATTTGATATTTTTCTTGTGCTTCTTTTAACATCGCATAATAAATATAACCTGTTGCTTCAGCATCATAAACAGCACGGTGATGATGTTCCAAATTTACATTTAACTTCTTAGCTAAAGTGTTCAATCTGAAACCACGCATTTCAGGATATAAGAAACGAGCTAACGGCAAGGTATCTAACCAAGGCTCTTGGATTGGTTCCATATCATGACGTAAATAACCGGCATTCATAAAATCAATATCAAACGTTGCATTATGCCCTACAATAATACTATCTTGACAAAACTCTTTAAACATTTCAAAAACTTCACGTTCTGTCTTAGAGCCTTTAACCATATCATCTGTTATACTTGTCAACTCAATTGTTGTTTGAGATAAAGGATGTCCTGGATCTATGAATTGTTCAAATTTATCGATAACTACGCCATCTTTCATTTTAACAGCCGCCAACTCGATAACCTTATCATACCGCGCTGATAGACCTGTTGTTTCCGTATCAAAGATTACGTAGGTCGCATTTTTTAATTCTTGGTGTGCTTCATTATAAGCAATCGGCGTTTGATCGTTGACGATATTAGCTTCAACACCATACAAAATCTTGACGTTATTCTTTTTTCCTGCTGCATGTGCATCTGGGAAAGCCTGTAAATTACCATGATCAGTAATCGCAATTGCCTTTTGTCCCCATTTAGCGGCCTGAGCCACATATTCACCGATACTATTGGTTGCATCCATAGTACTCATATTAGAATGCACATGTAATTCTACTCTTTTTTGATCATTTGGTTGTGTGTCTTTTCGTTGTTCATGTTTTACTTCTACTAAATCATAAATATTAATCACTAATTCATGCGCATATGCATCTTCTTGAACACTTCCACGAATCTTAACCCACTGCCCTACTTTGATTGCATCAAATAATGCTTCGTCATTTTCATCTCGTGAAAACTTCCGAACAATAAACGAAGAAGTATAATCTGTAACCTTTAGATTCATCAATTTACGTTCAGAGCGTAGTTCTTTGACTTCTTTATCGAAAATATAACCTTGAACGATAACAGATCTTTCTTCTTCATTTATATCAACCATCTGTCTTATCGGTGCATCAGCTGCTATCTTTTTACCAATTTGCAACGGACCTTCAAAATCATTAAGGTCTTTAGCTTTAACCTTATTTTGATTTTGCGCCTTGATTGCCTCTAAAGCTTGTTTTGCTAGTTGCTCATCTTGCTTTGCTTGCATCGCTTGATAATCTTTAAGTTGTTCTGCAACTTGTTTTTGATCACATACAGTCATAAAATTTAGGCGTGGGAAACCTAATTGCTGATAAGTCTGGCTAATTGGACCTAGTGCTTGATTATCCAAGTATTGTTTAGCAAATTCACTATTAGCTTGTAATATGATTGCATCCGCATCAACTTTTGGGCCTCCGTTACACAGGCTTTGCAACTGTGATTCATTAATCCCGCATTGAGTCGTTACCCAAGACCAATAAGCTTGTAAGTGTTCAGTTGTTACCTTAGGATTAGTAGTTGTAATAAAAACCTGCGTTTGTGCAATGTCTTTAAATGCCAAACCTATAGATTGTTGTAAGGCCATAAATGTCTGGTAAGGTAAAATATCTGATAATTGGAGATAAAAATCCCAACATTTCGATTGCGTGTGCACTTTTACCTTTTCAATCAAAGCAGTTGCTAACAAGCTTTGCTCTTGTTGACTAGGTTGCCAGTTGACTTGTTCCAACAGTTTTTGAAACATCTCTTTTTTATCAAGTGCCATCTTTTTATCCTTTCTTGCAAGAAAGACTGAAACAAAACTTGTTTCAGTCTTTTTTGCTTACTAGTGCTTCAATAAAGCCGCTAATGAATTCAAAAGTTCATCAGTCTTAATTTCAAGGGTTTCACCTGTTTTACGTAATTTTAATTCGACAATTCCTTCGACTGCCTTTTTACCAACAGTCACCCGAATTGGCAAACCAATTAAATCTGCATCTGCAAATTTAACACCTGCACGTTCTTTACGATCATCGACTAATACTTTGTATTGAGCATCTTCTAAAGTTTGTGTAAGTTGTTGTGCAAGCTTATTTTGTGTTTCATCTTTAACATTAACAGGAATAACATGGATATCAAACGGTGCAATTGATTCAGGCCAAATCATCCCATTTTCATCACTGTTTTGTTCAACAATTGCCGACAATAAACGCGAAACTCCGATACCATAACATCCCATGATGATTGGAATTTGACGTCCATTTTCATCTAAGACATTGGCATTTAAACTATCGGAATAACGAGTCCCTAATTTAAAGATATGACCAATTTCAATTCCTTTAGTGAAGCACAACTTACCTTCACCATCTGGTGATAAATCACCTTCTTGAACAGTTCTTAAATCTACAAAATCATTTACATGATAGTCACGTTCTAAGTTAGCATTCTTAAAGTGATATCCATCTTCGTTGGCACCACAAATTACATTAGCCATGTTTTGCACATCTAAGTCTGCAATAACTGTAAATTCTTCATCCAAACCTACAGGACCAAGAGAACCAAAACTTGCTCCTAATAAGTCTTTGATTTCTTGTTCTTCAGCTGGACGTAAGAAATCACAGCCTAAATGATTTTTAAGTTTAACTTCATTTAATTCATCATCGCCACGCATCAATACCGCGATAGTTTGTTCATCTGCCACGTAAAAGAGTGTTTTAATCAAGCGACCATTATCTTCGCCTAAAAATTGTGCAACCTCTGCAATTGATTTAGCCCCTGGTGTTGCAATTTTAGTCAATTCTTGTAATGACTCATGCGATTTTTGCAATGTACGTAAATTTTTAGCCATTTCCAAATTAGCCGCATAATCACTTTGATCAGAATAAACAACTGTATCTTCACCAATTGGAGCAATTGCCATAAACTCTTTAGAATCTTTGCCACCCATTGCACCAGAATCAGCAATAATACTTCTAAATTGCAATCCAACACGCTCAAAAACATTAGTATATGCTTGATCCATTGCACGATATGTTTTATCTAAACTATCTAAATCCGCATGAAAAGAATAGGCATCTTTCATCAAAAACTCACGTCCACGTAATAAACCAAAACGTGGGCGATTTTCATCCCGATATTTCATTTGAATTTGATACAATGTCAACGGTAATTTCTTATATGATTTAATAGCATCACGCACAATCATCGTAAATGTTTCTTCATGAGTTGGACCTAAAATAAAATCACGCTCATGTCGATCTTTAAGTTTAAACAAAGTTGGACCATACGTATCATAACGTCCTGATTGTTGCCATAATTCTGCTGGAATCACTGCTGGTACAAGCATTTCTACAGCATCGATTTTTTCCATTTCTTCACGAATAATATTTTCAATCTTGCGTAATACCATGTAAGAAAGTGGTAAATATGAATACATCCCTGCACTAACTTGCTTAATAAAACCTGCACGCAACATCAATTGATGACTCAAAGCCTCTGCATCACTAGGAATTTCCTTTGAAGTCGGGATTAAAATTTTCGATTGTTTCATGATTAAAAATGCCCCTTTAATTAAAATTTCTCGCTTTTTTAGTTTAACAAATAATTCTAATGGAAGAAATATCTTTGAATATCATTCCAGGTTACTAGAATCATTAAAATTAACACAAAGCCAAAACCAATCATTGTAATTAACATCTCTTTATTTGGATCAATTGGTTTTCTTCTGATAGCTTCAATGATGTTTAATAATAACTTACCACCATCTAATCCAGGTATAGGTAACAAATTAACAATGCCTAAGTTAACCGAAAGTAAGCCCAATAATGACATCAAACTTAAAACACCATATTGAGCAGCCGTTTGGGTTGCTGAATAGATTGCAACTGGTCCACCCAAGTCATTAAGACTAAATCCTTGCGTAAACATATTAACCAAAGCTTGCCAAACCATCACAACTACCGTCCAGGTCTGAGTAAAGCCATAAGTAATGATTGTTAGTGGTGAACGATCAAATTCACTTTTAGCCATCACACCAATCAACCCGACTTCTTGACCATCTACTTTTTTTATTTTTGGCGTTAAAGTAATCTTTTTAGTTGTTTGGCCACGTTTAACTGTCAATGTTGTTTTTTTACCACCACGCTGACTAATAGTATTACTTACCTTCAACCATGTATCGGTTTTTTTACCATTAATTGCTACAATTTGGTCATTTCTTTGCAAACCTGCCTTTTGTGCAACTGAATCTTTTTGGACACTAGCTATTTTATTAGTTGTTTGACTAACTCCACCTTGCATACAAGCAATTAACATGAAGACCACAACTGATAATAAAAAGTTATTTAGCGGTCCAGCAAAATTAGTCATCATTCTTTTAGGTAAACTAGCCGATTGAAATTGAACATCTAATGGAGCAATTCTAACTTCTGTGCCATCTTTTTCTACAATTAAAGCATCATGATTCACCGGATAACGAACACTTTGAGTTTCATCACCATTTTCATATCCTTCTAACCATAATTCCTTGGTCAAATCCCAATCGATTACCTCTAATGCAATACCAGTCATCAAAGTTGTCTTATGACTAGTATCAATCTTAATGATTTCACCTTCATCATTTAATACTACGCTAACTGGTAATCCTTTTTGTAAAGTTTCACTATCGTCTTCTTCTAGACCCGCCATGCGCACGTAACCACCTAATGGTAACAAACGTATGGTGTAAGTCGTTCCATTTTTATGAACGCCAAAAATCTTAGGTCCCATTCCAATAGCAAATTCACGCACTAAAATGCCAGATTTCTTGGCAAAATAAAAGTGCCCAAACTCATGTACAGCAACGATTACACCAAAAACAATAATGAAAGCAACAATTGTTCCTAACATTTAGACTCCCTTCTGCTCATTTTAAATCAAGCCCGTAAAATGTAATAACGGTAAAACAAATAATAATGAATCAAAACGATCCAAGATTCCACCGTGTCCAGGTAAAATATTTCCTGAATCTTTGACACCATAATGACGTTTAAAAGCCGATTCAATTAAATCGCCTAGCTGGCCTCCAATTGAGAAAAATAGTGTTAATACTAACATAACTGGCAAGCTATAAAAACCTGCTTGGTTGCCAAAAAAGTATAGGTAAATCCCTACCAAAACAACTGCGCTAAGCGTTCCTCCAATTGAACCTTCCCAAGTTTTATTAGGACTAATATGTGGTGCAAGTTTATTTTTACCAATTTTCCGGCCAATCATATAAGCACCGCTATCAGTAATCCATACAATTAATAACGCATATAAAATCATTTGCCAGCTTTGTGCTCGAGCTACTAGCATATAATGAAAACCAAAGCCAGCATACAATGCCCCTAAAACTAATACACCCGCATCATCAAAAGAAAAGCGATTTTTTGATACTACCATGTGAATTAGTAAACACAATAACCCAATATATAATATTTCTAACAAAGTTATTTGTTTAGGCAAGAAACTTAGCCAATCTTCTGGAACTAACAAAGCTGCAATCATCAAAAAACTAATTATTGCTTCTGGTGATACCAATAGTTTCTTTTTCATTCTTAAAAATTCAGACATTGCGACTAGACCCATCGCAATAACTAAAATATTAAACGCAGTCCCACCAATCACCAAAAGTGGTACAAAAATGATTAAGGCAACAATAGCCGTTATCACACGTTGTTTCATTTATCAGTACTCTCCTTTTTCGTTTCCTTAATACCACCATAGCGTCGATCTCTAGCTTGATATTTGGCAATATCAGCTAATAAATTAACTGGCTTATAGTCTGGCCATAATACATCTGTAAAAATCAATTCACTATAAGCTATTTGCCACAATAAAAAATTTGAGATTCTTTCTTCACCACTTGTGCGAATCAACAAATCCGGATCGTTATATGGCGCAACTTGTTGTGTCATCAAGACACGATCAAGCGTTTTTTCATCAATTTCATCAGGTTTTAGTTTGTTTTCTAAAACTTCTGTAGCTAATGTTTGAATCCCGCTAATAATCTCTGCTCTACTACCATAGTTTAAAGCAAAGTTTAAAATCATGCCGGTATTTTGCGATGTTTGTGCAATTGCATCATCAACTGCCTTACGCGTTGAAGCAGGCAATTGATCTGTATATCCCATAACATTAACTTTAACATTTTTTTCAATTAATTCTGGTACGAATTTGTCAAAAAATTTAACTGGCAAATCCATTAAAAAATTAACTTCAGATGCCGGTCTTTTCCAGTTTTCAGTTGAAAAAGCATATAATGTTAAGACTTTAACACCTAGATCACTAGCCGTTTTAGTTATCTCTTTGACTACTTCCATTCCTTGTTTATGTCCAGCAACACGTGGCAATAATTTTTTTTGAGCCCAGCGTCCATTGCCATCCATGATAATTGCGACATGCTTTGGAATTCGTTCTTCATCTAACTTAATTTCAACTGTCGTATCATCGGCAGCTTTTTGCTTGAAAATCTTAAACAAAAAATTCACCCCCACAGGTTATATGCTTAATTGTATCAAAAATCTAGCTATTTCAAACCAGATTTTTGATATTTTTTACTAACATTAATAAAAGGAGCAAAATTTAATTGGAAGACTCAAATCTTCATTTTGCCCCTTTCATACTTATTTATTTAATTTTAGCCTTCCAAGATTTCTTTTTCTTTTTCAGCTGTAATTTGATCGATATTTTTGATTGATGCATCCGTTACTTTTTGTGCTTGATCTTCCAAATCGCGCAAATCATCTTCGGTTAATTCACCATTTTTTTGCGCTTTCTTTAAGGCATCCATCATTTCACGACGCACGTTACGCACAGCAACCTTACCTGTTTCAGCAACAGATTTTACTTCCTTAGCAAGTTCTTTTCTACGTTCTTCTGTCAATTGTGGAATTACCAAGCGAATGGAATTACCATCACTAGCTGGAGAAATCCCTAAATCAGAAGCTAAGATAGCATGCTCAACATCTTTAATAGATGACTTATCATATGGTGTAATCAATAATACACGTGCTTCTGGCACAGAAATTTGAGCTAATTGATTCAATGGTGTTGGTGCTCCATAGTATTCAACCATAATTCTGTTTAATAAACTAGCATTTGCACGTCCTGCACGAATATTGCCTAATTCACGTTGTAATGATTGTTCTGATTTGGTCATCTTTTCTTGACCATCTTTAATAATTTGATTAGTAATCTTCATAAAATTATTTCCCTTCTACTGTTGTTCCGATATTTTCACCTTCAACGACTTTTTTAATATTTCCACGTTTATTCATGTTAAAGACCACCAACGGAATATTGTTATCCATAGATAATGAAGAAGCGGTCGTATCCATTACACGCAAGCCTTTGTTGATAACTTCCATGTGTGTCAATGTTTCAAATTTAACCGCATTTGGATCTGTGTTTGGATCTGCTGAATAAACTCCATCTACTCCGTTTTTAGCCATCAAAATTACATCAGCATTAATTTCGGAAGCGCGTAAAGCTGCCGTTGTGTCTGTCGAGAAGTATGGTGATCCTGTTCCCGCTGCAAAAATCACAATCCGACCTTTTTCTAAATGGCGAACCGCCTTACGTCTAATATATGGTTCAGCTACTTGACGCATTTCAATTGCTGTTTGTACACGTGTTGGTACTCCCAACGTTTCAAGAACATCTTGTAAAGCCAAAGCGTTCATCACAGTCCCTAACATTCCAATATAATCGGCTTGTGCACGTTCGATCCCCATTTGAGCACCAGCTTCACCACGCCACATATTGCCCCCGCCGACAACGATAGCAATTTGGACGCCCAAATCATGAACTTCTTTGATTTCTTCCGCAACTTTTCGGATTTCTGGGGGATTAATCCCGTGCCCTGTATCACCAGCTAAAGCCTCCCCACTAAGTTTCATGACTACACGTTTATATTTGATTGACATGTTGCTCCTCCTAAGAAATCTAAATCTGTCGGTTTCTTGCAAGAAACCATTTGAATTTATTTTATCATTTTTAGTTATCCTTGACTATCCTTAATCATACAAATAGCATCAAAAATTCGCTAAAACTGAAAAACGCCACCTAAAAAGATGACGTTTAGTTTATTTCAAAAGACACAAACCTTCAATGTCTGATTGCAAGCAAGCAATAAATTCTGCGCCTTGTTGCATATTACCAACTACACTGCCGTAATGTGTTGGAATAGCTAATTTAGGTTTGATTTGATTGATGAGTTGAGCTGCTTGTTGAGGATCCATTGTATAATGACCACCAACTGGTACAAATGCCACATCACAAACTACCTTTTTGACTTCATCAATTAGATCTAAATCACCGGAAATATAATATTTAACACCAAAAAGTTCAACAACATATCCTACCCAGCCGTTTGCTTTAGGGTGAAATGGCTTATCAATATTATAGGCTGGAATCGTTGCAAAATTAATATTTAGCATTTCATAATGTTGGTTTGGCTCCACTAACATGAAATCAAGACCTAATTTTTCTAAGGCCTCTTTCATCTCTATTGGAGCAACAACCTTAGTCTCAGCATTAATAACTTTGTTTAAATCCGATACGCTGAAATGATCACCATGACTATGTGTCAAAAAAACTAAGTTAGCATCATGTGTTACTTTTGCAATATTATAGGGATCAAAATAAATGCTAAATTGTTCAGTTGTCGTTAATTTAATGGCACTTTGACAAATGACTTCCATTTTAACAAGGTTATTCATTGTCATTGATATCACTCCTTTATCAATTATCACAGAAATTATAATACATCATGAACGATAAAATCAAAGTTTAATATAGATATTAAATTTTCTTATTAATTGGGCATTTATTAGTTTAAAATTCAAATGTTTTTATACATTTTTTCAAAAACATAGGTAGTCATACACTAAAAAAGTGGCCAATCCTAAGACCAACCACTTCATAAGCAATAGCTCATTTATTAACCTTCAAAGTGAAATTCAAAAGATCTATATCATGGACATATCGCTACATCTCAAAATGTTATATATTATAACCAACAATTTTATGCGGCTCATACAATTCTTCAAGATAAGCGATATCGTCTTTACTAATGCAAACCTCAAAACTCGAGCTATAATCAGTCAAATACTGCACTTTAGTCACTCCTAAAATTGGCGCACAAACTCCTTTAGCATATAACCAAGCTAAAGCAATTTGTGTCATACTAACATCATACTTTTGTGCTAATTGTGCCACTCTTTTAATGATTAAACTATCTTGTTGTAACGTTTTATCATACTTTTGTTGTGCAATCCTATCATTTTTAGCACGTAAACTTTGCCCTTGATTAATTCGCGCTAAACGACCGGCTGCTAACGGACTATATGGTACTAAAGCTACTCCTAAGTCCTGACATAAAGGAATCATTTCACGTTCTTCTTCACGATACAAGAGATTATAATGATTTTGCATCACGCTAAATGGTGTCCAATTGTTTTTTAATGCTAAATACTGCGCCTTTTGAAATTGCCATGCAGCCATACTCGAAGCACCTAGGGCTAAAACTTTACCACTACGAACTAAATCGTTTAAAGCACTTAAGGTTTCGGCTAAATCTGTTTGCGAATCAAAACGATGAATATATAACAGGTCTAAGTAATCTGTTTGCAGACGTTTTAAAGAACACTCTACTTCATAAAAAATTTCCTTGCGCGATAAGCCACAACCATTTGGCGTTGAACGCATCGGTTCACTTAATTTAGTTGCTAAAACAACTTCATGTCGTTTAGTATATTTGTTAAGTAAGTCTCCTAAAATTTCTTCACTACTGCCTATACCATAAACATTAGCGGTATCAAAAAAATTAATTCCTATGTTGACAGCTTCTTTAACAATACTTTCTGCTTGTTGCTTAGATAAGACCCAATTATGTATCCATTTGTTTGGATCTCCAAAGCTCATCGCTCCTAAACAAATTCTTGAAACATCCATTCCTGTTTTCCCTAGTTTAGTATATTCCATCATCTCAGCTCCTTTAACTTAACTATCTTTAGTTTAAAAAAAACAGTTGCTAAAGCGAATAGACAAATCCAGCCATTTATCTATCTTTTTGACATTTACACAAAACTGTCAATTTGTGATAGCGTAAGGATTTTTATCTCCTAAAAATTGTTCCATGCCAATATTTCGCATTTGTGTAATTAATTTAGCCATCTCAAAACTAGACGTTGGAAAATCCGCTAAAATCCACGATAGCGTCATACTACTTGAGGCTGTCGCATGATATTTAGTCGCTAAAACTAATCTTTTTGGCATTGGGTCTGAGCCATATAAATATTGATGCCACTGTAAATCAAAATCCTCACAATGTTTAAACATATATTCTTTTAAACTATTGGGACCACTTAACAAACAAGCTTGTTGCATAAAGGCACGATAGCTTTGCATCTGGTCGTAAACTTGCGTCAATTCTTGACAAAAATCAAATGTTTGATTAGCTTTCGCAAAACCACCTAAAATTCTAGTAGTATACACATATTGAATCAAATCATCCTTATCTAAGAAATGATTATAAAAAGTTTGGCGACTGATTTTAGCTTCTTTAAGCAATTGACTAATCGTAATTTTATCCAAAGCCTCTCCAGCTTGGATCAACGTTAGCAACGCTTGACTTATTTGTTCTTTAATCATTATTTTGCTCCTTAAAAACAAAAACAAGTTTGGGGCATCCAAAACTTGTTTTTACTTACTATCCTTTAACCAATAAACGCCCACTAGTAATTTCGTAGGTTAAACTTTCAATTTCAGGTCCTTTACGCCCATTATCAGCACGCCGCAATTTTAAACGTCCATTTTGTTTTTCATCAATTGCAGCAACACGATCTGCTTGTGCTAAAGCCATATCTAAACACGAATAGCGCGTTTCCACATGCAACAAATCGTGTGATAAATCCGTTGTTTTAGTTTTAAAAACACTCGTTGCTGACTGGGTTAAGCAAACCGCTTTGGATTTTTCCATTAAATCTGCTGCCGTTACTACGGGAAACGAAAAATTTAAACTTGTGACAAATAATAAGATTGCCCCGGCAATCCTGTCCGATTCACTCAAAAATGATCTCTCCTAAAACTTATTTTTTTGGTTCACCTAAATTCTAGCTAACCCAAACCAAAAAGTAAAGGTATTTTATTTATAAAAAAACTAGACAAGGTTAATGTTTTTCTAAGAGAACAAATAAAAAATCCCACTAACTATGAAATAACTATTGTCATTTGATTTATTAATTGTTATAATAACATTTGTTATTTCGGAGAGTTGGCAGAGTGGTAATGCACCGGACTCGAAATCCGGCGAACCGGTAATACGGCGCGCAGGTTCAAATCCTGTACTCTCCTTAAGTAAACACCTACAAGCATTTTGTTGTTTGTAGGTGTTTTTATTTTCCCCAATAAATAGTCTTTTAATCACTCATTTGAATTTAACGCTTCAATCATCTTAATTTCTTTTAACTTACGATCAGCAAAGTACATCACAATTATCGAAAAAATAATAGTTAGTACAGTTGCATACGCATAGTCCGGCCATTTGATAATTAACGGAAACAAAATCATCGCAGACGAAGCATTTTGTAAGATAAACCACGTCAAAATATTTCCAATCAAAAAACCTAAAACAATTCCACCTAATGTAAAAATAATATTTTCTCTCACAATATAGCCTGTAACTTCTCGATCATAAAAACCTAAAACCTTAAAAGTCGCCAATTCACGCTGCCGTTCAGCGATATTAATATTAGTCAGATTATATAATACAACAAAAGCTAAAGTCCCTGACAACAAAATAAAGATTAATACAACAATCCCTAAGTTATCAGTTGTCTTCTTTTGCTTAGCAATTTGTTCACTCACTAGATTTACACTGATAAAATTCTTAGAATCAAGTAGTTTTTGCGCCAATTTTTCTTCTTGTTTAGAATTTAGCTTTTTTGTCTTTAATAAATATGAATTGTTTACACTTACCAAGCCACATTTTTCAGCGTATTCTTTAGCTAAATAAATATTATGTGCCACATAATTTTGTGTTATGTGTGCTACCTTAATACGATAAGTTTTACCATCTACTTCTAAGTTAAATTTATCCCCTGGCTGTAAATCAAGACTTTGTGCCAACTGTTGACTAACAATAGCTCCCCTATCATCTAATTTAATGGAGTGGTTTTGTAAATCTTTTAAGGTGATAAACTTGGCTAGATTTTGTTGTCCTTTTTGATCAAACAAATATACACTACTCGTTTGCGTATCTTTATTCTTTCTTTTAATATTTGCTTGGAATAAATCAATTGCCAAAGCATCTGTGATTTCATGATTATTAAAAATCACCTTTTGAGATATATTTTGTGTCGCTATCATCTGATAATGCATTATTTCGCCAAATTGCTTATGGATTGGAGCTGGCAAAGAATCATTTAAACCAAAACCTGCCAATAACAAACCACTGCAGCCTGCAATTCCAAAAATTGTTAAAAACATTCGTGCTTTATATCTAAATAAATTACGGTACGTCACTTTTTGATTAAAACTTAATCTTTGCCACAAAATAGATTTTTCTAACCATACACGTTTTCCGGCCTTAGGCGCTCTTGGTAACAACAACTCGACTGGTTTTTCATGCAATTCTTTAAGTAAAACATAACTACATGAACCAAGTGTTGCGATTAAAGCACCTAATGTCGCTAAAATAATCGGTGTACTCCAATATAAAATATTATAATCAGCAAAAATATATTGCTTTTTTAAAAGCATACATATAATGCTTGGAATAAAATAAGTTCCAACTACCACACCTGTGATAATCCCAAATAAAGCTGTTAATACTGCATATAATAAATACTTGCTGGCAATTTCTGCATTACGATAACCAAGAGCTTTTAAAGTCCCAATCTCCTTGCGATTTTCTTCAATCATTCGTGTCATAGTGGTAAAAGTAATCAAAACTGCTATGAAAAAGAAAAAGATTGGAAAAACATTGGCAATCGCATCTATTCGATCAGAAAGACTTGTATATTCAACTAATCCCGGCCAATCACTGCGCTTTGATAAAACATAATTAATCTGTGATGCTTGTTGTACCTGAGATAACTTAGCTTGAATTTCTCGTTTAGCTTGCTGTAATTGTTGTGCTTGTGCAGTTGATTGAGAAAATTCTTGTTGTTGATCTATTTTAGCTTGCTTTGCTAATAGAGTTTGTTTTTGTTGCTGTAATCGTTTAATCTTTCGCGTTTTTAACATATTAAGTTGCTTTTTTAGGGTTGTTATTTGAGCATCCAAGGTCGTATTATACGCATTTGAAAAATAATCTACATCTATCAGATCATTGAAGGTAATATCAATTAAACTATATGGTAATCCAACAAACTGATTTTGTTTTAAATAAAGATAACCATCTAATTGACCATCACCTGTCGTGGTCGTTCCACGTTCTTCCAACGATAAATAAAGTGGTGAAGTTACATAGCCAACTACCCGATACTTTGTGTGCTTTAGTGTTTTTTCAAGAAAAATCTGTGATCCTAAAGGATAGTCTTTAGCTAATTTTTGATCAACTAAAACATCAGTATCTTTATCCAACCAGTTTCCTTTGACTAAAGTTAATTTATTAGGCATATCCGCTTGATAAGAATAAAGTTTTAAATTAAGCTGTTTTTTCTCTTCAAAGTATGGAATACTGTAGCTTGCAGATATCTTGCTTCCCTTGAGCTTTTCTAACTTAGTTACATCTTTTTTATCAAAACCTACCGTTGAAAGCAATTGAACATCTGAAACCTTTTGCACATCAAACATCTGCCTGAGTGTTTGTTGCAAGTCAGGTCCCACTGATTTAATCCCAACAAATAATAATACTCCTAAAAAAATAATCAAAACAATCGCGATAAAGCGCCCTAACGAAGTTTTAATCGCACGAAGACTGGCTGTTAAATACGTTTTATTCATTGTTTTTCCCTACCATTCTAATTGAGCTACTTCTAGCGGATTATCATTGACGACAACTTTACGAACCGTCGCATCATTAATATAAATTACTCGATCAGCCATCTGTGCTAAAGCTGAATTATGCGTGACAATAATCACTGTTTGTTTTTGCTCGCGACTAGCTTGTTGTAACAATGTCAAAACTTGCTTACCAGTCAAATAGTCAAGGGCTCCAGTTGGCTCATCACAAAGCAATAACTTAGGTTTTTTAGCCAATGCCCGTGCAATTGCTACACGTTGCTGTTCACCACCTGAAAGTTGTGCTGGAAAATTATCTAGCCTCTTTTCTAGACCGACTTGACACAAAATCTGTCGACTATCCAAACTATCTTTAACAACTGCTGTTGCCAATTCTACATTTTCTTTAGCAGTCAAATTAGGAACGAGATTATAAAACTGAAAAACAAAACCAATATCTTGCCGACGATAAGTTGTTAACTGGCTAGCAGAAAACTGCGCAATATCGATGCCATCAATGATGATTTGTCCATTGGTCGGGCTATCCATACCACCTAACAAGTTCAACAAAGTCGATTTACCCGCACCACTAGGTCCTAAAATTACAACTAGCTCACCTTTTGTTATCGTGAAATTAATATTGCGATTAGCCATAATAATGGTCTCGCCCATTTGATATTGTTTATCTTCATTTTTGACCTCGATAAAACTCATCTTACTTAAGCTCCTTCATTTAAATCTATTTACCTATATTTTAAAGCGATTACAAAAAAGATTCAATTTAAATCTAAAAAAGACCTTTCTAGCCAAAAACCTAGCTAGAAAGGTCTTAAAAAGTCTTTTATTAACGACGACGTTCTGGAATACGAGCAGCCTTACCTTGTAATGCACGTAAGTAGTACAATTTAGCACGACGTACACGACCGTAACGTACAACTTCAATCTTATCTACACGTGGTGTGTGTAA
This sequence comes from Ligilactobacillus sp. Marseille-Q7487, assembly GCF_949152225.1. Lineage (NCBI taxonomy): Bacteria > Bacillati > Bacillota > Bacilli > Lactobacillales > Lactobacillaceae > Ligilactobacillus > Ligilactobacillus sp. Marseille-Q7487. The sequence goes on from NZ_CASCJC010000001.1 coordinate 1,045,094, forward strand.
TGGGAAAGTACGTTCAACCCCGATACCGTTACTGATCTTACGAACAGTATAAGTTTCAGAGATACCTTCGCCACGGCGTTTGATAACAACACCTTCGAAGATTTGGATACGTTCACGTTTACCTTCAACGATACGTGCATGTACACGTACAGTATCACCGGCACGGAATTCTGGAATATCGTTACGCAATTGAGATTCTGTAATCTTTGCGATTAATGGATTAACTGACATTAAAATTTCTCCTATTCATCGACATTCTTGTCCAGTCGCAGCGGAATATCGTTAATATGGCTTTTTTTAAGCCGAGAGTTATTTTAACACAAATCAAATATTAAGTAAAGAGTAATTTATTTTTTAAATAGTTTTTTTGCACAAAACTAACACTTATACTAATTAAAAAAGCAGATATTTACTCATGTTCTTGCATCTTAATTTCAGCTAACATTTGTTGCTCTTCTATGCTTAACGGATAGCCTTCCAATAAATCTGGGCGTCGTAGCCAAGTACGCCGTAAAGCTTCTTTTTGGCGCCACTGAGCAATTTTTTGATGATTCCCACTTAACAAGATATCTGGAACCTTTTGACCGTTAAACTCAGCCGGACGTGTATATTGAGGGTACTCCAATAACCCCGTTGAAAATGAATCTCCACTAGCTGATTGTTCATTTCCTAAAACATCTGGTAATAAACGAACCGTAGCATCAATCATTACCATTGCACCTAATTCGCCACCAGTTAAAACATAATCGCCTAATGAAAGCTCATCAGTAACTAAAGCACGAATCCGTTCATCATATCCTTCATAATGACCACAAATGAAAGTTAAGTGTTCTTCTTTAGACAACTGTTCAGCAACACTTTGATCAAATCTTTTCCCGGCTGGATCTAATAAAATCACACGCCCTTTAGTCTTAGTTTGTTGCATGATATCAGCTAATGCATCATAAATTGGTTGTACTTGCAGTAACATTCCAGCGCCGCCACCATACGGATAATCATCGACATGTCGTTGTTTATTTGTAGTATAATCTCTGAAATTTGTTACTTTAATATCTAGTTTACCTTTTTTTACCGCTTTCCCCACAATTGATTCAGTCAATGGGCCGGTAAACATCTCAGGAAATAGGCTTAAAATATCAATTCGCATTAATCATCCAGCCCTTCCAAAACTTCGACAACAACTTCGCCTTTTTCGATATCAATGCTTTTAATTACATCTTTAATTGCGGGCAATAACAAGTCTTTTTTCCCTTTACGTTTGACTACCCAAACGTCATTAGCTCCTGGGCTTAAAATTTCTTTAATTGTCCCAATTTCTTTTTGCTGTTCATCTAAAACATTAAGCCCAATAATTTCATGATAATAATATTCATCTTCAGGTAAACTTGCTTGTTGTTCTTCGCTGATTTTCAACTCACATTGTTTAAACTTTTCAACTAAATTGATATTATCATAACCATCAAAACTTAACATCTCAAATTGTTTATGCTTACGATGACTTTTAATTATCAACTCTAATGGTTGACTTTGTTGAGGCAAAAATAAGTACAATTTATTGCCAATAACAAAACGTTCTTCACTAAAATCAGTTGTAGCAATAACTTTTACTTCTCCTCGAATGCCATGAGTATTAACAATCTTTCCGACAGTGTAGTAATTCATGCATTAACTCCTTTCTTAAAAAGAAAAACCCCTAAACAAAACATCACTGCTTCATCAAGGGGCTTTTTTTAGTCGTCCACGATATTTAAACGAATTCGCACATCTTCATCCAAACGGATACTATAAACAATCGTCCGAATCGCTTGTGCTACTCGACCACGCTTCCCGATGACACGACCAATGTCTTCAGGAGCAACAGACAAATTAAAATTCAAAAAGTGGTTATCTTTTTGTGTAATAATACTTACTGCACTTTGATCAGCCACTAAAGGTTCAACAATCGTTAAAATTAATTGTTTAACATCTGCTTCTGTCATTTAGTCTACCTTATTTCTTGGAAAACTTAGCTTCATGGAATTTCTTCATAACACCTTGTTTGGAAAGAATGTTACGAACTGTGTCTGAAGGTTGTGCACCGTTGTTTAACCAGTTCATGATTTCTTCTTCTTTAAGTGTTACTGTTTCAGGTTCTGTTAATGGATTGTATGTCCCGACTGTTTCGATGAAACGACCATCACGTGGTGAACGTGAATCAGCTACAACGATACGGTAGAAAGGACGCTTCTTAGAACCCATACGTTTTAAACGAATCTTTACTGACATCTTGAAATACACCTCCTAATATCTTCTCAACGATTAATAATATACCAGTATTTTGCTCTGGTGTAAAGGAAAATTTCTTGACAGTTTATTATTTTTTTCGAAGCAGCGCAATTTTTAGTATTAAAAACCTTATTATACCAGGCTTTTTTAGCTTCAAATTAATTATATATTTAATTAATTTATTTAGGATTGCTATTGTATTCTTAGTCTAAAAAAGCAAGACTTTTCAGCCTTGCTCTTTATCATTTGCGTTTACGCGCCTTTTTAAGACGTTTTAACTTGCGTTTCTTATTATCACGCATCATTTTGTTCATTGACATCTTAGCTAACTTTCCTTGAAGCCCATTACCAAACAAGCCTTCCATCCCTGCAAAATTACCGTTAGACATTTTTTGCATCATTTCACGCATTTGTTTGAATTGTTTAATCATGCGGTTAACTTCTTGGATTGGTCGCCCTGAACCTGCAGCAATCCGCCGACGTCGACTTGGATTTAACAAATCTGGATCTTCTCGTTCTTGTGGTGTCATAGAATAAACAATTGCCTTAGTTCTTTCAATATCTTTAGGATCTACTTGAAAATTCTTTAAAGCTGGGTTATTCGCCATTCCTGGAATCATCTTAATTACATCTTCAAGTGGCCCCATATTTTGAACTTGTTGCATTTGATCCAAAAAGTCATTGAAATCAAATGAATTTTCACGCATTTTTTCTTGCAATTCAAGAGCTTTTTGTTCATCGTAATCACGTTGTGCCTTTTCAATTAAGGTCAACATGTCACCCATACCTAAAATACGCGAAGCCATTCGTTCTGGATAAAAAATATCTAAATCTGTGAGCTTTTCACCTTGTCCGATGAATTTAATTGGCTTACCTGTTACTGCACGAATCGATAGAGCAGCCCCACCACGGGTATCGCCATCCAATTTGGTTAATACGATCCCAGTCACATCTAATTGGTCATTAAAACCTTTAGCTACTTCAACTGCATTTTGACCAGTCATAGCATCGACTGTTAAAAGAATTTCATCTGGTTGAACCAACTGTTTAATATTAACGAGTTCGTCCATCAATGCTTCATCAATTTGCAATCGCCCGGCTGTATCGATTAAAACATAATCGTTTTTTTGCTCTTTAGCCAAAGCCATCCCTTGACGCACAATCTCAATCGGATCAACATCTGTTCCTAATTCAAACACAGGCACATCAATATCTTGTCCCAAGATTTTCAACTGATCAACAGCAGCCGGACGATAAACGTCAGCTGCAATCATCAACGGACGCGCATTTTGTTCATTTTTTAATTTCAAGGCGAGTTTACCTGCAGTTGTAGTCTTACCTGCCCCTTGCAAACCAACCATCATAATAACAGTTGGTATCTTAGGTGATTTATTTAATAAGACTTCATCTTCTCCCATCACCTTGATTAATTCTTCATTAACAATTTTGACAATTTGTTGCGCAGGCGTCAAACTTTCTAAAACTTCTGCACCCACAGCTCTTGTCCGAACATTTTTAACAAAATCCTTAACTACGCCAAAATTAACATCGGCTTCAAGCAAAGCCAAGCGAATTTCACGCATGACCTCTTTGACATCATTTTCACTAATTTTGCCTTTGCGGCGTAACTTACCTATCGCATTTTGTAAGCGTTCAGTTAATCCTTCAAATGCCATTATAACTGCACCTAACTTTCATCTTCTAGATTTTCAAGCTCCTCTATCAAATCAAGTAAATCTTGATCTTTAGGATATTTAGCCTGTACATATTCATAGATCTTATCAATTTTTTCAGATTGTTTAGCAAACGTTGCATATAAATGGAGTTTTTGTTCATACTCTTCTAAAATTTTTTCCGTTCGCCGAATATTATCATAAACTGCTTGACGTGATACATCGTAATTTTCTGCAATTTCTCCTAAAGAGTAATCATCGCGATAATACAATGCGATATATGTCATTTGTTTTTCAGTCAACAAAGGTTCATAAAATTCAAATAACGCATTGATTCGATTCGTCTTTTCGATTGCCATCAACTCACGTCCTAATCTTTTTTAGGGGTAACTAACCCCTTAAACAAGCCATAAACAAAGTCTTCAGCATTAAAGTCACGTAAATCATCCATTCCTTCACCTAACCCGACTAATTTAACCGGCAAGTGTAATTCATTACGAATAGCCAAGACAATTCCCCCACGTGCAGTACCATCAAGTTTGGTCAACACGATTCCCGTTACATCGGTAACTTCTTTAAATTGTTTAGCTTGTGTCAATGCATTTTGACCAGTTGTTGCATCAAGCGCCAATAAAACTTCATGTGGCGCATCTGGAATTTCTTTTTGCAAAATCCGTTTAATCTTAGCTAACTCATTCATTAAATTAACTTTATTTTGTAAACGTCCAGCAGTATCAACTAATAAGATATCGTAATTTTCCGCTTTAGCCTTCTTGATAGCGTCAAAGGCAACAGCAGCTGGATCGCTTTTTTCTGGCTTTTGAACAACTTCTACTGAGACTCTTTCGCCCCATTTAGCCAACTGTTGAATAGCCCCTGCTCTAAAAGTATCACATGCTGCTAATAAAACTTTTTTGCCTTGCATATTATAACGATGAGCTAGTTTACCAATTGTAGTCGTCTTGCCGACACCATTAACACCAACAAATAAAATAACTGTTGGCCCTTGTTTGGCAAAATGCAGACTGTTATCTTCATTTTGTCCTTCTTCTTCATACATATCAACTAACTTTTCGATAATTGCATCAGAAACATCGGCCTTGGACTTAGCATTTCTTAACTTAACTTCTGCACGTAATTGTTCACTAATATTCATTGCAGTTTCAAAGCCCACATCAGCTTCAATCAAAGTTTCTTCTAACTCTTCGAAAAAGTCTTCATCAACGGATCTGAAATTGGCCAATAAAGCATTAATCTTAGCTCCAAAGCCTTGGCGTGACTTTTCTAAACCTTTATCATAGCGTTTAGCTTCGTCAACATTTGCTTGGCTATTTAATTCATTTACATTTTGAATTTCAATTTCTTGGTTATCTGCTTGTAAATTATTTTCAGCATCTGCTATTTCATTTACTGATTGATCAATCGTTTCATCTTCAACTACTTGACTTGGTTCAGTTGAGTCAAGTTCTACTTTTTCACTAGCTTCATCAACTACAGGCGTTTCGTTTTCTTCAACCTCTTTTTCTTGTAGCTCAGCTTGTTTTTCGTCTTCTTGTTTGACTTTTAGTTCTTCTTCTGGTTGAGCGCTAAATGCACGCCGCAACTTATCAAAAAGTCCCATTAATATCTTCCCTTCATCTGATTAAACTATATGCTTATTTTACCAAATCATCATCTAAATTACATCATCCAATGCAACAGAAACCATTTGTGAGACGCCTGATTCTTGCATCGTTACGCCATATAAAACATCTGCATTCATCATCGTTCCTTTACGATGGGTAATCACAATGAATTGTGTTTGATCATCAAAATGACGCAAATACCGTGCATAGCGAGCTACATTAGCATCATCTAATGCTGCTTCAGCTTCATCCAAAACTACAAACGGAACAGGTCGCACCTTTAAAATAGCAAATAATAAGGTAATAGCTGTTAGCGAGCGTTCTCCTCCCGATAGCAAACTAAGCTGTTGGGCTTTTTTACCCGGTGGTTGTGCCGTTATTTCAATTCCCGTATTCAATAAATCATTAGGCTCAGTCAAACTCAAATACGCTTGACCTCCACCAAACATTTTAGGAAAGATCTGAGCAAAAGCAGCCGCAACTTGAGCAAAGGTTTGTTTAAATCTTAGTTTAACTTCTTCATCCATTTCATTCATGCTTTGTAAAAGTTGTTCCTTAGCAGCCAACAAATCTGCTTGTTGTTGACTTAAAAAGTCATAGCGTTGACTTATACGCTCATATTCACTAATCGCTCCTAAGTTAACTTCGCCCAACTCTTCGATTCCTAACTTGAGCAACTTCAACTTTCTTTCAATTATTTGACGATTCGTTTCACGTTCTTGTTGCTTTGCTGCTTCAAATGTTAAACCATACTTTTGAGCTAAATCGTTTAAATATCCATCTAATAAAGTCGTTTGTTTAGCCTCTTTGACACTTAAACTCCTTTGTTGATCATAAGTTGTGTGTTGCAGCTGTGTTACTCTATCCAATTGTTCTTTAGCTTCTTTAGCTGCCTGACTCAATTGAAGTCTTTGTTCTTGAAGCTTAGTAATTTTCACAGTTAGCTCTTGGGCTTGTTTTACCATTAAAGCTTGTTTGCGTTGTAAATCTTCAACAGTTTGTTCATCTTGCTTTGTGTTATTTTGTAATTGACGCAAATTAACCTGAGCTTTTTGAATAACTTCTAATACACGTAAACTTTGATTTTTTACCTCATTTAACTGTAATTGTTTGGCTTGCAAACGTTCAGCTACTACTGCTTGTTGTTGTTTTGTTTGTGAAACAACATCCAGATAATCTTGCTTTAGTGCTTGCACATTTTTTAGATAATCTTGCTTGGTTGCTTGCTTAACTTGTAATTTCTGTAATTTATGTGAAAGTTTGGCTTTTTGACTAATTAGATCATTTTCTTGTGTTACAAAATTTTTTGTCGCCTGTTTTGCAGTTTGAATAGTTTCTTGTAACTCATTAAATCTTTCTTGTTGATGTTTTACTTGTAAATGATAAACATCAACTTGCTTTTGGATTTGATTACGAGTATGCATTAATTCAGCCAAAGTTTTTTCAACTTCTTTTAGCTGTTGTTCAATTTGTTGTAAACGAGTATTAGTTTTTGTTCCCATCTGTTCAAGTGTAGTTAGTTTTTGTTGCATCACTTCAATATCTTGAGCCAATTTAGTAACTTGTTGCTTTTGCTCTAACAACCCTAATTTTTGTTGCTTATTAGCACCACCGCTTAAAGCACCACCTGCATTTACTACATCTCCATCTAACGTTACTATCTTAACACTATAATTAAGTTGGCGTGCAATTTGCACAGCAGCATCTAAATCCTTAGCTAAGACGGTCGCTCCTAACAAATACTCAAGGACTCTTTGATTTTCTTTAGAAACTTTCACTAACTGAGCACCAACACCTAATCCGCCTGGATGTTTAGCAACTATTTCTTGCTGTTGAGCACTTAAAAAACGCGGTTTAACCGTATTTTGTGGTAAAAATGTCGCACGCCCTAAACGTTGTTTGTTTAAGTAAGCAATCGCTTGTTTTGCCGCATTTTCATCTTTTGTAACAATATTTTGTAACTGTGTTCCTAAAGCTGTTTCGATAGCTTTAGCATAGTCTCCAGGTACATCTAACAATTTCACAACTGCATCTACAATTCCAGGAAGCTGTTGTTTAGCCTGCAATACCCCTTTAACGCCTTGATAATAGCCATCATAGCTTTCTGCAATATTTTCAAGTGTCTCATGTTTAGTCCGAGCTCGCTGTAAAATTTCACTTGCTTGATACCAACTTTTGGTTTGTTGTGCCTTTAATCTTTTTAATTCGTCTTGTTTAGTTTTTAACTCATCTTGTTGCAATGTTTTCGTTGCTATTTTTTCATCGATTAACGCCAACTCTTCATTTTGCTTAGCTAATAAATTTTCGCTTTGCAAAAGCTCTTGCTGTAAACTTGCCGTTTGTTGAGCCGTTTGATCTTGTTGTTGACTTGCTCGCTGTTGTTCTTGTTGCAAATATTGCGTTTGACTTTGTAACTTAGCTTGTTGTTGTAAAATTTCTACAATTTCTTGATTTATTTGTGCAATTTGTTGCTCTAATTCTTCTGGTTGTACCTGCTTAGTTTGCTTAATTTCTTCGATTTTAACAGCTAAATCATCTTGGGTTTGCTTAGCTGTTAAAACTTCTGCTTGTAAACTAGCTTCTTGTTGTCTTAAATCGGCTAACAATTCCTCGTTAGTTGTGATTTGGTTTGTTAGCTCTTTTGTTCTAGTTGCTTGAAACTCTTGTTCTTGCAAGCTCATATCATGCTGACCTGCTAAACGTTCTTGTTGTTTAGTTGTTTCAATTAATTTAGCCTGCAAATCATCTAATTTTTGCTGATTATCTTGTTGCTGTTGCTCGATTTCTTGACTTTGCTTAGCTTGTTTTTTAGCTTGACTAGCTTGCCTTTGCAAAATAGCTGCTAATTGCTTAAGCTGAACTTGTAGTTGTTCTTTTTGTTGATTTTTTTCTTCTATTTCTAAAACTAAATAGCTTAAATCATAATAATCTAGTTGCTTTTTTTGCTCTAAGTAATCACGCGCAATACTTGCTTGTTGTTCTAAAGGTTCTTTTTGTTGATATAATTCAGTAATAATATCAGAAACTCGATCCAAGTGATCGCTTGTCTCAGCTAATTCTTGTGTTGCCTTTTGTTTTTCATTTTTATATTTCAAAACCCCTGCAGTTTCTTCAATCAGCGCACGTCTTTCTTGAGGCTTACTATTAAAAATAGCTTCAACCCTACCTTGAGAGATAATAGAAAAAGATTCTTTTCCTAAGCCAGTATCCATAAACATCTCTAAAATATCCCGTAAGCGAACATTTTTTTGATTCAACAAAAATTCACTTTCACCATCACGATAGATTCTACGTGTAATCATCAAATCTGCTGGTTGGTTTTTTAAAAAACCATCACTGTTATCCAACTCTAAGACAACTTCTGCTCGATTAAGAGGTGATCGATTTTGTGCTCCAACAAAAATTACATCAGACATCTTTCCACCACGCAATCCTTTAGCTGATTGCTCACCTAAAACCCAACGCAACGCTTCAATAATGTTACTTTTACCACTACCGTTTGGTCCTACAACACCTGTTATCCCAGGGCGAAACTCAATTTTGGTCTTATCTGCAAATGATTTAAAGCCATATAACGTTAATGATTTTAATTGCACCTTTGTTTACCGTTATCGATTAAACGGCTACCTCCTTTCTATCCACGTAATTTTTTTAAAGCAGCCAAAGCAGCCATTTGTTCAGCGGCTTTTTTAGCTGAACCAGTTCCTTGACCTAGTTCTTGTCCATTAGCAAAAACGGCCATTCGGTATAATTTAGCATTATCAGGCCCTTCTTGTGAAAGCATTTGATATTGAATCTTACAATCTCCATTTTGTTGTAAGTATTCTTGTAGTTCAGTCTTGTGATCAAACAAATGATCAAACCATCCCATATCTAATTTAGGAAAAATAACTTTTGAGATAAATTTAACTACACAATCCTTACCTTGATCTAAGTATAACGCTCCAATAAATGCTTCGAAAATATCACACAATAAAGAAGCACGTTGGCGCGCATTAGCCTTTTCTTCGCCTTTACCTAAAAGAATATATTCATCAAAATGACATTCCTTTGCAAAACGACTAAAACTATCTTCACATACCATCGCAGCACGTAAACGCGATAGTTTCCCTTCAGGCAAGGTTGGATAACGTGCAAATAAGTATTCTGAAACGCATAATTGCATAACAGCATCGCCTAAAAACTCAATTCGCTCATAATATTTAAGGCCATCTTTAGGATGTTCGTTAACATATGAAGCATGCGTAAATGCTTCAGCTAGTAAGTCTTCACGTTTAAAATCTATTTCAAATTCAGTAAGTAAGTAATTTTTTAATCCGGTTAACACAGTTTTTTCTCCTTAAATTTGTATGCATTCTCTTAATTATAACAAAAAAGCCGGCCTTTAACATGCCAGCTACAAATTTTATTGATGATTTGCAATATATTCAACTGCTTGTCCGACAGTTGTTAACTTTTCTGCATCTTCATCAGAAATTTCTGAACCAAAGATATCTTCCAATTCAAGTACAAATTCAACAATATCAATCGAATCTGCTTTTAAATCTTCTTGGAAGTTTGTTTCGTTGGTAACACTGTCTGCTGCAACATTGAACTTTTCTTCAATTAAATTGGCAATTTTTGCAAAAATCTCATTTTCTGTCATGAAACATCCCTCACACTTCTTAATACAAACATTCTAATATTTTCTTACATTGTTGTCTAGTTTAACTAATCGTTTTTGACTTGTTGTTTTTCAAAATATTCTTGGAAATTAGGCAACATTTGTCCATTAATCATTTCTCTGATTTGTTTAACTGTATAATATACTGTTTTAGCATCACTAGAACCATGAGCTTTAACAACTGGTGCTTTAGCTCCTAACAAAACAGCCCCACCATATTGTGACTGATCCATTTTACTTTTAATCTTGCTCAAACTTGGTTTTAAAAGCAAAGCTCCTATTTTACCTTTAAGCCCAGCACTTAAAATACTTTCTTTTAGAAGCTTCATTACTGCTAACGCCGTACCTTCAATTGCCTTTAACACCGCATTACCAGTAAAACCATCGGCTATTACAACATCACAAACTCCATTCATCAAGTCACGTGATTCGACATTACCAACAAAATTAATCGTTTCATCTTGTGCAATCAACTGATGTGCTTCAAGTGTAAGTTTACTTCCTTTATGTGGTTCGGTACCATTATTTAATAAACCAATGCGTGGATTTTTTAAGCCACGTACACTTTCTGCATAGTATTTTCCTAATAAAGCATATTGATATAAATGTTCGGGCTTGCTATCAGCGTTTGCACCACTATCAAGCAAATTAAATGTCGCATTTTTTCCTGAAATAACAGGAAGTGTCGATAATAAACCTGGTCGTGCAATTCCTTTAATTCGTCCTACAATCAACAAACCACAAGCTAATAAAGCACCAGTATTACCACATGAAAACAATGCATCTGCTTGACCTTGCTTAACTGCATTAGCCGCCATCACTAACGATGAAGTTTTTTTAGTCCGAATAGCTTTAACAGGTTCATCGTTCATATCAATCACTTCATCTGATTGGATTAAAGTGATTCGTTGACTATCTTTCAACACTTCTTTGATTTTTGCTTGATCTCCAAACAATAAAAACTCAACATCTTTAAATTCATCTCGGGCTAACTCAACACCTGCTACCACACTAGCTGGTGCATTATCTCCACCCATTGCATCTACCGCAATCTTCACTATTTTCCCTTCCTTTCTCAATCAAAACCTGCTTGCAAGCCATCAAATTCACGTAAATAACGAATTAATCCAGCATTTTTAGGATTGATTAAAAAATCAGGCGCATTAATAAGTTTATGCGCTTCTTGTTGTGCAATCTGTAAAATCTTTAAGTCCGCAATTGGATCTCCAACTCTAAATTCTGGCAAACCAGATTGCTTGGACCCCAAAACATCTCCTGGCCCTCTCAATTCCAAATCTTTTTGTGCAATCACAAAGCCATCGTTTGTTTGAACCATCGTTTGCATTCTTTGCTTACCGTAATCATTTTTAGGATCAGCTAGTAAAATACAATACGATTGATTAGCCCCTCGTCCAACACGTCCACGTAATTGATGTAACTGTGCTAAACCAAATCGATCTGCATCTAAAATTAACATCACCGTTGCATTAGCTACATCAACACCAACTTCAATGACGGTTGTCGAAACCAAAACATCATATTCCTTGTCTTTAAAAGCTTGTATAACAGCATCTTTGTCTGCACCTTTCATTTTACCATGAAGTAGGCCGACTTTAAAATCAGGACTGAAATATTCACATAGTTTTTGATAAACCTCTTGTGCGTTTTGCAAATCCATTTGTTCCGATTCTTCAATTAACGGCGAAACAACATAAGCTTGATGCTTGGCTTGAAGCTGCTCTTTAATTAAATTTAACGCCGCATTCAACTGTTGTTTTTTTAACCAGTTAGTCATAATAGGCTGTCGTCCATTAGGTAGTTCATCGATAATTGAAACATCCATTTCTCCATAAGTTGTTAAAGCCAAGGTACGTGGAATTGGCGTAGCTGTCATCGCTAAAACATCTGGCACACTTCCTTTAGTACGCAAGATTTTGCGTTGATTGACTCCAAAACGATGCTGTTCATCTGTGATCACCAATGCTAAATCTTTAAAAATAACATCTTTTTGAATTAATGCATGTGTCCCAATTACTATGTCAACATTGCCTAACTCTAATTGTTTTAGCAACTCTTTTCTATGAGCAGTTTTGGTTGAACCAATTAACAAAGAAACATTGACATCAAATGGAGCTAATAACTCTTGTAATTTTTGTGCATGTTGTTGTGCTAAAATTTCTGTTGGAGCCATCAAAGCTGCTTGCTTATTAGCACTTACAGCTGCATACATTGCAATTGCTGCAATAATTGTTTTGCCTGAACCTACATCACCTTGTAATAATCGATTCATTTGATGTGGTCGCAATAAATCTGCACAAATTTCATTAACCACTCTTTTTTGTGCATTGGTTAATTCAAAAGGCAAAGCTTTGATAAATTCTTTAACCTTCTTTAAATCATATTTAATTGTTTGCCCTGCTTGTGTACGATCATTTTTCTTAAGTTGCTGAATAGCCGCTTGAAAGCAAAAAAATTCCTCAAATATAGCTGAGCGACGCGCCTTATCAGCATCTTTTTTACTTGCAGGAAAATGCATATCATGAATCATTTTTTGTCTTTTTTCCAACCGATATTTAAGCTGTAAATCAGCTGGAATTACATCTTCAATCACATCTTGATATTGCTCATACGCATTTGTTACTAAACTTTTGATTGTATTGGCTTTAATTTCTTTATTTGCACGATACACTCCTGCAAAATCATCCGAATGTTGTTGCCCTAAAATTTTAATAGCCGTCAAACTTTGTCTTTTGATATCGTATTTGCCATAAATTGCAATTTCATTACCGTTTATTAACTGCTCTTTTAAATATGGTTGATTAAAAAAAGTCACCATGATAACATCGTGTTCAATCAGCATCCGAAAAGTCAACCGACTTTTGTAACGACCAAAACGCGCTAAAACAGGTTCTGTGATAATCATCCCTTTTAAAACTACCTTTTCTTGATCAGCAATTTCATTTAATTGTTTAACAATTAAATCATCATAGCGAAATGGGTAATATGTCAACAAATCCTGAATATTGTCAATACCTAATTTATTTAAAATTTGTACTTTTTTAGGTCCTACTCCTTTAAGCAGGCTGACTGGATCTGCTAAAGTCTTAGTTACCATAGCGACTCCTTTCTCATGAAAAAAGCCGGCCGTTTCTCAAAGAACCGACCAGCTCATTATTACTCAACTGAAATTAAATATGGATATACCGGTTGATTTCCCTCATGAATTTCAACTTCTAAATCTTCATCATATTCTAAGATAGCTTCTTGAATCTCTTTGGCTTCAGCTTCATTTGCTTCTTGTCCATAAATAATCGTTACAATTTCACTATCTTCATCTAACATATGCTTAACCATGTCACACGTAGCTTGTTTACGCTCACTAGCAGTTACTTCAATCTTGCCATCGATAATTCCCATGTAATCGTCTTTCTTAATTTCTTTACCATCAAGAGTCGTATCACGCACGGCAATTGTCACTTGACCTGACTTAACAACTTGCATTTCTTCTGTCATAGCTTCTTGGTTTTCTTCTAGGCTCATATCTGGAGAAAATGCCAACATTGCCGCCATTCCTTGAGCGATTGTCTTACTTTGAACAACAGCTACTGGAACATCACTGACTTGCGCTGCTTGTTGAGCTGCCAAAAAGATATTCTTGTTATTAGGCAAAACAATAGCTTTTTTAGCTTTGGTCAATTTAATAGCATCTAAGATATCTTGCGTACTTGGATTCATGGTTTGACCGCCACTGATAACATATGATACACCTAGACTCTTAAATAAATCAGCAATTCCTTCACCAGAAGAAATCGTAATTACCGCATAATCGCCATTTAATTTAATTTCTTCGTTTTCTACTTGTTGTTCATCTTTTTCTAAGATTGTTTCATGTTGCAATCGCATATTATCAACTTTAACTTTGATTAACGAGCCAAAACGCTGTCCATAAGCTAAAACTTCGCCTGGATGTTCCGTATGAACATGCACTTTAACAACTTCATCATCGGCTATTACTAATAATGAATCACCTAATGTTGCTAAGTGTTCTCTAAATGGCTCATACTCAAAAGTTGAATCCACTAAACGTCCTGCACCTAAACGAATCATAATCTCTGTACAATAACCAAACTCAATTTCTTCTGTGCTTAATTGACTTTGCACACTCTTATGATGTTGAGCATTAACCATCTCATCCATTTCAACGACAGTTGGTTGATGTGTTTCGTTTTCAAAACGTTGCTTACCACTCAAAGCATCATAAAAACCTTCATAAACAAATGTCAATCCTTGACCGCCAGAATCAACCACGCCAACTTCTTTTAAAACCGGCAATAAATCTGGTGTACTTGCTAAGGCAACTTTAGCAGCTTCATAGGCTGCTTCAATAACTGCTAAACAGTCATCGGTATTCTTAACGGTTTTACGTGCTGCTTCAGCGGCTTTACGAGCCACCGTCAAAATCGTTCCTTCAGTTGGCTTCATAACAGCTTTATAAGCTGTCTCAACTCCACTGGTAATCGCATCTGCCAAATCTTGAGCACTCAATTCTGCTTTTTTGGCTGCGCTCTTGCTAAAACCGCGGAAAACTTGCGATAAGATAACTCCTGAGTTGCCACGAGCTCCCATCAACAATCCTTTAGCCAATGCTGTCGTTAATTCGCCAACATTGCTTGAAGTTGATTCAGCGACATACTTAGCTCCACTAGCTAAGGAAAGACTCATATTTGTCCCCGTATCTCCATCTGGTACAGGAAAAACGTTCAATGAATTGATAAATTCAGCATTATTATTTAATCTTTGCGAGCTGATTGAGACCATCTTGCGAAATTCTTTTTCAGTGATCTTTACTACTTTCAACTTGCCTTATCCTCCTTGGCTATACTCCTAATCCTCAATAACTTTGACACCCTGTACAATAACATTTACAGAGTTGGCCGTTACGCCAAGCATTGATTTTAGATTATATTTAACTTTATCTTGGACATTATGACAAACCTCTGAAATCTTAGTACCATAGCCTGCAATAATGTAGACATCGATTGCTACACCTTCATCTTCTTGGCGCACAACGACTCCTTTGGCATAATTGTCACGTTTTAAGATATCATTTAAGTTATCTCTGATTTGGTTTTTGCTAGCCATTCCGACAATTCCAAAAATTTCGGTTGCAGCTCCGCCAACAACTGTTGCAATTACATCATTACTGATATCGATTCGACCCATGTGGTTTTGAATTTTTACAGCCATGAAAAACAGCCTCCTTACTTTTAACAGACAATCATGTCATTTCATATTCTTTCACTATACCGCATCTAGTCAACTTTTTCAATCAACTATCACAAAATGACAAGTCTGTCTGATTTACTTTATCCATTTTGATTATATCATAAATTCCCCTTTTAGATTGTTCTTCTAACCTAAAAAAATTAATTATTCTGCAAATAAATCCTTGATAAATCAACTTTTTAAGCTGCCAAGTTATTTTACTTTACAGAAAATTCTTGCAATCAGAGACTATCTATGATAATTTTATTTAGTGAGTAAGCGAGAAATTGCTTTGAATATGAAAGCAAGGGAGGATAACAATAATGGCAAAAGATTTTGTAACAGGTCGTAAAACAACTTTTGGTAATAAGCGTTCCCACGCTTTAAACCAAACAAAACGTACATGGAAACCAAATTTACAAAAGGTGCGCATCTTAGTTGATGGTAAGCCTAAAAAAGTTTGGGTTTCAACACGTGCATTGAAATCTGGTAAAGTTACTCGCGTTTAATAACGTTAAAAAAGCCAGGCGGAAAATCTTCCGTCTGGCTTTTTTAGTAATCTTATCACGATAAGACAACCATACTTTTTTAATCTTTACTTTGAATCACCGCTACTACACCACTATCAAAACTAAAATTAACATTTGAACTAACAAATTCATTGCTAGATAATGAATTTGGTACATTAAAATTTGTTGGTTCTAGAGTATATTTAGCATCTTTTATTGCTAAAGCTTGAACCTTAGTTAATGGAACAAATGCTAAATATTTCATTTCAGCTACTTTAGTAATACAATGCTTTCCTGGTAAATAAAAGCGCACTTCATTATAGCGATCTTTTAACACGATTTTAGGAGCATGCTCTTTAAATTCTGGTTTTAAAACCAAAAAAAGATTGGCCAAAAATTGATCTAATCTCGCACCGGTTGCTCCATAAACATTAATTTGGTTGAAACTAAAACTTGCAATGCTATACCGTAATGCCATTTCTGTATCAGTAATATCATCTTTGAGCGGATCAACCACACTTTGTTGACTATTGGCTAAAACCATATCCAATTGTTCTTTAGTTGCAGTATCAAAATCACCTACAGCTAATGCTGGTTTAATCCCATGTTTAACCAGTTCAACTGCACCAAGGTCTGCTCCAACCCAAATTTCATCTTTAGTAGTAGCTAAGATGTGTTCAAAATCAACTGGCCAGTCTCTTTTGGGACCTCCAACTAATAAATTAATCTCTTTCATAACTTTTAAGTGTTTGAATCCTTTGCTTTGGATCTTTTGCATCAAAAATATATGAGCCAGCAACTAAAACATCCGCCCCTGCATTTAAAGCTTTAGGTGCCGTTTGCTCATTAATACCGCCATCAACTTCAATATCAAAGTTTAAGCCTTTTTCTTTTCTTATCTTGGCAAGCTCACTAACTTTAGTTAAGGTTGACTCTAAAAATTTTTGACCACCAAAACCAGGATCAACTGTCATAACTAAAACTTGATCAACAAGTGGTAAGACTTCACTAAGAACACTCACAGGTGTTCCTGGGTTAATCACAACTTCTGCTTTTTTACCTAAATCTTTAATTTTACCTAAAACTCGATGAATATGAGCTGTTGCTTCAATGTGTACTCCAATAATATCTGCGCCTGCATTTGCCAACGTCACCAAATATTTTTCTGGTTCATCCACCATTAAATGACAATCAAAAACTAAATCAAAGTGTTCTCTTAACGCACTAACAACAATTGGTCCAAATGACAAATTATCAACGAAGTGACCATCCATAATATCAATATGCAAATATCGTGCTCCTGCTTGTTGAACTTTAGCTACATCAGCTTGAAGATTAGTAAAATCGGCACTTAAAATTGATGGTGCAATTTTCATTTATATCGACTCCTTTTACTTGTATCTTGGTCTTTTATTAGCAATCATTTCTTGAAATTGTAAATAATTATCGTATCTACTTTGCAAAATTTCACCTGCTAAAACAGCCTCTTTTACTGCACATTTAGGTTCATTAATATGCAAACATCCTCTAAATTTGCATCCTGATTGATACGCGACAAAATCAGGATAATATAATGGTAATTCCTCTTTTTGAATCTCTAAAATATCGAAAGATGAAAAACCTGGGGTATCTGCAATCAAATTATCTCCCACCTTTAACAAAGTTACCTTTCTTGTCGTATGTTTTCCGCGACTTAAGGCTTTAGAGATTTCGCCAGTTTCTAATTGTAATGTTGGTTTTATCCGATTTAGCAACGTTGATTTGCCCGCACCTGTTTGTCCCATGACAATCATGACCTCATCTTGGCGTTTAGCCAGTATTTCCTCTAAATCTACCAAATTGGCTTGTGTAGTCAAACAACAAGCATAATACTTTTGATAATAGTCAATGATTGCTTGCATTTCTTTTAATTCCTTTGCATTTAATAAATCTGCTTTAGAAAAACAAAGAATCGGCTCAATATCGTTGATTGCTAACATCACCAATTGTCGGTCAAGCAAATTACTAGAAAAATTTGGTTCTACACATGCACTAACCACTAAAGCGGTGTCTACATTTGCAACCGGTGGCCTAACCAAGGTGTTTTTACGTGGATAAATCTTTAAAATATAGCCTTCTTGTTGGTTTTGTGCCTTAAAATCAACCCAATCTCCAACTAAAGGCGCTTGCTTTTTTGCGCGAAAATTACCACGTGCCCGCGTCCGATACTCTAAACCATCTTGCGCTAAAATATCATAGTAACCACTTAAAGATTGCATAATTTGTCCTTTTACCAAATTATCTACCTACCCTTCTTCGTTTTAAGTTTACTAAATTCTCTTTGATATTACCAGTTTTAATTTGATATAAAAGTAATCGCCTATTGGCTTTAAAAACAAAAAGAAAGTCTATGAAAAGTTTTTTCGTAGACTTTCTTTTTATACTTATTACAATTTTGACATTTTTAAAACTAATTTTGCTTCTTTTGCACTTGAAACTTTCAAAATAAAATTTTTGACAAAATTCTGTCTCGTATGCATTTAGTTTTTCACATTATCATTTTGCGCTACTAACTGTCCATCGCGATAGATTTTATACTTACCAGCTTTGTTTCCTTCTAAAACAAATGGAATTGTTATCGATGTATCATTAGTAATATCAAAACTTTGATAAACGTTACTTAAGCTATGATCTTTATCTTCGATATAAACTTGTATCTTATTGCTTGTTTGGTTAGCAGTTGGTTGGAATGGTACATTAACACTAATTGTAAAGCTTGTATAAGAATCTTGATCATCTTGATCTTCTTTGGCTGGATCTTTACCTTGTGAAATTGTAACAGTTAATGTATCACCTTCACTAATATCAGAACCAGCACTTGGTTGTTGAGTAATCACCATATCATTTGCAACCGTATCATTGTATTCTTTGTTGATTTGTAGTTTTAATCCCAAATCACTAGCATAATCTTGTACACTCTTTAAAGTGTAGTTAGTCAAATCACGTAACGAATAACTTTCATTTCCTTTACTTACAACAAAAGTAACCGTAGTAGATGATAAGACCACTTTTTTGGATGATTTAACACTTTGTTCGATAATCTCGTCTTTGGCATATTCATCAGAATAAGATTCTTTTTTACGAACCGTTACCCCTTGTTTTTCAAGTCGGCTTTTAACATCTGCGTAAACTTGCCCGCGATAATCACCAAAAGCTTGCTTTTGTGGTCCACTTGAAACTACCATGTCGATACTTGCACCTTCACGTACTTCTGTATTGGCACTTGGCGTTGTCTTAATTACATGGTCTTTAGCAATTTTATCGTCGTTTGTATACGTTATTTCTCCAATTTCTAGCTTAGCTTTCATCAACTTTTGCTTAGCTTGTTGCTCAGTTAAACCAGCAACATCAGGTAAAGTCGTATTTTGTGGAGTTGAAAATAGTACATATCCGATAAACAAAATTATTGCTAATAATATCAACCCAATCGTAGTAAATGCAATTTTCTTCTTTTTACTCCATTTTTTCTTAGGTTTAGACTTTTTGTCATTGACTTTTTTTGTGACTTTTTTACTTGTTTGTTTTACCTTGTCATCTTCATCTTCCATTGTTGTAGTTGGCTTTTCGTTAACAATTTGTTTAGGATCAATTCTTGGCAAAATTTGTGTTTCTTGATCAACTTCACTGTGCGGTTGCCACCGTGGCTCATTTTGTCTATCAGGTTGAAGTGCAGTTCGTAAATCTACTGCCATTTCACCAGCACTTTTATAACGGTCTGTTAACTTTTTAGCAGTTGCATGTAAAACGACATTTTCCAAAGGTTGTGGAATATCTGCAACAAATTCACGTACAGAAGGCATTTGTGCATTATAATGTTTTAATGCAATGGAAACTGCTGTTTGTCCCTCAAACGGTACATGTCCTGTCAATAGTTCAAACAAAATGATTCCTAAAGAATAAATATCAGATTGGCTCGTTATGATGCTTCCTCTGGCTTGTTCAGGCGAAATATAATGCACAGATCCTAGCATTGTATTAGTCTTTGTAATAGTCGATTGAGCAGCTGCAATTGCGATACCAAAATCTGTTATCTTAACATTTCCTTGCTCATCTAACAAAATATTTTGAGGTTTTAAATCACGATGAATAATTCCATTGGCATGTGCTTCACTGACAGCATTTAAAATCTGTTCCATGATTTCAATGACACGTTGATATGGGATAGGACTACATTGTTCGATATATTCTTTAAGATTCATCCCTTTGACATATTCCATTACCAGATATTGTAAGCTATTTTCCTCGCCAATATCATAGATGCTAACAATGTGAGGGTTAGTTAATTCGACAAGCGACATTGCTTCACCTTGGAAACGCCGAATTGCTGCTTGATCATCGCTTAAATCTAATCGTAACAATTTAACTGCTACATTACGCTGCAAAATCAAATCTCGTGCTTCATAGACATTGGCCATTCCGCCTTCGCCTAAACTTCTTATGATTTGATATCGTCCATTTAGAATATATCCTTCTCTCACGCAGTAACCTCCTTGTCTAATCTACAAAGCAACACCGTAATATTATCCAATCCCCCAGCTTGATTTGCTTGTCTAACTAATTCCTTTGCTTTAGCTTCTAATGGAGTATCAGAACTTAAAATGGTGGAAATTTCTTGATCATCAACCATATTAGTCAAGCCATCAGTACACAACAATAAAATGTCTTGAGCTTGACCTTCTAGAAACTTAATATCTAAATGCGCCTTTTCATCAACACCTAACGTACGCATAATTAAATTTTTATTAGGATGTGTCTTGGCTTCTTCTTTACTGATTTCACCTCGTTTAACTAACTCATTTACAAAAGAATGATCTTCCGTCAATTGCGTAATTTGATTATCCCGCAACAAGTAGCAACGACTATCACCTAAATTAGCCACGATAATTTCATCTGGCAAAATTAAAGCTCCCACTAAAGTTGTTGCCATTCCTGTCAAATCTTGATTTTGGCTTGCTTGTAACAAAAGATCTTGATTCTCGATTTCTGTTTGTTTTTCTAACCAAACTGTCGCTTGACTCGTCGTTTCAAAGTCAGTCTTTTCAAATTTCTCACCTAGATGACTAACCGCATTTTTAGATGCAATTTCTCCAGCTTGATAAGCTCCTAAACCATCAGCAACAAGTGCCAAGGCCAAACCTTTTTGATTGATAAAATAACCACAACTGTCCTCATTTTTGGTTCGCTTTTGACCAATATCACTTTGATATACAAATTCCACCATTACACCTCATTTCCGCTTGCGCAAAGTCGCAATAAAGAAACCATCAGTCATATAATCATCTGGATAAATAGTCAATCCTAATTGCGTACGCTCTTGTTTCAGATTATACCGTGTTTTCGTCTTAATTTGTTCAAAATCTGGGCGTTGCGTTAAAAATTCTGTCACAACGGATTGATTTTCCGTATTCAAAATCGTACATGTACTGTAAGTTAATGTTCCACCAGGCTTTAATGTATCTGCAACTGCTAGTAAAATTTCAACTTGGATACGATGTAAATTTTGCGAATCTGCTAAACTTTTAGCATATTTTATTTCAGGTTTGCGTCTTAACAACCCCAAACCTGAACATGGTGCATCGACTAAAATCTTATCAAATTTATTTGCTTGAAAATATTGATTGCTCTGACGTGCATCTAATTTTAGTCCTTTAACTTTATTTGATACCCCTTGTCTACGTGCATTTTGTTCAATCAAACCTACCTTGTGTTGATGGATGTCTAACGCAACGACATAGCCATCTATCAATTGAGTCGCAATTTGGATAGTTTTTCCTCCTGGAGCCGCACACGCATCTAGTACTATATCATTAGGCTTAACTTCTAATGCTTCGACCGCTAACATTGCACTTTCATCTTGAACAGTAATAAGTCCTTGTTTAAAAGCTTCACTTTGAGGAGCAAAACCACCTTTTATTCTTAATGCTTGTGGGGTAACCGGACTTTCTTGCCAACTTAAATTATCCTTATCTAATTGTACTAAAATTTCTTTTTTAGCATGATTAGCATTTAATCTGACACTTTGCAGTGGATTTTGATTAATACTTAGCAAAATTTTAGTAGTTTTTTCTTGTCCTACTTCTTGCCAGAGCTCTTCAACAAGCCATAAAGGTGTACTTGTTTCAATGCTTAGTCGTTGTTTAACCGCTAATTTATCAAAACTTGGTAACCCTTGCCGATCAATAGCATGTAAGATACCTGTAACCAATTTGCGAATCCCACCATGTCCTTTAACCTTTGCTATTTCAATTGTTTCATTGAATATAGCCCGTTTAGGAATCTTATCTAAGAATTCCATCTGATACAAAGCACTCAATAATAGTTGTTTTACCCAAGGTTCTAGTTTTTGTGGCTTAGCAATAAAAGGAGTTAACCAATATTCTAACGTTAGTTTATGCTGCAAAACACCATAAACCAATGTTGTTAATAAATTAGCATCTTTTTTAGTTAAATTTTTTTGTTGTAAAATCTGATTTAAACCTAAATTAGAATACGTTCCTTGTTTTTCAATACGCGTTAATAACTCTATTGCCAAAAAACGTGGTGTTTGTTTTATGTTATTTGTCATCTGTAATAATTACCTGTCCTAATTTTATCCCTTGACCAACACCATTTAAATAATCGCTAATTTTTAGACGTGGCTTACCAGCTGGTTGCAATTCTTTAATACAATAAACAGTTCCTTGAGCCGCAGCAATTTTTAGTTCGTGTTTACTTATACCGACTACTGTTCCTGCTGGTTTATCCGTTTGTTGTACTAAAGGTTCAACATCCCATATTTTAGTACGCTTTTGATTCATTTGTGCAAAATAAGCACCTGGAGCTGGCCGTAACGCCCGTACTTGCCAATCGATTTGTTGCGCTGTTTGTGTCAAGTGCAAAACTTCTTCATGCGGCTTAATTGTTGGCGAAAAGACAACTTCTTGTTCATTTTGCTTAATGGGTGTAACTGTTTGATCTATCAATTTAGGTAAGGTTTTTAATAACAAGTCACGCCCAACGATACTCATCTTAGCAAAGATACTCCCTGTATCATCATCTTTTGTTATTGGCAATACTTCTTGAGAAATAATATCGCCAGCATCCATTTGTTTTACCATGTACATGATAGTAACACCTGTTTGTTGATCACCATTCATAATAGCATATTGAACCGGTGCTCCACCACGATACTTAGGTAAGAGCGAACCATGAACATTAATTGCAGCTATTTGAGCTGCATTTAATACTTGAGTTGGTAAAAATTGGCCAAATGCTGCTGTAATAATAAAATCTGGTTGTAAAGCAATGATTTCAGCCATCTCTTGACTACCACTTAATTTTTCTGGTTGTAACACCTTAATTTCATGTTTTAAAGCAACTTGCTTTACCGGAGAAGCCGTTAAAACTTTTTTTCTTCCAACTCTTCTATCTGGCTGAGTAACAACGGCTTTAACCTCATAACCTTGTGCAATGATTCCTTCCAAAATAGGTGCCGCAAATTGTGGCGTTCCCATAAATATAACTGATTTCATTAGTTCACTTCCCTTAAATCAAATAAAATTCAAAGGATTACGATCAATAGTTAATTGTAATCCTTGGCGTTGTTTTCCTTGACTAGCAATCAACAACTCTTGTAAATAATTTTCTAATTGTGGTTCATTTTTATACTTAATCACTATTTGATAATAATAACGATTATTAATACGTGTAATTGGCTTAGGTGTTGGTCCTAAAATTTTTGCACTAGAACTTAAATATGATTGCAATTCATTCTTTAAACGATATAGCTCGCGTGCTACCGTTGCTTCATCTTTATCACTAGCAGTTATTTTAATTGTATAATAATATGGCGGATATCCTCCACGATGACGCATGTTCATCTCAAGTGCAAAAAATCTTTCATAATTTTGTGTTTTAGCCAATGAAATTGCGTAATTTTGTGGATTGAAGGTTTGAATCAAAACTTCTCCTTTTTTAGTTGCTCGTCCAGCACGTCCACTAACTTGTGTCAATAATTGAAAAGTCTTTTCATTTGCTCTAAAATCCGGAAACGCTAAAGTTGTATCAGCATTTAATACTCCTACCAAAGTAACATCAGGAAAATCTAATCCCTTAGCAATCATTTGTGTACCCAATAAAATATCTGCTTTTTTTGCACTAAATTCTTCTAATAATTGTTCATGAGCACCTTTTTTCCTTGTAGTATCAACATCCATCCGTAAAATATTAGCATTAGGTAACAATTTTTGCAATTCTTGTTCTATTTTTTGAGTCCCTGTGCCATAACACCTAATCTTTTTCCCTTGACAACTTGGACAAGTTTTTAAAAAGGCCTGCTCATGGCCACAATAATGGCAACGTAAACTATTTGTATCCAGATGATACGTCAATGAAATATCACAATTAGGACAACGTAAAACTAAACCACAATCATGACACATTGCAAAAACAGAATGCCCTCGTCTATTTAATAATAATACAGCTTGTTCCTTTTTAGATATCCTATCTTTTAACGCTTCTAGTAATTCTTGAGAAATATCGGGTGTAGGTGCATATTTAGCAACTTTACGCATATCAATCAATTTGACTTCAGGTAATGTTTGGCCGTTGGCACGTTGATTCAAGCGCAACCAACAATAGACACCTTTTTGAGCACGGGCACGTGATTCAAGGCTAGGAGTCGCACTTCCCAGCACCAATGGACATTGTTGATATTTAGAACGCCACAAAGCCACATCACGCGTATGGTAACGAGGCATATCTTCTTGCTTATAGCTACTTTCATGTTCTTCATCCATTATGATTAAGCCTAAATCTTCTAAAGGTGCAAAAACCGCTGAGCGTGCTCCTACAACCACTTTAGCTTCCTTGCGCTTAATCCTACGCCATTCATCATATTTTTCGCCATCAGATAAACCACTGTGCAACACCGCAACATCTTGTCCAAACCGACTCTTTACTCTTCTTACCATCTGTGGCGTTAACGAAATTTCTGGCACTAACATCAAAGCGGTTTTATTTAACTTCAAAGCTTGCGCGATGCTTTGCAAATAAACCTCAGTCTTGCCACTTCCTGTAACACCTTGCAATAAAAAAGTCGTTGCTTTTTTAGCAATTATATCGTGCGTTATTTTTTCTAAAGCTATGGCTTGCTCGGAATTTAAACACAATGGTTGCGAAGATTGAATCTCTTTTTGATAGGGATCACGATAATGTTCAATTTTTTGGCGTGTCAACCAACCCTTTTGTAAAGCTATTTTAAAATCTTGATTGTCTAACTCAAAAATATTTGCTAAATCTTTTTGCAAACCATTTTCACCTTTTTTAGCTAGCTGTAATAAACAATTCAATAAACGCTGCTGGCGCTTGGCGTTTTTAGGGATTTTTTGCAATAATTCTTGATATTGTTTATCGCTTAAAGTTGGATAAATCACCTGTTGATATTTAGCCTTAACTTTATCTTTAACATGATAAACTACTTCTATTTGTTGTTGCTTAATTAGTACTTCTAATTTAGAAAATAATTTATCATCTAAGTCATTAGTTAAAAAAACTTCTTGTTGCTTTCCAAAAAATTGTTCAATTTCTGTATCAAAAGCATTATTAGTCAAACGACGCACACTTTTTTGATAACTAGCACGTAATGCATTAGGCAACATTACTTGTAAACAGCTAATCATAAAAGCAAAAGTTTGTTGACTCATCCATTGAGCTAACTGTAAGAATTCAGGTCCCAATACGGGCTGCAAGTCTTGAAGCCCTTCAATTTCTTTTAGCTTTACGTTATCTGGATTTTCTTTTGTTAGTCCCACAACAAAACCTTGAATTTGGCGTTTACCAAATGGAACAACTACACGCATTCCCTCAGCTATCTTAGTTTGAAGCGTTGACGGAATTGCGTATGTATATGCTTGATTTGTCTGTCTGCTAGGGACATCAACAATTACTTGGGCATAGCGTTCGATAATTTTTCGCCTCTTTCTTGTCTCAATGCTATAATTTCATCAAAAATCCATTCTGCTATTTGCCTTTTAGAAGCCTTGGGTAACGGTTTAGGCTGACGCTTTGGGGTTAATAAAGTTACTTCATTATCTTTCGTCCCAAATCCAATATCTGTACGTGCAACATCATTTGCCACTAACATATCTAAATTTTTAGCTATGAGCTTCTTTCCACCATTAGCCAATACATCTTGCGTTTCCGCTGCAAATCCTACCAAAAATTGGCTCTTTTTTTGTTGGCCAAGCTTCTTTAAAATATCCGGATTTTTCACCAATTCTAATGTTAAGGTTGGCGTATCTTTTTTAATTTTTTCTGTTGCTGGTTCTTTTACACGATAATCTGACACAGCCGCTGCCATGATTGCAATATCAGCATCAACAAATTCAGCTTGCATAATATTTTGCATTTGCGTAGTATTCTTAATCGCATGATATTTGATACCTACAGGAACTTGTAAGTTACTTGGTCCAGAAACTAAGACAACCTCTGCTCCACGTCTTTTAGCAACTTCTGCTAAAGCGTACCCCATCTTACCACTAGAAAAATTTGTTAAATATCTAACCGGATCTATTTTTTCAATTGTACCAGCTGCCGAAACAACTACTTTTAATCCTTTCAAATCTTGTTTAACTGCCATTTGTTGACTAATCCATGAAAAAATCTCCTCAGGCTGTGGCATCCGACCTTTTCCATCATATCCTTCTGCCAAAAAACCATATGCTGGTTCCATGATTTTTACCCCATCATCTTTGAGAACAGCTATATTTCTACTAGTTGCCGGATTAGATAACATCTTATCATTCATTGCAGGAATCACAAACTTAGGGGCTGCCGTTGCTAGCAATGCAGTGCTGACAAAATCATCTGCCAATCCATTTGCCATTTTGGCAATTATATTAGCGCTAGCAGGAACAACTACTGCTAAATCACTCCAGTCTGCTAAACTTATATGTGGCACAAAATCAGTTTGCCCAGGCATCTCAAAATCGGTATAAACTGGATTTTGACTCAAAGCTGCTAGCGTTAACGGTGTAATCATTTTTTGTGCACTAGCCGTCATTGCAACTTTAACATTTGCTTTGGCTTTAACAAATTCTCTGACGACATTAACCGCTTTATAGCAAGCAATTCCACCTGTTAAATAGATTGCAACATTTTTATTTTCCACAAGTTTTCCTCCCAAAACGATAATCATCGTTTATATTGTATCAATTTTATCTCAAAGAAAAAAGAGCCTAGGCTCAACGCTAGACTCCTCACAAATTTTATTAATCTTCTTGAATCTTAAGCTTTCCAGCTTCAACTTCTTCTAATGCACGTCCAACGTTTTTAACTGAAGTATATTCTGTTAACATTGGATCTTTTTGCATATCAAGTTCATGGGCACGCTTAGCTGCTAACATTACCAATGAGTAACGTGAGTTTACATGCTCTAACAACTTATCAACAGATGGATATAAAATCACTTTAAAACATCTCCTAACTGTTTTTTATAATCTGGTAAAAATCTCTTCACGCGCCAACGTTCTGCCCGAATAATCGTCTTGATTTTTTCCGTGGCCTTGATAACTTCATCGTTAACAACTGCATAATCATAGTTTTGCATCATTTCGATTTCTTCAACAGCTGTCTGCATTCTCTTATTAATCGTATCCAAATCATCGGTACCACGATTAATAATGCGCTGCCGCAATTCCATCAAGTCTGGTGGAGTCAAAAAGATAAATAACCCATCAGGCACTTTTTCTCTAACTTGCATCGCACCTTTGACTTCAATTTCTAAGAAGACATCCTTACCATTATCTAACATCTCATTAACGTATTTTAACGGTGTTCCATAGTAATTGTCAACATATTGAGCATATTCTAGCATGCCACCTTGCGCTATTTCTTGTTCGAATTCCTCTTTCGAAACAAAATAATAATCCTTCCCATTCACTTCACCCGGTCGCATATCTCTAGTAGTCATTGAGACTGAATAGTCAAAATTATTCCCTGGTTGTGAAAAAATCTCTTTTCTAACAGTGCCTTTTCCTACACCTGAAGGCCCTGATAGTACAATCAACATTCCTCTTTTAGCCATGCCACAATAGCTCCTCATAATATAGTGTTATCTACTATAATGCACTGAATAGACAAATTTTTCAAGTAATTATCGAACAAAAAAACTAAAAAATTAATATGAAAGTTATAAAAAGATTTTAATTATTCCATTTAGCCAGTTTTTCAGAATATTTTAAAATAACACTTGAAATAAAGAACGTTTGTTCGTATAATTGTTTTTGCAAACAAATGTTCGTTTTAATTAAAGAAAGGATTTGTTATTTATGAAAAATAAATTTTTAGCTTCTACACAACGCTTTTTTGATTCTGCACTTAATTACTTAGAAAATTTTTTCGTTCTTACACCATCTTCATCACCTAAACAAATGCCTGAATTTCAAATACGTTTTTGCGTCCAACAAGCAATTAAGCAAAATAAACCAGTTAAACTTCATGTAATTTGCCCTTCTAATCAAATTGAATTGATATCTGGTTACTTAACAAAAGGGCCTACCAATGAAGTATTTTTAATGCAACAAGCTCATAGTACACGCATAATTTTCTTGAATCAAATCCATTACTTACAACTAGTTTCTCCTTCTAGTCTCTCTGTAAAACACGCACTAAAATCTTGTTCTTAAGTATTTTATCAGAAATAAAAATGGATGTTTCCTAATAACTAAGAAACATCCACATATTTTAATAATCAAGTTATAAGATAAATATATCTAAGGTTTCGGATACATATCAAATTCTAATACATTTCAAGATATTGATCACGTTCCCATTCGGAAACTTCTTGGCGATATGCATCCCATTCTAAACGTTTTGCTTCTAAAAAGCTTGGACACAAATGAGGGCCCATTGCTGCTAACATTGTCTTATCTTCTTTCAGTGCTTTTAACGCATTATGCAAGGTTGATGGTAAGTCTTCAATATCATTTGCTTTACGTTCTTCTTCACCCATTGCATAGATATTACGATCAACAGATTTTGGTGGTTCAATCTTATTACGTAAACCATCTAATCCAGCTTCCAAAATAGCAGCTACTGCTAAATATGGGTTAGCTGCTGGATCAACACTTCTTAATTCCAAACGAGTAGATGCACCACGAGCAACTGGTACACGAACCAATGGTGAACGGTTATGACCAGACCAAGCAATGTAAACCGGTGCTTCGTAACCTGGAACTAACCGTTTATAAGAGTTAACAACTGGATTGGTAATAGCTGTAAAACCACGTGCATGCTTCAATAGACCACCTAGGAAATAATATGCTTCTTTGGAAAGCTGTTCTTTACCATTTTTATCGTAAAATGCATTTCCATCTTTATTGAATAATGACATATTAATGTGCATTCCTGAACCATTGATGCGTGCCAATGGCTTAGGCATAAATGTTGCATGCAAACCATGTTTACGCGCAACTGTTTTAACTACCAACTTGAAAGTTTGAATATTATCGCATGCACGTAAAGCATCTTCATATTTAAAATCTACTTCATGTTGACCTGGTGCAACTTCGTGATGTGAAGCTTCCACATCAAAGCCCATGCGTTCAAGTTCTAACACAATATCACGCCGACAATTTTCACCTAAGTCAATTGGAGCTAAATCAAAGTAACTTCCTTTATCGTTTAATTGAGTTGTTGGTTTACCAGTTGTTGGATCAAGCTTGAATAAGAAAAATTCTGGTTCTGGTCCAATGTTAAAATCAGTAAAACCTAATTCTTTCATTTCTTCTAGCACACGAATTAAATTATTTCGCGGATCACCTAAGAATGGTGTGCGATCTGCATTATAAACTTCACAAATAATACGGGCAACCTTACCATGTTCATTTCCCCATGGGAAAATCATCCAAGTTGATAAATCAGGATATAACCACATATCACTTTCTTCAATTCTTACAAAACCATCGATTGAAGAACCATCAAACATCATTTTATTGTCTAAAAGCTTATCTAACTGACTAACTGGAATTTCAACGTTTTTGATTGTTCCGTATAAATCTGTAAACATTAAACGTAAAAATTGAACATTTTCTTCTTTTGCAATTCGACGAATGTCGTCTTTTGTATAAGTTACTTTTGGCATTATTCAGTGCTCCTTATAAGTCAAATTAGAGATTTCTGTTATTCTGGAAAAAAGAATCATTTGTTCGATTAAAACCACCCACCGCAATAAATTCATCATGCAAAATTCTACGCACATCAGAATCTGTTAACGGCTTTTCTAATTGAGCTTGTTTGCGTGCCTCTTGTTTTGCTTGTTCTTCATAGATATGTTTGATTCCAGCCATATTAATGCCTTCAGACAAATAATCTCGAATTTCTAGCAATTTATCAATATCATTTAAAGAATACATCCGACGATTTCCTTCATTTCTTTCAGGAATCACCAATTCTTGTTCTTCATAATATCTAATTTGACGCGCAGATAAATTTGTCAATTTCATAACCGTTCCAATCGGTAAAACGGCCAATGAACGGCGTAACTCCTTTTCCTTCATAACGCTCCTCCTAACTATGGTTTTATAATAACAAGGGTATTTTCAAAAGTCAATATCTTTATGTTACATTTTCTAACATCAAATTAAAATCCTGTGAATTTCACTTAAAAATCAATGTTCTAACCATATTTCCACATCATTTATAACTTGTGTTAATTCTTCTGGATGTAAGACCAAATCATACCAATTAACATTCATCTTATTTCTAAACCATGTCAACTGACGTTTAGCATAATGACGTGAATTTTTTTTAGCTTCTACACTACACTCCTCTAGGGTTTTCAAGCCTTGAAGATATGGATAAAATTCTTTATAACCAATACCTTTTCCACTTGGTAAATCACTACCTCCATGAGCATACAAATACTTAACTTCTTCTAACAAACCTTGTGTTAACATCAAATCAACTCTACGATTAATCCGTTCATACAATACATCTCGCTGCGTCGTCAAACCAATTAAAAATGGATCGAATTCTAAACTTGCTTGATCTGCTTGCTGCGAAAATAATCGTCCTGTTTTTTCAATCACTTCTAAAGCACGCACAACACGCCGTTCGTTAGTCACTGGAATTTTTTGTGCTGCTAATAAATCCGTTTTAGCCAATTCTTCCCATAAAGCTTGTTGCCCTTTTTCTTTTGCAAATGCATGCCACTTATTACGGATAACTTCTTGACTATCATATTTATCATTTCCAAGGCTAAAATTATCTAATAGTGCTTGTAAATAAAAACCTGTCCCACCAACAATTAACGGCAATTTACCTTGTGCTTGAATTTCTTTGATAGCTTTACGACATTTTTCAATGAAAAGCGCAACAGAAAAACGTTCGTCTATATTACATTCATCTATTAAATAATGTTTAATCCCCCGCATTTCTGACGGAGTAATCTTAGCTGTTCCTACATCTAATTTACGGTAGACTTGCATTGAATCCCCTGAAATTATCTCTGCATTAAATTTTTTTGCTAATTCAATTGATAAATTCGTTTTACCAACCGCAGTCGGTCCAACAATTAACAAAATTTTTTGTCCAGTTTGCAATCTTTTTCTCCCCATCTTTTATATTTTCGTTATTATTTTAACATTTATCAAACTTTTTAGGAGTTATATCTAGATATTTTTTCAATTATCGTTCATAATGGATATCAGAAGTATTTCATTGGTAAAAAATGAAAACTTTATTAAAAGGAGGGAATCTCATGAAATCATTTGGTAAAGGCTTTTTCTTTGGTGTCGTTTCAACAATCGGTGCTTTAGCAGGTGCTGCTTTTGCATTTAAGAAAACTGTTGTTGAACCAATCGAAGAACGCGAAGCTATCTTAGAAGAACATCGTAAACGCGCTTTACGTAAAAGTCGCTCTGCTCATCAAGGATAATCTTAATAAAAAATGGCTCGGATTTAAACCGAGCCATTTTTTATTAATCTTGATACTTCTTCTTTTTGGTTTTACCATCCCATTTATCGTAACCGTTTTTTAAAATCACTAAATCACGATAGCCTTTTTTATGCAATTGTAATGCTGCACGTACAGCCATGGAACGGCCTGTTTCATAGATATAAATCGGTGTATCTTTGCGCAAACTATTTTCATACAACTTAAATTGAGACAATGGCATATTACGTGCACCTAAAATGTGTCCTGCTTCAAAGTTAGCAGCTTCTCGTACATCGATAACTTGTGCTTTCCGCATACCTTCTTTGAATTCTGCGTTATCAACAATTTTAGCAACTCTCTTACCACGCCAATTCAAATACATCGGATAAAAAATCATCCATAAGATAATAATAATTAAAATTACATTAATCACATACCATATGCTAATTTGTCCTAAAAGAAACAATCCCAAAAACTCCTCTCAATTCTAATTAATTATTGAAATTTTAAAGCTAATGAAGCTGCACCAATTACACCAGCATCATTACCAAGTTGAGCTAACTTAATCTTAGTAGTATTTCTAATCGTAGGGAATGCAAATTCTGCAAAGTAAGCTTTAACTTGATCTAACAAAAAGTCGCCAGCTGCAGAAACTCCTCCACCGATTACAATATATTCTGGATTAAGTGTACTTGCAAGATTAGCACAAGCTAAACCTAAATAACGACACACACGATCAACTACACTTTTAGCCAAGAAATCACCGGCTTTAGCCAAATCAAATACTAACTTAGAAGTTACTTCTTCACCATTATCCAATGTTTGTTTCAACTGCGATTCACCAGCAAATTCTTCTGCCATTTCACGCGCAACACGAACTACCCCAGTAGCGGAAGCATAAGTTTCTAAACAACCTTTATTACCACATGTACATTGATATCCACCTGGTTCAACATTAACATGGCCAATTTCACCACCAGCACCCATTCCATGAACCATAGCACCGTTAGCGATAATACCGCCACCTACACCAGTACCTAAAGTCATAAATACAACATCTGCTGCATTATCGCCTGCACCCATCCAACGTTCACCTAACGCTGCAACGTTAGCATCGTTATCGATAGCAAACTTAATCTTAGTTTGTGTTTCAATTTGTTCTTTGACATTTTGAACAGTTTTCCAATTTAGATTGTACGCTCCTACAACCGTACCTTTTTCTAAGTCGACAGTCCCTGGAGTACCCATACCGATTCCAACAAATTGTTCAGGGGTCATATTGTATAAGTCTAAATGATGGTTAATCGAATCAATAATATCTGGAACAATGTGAGAACCTTCATCTAAAATATTAGTTTCGATGCTCCATTTTTGTTGAATTTCGCCTGCAAGTGTCAAAATAGCAAACTTGATAGTTGTACCACCCAAATCAATACCAATTAGTTTTTTATCCATCATATTTCATCTCCTAAAACTTTTAGCCTTGTGATCGTTTTTCTTCTAATCTATGTTCTCGTGTTAATACAAGTTTAGCACTAATAAAAGTTTTTTCATCGATTACACCGGCTTTATGCAAATGATCTAACTCTAACGCCATTAATTCGATATCCCACATCCTTTTTCCTACATAAACAAAAACGCCAAAATTTTTCAAAAGTTGCTGAACATCATACAGAGTTTTCATCAGACCATCTCCTTAATTATACTGAATATTAAAGATTTTTTAAACCTATATTCCACATTAAAACATAAATAATGACCAATGCAATTAAAGCCAAAATACGTTTATGTCTTTCAATCATGCCTTTTCTTGGTAAGCCAACAATGTAAGCTAATAAAAAGCCAGCAAACAACCCACCTAAATGTCCACTCAAATCAGCATTACCAACAAAACTAAAAGCAACATTTAAGATAATTAATAACAAAAATTGTTTAGCATATGCTCGTAAATAAGGATTATTTTTAAAATTTTCAGCTAACATGAAAAATGCACCAAATAATCCAAATAAAGCAGTACTTGCCCCAGCGGAAATACCTGGATTAAATGCAAAACTTGCTAAATTCCCACCAATTCCACTTAATAAATATAAAAGTAAATATCTTGTTGGGCCAAAAAGCATTTCGATTTGCATTCCAATAAAATAAAGCGTCACCATATTTAAAATCAAATGTTCGATCCCAATATGTAAAAACATTGGTGTAAATAAACGCCACCATTGTCCTAAAGCAATTAATGGATTAAATTTTGCACCAAATGCCAATAAAACATTGACGCTTTCACTTCCTCCAACAACTGTCATCAATAGATAGACAACTATATTGACAGCTATCAAGCTATACGTTATCCATGGTTTACCAGCTAATTTTTTCTTTAACATTTTCAAATCCCCCACCATTTACTGTAATCACATAATCAACGTCAACATCCGTCGCGTCTATTTGCCATAATGGTTCAGGAAAAAAACGTAGCTCATCTGCTAAAGCAATTGTTACGCCACGATAGTCTTTTAAATAACGATCATAAAAGCCACCACCATATCCTACCCGCTTACCATTTGCACTAAAAGCAACACCTGGAACAATTATTAAATCAATTTGATCCTTAGGAAGCGTTGTTTCTAAAGATCCATTAGGTTCAATTACACCAAATGCTGTCTTTTTAAATGTTGTAGATTCTGTCATTTCAATAAAACGCATTTGATTTCCAGGTAATGTTTGTGGTAGTACAACTTGTTTTTGAGCATTTAAAGCTGTTAAAATCAACGATTTAGTATCTAATTCTAGATTGGTGCTCAATGTCAACGCAACAGTTTTTGCTTCTTTCCACGCACTTGTTTGCAACAATTTAGCTTGTAACTTTGCTAAAGCATATAATTGTTGTTCTTGAAAGCGACTTGCTAGACGTTTTAATTGTTGTTTTCTAAATACTTCCTTGGTCAACATCACAAAATCTCCTTATAAAGAAAAAAACAACAGGGTATTAACCTGTTGTTATTTTGTTTCGCGATGTACTGTTACTTTGTGATCGCGTGGGCAGTATTTTTTAAGCTCAATGCGATCTGGATTATTACGCTTATTTTTGCTTGTCAAGTATGTTTGTTCATGACATTCTGTACATTCCAATGTAATATTTACACGCATGTTTCAAACCTCCAAACTACGTCTCAATTTCAGCAAGACACACCTAGGTGCCTTCAACGTTAATATCATATCATTTTTTAAAGTTGAATGCTAGTATTTTTTACTTTTTTTGTTAAGTATTTTACCTTGACACTAAAAACTACTTTACTCAATCGGTTTCTTTAAAGCTATTTCAAAAGTGATAATACTAAATTCCACCCCAAAATTAAATAAGAAAAACGGTTGTATAATATTTAGGACTGATAATGTAAAATTTTTTTGCATTACGGTCCTTCTTTTATTTTCTCCATTTTTACGGCAAAATAAAAGAGATGGCCCACAACGCCAATCTAATTAAAGAAAGGACACCATCTCTATGGATAATAATATCAAACTTTTACTTGGAATTACAGACCCTAATTTAACTATTGACCCTAAATATCAATATACTTCGTATATTGAAGAAAAAATTATTAAAAATAGTAAGGCTTTGCTCTGTCATCTATATTTGTCTTACCCTATGTATTGCCCTAATTGTAAAGCATTGATGTTACATAACGGCACTAAAGTAGTTAATAATATTCATCTTTCTTCTGCTGGTAAAAAGCTTGTGCTTTCTATAAGAAAACAGAAGTATCTGTGTCCTGAGTGCAAAAAGACTGCGACAGCTAAATTTAAAGATACTAACTATCATGATCATTTTTCTAATGCTGTTAAAGCCAAACTTGTACGTGATTTAAGTCTATCCAGACCTATGTGTGAAATTGCTGCGGACTCTTTTACATCTTCAAACACAATTATTAGATCTTTAGAGAATGTAGAAAATAATTTTAAAGTCAATTGTAACTGGCTTCCTAGTCACTTATCCTTAGATGACTTCAAATCTGGTAAAAGATTTTCATCTAGTGGTATGAGTATGTGTTTAATCAACGCAGTCAATCATCGGATTATAGATATAATTCCTGAAAGAAATAATAAATTCCTTAGGAATTATTTCATTCAATATAGTTACAAAGCTAGATTATCAGTAATGACTATAACTGTTGACTTATATGCACCTTACCGCAGTTTGATTAAGGAGCTATTCCCTAATGCATTTATTATTGCAGATAAATTTCATGTGGTTACACAGGCATATACAGCTATGAATAAAATTAGAATTAGGGTTATGAAAGAATATGGAGCTGGAACCCATGAGTATCGAGCTTTGAAACGTTTTTGGAAACTACTTCTAAAAAATCAAGATGATGTTGATTATCATCGATATTATCCAAGGATAAATTTTAAATACGCTGAATTAAGCGATTCTGAAGTTTTAGATCGTTTATTTGATATGTCTTCTGAATTGAAAACAGCCTATGAATATTATCAGTTACTTCTACAAATGTACCGTAAAAACAGTTGTCAATTACTAAATTTATTAACTGATACAGTTTCTTGGAATCCTCCACCAGAAATGAGACAAGCTTTAAAAACTATCAAGAAGCATAAGGCAGAAATAGAAAATAGTTTTGTTTTACCTAGACTTACCAATGGTCCTATTGAAGGCGTCAATAATCACATTAAAGTAATTAAGCGTATAGCCTATGGCTATAATAATTTTAAGCATTTTAGACTCAGGATTCTGCTTTCGCTAAAAAATAATGTAATTTTCTTCTCCACCTAAAACAAAAAAACTATTAGACTTCCATCTAATAGTTTAAAAATAATAATTAAAATTTTGGCATCAGTCCTTTTTGACAAAGAACCAGAAAAACACTTGAATATACAAGTTAGCTACTATTCTAATCCATCATTACTCATAACTTGACTCCAGAATGCTTCATAAATTTTTTTAGCTGCATCCGTATTAACCCCAGTTGCCTTGGTAGTTCCTGGAAATGCCAACGCGATAACAACTTTGGCATCATCTGAAGGTGCATAGCTCACTAAACTTAACGTTTCTGTTTCAGCAGTTCCATGATAAGTTGTAGCAGTACCGGTTTTAGCACTGACTGATGGTTTCATGTCTTGGAACTTACTACCAGTTCTCCATGGACTAGTACCATGAACTACCTTCCAAAAACCATCTTTAACAACCTTCCATTGTGAATTTGTGGCAGGAACCACATTTAAAACATTTGGAGTAAACTCATAAACCGTTGAACCCAACGAGCCATCTGAATTAGTTTCACGAATTGATTCAAGAATATGTGGTTGCATTCGATAACCACCATTTGCAATGGTCGATGCATATTGTGCCAATTGTAATGTCGTATATGAATCATAGTTCCCAAATGATAAGTCAAGCGCCTTACCTATATCAGCTTGACTTGATGGGCCTTCAAACCCAGTTGATTCACCAGGAATATCAATCCCTGTCTTAACACCTAAACCAAATTGTTTAAAATAACCACGCAATTTATCAAAAATCGAAGTTGGTAATGATAATGCAGCACCTGGAACATAGTTAAACCCACCTTCTAGCATTGCTAATTTCATCATATATACGTTTGAAGAAACCATCAACGCATCAGAAGCAGTTAAAGCTACTGATCCATTACGGTTAAATAAAGAAGACTTAACCGGTGTTCCTTTTAATTTAATTGGTTCATCGACTAATGTGTTACTTTGCGGAGTAATAACTCCCGATAATAAACCGCTAATAACTGTTGCTCCTTTAACAACAGATCCCATTACATAACTTTGATTAATCGCGCCTAAAGCATTTTCTGTAACTTTTCCTGTCTCTAAATCACGATTAACTCCCGCCAAGGCATAAATCGCACCCGTATTAGGATTCATTACAACAGCATATGCTCCTGGTAAATATGGATTAGATCCCTTAATAGAATTAACAGCATCTTCCATAATCTGTTGTACTGTATTTTGGAACTGTGAATTAATCGTTAATACTAAATTATCTCCAGGTTTTCCGCCATATTTTTCAACTTCATCAACAATCGAACCGTTTTGCGTCTCAACATCTGTGATTGCTTTTGTTCCTTTTAAAACATCTTCATATTTAGATTCGATATAACTTGAACCAACACTATCATTACGCGAATATCCTTGCGCTAATAGTGTATTAATAGAATCACTTGGTAACCCTTGTTTTTCAGTCGTAACCGTCCCAATCACACTCTTAACAGATTCGCCATTAGGATAACTACGCTTCCAACTAGTCCCAATCTTTATTCCAGGTAATTTTGAAAGGTTTTCACCAACTTCTGCCATTTCTTTATCAGTAACATCACTTGTTTTTAAATAAACAGTTGATAAAGAATATGCTCCATTCATTTTACTATATAAAATAGCTGCTTGTTTTTGTCTTCCACTTAAATTTGCTTGTAAATTATGTTGTTTAACATATTTTGATTCAGCTTTATACAAATCATCGGGTTGCAAACTATCAGCATTAGCAATCTTTTTTTTGACATTTTCTTCATGAATTGGATTTGCTAAATAATAGTCAATTTCATCCGCTAGATTGATATTTTCATCTTCTACGCTAATATATTTAGTCAAATCATTAGCAATTTGATACATAACTGTAGCTGAAACGTTTAAAGGTTTAGTATAAGTAATTGCACGTGAAGAATCGTTAGCCGCCAATAGCTTACCAGTAGAATCATAAATCATCCCACGTTGTACATTCGTTGTTTCTGTACGCACATCTCCACTGTTTACTTCAGCTTCAAACATTGGTCCATTCACAATTTGTAAACGTGCTAATTGGATAATTAAGGCAGCAAATAAAATAAAAACTATTACAAAAAGAAAGTTCAACCGAAAAGGAATATGTGAGTGCGGCGCTTTCTCATTTTTAGTGGTACTTCTTCTAATAAATTTCACAAAAGCTATCTCCTATCTCATCTTGCAACTATGCTTACACGTATTGCACAAATTATATGGTATCACAAAGTATACCTTAACGGACACTTATTTGCGGTTAAAAATTTGTTAAAAGTTATTTTATTTACTAAACCCAACTCTAATTATGCTATGATGAATTTAGACTTTAAACGAAAGGATTCCAGTCTTTGAAGATTAAACGTTTTTTTAACAAAAATTATCCATTAATTTTTAGTTTTTTGACACCGTTCATTTTAGTATTGTTGTATTTTATTTCACGCCAAATGTATCCATTTGGAAAAAATAGCATTCTAACAGTTGATCTAGGTCAACAATACGTTGACTTTTTTGCATTTTACCGCCAAACACTTTTGCATTCTTGGGGAAATATTTTCTATTCTTTTGGAAAAGCACTGGGTGGACCTATGATTGGTGAATTTGCTTATTATTTACTAAGCCCTTTTAATCTTGTCTTATTACTTTTTCCAGGTAAAACAATCACAGCTGGGATAATGCTTGTTGTATTATTAAAATATGGCTGTGCTGGACTTAGCTTTGGGTGGCTACTTTATCAAACTAAATTGCAAAACAGCTGGAAAATCCCACTCTTTGCAACATCCTATGCTTTAATGGGCTGGGCAATTGCTAATCAATCAAATATCTTATGGTTGGACGCTTTAGTCTTTTTACCATTAATCGTTCTTAATCTTATTAACCTTTTAGAAGGCCAAAGAAATAAAGCATATTGTTTATGGCTTGTAGTTATGTTAATAAGCAATTATTACATGGCTTATATGATTTGTTTATTTTTATGTCTCTTCTTTTGTTGGCATCAAGTACAAAATTTTACAAATTTCAAAAAATTAATCTCAAACTTATGGCTATTTGCCAAAAATTCATTACTAGCCGTTGGTTGTGCTGCTGTTTTATTATTACCGACCGTTGCCACTTTGCAAACTAGTAAAGGTCAATATACCATCAATCATTTCAGTTGGAAATTAGAATATTTTCCTCCAAAGCTTTTATCTAAATTTGTAATCGGGGCATTTAACTTCGACCAAATGCCCCAAGGATTTCCTAATTTATTTATTGGAACATTAGGATTAAGCCTTTTTTTGCTTTATTTTTTAGATAAACGTTTTCCTTTAAAGAGTCGGATATGCGCTTTTTTAATCAGCAGCTTTTGTTTTGCTTCAACATTTATTGAACCTTTTGATCTTTTATGGCATGGAATGCAGTTTCCTGTCTGGTATCCTTATCGCTTCTCTTTTTTAATTTCGTTTTGGATGCTTTATCTAGGTACACAAGTTTTTAATACTAGATTTAAGATTACTTGCCAGAAACTTTTACTTTTAGGAATTTTTTTAACGGCTTTATTTGCTTATGTTTGCTTGAATGCCACTGATTTTTCCTTTATCAGTTCCAAAAATCTTTTATTATTTGCTATCTTTTTAATTCTTACATTATGGTTATTAACGCTCAAAACTACCCATAAAAATTACTATTTACTATTTTATTTAGTTATCGTATGTGAGATGGGGTGTAATCTTTTCTTAAGCTTAGGTAACTTATCTTATTTAACACAAGCTGATTACGTCTTACCTTCCACTTCTCTTGCAGCTGATGTGAAACTTATACAAAAAAAGAAACCTGTACTGTATCGCGTTGGTCAAACATATGCACGCACTAAAAATGATGCTTTAGCTCATAACTTTAATTCTGGATCTTATTTTAGCTCTGCACTTGAAAAAAGCCTACCTGATTTTTATGGACAGCTTGGTAATCCTGATGGCGATAACTATGTGACTTATACTAACGGAACACTAATCAGCGACAGTCTTTTAGCAATGCGTTACTTTTTTGATAATAAAGACTTAGGTGAAGTTGTTCCAGATTTAGAAAAAGAACAACTAAGCTCACAAAGTGAAAAAAGTGATTTAAAAGAGTATTCTCTTATTGAACAAACAGACTTAACACAAATTTATCAAAATCCTTTTGCTCTTAGTTTAGGTTATGGTGCATCTGAAAAATTAACAGATTTAAAAGTGTTATATAACGATCCTATTAGTTATCAAACTAACTGGTTAAACTTAGCAACTAACACTCCTATTAGCAATCGCTATTTTAGCGCACAAAATTTCAATGAAGTTGTCTTCCAAAATACTAAATCTAGCATCAACCTAACGGGGCAAACATTTAAGCGCACAGATAACGATAAAGATGCTCAAATTATTTTTAAGTTTACTCCGTCAACTAACGATTCATATTATCTAACTCTTGGACCACAGCTTTCTTCAACTAATGTTACTTGGTCTTTAGGCAATCGATTATTGCACTATTATGGAACTTTTAGGCATACAGTTATTTTAAATTTAGCAAATCAAGATAAAGGAAATGAAATCGTCTTGACTGCTAAGTTCAAAAAACAAAATCTTACGCTGGATAATTTTGTACTCTATCGCCTAAACAATCAAGAAGTCAAGAAAAAATTACAGCAATTACAAAAACATCAATTAAAAACAACTGACTTTAATTCTAGAAAAATACGCGGAACAATCACTGTTTCAAAAAAGCAATCCCTTTTAGCCACTACAATTCCTTATTCTAAAGGTTGGCATATTAAAGTTGATGGACATAAAGTTGAGACATTAAAAATTCAAGATACTTTCTTAGCATGTAAACTAAGTCCAGGCAAACATCATGTTGAATTATTTTTCGTGCCACCATATCTTTACTTAGGCTTGTTTATCAGTTTTATTTCTTTATTAATTCTTTTACTTTCAAACAAAAAACTAAATAATCAAAGGGCCTAAAATCCGGTTGTATAATATTTAGGACTGATAATGTAAAATTTTTTTGCATTACGGTCCTTCTTTTATTTTCTCCATTTTTACGGCAAAATAAAAGAGATGGCCCACAACGCCAATCTAATTAAAGAAAGGACACCATCTCTATGGATAATAATATCAAACTTTTACTTGGAATTACAGACCCTAATTTAACTATTGACCCTAAATATCAATATACTTCGTATATTGAAGAAAAAATTATTAAAAATAGTAAGGCTTTGCTCTGTCATCTATATTTGTCTTACCCTATGTATTGCCCTAATTGTAAAGCATTGATGTTACATAACGGCACTAAAGTAGTTAATAATATTCATCTTTCTTCTGCTGGTAAAAAGCTTGTGCTTTCTATAAGAAAACAGAAGTATCTGTGTCCTGAGTGCAAAAAGACTGCGACAGCTAAATTTAAAGATACTAACTATCATGATCATTTTTCTAATGCTGTTAAAGCCAAACTTGTACGTGATTTAAGTCTATCCAGACCTATGTGTGAAATTGCTGCGGACTCTTTTACATCTTCAAACACAATTATTAGATCTTTAGAGAATGTAGAAAATAATTTTAAAGTCAATTGTAACTGGCTTCCTAGTCACTTATCCTTAGATGACTTCAAATCTGGTAAAAGATTTTCATCTAGTGGTATGAGTATGTGTTTAATCAACGCAGTCAATCATCGGATTATAGATATAATTCCTGAAAGAAATAATAAATTCCTTAGGAATTATTTCATTCAATATAGTTACAAAGCTAGATTATCAGTAATGACTATAACTGTTGACTTATATGCACCTTACCGCAGTTTGATTAAGGAGCTATTCCCTAATGCATTTATTATTGCAGATAAATTTCATGTGGTTACACAGGCATATACAGCTATGAATAAAATTAGAATTAGGGTTATGAAAGAATATGGAGCTGGAACCCATGAGTATCGAGCTTTGAAACGTTTTTGGAAACTACTTCTAAAAAATCAAGATGATGTTGATTATCATCGATATTATCCAAGGATAAATTTTAAATACGCTGAATTAAGCGATTCTGAAGTTTTAGATCGTTTATTTGATATGTCTTCTGAATTGAAAACAGCCTATGAATATTATCAGTTACTTCTACAAATGTACCGTAAAAACAGTTGTCAATTACTAAATTTATTAACTGATACAGTTTCTTGGAATCCTCCACCAGAAATGAGACAAGCTTTAAAAACTATCAAGAAGCATAAGGCAGAAATAGAAAATAGTTTTGTTTTACCTAGACTTACCAATGGTCCTATTGAAGGCGTCAATAATCACATTAAAGTAATTAAGCGTATAGCCTATGGCTATAATAATTTTAAGCATTTTAGACTCAGGATTCTGCTTTCGCTAAAAAATAATGTAATTTTCTTCTCCACCTAAAACAAAAAAACTATTAGACTTCCATCTAATAGTTTAAAAATAATAATTAAAATTTTGGCATCAGTCCTTTTTGACAAAGAACCTAAAATCCAAAAGCTTGAATTTTAGGCCCTTTTAATTATACTAAATTTCTAATACCATTTGAGCTTTAACTAAGTAAAGGTATTTATGCGCAACTTTTTTATGCAAAATATTTTCTAATGCTTGTGCATATAGCTCTAATTGTCCTTGATAAAGCTGTTTTAATTTATGTTCACGTCCAACAAAATAATTATCTGTCTTATAATCAAACAAAATAATCTCGTCATTTTCATCGATGAAATAGCCATCGATAATCCCATGAACCAAGAGTGCTTCTTCTTGTAAATCTAGTTGTCCATTAAAAAGTTGATTTAATGGATAAAGTAAAGAAATAGGTTCTTCACGTCTTAAGCTTGCTTGAGATTGCAAGATTTTTTGTCCTAAAGAAGTTTGATAAAATGCCACAATCCCCTTAACATCTATTAATTGCGCTACTTCTGTAGTCAATAAGCCCGCTTGCAAAACTTCATCTAGCAAATCTTTGATCTTTTGTTCATTGATTTCACCTTGTAAATCAAGTTTTTGGAAAAGCAAATGCGTCGCCGTCCCAATTTGAGCCGCAGATACTTCAATGCTTTGCTGCATGAATTCAGGCAAAGCGTATTCACCAATATATTGCAGCCTACTATTATTGCTAAGTGCTGTTTCTTGGGTATCAAATTGGGGCATATTTTCATTATCCGGATCATCAATTAGCCGTTTAATATCACTAACAGCTTGATAAGCACTAATTTTTGTCAATAACTCATGCGGATAACGATACTCCAAAAGATCTTGTAGCGCACTACCGTCAAAATCTGTTTGTAATTCTTGCATTTTTAACCATTCATCAATACTTTGTTTAGGCATCTCACAAATTTCTAATTGTTGTTGTAAATAATCTTTACTCCAAATCTCTACTTTAAATGGAACATCTGTTGAAATCTTGGTACCATCAGCAAAATTAGCTATATCGGTAACTAAAGCATCCATATCATTAACCTTTTGTACACCTTGGTTGCGATATATCACTTTATCGATGAAACCTTCTGTGCGAACTAGACAATTACCAATCCAATCTAAATAACAAGCTTGCGTTGATTTTCGTAAACTAAGTGGCAAGGTCATATCACTTGCGTCAAGTGCCTTGCTCCACGTCTGTAAACAAGTAGCTAAATCACGATATTGTCCAACAATAAATAACCTTTGTTCTGCTCGTGTTAAAGCAACATACAATTTACGCATTTCTTCAGCCAATGACTTATTAAGACTTTCTTCACCAATTAGCGTTAAAATTGGTGTCTTAATTTTGGCTTTCACCTTAGTTTGTTCAACTTCTATTTCTTTTAAGTAATTCAAACCAAAGCCTAACTGTTCATCCAACAAATAATT
This sequence comes from Ligilactobacillus sp. Marseille-Q7487, assembly GCF_949152225.1. NCBI lineage: Bacteria > Bacillati > Bacillota > Bacilli > Lactobacillales > Lactobacillaceae > Ligilactobacillus > Ligilactobacillus sp. Marseille-Q7487. The sequence goes on from NZ_CASCJC010000001.1 coordinate 1,089,698, forward strand.
TCCACGAACAATTTCTTGTAAATTAAATTGCTTTTTAGTATTGATTAAAAAAACAATTGGAAATTCTAGTCCTTTACTTTTATGAATTGTCATAAAAGTCACTGCATCTTCGCCACCCGTTAGATTAATCTGCGCTAAATCATTGTCTTTTGCTTGCATCTTTTTAATAAAGCGCACAAACTGAAAGATTCCTTTAAAACTCATTTTTTCATATTCTGTAGCCCGATTATATAAAGCATGTAAGTTAGCTTGACGTTTCTTACCTCCAGGCATCCCTGCGACATAATCTAAGAACCCTGTTTGCTGATAAATTTGCCAAATTAAAACAGCTAACTCATCTTTATGGGCGGTTTCTCTAAACAAAGCTAAATCGTCTAAAAAACGTTGTTGTTTACATTGAAGTTGTACTTCAAACTCTAAAGTTTCATCTGCTTTAAAATTCGTTAAAGCTGTGTAAAAATCTCCTTGTTTAGTTTGAATACGTAAATAACTTAATTCATTTTCATCAAAACCATACATTGGTGAGCGTAAAACCGCTACTAATGAAATATCTTGATGCGGATTATCGATAATCTCAAGTAAAGACATCATTATTTGAATTTCAGTTGTCTGAAAATAGTTATTAGCATTATCAACATTAACTGGAATTCCTTGATTCCTAAACTCTTCTGTAATCAATAAACTGTCACCATGCGTAGAGGCTAAGATTGCAATATCTGAATACTTGATTGGGCGCAATTGCTTAGTCTTTTTATCATAAATTAGGTTGTCTTGTCCTTTTAAAAGCTCTTTAATTCGTTGACAAACTAATAAAATTTGTCCTTGCTCTTTAGTATCAATTGTAAAATCTTGCGTCTCTTGTTCATCATCTGGTAGTTGCGATTCATAAATTAAAATTTCTGTAGGTATAGTAGCTAGCTGCTTTGGGTAACTCAAATTAGCTGCTTTTAGTTTTGCATCTTGATCATAATCAATCTCGCCTAACTTTTTATCCATCAATTGCTCAAAAATCAAATTAGTAAACTCTGTTACATTGGCAACTGAACGAAAGTTTTCTTGTAGTAAGATATTTTCACCTAAAAAATCCGGATTAAAGACATCATTTACATCAAGATTTTGATAACTTTGCAACTTTGCATTAAAAAGCTGTGGATTTGCTTGTCTAAAACGATAGATTGATTGTTTAATATCACCAACCATAAACATATTTTGCGAGGCAAGCTGTGTTAATAATGCTTCTTGAACACCGTTAGTATCTTGATATTCATCAACCATTATTTCTTGGTATTTCTCACGTAGCAATTCTACAACTTGTTTTCCTTCAGGACTTTGATTTGAAACAATCTCTAACGCAAAATGTTCTAAATCATTAAAATCAAGCAAGTGCCGACGCTTTTTTTCACGTTGATAGGCTTGACGAAATTCGACTACAATCTGTGCTAAACGTTTAACAACATCGCTTGAATTCAATAGTAATTCTATTAGTTCTTGACTATCTAAATAAAAATAGTCATTTTGAAGTTTTTTTATCGCATCTTTAGCTTGTTCATGCAAAGCTTTCATTTCTTTATTAATCTTAGCTGCTGGTGTGGTTAAATCATTTGGAACAGTGGGTGAACTATATTTTTTTAAAACAGGTTTCCCACTAAGATTAAATGTCGTTAACTTATTTTTTAAGCTATCAAAATCACATGTTTGCTGGCATTCTCGCATAATTTCTTTAAATGTATCTAATTCAGTTAATTGAGTCAGCTTTTTTTCTTCATACTTAGCTAGATTGCGCGCCTGTTTTTTTTCAAAATCTTTTAGCTCAGGATCAACCCCATTTACCCATAAATCATCCAATAAAGGTTTTAACTTTTCTTGATACAGAGTATTTCGTTTTTCTAAAATTCTAACTATTGCTTGTAGCCTTTGAAAAATAAGTGGCTGTAAATAACCTTGCCATAGTTTAGTCTCAGTAAAATCTTGCGTTGCTTGACAATCATAAAGCTTAGCTAAATGTGCTAGCCATTCTGTTGGCTGCGCATTTGCACTGGCAAATTCATCTACTTTCATTATCACTTGTGAGACGCCTTCATCACTGCGATCTTTCCCAAAAATTTGAATGATTTTTTCAAAGTTTTTAGCATCTGAAACTATCTTAGGATCCGTCTGTTTTCCAGTTAAAACATCTTCTAACTGTTGATAGTAACCTTCAAGTAATTCTTCCCAAACGTCATAACGCAATAAAATTCGCTCTGTTTCATCTGCTAGTAATCTAAAATTAGGATCTAAATCCAACAAATAATAGTAACTACGAATAAGTCGCATACAAAATGAATGTAAGGTGCTGATATCTGCAGTATTAACGCTCATTAATTGTTGTTGCAAGTGACGTTGCAGATTAGCAGCGCCTTTTTTAGGATTTTGATTTAACTCTTGTAATTTCTCTTGTAAAGCCTTGATCAAACGTTCTTTCATTTCTTTAGCTGCAGCTTCGGTAAATGTTACTACTAATAAGTTTTCTACACTCATTCCTTGCAACACAATTTTACGAATAATACGTTCAATCAATACTTTTGTTTTTCCTGAACCAGCTGAAGCTGAGACTAAAATATTATGTCCGGTATTTACAATAGCTTTTTGTTGTCCTATAGTCGGAGTAAATCCACCATTTTTTGCTTGTTTTTCTTCCATTAGGCACGCCCCTCCGCATTCAATAGTTCTTTAATTTTTAGCCACAATTCTTCTTCACTTAATTCTTCGATTCGATGATAATTATTAGCTGCTAAAAGTGTATCAAAAGTCATAATTGCTCCATAATCAGTATAATCTAAGCCCGTGTTATCTTTTAATTTATACGGCGCTAAATCTATCACACCTTCAAAAATTTGCTTTCTTGCTTCATTTAACTTTAAATCATTCAATAGCAATAATTCGTTAAACTGATTAAGTGTCAATAATTTACTTTGATTTTTAGCCTTGAAACTTTGTGAACCACTCTCAAATTTTAGTGGATAAGACATTGACTCTCCAGCTTTTTTATTTTGTGCTGCTTGCTTAAGTTTAATGTCTAAAGCTTGTAAATAACTATTTTCATCTAGTGAGCTTGGATCATCTGCACACCGATATAATCCTTGATAGACGTACTTTTGACTAATATTTTTTTGTGCCTTTCCTTGTTGTAAATCCTTAACATCAAATATTGGATCAAGTAATTGTAAATATGAAACACTTCCCAAATTAAGCAAGGTATCAGCAGAAATACCTAATTTTTCCAGTAAGTCTGGTGCTAAATGCAAATCAGCAACCTGTAACTTTGTTTTACTTAGATTATGCAATGCGTTTAAGTATGTCAATAATTGTAAAGATAGACCATTATAAGCTTTCAATAAAAAGTCTTGCATCTTTGCATTTAGATTGCCTGATTTATAATCAATAACATTCAAATATAAACTGGCATTAGCATCTTTAACCAAATCCAATCTATCAATGCGCCCACGTACATACATCTTATTTTGCAAACCATCTTTGGGATAAACTAAGGCTGGCAAAGAGCCTCCCATACCAAAACTAGTTTCTGTTTTTAAAGTATAAATTTCTTCACCGCTTTGTTGACGCTTAATAGCTTGACTTACTTGATAGATAGTTTTTTCCAATTGGCGTTTCGTATAACGATACCTAGCACTACTATTAAAAACCTTGAAACGTTGTTGTTCATCTAACTGCTCAAATGTTTGTTTCATCAAGCTATCAAATTCTTGACTGCTTAACTCTGCTACAGTCGCATGCTTTTGCAAAACATTTTGGAAAAACCCATCCAAAACCGCATGGAAAAACTCACCCGTATCAGCCGGAGCTAAAACAAATTCTTTTCTAGGCTGTAGCCGCAAACCATATTGTAAAAAATATTCATATGGATTGGCATAAAACGTCTCTAGCCTTGAAATAGAGGTAAATATTTCTGTACCATATAATTTTTTTACAATTTCAGGAGCTAATTTTTTGTGTCCATTCTCGTCAACTGGTGTCGTAGGTAAAATATCGTTTTGATAATTCAAACTTTGCAATAGCTGTTGCGTTAAAGCTGGCAATTTTTTACGTTCATATGCTAATAACCACTGCCATGGCAAATCTAATGTAGTTTGCTTTTCATAGGCTTCTTGACTAGCAGTAATCAACTCGCTTAATGAAGTTTGTGCTGTGCCTAAAAACGCTAAACCAGTTTGACCAATGTCATCACATAAGTCTATCGTCTTTAACTTTAATGCATCAGATATTTTTTTCACATAGCTTGACAATTCAAGTTTTTTACCATCAACATCGGATTTAGGAGCCGTAAATATAAGACGTTGACTTGGCGTTAAAAATGCCTGATAGTGTTTAAATGGTTCATCTGCTAAAACTAATTCACTATAGTCGTTGATAAACTTATGCTCTGATTCGGCTTGATTCCAATATTTTTCTAACAGGTGTCTATCTTGATCAGTCAATAACATATTATTTTCAACACGAACTGGCATTACATCATCACAAGCACCTATAATAAAAGTCACTTTGCGTGTTGCTAGTTGTGTCACACTAGTCTGTGAAAAAATAACTTGATCTAAGGTTGATGGGACACGTGAATAGGTCGCACTTTCAAAACCACTTTGTAAGATATCTAAAAATTCCTTTTCAATAAACGGCTCTTTACCTAATGCAATCACATACTCATCTAGTAATAAACAAAAAGCATCCCAAACTTGTTTAGGCCGTGTAAAATCATCATAGGAAGCATCCGTAGCTTGCAACTTTTCTTGTGCAGCCTTTTGCCACGCTTGCAATTGAGCTGTTACACCTATTTTTTGTAAAAAAGTAACTAGTTCAAAAACAGCCTGTTGACCAGTAGTAACTTGTGTTAATTTTTTAAAAAAGCCATTGAGCTGTTGAAAAATACTTCTTCGCAACATATTAATTTTTTGATTAAGCCCCAAAGAATCTTGTGCTTGTAAATGCTCTTTAGGGCTTTCATTAGGTTGTGGTTTCCTTTTTTGTATAACCCAATTTTCATCCCCCGACCAATCGCACACTGTCCGATAGCCATTTTGTAGTATACAATTTTCTAACAAATCAAGCATTCCACGGTATTCCTGTACAGTCAATTCATCTGCACCGATTTTAGGTATAAATAATTCAGTTTTTAGCAACCTCATCATTTCATGGTAGCCAAATCCCCGTCGCTTAATCGCAAAAAGTGCCATAATAAATTCGACTAAGGGATGATCTATCATACTTTTATCTAAATCAACGAAGACTGGAATTTGATATTGTTGAAAAATTGGCTGTAACAAATTACGATATTTGGTCATATCTGGCGTTAATACTAAAATTTCTTGATAACTATAGCCATTTTTAACTAATCGTCGAATTTGACTAGCAACATATCTTAACTCATAGACACGATCATTTGTTGTCACCAACATAAGATTTTCGTTAGATATTGCAGGATATGTCTTATCTCTAAGCAACTGATTGGTATCTATCCAATACTGTTCTAGCACCTGCAAGGTTGGTGTAACACGTGTTTGATCGGTAATAAAAGTTGTAGGCTCTAAAACTATTTTTAATTGTCTAGCTTCATTACAAAGACTGTTATACAGCCGTTGTTGCTTAAAAAACAAGCCTTGTGTTTGATTAATAGCTTCTTTAGTCATTGTCAAAGCAATTTCAACGCTCTTAGCTTGTTTAAATAATACGCTTAATACATCACGTTCTAGTGCACTAAAATGTGTAAATCCATTAAATATAAACACTGAATCTTGTAGATTCTTTGTCTCTAAATATTTCTTTAGTGCTGCCAAAACTTGTGCACTGTCCAAATAATCATCTTTTAAATATTCAACAAACTCTTGATACACTAAATTTAAATCATTAAGTTTTGCACGTAAATTTTCATTTTGTCCATTTTGTTTAGGTAAATTAACGATTAATTTATCTAAATCGCTTGGTGTAATTCCTCCAAGCTTTAATTCTAATAATTGTTCTGCTAATTTAGTCGCAAACCCAGGCTTTCCCTGCTCTCTTGTAAAGACATACAATTTTTTTGCATCTAAACCATGTAAAATATGCGCAACTACCATCGCTAAGCCATCTTGTGTTAAATGACGTCGTTGAAAAATCGCTTGGTCCTTCATAAAATACCAAGCTAAGCGCGTAAAAGAAAAAGTTTGGACATTGTTTTGTGCGTATAGATTGGTTATTTGACTAAACGCTTGACGCAAATACTTCAACAAGTTTACTTCTGATTCAAACTTTATATGATCAGGAACAATATAAAAATACTGACTATTCGGTTCTTTTTTGAGTCGCGTCACTATATCTTCAAACAACACCTTTTGCAAATCTTGCGATGCTGCTCCCAAAACAAATTTTAAACTCATCTTAGCTCCTCGCTTTCATTTAATACTATTAGTATATCATTTTTTATTTGAGCTAATTACAAAAAAGCAACGAAACTACTTTAGTAACGTTGCTTTTTAGCTAAATATCCGTTTGTTGTTTGAGATAATCATTCAAAGCCTGACCCTGCAAGTCTTGCCATTTCTTTGAATAAAATTTATCGTTAATTTGATATGTTGGCTGCTTTTGTTTATTCATCAAAAATGGTGCCACATATTGATCCATCTTCAACCAACCGCGCCAGCCTAAATGAATAGTATCTTGCATAAAGTATTTTTCAGCACCGTCTTTAGATAAGTCAGCAATATTATGAAAACCTTGACTTTCTAACTGATAACGAATCTTTTCGTTAAATTGCGTTAACATTTTTAAAGATAAGCCTGTAAAATTACTCCATTGGCGGTTAACCGGTGGAATTACGAATAAAACATCCGTATGATTTTTTGCAAATTGATTCAAAACTAATTGAAAATCTGCAAATTCTGGTGAAGCAACATAATTTTTACTTGCTTGTTCACCTGCTAATTTTCGGTACGTTTTTTTCAAACGCTTATTCCAAAAATTATTGCTAATTTCAAATTGATTATTATCCGTCTTTTTTTGTCCAATCTGATAGGCTAATTGATCTAGATCTGCAAAATCATAATTGTCGGGTAATGCTTTAGCTACACGTTTGATACGTTGCCGACGATCATTTAACTTTAAAGTTGAAAATAATTGATCTTCATGCATAAGTTGATTGCGGCGTAATTTCAAGTAAACTAATTGCATCTCAGACAAATTTTGACCATCTGCTTTCTTTTGAATACAATTCTCAATCATCTTATCTGAATGTGCAGATGGCATTTGTAATAAGCGTTTGGCTGCATAGCGTTGCATTTCTGTATTTTTATCTTGATTATCCAATAACCAAGTTACGGCTTGTAAATTAGAATAGTATAATGCAAAAGCTCCTGGCGCTATTCCTTGTTTAACAAACCATTGTGGCGAAATTACAAAAACAGCCTTCTTATCTTTTAATTGAGCATTAATTTCTTGCATACCAAAGAACTGAGATAACGATTGCGCTCCCATTGCTCCTAACAGAAACGGACGATATGGACGCTTATATTTTTGTGCCAGTACAAAAGGATGAAAAGCATCTATTCTTGAAAACTCCGATGATCCAAAAAAAGGAACATAATTTTTCTCAAGTGCTGTTTGTTTAACGATTGTTCCTTTAAAAATATTAGCCGACTGCGATAACGCCGCCCTTTTTAGCGTTACATTATCTATTTTTTTAGAACTAAGTGGTGCAACCAAAAAGACACCTAATAAGAATGCCGCTAAAAAGACCGGTCCAAAAATTTTGAACAGCTCTTTTCTTAACTTCATAGTTACATATTTTCAACTTTCGCAATAATTTTATTTGGTGTATCCCATTCTGTTCTTTCAAATTCAGAAACTGGAACTTCAATACCACATTGCATTTGTAATTCAAGTAATAACTGTACTGTCCCCATCGAATCTAACAAGCCACTTTCAAACAAGTTATAATCCATATCTGTTGCAAAATCTTGTCCTGTCAAACCTTCTAAAATTTCTAAAACTTTTTCTTTCATAATTTACTCCCTATCCTTTCTAATTTCTAAAAAATAATGTATCTAAAAATCCGGAAAAAATCAAAAAACTAAAGCAAACAACATTAAATGTGATAACAATCCCTAACAAATGTGTTGCTTTATTACTTGGTAGCTTAGCTTGATGCTTCTTTTTAAAGCGTAACCATGCATCACAGATGATAATTGCACAAGCATGAAACAAACCATAAACAATATAATACCAAGTCACACCATGCCAAAATCCCATTAGTAAAAATAAAACTAAATAACCGAGATTGGCGATTGTTACCTTATTAGTCAACAGTTTATTTTTCATGATAAAAAAGACAAACCGCATATAAACATAGTCTCTAAACCAAAACGACAAGGTCATATGCCATCTATTCCAAAATTCTTTGATATTCGGTGCACTAAATGGTTTATTAAAGTTAATTGGTGTTTTTACACCCAACAAATAACTAATAGCGACTGCAAACAAACTATAGCCTGCAAAATCAAAGAATAAGTCCATGGAATACACATACATATATGCTACTAATGCCCATGAAATTCCACCATCAAACAAAGCAACATGACCAACTTTAGGCAACAACACACTTCCAAAGAAATACGCCAAAACAAATTTATATAAAAAGCCTAAAAAGATATAAAAAACACCTTTACCCAACAATTGAATATATTCTTCTTTACTTGGGGCTTTATTATAATCTTGTAAAAAACGTCGATAGCGATCGATTGGTCCTGATGAAATAGTCGGGAAGAATAACAAGAAGTGCAAAACTTCTTTAAAATCAAGCTCTTTGATTAAACCATCCCGCATTTCCATAACTATTCCAACAACTTTAAATGTTAAATAACTAATTCCCAAAAAGCCAATTAAAGAATTATGCCCGCTTAAAGCCGGCGTTAACTTAACAATAACCAACGGTAAAATTGCTAAGATAACCGCTAAAACAAAGACACTACCACTGTTTTTTTGTCGCCTGTGATACAAGTATGCATATAAAATACACAACTCAAAAACAATGTATCCTATTAAGGCTAATCCTTCTTGCCACTTAGGACCTCCAAAGGTTAGCAATAAGAATAGAAATGAAATGACTGTTTCATAAACTCTAAATCTTTTACCATTTAAAAGACCGACCATAATAGGCAAAAGACCCAAACCTAGTAATAAAAAATACGTTGGATTTTGATATGGTTGTAGGTTTAACATGATCCATTAACCTCGGCCATTAATTTCTTACGGTCGATCTTACCATTTTGTGTCAAAGGCAAACTGTCAACATAAATGAAACGTTGTGGCATCATATAAGCCATCATTGTTTGATTTAATTCATCTTTAATTTCTTTGGTCAATTGGTTAACGTCTTTATTTTGAGTTTCTTTAACAACGACATAAGCCAACAACTGGCTAACTTTATGGTCTTTATCATATTTAGGAATCGCAATCGCTTGATTAATTACGCTAACTGCTGCCAAATGATGGTCAACATCTTCTAATTCAATGCGATAACCATGGAGTTTAATTTGAAAATCTAAACGTCCCTTATACAATAACTGACCGTTTTCATCATATTGACCTAAATCACCTGTTTTGTAGGCCCATTGACCAGCAATTTGTTTAAATGAAGCAGCTGTTTTTTCTGGATTATTCAAATAACCTGCTGAAACGCTCGGACCAATAATCGTAATTTCTCCAGCTTGGTTTAAGCCAACCTCTTGTTCATTTTCATCTAATAAAATGACGCGTGTATCTTCTTTAGCCTTTCCAATCGGTAAGCGCGTATAACTTTGCATAATCTGTTCATCCAACCTAACTACAGTTACCGCTACAGTGGCTTCAGTTGGCCCATAAGTATTATAAATCTGCGCTTGCGGGAATCTTTGCTTTAATTTATCAGCTGTTGCATGCGTCAATTCTTCACCACAAAATAGCAAATATGTCAAATCAGGTAAATTTTGTGCATTAAAGTTTGGATCTAACATACAAAGCTCGACAAAAGAAGGAGTTGACACCCATTCTTTAATTTTTAACGTCGGTAATTTAGCAAATAACTGTTTAAAATCCATACTAATTTCTTTAGGCATCGCAACTAATTTGCCTCCTAACAATAGGGTCGGATACAAATTCATTACAGACAAATCAAAAGAATACGGTGGCTGCGCTAAACAAGTCACACCTGTTGGTAAAGCAAAATCTTGCAACATCCAGTTACAAAAGCTTACCAAATTATCATGACTAATACGAACACCCTTAGGAACACCTGTTGTTCCCGAAGTGAAAATAATATAAAAATCTTCTTCTTGTTTAACACTCAACGTTGTTTCATATTGACAATCATTTGAAGTCATCAATGAAGTTAGCTCTTCATTGGTAATAATCAAGCTATCTAATGTTAAATCAAGTTCACTTATCGTAATACATGCTGCTGGTTTAGCAATTTCAACAATTAACTGTACGCGCTCTTTTGGAGAACTATCATCAATTGGAATATAAGCATGCCCAGCCTTAACACATCCTAAAAAAGCAACCAACATCTCAAAACTTTGACCACCAAAAACAACAATCGGTGCTTTAGCTGCTAAATTCATATTTTGTAAGTATTTAGCCAAGGCATCCGAATATGTCTTAAGTTGACCATAAGTATAAGTCTGGCCTAAATAATCATAAGCTTGTCGGTTAGGCTCTTTTAGCCCCCATTCGTCTATTCGGGATACAATACTTTTCATCAAATACTTCCTCCTACCTAAAACTCGTTATAGATGAAATGCGGTTGATCGACTCCACTATAACTATATAAATAAACAAGTAAAAACATAATTATGAAGTAAAAAACAGTTTTAGCTAAAAATTTAAAAACTTCATTTTGCCAGACTTTACGCAGTTTTTCTAGCATATTTTAGCCCCCTTTGAACCCATTTTTCATCACCAAATAACATGCCTACATATTATGTCCATTAGTTTAAAACTATTACAAATAAATTACAAGTAATTACCCTCTAAATTTTTTTAAAAATTTTCTTATATTTATTGAAAGTTTTATAAATTTTGACTTTACTTCATTACATATTGTTATAACTATCAAAACTTATTGTGGTTTTTTGTCAAATATTTAAACTTTATTTTTTGACATCAAAAGCCATTAAGATATTGCATTTGCTTAATCAAAATTAAAAAGGATTGACCCTTGTACAATCCAGAAATCAATCCTTACCAACTAGTAAAATAATCAGTTTATTTCACGATATGCTTTTTATTAATACTTCATTAAACTCAAAACATCATAGTTTTCAAGTTTAGCACGACCATTAAGATCTGTTAATTCAATAATAAAGGCACAACCAACAACGATACCACCCAATTGCTCAACTAAATCGATCGTTGCTCCAATCGTGCCACCCGTTGCCAATAAATCATCAGTAATCAAGACTTTTTGTCCTGGTTTAACCGCATCTTTGTGCATACATAAAGCAGATGTACCATATTCTAATTCATATTCCGCACGCACAACATCACGTGGTAATTTACCTTCTTTTCGTGCAGGTGCAAAACCGACACCTAGTTCATAAGCAACCGGACAGCCCACAATAAATCCACGTGCTTCTGGTCCGACAATCATTTCAACACCTTTATCTTTAGCAAATTGGACAATGCGATCAGTCGTTTGGCGATAAGCTTCGCCATCAGCCATTAAAGGTGAAATATCACGAAAAATAATTCCTTTTTCAGGATAGTCTGGAATACTTGCAACATAATTGTTTAAATCTACTGCCATAAATAATTCTCCTTTGTCATCTGCATTGTTGTCTAATCCATCTTTCAAGCTCATTGAAATCTGTACCTAACAAAAACTGTTGGTTTTTGCGTTCATACAGATACTTTTGATATGCAACAGTTTTTTCCAAAGGATAAAACTGTGGATTTGCAACAACGTGTATCGTCTCTGTTTTTATTTTAACAAAATTTGCTTCACTAAACACCTGTAACATAAAAATAAGTGTCGCTTTTTTACATTTTAGCTGGTTTGCCACACTTGCTAAATCACTCTTCAAGATTTGTTGTTTTTGCTTTAAATAACGATATAATGCTGAAAAATCCGCTCTATTAGGAACTTCTTGCCGCCAAATTTCTTTTGCAGTAAAAAAGATCGTTCGTAAATTTGTAAATTGGCTATGTGCCAAGACTTGTTGCAAACTATCAATATCTGGTGGAAAATCTACTAAAACCAAATTTTGCGTATTAATTTCATTTGTTTGTGATAACAAACAAGCTTGACTGTGCTGTTTGATATATGGTTTTAGTTGTTTTAAATATTTAGCATTAAAAAAGCCATAAGTTGCTGGTTGTTCAAACAAACTCGTAGTCAAAAGCTGATTTCTTTGATCTTTAATAGTAATTGAAAAATCTGTAGTTGCTATGTCTTCAATCATAATTTGAACACTTGCCTTATTTTGCCAAACGTTTTTATCTAGCGCTCCAACTAATTGAATAGCACTTGTTTCAGATGTCAATTGTTCCATGACTTCTTGTGCTACGCCAAATTTTAAAGCAGGGACTTGGACATTTTTATCTGCTAATGTCAAACGCAAATGATTTTTCTTTTCACCTAAAAAATTAATTGCTTTAACTTGATATCCAACAAAACCAAAAATCGGTTTAGGATTTGCCTGCCCAAAAGGCGCTAACAAGGCCAATTCATCAATTAAGGCTAAATTTAATTGTTCTAGCCGTAACTTCCCTGCTAAATGTAAGGTCTCTTTAGGCGCATTTGATAGATCTTGTTTTATAGCTTCTTGATCTAAAATCATTTGTAATTCGGCAAGTTTATCTGTTTTGATACTCAAACCACAAGCTAAATTATGCCCACCAAAACTTTCTAATAAGTCTAAATGATTATTTAGTGCACTAAACATATCAAAAGCTTCTAACGAACGCCCTGAACCTTTGGCGATGCCCTTTTCTCCTATATTAAACACTAAGGTCGGTTTACCGGTTTGTTCTTTAATTTTGCCAGCAATAATTCCTAAAATTCCTTCATGCCAGTCTTCATGTGCTAAAACATTCACCAAATGCGACTGATTTTGTGCACAAAGTTGTGCGCTAGCTTGTAGTATCGCTTGGTTAGTCAATTCTTGTCGCTTATTGTTTAATTCATTCGTCTTTTTAGCCAAATCTTTAGCTACATTTTCATCAAATGTTGTTAATAATTCAACACCTGCACTTGCATCATCTAAGCGTCCCAACGAATTTAACCGCGGGCCTAAATAAAAGCCTACCGTATCTGAGGTGAAATTTTTAAGATCAATCTTGGCTATATTATACAGTTCTTGTAAGCCTACACGATTAGTATTTACAAGCATCTCTAAGCCATATTTGACAAGTATCCTATTTTCATCAATCAAAGGCATAATATCTGCAATTGTTCCTAGTGCTACAAGATCTAACATTTCAACTGGAATTTCTTCTAATAAGGCACTTGCCAATTTTAAGGCTACACCAACACCTGCTAATTTCTTAAACGGATAATTTCCCATAGGATGATTGGGATGAATGATTGCATAAGCTATTGGTAGTTTACTTGGTATTTCATGATGATCGGTAACAATGACATCTATGCCTTGTTTAGCCGCATATTCTAAAGCTTCTCCTCCAGCAATCCCATTATCAACCGTAATGATTAAATCTGTTTGTTGCGCAATTAAATCTTGATAGACGCTCAAATTAGGCCCATATCCATCTAAGAAACGATTAGGAACATAAAAATCAACTTCAGCACCTAGTTGCAACAAAGTTTCATACATAAGTGCAGTACTTGTGATTCCATCGACATCGTAGTCTCCATAAACAACAATTTTTTGTCCTTCACCAATTGCAGTATATATACGTTGGACGGCTTTTTGCATATCGTATAGACTATATGGATCATATAGATCTTCTAATGTTGCTTGCAAAAACTGCGTAATTTTTGCTTGGTCATTATATCCTCTTTGCATCAAGATTCGTGTTAATAAAATAGATAAGTTAGTTTGTTTAGCAAGTTGTTTAACTTTTTGTTCATCTAACTTTATCTCATCACACCAATCTTTTTTAGCTATAATCACTTATTTCACCTCTTATTTTTTAGCAACTATTTTAGACTCATCTTTTGTACTACGACGCATTGTTTGATTTGCCTTAAGTCGTTCTGACAGTTGTTTATTTTCAGCTTTCAAGTGATAAATAACTGTCCACGAACTAAATAATGCAATCAAAGCTCCTAAAAAAACAGAGCCAACCAAAACCACTACTAACGGTAAGGTAATATTTCCCAAACCAAAACTAATAGTAACTGGTTGAACATTGAGCCAAGAAAAAATTACTACGATTAATACCAATAAAATAGCGATTAACGTTCTCCATTGTTTTTTCATCTGATTCATCCTTATTTTTTATTGAAAACCTGTCCTGCAAAATAATCACCCAACCGTGGACATGCTTCATATAGATGATGTGCTACTTCTAAAATCCCCGGTATATTCAATTCACGTTTGTTAGTGCCAATTGCACTAACAATTCTTGTCGCAACGATTTCTGGATTCAATACAAAATCGCCAACTTTTTCCAAATATTTTCCACTCTTATCTGCAAAGTCAAAGAAATCAGTACGAATTGGTCCTGGATTAACTGTTAACACATGAATTCCTAATGGCTTAACTTCTAAACGTAACGCGTTAGAATAACTGATGACTGCTGCTTTAGTCGCTGCATATATTGCTGCTTTAGGTGTCGCAATTTTACCAGCACTTGAAGCAATATTAACGACCAATCCTCGTTTTCTTTGTGCCATTTTTAAAGCAGCATATTTAGTCATATACATTAAGCCTAAAACATTAACCTTAAACATTTCTTCAGCAACATCCATTTCAAACTCTAAAACATTTTCCATCAAACCAAAACCAGCATTATTTATCACAACATCGATTGGTCCAACATTTTCTTCAACATCATTAACAAGTTTTTCTATTTGATTTGGTTGTTTTAAATCTAATTGATAGGCAAATGCTTGGCGTCCAGATAAATGCCGACAAGTCGCAGCTACATCTTGTAGTTTATTTAATCTGCGTGCACACACAACAACAATTGCACCTTTTTTGGCAACTGCATATGCTACTTGTTCACCTAATCCTGAAGACGCACCAGTAATCAATACAACTCTATTACATAAATTTTTTAAAATTTTATAACTTTGCATTTATTTTCCTCCTATGGCTTCATTATTTAGGAAAAGGAACTTTAATAATATCAAAATCCTTAACAACTTTTGTGTTATTAAAGATTTGTTGGGCATCATTTTGCAATTCTAAAACAGCCGCACCAAGATAACGTGCTGAAATATGCGTTAACAACAACTGCTTGACTTGTGCTTCCTTAGCAACGGATGCTGCTTGTTGACAAGTCGCATGATAATAGTTTTTAGCAATTTTTGCTTCACCTTTGCCAAAAGTACTTTCGTGCACTAAAACATCAGCATTTTTTGCAAGTTGTGCTACAGAAGAAACTTGTCTAGTATCACCTAAAATTGTAATAGTTCGACCCTTTTTAGTTTGTCCTAGATAATTCTTACCATCTAAAACTCTACCATCTTCTAAAGTCACCGTTTCACCGGCTTTTAATCGTCCATAAATTGGACCTGGTGCAACATTTTCTTCTTTTAACTTATCAATCAACAATTCTCCTGGATAATCTTTTTCTTCAATACGGTATCCAAAACAACTGATACGATGATCTAAACTCATGCATGTTACTTTAAAACGGAATTCGTCAAATAAAGTTCCAGCAAAATTTGGTGTTAATTCAACATATTCAATCGGATATGTTAATTTTGTTTGTGAAAATTTTAAACTCGTTTCTAGATATTGCTTTATGCCTTTAGGTCCATAAATCTTTAAGACATCTGCTTTTTGTGCGCCTTGAAATGAGCGACTGCTTAGAAAACCAGGCAAACCAAAAATATGATCTCCATGAAGATGTGTAATAAAGATTCGATCAACTTTGCGTGGGCGAATCGTCGTGTGCAAAATTTGATGCTGGGTACCTTCACCACAATCAAATAACCAGATTTCATTAATTTCATCTAATAATTTTAACGCCAAAGATGTAACATTACGAAACTTGGCGGGTGAACCTGCACCGGTTCCTAAAAATTCTAACTCCATAAAAACGTTCCTATTCTATCCAAACTTCTAACCTTTAATTATTAAAAGGTACACTATGCATTATTATAGCATGGATTTGCATCAAACCAAAGAATCGTCTATACTCAAAGAAAAAAATACGGAGGTCTTAACCATGAAAGTTGCCGATTTTCTTGCAAGCTGTCAAGGTATTAACGGACAGTTAGCTGTCTACTTTGAAGTAGCAAAAATACCTTTAAGCATAACTAAACTTACTTATGTAGCTAACACTAACATCCTTTATCTTCAAACATCTGCCCAACCTGCAATTAACTTACATTCATTATGCCAACAACTTGGCCACCTAACACCAGATAGCACATTGAAATTTCAAACCTCTCAACTAGAAGAATATAACATCTATGGCTTTAAAATTACCACTGAAAAACTCTTATTAGCCTAAAAATTGCTCTATAATTTATAGCCAGAAAACTTACATTTTATTGCGAAATTTCCAAACAAAATCCCCTTACTGCGAAATTTCAGTAAAGGGGATAAAATTATATTCATAATCTTAGTTAAAAAATGATTCTATCAGTCTGTTTTAATAAAGAATCCTTATTTTACAACATACTACTATTTTAAGATTTCACGAGCAACAAATGTTGCAAATTGTTTGCTTCCATCGACATTAGGGTGAATATTGTCTTCATAAAACCAATCAGGATGATTTTGACTATAAGTAAACCAATCAATAACCTTGATATTCTTATATTGCTTTGTAGCTGCTTGCAAATCTCCGTTAACTTGATCTTGCCATCTTCTAGTTGGAACATGTACGTTTACCCAATAGACTTGTCGTTGCCCGACAACTTGCATGATAGAGGCCAAATCATCTTGACTAAACGGTCCATTTGTTCCTAACACCAACAAAAGCTTATCACCTAACTGATTATTAGCATTCAAAGACTGCAAAATTGGCACAACATCTTTAACTTGTCTACCTACTTTAGCATCGACATACATTTGTGTAAATATTTGTTGTAACTGTATGCCTGTATCAGCTAAAACTGAATCACCTAAAGCCGTGAGTTTCATTTGTTGAGCTTGTTGACTTTGCTTAGCAGTCAAGCCATGTTCATTTACAGGTGGCTGTTTCTTAGGTGGTGCAGCAACCGTTTTTTCATGCAAAATTTTAGCATTGTTTTTTTGAACAATCTTGGTATTTTGTGCAATCTGCGTTTGTAAGCGGGTATCTTTTTTGGGTTCTAGCTTTTTAGCGCAAACAATTCCCACTAAAGCAATTACACTAACACTAGTCATTAAAAATAACTTGGCTTGTAACTTTTTATGTTTCAAATTAATATTTGTCAAATCAACCTTTTGTAACGGTCTTTCCAAATAGCGATATGATAACTCACTGATTGCTAAAATCAATAAAATCTCAACAAGTGCATGTAACCATGGATGAGCCGCAATGTTTTGAACCTTACTTTCATAAAAAATCATCAATGGATACTGATACAAATAAATTCCATAACTTCTTTTTCCTAGCCATGAAAAAACAGGGTTAGTCAGCCATTTATTCAAACTAGCTCCTGGATGAGCAACAACAGCCACTACTAAACAAGCTAAAAGCGAGTAAAAATACATCCCTCCACGATACAATAGCTCTGATTGATCATCAACGACTAAAAATAAACCACATAATATTATTAAACTCACACCACCGATAAGATTCAAAACGCATTTAGCATTTTTCGCTAATCTAGGCTTAAGATTTACACTAGGCCAAATCACTGCCAAAGTGGCTCCTAAAAGAATCGAAAATATTCTGGTATCTGTACCATAATATACGCGCGAAGGATCTTGATTAGGCTGATAGAGTGTACACATCATCAAAAATGATAATAGCGACCCTAACAAGAATATATTAAAAATATGACGTTTCTTTCCAATGTACTTTGCACATAAGCCAACAATTATCGGCCAAAATAAATAAAATTGACCTTCAATTGAGAGCGACCATAAATGTGTAAATGGTGATTGCACCGCTAAATGTTCAAAATATGACTCATGCAAATGAATTTGAAACCAATTATAAAGATAAACAAGATTGCTGCCAATTATACCACGAATATTGGTCAACAATGATCTTTCAAATAAGGTGATATAAGCAGTTGTGACGATTAATAACGCAACTAACGCCGGATATAAACGGCGCATTCTTCGCATATAAAAACCACCGATATCAATATAGTTATCTTGTTTCCATTCTTGAAATAACTGGTCAGTAATCAAATACCCCGATAAAACAAAAAAGATTGGCACTCCCAAAAAGCCACCTTTAAGTTGGTAAGGCATCAAGTGATATAAAATCACCCCAATTACCGCCAGACTTCTAAGGCTATCAAAGCCCGTGATGTATCTGCTTTTCTTTAATCTTTTTTCCAAAAAACCTTAACCTCAAATGACTATTCTACAAATTCAAAGACAAAATCTTTAATCTTAACCATATCTCCAGCCTTAGCTCCACGTGCCCGCAAGGCATCATCGACTCCCATCGCACGCAATTGCCGTGCAAAGCGCATCAAGCTTTCATCGTGCTCTAAATTAGTCATCTTAAAGAGTTTTTCAAGTTTTTCACCACTTAAAATCCACGTTGCATCAGCATCACGTGTCAAGATAAAATCTGGTTCTTCTTGTTTATCTTCAAATTTATATAATGCCGCTTGTTGTTCTTGTTTACGTTGAGCCAATGTTGCAAATTTTGGTGTTTGTTCCAAAATTTCAGCTGTACGTTTTACTAAAGCATCTAACCCTTGGTGTGTCAATGATGATATCTCCATCACTTCAGGTATTTGCTTTAATGTTTCATCTTGCATGAGTTTTTCTTTAAACTCCGCTAAATTTGCAGCAGCATCTGGCATATCCATCTTACTTGCAACCACAATTTGAGGCCGATCAAGTAGGGTTTCATCATATGTTGCCAACTCAGCATTAATCTTTTGATAATCATCAAATGGATCTCGGCCTTCCATCCCAGACATATCAACTAAATGTAAGATAACACGCGTTCTTTCAATATGTCTTAAAAATTGAATTCCTAACCCTACCCCATTTGAAGCACCTTCAATCAATCCTGGTAAGTCAGCCATCACAAAATCACGGCCATCATCTAAGCGGACCATGCCTAAATTAGGTACTAAAGTCGTAAAATGATACTGTGCAATCTTAGGCTTTGCGCTAGTTACCACGGAAAGTAAAGTTGATTTACCAACAGATGGAAAACCTACCAAACCAACATCAGCTAGGACTTTTAATTCTAAGCGCAAGTTGCGTTCAACACCAGGTTCACCATTTTCAGCAATCTCTGGTGCCGGATTTTTGGCAGATGCAAACCGCATATTACCACGGCCTCCACGCCCTCCCTTGGCTACAACTAATTCTTGGTTTGCTTCAATTAAATCGCCTAAAACTTCATCTGTATCAGCATCATAAACAGTCGTCCCTTCTGGAACAGAAATATATAAATCATCTGCTCCTCGGCCAAACATTCCTTTAATCATTCCATTTTGACCTGGTTGAGCTTTAAACATACGGTGATAACGAAAATCCATCAAAGTCCGCAAGCCTTCATCTACTTTTAAGATGACGCTTCCGCCTTTACCTCCATCACCTCCGGCTGGACCACCATTAGGAACATATTTTTCGCGTCTAAAAGCAACCATCCCATCGCCGCCTTTGCCAGCCTTAACTGATATTTTAACTTGATCTACAAACATTAATCGGTTGCTCCTTTCATTTTTTCATTGATTATTTTCTAAAATAAAGATACCAAGCCCAACTATACCAGTTTTTGGGGACTTGGTCAAAACTATTTTTAATTACTTTTCATTTTTTAAACTAAGTTGAATCGTTTGTGCAACACGCTGTGAGATTCCACAGGCTTGTAATTCTTCTAATGAAGCTTGTCTTATCTTTTTTAAATTACCGAACTTTTGTAATAATTTATTGCGTGTCTTAGGTCCTACACCTGCAATCATATCAAGTCTAGAAGCCAAAGAATTTTTCGAGCGTAGTTGTCTATGATAACTAACAGCAAAACGATGCACTTCATCTTGAATACGTTGTAAAAGATAAAACCCTTCACTCTTAGGATCTAAATCTATTTGTTGCATATTTTCTGCCAATAAAGCTGCCGTCTTATGGTGTGTATTTTTGACCATACCAGCGACCGGAATATCAAGTCCTAACTGATTTATCAAGACATCTTTGGCCGCTTTAACTTGGATTTGGGCCCCATCCATCAAGATTAAATCAGGTAAAGGTGCATTTTCTTTTAATAGTCGACTATAACGCCGATAAATAACTTCTTTAGTACTTGCTGTTTCATCAGCATGTTCAACCGTTTTTAACTTGTATTTACGATACTGTGTCTTTTCTGCACTTCCATCAACAAAACATACCATTGCAGACACAATATCTTGTCCTTGCAGATGTGAATGATCAAATGCTTCAATGCGATGTCCCCGTGCAATTCCTAAAGCATCAGTTAATTCATTCATCGCTTGAATCGTTTTTCTTTCGTCTAACTCTAATAATCTAAATTTTTCTTCCAAGACTAGGCGAGCATTTTTTTGAGCCAATTCAAGCAAATCTTTTTTAGCACCACGTTGTGGCGTTTTAACTGGAACACCTAAAATTTCACTCAAAACTTCCTTAGGCATCCCTGCTGGTACCAAAATTTCTTTAGGCAATATACGATTTTTTTGATTGTAAAATTGTAAGATAAACGAGGCAAGCTCTTCTGTTGGCTCTGCAATACAAGGAAACAGACGTTTTTCACGTTTCATTAAGCGCGCTTGTCTGATAGAAAAAATCTGTAATGAAAGCCACCCTTTATCCATATAAAATGCAAATAAATCTCTTGGTGTATTGTCATTGGAAATAATTTTTTGTTTTTCAACAGTAATCTCAACATAACGAATCTGGTCGCGTAGCTCAGCAGCTCTTTCATAATCCATTTCATCTGCAGCTTGTTGCATCTTTTGCGTTAATGTCTTTTTGATACCAGCAACATTTCCATTTAAAAATGATTTAATTTTTTTAATCTGTGCTTGATATTTTTCAGGTGGCACTTCTTGAAAACAAGCACCTAAGCATTGCCCCATATGATAATACAAGCATGGTCGCTTTTGATAACCACTGCATCTTCTTAATGGATATACTTTTTGCAAAAGTTGTAATGTTTCTTGGGCTGCATAGACATTAGGATATGGTCCAAAATACGCCGCACCATCCTTAGTAACTTGACTGACGATTTTTAAAGTTGGATCTTTTTCATTAGTAATTTTAATATACGGATAGCCTGTTCCACGCTTTAATTTAATATTGTAATGAGGCTTATGCTTTTGGATTAAGGTAATTTCTAACAAAAAAGCTTCCTTGTCAGTTGACGTAACAATTGTTTCAAAATCGCGAATTTCTTCAACTAAACGCGCTGTCTTACCTTCATGAGAACTCTTAAAATAAGAGCGCACTCGATTTTTTAAATTTTTGGCCTTTCCTACATAAATTATCTTGCTGTTGAGATCTTTCATAATGTAGCAGCCGGGTAAATCGGGCAATAATTTTAATTTATTTTCAAGATACTCAGTCGCCACTAATCTCATCCTTTCCTTTTAATCAACCAGCGTTTGCCATTTTTCCTTTGCCTGATAAGCTGCAAAACACATCTTAATTTGCTCATATGTGTTTTTTTCTGTTGCTAATGTCGGTAAATCGTCTAAACTAAAATATCTACTACTTAGCGTTTCTGTATTGGCAACAAATTGTCCTCCTAAATTTTCACATAATGCAAAAATCTTACATACCTTATTAGCATATACTGGACGATTGTGTTTTTCACGATCTTGTACAGCAATCAAGTGTTTAACTTCAACATCTAATCCAGCTTCTTCTTTGACTTCTTTAATCAAATTTTCTTTGACAGATAAATAAACCTCACACCATCCACCAGGTAATGACCAGGTATAATTATCTTCTTGCACTAACAAAATCTTATCATTTTTAAAAATAGCTGCTCTAGTATCTATTTTAGGTGTCTGATATCCTACTTCATTTGCAAAAAGATTATACACTTTAGCCATCGGAAGTTTAGTTTGTTTAGCTAACATTTCAACCGTAATTTCTCGAATTCTTGCAAAACGTTCTAAATCATACTTATCTTGACTATAAGCTAAGCCTGCTTGCGCTAGACTTTGCAATTCAACTATCCAATCTAGCCAACACATATCTTCCATTGTTTTATCTTCTTTATTTATACTATCTCTTGAAATTATAACGCGAAACGCCATTAGTACTCAACACTTGCGATTAACTTTTATCCAAAACAAAAAGGTGGAATTACTTCCACCTTTTTACTATAAAACTTTTGATAAGAAATCTTGCGCCCGTTTTGTTTGCGGATTTTCAAATACTTCTTGTGGTGTTCCAATCTCTTGCACATATCCATCAGCCATAAACCAAATTTCATCGGCAACTTCACGCGCAAAACTCATTTCATGTGTTACAACCACCATTGTCATTCCAGATTCCGCTAAATCTTGCATAACTTTTAAAACTTCACCCACCATTTCCGGATCAAGCGCACTAGTAGGTTCATCAAACAGCATTACATCTGGATCCATCGCCAAAGCTCGTGCAATTGCCACACGTTGTTTTTGACCACCCGAAAGACTAGCTGGATATTGATTTGCTTTGTCTGCTAAACCAACCTTTGCTAATAATTCTTGTGCTTTTTGTGTGGCTTCTTCTTCTAAAACACCCTTAACTTTCATTGGAGCAAGTTTAATATTTTCTAAGACACTCATATTAGGGAACAAATTAAATCCTTGAAACACCATCCCCATTTTTTCACGCAAGCTATTTAACTCTTTATCAGAAATATGTGCTAAGTCTTTACCTTCAAAAATAATCTTGCCTTCTGTTGGTTTTTCCAAAACATTTAAACAACGTAAAAATGTACTCTTACCCGAACCAGATGGTCCAATAACACAGATTACTTGACCTTTTTTTACAACTTCATTAATTTCTTTTAAAACTTCATTTTTTCCAAATGTCTTTTTTAAATTTTGAATTTCAATCATATTAGTCATGCTTCATCTTCCTTTCTAGCAAACCTAACAACTTGGAAAGACCAAACGTCATTACAAAGTAGATCATCATTGTGATAAATAACGGAACAACTCCTCGATAGGTTGCTGATTGTACTAATTGCGATTGATACATTAAATCTGTTACCCCAATGATTGAAACAATTGAACTTTCCTTAATTAAGGTGATAAATTCATTACCTAATGCAGGCCAAATATTTTTTAAAGCCTGTGGAATAATAACATAACGATAAGTATCCTTTTGTGACATACCTAAACTACGAGCTGCTTCTGTTTGTCCTACATCAATTGAAGAAATCCCAGAACGAATAACTTCAGCAACATAAGCACCAGAGTTTAATGAGGTGGCAATAATACCCGCTAAAAGCGCAGGTAATGATTGAATAATTGCCCCAACACCAAAGTAAATAAACATAACTTGAACCATCAATGGAGTCCCACGAACAAATTCAATATAAGCAATTGCTATTCCACGTAAAAATTTGCTATTTGAAAGACGTAAAAGCGCTAAAAGTGTCCCAAGAATAAAGCCAAAAAAGACAGATAATACTGTGATTAATAAAGTATATTCGATCCCTTTAGCAAAATAAGTCCAATAATGCCACATTGTTTTGTTGGCTGAGTTTTTGTTCATATATTCACCAGCAGATGGCAAATACTTTTTATCAATAAGTTTATCTTTTTTAATCTTTGCAATTGTTTTATTTGCAGCTTGAACTAAACTAGTTGAACCTTTAGGAAAAGCAATCGCTGTGCCATCTGTGTCGCCAACGTCTTTCCATTTTGGATCAAGTGCAACCATTCCATTATTAGCAGCATATGCTTTAGCTGTTGGTTCATCCATCGCAACAGCATCAACCTTATGACTTTGTAAAGCTAAAACTAAATCATTTAACTTTGTCAAACCTTTAATTTCAACATCGTCTATATTATTTTTAACGATATCATATTGAATTGACCCACTTTGGGCTCCAACTGCTTTACCTGTTAAATCTTTATATGTCTTGTATTTATTCTTATCAGCTTTATTAATAATTAAATATTGCTTGCTCTTATAATAAATGTCTGAAAAATCAACACTTTTTTTCCGTTCAGGACTTGGATTCATCCCCGAAATAATACAGTCGATTTTATTAGTTTCTAAAGCTACTAGTAACGAATCAAAATTCATGTTTTTAATTTCAACTTTAACACCAATATCTTTAGCAAATTGTTTAATAATATCAACGTCCATCCCAACAAACTTGGTTTGGCCATTTTCTTTAACTGTAAATTCATATGGGGGAAAATCAGCACTCATTCCGACTACTAAAGTTCCCTTATCTTTAATTTTTTGTAGTGAGTCTTCTGCTGCATTGACATGTGACCAATTAAATAATGGTAACAAGCAGACCACAAAAGTCACCATAAATAATATTAATTTTTTTACTTTATTCATCAACAATTTCTCCCTTTTACTTTACTAATGCTATTTGAGTATACCGCAACGAAAAATTTCATGCAAGTATTTTTTATAATATTCACGTTTTATTTTGTAAAAATGCATAATTATAATTTATATACAAAAATAAATTCATTTAGAAATTGAAAAATCTATTCGAAATTGATATGCTTAAGCTAAGATAACAAATAAAGAAGGTGAGTTTATGGGATTAAAGATTAATCGTCAAACCGATTTAACCGAGCTATTTGATCAATTTGCTATTGATCCGCTAACTAAAGAAAAGCAAGTAAAACAACCTCAAGAAAATAAAGATGATAAAACTAAGCAGACTAAAGAAACCAAAAAATAATCTGTTTATTAAATAAGCCTCTCCTTACTAATTGTAAAGTTATTTCCCATCACGAGAAAAAACTTTACTTTTTAGCAAAGAGAGGCTTTTTAATTAATTTTTAGGAGAAAAACCGTTTGGATAACGTTTATTCAAAGTTTCGATATTATTTTGTGCAACTTCATCAAATGGAATATCTGCCCATTGTGCGATTTGCGAAAGATACCATAAAACATCTCCCATTTCATGAATCAATTTATCACGATCAAGCTTTTTACCTTTAAAAGTATAATCTTTAATTAGATAAATTAATTGTCCTGTTTCTCCTGAAAGACCTAAAGCACAATTAGTCAATACCTGTTCATTACCATACAATGTCCGATTTGCGGCTTCTTGATATTCATTAAATTCCATTAATTTTCCTCCTGTAATCCTGTCATTTTTTCAATCCATTGCCAAACTTCTTGTTTGCCGGTTTTATCGACCGAAGAAAAAAGAATCAAATGATCTTTAGCTGTTAACTTTAATGCTTTACGAATTGTACTTTCACATTTATTATGTTTACTTCTTGGAATCTTATCTACTTTAGTTGCAACAACTAAAATTGGCAAATCATAATAATGCAAAAATTCAATCATTTGTTTATCCAACTGTGTAGGTTCATGCCGTGCATCAACTAAAGAAACAACTCCACATAGTTGTTTTCTTTGTGAAAAATATGTCTCTAACATAGCAGCCCATTTTTCACGCTCTTTTTGCGATACCTTAGCATACCCATATCCAGGAACATCGACAAAATATAGCTTCGATTCAATATTGTAAAAATTTAAAGTTTGCGTCTTTCCAGGTTGACTAGATGTACGCGCTAAATTTTTACGATTAATTAATGTATTAATTAAAGACGATTTACCAACATTTGAACGTCCTGCTAAAGCAATTTCTGGATAACCTTGTTCAGGATATTGTTCTGGTTTTACCGCACTAATCGTTAACTCAACATTATGAACTTGCATTTGTTTACTCCTTTTTCAAATTACAATTAATTTTACCACACCTAGCACTAAACTTCCTCAAAAAATATGTAATCACATCATAAAAAATAGCATCTCTCATCCAAGATAAGAAATGCTATCAGGCTCACAAAAAATCAAAGGGCCATGGTCCCTAAGATAGTTTGGAGATTAATTATTTAACTTTGACAACTTCCTTGTCGCCATAGAAGCCACAGCTTGGGCATACGTGATGAGATTTTCTCAATTCACCACAGTTAGGGCATGCGCTCATGCCAGGCACTTGAAGCTTGTAATGTGTACGACGTAATCTCTTACGTGTCTTAGATGTTCTACGTGCTGGTACTGCCATTAGTAGGCACCTCCTTTTTACTCTTTAGCAAAGTAATTCAACAAGAAAATTTTAAGTTTTTCGCATTAAATTTGCAAGCTTTAAATTTATTCAGAATCACTAAATAAGTCTTTAAGCTTGGCTAAACGCGGGTCAACTTGTTTTTCTTGTTGGTCTTTTAACTGATCTTCATAAACAACGTTCCAATCATTACCACTTGGTAAAATCGCATCTTCGCGCTGTTCATCTGCAGTTAAAACCTGCATAGGAATCTGTAACAAAATGTTATCTTCCACCACACTATTTAGATCTAAGATATCGTCATCTAATACAATAACAACATCTGTGTCTTCAAAGCGTGATAAATCTTGATCATGACGACTGACATAATGTTCAGTCAAATCAAAGTCCAAACAAACATCAGCTGGTTTTAGAGAACGTGTTGAAGGTAACGTTACTTTGACTTTAACACGCATATAGCCTAAAACACCTAGTTCATCAACCGAGAACATTCCTTTAACCTCAGCACTTGAAACTGCAATAATATCAGCTTGGCGCGCTTTTAGATTATCTTGAACGTCAAGAGTGGTTTCAAATTGGATTGGGTTAGCACCTGCCTGGCGCAATTCATTCCATGACCATTTCATGCTATATTCCTCCTAATGCAACAAGATTGATTATACAATCATGAAAATACTTTGTCAATGGTTTTTCCTTGACACCTTTAGTAAAACCGCTCAATTCACGCCGTCAATCCTAATCGGTGCTCGTTTCAAATCTTGTTCTTGTCCATTAACCAATTGATAAAGTTTCCCAGCACGATAATCAACTCGCAAACGTTTATTTTTATCTTTTTGACTAACTTTAGTATATAAACTATACTGTAAATTTTTCTTTACTTGATTTAAATAAGTCCGCCCTTTGGCACTAAAACCTAATAAACGCATATACGGCGCTTCATTATATTCTATGACTTCAGCGGGCTTTAAATTAACTAAAATCGCTTGTGCTAAACGACTCAAACGTGTATAAGTAAACCGCTTAGATTTAACGGCTTTTAACCACTCGTCAAACGTTGCTTCAGGCAACAATTGTGCTTGTTGTTGTAAACGATACTCGATTCCTTCTGCCATGCCATAAATTTCGGCTAACTCTTGTGGCGTCTTAATTAACAAACTGTAACGTAAGTAAGGCCAAAAATCATCCCAACTAACTAATCTTTGGTTGCATAAATCTTGATATGTGGCCTCAGGAACATACTGTGAAATGCTAGCAACATTTTCAATAACATTTGCTCTAATCGCCGAAGCACTGGCAATTGCTTGACCTTTTTTTAAATCGCGTTCGTGGTAATTAGCACCCAATCTTTGAATCGGATTGAGTCTTAGTGGTTCCCCTAAAGAATAATTTGCCTTGGCATAAGCTAGTCCTAAAACGTCATTAGGTTGCGAAAGATCATGCCCAATTTTCGCAGCAATCGCCTTTTGAAATGAAGCAGCATATGATTGATCATACTTATTAAATTCACCATAAACCTCATGCACTAAGCGCGCATAATTCATAAAATCATACTCTGCATGTTCTGCACCAAAAAGCAATTCACTAACACCTAAATCTGCTAGTAAACGAACAGCACCTAAAGCAAAACGATCCGCTGGTTGAACACATGCTACCATCGGAACTTCAATCACTAAATCAACACCGTTTTGCAAAGCTTGTTTTGCACGGGTCCATTTATCCATAAAGGCTGGTTCACCACGTTGCAAAAAATTTCCGCTCATTGCTACAACAATAATTGCATCTGGAAACATTTTTTTAGCCATTGTCACTTGATGTAAATGACCATTATGAAATGGATTATACTCAACGATTATCCCGACAACTTTCATCTTTTCGCCTCACTCGTTACTTTTGACAACAAAAAAACCACCGTGTTGTCTGTTCATCCGGTTGTTTAATACCAAAATCGGCTGTTATTTCAACATTTTTAAAACCTGCCTTAGCCAATAGTTTTTGGTAAGTTTCCATTGAATAGGTTCTTTCATGATGCTCTTCTTGTAACCGATCATACGCTTTACGTTGCTCATTCCACACAAAAAAGGTCAATTCATGAACCACACTATGCGGTAAATCATCGGCAAAACTACTCCAAACAAAAGCCTGATTCTCTTGCGTATAGTTATACATATACCCAGGATATATTTCATCTGTTTGGTATGGGGTAATGACATCAAATAAAAATACACCTGTATCACTTAAATGCTCATAAACTTGCTTTAAAGTAGCCAATAATGTCTTTTCATCTTGCAAATAACAAAATGAATCCGCAAAACACGTAATATTATCAAAAACCGGTAATTCGCTCAAGTCACTCATATTGCCTTGAATCAAGGTCAAATTAAGCTTTGCTTCGCTAGCATGACTGTCGGCGATAGCTAACATTTGTTCAGACAAATCAAAGCCCCATACATCATAACCCTTTTGTGCTAACATCACCGCTAAACGTCCCGAGCCACACGCTAAATCTAAGGTTTTAGATCCTTTGATTAGCTTTTTTTGTGCATAAGCCAACCAGTCATCATACATTTTGGGCTCCATTAATTCATCATATAATTGGGCAAAAGTCGTGTATATCATGATTATTTAAGCCATTCAGATACATCTACTAACGGTGCATCTACCCATAATTTTTCTAAATTATAAAATTGACGTGTTTCAGTCTTAAAGATATGAACAACAACATCGCCTAAATCCAATAAAACCCAATTAGCAGCATCCTTACCTTCAATATCACGTACTATAAGGCCTGCTTCTTGTACTTTTTCTTCAATATTTTCTGCAATCGCCTTTACTTGACGATCTGAAGTTGCCTGCATAATAACAAAATAATCAGCCAAAAAACTGATATTTTGCACATCTAAAGCTACAATCTCTTCTGCTCTTTTACTATCTGCCGCTTGCACGACAATTTGTAATAATTTTTTACTATTCATTCATTTACCTTCTTTCTACTTTGCCACCCAATGATTATACGTCACAATTGCTGCAGGATAAATTGTCTTTTTAGTCTCAATCAAATGTTTAAGTGTATGGTAAGTCTCATATCTTACCGCAGCTTGTAAATCAGATGCTGCAAGCTCTCTGGCCTCTGCTACACCTGGAAAATCACGATTTTCTTCAATATAATCGGCAACATATAGTATTTGTTCTAAAGTTGTCATCTGTGCAGCTCCCACCGTATGTTTTTCAACCGCACTTAAAATTTCTGCATCCGTAATTTTTAATTCTTGGGCAATCATCTTAGCTCCAACTACACCATGCCAAATATTGTTATTCCAAGACAATAAATCTTCATCCATATTGTGTTCTTTGATGCAGTTGATAAAGTCTTGATCGCTACGTTCCTTAGCATAATCATGTACCAAAGCAGCTACACTTGCTTTTTCAAGCTCACAACCATTTGCCTTTGCTAATTTTACGGCTGCTTTTTCCACTCCACAAACATGCTTGAAACGTTTAGGGCTCATTGCTTGTTGAACTATTTCTAGCAGTTGTTGTCTAGTTCCTGAATAATATTTGTTAGGATAACTAAGTTCTTTCATGATATAAGCCTTCTTCTCGAATATATTTTTCTACAGTTGGGGTTACTAAATACTTAATTGAGCACCCTAACGCTACTTTTTTACGAATTTGTGTTGAACTGATGTCAAAAATAGGTGCATCTACCCACAAAATAGGATATGGGCTTGTTTTAGCATAACCATTGCGTGTTACACCAACAAAATTGACTAGCTTTACTAACTCATCAATTCGATACCATTTAGGCAAGTATTCAACCATATCCCCTCCGATAATGAAATAATAATCATTTTCAGGGTGAAGTTCTTTTAACTGAACCAATGTATCGTAACTATAACTTACTCCTCCACGATTAAGTTCGATATCTTCAATTCCAAAACCTGGATTGTCAGCAATACTCAAGCGTACCATTTCTAAGCGAGTTTGTGCACTGATTGTCTCTTTTGCATCTACATGCGGCGGAACATTATCTGGCATAAATAAAACTTTATCTAACCCCAATTGGCTTTTGACCTGTTCTGCAATCATCAAATGACCTAGATGAGGTGGATTAAATGTTCCTCCCATCAAGCCAATTTGCTTTTTAGGTAGCATCTGAGCTTGACTTACTTTTGTTTTTGTATGATTGATTGTCACATTACTCACCTATGACACCTCTATTTAAAGTTTAGCAACTTCACTAGAATATTTGCGATTTTGCGGTTTGCTTGAACGTTTATATAAAACCAATACGCGGCCAATCTTTTGTACAACTTGTATTTGACTGTGTGTTTGAATGTACTCAATTGCTTCATCTTCTTCAACCAATGAATTTTGTAAAATATTAACCTTAAGTAATTCATGCTTGTCGATTGCATCGATAACTTGGTTTAACCAATTTTCATCAAGTCCGTCTTTGCCAATTTGAAAAAGCGGGCGCATATCATGTGCTTGCGCTCTTAAATAACGTTTTTGTTTTCCTTTTAAGTTCATCTTTTCTCTCCTAAATCATCGCTTTACGTAAGACAACGGCCACTCCTTTAGGTGCCCAACCAGCTACTACACAACCTGCTTTAACAGTAATCCAACCCAAACCAGCAAAAACTAAATCACTTTTTTGGGTAACTTTAAATTCATATCTGACTAATTCTGGAAAATGCTTCATTTCATCTGAAGTTGGTGGTTGCAATAAGCTTCCTGCATGTTTTTGATAAAATTCTGTTGCCTTTTGTGTCTTAGTTCGATGAATCATCAAATTATTTTCTAAATAAACAGTAACTCCGTCTTTCTTTTGACTAGTACTAATCAAATCAAAACGTGCTAATCCTCCTAAAAAGAGAGTCTGTTCAGGATTTAATTGATAAACCTTAGGCTTGATTTCTTTTTGTGGAGCAGCAATACGTAATTCTTTAGCCGACAAATAATGGGCCATTTGATTTTTATGAATAATTCCTGGAGTATCAATCAAGAAATGATCATCATCAAAAGGAATTTCAATTCTATCTAGTGTTGTCCCAGGAAACTTAGAAGTCGTAATCAATTCACTAATTCCGGTTTTTTGTTTAATAATTTGATTAATCAAAGTTGACTTACCTACGTTGGTAACTCCGACAACATAAACATCTCGGCCCTCACGATATTTATCAATCAACGTTAGTAATTCATCGATTTCATGATTTTTCTTAGCACTTGTCAAAACAACATCGATTGGACGTAAGCCTTGGGCATTTGCTTGTTGACGCATCCAATCTTTTAATTTAGATCGTTTAACCGATTTAGGAAGTAAATCTTCTTTATTTCCAACCAACAAAACTGGATTATCTGCCACAAAACGATGTAGACCAGGAATGATTGAACCGCTAAAATCAAAAATATCAATAACATTAACAATTAATGCGTCTGAATTTCCAATTTGATTTAATAATGCTAAAAAATCATCATCAGTCAATTGTACATCTGAAACCTCATTATAGTGGCGTAATCTAAAACACCGTTGACAATATAGTTCTTCTGTCTGCAAACCCTTAGCAATAGCTGATTGTGGTGTATATCCTAGCCCTTTAGGATCTTGGGATTGAATTTTAACTCCACAACCAATGCAGTATAAATCTTGTGTCGTTTCAGTCATCTAATGAATGCCCCCATGTTTTTTTCATTTGTCCTGTCTTTAGTAACTGACGTTTCACGATACCTTCGAAAAATCTATTAATTTTAGTATTCCAAGCATCCGATTGTACCAAAGGTTTTACCAAAATACTTCGAATATTAGCACTATTAGCCGCAGCTACATCTGTCATTAATTGATCTCCAATTAAAACTACTTCATCATCTCTTAGTGCATATTTTTCCTTAGCTAAATTTACGCCTCGTCCAAACGGTTTTAAGGCACGTGAAATAAACGGCAAATCAAATTTAGCTACTGCGCGTTTAACTCTTTGATGGTTATTATTCGAAACAACAATCACTGGAATTTCATGTTCTTTCATCAATTCCAACCATTGTTTTAATTCAGGTGTACCATCAGGATTATTCCATGCAATCAAAGTATTATCTAAATCAGTTAAAATTGCCTTGATTCCATGTGCCTTAATTTGTTCAGGCGTTAAATCATAGACGGACTCGATCATCCAAGTAGGTCTAAAATTTGCAAACATAACAATCTCCTTAATTCCTGCATTATATATTCCTCATTATAAAGGATTTCACTAAGATTTAGCAAAACAATCCACAATTCTCTGGCAAAAAAGGCTGAGACAACCAAATACTGTCCCAGCCTTTAGGCGCATTCAAACGCTAATTATTTTGCTAAAGCTTTCTTTGCTTCATCAACAAGAGCTGTAAATGCAGCTGCATCGCTGATTGCAAGGTCAGCTAACATCTTGCGGTTAACATCGATGTTAGCAAGTTTCAAACCATGCATTAACTTGCTGTAGCTGATATCATTCATACGAGCAGCAGCATTGATACGAGCAATCCATAATTTACGGAAGTTTGATTTTGTCTTACGACGATCGCGGAATGCATACAAGTATGACTTCATAACTTGTTGCTTAGCTACCTTAAATTGGATGTGCTTTGCACCGCGGTATCCTTTAGCTAATTTGATCATTTTTTTACGACGTTGACGCGTAACTGTACCGCCTTTAACACGTGACATGAAAATTCCTCCTTAAAAATCACTCAACCTACTGGCTGAATCTACCCACTATCTTGGGCCTCTTTATCTGTGTACTGTCTAGTACTTCAAATCGCTTAAATGCGTTAAGAATTCAAATGAAAATTATTTCATTTGGGAAAGCATTTGCTTGATACGTTTCATATCTGAAGCAGATACCATTGATGCCTTACGTAATTGACGGCGTTGTTTCTTTGTCTTGCCGTGGAAACGGTGAGATGTGAAAGCACGAGAACGCTTCAAACCACCATTTCCTGTACGCTTAAAGCGCTTTGCTGATGCGCGGTGTGTTTTTTGTTTTGGCATAATTGATCTTCCTCCTATGATGATAAAGCCTATTCTTTTTCGGCTTTAGGTGCTAGCATTAAAAACATGCTGCGACCATCCATTTTTGCTTTCGATTCAACTGTTGCAACATCTTGTGTTTCATCAGCGAACTTATTAAGAACGTCGCGGCCGATCTCTTTATGAGTAATTGCACGACCCTTGAAGCGGATGGAAACTTTCACTTTGTCCCCTTTTGCTAGGAACTTGCGCGCGTTCTTCATCTTCGTATTGAAGTCATTCGTGTCGATCGTTGGGCTCAAGCGGACTTCTTTAATATTAACCACTTTTTGCTTTTTACGAGCTTCACGTTGTTTCTTCTGCAACTCAAAACGATACTTCCCATAATCCATAATCTTGGCAACGGGTGGCTTCGCTTTTGGTGCAACTAAAACAAGATCTAAGTTAGCTTGTTCAGCTAAATTCAAGGCTTCTTGCTTGGTCTTGATTCCAAGCTGCTCACCATCGTCTCCAATCAAGCGGAGTTCTTTGGCGCGAATACCTTCGTTAACCATCTTATCAACTGCTATGGCGTTTCACCTCCATTAAAATTCAGGAGAAAATGCAGAAAAAAAGGTGTTTTGCAGTTGCAAAACACCCATAAATCCGTATTAAACGGAAATTAATTTCGTAATTCTGCCCGGGAGCTTGAACTCTCTAGGCGAGAAGCGGGTGCTTCTGCTTTTTTCTCAACTGTTAAATCATAACAAGTTTTAAATCATAAGTCAAGCAAAAATTCAGATTAATCTTCACGACTATATGTTTCAATGTCATGATTTAAAACTTGCATAAACTCATCAAACGTCATTGTTTCAGTCTTTTCTTGACCATACCGACGTACTGCCACAGTGTTATTAGCTACTTCTTGATCACCAACAACTAAAGTATATGGCACTTTATTTACTTGAGCTTGACGAATCTTGTAACCCATCTTTTCGTTACGATCATCGATACTTACACGATATTGATGGACTACTAAACGGTCACGTAAGCTCTTAGCGTAGTCAAAATGTAATTCATTTTTAACTGGAATAATTTCAACTTGTTTTGGTGCTAACCAAGTTGGAAAGGCCCCTTTGTACATTTCTGTCAAATAAGCTGTGAAACGTTCCATCGTTGAAATCACACCACGATGGATCATCACTGGACGATGTTCTTGACCATCTGCACCGATATAGTGCAAATCGAAGCGTTCTGGTAACAAGAAGTCTAATTGAATAGTTGAAAGTGTTTCTTCTCCACCTAAAGCAGTCTTTGTTTGAACGTCTAATTTAGGACCGTAAAAGGCAGCCTCACCTTCTGCTTCAAAGTATTCTAAGCCCATGTCATCCATAGCTTTCTTTAACATACTTTGAGATTTTTCCCACATTTCATCATCGTCAAAATATTTTTCAGTATTTTGCGGATCACGATAACTCAAACGGAAACGATAATCAGTAATATTGAAATCATGATACACGTCAACCATCAATTGCAAAATTTTCTTAAATTCATCTTCAATTTGATCAAGTGTCACAAAAGTATGACCATCATTTAAAGTCATTTCACGTACACGTGATAAACCTGTTAGCGCACCAGACTTTTCATAGCGATGCATCATCCCTAATTCGGCTAAGCGTAATGGTAATTCACGGTATGAACGTTTATGATGCTTGTAAACCTGAATATGTGATGGACAGTTCATTGGACGTAATTCCAACAATTCCCCGTCACCCATATCCATTGGTGGAAACATATCATCACGATAATGATCCCAGTGACCAGATTGTTTATACAAGTTAACATTAGCCAAGATTGGAGTATAAACATGATCATACCCTGAGCTAACTTCCTTGTCGATAATATAACGTTCTAAAATACGACGAATTGTTGCCCCATTTGGCATCCAATATGGTAAACCAGCTCCTACAGATGGATCAACAAAGAATAAATCTAAATCATTACCAATCACACGATGATCACGTTCATGTGCTTCTTTTTGACGTTGTAATTCATCATCTAAATCTTTTTGTTTAAAGAAAGCTGTCCCGTAAATACGTTGTAACATTGGATTACTTGAAGCACCTTTCCAGTAAGCTCCTGCTACAGAAAGCAATTGGAAGACTTTGATTTGACCAGTAGAAGAAAGTTGTGCTCCTTCTGATAAATCAATAAAATCACCTTGCTTGTACACTTCAACTTGACCGTTATTAGCAGCTGCTATATCTTTAACCAATTCTTCTTGATATTTATCACCAGCAACTAATTCTAAGGCTTGTTGTTCAGTATAAACTAAACGTTCGATTGGCAAATCAGCCTTGATGATTTCGGCCATTTTTTTGGTGATTTTTTTAAAATCAGCTTCGGCAACTTGCCCTGCTTGATTATCTGTATCATAGTAAAAACCATGTTCCGTTACATCACCTTTACCAAAATTCATTTCAGGATACAATTGATGTAAAGCATTCGCTAATACTTGAGCTGCTGTATGCCATAAAACAACCAATGCATCTTGTGAATCTTTAGTAACAATTTGAATTGCTCCATCTTCATTTAATGGTTGATTATAATCAACTAATTTATCATTAAATTTACCAGCTACTGCTTTTTTAGCTAAACTAATACTGATTGATTCAGCAATCTCTTTAACTGTAACACCAGCCGCAAATTCTTTCACTGCTCCATCAGGAAACGTGATTTTAATTTGTGTCATGTTTGACCCTCCTAAATAAAATAAAAAGCCCCTAGCACAAAATGTACTAGGGACGTTCATTAACGTGGTTCCACCCAAATTTAAGCCTAGTCTAAGACTAAACTCCTCAAGTCTGCTGTTAACGGAAGCAATCCGTCCTAACTTTTCATTAGGCTGTAAATGAAAGTGGTAAGTCATTATTTTAAGAAGCTTTCAGTCAAGGCTTCTTTCCCTGCAAGAATGACCGTTTGTCTTTCACATGATTTAGTTTAATTTAAACACTATCTATCATTTTTTGCAAGAGTTATCTGCCATTTTCATGAATTTCGCCAATTTTTTCCAATCATTGCACACTCATCAGCTAAAAATTTAATACGTTCCATCAATCTTTGGGCCTTCAATGGTTCTGAGATATCCCGATTATTAACCTCTAATGCTTGTTGTAACTCGTCTAATGAAAGGTTTGACGTAAAAAACGTTGGCAACTCTTGTTCCATGCGTGCTTGCAAAACAATTGCCAAACATTCATCGCGTACCCAATTACTTGTTTCAATTGAACCAATCTCATCAAAAATTAAAATTGGAACATCACATAATTCATTTAACAATTGGGTCGTTTGCCCATTGTTAATTGCATCTTTCATTTTTCTGACAAATTCAGGATAATACACTATTAAAGATGAATATCCTCGTATTGCTAACTCATTAGCTAAAGTAGTCATGAAAAAAGTCTTTCCAGTCCCAAAACTACCGTACAAATATAAACCTTTATGAAATTCATAAGGTTTTTCAATGTAATGATTCAAAAAGTCCATCATTTTTGCAAAAACTATTGATCTACTTGGATTATTATCATTTGTCGTAATATCTTTAAATCTCACTAATTTATTATGCTTAGGAGTTCGATTATTAAAAAAGCGGATTCTTTTTTTAATCTCTAGTTGACGTTGCTTTTCTAAAAACTCCGCAGTTGGCGTATAAACAACTTCTATTCTTTGATTATTTAAAACTAAGCTAGGTGTATATCCTGGTGTCATCGTTGCTTGGCCTTGAGCAAGTTGATTTTTTACTAATACAAACTCATATAACTTACTTTCACCACGTTTAATGATTTCTGGAGTAAGCTGGGCTTGATTATCCTTTAAAAAAGCTTTTACATCACTGTCAGGCCATACCTTTTTTTGCATGATCTCAATGTATTTTTCAGTTAAATTTGTTTCATTTTCTAAGTACCCATTAATTTTATTTAGCAATGTCAACACCTCTTTTCTTATTCATCTAAACGTCTTAGTTTTTCAGCTAGTTCAGCACTGCTAGGCACATTTTCTTGTTCAATTTTAATAGATTCTGGATTTGTAGCCCACTTTGGTAATTTTCCTTTTTGACGAACAGTCTTTTTAAACGACACCGGCGTCTTAGTTTGTGCGATCTTTGCATAAAAATCTTGTACCTTGTTCATTGCTTGTTGGGCTGTCATAATGTTATTAGCCTTCATATCCGCAATAATCTTAGTGAAATATTTTTCATTGAGAACACTATATTCTTGGTTAATAATTGCATAATGAATAACAATATTAACAACTTCAGCAGGAACCATTTTCAAGGCATTTTCAAGTAACTTAACCTCTTGAGAGCTAGCACTCTTATTTCTAATAATTTGTAAAAACATTACTGGTCGATAATACCTACATGCTTTAAGCAATTCTTGATTTTCATTATTTGATATATTTTGACTCTGTTTGACTTCAGCATTCATTACCGTTTCATCGGTAACTTTTAATTGCCAATCATATTGCTCTTGAATTCTTTTTTCAAAGCCAGCCCAATCAATGTCGTTATCTTGAATCGACCATGAAGCTTCTAGTAACGAAACAAGCTGCTGCTCTGTCAGACCATATAAAGCCTTTAATAAAGATAAACGTTCAATTTTCGCTAAAACGACTTCATCTAAAACAAAAGAATTCTTCACCAAATCATAAAAAAATTCTTTATCAAAATCTCCAACTATTTTGGGAAACTCAACTTGCGCTGTTTCTTCGGTCTGTGGCGCTTTTAGATTTTGTTGAAGTTGTTGTGGAGCCAACGAAAAGACATCAAGCAAATTACAACTGACTTCTGTCAAACCTTTTTCAACCGACTTAACAGTAACAAACTTATCTACCAAACACTGATACTGCTGTTCTCCTACAAATTGTAGTAATAATAAACGTAACATATCCTCTTTAAAAAATTGAGTCGGGGTCAATGGCTTTTGAAGTTCATAAACATAATAATTAGTTCCTTGCTTAGCATAAAATGTACGTAATAATCCTAAAGCTTCTAATTTTCTTTTAGCATCATAAAAAGCTTGCAATCCACATCCTAAAAGCATTTCTAAGTCAGATACTTTCATAATTGGTTGTTCTTTTTCTTGTGCTAAATCCCCGATTAAAGCATATAAACTAAATCCCACCGGTTCCATTAACGGTTGATATAAACGCAAAACGAACTGCAAATCTTGATACGTTATCGGGGCAACGCTTTGCAACATCACTGTATCTTTAGGTGAAATTTTCATTTTGATTACTCCTACTTAGCTATTTTTTACCATCTTTTAATAATTCATTTAATTCAGTCGCAAATGCTTTCATATCTTTAAACTCGCGGTAAACACTAGCAAAACGAATATAAGCAATATCATCAATCTGGGCTAATTCATCCATAACATACTTACCAATCAATTGACTGGCTATCTCGTTGCCACCTAAATTACGAATTTTCTTTTCCACAAGCTCTACAACTTCATTTATTTTATCCATTCCGATTTGACGTTTTTGAGATGCGCGAACAATCCCTTTACGAATCTTTTCTCTGTCAAATTCTTCACGTGTACCATCTTTTTTGATTACTAATAGTGGGGTTACTTCAATGCGTTCAAAAGTTGTAAATCTATGACCACAGTTTTCACATTCACGCCGTCTTCTAATAACTTGACCATTATCCGCCGAGCGACTATCAATTACTCGTGAACTACCGCACTGACATTGAGGACATTTCATTTTTTTCACCTCGGTTATTTAAAACTTACCTATAATATTTATTATAACCTATTTTATCAAATTCTTTAAGTCTAGCCATTTTTGAACCGCCAAACAAGTCTTTGACGGTTGTTGACTACTGTCGATGACAACATCTGCTAATTTTCTCTTTTGTTCATCTGGCATTTGACTTGCTATGCGTTGTCTAGCTTGTTGCATCGTCAAATTATCTCGTTTCATTACTCTTTGAATCTGTAACTTTTCAGGAATTGTTAGTACCATCACTGAATCACAAAGTTGTTGATAGTTATTTTCAAACAATAAAGGTATATCTAAGACAAGCAATCTAACATCTCTTTTTTTAGCTTCTGCAATTTCTTGCAAAAATAATGCATGTATCAAAGGACCCGTTATCTGATTTAACTGTTTTAATTTGGCTGCATCGGCAAAAACTAGTTGGCCTAATTTTTGTCGATTTAGTGTTAAATCCGCAGATAACACTTCATTTCCAAACACTGCTATGATTTCTTGCCAACCTTTTGTTTTGGGCTTAACAACTTCTCTAGCAAGTAAGTCAGCATCAATAATTTGAGCTCCTTTAGTTTTTAAATATGCACTAACAGTTGATTTACCCGTGGCTATACCACCAGTCAATCCTAAAATATAAGTCATCGACTCACCTTCTGACATTTTGGACAAAAATGTGTTCCACGTTGACCAACAACGATTTTTTCAATCTTTGTTTGACAACGTTCACATGGTTGTCCTTTTTTACCATAAACATGTAAATTAAATTGAAACATTCCACTGTGCTCAAATGCATCAGTATACGAGCGAATTGTTGTCCCACCGGCTTGAACAGCTAAAGCTAATTCTTCAATGATATTAGCATGTAAAACTTTAGCCTGCGCAAAAGTAATCTTATTACATAAAGTTTGCGGATGAATCTTACTCATCCATAAAACTTCATCAACATAAATATTTCCCAGACCCGCAACTAAACTTTGATCAAGTAAAGCAGTCTTAATGACTTTCTTTTTCCCTTGTAACGCTTGATAAAAATCTTTAACCTTAAAATCAGGTAAAACCGGTTCAGGTCCTAATTTACATAAACTTGTCGTGGATTCCTCTTGACCAGTTATAACTAGCTGCATTCTACCAAATTTGCGAACATCGTTGTAGCAAAGTTTTTGACCATTATCTAGCTCAAAAACAACATGCGTATGTTTTTTTGGCTCTTGTTTACTTGGCAAAACAAAATACTTACCTTCCATACGCAAATGTGAAATCATCGTTAGGTTATTCGAAAATCTAAAAAGTAAATATTTTCCTCTTCGATCAATCTTTTCAATCACTTGTCCGACTAATTTTTCGCAAAATTCAGTAGTATCTCCAATAATGATCTTAGGATAAAAGATTTCAACTTTAGTAATTTTAGTTCCTAGGACCAATTTTTCTAAACCTGCACGGACCGTTTGAACCTCTGGTAATTCTGGCATAATTCAATCTACTATAAAAATATAGCTTTTCCTTTCATCAAATCTATTTAGTATCAAACCACGTTAATCCATGGGCACTTTCAACCTTTAATGGAACTGCTAATTCAACTGCAGAATCCATAATCTTAGGTACAAGTTGTTCTAAAATTGCAATTTCTTCTTTAGGCGCTTCAAAAATCAGCTCATCATGAACTTGAAGTAACATCCTGGCTTGTAAGCCTTCTTTTTTTAAAGCTTTTTGCATTTTTATCATTGCAACTTTAATAATATCAGCTGCACTACCTTGAATTGGCGTATTCATTGCAGTTCTTTGTGCAAATGAGCGCAAATTAAAGTTTTTAGCATTAATATCTGGCAGATAGCGACGCCGCTTGAATATCGTTTCAACATAACCTTGCTCTTGCGCTTTGGCAACAATTTCTTGCATGTAACAATGAACTCCTGGAAAAGCTTCAAAATAAGTTTGAATGAATTCTTTTGCTTTTTTACGCGTTGTTCCTATGCTTTGTGCTAAACCAAAATCACTAATCCCATAAACAATCCCAAAATTAACGGCTTTGGCTTGACGTCTCATATCTGCAGTCACTTGTGTTGGATCACTTAAACCAAAAACACTCATCGCCGTATTAGCATGGATATCTAA
This sequence comes from Ligilactobacillus sp. Marseille-Q7487, assembly GCF_949152225.1. NCBI lineage: Bacteria > Bacillati > Bacillota > Bacilli > Lactobacillales > Lactobacillaceae > Ligilactobacillus > Ligilactobacillus sp. Marseille-Q7487. The sequence goes on from NZ_CASCJC010000001.1 coordinate 1,131,057, forward strand.
ATCATTTTTAAAAGCTTGTTGCATATTTTCATCACCTGAGATATGCGCTAATACGCGTAACTCAATTTGAGAATAATCAGATGCAAATATTTCCCAACCTGGCTTACTTGCAACAAAAGCTTGTCTAATCTTACGTCCTTCTTCTAAGCGAATCGGAATATTTTGTAAATTAGGATCAACAGAAGATAAACGTCCCGTGGCAGTTAAAGTTTGTGTATATCTTGTATGCACCTTACTATCTTTTTTAAAGATTACCTTTAACAACCCTTCAATATACGTCGATTGCAATTTAGCAAGTTGCCGATAACTTAAAATATCGTCTACAATCGGAGCCATTGGACGTAGTTGTTCTAAAACATCTACTGAAGTAGAATAACCCGTTTTGGTCTTTTTAATGACTGGCAACTGAAGTTTTTCAAATAAAATTACTCCTAATTGCTTAGGCGAATTCAAATTAAATTCCTCGCCTGCTTGACAATAAATGTCTTCTTCTAGTTGTGTCAAACGTTGTTTAAATTCCTCTTGCATTGTCAAAAGACGTTCTTGATCAACCTTAATACCTGCAATTTCCATTTCTGCTAAGACTAAAGCTAATGGACGTTCAATCGTCAGATATAAGTCTTCTTGACAATTGCTTCGTAATTTTTCTTGCAAGGAAGGTTTGAGTTGTGCAATGGTATTGGTTTTACGTACTAAATGTTGTAAGAATATCTCATCTTCAACTGGAATTTGTCGTTTAGCCCCTTTACCATAAACTTCTTCATCACTTGGCATTTGGTGATAATCATGTTGTAATGCTAGTTTACCCAAGTCATTATCGTTATCACTAGTATCTAATAAATACGATACTAATAACAAATCAAAGTCCAAGCCTTGCATTTGAATATCTAGTCGTCTCAAACCAACATAGGTTCTTTTAGCATCAAACAAATCAATTTTGATTACTGGATCTTCTAACAAACCTTTAATTGCTGGATTTTGCAACAATTCACAATTTCGACTAGCATAGTGCTTCGCGCCTACTTCAAAAGCAAAACCTAAAAAAAGAGCTGTATGATAATTATCATTATCCATTTCTAAATGAAAACTAAGCTTTTGAGTTTTCTTAGCATCTTCAATTAACTCAAAAACATTTTCTTCAGTCAGTAAAGTATATGCGATATCTGCTAATTGTTCTTGTGTTTGTAAATCTAATTGTGTTTGACCCAAAAGTTGCTCTAAAAAGCGTTTAAAATCTAATTCTTGATACAAAGTTACTAATGCGTTTTGATCTGGTCTAGTTAAGAGTAAATCTGCAACTTCAATTGTAATTGGAGCATCTTGACGAATCGTTGCTAAATCTTTACACAAATAAGCTATCTCTTGTTCAGCCACCAAGTTATCTTTCATCTTTGATTTTTTTAATTCATCGATGTGTTCATAGATTCCTTCAACACTTCCAAATTGACTCAATAATTTCACTGCTGTTTTTTCGCCAATTTTAGTCACACCCGGATAGTTATCTGAACTATCACCAACTAAAGCTTTCATGTCGATGATTTGTTGTGGCTCTAAGCCGTATTTTTCGCGCACGTGTTGTGGCGTGTATTCTTCGATTTCACTGACTCCTTTTTGCGTTACTGCAACTGTTATCTTATCGGTCACTAGCTGAGTTAGATCACGATCTCCAGTTACAATTACTACTTCATATCCAGCATCTTGTCCTTGCTTAGCTAATGTTCCAATAATATCATCTGCTTCATAATTGACCAGTTCATAATACTTAATTCCATACGCTTCTAATAATTTGCGCAAATATGGTAATTGTTCTAATAACTCGGTCGGTGTCTTAGCTCTTTGTCCTTTATAATCTGCAAATTTTTCGGTTCTAAAAGTTGTTTTACCCGCATCAAATGCAACCATTACATGTGTTGGCTTAAAGTCTGCTAAAATCTTATCTAACATATTTTTAAAAGCATAGATTGCGTTTGTGTGTAATCCATCATGATTTACAAATCGATCTAATGAACTATATAATGCGTAAAAAGCACGAAAAGCCACACTATTCCCATCGATTAAAACTAGTTTTTCCATCATTTTTCTCCTCAAATTTCCATTATTAACTTAATAATATTCTAACAAATATTTGTCCAAAACAAAAACCGATAGTCTAAGATTATAAATCTTTTAATGCTCCCCCAACTTATTATTTTGCATTCAAAAATCCCCCAAGTACTAACACTTGGGGGATTAAATTCTAATATTAATCTTTGCTATTTCCCATACCAAAAATTTGAAGTAAGTATAAGAAAATATTAACAAAGTCTAAATAAAGTTGTAATGCACCCATCAAAGCAAGATTTGTTGGGTTAATTTGACTACCATATTGCAAATACATTTGACGGAATTTTTGTGAATCCCATGCTGTTAAAGCACTAAAGATAATAACTCCGATAAACGAAAAGACATAGGTAATTGCTGAACTTTGCAGGAATAAATTGATTAAGCTAACAATTACTAACGCAATCAATGCAGCCATTGCTTGGCGCCCAATTCCTGAAAGATCTTTTTTAGTCGTTGTCCCAAAAGCTGCTAACACTACAAAGACTACCGCTGCTGAAACAAAGGCCATCGTAATGTCTTGAGCAGTATAAACTAATAATACAACTCCAAAAAACAATCCTTCAATTGCCGCAAATAAAAATAGTGTCAACATACTTAAAGCAGGATTACGATCCGCTTTAAACGACATTGAAATCGCTAAGCCCATTTGCACTACTAATAATAGTAACATCGCAAATTTATTTTGCACGAAAAACGCAAAAACACTTTGATAAAAAACAGTCACGCTTAACCAGGCAACCAAAGCTGAAACACCTACTGCTGCAGCCATAAAACCATACATCTTACCTAAAAAATTATTTAATCCCACCTGTGTCTGGGGCTCATAAATATTATTATTCATATTTTTCTTCCTTTCTTTTGCTTATCCTAGAGGTTTAGGCGGACGCACCATCAAAACAGCATCTAAAATTCTTTCTGCTTGACGATTAACGCCTTCAACAGACATCGTCACAACTTCTTTCATATTATCTACCTTAATGATTTCAAAATTAAATGTAACCATTTCATCGTGAAAAACAGGTTTAGGTAAATTTAATGAAATGTTAACAATTTCACTACCAGGTCCCGGAAAAAGTTTAGATACTGAACTTGTGATAATCCCCATTAACAAAACGGGTGGAATAATTGGTTTTTTATATTCCGTTTGTCTTGCATAACTTTGTTGAATATAGATTGGATTATCATCATTGGTCAATCCTAAATATAACAATAAATCTCTTTCCGAAATACTTTCTGTGACAGTCAATGAATCGCCTTCTTTAATTTGTTCGATTGTTTTGCCCTGCCGATACGCATCTTCAGACATTTACATTGCACCTCCATGAGATCTTAAAAATATTTTATCATAACTGATTCTTCTTTGCGATAGTCTACGCTTGCTAAAATATTAAAATATTTTAAATTTTATAATAAAGTCTGCTATACTAGGTTTAAAACAACAAAAGGATGCGTCTTATATGTTATATGAAGGATATATGTCATTTAACCAATATCAAACTTATTATCGCATAATTAAACCCGCTCACAGCACTAAAACACCACTAGTCATGTTACATGGCGGACCTGGATCAACTCATAATTATTTTGAGATTTTCGATGAATTTGCTCAAAAGTATAAACAACCAATCATCATGTACGATCAAATTGGCTGTGGTAATTCTAGTATCCCCAATGATCCTAGCATCTATAATCGTCAAACTTGGCTAAAAGAATTAGATGCTTTGATTAAGCATCTACAGTTATCATCATTTCATCTCTTAGGTCAGTCATTTGGCGGAATGCTTGCCATCATGTATTTATGCGATTATCAACCTACAAATGTCAAAAGTGTCATCTTGTCAAGTACACTTTCTGATGCTAATTTATGGGGGCAAGAACAACAGCGCATGATTAAAGAATTACCTTTAAATCTACAACAAGCTATTGCTTTAGCTCAGGAAACTGGCGACTTTACATCATCTGAATATCTTAAAGCTAACGAAGAATTCATGTTACGTCATTGTGCACCACATTTCACCAAAAATGATCCCGAACCACTATGGCGTCCTAAAAAAAGCGGAACACTAGCGTACCAAACCGCCTGGGGACCAAATGAATACTCTCCATTAGGAAATTTGGCCGATTATAACTACACAGCTAAACTTCACCAAATCAAGATTCCTAGTTTGATCATCAGTGGTACGGATGACTTATGCACTCCTTTGGTCGCTAAAACAATGTTTGATAACCTGCCTGATGCTAAATGGGAGTTATTTGCCAACTGTCGGCATATGCCTTTTGTTGAAAATTATCCTAAATACTGCCAAATTTTAGCAGATTGGCTCAACGAATATAATTAATACTCAAATGCTAATCATTTCAAAAATATTGCTAATAAACGCGCAATATTTTTGGAATGATTATTTTTTAGCATCGCTATGCCACATTTAACTAGCTGATAGAATAAATATCACTTAATAAGTGTAGCAAAAAAGAGCCATGAACTAATTCATGACTCTTTTCAAAACTTACTTTTATAGTCTAAAAGAATTTCTTAAACCACGCTAAACAACCAATAGCCGCTGTGACAATCAGTCCTCCGATTCCAACTAAATTATTAGTTGCTTCACCTGTTTGTGGCAAGTTATTTTTATTGACTTGTTTCTTTGAACCAGTCTGATCTTTGTTTTCTGTGGATGGTTTAGTAGTTGTCTTAACAACTTGAACTTTCACATTCACTTCGTCAATTGATCCATCTGCATAAGTCACAATTACTGTAGTTTCACTTGTTCCAAGTTTTTGTGAATCAATTGCTTGTTTCCAAGCAAACTTCGTATTAGCAGGTAACTTATCCTTATTCTTAATCGCTTGTGTTGCATCTAGCGCCTGCCCTTGTGTAACTACAAGATTAATTCCTTGTGGTTCGTATTGTTGTGCTAACGTTGGACCTGCTTGATTAGCCAAAACTGCTACTTTAACAGTAAGAGTAGTCTTTGAACCATCAGGATAAGCAATCTGGACGCTGCCTTCTTTAACGCCTGGTGTAGTCGTCTCGATTTCTTTTAGCCACGAAACCGTTGTTCCTGCTGGAAAACTGCCTTGATTGGTAATAATATCTGCCAAATCAATTTTAGCACCAACGTTGACCGTTATTTCTTGTGCCACTGGCGGATATTTTTGTGCATCATCTTGGGTTGAACTTGCTTTAACATTAACTGTTAATTTTTGTTGAGCTGTCAATCCTGCAGTGTTAGTTGCAGTAAGCGTTACCTCATATTTTCCTGGAGTTTTGATATCAACTTTACTTGTATCAACTTGCAAATCATCATAAACTGCCCCGTCGATACTATCATTGTATTCAAAGTATTGATTCCAATCAACACTGCTCAAGTCAGTATTCGTTGGCAAATCAACTGCGTTTTGTTTTAAGCTCAAAGATGGCGCCGTCCGGTTAATCATCAACTTAAATTCTGCCGCTGACGCAAATTTATCGGCTGCATCACCAATCGTATGCACTGGGACAAGACGAATCTTATTGGTTGTAACAGGATCAAAGTTGACCGTCTTAACACTATTATTACCAGTCCATGTTCCTTTAGCAATTGTCTTCCATTGATCGGTTGCTTTAATAGTATCTGGAATTTGAATTTCATATTCAGTGATAAGACCGTTTTTACCACTTGCACGTGGTACATAAACAAAGCCATTTAATTCGTAGTCTTTGTCCAAATCCATCTCAACTGTCCGTTGTTGAGTAGTAGTTGTTAGACTATAATCCGTATGCCAGATCGTATTAGGATCACCATCAAAGGCTTTGTCGATTGTTTCACCCGTACTACTATTGCCATATTCATTAATAGGTTTAATTTTACTATTGGAAATATATTTAGTATCTTCAACCAATATCAATTTCTTTTGTGCTTCTTGTAATTTTGTCAATCGAGTCTGCAATTCATTTAATGTCGCATTTTCATTTGCCACTACTTTTTGTGCATCTTCGAGTACAGCTACTAAATTCTTGTAACTTCCATTAGTATATTGACTCTTATCCAATGCTTTAACGGCATCAATTTGTGATTGTAAGTTATCACGTGCAATTTGTTTTTGTTCAGTATCAATATTTTTTTCTGCAATTTGTGTAACTTTGAAATTATCTAAAACAAAATCAGTATCACCACCATCATTTTGAATACCAAAGCCCATCTGACTAGCATTATCACCGGCTGTTACAAGATAGCTGACATGTTTGGTATGGTTTTTGCTCAAATCATTAGTAGATAAATCACCACTTGTCTTAGCTAAACCATCATAAACTGTTTGAGCCGTTTCACCATTCATAATTACTGGATGATATTGTCCGGCACCATCTGTTTGATAATCAAATTCAATCTTATAAGTTTTACCGCTTTCAAATTTAACCGATTGTGGATCTGTGACATACATCAAGCCACTAGCTTGTTTATGTGCCTTAAGTGACCAATCACCATCTAAAGCATCGTCAATCTTGTTACCATTCCACCCATATTGAGTATATTTATCATGTCTTTGTGACAAATGCACCCGTGGATCTTCAACACCACCTGCAGGCCCTTTAAAGAATGGATACAAACCTATTGCCCCAGCATCTTCAAAATCTTGTGAAATGATGATTGTATTACCATCAGCATCAACACTACCTTCTTGCAAATTCCCACTACGTTTTACTACTCGTAAATCATCAAATAATGTCTGTTCAGTACTTGCATCTGCAGCTAACGTAATTGACACGGTTTTGGCATTGCTTGGCACTTCGAAATCAACACGCGCTTTTTGCATATATGATTTAGTCTGTTCTTGATAACCCTTAGTATGATTACTATCAGCTTGGATATAGTTTTGAACGATTGAATCTTCAAATGAACGCGTATACTTCTTACCATCGACATCAACTGTTAAGGTTACCGGACGATTATTTGTTTGGGTATTTACATAAAATGAATATTTTCCTGCCGCTAAATCCGTTAACTCTTGGGTCATGCTTAGTTTTTCGCTACCAGCATTTAACAGATAATCACCGGTATCATTTTTTTCAACACTTGGATTTCCACTAGTAATTTGCCAGTTATTTTTCAAAGTATCCTTAGCATTAAATCCAGGGTCTTTTAGATGTGTGCCTTCACCAAAGGTTATTTCTTCTGATTTTTCGGCTGCAACAGTCAAAACATACGGCGTTTGCTTAGCTAGATTTAACGTTACACTACCATCTTTAACATCCACTGTCCCTTGATCAACACGTCCTTGATCAGTTAATTTATAAACATGTAATGAGCTGGCATTCTTAAATTTATCGGTTAACTTCCAAGTCGTTTGGCCATCTTGATCGTTCCAATAATACATCTTATCATAATTCAAACCATCCGTGTCTTTTGTGCCACTCTTGACGCCATTACCAACTTCATCACTTGAATCCCACGGTAATAGCATACTTACATTATGTCCGGTTTCAGAACCACCATAAGTCAACTTATCGTTTAATACTGGGATTCCATCAAGCGTAATTACCTTAGTTCCACTGGAATTATCAACTTTAACATCATGATCAAAGCTAATCGAGCCCACATAGTCTTTTTTAGTATTATCCCAATTGGCATTCCAGTTCATGATATTAAAATGTTGCAAGAATTTAGTTGGCAAATCAGTGCGATAAGTTACATCAACAAAGCTATCAAATGATGTCTTACCCACCCAGCCTTCGTAAGCTTCAAATTCTGCACCACCTAACAAGGAGTTATCAGCAATGATCCAAGAGTCTTTTTGATTGTTGCGGATAAAACGTTCAATATTACTGTTGATTCCTTTGGTTGATGAGCCACCATAAGCCTTTTCTGCTGACCAGTGATTCCACAAGCTATCATATTCCAAGGCACTTGGAAATTCATTGTGCAATTTCCAACCTAAACTGTTGATTTCACTAGCTAAACGACGTGACTCCCAGCCACCTTCAGTTTGATTCCCCCATACATCAACATAGATAAAATCAAGGTTTGGTGCTTCTTGTTTTAAGCTCTTTAAGCGATTATAACGATTACCACTTAAAGCATCATAACGCTGATTAATATAATATGACGGATCCAACCAATCCCAGCCTTTGCTGTTAATATCAACTAATTGTTCATTAAATGCCTTAGCTTCCGGATAAGCTTCAGTCGCATTAATATGCACACCAAAACTTGCATTTAATTTATGTCCAGCATCAATCAATTCATTGAAATCTTGGACGCCACCTTGGCGTTGTCCAATTGCATCATAATCTGGATGCGCTGAATCATGGCCTTCATTTTGATAACCTTTAAGCAAAACCGTTTGTCCTAAGCCATCAGTAATTGCCGCGACACGTTTGGTTTCATCTAAGGTCATTAAAAATGGATTAGTTGCTTGCGAAGCAAAATTCATTGGAATACGTTGAACAACAACGCGTTTAGTATCTTGCCAACCATAAGGATTATTCATGATTTGACGATAGGCAATCGCACCATCTTGCCAGTCAACTTTTCCATCATTATTTTCATCAAAAGCAAAAGCCACTTTCCATTCAGGCATATCTAACATATCATCACTTAACTTAGATGTATCGTCATCCTTAGCTCGAATTGTAAAGTAGTTAGATTCCATCCCTGTATTATTTTTTCCATTAATACTTTGAGTATTTAAAATAATTTTGTTATCTTCGGATTTATCATTTCCGTCTTGTGCTGCATTTGTCCATAAACCAACCGCTACATCATGATTATTCAAAAAGCCATAGCGATAATTTTCTTTATCAACGCCCTGCTTAGCTAATGTTTTAAAGGTATCACCTGTTTGCCCATTAGTTGAAGAACTTGTTGCAGTATACATTTTCATTCCTGCAAAACTTGCATCAGTCTCATCTGTGTCAAGCGAAGCCATCTCAAGTCCTGGAATAGCCAGTGTATGGATTCGATCACCTAACTCAGTTAGATTTTGCACTTTAAAACCAAACGTTTCTTCACTTAAGGTTGCAACAACATCAAATTTAGCGACATCATTTATGGTGATGGTATAAATAATTTGATTGTCACCTGATTTATTATATGAGACCGTTGGTGTATATTCTTTATCATCAATCTTAATAGTTGTTAATTGCTGTTGTGTAGCTTTAAATTCTTTACCGTTTTCAAATTTGTAACCATAAACAGTAGGAAACTTATCAGAAAGATAAACCGTCATTTTACTATTAGCCAAGTTTACAAAACTAAGATTTTTAGGCACAACAGTATTGGTTGTAGCCTTAACTTTTTTGCTTTTTTTATGTTTAACACTGACTTTTTTAGTTATTTTACTGTTGGTATCAGCATTAGCTCTAGTAGTAACCACGGTTACTGTCCCAACACTGGTAAATACCAAAGCAGCTACAACCCATTTTCGTCCTGCTTTATACATTTTATAACGCACTTTTTTATCCATGACAAAACTACTCCTTTATAAAAAATTGACTTAGTTACTGAAAAACAATAAAACTACGCATAATATTTATTCATTTTCACCAAGTATTCTAACTTCGTAAAGAAAGCGTTGTTAATATGTTTTTTCAAGGATTCTCAAGCTTAATATATCAACTTATTAAAAAAAATAATATATCAAGTAATGGATAAAAAAATTGACATATCAATCTCAAATACTATTTTTATTACTTTTATTTAAAGTTATTTGAAATATTTATCTTCTTTTTTTATAATGAACTCTATACTTTTTTCTCAAAACTTAATCTAAAATCTTTACAATTTTTTTGCATAAAATAAGTAACTTGTATTAATTTTTTTAAATCAAGAAAGTAAAAAAAGACACCGCCACAGCAGTGTCTTTTATTTTTTACATTTCTTCTGGAGCATGAACTCCTAAGAGGCGCAAAGATTCTTTTAAGACGATTGCCACACTCTTCACTAACGCCAAACGCGCTTGCTTTTGTTCATCATCAACCAAAATTTTTGAATTAGCATAGTATTTATTGAACGCCTTTGCCAAATGAATTGCGTACTTAGCAATTACTGATGGTTCGTATTCATTAACCGCACGCTTAACAACGTTACTAAAGTCACCCAATAAACGTAATGTTTCCCATGCATTTGAATCGGATAATTCATAGTTTCCAGCTGCTAAATCTTTAGCATCTGCTTTACGTAAAATACTCATCGCGCGTGCATGTGAGTATTGTACGTAAGGACCTGTTTCACCTTCAAAGCGCACAACTTCTTCCAAATCAAAATCAAAGTTATTCAAACGTTCATTTTTCAAATCATGGAAAATAACCGCACCAACACCAACTTGATCAGCTACAATTTCTTTATCTGCTAAAGTTGGATTCTTTTCTTCAATTTGTTTTAACGCTAAGCTAACTGCATCATTTAACACATCTTCTAATAAGATGATGTTACCTGCACGAGTTGATAATTTCTTACCACCTGAAGTAATCAAGCCAAATGGAATGTGATGAATATCATCTGCCCAAGCAAAGCCCATTTCCTTTAAAACAGCCTTTAATTGTTTAAAGTGATTAGTTTGTTCATTACCAACAACATATAGAGATTGTGCAAAATCATAAGTCCGATGACGATAAATTGCAGCTGCCAAATCACGTGTGATATAAAGCGTTGCTCCATCAGTCTTTTTAATCAAAGCTGGATTTAAATTGTATTTTTCAAGATCAACAATTTGTGCACCCTTGCTTTCTTTTAAGAGTCCCTTTTCTTCTAAAAGATTAACAACTTCATCCATCTTATCATTATAGAAAGCTTCACCATTATAAGAATCAAAAGTTACTCCCAACTTATCATAGATACTCATAAAGAATTGTAAGGACTCATCTCTAAACCATTTCCAAAGTTTAGTTGCTTCTGGATCACCATCTTCAAGTTTCTTGAACCATTCACGTGCTAAATCATCTAATTCAGGATTTTCAACATCTTCTTGATGGAAACGTACATAGTAACCTAACAAAGTATTGATCGGGTCTTTTTGAACTTCTTCTTCACTACCCCACATCTTGTAGGCTTGAATCAACTTACCAAATTGGGTGCCCCAGTCACCTAAGTGATTGATCTTAATTGGTTGATAGTTCGTCTTAGCCAAAAGATTGGCGATGGCGTTACCAATCACAGTTGAGCGCAAATGACCCATCGACATTGGTTTAGCGATATTAGGTGAAGACATATCAATTGGTACATTACGTCCTTTACCTAAATCTTGATTCCCATAAGCAGCACCTTTAGCCAATACTTGGTTCAAAATATCTTGACTATAAATATCCTTTGCTAAAAAGAAGTTTACATATGGTCCCACAGCTTCTACTTTTTCAAAACCATCTGTACTGATTTTTTCAACTAATTCTTGTGCGATTACTTGTGGTGCTTTACGTAAAACTTTTGATAATACAAATGCTGGAAAAGCATAATCTCCTAAATGTAACGCCTTAGGCACTTCAATTTTAGCCATGATTTCTGCTTGATCTAATTGACCATCGACAGCCATTGCAATTGCTTGGGCAACTTGTTGTTTGTAATCCATAATTTTCCTCCTAAAAACATTAATTTTAATCAATAAAAAAGTCCCTTACACTACACACATGTAAGAGACGAGAATTTTTTATCCCGCGGTACCACTCTAATTGATCAGCGATCCACTTTAAGTATTTAAATGTTTCATTCTAAAAAGCGCGCTTCAAATCTTTCCACTACCTAGCTTCCATCATCCTAGGCTCGCTGTAAGCTTATCAGATCCTACTTTTCTTTTATCATCGAATTATTAAAATAAAAGCATCTTCAAAATTGAAGATGCTAATTCAAGCGGGTGACGAGAATCGAACTCGCGACATCAGCTTGGGAAGCTGGGATTTTACCACTAAACTACACCCGCATTAACTAACGGAATATAGTATAGCACCTTTTTTCCAGCTTGTCATCAAGTTATTTAAATTATGCTGAAATTTTTTTCATATGTTTCAAACTAACAATGGCTTTTTCATGAAAATCACTAACGGCAATTGCATCTTCAGTGTCATTTTCCAAAATTGCAACCATTGCTGAATTTTCGTAAATTTTTTCTATCGCACCAACAAAATCATGCTTCAAAGCACCAAATTTTTTACATTTTACTTTATCGCCAATTTGGAATTCTTTTTCCATTAAATTCACTCCTAACCGGATAGCAATCTTTTCGCATAATACCAAATTTTTTTAATAAATGCAAGTTTTTTAACAATAATATATTTAAGGCTCTCACTGCCAGAACCATAAAATTACTTGAGTAATATTAGTATCTTGCCGTAGTAGACGAATAGTATTTTAATCATGTTCACATTTCTTCTTATAAGTTAGTTTTTCCTCTGAAAAGTTGTAAAACTTACTCCATTTTACAACTTTACAACTCACCTAACTACGTGTCTTTTTCATCTCTTTTTGAATATCATAAAAGCCTACATGGGTATAGGTGTTCAACGTCACGCCGATATCCAAGTGTTCCATAATCTTCTGCAATGTCCTAGGGTTCATGTCCGACTTTGCTATACATATTAGAATAAATGGTATGATGGCAGACATGGGGCGTTACCTTTGGCATTTCAGATTTATAAATTTTATTATACTTCTCACAGATATGCTGGAAATATTTCTCCGAGCGAAGGACAACTATTGGCATATCATTTTTGTCCAGATACAGAAAACCCACTTTACGTCTATCATAGGTTCTGTCTTAGGCTTTTTGCGGTTCTCAATGATTTTTCGGAAACACTTTTTCATCTCGTATGTTATAGGCACAGGTCTTGTACCGCACTCGATTTTCATCTCCTCTATAACATATTCCGTTTTCGCTGTAACTGATGATTGACGTTGATAACACCGTTTTTCAAATCAATATCCGCAATCGTCAGCCCTACAAATTCAGAAATCCGAAATCCAGTCTTAAAAATGATATGAATTCCCTCGTAGTATTTGGAAAAGTGTTTATCCTCTTTCACGAATTTCAGAAACGCCCGTTCCTGCTTTCTGGTGCGGGATTCTCTTGTCACACTGTCATCGACAACTACCGTGGCAAGCTGGAACTTAAAAGGATTTTTCTATCATCAATCGCCAACTAGAACGCTGGACTTACGACGCCACACCCATAATGTATAGTGCTATACCTTTTGCCGTCGCTTTGTAATTTAATCAGCCAACCTTTTACATCCGATAATTTCACCTTATCAATCCGTTTTTTCCAAAATCCTCTTTCTTGATAATGTTAATGATAAACTTGTAATTGGCTTCTGTATTATGCTTCACACCTGTTTTTTTATGACACATATTTCTTCACCAAATCCAGCACTGTCATTTCATTGCCGCAAGGAACAATATCATCTATCCAATTGTTCAGCATTTAAAATTTCAGAAACTGATTGACAACTATGATAATTTATACAGCGTTGATATGTTTTTAGAAAATCCAGTATACAGACTTTGATGGCGGAAAGATTATCTCCTACACGCCAACAGCCGAGAACGAAGAAATCTTGTCCAATCCTGCAAAGATACATCAAAAAAGGTGACACAGATATTACAGTATGAACTGACGCTACATAAGGATAGCAACTGGAAGGTTATCCGATAATCCTAATCCGCAAAACGGAAAGCAAACTTGATATCAGAGCCACATTTGCTATAATATAAGCGTGGAAAGTTTACTTTCCATAGAAAGGGAGATATTTTGAAGAATCGATTAGAAGAATTACGAAAGCAGAGAGGCATTAAACAAGAAGATTTAGCTACTGCACTAGAAGTATCTCGCCAAACAATAGGTTCTTTAGAAAACGACCGATACAATCCTTCTATCATATTAGCTTTTAAAATTGCAAGATACTTCCACATGAGCGTTGAAGAAATCTTTATCTATGAGGAGGAAAATGCAAAATGAAAAATAAAAATCAAATTTGGTACATTGGATATATTATTTCATTATTGTTAGTCCTTATTATTCTTTTTACAAATTTTTCAAAAATGGTAGATATGGGGCTTGCAGTTTTATTAAGCATGGTTTTTAGTGTTTCTCATGTTCAAATCTTGCATAACAAAATGATGAAAAATGATACTGATTATAAAATCAATGTTATGGATGAACGTAATATCATGATTAAAGAAAAGGCAGGTAATATAACAAATATGGTTAATACCGCATTATTAGGTATAGCAACCGTCATATTTATTTGCTTAGATTATGTAATTCCAGCGATTGTTACTGGAGTCATTATTGCAATTCAGCCTATTATATTGATTACTATTAGCAATATGCTTGAGAAAAAATGTAGAAATGAGATATATTGATTATGATTAGACTTAAAAAGCAAACGAGAGCCACTTTTTGGTGATTTCGTTTGCTTTTTATGTTTATGATTGAAGCGTTCTTCAAAAGTTGTAAATTCGTTATAAAATACTTCTTTTTATTATTGAAATCCGTATTAAACAAGAAGTTTTAGAAAAAATGACATCTCCTACCATAATAACTACACAATCTAACTAGTTATTATACGCCAGTTTTGTTCCAGTCCATTCATAGCTGTTAACAAAAAAAGATTATAAATAAAAACAACAATACCTTACCCTATTCTTCGTTAAGAATAGATTTTAAATATTAAACATACAAATTTTAATATCTTGACGGTCTGTAAAATATAATGCTATGGTTTACAATCAACAAAAATATGGATATAGTCCGTTTTTACAACATTAATTTTATATACCATGATTCTTCCAAATAATTTTTGTAAATCTTGGTATATGTAACCCATACTAAGATCTTATTATCGTCACTTAACGCATCAGCCGTATGATAACGTCTTCCCTATCGTTATAAATTTCAATTATTTAATAAAATCTATATCATTTTGTATTTATTCATTTTCTAGCGAATTATTTTCTAACTTCTCCCGTCGCTTTAACATTTTAACTGCTTTAACATAAGAAAAGATTAACACTACACACGAACCGATCCACGCTAATGGACTAGCAAAACAAGCCCCCGCATAACCAAACGTTGTGGCCAAAAACAACGCAGCCAAGGTTCTCATCACTAACTCAGAAACACCGGCAATCGTTGGCACGATACTTTGTCCAAGGCCTTGTAAAGTGTAACGAATAATAAATAGGACCGCTAAAACCACATAAAACGTGCAGTTAACGTTGAAATAAACCTGAGATAAATCTAAAACTTTTTGTTCTGAATGCCCTACAAAAAGCATCACCATTTCTTGGCCAAACTTCATGATCAACAAACCTGCAATAATACTAAAAGTACAAGAAACAAGTAGGCATTGCTTAACACCTTGTAAAATTCGTCCGTATTTACGTGCCCCATAATTTTGAGCTGTAAATGTTGCCATTGCAATTCCAAAAGACATCATCGGTAATGTTGCCACTTGATCAATCTTACTAGATGCTGTTGTAGCAGCAACAGCTGTCGTACCCAAACTATTTAATGCAGATTGGACCATAATCGAACCAATCGCAATAATCGATGCTTGAAACGCCATTGGCAAACCAACATAAAGATGTTGGCCGATTACTTTCCAAGTTACACTCTTAAAATCAGACCAATGAACTTGTAATAGCGGAATTTTACGGATGATATAGATAATGCATAAGAAAACAGAAAAAGTTTGTGCTACAATCGTTGCAATCCCTGCACCAGCAACGCCCCATTTAAATACAATGATAAATAATAATTCTAAAATAATATTAACTACAGCTGCAATAATCAAAAAATAAAGTGGTGTCCGACTATCACCTAGTCCTCGAATCATATTGGCTAATAAGTTATATGCCATCGAAGCAATAATCCCACCTAAAATAATAGAAATAAAAATAAATGCATCATGCTCAATTTTTTTAGGTGTTTGCATCAACACTAAGATATCTTTAATAAAATACAAACTCAAAAAGGTTAAAATTACAGTAACAACTAAACTAATCATAATGCTTGCTGCAAAACTTTCTCGAACTTTACGATAGTCTCTAGCTCCAAAATGCTGTGCAGTCATGATGGCTAAACCAGCCGTTAATCCTTGTGCAAACCCGATGATTAAAAATTGAATACTTCCGGTTGCACCTACAGCGGCTAAAGCATCGACACCTAATGTTTGTCCAACGATCAATGTGTCTGAAATTGTATATAACTGTTGAAATAAATTACCGATTAAAAGTGGTATTGCAAAGAATAAAATTAATTTAAGTGGATTTCCTTTAGTTAGTTCTTTCAAATCTTCATCCCCTGTTTTAACAATATTTTTCTTTTAAATAATTTTTAATCGTCTTAACAAAAGCCTTAGTCGAAGGTGTTTGTTGTGCTTCAAAATGCGTCACTAAACAAATTGTGCGGTAAAAGTCTTCGGCAAAAGGATAATGATTTACCTTACCCGAAAGCTTTTGTAAAGCTAATTCTGGTAAAATTCCCAAACCCAAACCACTTTCAACCATAGCAATAATCGATGCATCATCGATACTATATTGAATTGAATTTAATGAAACATTATAAGTATCCAATGCTTTTTTAGTATCACGATCATAATCAATTTGTTGCAAAATAAAAGTTTCATTAGCAACATCAGCCAACGTGACAGTCTTTTTATTTTGGGGTACAAAATCTTGAGGTGTTACACAATAAATACGATCTTTGCATAAAGGTGTAACTTCTAAATTTTGTGAAATTGGTAAAGCACTAAAACCAACATCTAACATTCCCAAGCGGACCTGTTCAGCCACATCATTAAAGTCACCTTGATTAACCGTCAATTCAATATCTGGATACTCTTTTTTAAAAGTATTAATAATATCTGGTAACCAGTTAATACAAACACTACTAAAAGCTCCGATTCTAACTCTTCCAGAATTCAATCCGTTAATATTTGCTGCTTCTTCATTAAGCTTTGCTTCTGTATTTAGTATTTCTTGAACAATCGGTAAAATTCTTCGTCCATCCGGTGTTAACGTCACACCTGTTCTATTTCTGATAAAGACCGCAAAACCAAGCTCTTTTTCAAATCCTGTAATCGAATGACTGATCGCTGAAGGGGTTACATTTAATTCCTTAGCAGCAGCAACGAAGGTTTTTTGCTTGGCAACTTCACTAAATACTTGGTACGAAAAATTAGCCATTTTATTATCTCACTTCCCCCATAAAAATTTACGCAATTTCAAACTACTCTTATTTAGGGTAAACGTCAACCCTTTTTTACCCTAAAAATACTATTTTACCCATAAAATTTTGACGAATTTAAAAATTTATAAAAATTCATCACTCAAGGATAACAAAAGACACAAAAAAGCGCAATTCTTTTTTTAGAAATGCGCCCCTAATATTAAAATTTATAATTTGTTGCTTTAAAGCCAATATCTTTACGATAAAAGCATCCATCAAAATCAAATTCATTCAAATACTGATAGGCTTGCTTTTGTGCTTGAATCAAGTTATCGCCTTGACTTATAACCGTCAACAAACGTCCGCCATTGCCCATAAAAGCTTCGTCGTGACTTTTAACGTTGGCATAATCAATATCAATTACATCTGTTTTATTCAAAACAGGTAAAACTTGATTTTTAATTGGTTCTTTAGGATAACCATTTGCTGCTAAGACAACGCCTAATACAGCTTGTGAACTTTCTTTAATCTGTGGCAATTCCAATTCGTTAACACAAGTATCTAGTAAGGTAAAGAAATCATTACTTATACGTGGTAAAATAACTTGCGTTTCAGGATCTCCTAATCTAACATTATATTCAATTACTTTTGGGCCTTGCTTAGTTAAAATCAAACCAATATAGATAATTCCACAATATTGGTATTTTCCTTTGTTTAAACCAGCGATGGTTGGCTTAACCACTTGCGTTAGCATTTTTTGATAGTCACTTTCTAAAAGCTGTGGTACAGGGCTATAAGCTCCCATTCCTCCTGTATTAGGTCCTTGGTCATTATCAAATGCACGTTTATGGTCTTGTGCTAATGGTAAAACGCGCCAATTTTTTTGGTTGGTCAATACAAATAGTGAATATTCATCTCCATCTAAAAATTCTTCTAAAACAATTTGTTTTTGTCCTTTTTTAAACATTAATTTAATCTCTAAACAAGCTTCTTGCTTGGTTTGCGCAATAACCACACCTTTTCCAGCTGCAAGACCATCAGCTTTAATAACAACTGGCTCGCCAAATTGCTCTAAACCCGCAATCGCACTTTTAGAATCTTGATAAGTTGCAAATTTAGCTGTTGGAACTTGATATTTTTCCATAAACCGCATTGCATAATCTTTAGAGCCTTCTAGTTGTGCTGCACGCTTGTTAGGACCTAAAATTTTTAAGCCATCAGCTTGAAACGAATCGACAATTCCTGCAACTAAAGCATTTTCTGGTCCTACAAAGGTCCACTCAATTTCATTTTCAATTACAAATCCTTTTAAAGCATCAAATGCCAATTCACAAATATCGACAGTTTGTATTCCATCATTTTGCATCCCGACATTTCCAGGGGCGCAAAAGACAGCTGCAACATGTGGACTTTGTAATAACGCCTTAGCAATTGCATGTTCGCGTCCGCCAGAACCAACTACTAAAATTTTGACATTATTTTTCATCACTTATCTACCTCAAATTAGTGTCTAAAATGTCTAACACCAGTCATTACCATTGCAATCCCATATTTATCTGCCATATCAATCGAAGCTTGGTCTTTGATTGAACCACCTGGTTGAACAATTGCCTTAATTCCATGCTTAGCTGCGTACTCTACGCAATCATCCATTGGAAAAAATGCGTCACTAGCTAATACTGCTTTATCATCTAAATGATCTTGGGCATGCGCAATTGCTATTTTAGTTGAATCAATCCGATTTGGTTGTCCAGCTCCAATCCCCAATGTTTGTTTGTCATTTGCAACCACAATTGCATTTGATTTAGTATGTTTAACAGCTTTCCAAGCAAATTCTAGCGTTGCTAATTGTTCTTTAGTTGGAGCTACTTTGGTCACAACTTGCCAACTGCTAGGATCTTCTTTCAATACATCTTGTTCTTGTACTAATAATCCTCCCATTACAGAAACAACCTCTAAACCAGTCTGTTCATCTTTAGTGCTAAAATCAAGTTCTAATAAACGAATATTTTTCTTTTGGGACAAAATAGCAAATGCTTCGGGTTCATAACTTGGAGCAATAATAATTTCCAAAAATAATTCATGCATCTTAGTCGCTGTTGCAACATCAACTGGACGATTTAACACAATGATACCGCCAAAAATCGATATAGGATCAGCTTGATAAGCACGTTGCCAAGCTTCTAAAATAGTTTGTCCTTTACCAATCCCACAAGGATTCATGTGTTTTAAAGCTACGACCGTTGGACTGTCAAATTCCCGTGCAATTCTTAACGCAGCATCAGCATCTTTAATATTATTATAGGATAGCTGTTTGCCATGAAGCTGTTTAGCTGAAGAAACAGAGTATTTTTTAGGTAGGGCATCTTGATAGAACCATGCTTTTTGATGTCCATTTTCACCATAGCGCATCTCTTGTTCTAAATCATAAGTTAAGGTCAATTTTTCTGGGGCCGTTTTTCCTACTTGTTCAGTTAGATATTGCGCAATCAACGCATCATAAGCGGCAGTATGTCTAAATGCTTTAGCAGCCAACTCAAAGCGTAATTGATGACTTGTATTTCCTTGATTGTTTATTTCTTCTAAGACACGTGTATAATCATCACTGTCAACTACAACCGTTACGTCTTGATGATTTTTAGCAGCAGAGCGTACCATGCTAGGACCACCTATATCGATATTTTCAATCGCATCAGCTAAAGTCACATTTTGTTTAGCGATTGTCTGCTTAAATGGATATAAGTTAACACAGACCAAATCAATCGGCGTAATTTGTAATTCTTCCATTTTTGCAACATGTTGGACCACATCTCTTCGTCCTAATATTGCTCCATGAATATATGGATTCAAAGTTTTAACACGTCCATCCATAATTTCTGGAAATCCGGTAACATCTTCAACACTAATTGTTGCAATTCCAGATTGCTCTAAAACTTTTTTTGTCCCACCAGTTGAGATAATTTCAAAATCATTTGCGATTAATCCTTTGACAAATTCAACTAAATTTGTTTTATCTGATACACTAATTAAAGCTCGTTTCATGAAAAATTTCTCCTTATCTTTTCTCTAAAATCTGGGCTAACACTCTTGGATACATTCGATGCTCACATGCATGAACTCTTTGCTCTAATGTTTCTAAAGTATCATCAGCTAAAATAGCAACATGCTCTTGGGCAATAATTGGACCTGAATCGACACCTGAATCAATATAATGAATCGTCACACCTGTTTTTTGCTTGCCATCTGCCAATGCACGTTCAATAGAATGAAGTCCCGGATACTCAGGTAAATACGCCGGATGAATATTAACAATCTTGCCTTCATATTTACTCAAAATCAGTGGCCCAATCACACGCATATAACCAGCTAAAGCTATAAAATCGATATTTTCTTGTTCTAAAAGCTGAGCAATCTTTTTTTCGTACAGTCCTTTTCCGCCACATTCTTTAACGGTAAAACTAACCGTTTTGATCTTATATTTCTTAGCTCGCTCAATTACATAAGCATCTGGGTGGTCACAAAACAATAGCACCAAATTTCCAGCAATCTTTTTTGCTTGAAAAGCTTGGGCTAACACTTCAAAGTTAGAGCCATTTCCTGATGCAAAAATTGCTACTCGCACATCTATCGCCTCACTTAATTACTATCTTTGTAGCATTTGTTGGCCTTTCTTGCAAAATGCCAATTTGCCAAACTTGTTGACCATTTGACGTCAAAATTTCTGTTACTTGCTTAACATTTTCTTTTGACACAGCTAATACCAAGCCAATTCCCATATTAAATGTTTCTAAACAGTCCTTAGTATTTAACTCACCTAATCCTTTAAGGTAAGTAAAGATTGGCGGAATTGTCCAGTTCATTTCAATTTGCGCTTGTAAATCATCATTAAACATCCGTGGTACATTTTCAATCAATCCTCCACCAGTAATATGGGCAATACCATGAACAAGTTTTTGTCTGACAAGTGGTAACACTGACTTTACATAGATTTTTGTTGGTTCTAAAAGAGCTGCTCCTAAAGTTTGCCCTCCTAATTTTTCAGGCTTACTATCCAAAGCTATGGCATGATCTTTAAAGACGATTTGACGAACTAAAGAAAAACCATTTGAATGTAAACCACTTGAAGCTAAACCTAGTAAAATATCTCCTTTTTGTGGCATATCAGCCGTTAATAAATCCTTTTTTTCAGCTGCTCCAGTTGCAAAACCTGCTACATCATACTCATCAAAGCTATACATATCAGGCATCTCTGCTGTTTCACCACCAACTAATGCACAATTGGCTTGTTTGCATCCTTGAGCTATTCCTGCTACAATTTGTGCCATCTTAGCTGGATCATTATGTCCTGTAGCAATATAGTCTAAAAAATAAAGCGGTTCTGCTCCCTGAGCTAAAATATCATTAACACACATCGCTACACAATCAATTCCGATGGTATCATGTTTGTTAAGCATTTGAGCAATCAGTAATTTAGTTCCTACACCATCACTTCCAGATACTAAAACGGGATGTTTTAAGTTTAAGGCACTCAAATCAAACATTCCACCAAAACTTCCGATTTGTCCCATCACACCTAATCGAGTGGTACTTTGAACATCAGCTTTGATTCTTTTTACTAATTCATAACCGGCAGTTACATCTACTCCAGCTTCTTGATATCGACTCATTTAGCATTGTTCCTTTCGTAAAGTTTGTTGTTGTAAAGATTTTAAATAATCGGCTTCATAATCGTATAATGGCGTTGGATATTGACCATCAAAATAAGCTACTGTCAACCCACCATTTGGATATTTGTTAGCATTTGGAATAGAAATGGCTTTAATTAGACTTTCAATACTTAAAAACTCTAAAGAATCCGCTCCAATAACCCGACACATTTCTTCTACACTATGATTAGCCGCCAAGAGTTCTGATCTAGTCGAAACATCAATTCCATAAAAACAAGGATACTTAAATGGTGGACTTGCAATCCGCATATGAACTTCAACAGCTCCCGCATCACGTAAAAGCTTAACAATTTGTTTAGAAGTTGTGCCACGTACAATTGAGTCATCGACAATAACAATGCTTTTGCCTTCAACCACACCACGCACAGCCGACAGTTTCATCTTAACTCCGCGTTCGCGTAATTCTTGTGTCGGTTGAATAAAAGTTCTAGCAATATATTGACTCTTAATTAACCCCATTTCATAAGGCAAGCCAGCCGCTTCAGCATAACCCGAGGCAGCCGAAAGTGAAGAATTAGGCACACCAATAACCATATCGGCTTTTTGTGTGGGATGTTCTTTAGCCAATAAACGCCCCATTTGTTTGCGTGCATTATGAACTGTCACTCCATGAATAATTGAATCAGGCCGAGCAAAATAGACATATTCCATCGAGCAAACAGCTAATTGTGTATCTTTAGTGAAGCAGTCGATTTTCAAACCATCTTTATCGATAATAATTAATTCGCCTGGCATTACATCTCTAACAAATTGGGCACCGATTACATCCAAAGCGCACGTTTCGCTAGCAACAATATACGCTTCATTTAACTTACCGATTACAAGTGGCCTAAAACCATTAGGATCAAGTGCCGCAATCAAACGATCTTTTTGCAATAATAAGAAAGCAAAACCGCCCTTCACCTCAGTCAAACTTTGCTTTAATGCCGTAATAAAGTCACAATCCTGTTTTTGACGAATCAAATGAATTAAAATTTCGGTATCTGAATTCGATTGAAAAACCGCACCGTTTTTTTCAAGTCTTCTTTTTAAGGATTTAGCATTAGTCAAATTTCCATTATGTGCCAAAGCAATATCACCATCATAAAAATGAAACAAAAATGGTTGAACATTTGCAATCGAATTGCTTCCACTCGTACCATAACGGACATGCCCAATTGCTGCTTTTCCTACTAATCGAGTCAGATCGGCTGGATTGGAAAAGACATCAGCTAACAAACCTCTGTCACGATGTTGATACAATCTCATTCCATCACTTGAAACAATCCCTGCACCTTCTTGTCCCCGATGTTGCAAAGTATGCAAGCCAAAATAAGTCAATTGACTGGCTTGGCTAGCACCAAAAACTCCAAAAACACCACATTCTTCATTTAATCCTTTGATTTCATTAAACAAGGTATTGCCTCCTTCCAGAGTTTTTGTGCTTTAGCAACTTCGATTTTCCATGTATCATCTAACGTCATAATTTCTAAATCAGCTTGAGCGCTAACTTCTCCAATCAACATAGCATCATCTTGCATGATTGCTTCAAATTCGGCTTGCTTTTCTTTAGATACACTAACTACAAAACGACCAGCAGTTTCACTAAAAAGTTGTGCTGCTCTAAAAGGTACGCTAACTTTAAGACCAAATTGTGTTTCAAAGACTTTTTCAGCCAAGCAAATTGCTAATCCACCTTCACTTATATCGTGACAGCTTTTTACTAAACCTTGTTGCATCGCACCTAATAACCGTTTCATATAGGCATTTATTTTAACTAAATCAAGTGAGGTTAAAGTGCCAGAGATTTCACCTAAAAGTAGCTTTTGCAATTCAGAGCCACTGTAATCTTCACCCGTTTGTCCTATCAAATAAACTTGATCATGTATGTCTTGAACCTTGCTTTTTACTAAGTATTGCAAATCATCAAGTAAACCAACCATTCCAACCATTGGAGTCGGATAAATAGCTTTTCCGTTATTTTCGTTATATAAAGATACATTCCCTGAAATAACTGGCGTATCAAAAATCCGACAAGCTTGTGCCATTCCTTGTACAGATTCATATAATTGCCAATAAATTTCTGGATCATTTGGATCACCATAATTTAAACAATCTGTCATCGCAAGTGGTAATGCTCCACTAGCAATAACATTAGCACACGCTTCAACTACCGCCATTTGCCCACCAATTTTAGGATCTAAATAAACAAAGCGCCCATTTCCATCAGTTGTCATCGCTAAAGCTTTTTTAGTGCCGCGAATTCGAATGACCCCTGCATCACTTCCTGGCCCAACAACTGTACAAGTTCTAACCTGAGAATCATAAGTTTGAGTAAACATTTCTTTTGATGCAATTGTTGGTTGTTGCAACATTTTAATAAATACCGCTTTACTATCGGTAATTTCTGGATACCAGTTTGCTGTTTTTTTAGCATCTAAATAATATTTAGGAACGCGTTGTTGACTAGGCTCTTCCAAAACATCATCAGTTAAACTCGAGACTGGAATATTAGCTACAACTTCACCATGATGATATAAAACATAATCATGTCCCTTGGTTACTCGACCAATTACAACAGCTTCTAGTTCATATCTTTCAAATAATTCTTTGACATCTTGTTCATGACCTTGACGTACGCAAAGTAACATGCGTTCTTGAGATTCACTTAACATAATTTCATAAGCAGACATATTAGGTTCGCGTTGTGGCACATCATCAAGTGTCAACTCTAACCCGCTATTTGCTTTAGCTGCCATTTCACAACTCGAAGAAACAATCCCGGCTGCTCCCATATCTTGAATTCCAACTAGCCAATCAGCATGCTTGCTAGTTAATTCTAAGCAAGCTTCCATCAAAAGTTTTTCCATGAACGGATCGCCTACCTGGACAGCTGAACGTTGCGTTTCTTTATCATCAGCAAAATCTGCCGAGGCAAATGTTGCCCCATGAATACCATCTCGTCCAGTCTTTGCGCCCACATACATAACTGCATTCCCAATGCCAGTAGCTCGTCCTTTTTGCATGTCTTTTTGTTCCATCAATCCTACACTCATAGCATTAACCAAACAATTTCCGGTATAGCATTCATCAAAGGTGATTTCGCCACCAACAGTCGGTATCCCCATGCAATTACCATAACCACCAATTCCAGCTACAACTTCATTGATCAAATACTTAGTACGCGGGTTATTTATTTCACCAAAATGTAACGAATCCAACGAGGCGATTGGTCGTGCTCCCATACTAAAAATATCTCGCAAAATACCACCAACACCCGTTGCAGCACCTTGATAAGGTTCAACTGCAGAAGGATGATTATGACTTTCCGCTTTAAAAACAACCGCCTGTCCATCTCCAATATCTACAATGCCAGCACCTTCACCAGGTCCTTGCAAGACTCGTTCATTTTCATTTGGAAAAAGACGTAAGACCGGTTTTGATTTTTTATAAGAACAATGTTCACTCCACATAACAGAAAACAAACCTGTTTCTGTATAATTAGGCAACCGATGCAACAATTTTTCACAAATATAATCGTATTCTTTTTGAGTTAATCCCCACTCCAAGTAAGGCTTTTGTTCTTTAATTTGTTGCGGTGTTAGTTCAGCCATTAACATTTCTCTCCCATCTTAATAGTTTGATTTTCCAACAACGATTTAAATAAGCGTAAACCATCCTCATTACCCAAAAGCGCTTCAACTGCTCGTTCCGGATGAGGCATCATACCTAAAACATTACCAGCCTTATTGGTTATTCCTGCAATATTGTTTAAGCTACCATTAGGATTTTCTTGACTATAGCGAAAGACAACTTGCTGATTATCTTCAATTTCTTTGAGCGTCTCTTCATCTGCATAAAAACTACCATCTGCATGAGCAATCGGTAATTTAATTTTTTCATTAGCTTTATATTGAGTCGTAAATGGTGTTTGATTATTGACGACTTCTAGTTCAATTGTCTTACAAATAAATTTCAAACTATCATTTTGTTTGAGTGCACCTGGTAACAAACCAGCTTCTGTTAAAATCTGAAATCCATTGCATGTCCCAAATACTGGCTTACCAGCATTAGCAAATTCAATAATTGCAGGCATGATATTGGTGAAACGCGCAATTGCACCACATCGCAAATAATCTCCATAAGAAAAACCTCCTGGTAGCATAACCGCATCAAAACCAGCTAAGCTTTTTTGTTTATGTGAGACATACTCGACATCAGCACCACAAACAGTATGTAATGCTTCATACAAATCAATATCACAATTTGAACCAGGAAAAACTACCACCGCAATTTTCATCTTTAGTCCTCCATTAATTCATAATGATACGTTTCAAGATTGAAGTTCACTAAAAGTTGTTCAGAAATTTCCTTAACAGCTTGCGCAACTTCTTTTTTATTTTCATCAATTTGAACATCAAAAAATTTTCCCACTTTGATCGAAACAACTTCATCATGCCCTAAAGATAAAACTGCATCTTTAATTGCTTCGCCTTGCGGATCAAAAACCGATTGCTTATATGTGACATAAATTCTAACATTAACCATAATTATTGTTCCTCCTTGTTTAAAACCGTTTGTAAGCGATGCAACACTTCTTCATATACTGGAGTTAGCTCACCTAAATCGCGTCGATACACATCTTTGTCCATATGTCGGTTAGTCTGTAAATCCCATAAACGACAATTATCTGGTGAAAATTCATCGGCTAAAATAACCGTACCATCACTCAAACGCCCAAATTCTAACTTATAGTCGACAAGTTGTAAGTTTATTTGTAAAAACAGCTCACTTAATAATTCATTGACTCTACGCGAAATTTGCCACATAGTCAGCAAATCTTTTGAACTGACTAAATTTAATGCTGCAATTTGTGATTCATTAATAAATGGGTCATCTAATTCATCACTTTTGTAATAAGTTTCTTCTACAGGCTGAATAAACCTTATTCCCTCTTTTACACCGTAACGACTAGCAAAATGTCCTGCCGAAAGATTCCTAGTTACCATCTCAAGCGGAATAATCTCTACTTTCTTAACTAGTTCTTCTGTTGTTGACAGTCTTTTAATAAAATGTGTTGGAATTTTTTGTTGATTCAAGTAAGTAAAAATTAAACTTGAAATTTCATTGTTAATTTGTCCCTTACCCTTTATTTGATCTTTTTTTTTGCCATTTAAAGCAGTTGCTTGATCAAGATAAACTACTCGTAAAATTTCAGGATCTTCTGTACTCCACATTTGTTTAGCTTTACCAGCATATATCATTTCAACCATTTATAATCACTTCTCCTAAAACCGAACATTGTTAGTATATAGTAATAAAAATATACAGTTTATTTATTACAAAAATAGATTATCAATTTAAAAAGACATAGTCAACAGCAAAAGACGAACTATAAAGAAAAAATTCTCAAAAAATTAGGCGTTTTTTTAAATAGCCTAACTAAAAAACCTTCAGACTCAAAAAGTCTGAAGGTTTTTTATTAATCACCTAACCCAACACGTTGGAAAATAGTATCAACTTGACGTAAATGCCAGTTATAATCAAAAGCATCATCTAGATCTGCTTGCGATAAGCGACTAGTAATCTCAGGATCTGCTTCTAACAACGGTCTAAACGGACGTTGCTCATCCCAAGCTTGCGCTGTTTTGGGTTGAATCAAATCATAAGCAGCTTCTCTACTCATGCCCGTATCAATCAATTTTAACAAGACACGCCCACTATAAATCAAACCAAATGTCCGTTCCATGTTTTTCTTCATATTTTCAGGAAAGACTGTTAAGTTTTCAATGATTCGACCTAAACGATTCAACATATAGTCTAATAAAATTGTCGTATCTGGCAAAATAATGCGTTCTGCTGAAGAATGTGAAATATCACGTTCATGCCACAACGATACATCTTCATAAGCAGTCATTACATGGCCACGAATCACCCGTGCTAAACCACAAATATTTTCTGACCCAATTGGATTACGTTTATGCGGCATTGCAGAAGAACCTTTTTGACCCTTAGCAAAAAATTCTTCAACTTCACGTGTTTCAGATTTTTGCAAACCACGAATTTCAGTTGCAAAATTTTCCAAACTCGTAGCAATCAACCCCATTGTTGCTACATATTCAGCATGCAAATCGCGCGGTAAGACCTGCGTAGAAATTTCTTGCGCTCTAATCCCTAATTTGTCACAAACATATTCTTCAACAAACGGATCGATATTAGCAAAAGTTCCTACTGCACCACTTATTTTACCAGCTTCAACGCCTTTGGCAGCATGTTCAAAACGTTCGATATTACGCTTCATTTCCGAATACCAACGCGCTAACTTCAAGCCAAACGTTGTTGGTTCGGCATGCACCCCATGCGTACGTCCCATCATGACAGTATATTTGTATTCTTTAGCCTTCTTAGCCAAGATTTCTTTAAAGTTTTGCAAATCTTGTCTAATAATATCATTAGCTTGTTTTAGTTGATACCCATATGCTGTATCGACAACATCTGTACTAGTCAAACCATAATGAACCCATTTCTTTTCTTCGCCTAGTGATTCTGAAAGACAACGAGTAAATGCAATCACATCATGATGTGTACTTGCTTCGATTTCAGCGATGCGTTGTACATCAAACTTAGCATTTTGGCGTAACTTTACAACATCTTCTTCTGGAATATGTCCCAGTTTAGCCCAAGCTTCATCTGCAGCCAACTCCACTTCTAGCCAACATTCAAATTTCTTTTCATCTGTCCAAATTGCTGCCATTTCTGGACGGGTATATCTTGGAATCATTATAATTTCTCCTTTAAGTTAGTCTGACCAAACCTTAGTTTCCTCAATTTCTACTAAAGTTTTATCTAAGTCATCAGTTAATATTGTAACATGTCCCATTTTTCTATCAAGTAGTGCTTGATCTTTTCCATAATCATGAAAATGCCACGAGGGTTTTGTTTGAATTAGCTTTTTAATAGCACAAACATGTTGGCCTAAAACATTAACCATCACAACTGGTTTTAATAGGGTTATTTGAGGTAAAGGCCAACCACAAATCGCTCGATTGTGAATCGCAAATTGCGAAAAATCACATGCTTCAATCGAATAATGCCCTGAATTATGTGGCCTTGGCGCTAACTCATTAATGTAAACACGTCCATCTTTACCAACAAACATCTCAACTCCCAAAACCCCACATAAATCTAAAGACTTTGCAATTTTAACCGCGGCTTGCTTAGCAACTTGTTGTAAGTTTTCAGCGATTCGAGCTGGAACAATGCTTAAATGTAAAATATGATTACGATGAATATTTTCACTCACTGGAAAAACTGTGATTTCTCCTGCTAAATTTCTAGCGACCATCACCGAACATTCTAAAGAAAAATCAAGCCATCCTTCTAAAATACATTTTCTTTGTCTTAAAAGCTTACCTGCTTCATTTAAATCCGCTGAATCATTAATATTAACCTGTGATTTCCCATCATATCCACCTTCACATGTTTTCAAAATACATGGATACCCGATTTTTTTG
The DNA here is from genome assembly GCF_949152225.1 of Ligilactobacillus sp. Marseille-Q7487. NCBI lineage: Bacteria > Bacillati > Bacillota > Bacilli > Lactobacillales > Lactobacillaceae > Ligilactobacillus > Ligilactobacillus sp. Marseille-Q7487. Next base: position 1,160,515 of record NZ_CASCJC010000001.1, read on the forward strand.
ACAGCTTGTTTTAACTCTTGTTCATCGTTAACTTCACAAAAATCCACCACATCTAAACCTTGCTCTTTTAAGAAGGTCTTTTCAGTCAAACGATTTTTTGTAATCTTTAATAATTCAGTTCCTTGCGGCAACCAAATTGTCTTTTCTAATTTTTCAAGTGCTGCTAAATCAACATTTTCAAACTCGTAAGTTACCACATCAGCTTGTTTTGCCAGTTGTTGTAGGGCAGCAAAGTCATCGTAAGCTGCTACAATTTGTGCATCGGCAACTTGACCAGCTGAACATGTTGGATTAGGATCTAAAACCAACACTTTCATTCCATTTTCTTTGGCATCTAAAGCTAACATTTGTCCTAATTGACCACCGCCAATAATCCCAATTGTTTGTCCTTGCTTAATGTATTTCAAGATTTTCACCACTTTTTTTCGCTTGATCATGTAATTGCTGCCGATAAGCCGTCAATTTTTGTTGTAAACTTACATCATTAACCGCTAAAATTTGTAACGCTAAAAGCGCAGCATTTTTAGCTCCCGCTTCGCCAATTGCCGTTGTTGCAACCGGAATCCCTGCTGGCATTTGTACAATTGACAACAAGGAATCCATACCATTTAATGCCTTACTTTTAACCGGAACACCAATTACTGGCAAAATCGTATTAGCAGCTAACATACCAGGAAGATGTGCTGCACCACCAGCTCCTGCAATAATTACTTCAACACCATTTTTAATTGCTTGTTGGGCAAAGTCTGTCATTTCTTGCGGCATGCGATGCGCTGAAATAACCTGCTTATCATATTTGACTTCAAAAGACTCCAAAATTTTAGCCGCTTCTTGCATCGTTTGCCAATCTGAGATACTTCCCATGACAAGACTAATTTTGTTACTCATAAAAAATCCCTCCCAATCATCTTAAGAATAGCAAAGTCTTTTTTTAAAGTCAAAGAAAAATCGAACATTATCACTATATTTTTCTTATATAAATCGATTTTTGGTGTTTTAAAAAATTTTTTTAAGTTTAAAAGATAATATATCGATAAAAAAACGAACTATTTTTTAAGATTGAATTATCTTTGAACACTCGGTAAAATATTGAATGGTATTTAATTTTATATAACTTTAAGGAGGCTTTTTTATGATTATCATCGCCGGAATTATCGGCTCTGGAAAATCTAGTCTAACCGAAATTTTAGCGCAAGAATTCCAAGCCAAACCTTTCTACGAACCTGTTAGTGACAATCCGGTATTACCGTTATTTTATCAAGGAAATGAATTAGCTGCTAAAAAACGTGCTGCTGGCGATAAAAATGCCACTAATCCCTATACTTATTTGTTACAGACATTCTTTTTAAATCGGCGCTTCAAAATGATTAAAGAAGCTTCAAAATATACTAATAGTATTTTAGATCGCTCTATCCATGAAGATGCCATGTTTATGAAAATGAATACTGATTTAGGCAATGCAACTGCGATTGAATATCAAGTTTATCAAGAATTACTAACACATATGCTAAGCGAACTAGATGATAGCATTGTAGCTAAACAACAAAATCTAACTATTATCATCAAGGTTTCTTACCATACAATGCTTCAACGTATCAAAAAGCGTGGCCGTAGTTTTGAACAAGTAGAAAATGACCCTTCTTTAAAAGAATATTACCACAATCTTTTAACATACTATGATGATTGGATTGCTACTTATCATGACACTCCAACACTTGTAATTGATGGTGATCGTTATGACTTTGTCGGAAATGAAAGCGACCGTCAATATGTTATCAAGCAAATTAAAGACAAACTAACAACTCTCAAAGAGCAAAATTAAAAAACTTGTATAAACTTCATATACTTAATTAGCAAGTTATTACAACATAAGTTACAATTTTCAAAACTAAAATAAATAAATTTCTTCAGTAATTTTAACGCTACTCTCAGATTATCGTGTTACAATACAACACGATATAAAATTAGAACAAACACGAGGACTTTAACCGTGGAAATCAGAAGAATCGAACCACAAGATGATAGTGCTATCCAAGAGATTATCAAACAGTGTTATCCCATTCAACAAGAAGAAAAATTACAGACTTTAAAACGCTTGCGTAAAAGTTTTTGTTACATGCCTACATTAGAAGTTGTAGGTCAAATTAATAACAACATTTGTGCTCATGGTATGCTAAACGAAGCGATTATCGGACAAAAACTTGGTTTAGTCTTTAGCTTTTTAGAAGTCGCACCTGAATATCAACGAAATGGTCTAGGCACTCAATTAGTACGTGTGCTCTTAAATCGCGCACAAGCTTCTGGGTATCGCTTCATTGCCGTTCAAGGTGATCCCAAATTTTTTAGCAACTTTGGCTTTATTATCACTGATCCAGATGTTATTCGTTTGCCTTTCAACGAAAAAACACCTCTTATGATTAAGGAATTAGTCAACAATAGTTTACTCGATGTTACAGGGATATTGAATTATGATTAAAAAAATACTATCAACCACCATTATTTTTTGAAAGGTTGATAGTATTTTTTAATTCTAAGTCGTTTCAAAAGACATTCCATTTAAATAATGGTATACCTAGCCAAAGAATTTATAAAATAAAATTAATTATTATGTTTTATTCCACTCTTTCTTCAATTACCCCTAAGATATAAATTCTATTAACTTTTCTAGGCTAAGGATTATCCACTCACTACCAATCATCTATTAAAACATTAATAATTAATATTAATAATCCCTAGTTTTAGGCTTATCTCTTCTGTATTATTTTACTCATCCTTTAAACTTTTATCAAAAATTCCTAGGAGGAAAAAATTATGAAAAAAATAAGTTATTTAGCTTAGCTTTGGCGCTAGTTTACTTTTATTAAATAGCTCATTTAATAGTGTACATGCAGCTGGTTCTGGCAATAGCACAACTAACTTAACTAACCAAACAACTGGTTACCAAGCACAATTTTCTGAAAATGCAACGGCAACTTCAACAGTAGAACTTGCTATTAATCCAGGTACTTTAACATTGGATGCTGTTCCTGATTTACGCTTTTCATCAACAAATATCAATCAAATAGCAACTGGGGAAACAACATTAGATCTTTTCGATGGTAACATCACCAAAAACTCAACTGCTTTTGACGGAAATTCTTCTCATCAACTTCAAGTCAGTGACTTACGAGGAAATAGCGGAGATTGGAAATTAACCGCACAGCTTAGTGAATTTAGATCTGCTAGCGGTGAAACTTTACCTGGTGTCATTATGTTGTTAAATGTTACAACTGGACAAGGTGCCACCCACTCAACCACACCAGCTATAATCACGCCCAATACTATGCTATTTGCAAATTCTAGTGCAAGTATTGTTGCACGTGGAAATGATACAACCGGCAAAGGTATTAATAACTACACGTTAAACACGAGCGGAACTAAGACACAACTTATCATTCCTAAAACTTCAAACGCCAAAGCAAAAACTTATCAAGCAGATATTACTTGGGTACTTTCTACAACTTATAGTGCACCTAGTGCATTTTAATAACATTGAGGTATCACATGAATAAACATCTTATTAAAATATTGTTTTTGAGTAGCTTATGTTTATGTATCTTCTTGATACATCCTAAAAAAGTCATAGCAGCCACACAAACGGGCTTTACTATCCAACCTGTATTACCAACAAATCAAATTTCAGATAACAACTATTTTGATTTAAAAGTTGCACCTAATCAACAACAAGATATCAAGCTTTCAGTAACTAATTTACAAAACAACAAAATCAAGATTAAGATTTCTCCCAATCCTGCCTATACCAATTCAAATGGTGTCATTGAATACGATAAGCATAAACCTACGCAACTAACCTCTGAGGTAAATATCGCTACAGTTTTCTCTGAACCACAAAAAATCACACTTAAACCTCATGAGCAACGTGAAGTTACTTTCAAGTTAAAAATTCCTTCCCAACCATTCAGTGGTATGCTTTTAGGTGGCTTTTATGCTCAGCGCTTAGATTCCTCTAACTCTACAAGTACTTCTAAACAATTAACGACAGTAACTAATCATTTCGCTTTAGTTGTCGGAATTTTACTAAGAGAAAATCTCGAAACAAAGACTACTCCTAATTTAAAATTCAACAAAATTGATACTACAAAAATGGAATCTCAAAATGAACTATTACTACACTTAACTAATCCTACTTCCCAAGCATTTGGTAAAACAACCATTAAGGCTAAAATCTATCCTCAATCTTCTAGCAAATCTGTTGTTAAAATCACACGCCTAGACCAAGAATTCGCTCCAACAAGTGACTATAATTTCACAATTCCATTAGGTTCAAACAAACTACCCGATGGCAAATATCGCTTAGAATTAACTGCTACTTCCGGAAAAAAACATTGGCACTTTCAACAAAAATTCACTATAAAAACTCCATTAACTTCTAAATTAACACCTAATTTCAGTTCCTCATTTACACCAATTGCTAATAACAACGGGCCATTAATCTTACTAGCTTTATTAGTTATAATCTTAGTTTTAGGATTAACTATCCGGCTTATCAAACGCAACAAAAAATACTAGTCATTACTGATATACACCCTCTTTTACTGGCCAATCCAGTAAGGAGGGTTATTTTTATGCACTACTTACAAGAATACAAAATAAAATTACGCCAACAAACCAAATACACGAGGTAGAAAATTCCAGATGTGTTCTGAAAAAATAAGAAGCAAACAATTTTAATATTTTAAAATACAAAAATTAAATGCGTGGCAAAGTCACATTAACTTTCTAAATATTTGTAATTTATTTTAAAAACAATAAAAAAGCAAGCAAAAATAAAATGGATGCCCCTGTAAAACACAAGAAAGCATCCATGAGATAATTTTAAATTAAATTTTTATGTTAAAAATCGATTTATAGCAGCACTATCCTTTTTATTAAATCAATTCTTTTTGTTCTTCATAAGCCTTAGATATTTTACTAAAAGCTCCTGGATCTACATTATCGACTGCATGCGAAATTGTATCTAGCGCAGCAACATAATCATAATCTTCATTGAAAAGTTTTAACGCTTTTTGATAAGCATCCGCTATCTCAGGATAACGATTTCTATAGCGATTGGCATATTGTAACATTTCTTCTGTTAATAAAGAACTGTCAATCAATTCATTTGTTTTTGTTTCTAAAACATCTAAATCAGATTGTGTATCCAACAATCCTTTAGTGATTTCATCCATATTGATTTGACTGCACCTTAACGCTTGAGATAAATCCTTAATTTCTTGGGCAACACGATAAAAATATCCTAGATATTCTTTGGTTAAACCTGGAAGATTCAACTTTTCGACACGACGCTTAAGTTGATGAATCTGTAAATCAAAACTCTCTACCGCTTTTCGTGCTTCTTTTTCTTCGTGCCATAAATTAGCCACACCATCATTAATTTGTTTTTGTTTTTGTTCAATCTCGGTTAATGCTTCTATATTATTCAAACAAAGCGTTAACTCTTGACTATAAATTGCCTTTTTTTGTTCTTTTTGCTCTAAGTATACATGTTGTTGCTCTTCAATTCTATCTAATTGTTCATTTAATATCCGTGCATCTTCTAACTCGTTATGCGTCAAGGTATAATTTTGTTTCAAGCGTTCAAGCGCAACCAGTAGTTCGTATTGTTGTTGCTTAGCATGCTTAAAGAAAGCAAAATAATATTTTTCTTTAGCTTCTAACTGAGCTTTAGCGCTATATTCTTTTTCAAAAACATCATAAACGGCATCTATTTCATCCATCAATTGATCATTTATTTTTTTAGAATTCTCAATATTAACCGAAGTAATATTTTCAATAAATTCAGTCATCTGCTGGTTAATTTGAGTCAATTTAGCACCCATATCATCACTAAAGCCATGACCTTGATCTTGCATCTGAGCTAAAGCAGCTTGCAACTCTTTAATTTGTTCAGGAAAAACATTATGGTAATTTTTATAAAGTGGCGGAATTTGCTCAATGGCATTTTGTAACTCACTAGTTTGCATCTTTAATGATTGCAATGACGGTGCAGCAGCTACATAATCACCACTTTCCATTAATTTAACATAAGCATCAAAGTCTTTTTCTAACTCACCCAAGGTATCTTCTAAAACATCTAAAGCAGGGCCAAATGAAAAACTTTTTGCTAATAACACCTTACGTAAAGAATGATAACGTTCATCCAAGCTATCAACCGCTCGTTGTTGTTCTTTGGTATCACGTTCGATTTTTTCCAAATCATTTCTTATTTCATTAAATCTTTGACTCACATTTTCTATTTTTTTATCAATTGTAGCCATATCTTGTTTGACTGAAAAAACATGCATTTGTGAATTTGTTTCTTGTAAAAGATTCAATGTTTCTGACAACTCAGGCAATTGTCTATTCAATAAATAGCGATAACCTTTATCAAGTTTTTCAAATTCTGTTAAGCTCTCACCTGTCAAATTCAGCTGACTGATTGAAGCTAATTTCTTTTCAAGTGAACAGGCCTGTAATTTCTTTAGTTCACTTTGATATTCTGTGATTTTTTGAGCATAATTTTTACGCATGTATAATACCGCTAAATAGCAACATACTACAATTACGATAATCGCAATAAAAATATATTCCATGAGTCCACCTTCTATTCTTAGCTACACTGATAATTTTTAATTAAATAAGTTGAAATATTTCATAATTCATTCTAAAATCTATTATTAATTATAACATATGAATCAAACGCATTTTGCTTTTTTATTTAATTATTTTAAAGGAGATAAAATTATGTCTGAATCCGTTTTAACTCAACAACTTGATGCCCTTTTACAAGGAGAAAACAACATTATTGCTAACTTAGCAAATGCTAGCGCCTTATTAAATGAACATCTCTCAAATATCAATTGGGTTGGGTTTTATCTTTACGACCAAGAAACAAACACATTAAATCTTGGACCATTTCAAGGAAAAGTTGCCTGCATGCATATTCCTTTGGGACAAGGTGTGTGTGGTAGCGCAATAGCAGAGCAAAAAATTTTACGTGTTGCTAATGTACATGAATTTGCTGGTCATATTGCCTGCGATGCCGCTAGCAATTCTGAGATTGTCTTACCTTTAATCAAAAATGGAGAAATTTTAGGTGTTTTAGATATTGATTCTCCTGAATTAAATCGGTTTAGCGCCCATGACGAACAAGAATTAGCAGCTTTTGTAACAACTTTGTTAAAACATATCTGATAATTCCTTGACAATTTTTACTTTCTAGTGTTATATTGAAACTTGTGTAAAATAATGCAGCAGTGAGTGGTAAGCTCGTCAACAGTTTATTGCCGTTTCGGTTGATTAGTAACTTTTCGGCTGCAAAAGCGAAAATCCAAAATAAACTGCACGAATACTAAACTCACAAGGATTATTTTACTCCATTAATAAATATTTTGGAGGAATTTTTCATGTCACGTTATACAGGTCCATCCTGGAAAGTTTCCCGTCGTTTAGGGATTTCTCTTTCCGGTACAGGTAAAGAATTAGCTCGTCGTCCATACGCACCAGGCCAACATGGTCAAAACCGTCGTAAATTATCAGAATACGGTTTGCAATTACGTGAAAAGCAAAAATTACGTATGACTTACGGTTTATCCGAACGTCAATTTGCTAACCTTTTCGTTAAAGCTGGTAAGATTCGCGAAGGTAAGCACGGTGATAACTTCATGATCCTTTTGGAACGTCGTTTAGACAACGTTGTTTACCGTTTAGGTTTGGCTACAACTCGTCGCCAAGCTCGCCAATTGGTAAACCATGGTCATATCACTGTTGACGGCAAGCGCGTTGACATCCCTTCATACGATGTTAAACCAGGCCAAGTTATCTCTTTACGTGAACGTTCAAAAGATTTACAAATCGTAAAAGATGCTTTAGAAGCTGTTGTTGGGCGTGTACCATTTGTTTCCTTTGATGAAAACACAATGGAAGGTTCTCTTGTTCGTTTACCAGAACGTGAAGAACTCGACGCAAACATCGATGAAGCTTTAGTTGTTGAATACTACAACAAACTTTAATCTTGCGTTTTACGCAAAAACCTGCACTTATTGGTGCAGGTTTTTTATTGCACTTGATTGGTTTTATTTTTTGAGATATGTTAAAATTTAGACAAATTAACTCAAGGACGGTACATTAAATGACCAATAATGATTTACAAGATCATCTCAATCATGCAGTCTATGGTACTCCGCAATTAAAACCAGACGAACAACGCAAATACTTGGGAACTTTTCGTGAACGTGTCGATTTAGTCTTAACTTTTGGACAATTAAGTACACCAGAATATCTTACAGCACTGGCCCAAGAAACTAAATTGCACCCTGAATATATTTTATTAGTTAACGCTGCTATTCCAAACAAGATACTAGCCAAAATTTTAAAACTTGCTCAAGATAATCATATTCAAGTCACCACTACTAGTAATGTGAGCTTTGGTACTCAAAATGATGATTCCGCAGTCATTTTAGCTGCAAAAAAACAAGCACTCAATCTGGAAATAATCGATGTTGCCAAGCGCTATCCGTTAAACAATTCTTCTGTTACAGACACAACTCAAAAAAGTTTTTGGCACCGTTTTTTTAACTAAAAAGCGCTTAACACGCAAAAATGTGTTAAGCGCTTTGTTTATTCCTACTGCCAAATTTCTGTTGTGAAATGATCTACATATAGATTAATAATTCGAGCTCCCCGTGTAAATTGAAATACGTGTTGTAACCTGAAATATTACCATAATTTAATTCAATACCTGCTAGCTTACTTTGAAAACTGTTGTCATGATCATGTCCAGCAAAAACACCCTTAACATTTTTTGGCGTGAAAAAGCATAAAATAATCCCGAATTGGGTTCTCCACAACAAATATTTTCCAAATTTTTCCCTGCTATTAATTCTTGTTTAACAGCTTGTCGATACTCAGGTAACGGTATATGCAAAAAACTTAAATCACAATCTTTAACACTACGATCTTGTGATTATTTTAGATACCACATAATCTGTTCAGGTTCAATTACCGCATATTTGCTGGTAATTTCCCACTTACCATAATCATCACTATCAAAGACATATAACTTATTGCGAACCTGATCTTCACAATAAATGTCTAATACATAATTTTGCCGATCAAAAATTGTATAGCTATCGTGTTTATCAGCTAAATATTTAAGATGGTCTTCAAACTCACGTAGTTGTTGTCTACTAAAATCCCCTTCAGCATCATGATTACCATAAGTAATCGCAATCGATATTTTTGTTTGATTTAACACATCATATAACTGAATTAATGTTTGTTCAGGATCTGGATTCTCCAACCCCCATAATAAATCGCTCGTCATCATTAACAAGTCAAATTACTTATCTTTTAAAAAGTTTGTCATATCACGAATAGTCCGCTTACTTTCCTGATTTAAAGGTAATGGACTTAAATGAATATCGGTTAATTGACAAATTTTAAAAAGTTGATCTTTTTTTACCATTAATTTCTTTTTCAAACTCCTCTAATTTTTTAAATTTAGCTAACCATTAAAATATAATTTTTATGTATGCAACCTAAATATCATCCCCTAACATCAAAACCATCTAATATTATGAACTACTATGTTAGCGAATTTAATAGCTTAAATAATAAAATTTTTCTCAAATAAAAAACAGCCAATCCTAAGACTGACTGCTATATTTTTTATACTTTCCAAGCTTGCAACAATTTAGTAGCAATATCTTGACTATCAAGCAACATTACATTTTCATGTATGGAATAATCAATTTCGGTATGTGCACTCAAAAAGACCAATAATTCTGGATGAGCTAAATCATATGGTTGATAAAGATTAGGTAAAATCACATCTATACCACCATCATTTAAATGCAAACTCTCAGCTAATTCAACAATTTTTGTTAAATAGCTTTGATTAATTTCATCAAGTACTTCTAAATATTGTGCTTTCGTATTTGAACTAGCATCATAGCGTAATAAAACTTGAATGCCTCGAGGAATCACCTCATCAAGTCTAATTCCTTGATTCTTTAATGTTTCCGTTTCAATCTCATCTAAAACATACTGTTTTTTAGCTAGCAATTGCTCTAAAGTCGATCTTCCATCACCAACCACATTAGCTGGAATTCTTTCAACTATGCTAACTACTTTTTTATCGGCAATCAAAGCTCGATAAGTCGAGCCAGACACAACTTGCTCAACTAAAACAGGTGAACCTTGTTTATGAATACGACTAACTGCTGCAATAAATTGCTCTTTAGTAGGCCCTAAACGAAAAACATGGGCTTGTTGTTGAGCATTGGCTAAAGCACTTTTAACGACAACTGCTCGTTTCTTAATCTTAGAATACAGTTCATGTGCTTGTTGCATATTATTTATTTCCCATGATTGTAACGTATAAAAACCTGCTTTTTGGGCTAGCCTATTAGCTTGTTGTTTATACTGTAGTAATTGCTGATATGGTGCGCTATTTTTTTCAGTTTGGATACCTTTTACAATCACACGCTTACCAATTTGTAAGACCCCAGCTTGTGCCAATAAAATTTGGTACGTAATCCCATTTAAAATTGCCGCTTGCAATAATTTTTGCGAGTTTGTATCTAATTTTTGAGTTGTAGCACTTATATCTTTTTGCCATTTTAAGGCTTGTTGCTTTCCAAACTCCAAAATAGAACTTGGCTGACGTAATAGTTTAGCTGCTGGTGTTTCTTGTGGGTCGTTAATTCGTTTCTTTAATTTAGTATAGACTGCCTGCCAATCAAAATAAGCAAATTGAGTCGCAAATCGGTTAAGTTCCTCTAATAAATGTAAGCTTGTTTGTGTTGCTTGATTCTTAGCATAAGGACTTTGTGCTACAATTTCTTGGGCTTGCATACGTTTTTGCGATAAAATTTGTTTTAAATCACCATTATCACACCCAGGTATCATCAAGAAATAACCTATCATCACTTCCATTAACTTTAGATAATCTTTACCGATTCCTAAGCGTTGCTGATCGTCATAATTAGCCGTTTGTATTTCTAAATATAAAATACCTTCTTGCTTAGTTTCTGTTAATTGAGTACATCCTAATTTAACCCAATCTTGACAACTAAGATTATGTGTTGTTTTTAGATAACCTTTTATTGTATGATAATCAATTTGATCTAGTTGGGCTAGTTGTTGTTCATCTAGTATCGCACAAGAATTTCTTTTAGGTGCTACTTTGCCTTCTTTTTGGCCACGAGCAAAATCATATGGATTAGCACCAAACAAATACTCAACAAACCATTGATGTGCAATTAACTGCTGGGCAACTTTTAAATATAATTGATTTCTAAAATCCAAGTAGGTCAATCCTGCTTTTTTAAACTTAGCCTCAAATAGTTCTTCAGCTAACTTTTCTGGCCATGCTACACGAATTTGGGTAGAATTTTTAGCTTGTGTTACTCCACTTCCTAAAGGCCACAATAACTGCTTTGTTGTTAACTTAGTGAGCAAAGCATCTTGTTGAATTTGCATGTCATTAATTACATCTGTTAGGCTTTGCCCTTTCTTAGTTATTAAAGTTACCTGATCAAGATTAGGTTGATTAAAATATTGATTGGCTGTTAAACCTAAACTTATAGTGTTAGCTTGTAAATCTGGCGTTACACAATTCCAAGTACGACTAACTTGCCAGCTTAAACAATGTAATGCTTGAGTTAGCTCTTGTTCAAAAATTTGTTGACCAATTTCATCAAATTTCACATTTCTTCATCCTTTAACTTGTAAGTCTTTATCTTATATTTTAACAGATTTTGTTTAAGAAAGTGATTTGCCAAACAGATTAATCTCACAAAAATGATATAATACTATTAAAAATGAACTTTTATTTAAAGAAAGGAAAAACTATGCAACCTTTAGCTTATCGGATGCGTCCTACAAAAATCGAAGAAATTGTCGGACAACAACACTTAGTTGGTCCTAATCAAATTATCAATCGAATGGTTAAAGCCAAGCTATTATCATCGATGATACTATATGGTCCGCCAGGCATCGGTAAGACTAGTATTGCCAGTGCGATTGCTGGTTCTACCAAATATGCTTTTCGAAGCTTAAACGCTGCAACTGATAGCAAAAAAGAATTAGAAATCGTCGTTGAAGAAGCTAAAATAAGCGGAACAGTCATCTTATTACTAGATGAAATTCATCGTTTAACCAAACCAAAACAAGATTTTTTGTTACCTCACCTTGAAAATGGGCGCATTATCTTAATTGGCGCTACTACAGAAAACCCATATATCGCTATTAATCCCGCGATACGTAGTCGTACGCAGATTTTTGAGTTAAAGCCTTTAACCATTTCAGATATCAAACAAGCGCTAAAAAGAGCACTTGACGATAAGGAAAATGGCTTAGGTAAAATGAACATTAAACTTTCAGATGAGGCATGCAATCACTTGGCACAAATTACTAATGGAGATTTACGCAGTGCTTTAAACGCACTTGAATTAGCTGCGTTATCGACACAAGCTGATGAAGCTGGGCAAATTATTTTAGATTTAAAGATAATCGAAGAATGTGTCCAAAAAAAAGCACTAACGCATGATAAAGATGGCGATGCTCATTACGATGTTATCTCTGCTCTCCAAAAATCAATCCGTGGCTCAGATACTGATGCTTCTTTACACTATATGGCACGGTTAATAGAAGCTGGTGATTTAATAAGTCTAAATCGGCGCTTATTAACGATTGCATATGAAGATATCGGTTTAGCCAATCCACAAGCAGCTGCCCGAACCGTAGCAGCTGTTCAAGCAGCCGAAAAACTTGGACTTCCAGAAGCTCGTATTCCTTTAGCCGTAGCTGTTATTGATCTTTGCTTATCTTACAAATCAAATTCTGCCATCTGTGCAATTGATGCCGCCCTAAAAGATATCACAAAAGGAAATTTTGGCGAAGTTCCTGCACATCTACGCGATGCTCACTATCAAGGAGCTGAAAAACTCGGACGCGGTATTGACTACAAATATCCGCATAATTTCACCTCTGATTGGGTAAAACAACAATACTTACCTGACAAGCTTAAAGATGTTTCTTACTATCAAGGAAAAGAAAATGGACGCTATGAACAATTTCTCAAACAGCAATATGAACGTCTAAAAAAAGCTCAACGAAATTAAATTAAGTCTGTTAAATTTGCTTTAGATCTTAGGTTATGCTATTATTGGGATGAACTTCTGAGATATACGTGTTGACTCATCAATGTAAGGTTGACCGAACACCTATAATCTTAGTGTCTTTGATAGCTAGTAGCTGGCATGCTCATCTCACTTGAGTCCCAAAAGCTAGCTGACGAGGCCATTTTCCTGCTTACACGCGGGTTCAACTACAGAGTCTACAACGGTATCAGCGGATTTTCCAAAGTGTAAGCTTTGCTAGGGTGGTAGGAATCTACCGCCCTTTTTACTTTGCGTAAAGGAGTTTTAACTGTGTTAGTCTCTATTTTATTATTCATCTTAAGTCTTATTGTTTTATTTTTAGGAATTTTTTTATGGCTCCATCGAAAAAAGCCATTTTTAATTTTCCACCCCGAAAAAGTCAGTGGTTTAACTAAGTTTTTAAGCCTTTGGAGCTGGGTTTTGATTTTATTAGGCTTAGCAACCTTAAGTTGTCTTTTTAGCAGTAATACACTTTTAATTGCATTTGTTTTAATCGCAGATGCATTGGCTGTAAGCTTCATTTCATTTTTAATGTTAGCTTATTTACACTAAAACACTCTCAAGCGTTTTCACTTTATTTTTTGCTATAAATCTAGTAAAATTAATGTGAGGAGATAATAGAAAGGATGATTTTTATGTTACAAAATTACAAAAATATTCTCGTCCCTGTTGATGGTTCTTATGAAGCTGAATTAGCTTTCAAAAAAGCTATCGACGTTGCCAAAAGAAATGGTACTGATACAAAGTTACACTTGGTTCATGTAATCGATACACGTGCTTTCCAAAATATCTCTAGCTTTGATACTGCAATGGTTGAACAAGTTTCAGAAACAGCTAAAAAAACGATGGATGGCTATGTGAACGAAGCACAAAAGGCTGGATTTAGCAATATTGACTATACCGTTGAATATGGTTCACCAAAAGTTGTTATTGCTAAAGATTTACCAAAAGAAAAAAATATCGATTTAATTATGATTGGTGCTACTGGACTAAATGCTGTTGAACGTATTTTAGTCGGCTCCGTTACCGAATATGTCACCCGCGCAGCAACTTGCGATGTTTTAGTTGTACGGACAGACTTAGATAATAAAGCCGTTTTAAATAAGAAAAAATAGTTTTTATTACGAAGTGAGCTTACTCACTTCGTATTGTTTTTATTTACAAGAACATCCTTCCAAATGATCGTTAACAACACCTACTGCCTGCAAAAAAGAATAAACAATTGTTGGTCCTAAAAAACTAAATCCTAATTTCTTAAAATCTTTAGCAATCTGACTCGATAATTTAGTTTGATTAGGAATTTCTTCTGGATATTTCCAATGATTATTTAAAGGCTGATAATCGACATAATTCCAAACAAGCTCATCTAAACTATGCCCTTGTCTTTTTAGTTTAACTACTAATTTAGCATTATTAATAATTGCTTCAATCTTACGTCTATTGCGAATAATATTGGGATTATTTAGTAGTTCTTGGATTTGCATTTCATCCATTTGTGCTACTTTTTGTACATCAAAGTTTGCAAAAGCTGTGCGTAAAGCTGGCCTTTTAGCCAAAACAATTTGCCAGCTTAAACCTGCTTGTAAAATTTCTAACGCTAAAAACTCAAACAGCTGACAATCGTCATGTTTTTCTTTCCCCCATTCATCATCATGATATGCTTTCATTTCAGGCGTAGTATCATATATCCATGCACATTGCACTTAAATCACCTCATTTCTTTTATTTAAAATACGCAAATCATATCTCTTTTAACAAAATTTTTAACTTCATGTTATTATTTCTACTTACCCGCTGTAGCAAACTAGTTTTATCAGTAATAATAGCCGTTGCTCCCAGAGTTTGACTCATTTGAGCACTTACTTTTTGATTAACAGTCCAAACATAAAAAGCTTTTTTTAACCTTTGTGTTTGACTACTTAGCAATAATGTTTGATTTAATGACAAAAAATCTGCCTTAGCAACTTTAGGCGCAAACAAAGTAAATGGTTCTACATAACCTATTTTTAGCTGTGGTGCCATTTGTTTAATCTTTCGTAACAGTCGATAATTCATCGTGTGTATCTTCCAATGGTTTTGGCTTATCATTGCTCCATAACGTTTAATGAAATCAGCAATAACTTTATTTGACCATAATTGTTCACTCTTTAATTCGATCAATACCGGTTGGTTTAACGCTTTGGCAACTTGTAAATAATGTGTCAACGTCGTCAAATGCGTTGCTTTGTCGCCTTGCTTTATGCTTAATTTTTGTAAATTAGTTGCTGTTTGTTGTTTAATGCTAATGTTTTTTCCGGCTACAGTTAATAATTTGTCATCGTGACTGACGATAAAATTATTATCTTTAGTGACTCGTACATCGATTTCAACAAAGTCTGGGTGAACATGTAGTGCAGTTTGTTTAAGCGCTACTAATGAATTAGGTACTGCAGTAACATTTGCCACTCCTTTATGCGCAATAATTTGCAGTCTAGAAGTATTTGGCAATACATTACACATTAATATTAGACCGTTCAAACAAATTAAAATACTAATTATTATTATTTCTTTTACGCCACTCTTTTTAAATTCCAACGCTTTAGGAGCAACAATTTTTAAGCGTGCATACCAAAAAAGTGCGCATAAAACGCTTTGCAACAACAAATTACCGGCTAATGCTATAAAATTTGGCAACCGGGTAAACATATGCCAAACAAAAAAGCGACTAAAAAAAATAACAATCACTAACAATGTTAGCTTAAAAGGAAAGTTTTGTCCTGTTAACTTCCACGAGCGTTGTATTGCTTGTTTAAAAGTAAGATTTGTTTGTACGCCTAAGCTCCAAGTCCATATCAAGCGTAATAAAATATATATTCCTAAAAGATATATACTTCCACCTATGGTAAAAATAAAAATACGATATCTAAAAATAAAATCTAAAACAAATGGGTTAAGCTCAAGTTGTCCTAGAAAAGCACGCCATACATTCAACCAAATTACCGGCACCCAGCAACACCAACTAAACATCCAGCATAATTTAGGCCAAATCTTTCTGGTTATCTCTCCTTGTAAAATATACTCATTGATTAACGCACCTATGAATAGACATAAGACAAATAATAAAGGTATAGTTGCACTTAATCTAAACAAAAGCGCTAAGATCAATAATAACCCCACACAAAATCCTCCCTTTTATACAAAAAAGACCAGATATAACATCTGGCCTTACTCAATTAGTTTTATTTTTTCTTACCATCGATGATCTTAGTACCGACTTTTTCAGTTCCTAATTCCACAAAATCATAATGTAATTTAGCATTATCGTTAAATTCATCAATGGCTAATTGAATCAAGCGATCGATTAAATCTGCATATGAAATGCCACTTACTTCCCAAAGTTGTGGGTATAAAGAAATATTAGTAAATCCTGGTAAAGTATTAGCTTCACCAAAGTATGGCACATTATTTTCATCAACCAGGAAGTCCATCCGTGCTAAACCACGGTTATCTAAGACACGGAAAGCATCGATTGACATTTGTTGGATTTCTTTAGTTAAATCTTCTGGCAAATCAATTGGAATTTGGAAGACTACACCAGAAGCATCAACGAACTTGTTGTTGTAATCATAGAAGTCGTCACCTTCTGGAATGTTGATTGCACCTAATTTAGAAGCTTTTGTTTCACGGTTTCCAAGAATTGAGCATTCGATTTCACGTGGATTCTTGATAGCTTCTTCAACCATCACTTTAAAGTCATAGTGGAAGCCATCTTGAATTGCTCGATCAAATTCTTCTTTGTTAGTAACTTTATATACACCAACTGAAGAACCTTGACGTGCTGGTTTAACAAATAATGTTTCACCTAATTGAGCACTACATTTTTCATAGGTATATTCAGCTTGGTTTTCAGGTGTTACAACAACATATTTTGTATTGCGAATTCCATGCAAGGTCAATAATTGCTTGGTTAAGTCCTTATCAAACGAAACAGCTGATGAAGTGATTCCACTTCCAATCCATGGCTTGTTAAGCAAACGGAACAATGCTTGAATTGTACCATCTTCACCCATATTTCCATGGATAACTGGATAGAATAAATCAACATCTTTAACTTCAGATAAGTTTTGAATATTAGCTAATGGATTAGAAAAATCGACATCTTTAGTTGCTTGAGCCACAACTTCATCTTCATTTTCACCATCAAAAATGCGCATTGAATCTTTGTTGCCTAATAAAAAGCCTGTTTTGGTGAACATAAATACTGAAACTTCGTATTTATTTTTATCTAAGGCATCATAAATATTATGTGCTGAACGTTTTGAAACATCATGTTCTGAGGAATTTCCTCCGAAAAATAAAGCAATGTGTAACTTCTTATTTTCCATTTAATAATCCGTCCTCTTCATTATTTTTTTATTTAACTAAATATATTATACGATAAAAAAATTAGCTTTGCTAGTATTGTCACTATCCAATAAAATCCGACTTTTTAATATTTAATTAGAGAATTTATCTTTTACACAAATTAACATCTGTTATCAAGAAATTACACAAAATTTACATGCTATCTTTTGCTAAATCTAAATAAGATTGTTATCATGAAAAAAGAAAGCATTAAGGAGGTTATTACTATGTCTAAAAACTTATTTGGCATTATTTATATGTCCTCGTTAAAAGTTAAATTAACCATCTTTGATTTAAAAAACATGAATATTCTTGAAGAAGTTGATTCGGCTGAATTTATTCCACATAATTCACAAACAAACATTTATACCCAAGAATTGTCCAAAATTACCCTAGCTTTAAACGGATTTAAACAATTACTAAAAGATTATCACGTCCAAAGTTTCCGTTTTTTTGGTAACAAACAATTATTAGATGATGTTTCGGCTCGCTATATTGCCGATCAAATCTTTGTGCGGACTAACCTTAAAATTTCATGGTTAAATACTGGACAAGTCAACTTTTTTAAAGCGCAAGCAGTTATTGGACAACTGCAAGCCCTAAACGATACTACATATGAAACGACTTATTTACTAAGCCTAGGTTCCAACTTCATTACGATTTTTGAATTTCATGATAACAAATTCAAAACAGTCTGGAACATTGAATTTGGGCAACATGAACTAAATGATATCCAACAAGCACTACGCTTAACTGCCAATGACTCGACTGAAGTTATCAACGATTATATTAAAAGTAAACTCGAATCATTAAAAAATATTTTTCCTAAAACTAATGGTAAAGTCCGTTTAGTTTTACAACATTCCGTGGCCTTGCGTAATAAATTTATCAAATCAACCGAAACAACGGCTGAAATTAGTATCGGTGAATTTCAAAAAATTTATCACGATATTATCAACAATACTGATCAATATCTAACAAATTCATTTGCAATTGATGATAATCGTTTGAGTCGTGTAATCCCACATTTTTTAATTGTCAATCGCATTATTAAGCTACTTAAAGTAGATACCTTAATGTTAACTACCTTATCTGTTACTGAAGGACTTGCCTTACAACAAGCCATTGATAACGGATTTGTTACTGCTGATTTTTCTGAGATGATTCTAACTTCTGCCCAAAACATTGCGAATCGCTATTTAACTGATAATAGACATCGTATGAATGTTAAAAAATTTGCGCTACATCTTTTTGACCAACTTAAACGCTTGCATCATTTAACTACACGGCACCGTTTATTGCTGCAAATTGCGTGTGAAGTCGATGATATTGGGAATTTTATCAATCCTAAAGGTCATTACCGTCATTCTGCTTATATTTTAGAAGCTAATAAAATTATTGGCCTATCAGATAACGAAAATCAAATTATTGCTGAGATTTCACGCTATCATAGTTCAGAAAGCCCTGAAATCGACCAACATCACTATCAGCATCTAGATGATGATATTCAAATGATAGTTGCCAAACTAGCCGCTATCTTACGGATTGCCGATGCCTTAGATGATTCACATAATCAAAAGATTAAAAAGATTTCAATCTCGCTAAAAGAAGAACAACTTATTATTAGTGCCTTTTGTAATCAAGACCTTACTTTAGAAAAATGGTCGTTTACCCAAAAAGCCCCTCTTTTCAAGGAAGTCTTTGGAATTGAGCCCGTTTTTAAACAAAGGAGAGTGCGTAACTAATGTCAAAAAAATTTGCTAAACATACTTATTTTCAAAATCGTGAACTCAGTTGGCTAGCCTTTAACGGACGTGTTTTAGAAGAAGCGCGGGATTTAGATAATCCGTTACTTGAACGTGTTAACTTTTTAGGCATCACCCAAAGTAACGTTGATGAATTTTTTATGGTTCGGGTGGCAGCCTTAAGCCGACTCATTGCAGTTGACCTTGAATCAAAAGATGCAGCTGGTTTAACGCCTACTGAACAATTAGCCCAAATTAATGTTGTTGAACACGAGATGGTTGAAAGACGCTACTCAACTTACAATCGTTCCTTAATTCCACAGCTTGAAAAACATGAAATTTATCTTTTGAAACCCAACCAGCTAAACGAAGAACAATATGAATTTATTGAACGCTACTTCAATGATGAACTTTATCCTGTTTTAACACCGATGGCAGACGATTCATCCCGTCCGTTTCCTTTTATTAGTAATAACTCATTAAACCTAGCGATTCGTTTATTTGATCCAACTAAAAAAGAAGAACTTTTTGCCACAATTCGAGTTCCTGAGGTCTTTTCACGCCTCGTAAAACTTCCTTTAGCTGAAAATAGTTTTATCTTGCTTGAAGATATTATTAAAGAATTTATTGTTCGCTTATTTACTGGCTTTGAAGTTTGCGAAACTGCAACTTACCGTGTCATTCGGGATATGTATTTAGATGTGGCTGAAAAAGATACTTCAGATTTGCTTTTGGCGGTTAAAGAACAACTTAAAGAACGTGAACATGGCGATGTGGTGCGCTTAGAATTTGAAAATTCAATTAGTAAAGCTTTACGTAAGCGACTAATCAAAGCTCTTGAAGTTAAAGATCAAGCGATTTATACAATTAATGGACCATTAGATTTAACCTTTTTAAAGAAATTACCACGTTTAATCGAGGGACATGAAGATTTAAAATACCCTAAGTTCAAAGGTTATCGCCCACATAAATTAACTGGTTCTTATAACATTTTTGATGTTATCAAAAAACAAGATCTTTTATTACAACACCCCTATGATTCATTTGGCATTGTTGTTGATTTTATCAAACAAGCTGCTTTAGACCCAGATGTTTTAGCTATTAAGATGACCCTTTATCGTGTTTCAGGAAACTCACCTATTATTAAATATCTTGGTTTAGCTGCTCAAAAAGGTAAACAAGTAACCGTTTTGGTTGAAGTTAAAGCGCGCTTTGATGAACAAAATAATGTCCGTTGGGCTAAAGAACTTGAAAATATGGGCTGTCACGTAATCTATGGACTTGTAGGTTTAAAGACCCATTCAAAAGTAGCCCTTGTGATTCGCCACGAAGAAGATGGAATTCGGCGTTACTTACATCTTGGCACGGGTAACTATAATGATGTCACGGCTAATTTTTATACCGATATGGGATTATTAACTTGCCAAAAAGATATGGGAGTTGACGCTACTAATGTCTTTAACATGCTATCTGGTTACGCCCGCCCGCCTTATTTTTATCAATTGCACATTTCACCTAATCATATCCGTAAATTTATTTATCGTAAAATTGATGAAGAAATTGCGATTGCTAAACAGGGTCGCTTTGCTTTAATCAAAATGAAAATGAATTCTTTATCCGATCCTAAAGTCATTGAAAAACTTTATGAAGCCTCGGCTGCAGGAGTTAAAATTCAATTAATTATTCGTGGAATTTGTTGTTTGAAAACAGAGCTTCCTGAAGTTAGTGAAAATATCGAAGTCCATTCAATCGTTGGGCGCTTCCTTGAGCATAGTCGTATCTATTATTTTTATAATGATGGTATCCAAGATGTCTATTTATCAAGTGCCGACATGATGACGCGCAATCTAAATCGACGCGTCGAGTTGATGTTTCCTATCTTACAGTCCGATTTAAAGGAAGAAACTATCCAAATTTTTGAAAAAATGTGGTCTGATAATGTTAAGGCGCGTATTTTACACGGAAATAAATTTGAACGAATCGATCGCCGTGGTTTAAGTCTGCATAACTGTCAAGAAGAGTTTATTGAGCAAGCTTTGAAAAAACAAAAAAAACAACAAGCTCAGCTCAAAAAAGCTAATCAAAAATCAGAAGTTTTCATTCCTTTAACTCAAAATGCAGACTCTCCTTTCGAAGCAACTCAAATGGAGGAAAAAGACAATGATTAATTTTGCAGTCATCGATCTAGGTTCAAATTCAATTCGGATGCGTATCACTCAGCTAGATGAAAACAAGCAGCTCACAGTTACTCATCAAGTTAAAGAATACGTTCGTCTCTCAGAAAATATGGAGCCTAATAAAATTTTACAACCAGAGCCGATTAACCGGACTTTAGCCGCTTTAAGAAGTTTTAAAGTAATTTATGAAGCATTACCAAATGTCAAACTTAAGGCGCTCGCAACAGCAGCAGTGCGCCAAGCTCAAAATCAACAGCAATTTTTAAATTTGGTTAAACAAGAAATTGGCATCGACTTTGAGGTTATTTCTGGGACACGTGAAGCGTATTTAGATTTTTTAGGTGTCACCAACACCTTGCCTGTGCGTGACTGTTTGATTATGGATGGCGGTGGTGCTAGTACAGAATTGATTTTAGTTAAAGAGGGCCAATTGAAAAATTCAATTAGTCTACCTTTTGGTTCGGTGACAATTTCACAAGAATTTAATTTAGCCGATAAAATTAACGCTCAAAATCTTTTCTTAGCCATGACGGCCATTGAAAAGCAACTGACTGATATTGATTGGTTGGTTCAAGCTCATAAAATGCCGCTAATTGCCCTTGGCGGAAGTAATCGCACACTTGCTAAAATTACCCGCCGCAAGAATCGTCAAGCAAATGAACCATTACCTAATCTTCATGGGTTCAAATTAGATAGTCAAATCGCTTTTGACATCATGGCCGCTTTAATTTCTAAAAATAAAAGTGAACGTGAAAAAATTGCAGGTTTAGCTAAAAGTCGTGCAGATGTTGTCGTTGGTGGCTTAATTCCCTTGATTTTAATCTTGCGTGTTTTTCATATCGATGAGATCCTCTTTTCCAATCATGGATTGCGTGAAGGCTGTTTATTTGAATATCTCGAACAAATAAACTAAGAATTGATAAGGCCTTTAACAAAGATCAGCGATTAAATTAAAAAGAAAGTTTATGAAAAAATATACTTCATAGACTTTCTTTTTTTAGCTATTTTTTATAATTTTTATTAATCCTAATTTCATTATAAAAATCATCCATCCGCATAGCAGATATTTTTTGATTGCACACGCTACACAAGCTCAGCTGGCTTTAAACACATAAAAAAGCTCTCCTCACTAAAAAACTTCAGTAAAGAGAGTTTCAAAATCAAAATTAATAACTCTTTAATCTTTGATGACTACTTCATCAGTCCGATTTGACAAAGAGCCTATTTTTCTAGCTAATTATTTTTTAAACTTAACTCACTTAAAAGTTGTTCATACGCATGTTCATATTTTTGAATGTCACCTGCTCCCATGAAAACAACAACATCATCATGAAAATCAAGTAATGGCGACATATTATCCAATTCTAAAACTTCGCCACCCTTAGTAATCTTCGCTCCTAAATCCTTCGCTGAGACCGCACCATCTTTTTCACGAATCGAACTAAAGATTTCGGTTAAATAAACGCAATCTGCCAGACTTAAACTCGTTGCAAAATCATCCATCAAAGCGACTGTACGACTAAAGGTATGTGGTTGAAAGACTGCAATGATTTTTTTATCTGGATATTGTTGCCGCGCAGCATCAATCGTTGCACGAATTTCGTGAGGATGATGCGCATAATCATCGATGATCACCATATCAGCAACTTTCTTTTCAGTAAAGCGACGTTTAACCCCTTTAAAAGTCAAAAGATGTTTTTTAACTTCATCTTGTTCAACTTGTTCTAAATAAGAAACAGCAATCACGGCTAAGCTGTTTAAAACATTGTGTTTACCAAACAAATGCGTTTCATATCGTCCTAAAAATTCATCATGATGATAAACATCAAAACTCGATCCCTTGGTGGTTCGTTTAATATTAACCGCTCTGAAATCATCGTCTTCTTTTGTCCCATAATAATAAATTGGCACATCAGCTTTTAGTTGACGTAAATTTTCATCTTCACCCCAAACAAATAAAGCTTTTTTGGTTTGTTTAGCCAATGTTTCAAAGGCATCACACACATCATCAATGCCTGTAAAGTAATCTGGATGGTCAAAATCAATATTTGTCATGATTGTATAATCAGGATGATAGGCTACAAAATGACGACGATATTCATCGGCTTCAAAAACAAAAAAGCGTGCATCAGGAACGCCTTTCCCCGAGCCATCCCCTACTAGATAACTTGTTGATGAAACCAAACTTAATACATGAGCTAATAAGCCACTCGTACTAGTCTTGCCATGCGCACCAGCAACTGCAATGCTAGTGGTTTCTGCAACAATTTGTTCCACCATTTCAGGATAGCGCAAAACTTCTAAACCCATTTTTTTAGCTTGCGCTATTTCTTCTTGGTCATCACCAAAAGCATTGCCAGCAATCACAATCATTTCATCTGTAATATTTTCTTTAGCAAATGAATAAATTTTAATCCCAGCTTGTTCTAAGCCACGTTGCGTAAAAGTATATTTATCAATATCAGATCCGGCAACTCGACAGCCTTTATCTTTTAAAATTAATGCCAAAGAACTCATCCCAGTTCCTTTAATACCTACAAAAAAATAAGTTTTGTCCATGTTCATGTTTATCCTCTTCTCATACGTATTATTATTGATTACGTAAATTTTCTAATTGTTCTGCTGTTAGATAGACTTCACGTGGCTTGGAACCACGTGCACTCGAAATAAAACCTCGCTGCTCTAAATCATCGATTATTCCAGCTGCACGATTATAACCGATTGAAAAAACTCGTTGCAATTTAGAAGTTGAAATATTTTCTTCGTTAACTAAATAATCTAACACACGTGGTAACAACTCATCTTCATTTTCACTTGCCAATTCTTGTTGTTTAAGACCATCTGGATCAAATGCATAACAAGGCTTAGTTTGTTGACGTACAAAATCCGTAATCACATCAACTTCATCATCAATATACGTTCCTTGTAAACGTAGCGGCTGACTAGAGCCATTTCCTAAATATAGCATATCTCCACGGCCTAATAAGCGTTCGGCTCCAGCAACATCTAAAATTGTACGTGAATCAACTTGACTAGCAACCATAAAAGCAATTCTAGTTGGAATATTATTTTTGATTGTCCCTGTAATCACATCGACACTTGGACGCTGGGTGGCAATAATCAGATGAATACCAGCCGCCCTAGCTTTTGCTGTAATTCGTGCAATATAATCTTGCACTTCTGAGGCTGCTACCATCATCAAATCGGCCAACTCATCGATGACAACCACAATATATGGCATTTGTAGTCCATATTCTTGGTGTTCTTTTGCCTTGGCATTAAAAGATTCAATATTCCGCGCACCACCTGCTGCTAGACGTTGATACCGTTGTTCCATCTCATCTACAACCCATTTTAAGGCCGCAGAAGCCGCCTTAGGATCAGAGATAACAGGGGCTAATAAATGACCAATATCATGGTATGGTGCTAATTCGACTGCTTTAGGATCGATTAAAAGCAACTTAACTTCAGCAGGTGTTGCCTTATAAAGTAAGGAGACTAATAGACTATTTAAGAAAACCGATTTCCCTGAACCTGTTGCTCCGGCAATCAAGCCATGTGGCATCTTCTTTAAATCTGTAATCTGCGGTTGACCAAACAAATCGACACCCAATGCAATCGTTAAAGGAGAACTAGCCTCTTTGAATTTAGACGAAGACAATACTTCTGACAACATTACAGGTCGACTAATCTGATTAGGAATTTCGATACCTATGCTACTTTTCCCTGGAATTGGAGCTTCGATTCGAATATCTTTAGCTGCTAATGCCAATTTTAAATCATCAGTTAAATTAGTAATTTTATTAACTTTAACACCACGTTCTAAAGTAATTTCAAACTGTGTAACGGTTGGTCCAATCGTCCAATCTTTAACACTAGCCTCAACGTTAAAAGCCGCTAGCGTTTCATTTAAAATCTCACTTTGATTTAAAATCCATTCATCTAAAGCAGGATCCGCATCATAAACAGGCGCCGGTAACAAACTGAGAGTTGGAAGTTGATATCCTTGTATGTCAGGCATAATTTTTACTTGTTGCACAATTGAAGTTTGGGGTTTCTTTGCTACAGGTGCAACATTAACCTGTTTAATTTCTTTTGTAACACTAACTTGCGGAGAATCTTGTTGAATTTTAGTTGGTAATTCGATTTTTTTAGACAAACTTGTTTGTTTTTTAGGATAAAAAGTCTCAGTTTGTAAAATAACTTTCTCACTTTGCTTATTAGTTAGTGGTAAATTTTCCACTATCTGTGCGTCATCTATAACTTGCGCAACAAGAGAAGTTTCAAAATTCACTTCCAAGTCTTCTTTAGCAACCATATCTTCATCAGTCAACTCTACTTCATCGCTAATATCTTTTTCAAAATCGGAATTATCCGCATATCCTTCTACAAAGACTACTCGTTCTGTTAAGTCAACCAATGGCAGTTTTTCTTCACTTAACTCACCAAAAAGCAAGTAACTATCGGGATGCTTAGTTAACTCTTCCTTTAGTTTTAAATACTTTTTTCGCAAGTCAACTTTCTTAAGTTGAGGAGAAGTTGAAGGAGGAATATATGTCGGCTGAAAAATTTTAGCCATCTTCTTTTCATCTAATTTTTTATGCTCGGTTATATTGGTTAGTGAGCCAGAGGTAGAATTATTTATTTTATTGTTTGTATTCCGGTAAAATGCCGGACCATCATAATGTTTCATTTTTTTCATCCTAACAACAAAAATTGGGCTAGTGTTGACAAATGCCCACTCTAGCCCATTTTATCATATTTCTAGTCACCTGTAACAAATAATCGGCTAGCTTTTTGAAAATCAAAGGCCACACCAATTTCATAGTCAGTTGGTAAGACTAAAATCCCACGCTTTTGCGGCGCGTTTGGTAACGCAAGTTCGCGCGCTGAACAAATCATCCCTGCACTTGCAATCCCACGCAATTCTCCTGGCCAAATCAATGTACCATTTGGCATCATTGCACCAGGTTTAGCAACAACTACTCGTTGATTGAGTTCAATATTTGGCGCTCCACAAACAATCTGTACCACTTGGCCATTATCAATTTGAACTTGTGCAATATGCAAATGATCAGAATCTGGATGTTCAATTAATTCTTGAACAAAACCTACGACAAATTTTGGAGTGTCATCGACCATTAATTCTGCTTTAAATCCTACTTGTTGCAAAGTTTGATTCAGTTTAGCAACAGCTTTTTCTTGCAAAAAAACCTGCCCCACACCATTTAAGTCAGATACGATTTGGCTAATATCAAAAAAGTTATAGCCCAAAGTTTGTTGGGTTTGAGTATCAAAAATGCGTGTCACATTTCCCTTTGTTTCAAAATCTTGACTAGCACTATCCGCAGCCAAAATTACAACCAAAACATCACCTGTTTGGGCTGGATTATAACTGGCAATCAACATCTCAAATCTCCTTTAAGCTACTTAACACTGTTTAAAAATTCTTCAACTTGTTGTTTTGTTTTACGTTCTTTATTAACTAGACGAGCAATTTCTTTGCCATCACGATAAACAACAAAACTAGGAATCCCCATAATCATCAATTCTTGGCATAGATCAATATTTTCATCACGATCAACTTTAATAAAAGTATAATCGCTATATTCTTTTTCTAAATTAGGCATTTCAGGTTTGATGAAAACACAATCTGGACACCAGTCAGCTGTAAAAAATAACACATATTGACCAGCTGATAATTCTTTTTCTAATTGTTCTTTATTCATTTTTGCAAGTAATTCCATTATAAATTTCTCCTTAAATTATTGTTCTTATCAGTATTCTAACACATTTTTCATATAGAAACTGTTTTAATCAAAAAAATCGCCTTAAATTTTTTTAAAAATGAGCTTCAATTTTATAAATTGGTTGCCCTAAACTGCTAAATTTTTCTTCATATTCTGTCATCACATTATCAACCAAAGCTTGTTGATCGGCATGAAGATCTAACCAAACTCTTTCAAAATGCATTCCAAAATTATTTAAAGAACTCAATGAATACTCAAATAATCCCCGATTATCTGTTTTAAATTCCAAATGTCCATTTTCAGCTAAAATTATTTTATATTGTTCTAAAAACGAAGCATATGTTAGTCTTCTTTTTTCTTGCCGTTTTTTAGGCCATGGATCTGAGAAATTCAAATAAATTCCAGCAACTTCATTTTCTTCAAAAAATTCTGTCAATCCACTACCATTAGCACAAACTAATTGTAAATTAGGTAGTTGTTCTTCCAATTGTTTCTTTAATGCAATCCCTGTAGCAACGGTTTGCATCTCTAACCCTATGAAGTTGAATTCTGGATATTTTTTAGCCATTTCAACAATAAAACGTCCTTTTCCCATTCCAACTTCAATGAATAAAGGTGCTTGCTTTGCAAAGCGACTTTGCCAGTTTCCTTTTAAATCTTGTGGACGTGTCACCACATATTCTGGATGTGCATCAATCAATGGTTTTGCCCAAGGTTTATTACGTAATCTCATAATTCCTCCATTAAAAACAAGGGACAAAGGCTAACATAGACCTTTGTCCCTTGTCTTAGCATTCTTTATAAAAATTTTTGTTGTTTAATAATCTCAGATAATTTTAGTATGTCTTGGTTCATTTCATTGAAACGACCACGCTGGTTACTTTTTTTAATTGCTAGTAGCAAGTTAGCCATCGCATACCATTCGACACGAAATCGCATCTGCTGTGTAAGTTGATCATTTGTAAAATACTCTCTTAGCCACTGCTCCCAATCTACGCGCGGGACATATTGACACATTAACATGCTGATATCCATGGCGGGATCCGCTATTATTGCAGATTCCCAATCGACCAAGTACAGTTTATTAGTTTCAGATAACAACCAATTTTTATGATTTAAATCACCGTGACAAACTTCATATTCACTACGTAAAACACTAGGTTGACTTGCACGCAAACGATTAGCAACATCTTTTAATAAAGGATGTTGTCGTAATGAACTAGGTAAGCCACGAAAATAACGATTTAAAACCTCACTTGGTGTAACGATTTGTCCTCCAACTTGATAAAGCATCTTTTTTAAAAGCTGTGAATGGTGCACACGATAAAGTAATGCAGCGACTTGAGGACTAGTCATTTCCTGTCTAGTTAAACATCTACCATTCAGCCATTCTTGAGCTGTTAATGTTTCACCGGTATTCATTCGTTTGGACCAAATCAAACGCGGGGTAATCTTTTCCAAGGATAAAGCTGCTAGAAAAGGCGATGTATTGCGCTTTAAGAACACTTTTTCATCTTTGTTGATTCCCATGTATGCCGCACCAGTCTCACCGCCGATTGGAAGAATTTGCCAGCCATTTTCAAAATCGAAATCCATTTAGCAACTTCCTCCTAAACTCGATAACTAGTATAAGTCTACAAAATTCTTGCAACCTGTGTCAAGCAACTTTTTTTAGTCGCAAATTCAAGTACTTGAATGCAAGAAAATAACTTTCTAAAATCAAGATGACTATCATCAATGTAAACATACTTATATTTTTAATAGCAACTAAACTGCTTAAACTAAAAATTAAAGTCGTTATACTCAAAAGCTTAAAGACTAAAATTTTAAAAGCTTGCTGTTTACTTTCAAGTGTTAAAGGATACAGATACGTAAATACTATTTCATCATAACTGAAATACATTGGCATTATTTGAAAACCGATTAAATAGACAAATAATATCGCAATAAAAAGGCCAAATCTGACGTCATTAACAAAAAACAAAATCACAGTACCTAAAATAGTCAATCGTCCATACAATCCACTATATTGACCATTTCTAAAGAAATCGCGCCAAAATAAATAACTATACGGTTCGACTTTGAAAGCTTTAGGTAATAGTTTATCTAGATATTTACGTCTTTTAGCTTTAGATTGAACATAAGGAACATCGGTAAATAAATTAAAGAAGCGGTACACTTGGTAAAGACGCTTATTTTCGCGTTCAATCATCTTATCCCATAACAAATTAGATTTTAGCTTACTTTTCTTATAGGTTACAAATAAAAATACAAGCAACCATAAAATTCCTAAATACGTGGACACCCATAAACAACTGGCCAAAGCTAATATTTGCCCGTCTACCTTTGCCATTATGTTTTTAGATGTTAACGGGATATATAAAAACAATTTTTGCCAATAAAGATCTAGGCTTTTTAATCCAATCTGTAAAATAAACACTAAAATCACTTCAAATAATGTAAAATGCAAAGCAACCATTAAAAAAGGTACTAAGACAAATAACACCAGTAATTGACTACACCAACTTAATAACATACTTCGCAGCCAAGCTTTGTGTAAATATTCTTTCATTTCTTCTTCTTTGGGTAATAAAAAAACAATATCAGCTGGTTTTACTAAAGTTGCTAGTGTACCTAGTTGTAAAGTACAAAGTAATACTACTAAAACTATTGGTTTAGCCCACCACAAATATAGTTCAGGTGATAAGCTTTTTAAAAAATTAGAGTAACTTAAGCTTAATGCGCCTAATAAAAATAAAACAGCAATCATAAAATGATCGTTAAAGACATAACGTAAATATTTACTCAACATCTTATGATATCGATAAGTACGTTTATTCCATAACTCCATCGTGTTGTCCCTCCTGTGTCATGGTCAAGTAAATATCTGCCAAAGCATTTTGTCCTTGGCCATAGTTTTCCTGAAGTTGCGCCAATGTTCCCGTTGCTTTAATTTGTCCTTGATCTATCAACACAAAGCAATCACAAACTTCTTGTGCTGTACTCAAAACGTGGGTTGACATTAAAACTGCTGCTCCACGCCGCTTTTCTGTAGCAATTAAATCTAATAAATCACGTGTTGCCAACGGATCTAAACCTAAAAACGGCTCGTCAATTATAAACAAGCTAGCCTCTGTTAGAAAAGCACAAACAATCATTACTTTTTGCTTCATTCCTTTAGAAAAATTAGCTGGAAACCACTCTAATTTATTGGCTAATCTAAATGTTTTAAGTAAAGCATTAGCTTTATTCCAAGCTTTTTTAGAATCTAAATCATACGCCATCATGGTCAATTCTAAATGTTCTTTGAGAGTCAATTCTTCATACAAAATAGGCGTTTCCGGAATATAAGCAATCTTTTTTTTATATTCTTGTGGATTAGTTTGTAAACTTACACCATCTAAAGTGATTTGCCCTTTATATGGTCTTAACAAACCAATAATATGATTAATGGTTGTTGATTTACCTGCCCCATTAAGTCCAATTAAGCCTACTAGTTGCCCTTGTTTAACTTCAAATGAGATATCTTTTAAAACGGGGATTTTACCGTACCCCCCTACTAAGTTTTCAACTTTTAATGTCATTAAGTAAATCCTTCCTTAATTAATTTCTTTTAAAATTATACCACGCTTTTGCAAGCGACTTAAGTCTTGGTTTTTCTCAAAAAATCTCAATTGGACGAATCATTATTTTGTCTCTTCTCTTGTTTAGTGTATACTTAAAGTGATAAAAGAAAGTGAGGCTCCAAAATATGGACAATTGTATTTTTTGTAAAATTATTGCAGGAGAAATTCCTAGTACTGTGATTTATGAAGATGAAGTTGTTAAAGCGTTTTTAGATATTTCACAAGTAACCCCAGGTCATACTTTGGTAATTCCTAAAAAACATGTTAAAGATATTTTTGAGTATGATACTCAATTAGCTGCAGATGTATTTGCCCGTATTCCTAAAATTGCAAAAGCATTAAAGAAATTTGCTCCAGATGTTGCAGGCTTAAACATTATTAATAATAATGGTGCTGTAGCTTATCAATCGGTTTTCCATTCTCATATCCATTTGGTTCCACGTTATGGCAAAGAAGATGGTTTTGCAATGACATTTGCCGATAATAGTGCTGATTATACACCCGAAAAATTAGCAAATATTGCCCAAAGTATTAAGAATAACTTGGAGGATTAAATATGAAAAAATCACTTAAAGTTATCGCATTGGCAGGGGCATTAGTGGGTGTTGCATATATCAAGCGCGATGTTTTATTCGACAAATGTCTAACCTATTCCAAAAAAATCGATTCTTTTGTAGACAACGTTAAAACACTTGAAAGCAGTAGTCGCCAAGTTAAAGAAAATTTTTTAAATCTTAGCTCTGAACTCAATAATTCTAGCGAAGTTTTAAGTTCTTTAATTGAAGACATCAGCAAATATAGTATACAAACTGGCGAAATTTTAGATAAAATTAATCAAAAAATCATAAAATAGTTCTAATTGTTACATGTTTTCGAATTTTTGTTGAATTTATCTTGTTTTTTTAAAATTTTTGCGCTTTCTATGCCCTATTATGGTATAGTTATAAAAGTTAGTGGCATGTTCATTTAACATGCTCGTCGACAACTTATTTAAATTTTTATGAAATGGATGTGTTTTGCTATGAAAAAATGGCTAATCGGTTTAGCCGGTCTTTGCATGGCTGTCAGCTTGTCAGCTTGCTCAAAAACGGTAGCAACTACTTCAGGTGGTAAGATTACCGAAAGCGAATACTATAAAAAAATGAAGGAAAGTTCTACTGGTAAACAAGTTTTACAACAAATGATTTTAAACGATGTTTTAGAACATGATTATGGTAGCAAAGTTTCTGATAAAGCCGTTGATGCTGAATATAACACTTATAAGGAACAATATGGTGATAGCTTTGGAACTATCCTTTCGCAAAATGGCTATACCAAATCTTCTTTTAAAGAAGATAACATTCGCCCTAACTTGTTATTAGAACAAGCCATCATTGCGAATACTAAGTTCACAAAGAAAAAGCTTGAAAAACAATGGAAAGAATATCAACCAAAAATTACAGTTGCTCATATCTTAGTTGATAATGAAGATACTGCTAAGACGATTATTTCTGATCTTCAAAAAGATGGCAGTTACAAAAACTTCAAAAAATTAGTCAAGAAGTATTCAACCGATACCGGAACCAAGAGCGATGGTGGTAAATTACCTGCATTTGATAACACAGATACTTCTTTAGTAACTGAATTCAAGGATGCTGCTTTTAAATTAAAACAAGGTCAATTTACAACTGAACCTGTTAAAACAGATTATGGTTATCATGTTATTTACTGTATCAAAAATCCTGGCAAAAAAGGTACTATGAAAGATCATGAAAAAGAATTAAAACAACAAATTGCAAAAGAAATCATGAATTCTGATACAACTAAAGTTCAAAGCGTTGTTTCTAAAGTCTTAAAGAATGGTAAAGTTTCTATCAAGGATTCTGATTTGAAAGATATCTTAGCAGATTATCTTGATACTTCATCATCTTCATCAAACAAATAAAGCCAGCTATAATAAAAGCATCGGCACTAAAAAATAAAGAGCTCTCTTACTAAAAAATGGCACTATGTCCTGTCAAGTATACAGTTTAAATATATAAAAATTGGTTATGCGACCTGATTGCGGAATTGTTCCGCTGTTAGGTCGTTTTTTGATGCATATGCTTTCTGTTTATTGAAATATTTAATTCCATCTTCTACCAATTGTTCTAACTCTTTAAATGATCGAGGTCGAGGATGACGTGCTAGCCAAAGAAGCTTAAAATCATTCCACCATCTTTCAATTGGTGAATTCTCCCATGGATGCCCAGGTGAAGTGCAACAAAAAAGTTAGACAAAAATAAAATATTTTTAAGCAGCTAAGACATGGGTTCGGTAATCAACCGGACTCATGTTTTTTGTTTTATTGGAAATTCGATCATTATTGTACCAATTGGCATACTTGTTAAAGAACTGTGTGAACTGAGAAATATTCTTACACTTCTTTATTTCAGGCTGTGATTCAACTTTAAAAAGATGGAAAAAACTTTCCATTGGAGCGTTATCTAGGCAGTTTCCCTTACGGGACATACTTTGAATTAAACCTAATGAATCAATCTTTTCACGATAATAGTCTAATTGGTAGTGCCATCCTTGGTCAGAATGGATAATTGGATTAAAGTTATTGGGGAGATTATCCTCAAACTGACTTAATGTATCCATAATCAACAGTTTATTTGAGCTTTGGCTAACAGAAGTGGCTAAAACTTCTTTGGTAGCTTGATCTAAAATGACTGACATGTAAGCCCAGGTCGAATTACCTAAACGTACTTGTGAAACATCCGTATGAAGAACAGTAAAAGGAGATGTAGCATCAAATGTTTGGTTTAACAAGTTATCAGCTACCTTACCAACTGTACCTTTATAAGAAGAATAGTGATTATTTTTACGGCAATTATACATACCTGGTTGTACACCTAATTCATTCATTAAGCGACGTAAAGTAGCTTCAGCCATGTGATAAAGAAGTGGCATTATACGGCGATAGCCGTATGTGTAAGAATCTCTCCATTTACCTTTTTCCGCTATTTCCTTGATTACCACCTTAACATCAGCATACTTATCATTTTTATTGATGATACGTTTGCGTTCGTCGTAATAAGTCGGTCGCTTCAAGTCGATCGTTTTTAGAAGCTCACCAATCCCATATCGTTCCTTTTTTGGCAAGTTTTGTTGGTCCACCCTGATCTGATCCACAATTATTGTTTTCTCCTTAGCTTTGAGGGTCCGAACAGGGTCAACGATTTTTTTAAGATATCACGCTCCATTTTGGCTTGACGTAATTCACTCTTTAGTGCCGCAATTTCATCACTTTCCTTTTTTAAAATTTTACGTGCATCCTTCTTTGTCATTTTTGACATCTTACTTGGCCTACCTTTCTTCTTGGGTTTCAAGACCTCAGATCCACCTTCCATAAACAACTTCAACCAACTAGATATCTATGAACACAAAAGATTATGGGAAGACGCCACTTTGGACATTGAAACATCATTATTTAGGTAGTAGTTTATCACACGAAGTTTAAAATCAACAGTAAATTTACGTTTGAAATGTCGTAATTTCAACCCTTCGGGTCCTTTTAAATAGTATACAGTCCACCATTTTTTTAAGGTATCCTTTGGTAAAGAATACTTATTTTCTAGATATCGTTGTGAACAGCCAGTATCTAGGTATTCTTGAATAAGATCTAATTTGAATTTTTGAGTATATTTAGTCATACGAAAAAAGCACCTCACAATCGCTAGACTTTGTCTAACAATTGTAAGGCACTTCAAATACTCGTCTTCTTTACTTCTTTTAAAATAGCTAATTTTTGTTCTGGACTAAATTTTGGTTTTCTTCCCATAAAAAAAATATCCTCCAAGTATACGATGATTTTATATATTTCATCTGTATACTTAGAAGGCATTATAGCCAATTCAGTAAGAGGGTTTTTTTATTTTAAAAAGTTAAGCTCAATAACTTTATATACCTGTTTTTACAAAAAAATTAGGACTGCTAACAATTCTAGCAATCCTAAAAATTACATACTCAATTAATATAACCTTTGTAAAGTTTTCAAATGCGCCTTAGCTTACCTTGAATACAGAATATATTTTTATACAAGTATATTTCTAAAAGTAAATTTATATTTTATGAAAAACATAGTAAATCAGATTTTAAATTTATATACAAAAATAAATGTCAATAACCATCTCACTAAAAAAATGATGGTCATAAAGAATAAAGTTTTTAGGTCAAAGCATTACCAAACATATCCCTTACAGCTAGATTTAGCTACGCTGAGCTCTATTAGCTTTAACAAACTCCATAAAATCTTGTTGATAATCTGTAATAAAAGCATACAATAAATCACTATCTTGCCCGATAAAATCCATCCTAAGTGTTGCATTTTCTAAGGTCACTTGGCGATATCCTTGTGCCAAATCTTGATAGATTGCGGCTTGATTTTGAGGTAAAATCTTTAAAAAAGGCGCAAGATAAGCGGTTTGACGATAAAAGTACAATTGCTCTTCATCTGGTAATATTTGCTTAAATTTTGCAATGTTAGTCGCTCTTTTAGCTGGATCTACCCAAAAAAGCTAATTTCTGCTAAAACTAGCGCAAATTCATGCCAAAAATCCTCATTTAATTGCAAACGATATCCTAATAACTCTTCATATTCAGCAAAACATAAAGCTTGCGTTTTAACCTCATCATCTTCAACTACAACTTGATTTTGTATAACTTTTATTATGGCTTTCTTAGTTTGAGTCGTTGACTTTTGCAAATACTCATCTAAATTATCTAAACTTGCATCTAAAAATTCCAACAAGCGCCAATATCTTTTGATACGAGCTTCCTCAGATAAATCTTCAAACTCAGCAAGTCGCTCACTGGGCAATTTTTCTAATAATGCCCGTAATATAATATATAATCTTTCCGAAGTAATATTTGGTAAGATTTCAGCAAAACTAAATGTTTCAGATGTTAAAGCATATAAGAAAACTTGATTATCATATACTTCTTGATGTTGT
Organism: Ligilactobacillus sp. Marseille-Q7487; assembly: GCF_949152225.1. Taxonomy (NCBI): domain Bacteria; kingdom Bacillati; phylum Bacillota; class Bacilli; order Lactobacillales; family Lactobacillaceae; genus Ligilactobacillus; species Ligilactobacillus sp. Marseille-Q7487. The sequence goes on from NZ_CASCJC010000001.1 coordinate 1,196,377, forward strand.
GCACGATTATTTGCAGGATCATTTGATCGTGGATCCCAAAATATAAAATAACGTTGAATTTGTCTTAACAAATACTTAACTTCAAAATAAGCCAAGTCTGAACGTCTTTTCAGTCTGACTATTAATTCTAAAGCATCTACTGTTGTGAAAAGCAAATAAAAGTCACGACAAAAAAATCATTTAAAGCAAGCTTAATACTAAAATCTTTTAAACCAAAATAAGATATCTTATCGGCTTTAAGAACCATTTGATCACAATTTTCAAAAACTAAGGTTATCTCTTGTAATAACTTTAAATTAAAAGCTTGGCCTGGAAAATTAGTCAAATATTCTATAGCATCAGTCAATGATTCAGATAATTTATTTTGTTCAAAATCTATCAATAACTTAGGCTTTAAAAGTTCAGATAATTGATTACTCATAAGGTGCCTCCCCCTTAACTTAGTATTTCACATTATTTTGCAGATAAAATCAAGAAATTATAAAAAAAGATTCTCAAGCCTCCTAAGTCTCAAGAATCCTTTATTTTAGTCAACTGATGGACGATAAAAATTACGGCGATCCATACCAAAAATACGCTCTGAGAATTCTCCAGGCGTTGTTTTTTCTAAAGCTGTTTGAATCATCTGAATCGAGGCATCTAAGTCATCTAAATGATGTAAAATTTCTGCCTCTAGCAAATGTGGTTGCACAGGTGAGCCATATTCTAATAATCCATGATGTGCTAAAATCATATGCCGTAATAATAAAATATCCTGGCCATTTTTATCCATATTTAAAGCTTGACACGCACTGACAATTTCTTCATCTATCAAAACAATATGTCCTATTAAATTACCTACATTTGTATAACTAGTTGCAACAGGTCCCGAAAGTTCACTAGTTTTACCTAAATCATGCAGGAAAATCCCTGCATAAAGTAAAGATTGATCAATATTAGGATAGTTTTTTAATACTGCTTGAGCTAAACGTAAAATTGACAAAGTATGAAAAGCCAAGCCTCCATTATATGCATGATGATTAGTCTTAGCTGCTGGATATTCAAAAAAGGCTTTTTTATGTTTATTTATTAAATAACACACAATTTGGTAAAGTGTTGGATTTGTAATTTCTTCTAAAAAAGCTTTGAATTCCTCATTCATCTGCTCTGATGAAACAGGAGCTCCTTTCACATATAAACTAGGATCACTAGGCTCTTGTTCATTTGCTAATCGCATACCTAAAATCTTGATTTGTGGATTTTGTTGGTATGTTTCTCGTTTTCCTTTCAACAAAACAACGCATCCTGCTTGAAACTGTTCAATTTCTTCTGGACTAGCATCCCAAAACTTACCACTAATTTCTCCTGAAGTATCAGCAAAATTAAACGCAATAAATTTTTTGCCATTCTTAGCCAAACGTACTTCTGCTGCCTTTATCAGGACAAAAAGTTCCATGTTATCATCAACTTCATAGTCTAATAGTTTTTTTTCAGTCACAATACCCCTCCTATTTCCAATATCTGTCTTTATATTTTAATACATCTTTGCCAAATATCCTAGTCACACTAGAAAAAAAGGGATCTTTAAGATCCCTTTTTTAAACTATTAATATAATTCTCTAACAGGTTGGAAAATAATCTTATTAATATCTTCAAATAATGTATTTAATGCTTGTTCTTTCATCATTAAATCTGCTAATGCTGGATAATTTTCTGCATCTTGTGCCAACTGACGCATTTCTTCTAAATCTTCTTTGGAAATTTCTTCGCCAGATAATTGTTTTTGTTGAAATTTTTCTTGAATATTACGTACTTTTTGGTAACATTCATATGCTTGTGGTTCATCTTTTAAATGTTCCATCGCTACTTTTAAATCTTGGTATTCCTTTGTTTGACGCAAATCTTGTTCTAATTGATTTGCTGTATCATAAATATTAATCATTATTTTACCTCCATAAATTAATTTCCAAAAATTCCTTCAATAAATTGTTTGGCTTTTTGTTTTAAATCATTTGCCTTTTGAGATAAACTATCGCCTGCTTTTTTAACCGTATCCCAAATATCAGAAGTGTTACTTTGAACAATCTCATCTTTATCTGATGCTGCTTTAACATCAAATGGTGTTTCTTTAGTATATGGTAAAATATTTTCCATCTCTGTCTTAAATAGTAATGAACCACCACGATATCCTTCATTTTCCATCGAATATTTTGACGAGTCAAATCCTACCCAAGTTGCAACTACAACATCTGGTGTATAACCTACATACCAATGATCAGTATCTGCTCCTTGCATCCCATTTGCACTTTCGGTCGTTCCGGTTTTACCTGCAATCGTATACCCATAAGGCTTAGCACTTGCACCTGTTGCTGTACTTAGCTGATAGACGTCAATCATCATGCTAGTCATTTCCTTTGCAACATGTGTAGTCATTATCCGTTTGCTTTTTACTTCGGTATTATCTACCAAGACCTTACCAGACGCGTCAACAATCTTAGTAATTAAATGAGGTGTACACAAAACACCATTATTAGCAAAAGCTGAATAAGCACTTGCTATTTGATAAGGTGAAACTCCTTTTTTCAATCCACCTAATGCCAAACTTAAATTAGCATCAGAATCAGCCAATTTAATGCCAAATTTTTCAACAGATGCAAACCCTTTATTAACACCTATCTTATTTAAAAGCCAAACTGCCGAAGTGTTTTTACTCAAAGCCAAGGCTTGATACATCGGCAATTGCCCACTATAAACATTATTCCAATTATGCGGTGTATAGTTATTTGAACCATAAGATTCTAACTTATCTTCTAACAGTGAATCAAAATGATACCCATTTTGTAAAGCTGGCGTATAAACAGCCAATGGTTTAATTGTTGAACCAGGTGATCTTATTAATTGAGTTGCTCGATTATATCCACGAAAAACATGCGTTCCTTCGCGACCACCTACAAGTGAATTTACACCACCAGTTTGCGGATCAAGTGCAATTGATGCACCTTGTGCTTTTGTTCCATCATTAGCATTGTACGGAAATAGTGTTGAATTAGCAAAAGCTACTTGCATCCTAGCTTGGTAGTTTTGATCGAGTGCCGTATAAATCTTATAACCACGATTCATGATTTCTTCTTCAGATAAGCCATATTCATTGATTGCTTCATTAATAACTGCATCAAAATAATAAGGATATTTATAACCTGAAGTATACGTGTAATTATCATTAGTCTGTATTGGTTGTGCTTGATATTGCTTGGCTTGTGTCGCTGTTATTTTATCAGCTTCAACCATCAAGTTTAACACCAAATCGCGTCTCTTTTTTGAATTTGTTGGATTATCCAACGGATTATACATACTTGGATTGGTCAACATTCCTGCTAACGTAGCTGCTTGAGGCACCGATAATTGACTAGCATGCACTCCAAAATACTTTTCAGAGGCATCTTCAACGCCCCAAACCCCATTACCAAAATATGCATTATTTAGATACATTGTCAAGATTTCTTTTTTTGAATAAACATTTTCGACCTGCATCGCTATAAAGATTTCTTTAGCCTTACGTGAAAAGGTCTGTTCTTGTGATAAAAAAGCATTTTTAACCAATTGTTGGGTCAAAGTACTTCCACCACCACTGATATAATTGCGACCCGTTACTTTGTTTTTCAGATATAAAAATGCAGCTCTGCCGATTCCTTTAATTGAAAATCCGTATTCATGATAAAAATCACGATCTTCAGTTGCTAAAACCGCATCTTGAATATTTGGCGAAATTTGGTCTAACGAAACCCATGTCCCCTTTTGTGAATACAAATACCCCGCTTTTTGACCGGCATTATCATAAATTTCAGTAGTTTGTTGTAAAGCTGACTTCAAGCCTTTAACATCTGTTGTCTTAGCTAACGCGACTAAATAAACGCTGATACCTAAAAACAAACTCAAACCTACTACGATTAGCCAACGCCACATTTGGTAGCGACGCCACTTAGCTTTAAACCACATCTGCAAATGCTGATATGCTTTTTTTATTGCCTGTTGTAGCCGCTGTGTAAAAGATAATTGATCCATAACAAGAGCTAACCCTTTCGCTATTTTGAAATATTTAGTTTCATCTTAGCATACTCAATCTTAATGCCTTACTATTTATTTTGACTTTTAAAAAAACTTAATTACAAAACATCCAAATCAATATGTTCCATAAACATTTCATAGACATTTTGTGCATCTTGAGCGGATGCACTAATTAAAACAAGCGTATCAAAACCCGCTAAGGTCCCAACAACTTCTTTAATCGCCAAATCATCAATAATTGCAGCTAAAACATTCGCATTACGTGCTGATGTCTTAACAACGTTCATGAATTCAACTTTTGTGATATTGGTTACAATTTCTGAAATCATTTGAAAAAGACGTTCTTCTTCTGTTTGATTATTAGCTTTAAAGATAACATAACGAATATTTCCATTACCGTCTTGTTCCTTAACAATCTTCATTTCACGAATATCACGCGAAATTGTAGCCTGCGTAGCTTTAATTCCATTTTCTTTTAAAGCATTTAATAAAGCTTCTTGCGTAGAAATAATATTTTGATTGATTAATTGTTCAATCTTTGCTTGACGAATTTCTTTCTTCATTCTTAGTCTCCTTTAACAACCATTAATGTTAGGATTATTATACCATTGAAGTTTGCAAGACTAAAGCTACACGCTTAAAGGCAAGTAATCAAAGGTTCTCCAAACGTTTTAACATATGTCCGTTTAAAACAATTCGCGAAGTTCGATTGAATAATAGTCCCTCTTGTTTAAAATCAGCAATAACATCATCAATTATCGTATGCCCAGAATAAGTGAGCGACTCCATTACTGAATGTGTTAACATTTTAGGCAATAGTACATTCCCATCTTCTAACTTGCGCCCCCATTTTTGAGCAAAAAGCAAAAATAAAGCACCCATACGTTTTTTCCGTGATCCACTTAATAGCTTCTTTTCTAATTCGAGTGTTTCATAACTCTTTTTAGCTAAACAATTAAATAAAAATAATGACATTTTAGAATTATCTTCTGATAATTTTTTAATTTTATTCAAAGGAAACATTAATATCTCACTAGATTTGCAAGCAATCGCTTGTTGAATCTCAAAACAACGCTGATTAACTTCTAAACTTGCCGGAAAATATTGATTTGAAAAGTAAAGCTGACATACACAATCACCATCATACACTATATTTTTCAGCAAAACACCGCCACTAAAAATCATATAAAATGTTGCTTTATATTCTTTTTCACTCGCAAATATACTTTGTCCCTCTTTATAACGCTTTAAAACACCCAATTTAGCCAATTGAATACTATCACTTTTATCCAACCCAACTACTTCTTGTAAGTATTGATTTATCTTTACATATTCTAAAAACCTTTCTTTTTCTTCCATTTTAGTACACTGCTTCCTTTTAAAAGATTTAAAACGATTTCACAATAATTTTAATACTTATATCAATATTTTTCAAATTATTTTTTATACACGTTGTAATTTAACCGCTAGTGACTGTAAAAATGTAGTAGAAATAATTAAACAAGCACCTATAAGCTCACCTACTCCTAAATTTTGGTGCAACCACAAAATTGACAACAAGGTCGCTGTTAGTGGTTCAAACGCACTCAACATCCCTGTTGTTTCAGGCGGAATAAATTTGAGACTTTGTAAATAAAATAAATAAGAAAACATTGTTCCTATAACAACAACACAACTTAAATCAAACAAGGCTGCTAGTGTTAGCTGTGGCGCTGGAATAAATATTAAAACAGGGATAAAGAAGATTCCCCCAACTATCATTGCTAAACCAATCACTATTCGCGCATCGAATTCGCGTAGCAACCTGCGTGGTAACAACGTATAAGAAGTTTGACTCACACCTGCCATAATTCCCCAAAAACAAGCAGGAAGCGATAAGCTTAGTTCTGTTAAATTTCCATTAGTTACAACTAGCACCGTTCCCAATAATGCGATTATTAAAGAAATAACATCTATTCTGCGTGGAAGTACCCAATTACGTAAGCACAGGTATAAAATAATAAATAATGGTCCTGTAAATTGTAGGATAGTCGCTGTTGAAGCATTGCCATACTGAATTGCTAATAAATAGGTCAGCTGTGATGGAATCACCCCGAAAAGTGCAAACATCATTAATTCAATGATATTTTTTTTACGTAAAAATGTTTGCCATTGCTGTTTAGAAATAACGATTAAGCTCCAAATCACCAATAGGCTCCCTGCACTCAGTAAACGAACACCTACAAGCCATGGCGCTTGAACATTAAATTTAGTAAATAAAGTTTGGGCAAAGATTCCAGATAAGCCCCAAAAAACACAACCGATAATTGCATAACTGAATCCTTTGTTTTTCATACTATATAACTCCTCTAAAAAAACTGCATGTGCACATTATAACTAAAAACATTAATTTTGAGCATATAAAAAGTGATTTTTATCAAAAAATCACTTTACTGATATACATATTTTCAATCAATAAAAACTAAATTCGGCCAACGTCTAGCCCACTTTTTACGATTAATTCGTCTTTGAAAGGCTTCATGTTGAGCTTGTCCTTTAGCAAAACCATCTGTTGCTTTTACTCGCAATTCAAATAAGTCCTCTAAACCATAAGGTGCAACAACAGAAATGTTATTCATTCTATCACAACTAACAGCAACAGAACTGCATGTTTCAGGAAAATGTTGTACCGTATCAAAAATATCTTTACCCACGACTAGCTTATTAGCATGACGCTTAGGCAAAGCTATATTAACTAGATTCCACAAATATTTGGAATATCTTTGATTGATCTGCGTTTGACGTGTTAAGTAATCTTCATTAGATTCGCTCGCGTCATAATAAAAAACATCTATGTTACCAAACACTAAACTCGAAGGCAATTGATGTTTTTTATTCCAAACAAAATCACGAACAGCACCTGCACTAACATAGGCTTGTGGTAGATGCATTGCATTAATTATGTTGAAGACTTCCATGAATTCAAGATCTTGACGTAACAACTCAACAAGTTGTTCTTGATACTTCATTTCAAATCATCCCTTCTTTTTTATACCATTACTATTGTAGTTGCTTTTGTTAAAAAAAACTATCACTTTACGAAAAATTTATTAAAAAGATAATCTAAAGCTTGATATTTCAAGCTTTTTCAAATTTGTTGTGTCAAATAAAAGTTGCAATACATCCCAGCAGCCGTTATACTTAAGAGTAAAACGTTTCCATAACAAGGGAATTATTTAGGAAAGTAGGGGTTTATTAATGGAAAAAATTTTAGCAATTAATTCGGGAAGTTCAAGTTTGAAATTCAAATTATTTGAAATGCCAGCTGAAAATGTTTTGGCAGCCGGGTTAATTGAAAGAATAGGCATTGCCGGTTCAAATATTACAATCAAACATGGTACTGAAAAATTCACAAAAAAAAGCAATATTAAAGATCATCGATTTGCCGTAGATGAATTGATGCATCTTTTATTAGAACTGCATATTATCAAGGACTATCATGAAATTGCAGGTGTCGGCCATCGTGTCGTTGCAGGTGGTGAATATTTTGCTAAATCTGTCATTGTCGACGATTATGTAATTCAAAAAATCAAAGAAATTTCAGACTTAGCACCACTGCATAACCCAGCTAATTTAGTAGGTATCAAAGCATTTAAAGCTATTTTACCTGATACATTATCTGTTGTTGTTTTTGATACAGCCTTTCATCAAACCATGCCTGAACCTAATTTCATTTATAGTGTACCTTATGAATGGTATGAAAAACACAGCGTTCGTCGTTATGGCGCACATGGAACAAGTCATCGTTATGTTGCACACGAAGCCGCTAAAATGTTAAATAAACCACTTGAAGAATTAAATTTAATCACTTGTCATCTAGGTGCTGGCGCTTCGATTTGTGCGGTTAAAAATGGTAAGTCATTTGACACTTCAATGGGCTTTACTCCATTGACCGGCTTAACAATGGCTACTCGTAGTGGTGATGTTGACATCTCTTTAGTTTCTTATATGATGGAAAAATTACACATTGATTCTATCAGTGAAATGATTTACATTTTAAACAAGGAATCAGGACTATTAGGAATTTCAGGCATTTCTCCTGATATGCGCGATATTGAAGAAGTTGCACACACTAATCATCGCGCTAAATTATCCTTAGATATTTTCTTTAAAGACGTAGTTAAATACATTGGACAATATATGTGCGAGATGGGTGGCCTTGACGCCATTGTCTTTACAGCTGGTGTTGGTGAAAATTCACCTGAAACAAGAGAAGCTGTTATGAAACAACTTGCATTTTTAGGTGTAACAATTGATCCAGAAGAAAATCAAAAACGTGGAACTGCTGCTTTCGTTTCTGGAGCAGACTCAAAGATTGCAGTCTTACGTATCCCAACCGATGAAGAAGTCATGATTGCTCGTGATGTTTATGCCTTAAAATAAAACAATAAAAAACCCCAAGTCTTGTATCGTGCCTTTGAAGTACACAAATTAATCGTACACTCAAAAGCACATTCTTTACAAAGCTTGGAGTTTTTATTTTATTGTTTATTCAAATAAGAATTTTTCATACCATATGTCAGATAAATAATTATCCCAATAATAAACCAGCCACCTGTGTAAAGTTTAGCTTCATTATCTAATCCTAAAAAGACAACTAATGATCCTAAAAAGGCTAAGGCAGGCATTACTGGATAAAGTGGCATCTTAAAACCTGGTTGTAATAAATCTTTTCCTTCACGTGGACGCAAGCGATAAATTCCTAAAGAAACAAACATAAATGCTACTAATGTTCCTGCAGAAATTAATTGTGAAAGTGTTGTAAATGGGAAAACAGCTCCTAAAATAATGCTAACAACAGTTAATAAAATCAACGCATTTCGTGGTTGGTTATCTTTGTCTAAGGCACCTAACCATTTAGGCAACATTCCATCGCGACCAAATGAATATAATAGGCGTGAACCAGCCATCATCATCCCAATTAAGGCAGTAAACATTCCGATAACAGCGATTGCTTGCACTAAAGAGGCAATTGCTGGATGGCCTGCTTGACGCAAGGCCCAACCAACTGGCTCTGCATTACCAGCATAGTTAGTATATTTAAACATTCCTACTAAAACAAGCGATACAGCCACAAATAACACAACTGCAATTGCTAGTGAACCCAAGATTCCTCGTGGCATCGTTTTAGATGGATTTTTAGCTTCTGCTGCATTTGCTGCAATAGAATCAAAACCAATATAAGAAAGAAAAATAGAAGAAACCCCTGCATAAATTCCTTGCCAACCACCAAAAGAAGTTCCATCAGCATTCTTATGATATTCAGGAATGAAAGGTACATAATTATCGAAATTAATCGCCGTCAAACCAACGATGATAAATAAGATAATTGCTAAAACTTTCAAAACAACCAATGCATTTTCAACACGTGCAGCCCCAGAAACTCCTCGTGACAATAGCAGCGCAATCAAAACAATTACGATCACAGCTACTAAGTCAAACCAACCACCATCAGTTCCTAAAGCATTTGATAGTTGTGATGGTAATTTAACACCAAGTGGTGCAATTAAGCCTCTAAAATTCGCAGATAAACCAGAACCAACAAATGCTACGGCAATGAAATATTCTGCTAATAAAGCCCAACCGGCAACCCAGCCAAAAACTTCGCCCCAAATAATGTTAATCCATGAATAAGCTGAACCTGCAAATGGCATGGCAGACGACATTTCAGCATAAGCAAAAGCTACCAAAGCAGCCACAACTGCAGCCACTAAAAATGATAAAGCAACGGCAGGACCTGCATGTTGCGCAGCTACTACCCCGGGTAAAGTAAAAATTGATGTTGAAACAATCGTCCCAACCCCTAAGGCCAAAAAGTCTTTAACTGTTAAAACTTGCGGTAGGTGCGCATCTTTTAACTTATAAACTTTTGGATCTTCTTTTAACGTCATGCGTTTCCAAAATTTCTTCATATAGTTTCTCCTCCGACTCTCTTATTACAAACGTAATTCTTAAGAATAGTTAAAAAAATTATAGCAAACAACTTTTAACAGGTCAATTGAAAAATTAGAAAAATCTTTACTAAAATAAGAAAAGCAATTCAAACAAACCCTTACTTTTAGCATTTTCCTCTTTATAAAAAAGTTTTTTCTAATATTTATGAAAGAATTATTAGAATTAAAAAAGAAGAGTTTAACCTAACAGGTGCACTCTCCTTATTTCAATGGATCCAAAAGTTTAACAATCTTTTTTTCAAGCTGTGTAACACTAATCATGGTTACAGAATAAAGCGTCATAAAAAATGCCAAAAAAACAAGGTCCCTTTTAACAGCAATAAATAGTGATACAAAAAATAATGCTTGTCCCAAAAGTGACCACTTACGTTTTTCTTTAACCAATTTACCTAATTGCAAATTTTCACGAACTGATAATTCATCTGGATTACGTAACCTCTTGCCTGAGCGATATTTAATTAAGTCATAATTAGTTTTAATATTATAAATAGTTATGACGACAAAAGCTATATAAATTATTATTGTAAAAATCATTTTTTCTCCTTTAATTAAAAAGGCGACCTTACCTAGGTCACCTTTGTTTAACGTGCTATCATAACATCACAAGTAGCAGTACGAATAACATAGTCTGTGACCGCACCCACTAATACTCGTTCAACTGGATTTAGTCCTGTTGGGCCCATGATTATTAAATCATTTTTATGATCTTTAGGAAAATCACGCGCAATCACTGTTCGTGGTGCACCAAAACGTACATGTGCCTCAATGTCTTCAAATCCTTGTTTCTTAACAGTATCAACTAATTCAACTAAATATTTATCAATATCTTCAAATGTTTGATAAACAACATCTCCATTAACATCAATCATTCCAGCAAAGCTAACGGAAAACTGTTTTAAATCAATTACATTTAACACATCAATGTGCGCCTTATTACGTTTAGCTATCTCAACTGCTTTATATAATGCATGTTCAGCTGCTTGAGAGCCATCAACTGGCACTAAAATATTTGTATATTGTTGTTCTGTCATGGTAAACACTTCCTTGTAGAAATTGTTTCAGACTGGTGTCTTTTCTAATATAATTATAACATACTTTATCTTTATAAACTAGATTGAGACAATTCAATTTAATTTTAGTTATCCTCATGAATTAAAACATACTCTCTAAATTTGTTACGTATATATTCTAACTCAGTCATCTCGTCTAATTCATCAGATAAAAAAGAATTCATGTCTACCAATACTGTGTAAAAATCATGTTTCTTATCATTCATATTATCCATTTCAGAAACATATGACCGTTTCAAATTTTTTAAAAGCAAATTAGCTAGATTAGTTTCACCTCGTGTCATATAACTAAGTGCTTGTTGAGCTTGTTGTTGGTAAAGCTTAGCTCGTTCTAAATAATAATCCATTTTCTCTCCTCCATAAATGCTTTTTTCTTGCGTTTTCAAAAATGTAATACCTATATATTACATCTTCTCCAATAGCTAATTTTTAGAAACCGCTTTCTTATTACAATACCATGATTTATACCCTTAGGTCAACTTCTCAGCTTTTTCTTATAATTATCCTTCTAACAGACATAATGTTCAAAAAATGTTATACTAACAGTAGTACTAAGCTTTACTTAGGAGGGATAAAATGTTTTTAACAACCGGTGAAATCAATCGTACTTATACTATCAAAGGCGTTATCAACGCTACTGTTAAACGTGAATTGAGTGCTGATCAATTAGATGAAGTTGATCAATACGATGAATTATATAATGAAGTCAAAACCAAATTAATCGAACGTGCTGTCGCCAAAGACGGTGATGGTATCATTGGAGTTCGTTTTGAACCACAAATCGTTCGCGTATCAGTTGGTCCTAAATATATGTTATTACATGGCTATGGTACAGTTGTAGGCTTCCCTAAAAAGCCACTCTCTTAATAAAAGACTTTTCTTTTTATATAAAATACGGTATATTAATAAAAGATTCGACTTGAATCTTTTTGCCGTTGTGGCGGAACTGGCAGACGCGCAACGTTCAGGTCGTTGTTTGGTTTTCCAAGTGCAGGTTCGATTCCTGTCAGCGGCATTTTATAAGAATGGTAAGAGTCCTTTTTAAGGGCTCTTTTTTAGTATTTGGATTAAAAATATCGATATCAAGATTACATATTCAATGTTAACGCTTTAAATAAATTATTAATGTGATATTATAATTTTATTCTTGGATAAAATCCACTACAACTACAAATAAAAAATTGCAAAGACTATATTTAAATTAATATAAGCTTAAGATGCTATCTTATACTTTTATATTAAAATATATATTTTCTAAGGAGAACACATTATGAACTACGAACTAACGACAGCTACTGAGCAACAACAATTTTATGAACTTTACTTGTATGCATTTAACAAAGAAGATAGCCAACAGCGCCGGGATTTCTTTTTTTATCGCTATGATCAAGCATTAACCTATGGCATCAAAGCAAATGATCAACTTGTCAGCGCCTTATATGCAATTCCTTTGACAGTTGGTTTCCAAAGTGCAACTTATTCAATGCATGGAATCGGTGATGTGATGTCCGCTCCTGAGTACAGCGGTCGTGGTGGTGCTGGCAATTTATTGCGCTATGCTCTTGAAAAAATGGCACAACAAAAGGTCGCTTTATCTTATCTGGCTCCCTTTTCGTTTACTTATTATCGCAAGTTTGGTTACGAACACGTTTTTGACAAGATACATTATCAAATTAGCGCAGATAAACTAAGACAATTCCAAATTCCTAAAGTTACTTGCGGACACCTCCAAAAAGGCGCACTCATAGATTTCATTGCCATAATCGATCCACTTTATAAAAATAGTCCATTAGCTAATAACGGTGGAATCATTCGTTCCAAGAATTGGTGGCATTATTTAACCTTAAAAAATTCCTGGGACGTTGCCGTTTATTACGATGATAATGCAGTAGCTCAAGGTTATTTATTGTATGAACGTTCTGGGTTAACTTTGACAATTAAAGAATTTGTCTATCAAACTTCCATAGCTAAAAATGCTTTATTAACTTTTATCAGCAAGCATCAAAATTCATTTACCACAATCATCTACGAAACACCTAATCTTGATTATTTAGGTTTGTTCACAAGTGATCCGTATTTGTTTGAAGCTAAAATCGTTCCATACATGATGGCGCGAATCGTTGATTTAAAGAGTTTTTTTGATAGCTATCCGTTTGCTGGTAATCTCGATATTTGTTTAGAATTAAGTGATCCTGTACTTAGCCAAAACACCGGAATCTGGCGCTTACAAGCTAAAGATGGTGTTACCAGTTTAGTCAAGACTTCAGCAAAAGCCCAACTTACTTTGACAATTCAACAACTTAGTCAAATTTTTCTAGGAGCAACTTCGGCTAGTCGTTTAGCTAAATTAGGTCAAATAAAAGTCGCAGATAAGATCGTGCTAACCAAGCTAGATGCTGCTTTAAGCGCAGTTACGCCTACCTTAGTCGATTATTTCTAGGAGACTGTCATGATTAACATAATTGAAATTCCCGTGACAAAACGCCAAGATTTCTTAGATTTTTTGCTTTTAGCCGATGAACAACCAGAATTGGTCGCACAATATATGTTTAAAGGACAAATGTATGCTTTAATATATCAACAAACACTTTGTGCGACTTGTCTAGTCTTACCGTTTAACAAAACGGATATAGAAATTAAAAATTTAGCAGTTTTACCGGTATTTCAACGCCAAGGACTAGGTAAAAAACTTTTATTAGCAGTCTGTCAAAAATATCCCAAAGCAACATTTGCTTATGTTGGGACCGGTCAAAGTCCCGTGACCATGAATTTTTATCAGCACTGTGGTTTTGAATATGCCTATCGTATCAAAAACTTCTTTTTAGATAATTATGATCATGAAATATTCGAAGAAGGTATACAATTGGTTGATATGATTTATCTCAAAAAGAAATTGACTAATTGTTAACTTTACGGGCCAAACTGCTCAAAAAAGCGCTGGTTTTGATTTGGAAATAAGCGTATCCTAAATGATCAAATGAGCAATCTTGGCCAAAGTTTATTTAATCAACGTAAAAAACAAGGTTTGTTACAAGAACAAGTCGCACAAAAACTAGGAGTCAGTCGCCAAACGATCTCAAAATGAGAAACAGACGAAACTTTACCCAACGTCTATCAAGCTAAGCGTCTCGCCAAAATTTATCAAACTAGTCTAGATGAACTCTTAACATTTGATACTAACCTCAGTCAAATCAAAGAAGCCATTGCAAAAGCTCCAGATAACATCCAAGAAAAAGTTGATTGGACTAAGTTATGGGGACAAAAATATCCGATTTTACTAAAGTACACAAAAGAAGTCACTACTAAAGACTATGTTCTTGGTTTACGTGGGCTATTAACACAATAAAAAAAAGATTATGACTATACCGAGCTTGAAGCTTTCTTAGTTCTTAAAGACATTTTAGGTAAAATGTGGCAAAATAAAAAATAGACCAAAATGAAGTGATTTTAAAAATCACTTCATTTTGGTCTATTTTTATTATTTGATTAATTCATAGATTGATTCGGCATAAATAGCAGTTGCTTTTAACAAATCATCAACCGGAATAAATTCATTTGCTTGATGCATCGTATCTGGTGTATCTGGGAACATTGCTCCAAAGGCTACTCCACGTTCCATCAAACGGCCATACGTGCCGCCACCAACCACTTTTGGTTGAGCATCTTCACCGGTTTGACGACGATAAACATCAAGTAAGGTTGAAACAATCGGATCTTCAGGTGATACATAGTGTGGCACTTGTACACGACCTTGTTCAATTGTTGCGTTCATTGGAGCAACAACCTTCTCTACCGCTGCTTTAATTTGAACTTCATCAATTCCTTTAGGGAAACGGAAGTTCATTGTTACACTACCACCGTCTTGTTCATTAAACGATAGCAAGCCAGCATTCATCGTCAAATCACCCATGATTTCATCTGTATAAGCAGTTTGGAAGTTGTCCATCCGTGAATCTTGGTGTAAGTATTGAGCTGCAAATTCTAAGAAGTTCTTAGCATCCTTACCAAAACCATATTGATTCAAGAATAATGCCAAATAGGTACCGGCATTTTCACCGTTTCTTGGTTCTTGCGCATGCGCTGCCTTACCAATTACATTTAAGATAATTTGACCTTCATTGATTTCATAGTTACCTTCGATTGGGTATTGATCGATAAATTCATCAAAAGCTTTAGCAATCGCTGCACAATCTTCAGTTACAACCGTTGCTGTTGCATCGCGTGGTACCATGTTTTCACGCAAGCCAGCATCAAAATTAGTCAACCTAAATTCCGAACCATTTTCTTTTCCAAAGTTAACTACCAAGCTAACATTTCCCTTTTCACCATTGATAATTGGGAAAAAGGCATCTGGTGAAAAACCAAAATCTGGATGTGGCATCTTTTCAAAATACCGTGTCATCCCACGCCATTGACTTTCTTCATCTGTTCCTAAGATAAAACGTACCTTCTTAGAAACTGGTAAGTTTAAGTCTTTGATAATCTTTAAAGCATAATAAGCAGCCATTCCTGGTCCTTTATCATCTGAAGAACCACGTGCATACAAACGACCGTCTTTGATTACTGGGTCAAATGGATCGGTTTCCCAACCTTTACCAGCAGGCATCACGTCAACGTGTGCTAAAATCCCTAAGATTTCATCACCTTGTCCATAAGCAATATGCCCGGCTAAACCATCTAATTCCATGGTTTCAAAGCCATCGCGTTGTCCGATTGCTAAAAATGCATCTAATGCTTCTTTAGGTCCTGGACCTAATGGAGCTTGTGGTGTTCCTTTGCTTTCATCACGCACACTTTCAATTTTCAAAAGTGCAATCAAGTCGTTTAAAAGATCGTCTTTTCTTTTGGCGACCTCGGCTTGCCAATCGATTGTCATATCGATCCCTCCTTGTTTATCTACGCTAATAATTTTAGCACATTTATTTAAAGATAACCATGCAGTATAATTAAAATAATTCAAGTCCAAAAGGAGTCGTTTATATGCAACAACTATCTGAGCAAATTTTAAATTCTGTTATCACTAAACGCCCTGCAATCAGTCATAAAGCAACATTTGGTAAGGTGTTATTAGTCGGAGGTAATCAAAATTACGGTGGAGCAATCATCATGAGTGCTTTAGCATGTGTTAATGCTGGTGCTGGTTTAGTTACTTGTGCTTGTGCTAAAGAAAATCTTACAGCTTTACACAGCGTTGTTGCTGAAGCTATGTTTGTTAATTTTTTTGATAAGGTTGCTTTGGCTAATGCTTGTTGTAATAATGACGTTATTGTGATTGGTCCTGGTTTAGGCACTGATGAACGTGCTTATGAAATTTTTTTGACAGTCATGGCAAACTGCCAAGAAAAGCAAACACTCATCATTGACGGATCGGCTGTTACTTTATTGGCTACATATCCTGCTTTACTTTCCAAGATTCAAGCCCAAAATGTCATTTATACGCCTCATCAAATGGAGTGGCAACGTCTTTCTGGTATTGAAATTTCCAAACAAGATTCTTGGCAGTTAAATCAAGCAGCTTGTGATCGGCTAAATGCCTGGGTTGTCTTAAAAAAACATCACACCCAGATTTACCATCCTAAAAATCAATGCTATGAGTTACCAATCGGTGGCCCTTATATGGCAACAGGTGGAATGGGTGATACTTTAGCCGGTATTTTAGCCGCTATAATTGCACAGTTTAATTCACCTCTTTTTGATAAAATTAATGCCGCTGTTTACTTACACAGCGCAGTTGCCCAAGAGCTTTCTTTAACTAATTATGTTGTCTTACCAACCAAATTAAGCACTTATTTGCCAGTTTTCATGCATAAGATTTGTTTTAATCACTAAAAAAACGACTCATTTACTGAGTCGTTTTTAATTAGCTTTGTTTTAACATTGCTAATTCATCCATACTTAAAGGACGATACTGACCAGGTCTTAACGTTTGATCTAAGGTTAAATTTCCCATCTTAAGCCGCTTTAAAGTTAAAACTTTCATTCCAACGGCTCCAAACATTCGCTTAACTTGATGGTATTTTCCTTCGCTAATAGTAATTTGTATCAAAGATTGCTCTTTATTTAAATCTACACTCAAAATTTCTAACTGAGCCGGTTTTAGTTGCGTTTGATCTTTTAAAATTAATCCCCACGCAAAAGATTCACAAGTTTGTTCATCCACTACTCCAGCAATCAAGGCTTGATAAAGTTTAGCAACGTGCTTTTTAGGTGCCAACAAATCGTGAGCTAATTGTCCATCATTGGTCAAAAGTAACAAACCAGTAGTATCCTTATCCAATCGTCCAACTGGAGCTAAGTCTTTAACTAAATCCTTTTTAGCAATTAAATCCAATACCGTGCGCGCACTAGTATCACTCGTTGCACTGATTACACCTTGAGGTTTATTTAACATATAATAAAAATAACGTTGATAAGTTATCAAGCTATCGTCTACATAAACCTTGCTTTCCAAATCAACTTGTATTTTGGGATCACGAATAATTTCATCATTTACCCTAACTCTTTTTTGTTTGATTATTTTCTTGATTTCAGAACGTGTCCCCAAATTTACATCAGCTAAAAATTTATCAATTCGCATACTAACCTCACTTAATTCTTAACAAGTGTCGAATTCTTTGCGTTTTTGCACCTAAAATAGCATCGGCAACCCTACTCTTTAAACATAAAAAGACATATAACCAACCGCCAATTCCAGCAACAATCACTAAAATAACCATCGCTCCTATCCGACTATACGGATTGATAAGCAAACTTAACAAATATACAAGAATGAAAACAACCACATACATCAACATCGCAAAAATCATCAAAAGATTTGCTCTTTTTTGTGTCTTAATAATGTTTAATTGATATTTATAATATAAAAATGACAACATTAACGTACAAGAGACGACCATTCCTATTCCTGTCGCTAACAATGGCCCATAAACATTTAATGTAGCTGTCAGTGGATATTGTAATATCAATTTGACAATTAATCCCACAAGCGTACAACGAATAGCCATCTTATTATGATAAACGCCTTGAACCAAAGCTGCACATACCATATACATCCCTAAAAATAACGCCAAATAAGCTGAGATACGTAATACATAAACACCTGTAAAATCATAACCATAAAATAACACATACAATGGTTTAGCCACGGCAGCCATTCCAAATGAACTTGGCAACATCACAAATAAAAACAATTCAAACGAATCAAGTAACTGTTTTTGAACCGCTACTTTATCTTTTCGTGTTGCTGCAGCAGACAATAAGGGTACAACTGTTGCTGCTAACGCAGATCCTAATGAAACAGCAATCATTATTAACTTGTTGGCATTTCCAGCAAATAATGCATAATAAGCATTAATGGTTTCTAAAGACCAATGATTAACATGTTGCATGATTGGCTGGAAGCTATATTGATCAATTAAATTATAAATGTTTATGGCAGCCCCAACTAAAATAAATGGTACAGATTGACTCAAAACTTCTTTTAATAATTGATTATCAGAAACTTCCAATTGGTTATTACTTTGTTTTGCTAATTGATCAAAACTTCTTTTCTTTTTCAAATAATAAAAAGCTAATAAACCCAATCCACCTAATGCACCAATAAAAGCCGCAAAAGTCGATTGGACAACACCTGAAACATAATCCGCTTGTAAAAGTTTCATCAACAAAAATGTAGCAGCTAACATATAAACGATACGTACAATTTGTTCAACTAATTGTGATAAAGCCGATGGCGCCATATCTTGATAGCCTTGGAAAAAGCCACGAGTTAAGCTCATAATTGGAATAACCGTTAAAGCAATTGCCAAAGAACGATAAACCGGTATAACATTTTTATCTCCTTGTGAAATAAACGGTGCTCCTAACCATAAAATTGCAGCACACAAGATTCCTAAGGCTAACATAATACCAAAACTTTTCTTATACAATCTACGCCCAACTTGATATTCATTTAAAGCATTGTATTTGGATACTTGTTTAGCTACCGCTGCTGGTATTCCTGCAGTCGCTATCATGATAAACAAACTATAAATAGTATAACCTTTAGTATATAAAGCATTCGCTTGCAAACGATCACTACCAAACCAACTGTACCAAGGAATAATATAAATGGCTCCCAAAACTCTAGAAAAGATACTGCCTGCAGTCATCCAAGCGGAGCCTTTTAACATCTTTTCTTTGGCTGAAACTTGTTGTTTTGGTACCGTATTTTTTTCATCCATTTTATATCCTACTTTCTACTAACGAAACTATTCTCCCTTTGAAAATCACCTTGCTCATTAAATCTAAAATCAAAGCGCTAATCTAAGTTTTTTTGCATTACACAATTTAATAGCTTAACTCCACGCCGATCGACAACTTGCTTATTGACCAATGAATAACCATTTTGTTCAAAAAAAGATTTAGCGGTTAAAGAAGAATGTAGTATTACTTTTGAAGGAATTACCAATCCTTCTAAATCTTTACAAAGTGTCGTACCTATTTTTTGTCCTTGATAATCCTTGTGCACATATAAATGATTTATATAACCTTTGTCTGGATATACATCACCAAAGCCCACAATTTTTCCATCTATTTTAGCTACTAAACTAAAATCACTTAGTAAAGACTTATTGAGTAATTCTTTACTATATTTTTTAGGCGCCCAGGCGTCTAGTTGTTTAGGGGTGTAATCTTTAGCATTAATTGTGTGTACTGTTTGATAAAATAACGCAGCCACTTCATCAATATCTCTGGGCTGATATATGACAATCTTTATCCCCATGAACTTTTCTCTCCATTTCAATCTTTCTAAATTATAACAAAGCACTAGTGTAAATCCAATCTTTGGTGCTTTTAAAAAGAAATCTTAAATGATTTTTTGAGGGTTAATAAATTAAAAAGTGTTGACCAAAAGAAAAATTCTTTTGACCAACACTAGAAAGTATTTAAATTTAGTTGGCCACGATATTAACCAATTTGCCAGGAACCGAAATAACTTTACGTACGGTCTTAGCTGCTAATTCTTCAGCAATTTTTGCATCGCCTAATGCAACTTTTTCTAATTCATCTTTACTTGCATCTTTAGCGACTACCAAACGTTGACGAACTTTGCCGTTAATTTGAATAACAATTTCAACGCTACTTTCAACTAACTTACTTTCATCATAAGTTGGCCAAGAAACATAAGCAATACTTCCGACGTGACCTAATTTTGTCCAAAGTTCTTCAGCCAAATGTGGTACAAGTGGAGCTAATAATTTGACGAAACCTTCCATATATTCCAATGGTAAAGCTTGGGCTTTATAACATTCATTTACAAAAATCATCATTTGTGAAATAGCTGTGTTAAAGTGTAATTGTTCAAAATCTTCGCTAACTTTCTTAACTGTTTGATGATACACCTTATCTAAAGAACCATCATTAATTGTTGTTACACGGTCACGAAGTTGTCCTTGCTCATCAATCAACATGTTCCAAATACGATGTAAGAACTTATTAGCACCATTTAGTCCATCTTCACTCCAAGCAATTGATGCATCAAGTGGTCCCATAAACATTTCATACAATCGTAAAGTATCTGCACCATATTCTTCAACAATATCATCTGGATTAACTACATTGCCTTTAGATTTAGACATTTTTTCATGATTGCTACCTAAAATCATCCCTTGGTTAACTAATTTTTGGAATGGTTCTTTAGTTGGCACAATCCCTAAATCATACAAGAATTTATGCCAGAAACGTGCATATAATAAATGTAATACAGCATGTTCAGCCCCACCCACATATAAGTCAACTGGAAGCCATTTTTCAAGTTTATCTAAACTTGCAATTGCATCTTGATTATGTGGATCAATATAGCGCAAGAAATACCAGGAACTCCCAGCCCATTGTGGCATTGTGTTGGTTTCACGCCTACCTTTGCGACCATTTTCATCAACTACATTAACCCAATCTTCCAAATTAGCCAATGGACTTTCCCCTGTACCCGAAGGTTGGATATTAGTTGCTTTTGGTAGATATAATGGTAATTCTTCTTCAGGAACTAGTGTTGTTTCACCATCTTCCCAATGGATTACTGGAATTGGTTCACCCCAGTAACGTTGGCGTGAAAATAACCAGTCACGTAAGCGATAGTTAACTTTCTTAGCACCAATTCCTTTTTCTTCTAACCATTCAATCATCTTATCAATAGCAGCTTGTTTACCTAATCCATTTAAGAAATCAGAGTTAATATGAACCCCTTCACCAGTATAAGCTTCTTTTGTAATATCGCCGCCTTCAATTACCGCTACAATTGGCAAATCAAATTTCTTGGCAAACTCATAATCACGTTCATCATGTGCTGGAACTACCATAATAGCCCCTGTACCATAGGAAGCTAAGACATAATCTGCAATCCAAATTTGAATTTTTTGTCCATTTACTGGATTAATTGCATAACTTCCGGTAAAGACACCTGTTTTATTTTTAGCCAAATCAGTTCTTTCAAGATCTGATTTATGTGAAACTTCATCTACGTAAGCTTCAACCGCAGCTTTTTGTTCTGGAGTTGTTAATGATTTTACTAACTCATGTTCTGGAGCTAAGACCATGCAAGCTGCACCAAAAATTGTATCTGGACGAGTAGTAAATACTTCGATTTGCGCATCACTTTGAGCAACTTTAAACTTAATAGATGCACCAATTGAACGTCCAATCCAGTTTCTTTGTTGTTCTTTGATTGCCTCTGGCCAATCTAATTCTTCTAAATCATCGATTAAGCGATCAGCATATGCTGTAATTTTTAAAACCCATTGGCGCATTGGCTTACGGATAACAGGAAAACCACCGCGTTCAGTCTTACCATCGATAACTTCTTCATTAGCCACAACTGTCCCTAAATCTGGACTCCAGTTAACCGGAACTTCTGCTTCATAAGCTAAACCACGTTTATAAAGTTGTTCAAAAATCCATTGTGTCCATTTATAGTATTCAGGATCAGTTGTGTTAACTTCACGATCCCAATCATAAGAAAGTCCCAAAGATTTAATTTGACGTCTGAAATTATTAATATTTTTCTTAGTAAATTCGCGTGGAGAATTACCCGTATTTAATGCATATTGTTCGGCAGGCAATCCAAATGCATCCCAACCCATTGGATGCAAAACGTTGTAGCCTTGCATTCTTTTCATGCGTGAAATAATATCTGTGGCTGTATATCCTTCTGGATGACCAACATGTAAACCTTGCCCAGATGGATAAGGAAACATATCTAATGCATAAAAATATTTTTTATTTTCGTCTTCCGTTGTTTTAAAAGTTTTATGTTCATCCCAGTAATGTTGCCATTTCTTTTCAATTTTTTGATGCGAATATGCCATAAAAAAATTACTTCCTTTCATCTTTAAAAATCATAAAAAAAGCCCTATCGCAAGCTAATTAGCTCCTCGATAGGACGAAAAAATTCGCGGTACCACCTATATTTTGACTACACGTCAACACTCATTTTTTCGTAACGGGAAATACCGTCTTTGCCTACTTATTTTCAACAAAGAACTCAAAGGTGAGTTCAAATAAAACCCGTTATACGTTCACAACAACCACGTACTTTCTGAAACGCAGCCTTATTTTACTATTCCTTCTCAGCGTTAAATATTAATATCATCTTAGCAAAGTTTCACTATATTTGCAAGCTTGGATTAAAGCAAAAAAGCAAGCTGCTCTAAATAAGCTAACTTGCCTTTATTTGTCTAATTTAACTTTAATGTCTGACCAACGTAAATCGTATCAGAAGTCAAGTTGTTTAATACTTTTAATTGGTTAACAGTCATGGAATTATTCATTGCAATCTTCCATAACGAATCACCACTCTTAACCACATATGTCTTAGAGTTAGTACTTGGTTTAACCGTAATTGATGAATTAATTGTACCATTTGCACTTAGTTTCAACACTTGACCAACATATATTGTATTGCTTGATAAATTATTTAGCTGTTTAAGTTGTGCAACAGTTGTGTTATATCTATTGGCAATTGCCCACAATGAATCACCACTCTTAACCGTATAGGTTTGTCCGCTTGGTTGGACTTCTTGTGGCTTAGCAGAACTACTTTGTTGATTACTACTTGGCTGTTGTGTTGTTTGTTGTCCTGAAATTTTCAGTACTTGACCTGGATAAATTACATCTGAGCTCAAATTGTTCAAGGCCTTCAAACTAGCTACACTCATATTGTTGCGGTTAGCAATTGCCCATAACGAATCACCACTCTTGACTGTATAGGTTGCATAATTAGTCGATGGTGTTGATGTTTGATTATTGTTGTTATTACTTTGATTACCACTATTATTAGTATTTGAACTTGTTGTTTGGCTAATCTTCAAGACTTGGCCTGGAACAATCAAATTAGAAGAAAGATTATTTAATCTCTTTAATTCATCAACAGTCATATTATGACTAGTTGCAATTGCCCATAATGAATCGCCACTCTTGACTGTATAAGTTTGAGTATTAGTACTTGGTGTTTGTTGATTTTGATTACCTTGATTTTGACTTCCTTGATTAGTATTGCTATCTTGTTGGGTTTGTGCTTGAATTTTGAGCACTTGTCCAACATAGATTACGTCTGAAGTCAAATTATTCCAAGATTTAATTTGTGCAACACTCACGTTATATTTTTGTGAAATTGCCCATAATGAATCGCCACTCTTGACTGTATACATTTGTGTATTTGTCTGATTTGGAGTCTGTGTGGTGTTTCCATTGTTAGTTCCTGAATTATTATTTTGATTACCGTTGTTAGATGATGCAGAAAGTTTCAAAACTTGACCAACATAGATGATGTCAGAGTTCAAATTATTCCATGCACGTAAGTTAGCAACTGATACACCCGTTTTTTGCGAAATTGCCCATAATGTATCCCCTGCTTTAACTGTATATGTTCCAGTAACGCCTGTATTTGTATTGCCGGTATTACCAGAATTTTGGTTACTATCATTTGAGACACCGTTATTGGTATCATATTGTCGTAAATTATAAGTATTAATCACAGAAATCAGTTTACTTGCATAATTAGGATCTGTGGCATATGTACCATAAACCCCATATCTTAAATTTTGGGCAGCTTGCTCAACCGTAGATGAATACGATTTTGTTGATTTAGGGAAGCGGGTTACAATCAAATTAGCATAACCATTTAACGATTCTTCATATCCTGAGTATCTTTGGAATTTAGCATAAACAGTATGATAAGCTCCATCATAATACTCTTGTGTTTGCATCGTTACATATGCACCTGTTCCTGTCCATTTAACTCCAAATAAGTTATACGCATTAGTTGCTAAAGCACTGCTTCCCCATGCACTTTCAAGAGCTGCTTGTGCAATCATTAATGACGCATAAACCCCTCGTTGCTGAGCTAAACGTTGTGCTGTTGGAGCAATTGTATTTAAGAATTGTTGTACATTAGCCGGATAAGCCCTAGAAAACACTGATAGATTAACTGCTTCTGGGACTTGCGCTACAACAGTATCTTGTTTTGGTGTTTGTTGTTGAACTTGCTGTTGTTCTTGCTGTGATTGTTGTGTTACTGATTCTTTCGTTTGCTCTTGTTGTGTCTGTTCAGCCAACACTGGTGCAACATTTGTACTGCTATCATCTTGACTAGTTGCATTTTGATTACTATTATTAGCATTTACTTGAACAGTTTCATCCGCTTGAACTTTATCTTTATTACTTACAGCTAATGCTGCCGTACTCATTAAGATTGTTGTTCCTAAATACGTTGTCGCTTTTTTAACTGATTTTAAATTTTCGGTTAATAGCTGATCTTTTTTAGCATCAATACGTTCTTTTCTCTTCTTCAAATTCCTCTCCTCCGTTTCTCAAATGTAAATACCACTCCTAGTATATTATAATCTGTTTTCCGAACTATTTCACGTAAAAACTTAAAATTTTTAAAAGATAAGCCTTTCTTTTTTAATAAAAAAACTGGCAACTAAAATACTATAGGTAATTTAGTACCAGTCTTATCTTTTAATCTTTCAAATCTAAACTTTGTCTTAAAGGAATTACTTTATCTGTTCTTTCCCAAGGCAAATCAATATCAGTTCTTCCAAAATGGCCGTAAGCAGCAGTTTGCTTATAAATAGGACGTCTTAAGTCTAGCATTTCAATGATACCTGCTGGACGCAAATCAAATACTTCCCTAATCGCACTAGTTAATTTTTCTTCAGAAATAACACCAGTTCCAAAGGTATTAACCGCTACTGAGACCGGGTGAGCAACACCAATAGCATACGCTAATTGTACTTCAACTTGCTTCGCTAATTTAGCAGCAACGATATTTTTTGCAATATAACGTGCCGCATAACTAGCTGAGCGATCCACCTTAGTCGCATCCTTACCTGAAAAAGCACCACCACCATGATGGGCATAACCACCATAAGTATCGACAATAATCTTACGTCCAGTTAATCCCGCATCACCTTGTGGTCCACCAATTACAAAACGTCCAGTTGGATTAACAAAGTATTTAGTTTTTTCATCTAAAAATTCAGCTGGAATAACAGTTTTAATGATTTTTTCTATCACATCTTTACGAATTGTTTCTAAAGATGTATCTGCATTGTGTTGCGTTGATACAACTACTGTATCTACTCTTTGTGGCTTATTATTCTCATCATATTCAACTGTCACTTGCGCTTTAGCATCTGGTCCTAAGTACGACAATGTCCCATCTTTTCTTAGCTGTGCAATTTTTCTCATCAAACGATGACTCAATGAAATTGGTAAAGGCATTAATTCAGGTGTTTCATCAATAGCATACCCAAACATCATCCCTTGATCTCCTGCACCAATTTGATCTAGAATATCTTCATTATTCCCAGCCTTAGTTTCTAAAGAATTATCGACACCTAAAGCGATATCTGCAGATTGTTCATCAATAGCAGTCAATACTGCACAATTATCTCCATCAAATCCATATTTTCCATTAGTGTAGCCAATATCTTTAATAGTTTGACGAACAACCTTTTGAATATCAACATATGCTGATGTTGATACTTCACCTACAATAACAACTAAACCTGTTGTCACAGTAGTTTCAATAGCTGCTCTAGCATTTTGATCATGTGTCAAAATTGCATCTAAAATTGCATCACTAATTTGATCAGCGATTTTATCAGGATGTCCTTCTGAAACAGATTCAGATGTAAATAAATGTCTTTCTGTCAATTTAGATTCCCCCATTATAATAATTGATTATTTGGTTACAAGGCATCTTCACGAAATAATATAATGTGAATCCTTTCGGGAAACGATTGTAACACATAAAGTCTAACACAGTTGACAATAAAAAGAAAATAAAAAAAGACCATCAGATAAGATGGTCAAAATTATTAAGTCACAACGGTCCTAACCGGATTTGAACCGGTGATCTCCTGCGTGACAGGCAGGCGTGATAACCCCTACACCATAGGACCAGAAATTGCGGGAGCAGGATTTGAACCTACGACCTTCGGGTTATGAGCCCGACGAGCTACCAGACTGCTCCATCCCGCGATAATTATATATGACCCGTACGGGATTTGAACCCATGTTACCGCCGTGAAAGGGCGGTGTCTTAACCACTTGACCAACGGGCCATCATACGGAGAAAGAGGGATTTGAACCCTCGCGCCGTGTTACCGACCTACACCCTTAGCAGGGGCGCCTCTTCAGCCACTTGAGTATTTCTCCATAAGACAAAAAATGGGCCTAAATGGACTCGAACCATCGACCTCACGCTTATCAGGCGTGCGCTCTAACCAGCTGAGCTATAGGCCCATAATTAAAGCGGGTGACGAGAATCGAACTCGCGACAACAGCTTGGAAGGCTGTGGTTTTACCACTAAACTACACCCGCATGGTATTTATAATGGCGCGGGACAGAATCGAACTGCCGACACATGGAGCTTCAATCCATTGCTCTACCAACTGAGCTACCGAGCCATATTTTTAAAATAAGTATTACTACTAACGGTCCTAACCGGATTTGAACCGGTGATCTCCTGCGTGACAGGCAGGCGTGATAACCCCTACACCATAGGACCAGAAATTGCGGGAGCAGGATTTGAACCTACGACCTTCGGGTTATGAGCCCGACGAGCTACCAGACTGCTCCATCCCGCGATAATAAAAAGGAGGATAAGAGATTCGAACTCTTGCGTGGTTTTACCCACCTGACGGTTTTCAAGACCGTTCCCTTCAGCCAGACTTGGGTAATCCTCCATTATAAATTTTAAAGTAACTTGCTCACTACAAGTATGGACCTTGTAGGACTCGAACCTACGACCGGACGGTTATGAGCCGTCTGCTCTAACCAACTGAGCTAAAGGTCCAAGTACAGCTTTGTACTAATCGCGGCGAAGGGGATCGAACCCCCGACCTCCCGGGTATGAACCGGACGCTCTAGCCAGCTGAGCTACACCGCGAAAACAGGATCTTTTATCATATCCCTATCGGGAAGACAGGATTCGAACCTGCGACCCCCTGGTCCCAAACCAGGTGCTCTACCAAGCTGAGCTACTTCCCGATAAAAAATGCACCCAGCAGGAGTCGAACCTGCAACCTCCTGATTCGTAGTCAGACACTCTATCCAGTTGCGCTATGGGTGCATATTAAATTAAAATCAAAATGCCGAGGACCGGAATCGAACCGGTACGGTGATCACTCACCGCAGGATTTTAAGTCCTGTGCGTCTGCCAGTTCCGCCACCCCGGCATAATGATAAAGCGGAAGACGGGATTCGAACCCGCGACCCCCACCTTGGCAAGGTGATGTTCTACCACTGAACTACTTCCGCATATGCCGGCTAGACGACTCGAACGCCCGACCCTCTGATTACAAATCAGATGCTCTACCAACTGAGCTAAGCCGGCAACATTAGCGACAACATTTCATATTCTATCAAATCAACTTCATGGTGTCAATAGTTTTTATTTATTTTTTTAAATGAGTCGTGACAGGCTCGAACTGTCGACCCTCTGATTAAAAGTCAGATGCTCTACCGACTGAGCTAACGACTCATATGGAGGATACAGGGCTCGAACCTGTGACCCTCTGCTTGTAAGGCAGACGCTCTCCCAACTGAGCTAATCCTCCATTTAGCACGGCAACTTCCTACCCTTGCAGGGGGCGATCCCCCAACTACTCTCGGCGTAATGAAGCTTAACTTCTGTGTTCGGAATGGGAACAGGTGTATCCTTCATGCCATCGTCACCGCACTATTTAAATGTTGAAAGAAATTTGTTCTCTCAAAACTAGATTCAAACACTTCAGAGAAAACTGCGTTTTGACTTTGGTTAAGTCCTCGACCGATTAGTAATGGTCCGCTCCATGCCTCACGGCACTTCCACTTCCATCCTATCTACCTGATCATCTCTCAGGGGTCTTACTTCCAAAGGAATGGGAAATCTAATCTCGAGGCGAGTTTCACACTTAGATGCTTTCAGCGTTTATCTCATCCATACATAGCTACCCAGCGATGCCCTTGGCAGAACAACTGGTACACCA